>CAVXSJ010000022.1:0-775932 GCA_963764385.1 uncultured Solirubrobacteraceae bacterium | reverse complement strand
GCGCGGCTCTGGTGCAGGCGGGCGGCTTCACGCTCGGTAGCGCCGAGTCCCTCGGGCATCTCGGAGAGGTGGCGCGGGACTGGCGCTTCTGGCGGGGGTGCGCTGATCGCCATCGTGCTGCTGATCAGCCTGGAGCTCTACGGCAGCCAGGAGCTCTCGAAGGCGGTGCCGCTCAGCCTCAGCTATGTGCTGATCGCCTTGATCGGCCAGCTGTTCCTGGACGAGCAGGTGACCGTGCAGCGCTGGATCGGCATCCTCACGATCGTCGCCGGCGTCGTCGTGCTGCTGCGCTCGTAGCGCACCTGTCGGAAAGCGCGGGGCCTGCGCGTATAGGACCGAGTGGGCAAGCGCCTGATGACCTCGAACGACTGCTCCGCCGGGCGCGCCCGGCTCCACGAGAGGATTTCGTGCGAGAGCTGGAGCGGTCGTTGCTCGCGCCGTGGGTCGAGCGCGAACGCCGCCACTTGCGGCTCGTCGTCGCCGGATGGGCGCTCGCGAGCGCGCTCGCGATCGGCGGCCTGGGCGTCAGCCTCGCCGGCTTGCTCCCGCTCACGTCCGGCGACAGCCCCGCGCGCGCGGATCCGGACTGCAGAACGGTGATGGTCGAGCGCCTCGAGCGGCGGCCGCGCTTCGTCCGCACCCGCGACGGCGAGATCCAGGTCCGGTATCGCCACGAGCGGCGTCCGCGGTACGTCAGGCGTTGCCCGTGAGCTCGGCACTCGGCAGCTCCTCATGCAGGCGGCGCAGCGCACGTGAGGAGATCTGGTGCACGTTGGCTTCGCTGAGACCGAGTTGCGGCGCGATGTCGGCGGCGGACAGATCGGCCGCGAACCGAAGCGCCAGCACCTCCCGCTCGCGCGGCTTGAGGCGGGCGAGCCAGTCGCGGACCAGATCGAGGCTCAAGCAGCTCGCCGCGGGATCGTCACTCGACACGAGCGACGCGGCAAGCGCCGGGTACTGGTCGAGGGAGATCGTGTGACGGTACGCCTGGCGGCGGAAGTGGTCGGTCAGGACGTTTCGCGCGATGGCCATGATCCAGGTCCGCGGCCGCGCGTAGGCAGGATCGAAACGGCTCCACGAGCGAACCACGTGCTCGAACGTCGTCGCCGTCAGATCCTCGGCCACCTCGCTGGGCACGGAGTAGGCGAAGAACGCGTACACCGCGCGGACGTTGTCCTCGTAGACGCGGACCAGCTCGTCCTCGCCGCGACTGGACCGGAGGAAGCGCGCGGGCACGTCCTACGACCCGCCGGTCAGAGCCGGATGCGGGAGCGCAATCGCAGCCAGGTCAACGCGGCGATGCCCAGGCTGGAGATCACGAGCCCCCAGCGAAACGCGCCGCCGAGGACGCCCTCCGCCGCCGAGGCCATCCCGGCGGCCACGGTGGCCACGTCGTCCTGGTCCCGGGTGTCGAGCGAGCCGGGGCGCACGAGGCTGTCCGTAGCGCGCTCCGCGCGCCGGCGCTCCTTGAGCGTCAGCGGGGCGCGGGCGAGCGGGGAGACGATGGGCATGAGCAGCACCGCCATCCCGGCCGGCCCCGCGTCGCGCAGGCGTTCGGCCTGCTTGGGCGAGAGCACGTCGCGCAGCGGCCGCGGCGCCGGTGCGCCCGCGGGCCTCGGCGGGCCGGCTCCGGCCGGATTCGGCAGCGCGTCGCAGTACTGGTCGAGCGCCGCGACGGTCTGGTCCGGTATGCACGTGGCCGCCGCCGCGGTGCCCGGGGCCGTCATGGCCGCCGCGCAGACGACGATCGCGATCCTCAGCAGCCGTTTGCCATCCACGGACTCGAGTACGCGTGGAAGCCGCGAAACCTGACACGCGCGCCTGGCCGGCCGCATCGCTCGCCGCGCTGCTGGCGCTCGGCCTGTTCGTCGCCGGCGTCGAAGGCGGCGCGTATGGCGTCGTGGGCCGCAGCGAAGCCTTCGTGCTGCTGTGGTGGACGCTCGCGCTGGGGTTGGCATCCGCGCTGCTGCCGAGGGCTCGGGCTACCAGGATGATCACGGCTTCCCTCCTGGGTTGGATGGTGCTTGCGGGATGGATCGGGCTCAGCCTCGTCTGGACCGAGAGCCGGGAGCGCACGTTCATCGAGCTCGCGCGCGTGCTCGGCTTCGCGGGCGTCGTGTTCGCGATGGGCGCGGGCTTCAAGGGGGACGAGTGGCGCCTGGGCGTGGTCGCGGTCACGTCCGCGGCCGTCGGCGTGTGCGCGCTCGCGCTCTTCTCGCGGCTGGCTCCCGGGCTGTTCGACAACCCGCTCGGCTCCTCCAACGTGCGCCGCCTCGCGTGGCCGCTCAACTACTGGAACGCGCTCGGCTGCTGGGCCGCCATGACGGCCGCGCTCACGCTGGCCTGGAGCGCCGACGCCCGCACCTGGCCCGTGCGCGGCGCCGCTCTGGCGGGGACGTGTCTGGCCGGCAGCGTGGTCTACCTGACGTATGCGCGCTCGGCGACCGCGGCGGGGGTGCTCGGCGTCGTCGCCGTCGTCGCCCTCTCGCGTCACCGCTGGCTCGCAGGCGCACACGCGCTGGTGGCGGTCGCCGGCACCGGGGCCGTCATCCTCGCCATCCGGTCCGCGCCGGAGATCGCCCGAGGCACCGGGGGCGCGGCCGGCGGCAGAGTCGGGTTGGTCGCCGGCGTGGTGTTCCTGGCCTGCCCGCTCGTCGTCCTGCTCACACGGCGCGCCGGATTCGAGACGTGGCGGATGACGCCGCGGCAGCTCCGCGCCGCGCTCATCGTCACCGGCGTCCTCGCCCTCACGGCCGGCGTTTCGCTCGGCCCCGTCGCGGTCAGCCGGGCGTGGACGAGCTTCCATCGGCCGACCCCGTCGCTGACGGGTGACCCGGTGCAGCGCTTCACCACCCTGGGCGGTACCCGCAACGCCCTCTGGGCCGCAGCGCTCGACACCTTCGACGGCCATCCGCTCGGCGGCACCGGCGCCGGAACCTACGAGTTCACGTGGAACCGGGACCCGCGCCGGGCCTACTTCGTCCGCGACGCACACTCCCTCTACCTGGAGAGCCTGAGCGAGCTCGGCCTGCCCGGGACGCTGCTGCTGCTCGCGGCGCTCGGAAGCCTGCTCGCCGCGGCCATCCGCACGGCGGTGCGCGACCCGGACGCGACGGGCGCCGCGGCTGGAGCTGCGGGCGCCCTGCTCGTCTATTGCGTCTGCGCCGGCGTCGACTGGATGTGGGAGTCGACCGCGGTGACGGCGGTGGCGCTCGCACTCGGCGGGCTCGCGGCCTCGAAGGGCGCGAGGCCGGCGAGACCCTCGGCGCCCCGCGCCGTGCGGGCCTGCTGATCGTCGCCGTGGTCGCGCTGGCCGTGCAGCTGCCCGTCCTGGGCTCGGCGGTCCAGGTTCGGACGAGCCACCGGGCGGTCCAGGCCGGCGACTACGAGGACGCGGCATCCGCCGCCACGACGGCGGTCGACGTCGCGCCCTGGGGCGCGGCCGGATACGCGCAGCGCGCCCTGGTGCTGGAGCAGCTCGGATCCGGCGCGAGGGCCGCGGCCGACGCTCGGCGCGCGACGGCCCGCGAGCCCACCAACTGGAAGCATTGGCTCGTGCTCGCACGGATCGAGGCCGAGCGCGGCCGGATCGGGGCCGCGGTGGCGGCCGCGCGCCGCGCGGCCGCGCTGAACCCGCACTCGCCGCTGTTCGAGACGCCGTAGCCTCACGGCTCCCGCTCGCCCTCGCCGCCGAGCAGCTTCACCGCACCCTCGCGGTCGGCGGCGCCGAGCTTGTGGACCGCCGAGGAGATGTGACGGCGGACGGTGACCTCGGAGATCCCGAGCCGCTGGGCGACGACCGTGGTCGGGAGGTGCTCGGCGATCAGGCCCAACACCTCCCACTCGCGCGAGGTCAGACGCGACCCCGGGCGGAACCGGCTGCGATGACGGGATCCCAGCTCGTGGGAGCGGAACTCCTCGATCAGCCGGCCCTCGAGGCTCCGCGGCAGCGTCACTTCGCCCTCGAGCACGGCGCGGAGCGCCGGGGCAGCCGGTCCGCGGAGATGTCCTTCAGGAGGTAGCCCGAGGCGCCGGCCAGCAGCGCCCCGAACAGGTCGCTGTCGTTCAGGGAGACCGTGAGGATCACGATCTTCGTCTCGGGCGCCTGATCGTGGATGCGGCGGACGGCCGATATGCCGCCGCCGGGCATGGAGAGGTCGAGCACGCAGAGCGACGGGCGGTGGTGCAACGTCGCCGCGACGGCGGCGTCGGCGTCGGCGACCTCGGCCGCGACGATGAAGCCCGCGCCCTCGAGGACGAGACGAACGCCGGCGCGGGTCGGCGGATGATCGTCGGCGAGCACGACCGTCACGCGGTCCTCGGTCACGCCTCCTCCCTCCGCGTCTTCTCGAGCCCGGCCGCGGTCTCGACGGCGGCGAGCAGCGCCGGGACCTGCTCAGGCCACATCAGCCCGGCGGACGCCTGGCGACGCGCCGCCTCCCCGAGCCGCCGGCGGTGTGGCTCGTCGTCGAGCAGCCGGCAGATGCGGTCGGCGAGGTCGTACGAGTCGCCGTTGCGCGCGTAGACGGTCGCCTCCCCGCAGAGGCGGTGCATCTCGGCGAGCGGGAACTGGACGACGGCCTTGCCCAGCGCCAGGTACTCGAGCACCTTGCGCATCGCGGCGCGATCGTTCATCGCGTTGCGCTCGTCGACCCCGACGCACACGTCGGCGGTGCAGAGGTAGGCGCACACGAGCTCGTCGTCGACTGCGCCCGGCAGCTCGACGGCGTCGTCGAGGCCGAGCGCCTGGACGAGGCGCTGCAGCGGCTCCCGAGCGTCACCGGGACCGACGATGGCGAAGTGCACGTCATCGCGCCCGCGCCCGTGGACGACGTGCTCGGCCGCCTCGACGAGGCGCTCGAGCCCCTCCTGCGCGGACATAATGCCCAGCCACAGGACGAGGTGCCGGCGACCGCGGCGGAGCTCCGGCACCGGGGGGACGGGATGGATGCGCGCCGGATCCGGTCCGTTGCCGACCAGGAACACGCGAGCGGGGTCCACGCCTCCCCGGCGGACCGCCAGCTCTGCGCAGGGGGCGGAGACCGTCGTCACGACGTCGGCGCGGCGCAGCGCGTAGCGCTCGGCGAGCAGGAGCGCGCGATAGGGCAGGCCGCGGCGACCGAACTTCGCCTCGAAGAGCTCCGGGGAGATCTCCCGGTAGTCGAAGATCACCGCCGCGCCTCGACGTGCGAGCGGCCGGGCGAGAGCGACGAGCAGGTCCGGCGGCGTGCAGACCAGCACCAGGTCGACGGGTCGCTCGCGCCGGACCGCGCGCACGATCGCCCAGAGACGCAAGAAGGCGACCCCGTACTCGAGCAGGTAGGCGGCCGCGCCGTGACCGGCCGGCGGCGCGGTGAAGCGGCGCACCCGGACGCCGTCCATGATCTCGTCGCGCTTCTCGTGCCCGGGCCCCGTCGGGCACGCCACGGTCACGTCGAAGCCCGCCTCGCGTAACACGACGAGCTGGCTGCGCACCCGCGGGTCCGTCGGGTAGGGCAGCGCCTCGAGCAACACCAGGACGTGACGGGTCATTGCATCGCCCTCCCCAGCGCCAGAGCCGACAGCCGTGCGCGCTGCTCGAGGCGGAGACGGGCGCGGGCCTCCGGCTCCGCCCGCGCGGCCCTGAGCACGACAGCCGCGGCGTAGCCGCCGAGATAGGCGGTCCCGCAGGTCACGCGCGGCCGATCGCGACAGCGCGCGGCCGCGGAGCCCAGCACGTGGAGCGGATGGGCGCCGTAGGCATACGCAGCCCAGCCGGCACGCCCGTACCCGCGCAGGACGCCGTCGTAGGAGCCGAGCCGTCGCAGGTGCACGACGTCGCCGCTTCGGCTCTCGAAGCTCCGCGTCTCCCACCCCCGCATCCGGGCCCGGACCTCGTCGATCGTGTCCCAGCCGAGGATGGCCGGGATCGGCGAGATGGCCTCCAGGCATGCGCGCCGGTAGAAGCGGTTGGGTCCCTCGACGTGCCCCGGGGCGCACCGCTGCCGGGCGAGTCGCCCGTCGGGAAGCGTCTGCGAAAGGTAGGCGCCGGCGAGCCCGAGCCGCGGCTCGGCGAGGAAGCGGCCCTCCATCTCCCCCAGCAGGCCCGGGGTAAGCCTCAGGTCGGCGTCGAGCTTCGCGGCGAGGTCCCACGGCTCGACGACGTGCGCGAGACCCCACGTGAACGCCCGCCACTCGTGCGCGCGCGCCATCCGGTCGCGCTCCGGTGGCCGTGGCGGTCGCCGCAGCACCCGTGCCTGCGGATGGTCCAGCGCGAAGCGCTGCGCGATCAGGTCCGAGCCGTCGGACGAGCCGTCGTCGACGAGGATGACGCGGTCGGGCGGGCGCTGCTGGGCCGCGAGCGATTCGAGGAGGACCGGCAGGTGCTCCGCCTCGTCGAGGAACGGCACGACGACCGTGATGTGCAGGCGCGGCGTCATCGCCCCACCCCGCAGACGCCGAGCTTCTCGAGATCGAGGGCAAGCGTCACCCGCGGGTGCCGCGAGATCCGGTCCCACGCGGCGCGCATCCCCGAGGACACGCCGATGTCGTCGAAGACGAGGATGGCCGGGCCATCGAGAACGCCCAGCACCGCGCGGAAGTAGTCGACCGTGGCCCGACCGTCGTGGTGGCCGTCGATGCAGGCGAAGCCGAGCGGCCGGCACCGCTCGAGCACGGGCGGCAGCGCCTCCCGGAACCTCCCGGTCACCACCTCGACGGTGGTGATCCCGAGCCGCGTGAGGTTCACGCGAGCGATGTCGGCCAGCGGCACGGCGCCCTCGATCGTCATCAGGCGACCATGGCCGTTCAATTCCAGAGCCGCCCCCTGGTAGGCCGCGGACAGGCCGAGCCCCGTTCCGAGCTCGAGCGCGTTGACCGGCGCCGCCTCCCGGACGAGGTGGAAGAGCACGCGCGACCATGCCGGGCCGATGCACGAGCCCTGGCAGAAGTCGCCGATCGTGTGGACCACCTCGACGCCGCCGTGATACGGCCCTTGCGACGTCAGGTCGCCGTCCCCGGCGCCGAAGTCGATGCGCTCGATCACGGCGTCCGACGCGGCGAGCTCGCGGCGGAGCGCCTCGATGGCCCGGATCCGCTCAGGCTCGCGCCGGCCTCCCGCCTGCCCGAGGGCCTCCACGAGGGCCCGCCGCACCACGCGGCCGGCCCAGTCCTCCCTGGGCCACAGCTCCCGCACCGCGCGGGCCATCCGCAGCCCGTCGGCCGATTCGCGGAGCAGCCGCGCGCGGGTCGCGACCGCGGTCATGCCGCTCCCCCTGCGCCCGCGCTCCGGGCGATCCGGCGACGCAGCCGCCGCAGCTGGTCGCGCCGCACGTACTCGCACACCTCGGCCTCGGCGCGCGGGGCCCGCACGGCTGCCGCGGCGGCCCACCCGGCGAGGTAGTTCAGGGCGCCGAGCAACGGCGGCTCGTCCCTCGCGCGCTGCGCCGCGACGGCCAGCACGTGGAGGGGATGCTCGCCGAAGCTCCACGCGCAGCGGCCCCACCGCCGGTATCCGCGGAGCCGCCCGTCATGGGCGCCCATCGGCCGGAGGTGCAGAGGGTCGCCGCCGGGGATCTCGAAGCTCTGCGTGCGCCAGCCACGCAGCCGTGCACGGACCAGGTCGATCGTGTCCCAGCCGAGCATCGCGGGGAGCGGCTCGATCTCCTGCCAGCACTGGCGCCGGTAGAACTTCGTCTCGCCCTCGACGTGGTCGCGTGGCAAGCGCTGGCGGAGCGGACGCCCGGCGCCGTCCGGCGCGCTTAGGAACGCGCCGGCGACACCGAGCGCCGCATCGCGGAGGAATGCCGTCTCGAGCGTCCCGAGCGTCGCCGGCGTCAGCCGAAGGTCGCCATCGACCTTGGCGACGACGTCCCAGTCCGGCTCGAGCTGATCCACCCCCCACGTGAAGGCCTGCAGCGCCGCGCCGCCGGCGAGGCGGTCGCGTCGCGGGGGCCGCGGCGGCCGGCGCGCCACCGTGGCCCATGGGTGCCGCCGGCTGAACGCCTCGGCGAGCGCGCCGGAGGCATCCGTCGAGCCGTCGTCGACCAGGAGCAGCTGGTCAGGGCGCCGGGACTGCGACTCCATTGAGCACAGCAGCTCCCCGAGGAGCCGCTCCTCGTCGAGGAACGGGACCACGATCGCGAGCCGGAGGCGCGCCGTCATGCGAGCCTTCGCGGACGAGCGGCCCGGATCTGAGGCGGCGCGGCGACGCAGACCGCGGCCAGGAGCCCCATCAGCGCGGTGACGCCGATCTGGTTGAAGCTCGAGAACGTGAGCGACGCCGCCATCACCGCGGCGAGCGCCGCCTGGCAGCCTCGCCGGAGGACGACATCCGGGCGTTCCTCCCGGGCCGGCCCCGGCGCGGCGAGCGCCAGCGCCAGCGCCGCACACATCACCAGCGCGGCGGGGATGCCGAACTTCCACGCGAGCCACAGGTAGGCGTTCTCCGCATGCCGGCGCGGCTCGAGCGCCCGGTTCGTGCCGGGGCGGCCGATCAGGATGGTCGCGCCGAGCGCCGAGCCGTCGACGGGACGGGCGCGGATCTGCTGCGCGACCAGCCGGCTCTCCTCGATGCGGTAGAGAACGGAGGGATCGTGCGTCGCGCCTCCGATCGACGCCAGGCGCGCCGCGTACGCCGAGAAGGCGGCGGGCGCCACCAGCGCCACCGCGACGGCGGTGGAGGCGACGGCGACCATGCCGCCGGCCAGGAGGCGGGGGCGCTGCCCCGGTACCGAGCGCAGGAACACGAGCGCGAAGCCGGCCAGCGTGGCGACCACGAACGTCCGCTCGAACGTGAGCACGATGGCGACGCAGTTGGCCACCACGACGGCGCCGAGCAGGGCGCGGGCGCCGAGGCGACGGTTCGGGGTGCCGGTGAGGACGGCGAGCGCGACGATCGCGGCGACGGGAAAGGCGAACAGCCCGATGACGCGCCCCGCGGTGAGGAAGCTGCCGGCGGCGATGGGGCTGTCGGGATCGTCGTAGAAGTGCAGCTGCGCGGCGAACTGCACGATGCCCCACAGACCCAGTGCGAGGGCGAGCCCGGCGAGCCCGGAGAGCAGCCGGCGGCGCGGCGCGGCGTCCGCCAGGATCGGGAGCGCGATGAGGATCGCACCGAAGCCGAGCAGCGCGCGGAACTCCCCGCCGGCCCCGCTGAGCGGCCGCGCCAGCGTCATCGCGTGGGCCAGCTGCAGCGTCGCGGCGAGGAGGAACAGCACGGTCAGCCCCGCGGCCACGGAGGCCAGGCGCCGCAGCGGCCGCCGCGGAAGGACCACCACGGCGCGCGCGAGCCCCGCGACCAGCAGCAGGTCGGAGGGCAGGACCCCGGCGGCGGCCACGTCGCCCCCGCTGCCGAAGCGTGCCTGGACGTCGAGCGGCACGATGGTGGTGAGGGCGATGAGGGCCAGCAGGTGCACCACGGGGGCACGAAAGGCGAGGAGCACGGCCAGCCCCGCCAGGACGAGGCCGATGGCGAACCGGGGCTCCTGGACCGCGGCGCCACCCGCGACCGTGGCGGCGACGGCGAGGGCGACGCCCGCCAGCCGGCGGCCGAGTGCCGACCCGGCGTCCGTGGAGACCGCCGGGCCGGCGGCGACGGCAGCGGGAGCGGCGGGCTCCAGCGCGACGACCGCGCCGCTCCCACGCCCCGTCCTGACCGCGCGCGCGATTTCGGCCAGCTCCTTGTGGGGCGGCATCTCGCCGACGGCGAGCAGCCCGACCAGCGTCACTACGCCGAGCAGGGCCCCGACCGCGTTGGCGACGGGCGGCGGCGCGCCCGCCCAGCCGATGAGCCACGACTCCACCGCCGTGACCGCGGCCTGACCTCCGACGGCCACGACCGGAAGGCGCATCGCTCGCCATAGCGCCCCGGGCCGCAGGCCGATGTGGCGAGCGGCGAGGATCGCGTACGCGGCGGTAAGGGGCACGACCAGCGCGACATGCGCGAGCGCGGCGCCGCTGACGCCGAGCGCCGGGACGAGCGCCAGCAGCGCCACCACCGTCATCCCCAGCCAGACGGCGTCCACGACCAGGCAGGGTCGAACGTTGCCGGCGCCCAAGAGGAACTCCCGCACGACCGCCAGCACGGCGTGCGCCGCACCGGCGATCAGCAGCAGTTGGAGCGGCAGGATCATCGGCTGCCACTCAGGGCCGAGCACCCGCGGAAGCACCAGTGGGGCAAGGACGAAGGCGGGCGGCACCAGCGGCCACACGAGCAGCGCGGTCAGCCGCGCCGAGCGTGCCGCGCGGGCGCCGACGAGGGCGGGATCGTCCTCGCGCGCCGCGGAGGCGAACAGCACCTTGCCGATCTGCCAGGCGAACTGGGTCACCGGCGCGAACGCGATGGCGAAGGCCAGTGAATACAGCCCGACCTGGGTCACGTCCGCGAACCGCCCGACGACGACGTAGTCGACGTTGAGCGAGAGGAAGGCGATCAGGCCGAGCGCGAAGAACCACCACGCGACCGGGTCCCGCCGTCCGGGCGGGTCGCCCGCCTGGGCGGCCGGCACAACCCCCCTGACGGCGGCCCACCCGAACACGGCGAGCAGGGCCTGGAACAGCACCTGGCGCACGACCAGCGCCCACACGCCGAGCCCGGCGAGCGCGACGGCGATCGCGGCGCCGGAGGCGAGCACGGCCGCACCCGCGTTGACCGCGGCGTGGCGCTTGAACAGCATCGCCTTCTGCAGGAGGGCGAGCGGCACGATCGAGAACCCGAGAAGCGCGACCGCGAGGGTGAGGGCCTTCAGGACGAGCGGGTCGGCCGTCGGCGCCAGGAGCGAGACGAGCGGGTCCGCTATGAGGACCAGAGCGGCCGCGGCCGCCAGGCCGGTGGTGACGTTCACGGTCGTGGCCCAGCGCACCTGGGCTCGGCCCACGTCGTCGCTCACCACCAGGGCGCCGCGCGTCCCCGAGCCCACCAGCAGCCACGCGACCTGGACCACGACCATGGCGACCGCGACGCTCCCGAACGCCTCCGGCGGCACGAGCGTCGCGACGAACAGCAGCGATCCGAACCAGGCCAGCTGGCTGATGACGTGGCCCGCTCCGACCCACGACACGCCGCGCACCACCGCCGCCGTACCGCCACCCGCCTGGGTCACGCGCCCGCCGCCGACCGATGTCTGGGCTCGTCGTGCGAGTCCGCGTTGCGCTCGAGCAGGATCTGCCGCCGGCGCCGGTGCCGGAGCGGGCGCCGGCGCTTCTGCCCACCCGACTCGACGACGATCCCGGCGACCGGCGCCGAGCCGGAGGCGAGCACCCGGCGGGCGCCGGCTGCCTGCTCACGCGTCGTCGACCGCGCGTGGACGACGACGACGATCTCGTCGCAGAGGTGCGCGAGGACCAGGGCGTCGGCGCCTGGGGCGAGCGACGGGGCGGCGACGATGACGATGCCCGCGAGCTCGCGCGCGCGTGCGACCAACGCCTCCATCTCCCGGCTGCCGAGCAGGGCCGTGGGCCGGCTCGTCCCCCGCCCGGCCGGCAGTAGCTCCCATGCGCGGGCGGGAAGCGGGTCGTCGTCCTGCCGGTAGGACGCCAGCACGATCTCCTCCTCGAGCGTGCTCTGCTCGCACAGGATCGCGGTCAGCCCGCCCGACTCGGCGAGCTCACCGCCCTCGTTGCGGAGGTCCGCCTCGATCAGCATCACGCGCGGCGTCAGGTCCGCCAGCGCCTCGGCGAGGCGAATGGCGACATCGTCGCGCGCCCGGGGCGCCGGGGCCGCGAGCATGATCACCCGCCCGCGCGGGCTCGCGGCGCCGGACTTGAGCCGGACCGCGAGCGCGTCGTACGCCTCGACCCGCCGCCGCTCCCCGCTCTCCCGGCGCCCGACCGCCGGGATGCGCCCGATCACCGGCTGCCCGAACGCGTCCTCCACGTCCTGCTCGTCGAGCAGCCGCCGGTCGGTCCGCTCGAGCAGCACCACGGCGAGTCCGGCGAGCGTGAGCCCGAGCACCAGCGCGACCGCCGCGCTCAGTCGCGTGATGCGCGGCTCGGGCGCGGACGGGATCGCCGCCGGTCGCACGACCTGGACCCCGCCGGTCGCGACCGCGGCGCCCGTCTCGAGCTGGTGCAGACGCGCCTCGAGCGCCTCGCCCTCGGCGGATCCCCGCGTGGCGGCGTCCATGCCGCGCAGCCGGATGGCGGCCGCGGAGACCGCGGACCCGATCGCGTCCTGGGCCGAGCGGCGCCGGTAGTCCTGGTACTGCCCGGCGACCGCCGTCGCGATGCGCGCCGCCCGGTCCGGAGCGCCGTCGCGGGCGGTGATCTCCACAAGGTTCGATGTCGCTTCGCCGGTCACGGACAGCCGGTCGACGAGGTCCGGCACGCTCTCGGTGAGGCGCAACTGGCGCCGTACGGCGTCGATCACCGGAACGCTCGTAATGAGCTGGGCGTTCGTGTTGACCTCCCGCTGCACGTTCGCCGCGGACGTGATGGCGTCCGGGTTCAGGACGGCGTTCACCTGATCGGGCTGCTGCAGGAGGATCTGCGCCGTCGCCTCATAGCTGCTCGCGCCGAGCCGGCTCACGCCGACCGCTGCGATCAGGGTCAGCGCGAAGATCGCCGCCGACATCCGCGCGCGGCGCCCCACCGCCCGCAGCACCCGGCCGAGATCCTCTGCGGGCGTCGTCGACATCAGTTCGCGCCCTTGCGGGTGAGCAGCAGGGGCAGCGTGCGCAGCAGCAGCTGCACATCGCCCCAGGCAGACCAATTGGTGACGTAGAGGTAGTCGAGCTTGACCATCTCCTCGAACGGGATGCTCGTGCGGCCGAGGACCTGCCAGAGGCCGGTCAGGCCCGGGGTGAGGTCGAGCCGCCCGCGCCCCCAGCCGGTGATCCGCTGATCCTCCGCCCGGACCAGGGGGCGCGGCCCGACGAGGCTCATGTCGCCCTTGAGCACGCTCCAGAGCTGTGGCAGCTCGTCGAGGCTGGAGCGGCGCAGCAGCGGGCCCGTGCGCGTGATCCGAGGGTCCCGGTCCAGCAGCAGCCAGTGTGGGTCGCGACTGTCCACGCGCAACTGCTCGGCCATCACCGCGGCGCCTTCGAACATCGTGCGGAACTTGGCGATCGTGAAGGGACGGCCACCGCGCCCGATGCGCTCGTGGCGGAAGAGCACGGGCCCGCGCGAGTCGAGCTTCACCGCCCCGGCGACCAGCACCATCAGCGGCGCGGTGACGAAGAGCAAGGCCAAGGCGCCGACGATGTCCATGGCTCGCTTCAACCAGCGGGACGAGCGGCAGAGGACGGGCGGATAGAGGCCGAAGACCGTCACGCCTTCGATGTCGTCGACCTCGACCCGGGCTCCGACGACGTCGAGCGGGTGCGGGAGGTAGTCGACCTTGAGGCCGAGCCGGTGCGCGCGGCGGACCACATCCGCGAGCACCCCGGGGATCGCCGCGGGACCGGCCAGGATCACCCGGTCGATGCGATGACGCGCCGCGACGGCGGCGAGATCCAGCTCGCCGGGGCGGCAGAGCAACAACGGCCCGTCGGAGGCGATCACCTCGGCGCCGGTCACGACGCCCGCGAGCTCGACGTGGTACTCCCGGTGGTCCTGGAGCTTGCGCGCGAGCAGCGGGATAGAGGCCGAGTCCCCGACGATCACGACGCGCTCGGGTCCGAGGACGTGGCGCATCGCCTGCCGCGCCGCAACCCGCATGGCGAGGATCCCGGCCCCCGCCACGCAGGCGAAGAGGAGCAGAGCGCCGGCGTCCGCCACGGGAAGGGGCGTCGCCGTGGTGTACAGCCAGAACAGCACCGAGCCGACGAGCACGGCGTGCACGACGTCGGGCCCATCTCGCAGCACGCCGCGGTTGAAGCGCCTGATGTCGTCGTCATAGAGCCGATAGGCGTGCAGCAGCAGCACCCAGCCTGGGAGCACCAGCAGGATCCACGCGACGTCGTGCCACGAGGCCGACCGGCGGCCCAGCACGGCGAGCAGCGCGGTGGCGACGGCGATCAGGTCGGCGGCGGCGAGCACGCGCCGGACCATCGCGTCGCGATGGCGGTAGCCGCGCGCCACGACCTCCGGCACGCTGGGGCCCCATCGCAGCAGGCCGGCGTTCCCGAGCGTCGACCCCACCTGGGCGACCGGCGCCGCAGGCCCGGGCCTCATGCTCATGCCGTCGCCACCGCCGCCGCGAGCGGGGGGACAGGCGGAGCCGAGGATGCGAGCCGACCCGCGCGCGGGGGAAGTGGCGCGGATCGCTCGACGTGCACCTCGGCCCCGCCTGCTTCGAGCGAGCGGGACGCCGCTTCCGTGATGGCGACGACGTCGCGTGCGAGCGCCGTGTGGTAACGCATCTCGTCGCGAGCGCGTATGGCCCGCCCGAAGTCCTGTAGCTCGACGCTCAGCGGCTCACTCGTATCGAGCTTGGGTGAGACGATGTCGCCGGTGCGATACGACAGCTGGTACTCCCCGAAGGTCTCGGGGTCCGTGTAGACGACGCCATGGTCGAACAGGCGGAGCGGCTCCTGCGCGCCGTCCTCGTAGACGACCATCTTGTCGCTGCCGACGAGGACGGTCCGGCGGAGCTTGCTCGGCGAGAGCCAGCTCAATTCAACCTGGGCCATGATGCCCGAGGGGAACCGCAGCGTCACGAAGGCCACGTCGACGACTCCCTTGACGATCGCGTCGCGACCCATCGCCCGCACGGACTCCGGGCGCTCCCCGAGCCAGTGCAGCAGGATCGAGAAGTCGTGCGGGCCGAGATCCCAGACGACGCTGACGTCGCGCTGGTGGAGGCCGAGGTTGACCCGGCTCGACGCGATGAAGTACACGTCGCCGAGCACCCGCTCGTCGAGCATGCGCTTCACGGCGTTGACGGCCGGCGAGTACACGAAGGTGTGTCCGCACATCAGCGTGCGATCGCGCGCACGGGCGAGCCGCACGAGCTCGTCCGCCAGGGCGGCGGAGGTCGCGAGCGGCTTCTCGACGAACACGTGCTTCTCCGCCAGGAGGGCGCGGGTGCACAGATCGACGTGGGTGAACACCGGCGTGGCTATCAGCACCGCGTCGACCTCGTCGTCGCCGAGTACGTCATCCAGCGCCGTCGTGGTCCGGATGCCGGGATACCGGCGGGAGTGGGAGGCGAGGCGCTCGGCATCGAGGTCGCAGATCCAGCGCACGGACACACCGGCGTCGGCTACGAGCACGCGGAGCAGGTTCGGACCCCAGTAGCCCAGTCCCACGAGTGCGCAGACCACACGCCCATCGCCGCTCGCCGGTGCGATCACCGATCCGCCATCGGCCGCGCGCCAGTCCCGAGCCGCCTGGTTGCCAGGGCTGGCAGCGCGACGACGTTCAACGCACGGGTGAACGCCGCGGCCCGCCACGCACTAGGTGCCGTCGCGAAAGTCACGTCGCGACTATCTGCCGGAGGGCCGCCACACTCAATAGTCCTGTCGGACTATCTGCGTTCATTGCAGGCGTGAACGTTGACCTGACCCAGGCACTCTGCGAGAGTCCGGCTTTCGGAAGGACCCGTTGCCTGCGCGTCAGGACGAGACCAGCAGGGTTGTCGTGGTCGATGACCATGAGCTGTTCCTGAGCGGCCTCGTGAAGCTGCTTGCGGAGCGCGTGGACGTCGTCGGCACGGCGCGCACCGGCGAGGAGGCGCTCGATGTCGTCGACCGAGTGCGCCCCGAGGCCGTCTTGATGGATCTCAACCTTCCCGGGATGTCCGGCGTGGAGACGACACGCCGGCTCATGAGCGCCCATCCCGGCCTGTGCGTGGTGATCCTCACCGTGATGGCCGACGAGGACGCGCTGATGGCAGCGATCCTCGCCGGCGCTGCCGGCTATCTGCTCAAGAACGCGCCGATCGAGGACATCGTCGCGGGAGTGCGGGTCGCGCTCAGCGGCGGATCGCTCGTGGCTCCCGAGCTCGCAGGCAAGCTGCTTCGCAGCCTGCGCCACAGGCATACCGAGACGCAAGGGCCGCGCCCGCATCTCACCGATCGCGAGCGTGAGGTCCTGGACCTGATGGTCGAGGGCCACGACAACGCCGAGATCGCCAGGAGGCTCTTCATCAGCCAGAACACCGTGAAGAACCACGTCGCGTCGATCCTCGGCAAGCTCGAGGTCGCCAATCGGCTGCAGGCGGCCGTGCTGGCCGTCCGCGGCCTGACCTGAGGCGGGGTCAGGGGACGAGGATCTCGACGAGCGTGCCCCGCCCGGGCTCGGACACGATGCGCACCTCGCCGCCGAGGAGGCCGGCACGCTCGGACATGTTGCGCAGCCCGAAGCCGCGATCGGCCATGCGCTCCACCCCTGCGTCGAAGCCGCGGCCGTTGTCGCTGACGGCGACCAGCAGCCTTCCGCGCCGGTAGCCGAGGCGGATCTCGACCGCGCTCGCGGCGGAGTGGCGCGCCACGTTCGACAGCGCTTCGCCGACGATGCGCAGGATCGCGTCCTCCTTCTCGCGGCCTGGATCGACCTCGCACTCGAGAGCGAGCCGGACGTGGAGGCCCCAGCGATCCTGGAACTGCTCGGCCTCGAGCTCCAGCGCCGCGTTGAGCGACACGAGCGGCGTGCGCGTGAGCTCTTCCACCACGGCACGGGAGTCGTCCAACGCGCGGTCGGCAGCGACCGCGATCTGGCGCAGCCGCTGATCGCCGGACCGGCTGGCCAGGTACTTGCTCTGGCTGGCGATGTACGCCATGTCCTGGGCGACGCCGTCGTGCAGGTCGCGCGCCAGGCGCCGCCGCTCGTCCGCGACGGCCAACCGCGCCAGCCGGCGCTGGCCGAAGCGCACCTCTCCGAGTGCGCCGACGAACAGCGCGAGCGCGACGCCGAGATGCCACACCTCCAACCACGTGAAGGTGGCGACCGTCGAGACCGGTTCGGCGACCCGTTGGATCTCCACCAGCGCCGCGACGAATGCGGCGACCGCGAGCCACCGGGTGAGCGGCTGGTTTCGCGTATCGCGGTTGCAGGCCAGCCCCACCACCGCCACGAGGAGCAGCCCGCAGACCACCAGTCGCAGCACGGCCTCGCCGTGCGGTTCGAGGCTGCCGGTGACGCCGTAGTCAGGGATCGCCCCGGACACCATGAGCAGCAGCGGCACGAGGGCCGGCATCGCCAGCGCGACCAGGATCAGGCTTCCGCGCCCGCGCGCGAACATCGGGCGGCGCGGTGCCAGGGCGGCCGCGGCGAGCACGGTCGCGCTGACGAGGTGATACGGCAGCACCGCCGCCGCCGAACTGCCGTCAGGAGCGAGCGTCGAGCGGTTGAGCATGTACACGACGTCCGCGACGACCGTGATACCGAGCGCGAAGGCGATGCCGAAGTCCACGGGCGAGGCGTTGCGGACGAAACGCTGGCCCGCGAGGAAACCGGCGAAGACCTCCGCCATTCCGCGTGCCGCGAGGACGATCGGGACGGCCGCGGGGCTGATCACCTGGAAGCGGGCGGCCGGGACGAGCAGGACGAAGCCGGCTACGGCCGCAGCGAGCGCCCCGACCAATGCCGGCGCTTCAGCCCGCCTGAACCGCCTCACCGACCTCACCTCGTACCGACACCTCCAGTGTCCGTCATGTCCTTATCCTTGATGACAGTACGCCACGCGGTTGTGAGCCGCTTGCGGATTGGACGTGTGCGGCGTGGTCGACCGCGTCCAAGCGGGCGGCTGGAAACGGTCGGGGAGATCGTCGAGGTGAAGCGTTCCTCCTCTGCCCGCCCGAGGACCCGAAGGCCTGATCGTCGAACTTGCCGAGCGGCTCGACGGCTAGCGCGACATGTAGCCGCCGTCGACGGCGATGACGCTGCCCGAGACATAGCCGGACGCCTCCGAGGCGAGGTAGACCGCCGCGCTTGGCGAGGATCGCTGTGAGGCCGGCCTCGGCCCCGTCGCTGAGGACCGGGACGGTGACCTCGAGGACGTGCGAGCGCAGCTGGTCGTAGGCGTCGAGCTACGCGTAGCGATCCTGGACGGCGACGACGGTCGGCGTGTCGATCTCGTGCACCATCAGCATCAGGCTCTGCGTGAAGAAACGGTCGCGCGTCCCGTCGTCCGCTCCCGCGCCGAAGGGCCGCTTCGGTGTCCTCGAGGACGAACACCGGAATCCGGCCGTGGTGGCCGAAGATGCCCAGCAGGCGGTCGAAGGCGTGGAGGCGGTCGATCGGCTGGTAGGGCCTAGTCCGGCGGCTCGGCCGGCCGGTAGATCCGCCGCGGCCGCCCACCGTTCGGCGAGCGCTCGTCGGAGGCGACCACGAGCCCGTGCTCGGCGAGCTCGCCGAGGACCTGCACGGCGCGCGGGCGGGTCCAGCCCAGGCGCCGCAGGAACTCGGCATCGGAGGCGCTCGCGCCGCCGAGGTCCTCGAGCTCGGCCATCGCCATGCTCCGGGGACGCCCGAGCGCCGCGACCTGCTCCTGCCGCCACAGCCTCGCTGCCAGCGGGTCGTGCCCGTTGGCGCTCGTCAGCCCGTCGCGGGCATCCTGCAACGCAACCCTCGGCGTCGGGGCGGTCGCGGCGATCTGCTGCGGCCGGGCCTCGGGCAGCCCGGCGCCGCGAGCCCGGAGCAGCCGTTCGATGCCGTCCTGGTCAAGGCTCAAGGCGACGACCTGGTCGAAGAACGCGTCGGCAGGTGGGGCGAGCAGGGTGGAGCGCTCCGCATCGTCGACGGCAACCACCCACCGGTGATCGAGCTGCCAGAGCTCGTCGCGCAACCTCCCGAACACGGCGTCGCCGCCTCGGCGGCGTGCGAGCCGTCGATCAGGATCACCGTCGCCGATTGGCCGCCGAGCGCGCGCACGCGCTGGACGAGCCGCAACGACTCCGCCCCCGGCTGCCCTCCGGGCGGGCTCATGCGACCCAACGGCGAGCGCCTGCTCGACGGCCCCGATGAGCTCGTCGGCGTTCGACGCCTGAGTCGCGTCGACGTACGCGACGGCCGCGTCTGCTTCACGCAGGCGCAGCTGGAGCTGGCGAAGCGCGGTGGTCTTGCCGCTCCCACGCGCTCCGACGACGGCGACGTTGAACCGGTGATCGACTGCAGAGACGAAACGCTCCCAGCCGAGCGGTTCAATGATCCGGGCGATCGACCGATACGACACGATCCTGCCGGCCAGCCCGATCTGGAACGTCAGGGCGCCGATGCATGCCGGCCTCGCGGTCCGCGGTGAAAAGGCCCGCTTGGCCGATGCGGACGTCGACCCGTGGGTGCGCGAAGCAGGGCTTGCCGGCGGCTAACGTCCGCCAGCCAGGCCGCAACTTCCAGCGTACGCACGGCGACGCGGTCGAGCGGCGCACCGCCGAGCTCTGGGACGCCGCGAGGTCCTCGCACTGATGGGAGATCAGAACGCCATGCGCCGCGCCAGCCACGGGCCGAGCGTCTTCATGTACGTCGCCGTGATGTGCCCGCTGTTGCGATAGACGAGCACGTCGCCGATCACCGCCGGACACAGGTCCTCCAGGCAGAAGCCGTCGGTCGGGTCGACGACGCGGACGTCCTTGACGTCCTCGGCCGCGGCGCTCACGATCCCGGCGCGCCTCGTGGCACGGCCGCGCGGGAAGGCGCACCGGCGCAGGTCGTCCATGGCCTCCGACACGCAGTCGGGGATGTCCAGCGACGGACGCGGGGTGTCGCGCAGGACAACGACCCGGCGCGCCGAGCGCCGCAGCCGGGTCAGCACCGGCGGGTACCCGTCGGCGAGCGCGGCGTCGCCGGCCGCGACGCCGAGGCGGCGGCCGCGTTCGATCACCGTGTAGCGGGCTGAGCCGGTGACGACGACCATGGCCGCGCGCTCGCGCCCGATCCTGCGCAGCGCGTGCTCCCGCCACGCGTCGCACTCCGCGTAGCTGCGGTCGGAGATCGTGAAGACGACGCGGACGCGCGACGGCGGGCAGCCCGCCTTGGTCAGCTCGACGATCCGCCAGCGCCGGCGGGCCGCCATCTGCTCGATCGCCGGGAACAGCTGCATCGCGTGCGAGTCGCCGAAGATGACCACGGTGCGCGCGGACCGGCGGTTGCCGTGGACGCACTGCGGCGAGGTCGTCGCCCGCTCCGAGACCAGGCATCCGTAGCCGCGTCCGCGATCGTCGGCCGCGTCGCGCGGGCGCGGCCGCAGCGCACGCGCCGAGGCCTGGATCGAGCGCGTCTTCTGCAGCTGCGGCGCGCCCTCCACCTCGCTCGCGGACAACGCCGGCGGAGAGGCGATCGACGCCGACAGCGCAACGCCGCCGGCGACGGCGAACGCCGGCGCGAGCAACGCGCCCGCCGCGGTGAGCCGGGGCCTGCGCACATGGATCCTCCACCGCCGGACCGGCAGCTCGATCCACCGGTAGGTGACCACCGCCGGCAGCACCGAGGCGAGCACGACGGCGATGCCTTCGGCGGTCGACAGCGGTCCCCAGGCGGCGGCCGCAAACACGAGCGCGGGCCAGTGCCAGATGTACAGAGCGTAAGAGATGCGGCCGACGAAGCGCACCGGCGCGAGGGTGAGCGCGCGCGTCGGCGCGGCCGTGCGCTCGCCGCTCCCGGCCACGATCAGCGCGACGGCGCCGAGCGTCGGCAGGAGGGCGGCAAGCCCCGGGACCGCCGTCGTGGCGTCGAAGGTGACCGTGGCCGCCACGATGGCCGCCAGCCCGCCCCACGCCGCCGCGCTGCTCCAGCGACGCCCGAGGGAGCGAGTGCCGGCCACCACGGCCACCAGCCCACCGAGCCCGAGCTCCCAGGCGCGCGCGACGGGCGAGAAGTAGGCCTGGTCCGGCGCGGCGCCGACCGCGTGCACGGCGTAGACGAGCGAACCGATCACGATCGCGGCGAGCGCGATGACGAGCGGGATCCGGGCGCGGCGACCGCCCCACGTGAGGACGATGACGAGCAGCGGCCACACGAAGTAGAACTGCTCCTCGACGGCCAGCGACCAGAAGTGGTCGAGCGGGCCGTCCTGCCCCGACGCGAAGTAGTCGACGGCGGAGGCCGAGAGGCGCCAGTTCATGAAGTACGCGCCGGCGGCGTGGACGTCGTCGACGACCGCATCCCCCTGCACCGGCGACAGCAGCAACGACGTGAGGACGAGGACGACGCCGAGCGCGACGATCACCTGCGGCAGCAGTCGCTTCACGCGACGCGCGTAGAAGCCGACGAGCGACAGCGTGCCCGCGTTCAGCGCCTGCGTGATCACGAACCCGGAGATGACGAAGAAGACGTCGACGCCGACGTAGCCACCCTCGGCGAAGCCGAGACCTGCGTGCGACAGGAGCACGACGCCGATGGCGAGCGCGCGCAGTCCTTCCACATCGGGACGGAACGAAGCAGATGACACGAGAACCTCCGTGAGGAGCGCTAGGGAGCGATCGCATCGTCCGCGCGCACGGTCGGGCGGTCATCACCCGAAGGTCTGAAGCGGCTCCCTCCCTCCCGCGCCGCGTTCAGGGCCGGCTGTCGCGAGCCAGCCTGATGCGGCCGCCGCGCGGCGCATGGACCTGCGCCGCGACGCGGCGCAGCGTCGTGATCCGCGTCTCGCCGGGCGCGAACATCCCCGTGCCGCCCTCCACGAGCATGATCCGCTCGTCGGCCGTGTCCTCGCCGCGAGCCGCCACCGCGAGATCGGGCCGTTGATCGGCGCTCAAGGCGAGGACCGTGAGCGTGGCGCCGAACTCACGATCAGGAGCGGCCGTCCCCGGCACCTTGTCGGAGTCCTGGTCGAACTGGGTGTTGCCCACGCTCGCGTGACCGGCCTCGCCGCCGCGGATCACCGTGATCTTCCCGGCGCCTTCGTCCTCGCGGACGGCGCCGACGATGATGTCGGCGTAGCCGTCGGAGTCGACGTCGCCGGCGTCCACGACCGCCCCGAACTCGTCGCCCGGTTCACTCGCCCCGGGCACGCCCGTCGTGTCCTGCGTGATCACGAGCGGCGTCCGGCGCGGGCCGCGGCTGGAGCCGAGCCACACCCGTACCTCTCCCGGGCTGAGGAAAGCCTCCATGTGTTGGGAGTCGCCCTGGATGATGTCGTCGTAGTCGTCGCCGTTGACGTCGGCGACGGCGAGCCCGGACGTACCGCCCGCCGCGGCGATGGCGCGGCAGCGGAGCGGTCCGCGCCGGGCCCCACGGCAGTAGGACAGGTGGCCGGCCGCGGTCGGCACCGTCGGGGCGCCCTCGACGATGTCGACGTGCCCGTCGTTGTCGAGGTCCCCGGCGCGGATCCGCGTGCCGAAGCCGGCGGTCGCGCCTTCGGGCCGCAGCAGCACGCGGGACCGATCCGTGAGACCGTCCTTGCCGCCGAAGCGCAGGTGCACGGCGCCGGTACCCGGTTGGCCCGGGCGCTCGCCCGGCGCGGCGACGAGCAGGTCGGCGAACTTGTCGCGATCGACGTCTTGGGCGAGGACCCCGTAGCCGTACGCTCCGGCACCGGACGGCAGCGAGGCGCCGTTGGCGTGGAACTGCTCGTTGCGGCCCGCGGCGATCCCGCCTTTGCCCCCGTAGAGCACGGACACGCGGTCGCGGCCCGGCGTACCGATCGCCAGGTCCGCCCAGCCGTCGCGGTCGATGTCGGCGCTCGACAGGCCGGAGCCGAAGTCGTCGCCTTCGCTGGCTCGTCCGGGGAGCCCGGCCGAGGACTCCGTGACCACCTCCCACGCCGGACGGGCGCCGCGCGGGCGACGGATGAGGACCACGCCGCTCTTCGTCGCCGAGCCCCGGGGCGAGGCGCGCAGCATCGCGACCACCAGCTCCTGACGGCCGTCGCGGTTGAAGTCGTACGGCGCGACCGCCGGCACTGGCGTCGGCGTCGGCGCCGGCGGCTCGTCGGGATCGCGGGCCGCCTCGAGCGCGATGGCGAGCGCGACGCCGGCGACCGAGGCTGCGAGCAGGGCGAGGACCCGCGCGCGCCGGTGCCCCTTCTCGGCGGAGGCCGGCGCCGCCGTCCGCTCGGGGACCGGCGTGGTCGGCTGCTCGGACGGGGTCTCCTCCGGTCGAGCGTGCTGTGACGTGATCGTCGCGGAGCGGCGCCAGTACGGCCCCAACTGGGCGACGGCCGTCTCCTCGAGCGCGTTCCACGCCTCGGCGGCGGACTGCGGACGGTCGCCCGGCGCCTTCGCCAGCAGCCACTCGACCCACTCGGCGAGCACCGGCTGCGGCCGCGGCATGAGCTCGGCGAGCGGCGGCGGCGGCTTGTGCACGTGGCAGTAGAGGAGGCCGACCGGCGTTTTGGCGTCGAACGGCGGACGGCCGGCCAGCAGCTCGTAGACGATCACGCCGACCGAGTAGAGGTCGGTGTACGGACCGAGCTTCTCGTTGACCGCCTGCTCCGGGGCCATGTACGCGGGCGTCCCGATCGTCATCCCGGTCGTCGTGAGGCGATCGGTCAGGGCGTCGTACGCGCGCGCGATCCCGAAGTCGGCGATCTTGACGTTGCCGCGCAGCGTGACCAGGACGTTCTCGGGCTTCAGGTCGCGGTGCGCGATGCCGTGGCGCTCGGCGTGGCCGAGCCCGGCGAGCATGCCCTCCACGACGCCGAGGACCTGCGGCAGAGCAAGCCTGCCAACGAGCGACCGCAGCGAGCCGCCCCCGACGTACTCCATCGCGATGTACGGCACACCGTCGTGCTCGAAGAAGTCGAACAGCGTGACGACGTTGGGATGGTCGAGCGCCGCCGCGAGCCGAGCCTCCGTGACGAAGCGCTGGGCCACCCTCGGGTCGTCGCTCGCGAGGTCCAGCCGTTTGAGCACGACCTCGCGGTCCAGTGCCGGCTGGCGGACGAGGTACACGGTCGCCATCCCGCCACGCGCGAGCAGCCGGACGATCTCGTAGTTGCCGATGTGGTCACTCACTCCGCGACCCCATCCGACCCTATCCGCGGCGCGGACGACCGCCTAGGGTTTGCCGGTGCCGCCGCTGCCGTCCGCACTGCACGCAGTCACGCCGCGCGAGGTCTCGCAGCGGCTGCAGGCGGAGCGGGGCGGCGCGCCGTTCCTGCTCCACCTCGACGGCGAGGGCCGTCAGCGGATCGTCGAGCTGACGGGCGAGGTCGAATCGCTGACCATCGGCCGCCAGCCGGACAGCGCCGTGGCGCTCACGTGGGACACCGAGGTGTCGAGGCTCCACGCGGTGCTCGAGCGCGCCGGCGGCGACTGGACGCTGTCCGACGAGGGCCTGTCGCGCAACGGCTCCTACGTCAACGGCCGGCGCCTACGCGGGAAGCACCGACTGCGCGACGGCGACGCGATCCGGATCGGGGTGTCCGTGCTGATCTTCCGCGCGGGCCGGCAGGCCGACGTCCCGACGACGATCACCGCGACGGAGCTCGAGCCGCCGGAGCTGTCGCCGGCGCAGTTGCGGGTCCTGATCGCCCTCTGCGCGCCCGCCGAGGACGGCACCCCGGCGGGGCCGCGCTCGAACCGCGAGATCGCCGCGGAGCTGTTCCTCAGCGTCGAGACCGTGAAGAGCCACCTGCACGCGCTCTTCGAGGAGTTCGACCTCACCGCGCTGCCGCAGAACCGCAAGCGGGTGGAGCTCGTCCGGCGCGCGGCGGAAGCGGGCTTCCTCCGCGCCGCGGTGCGCTGAGTTTCCAACCATGTGCGGCGAATCTGGATCGTCTCCAGAACGTGTGCGAGACTCGAGGGGTGCCGCCGACCGCGGAACTCGAAGGCATGTTGCGCAGGGCTTCCTTGCACGTCACGCGTCCGCGGGTCTCGGTGCTGGCCGCGGTGCACGACCACCCGCACGCGGATACCCACTCGATCATCGGGCACGTTCGCGACGATCTCGGCGGGGTGTCCCAGCAGGCCGTCTACAACGTCCTGCAGGCGCTCACCGAGGCGGGTCTGGTGCGGCGTATCCAGCCGCAGGGCGCCGCGGCGCAGTACGAGTCGCGCGTCGGCGACAACCATCACCACGTCATCTGCCGGTCATGCGGCGCCATCGCCGACGTCGAATGCGCCGTCGGCACCGCGCCCTGCTTGACCGCTGCCGATGATCTCGGCTTCGTGATCGACGAAGCCGAGGTCGTCTACTGGGGCCGCTGCCCCGACTGCTTGATCGCACGGAGTTCCTGAGCACATCTTTGAACCGGGGGGTTCCCTTGTCTGACCAGCCAGACGCCGTCGTTGGAGAGATGAACGTCGACGAGAACGGGAGCGGGAGCGGCTGCCCCGTCGCGCACGAGCGCGCCCCGCATCCGACGCAGGGCGGAGGGAACCGCGGCTGGTGGCCGGACCGTCTCAACCTCAAGATCCTCGCGAAGAACCCCGCCGTGGCCAACCCGCTCGGCGAGGACTTCGACTACGCGGAGGCGTTCAAGAGCCTGGACCTCGCCGCGGTCAAGCAGGACATCGCGGACGTGCTGACGACCTCGCAGGACTGGTGGCCGGCCGACTACGGCCACTACGGCCCGTTCATCATCCGGATGGCGTGGCACAGCGCCGGCACCTACCGCATCAGCGACGGTCGCGGCGGCGCCGGGGGCGGGCAGCAGCGCTTCGCGCCGATCAACAGCTGGCCGGACAACGGGAACCTGGACAAGGCTCGCCGGCTGCTGTGGCCGGTCAAGCAGAAGTACGGCCAGAGCATCTCCTGGGCGGACCTGATGGTCCTCGCGGGCAACGTCGCCCTCGAGTCGATGGGCTTCGAGACCTTCGGCTTCGCCGGCGGCCGCGAGGACGTCTGGGACCCGGACGAGGACGTCTACTGGGGCCCTGAGACCACCTGGCTGGGCGACGAGCGCTACACGGGCGACCGGCAGCTCGAGGAGCCCCTGGGCGCCGTCCAGATGGGCCTCATCTACGTCAACCCGGAGGGCCCGAACGGCAACCCCGACCCGCTCGCCGCGGCCGTCGACATCCGCGAGACGTTCGGCCGCATGGCCATGAACGACGAGGAGACGGTCGCGCTGATCGCCGGCGGCCACACGTTCGGCAAGACCCACGGCGCGGCCGACCCGGAGGAGTACGTCGGCCCGGAGCCCGAGGCCGCCCCGCTCGAGTTGCAGGGCCTCGGCTGGAGCAACCGGTACGGCACCGGCAAGGGCGCGGACACGATCACGAGCGGGATCGAGGTCGTGTGGTCGGAGACGCCGACGACGTGGAGCAACCGCTTCTTCGAGAACCTGTTCGGCCACGAGTGGGAGCTGACCCAGAGCCCCGCCGGAGCCCATCAGTGGCAGCCGAAGGGCGGCGCCGCGGCGGGCACCGTGCCCGGGCCGATCGACCCCGCCGACACCCGCCCCCCGACGATGCTGACGACGGATCTGTCGCTCCGGTTCGACCCGGTCTACGGGCCGATCTCGAAGCGCTTCCACGAGCATCCGGAGGAGCTCGCCGACGCGTTCGCGCGGGCGTGGTTCAAGCTCACGCATCGCGACATGGGGCCCGTTGCGCGCTACCTCGGACCGGAGGTGCCTGAGGAGACGCTGCTGTGGCAGGACCCAGTCCCCGACGTCGGGCACGAGCTCGTCGACGCGCAGGACATCGCCGACCTCAAGGCCACGATCCTGGAGTCGGGGCTGTCCGTCTCGCAGCTGGTCTCCACCGCGTGGGCGTCGGCGTCGACGTTCCGCGGCAGCGACAAGCGCGGCGGCGCCAACGGGGCGCGCATCCGCCTCGAGCCGCAGCGCGGCTGGGACGTCAACGACCCGGAGGAGCTGGCGACCGTGCTGCGCACCCTGGAGGGGATCCAGGAGGCCTTCAACGCGTCCCGGGACGACGGCAAGCAGGTCTCGCTCGCCGACCTGATCGTGCTCGGCGGCACCGCCGCGGTAGAGCAGGCAGCCGGGCACGAGATCGACGTCCCGTTCACCCCGGGCCGCACCGACGCGTCGCAGGAGCAGACCGACGCGGAGTCGTTCGCCGCGCTCGAGCCGACCGCGGACGGGTTCCGCAACTACCTCCGGGAGGGACACCGGCTGCCCGCCGAGTACCTGCTGATCGACCGCGCGAACCTGCTCACCCTGAGCGCTCCCGAGATGACCGTGCTCGTGGGCGGCCTGCGCGTCCTGGGCGCCAACGCCAAGCAGTCGTCGGCGGGCGTGTTCACCTCGGCGCCCGGGTCGCTGACGAACGACTTCTTCGTGAACCTGCTCGCCATGGGCACGGAGTGGACGGCGTCCGGGGACGCGTTCGAGGCCCGCGACGTCGCCTCGGGCGACCTCCGCTGGACGGGCACCCGCGTCGACCTCGTGTTCGGCTCGAACTCCGAGCTGCGCGCGCTCGCGGAGGTGTACGCGAGCGATGACGGGAAGGAGCGGTTCGTGCGCGACTTCGCCGCGGCGTGGGTCAAGGTGATGAACCTGGACCGGTTCGACCTCCTCTAGCGAAGCTCCCGGCGTGGGCGTACAGTCGCTCCATCGACGCCGAACCCCGTATGGGGTCGTGTCCATCGAGGAGAGGATGGCGCCCATGACCGAGGGAGCCGAGACGACCAAGCCGCGCCCGTTGGCGCGCTTGCGCAAGAAGGGCTTTGTCGACGCGTAAGACGCACCACAACCAAGCCGAGAGCAGCAACGACAAGAAGGGCGGCTTCTTCACGAAGGACTAGCCGGCACCGGTCGCGGCGCCTAGCGCTCCTTTCGGTCGTTCTAGCCTCATCGGGAATGACCGACTTCCGACTCGCCGGCTTTGACGTGCCCCGCATCGGCCTGGGCACCAACCGGCTCACGACCACTGCCGAGCACGTCGGCTTCGTCCGCGAAGCCGTGGCCGCCGGCCTGCGCCACATCGACACCGCGCACCTGTACACCAGCGGCGCCAGCGAACGCGCGATCGGCGAGGCGCTCGGTGGCGCCTCTGACGAGGTGCTGGTCGCCACCAAGGGCGGCTTCGGCGGCGCCGGGCAGGGCCGCCCCGACGTACTGCGGGCCCAGATCGAGCAGAGCCTGCGGTCGCTGCGCACCGACGCGATCGACCTCTACTACCTGCATCGCGTGGACCCGGAGACGCCGCTCGAGGAGAGCCTTGGCGCGATCAAGGCCTACGTCGACGGGGGCGCGATCCGCCACGTCGGGGTGTCGGACGTGACGGTGGAGCAGATCGAGGCGGCCCGCCAAGTCGTCCCGATCGTCGCCGTGCAGAACGAATACAACCTCGGCGACCGCGGCCACGAGGACGTCATCGACTACTGCGAGCGCGAAGGGATCGCGTTCGTTCCGTTCTACCCGCTGAGCGGCGACGGCGGCCCGCGCGTGGCGGCCGCCGCGGAGCGCCTCGGCGTGACCGAGAACGCGGTCAAGCTCGCCTGGCTGCTGGGCCGCTCGCCCGTCGTGCTTCCCATCCCGGGCACGCTCTCGGTCGAGCACCTGCGCGAGAACCTGGCGGCGCTCGAGCTCGAACTGGACGACCCGGCCGGGATCCTCGCCTGAGCCGCCGTCCCACCGCGTAGCCTGGGGCGTCGTGCCGGGCATCGGGGTGATGCGTGAGGGCCCGCTTCACGCCGCGGTGAAGGCTCTGCTCACGGAGCCGGGCGATCGCGTGGAGGTGCCGGTGGGACGGTTCGTGATCGACCTGGTCCGGGCCGACGGCGAGCTGGTCGAGGTGCAGACGGGCGGCTTCGGTCCGCTCGGCAAGAAGCTCGACGCGCTGCTCGACGAGCACCGCGTCCGCGTCGTGCACCCGGTGGCAGCCGAGCGGAGGATCGTCCGGGTCGACGAGCTCGGCCAGGTGATCGCCGCCCGGAAGTCGCCCAAGCGCGCGACGGCGGTGGAGGTGTTCGACAAGCTGGTGTCGTTCCCGTCGCTGCTGTCGCACCCGAACCTCACGATCGAGGTGCTGCTGCTGCGCGAGGACCACATCCGGGGCCCGCAGCCGACCACGACGCGGAGACGCACCCGGGACCCGGGGGAGCGAAGGCTCGTCGCCGTCCTCGACCGCGTCTCGCTGCGCACGCCGGACGACATCCTCGCGGCGCTGCCCGCCCTCCCGGCCGAGCCGTTCAGCACCCGCGAGTTCGCGGCCCTGCTCCGCTGCACCACGATGCTCGCGCAGCGCACGCTGTACTGCCTGCGGGCGATCGGGATCGTCGAGGCGGCGGGCAAGCGCGGGCGCACGCCGCTGCATGTCCAGCGGCGATAATCGCGTGGTGCTCCGCGTCGACGCCGCCAGCCGCCGCATGTTGCGCGCTCGCGACCGGATGGACCGCTCCTTCGACAAGCCGCTCGACGTCCCGGCGCTCGCCCGGGTGGCGCTGACGTCCGAGGCGCACTTCATCCGCACGTTCAAGGCCACGTTCGGCGAGACGCCGCACCGCTACCTGCAGCGCCGCCGGCTGGAGCGGGCGATGGCGCTGCTGCGCGAGACGGAGCGCCCGGTGACCGAGATCTGCCTGGACGTCGGCTTCACGAGCCTCGGTTCCTTCAGCCGGACGTTCACCAGCGTGGTCGGGATGGCGCCCACCGCCTACCGCGCGGGCTGGCGGGCCGGCGCGGGCACCGCCGGCTACGTGCCGACGTGCGTGGTGATGTCCTGGACGCGACCTCGCGAGTCGGCGCAGAACAGCAGTTCTGGAGAAGCGAATCGCGCCGGCGCGCCGTAGCGTGCCGCCCATGCTCACTTCTCTCTCCCACTCATTCATCTACGTCCTCGACCACGACGAGGCGCTCGAGTTCTACGCCGGCAAGCTCGGCCTCGAGGTCGGGACCGACGCCGACCTCGGCCCTTTCCGCTGGGTGACCGTGCACGCCCCCGGTCGGCCCGATTCCGCGCTCGTGCTCGCGACCCCCGAGATGGGCCATGACGAGGAGACCGCCGCCTCGATCCGCGAGCTGCTGCCCAAGGGCGGCGGCAACGGCGTGATCTTCAACGTCGACGACTGCCGCAAGACCTACGAGGAGCTGCTCGCGAAGGGCGTCGAGATCACGCAGGAGCCCACCGAGCACTTCTACGGCATCGACTGCGGCGTCCGCGACCCGTTCGGCAACCCGCTGCGGCTCACCCAGCCGGCTCAGGGGCCGATCGAGATCCCGAGCCCGGAGGAGTTCGCCGGCCGGGAGAACTGAGGCGGATGAGCGCGATCACCCACCTCATCGCCGGGGTCGCGGTCTCCGATCTCGAGGCCGGCATCGACTGGTACACGCGGTTCTTCGGGCGGCCCCCGGACATGGTCGCCGGGGAGGAGATCCTCTGGGACGTCGACGAGCACGCGACGCTGTTCATCGAGCCCAACGCGGCGCAGGCGGGCACGGGCCGGATCACGTTCGTCGCGGCCGGGCTCGACGCGCTCCTCGAGCGCCTCGCCTCGCAGGGCATCGATCACGAACCGATCGAGACCTACGCCAACGGCGTCCGCCACGCGAAGGTCCCCGATCCGGATGGGAACGCGCTCGCGTTCGCCGAACCGCCCGATGTCGAACCCGGCGCCGCCCGTTCGTCGGGTGAGTAAAGGGCACGGCTAGACCGGCCGCGCCAGGCGAACGCAAGGAGCAGCACCCGATGTCATCCGTGCTCTACATGTCCATGTCGCTCGATGGATTCGTCGCCGGGCCCAACGAGGGTCCGGGCAATGGCCTCGGCGACGGCGGGCCCCGCCTGCACGAGTGGGCCTTCCCGCGTGACGAGGCCGGCCAGACCGAGGTCCCAAGCGGCGTCAGCGGCCAGGTGTTCGACGAGATGCTGGCCACCGGAGCGGTGGTCGCCGGCCGCCGGACCTTCGAGCTCGCCGACGGCTGGGGCGGCGACCACCACGACGGCGTGCCGATCTTCATCGTCACCAGCCGGCCGCCCAGCCAAGCGGTCGCGGGTTGGCCGCTGGTGACGTACGTGAACGACGTCGAGACCGCGATGGCCCGCGCGAAGGAGGCCGCCGGGGACAAGGACGTGCTCGTCCACGGCGCGGGAACCGCGCCGCTGGCGCTCGCCGCCGGCGTCCTCGACGAGCTGGAGATCCATCTCGATCCCGGTGCTGTTCGGCGAGGGACGCAAGCTCCTCGACCACCTCGGAGACCACGTGGAGCTCGAGCTGACCCGGATCCTCGAGGGGCCCGGCGTCACCCATCTCCGCTATCGCGTCGTCCGGTGAAGCGGGGGATACTCCAGCCGAGACCGGGGTGCAGGTGGCCGTGCTGCACGAGGGCGCCGTCGTCGTCGGCGCGGTGGCCGGGGCCGCCGATCCGCGCACGGCAGGGACCGCATGTACGCCGCCCTTCTCGTGGTGTTCGCCTACGAGGCCGGGCTCGTGTCGCCGGGCGCCGGGTGACCGGCTATGGCCGCCGGACGTCCCCGCACAGGTGCACCCGGACGCCGAGCGCGTCGAACATCGCGGCCTTCGCATGCAGGGCCCGATCGGCGGTCTCGTCGTCCGGGGCGTAGGCGACGTTCAGGTGGTTGGCCTTGTGCCGGGCCATGATCTGGTCCCGCGTGATCCCGTGCAGGACGGCGTGCATGATCGGCCACTGCCGGCGTCGTGGCCTGCCAGCCGCCGCTCGGTCTCCTCCTCCGGCAGCGCGAGCGCCGTGGCGCGGCCGATGTCGACGTGCAGAGCGCCGTCCATGATGAAGACGCGGGACCACACGACGGCTCCGGGCTTCGACACGCCGCTGAGCGTTCCGCCGCCGAGCGGGAAGTACATCGGCGGCTGCCGCATGCTCCACGACTTGTCGTAGCCGCCGTTGTGCGAGGCCGGCACCGAGCCGGAGATCTCGAACACCCACACGAAGCGGCCGCTCGTACTCGTCGCCCCAGCGGACGTCGTGGAGCGTGGTCTCCGGCTCGAGCCCCATCGCCGTCCAGACGCGGTTGGTGACCAGGGCGTCCACCGCGGCGCACTCGTCCACCTCGTTGAAGTGCGGCAGCGGCACGCCGGGGTAGAGCTCGCGAGACCCGTCTCGGCTGCGCACGGGCGGCCGCTCGGACGTCGTTGAGCAGGCCCTCGACGAGGTCGCTGGCGGGCACCACGTCCTTCAACCCCTGCTGGTACTGGATCCCGACCGCGTCGAAGCCGAAGTCGTCGGCGATGCGCAACGCGGCGACGTACATCTTGCACTGGCTCAGCAGCTGGCCGTCGGTGAGGTCCGTCGCCTCGTCGCCGCCCGTGTGGAACGTCATCCCCGCGCCGTCGAGCCAGGAGCGGACCGCCTGCGCCTCCGCGTCGCAGCACGCCTCCCATCTCCGCGACGAGCGCGCTCTGGGAGAGGCGCTCCTTGTAGATCCCGAGCGCGTTGAGCAGCTCGTCGTCGATGATCGCGTTGTACATGCCCATGCAGCCCTCGTCGAAGACGCCGATGATCGCCTTCTCGAGCTGGAGCTGAGCCGCGAGCGCCCGCCCGAGATCGACCTCCGGGCCGCTGCCGGCGTCCTCGAGGGCGCGCACGTGGCTCGTGTCGTGCGACAGCTCGCCGGTGTCGAGCCAGGTCTGCAGGCGCTCGCGCGCCCAGTCGTCGGTGAAGTCCTCGCTCCACAGCACTGAGTGGCGCACTCCGGCCTTGGTCAGGCTCGCGGTGAGGTTGAGCATGCCGACCAGCCCGGGCAACTCGCCGCTCCAGTTGGCGACGAGGAGGATCGGGCCGCGATGGGTGCGCAGGCCGGGCAGGACGTGGTGGCTGTACTGCCACACGGCCTCGACGACGACGAGCGGCGCGTCGGGCGGGAGGTGCTTGAAGACCTCCATGCCCGCGCGCTGGCTGTCGATGAACCCGTGCCCGGCCTCGGCATCGATCGGGTGACCGCGGCGGACCGACCACCCCAGGGCGCTGACCGCGGCGGCGAAGTCCTCCTCGAGCTTGGCCTGCGTCGGCCAGCACGTCACGTTCGCCGCGAGGCGCAGGTCGCCGCTCGCAACGGTGTGGACGACGCGCGGCTCCGGGGCCGCGGGCGCCGGTATCTCGGGGATGGCGTAGCCGGTCATCTTCATCGCTCCTGGCGCGCGGCGAGCGCGTGGACGGTGTCGGCGGTGCGCGGATACAGGTCGCGGTACAGGGCGTAGAGCTCGTCGTACTGCTCGACGGGCTCGGGGCGCGGCGTCACCGTCTCCTTGACGGGGTTCCAGGCGTCGATCGACACGGTGGCGACCAGCTCGGCGGCCAGGAACGCCGCCCCGTAGCTCGCGCCGATCGACTGCTCGCGGATCTCCTGGGGGCGGTTGGTGATGTCCGAGACGATCTGCGTCCACAGCGCGCCCTGCACCCCACCCCCGACCGCGACGATCCGCTGGATGTCGCCGCCCGCGGCCTCGATGGCCTCGATGTTGTGGCGGACGCCGTACCCGACGCCCTCCAGGGCCGCCCGGTAGAGGTCGCCGCGGGTGTGGGAGAGCGTGAGCCCCGCGATCACGCCGCGGGCGTCCGGGTCCATGATCGGCGTGCGCTCGCCGGCGAAGTAGGGCAGCAGCAGGAGCCCGTTCGCGCCGACGCCGGCCTGCTCCGCCAGCCCGAGCAGCTCGCCGTAGTCGGGCGAGCCGAACAGCTCGCGCAGCCAGCCCGTGATGGCCCCGGACGTCGCCATCCCGCCCGCGAGGTTGCGCGTGTCGGGGAGGGCGCCGACGGTGCCCCACAGCGCCGGGTTCGTCAGCGGCTCCGGCACCGTGTGGATGAGGAACATCGTCGTCGCGTACATCAGCATCAGATCGCCTGACGGTCTGCGCGCCGACGCTGAGCGCCTCCGACCAGGCGTCGATCGTCCCGGTGATCACCGGAATGCCCTCGGGCAGCCCCGTCGCCTCGGCGGCCTCGGCGCTCACCGTGCCGGCCGCGTCCCCGGGCCAGCGCAGCGGCGGGAGCTCGATGTCGCCGGCGATCTCGTCCGCCCACGGCCGGTACCACTCCTGGGCCGGCGAGTCGTAGAGCGGCGTGCATTGGCTGGCGGAGTGATGGTCCAGGACGTACGCGCCGGTCAGCCGGTTCGCGAGGAAGGAGCTCGGCATGTACAGCCGCCGCGCCCGCGCGAACAGCTCCGGCTCCTCGTCGGCGACCCACGCGACCTTGGCCCCCGCCGCCTGCGAGGACAGGCCCGACCCGCAGCGGCTGAGGATCTCGTCGGCGCCGTAGCGGTCGTCCAGGCGCTCGATCTGGCGGCCGGCGCGGGTGTCGATGCCGTAGAGGATGGCCGGGCGCAGCGGCTCGTCCGCCTCGTCGGCGAGCAGCACGCACGGGCCCATGCCGCTGACGCCGACGGCCTGCACGTCGACGCTCTGCTCCGCGAGCAGGTGCCGCGCGATCTCGACGAACTCGTCCCACCACACGGCCCCGTCCATCTCCACCATGCCGGGGCCCGGGCGCTCGACGGCGTGCTCGACGACGTGGGACGCGAGCAGCCGGCCGTCGAGGTCGACCAGCACGCCCTTGCTGCTCGACGTACCGATGTCGACGCCGATGACCGCAGGACCAGGCACGCACGGCTTTGTAACGCATATGCTCGCCGCCGGTCTTCATGAGCCGCATCACCGACTTCGACACCGCCGACATCCGGTTCCCGACGTCACTGTCGCTCGATGGGTCGGACGCGATGAACCCGGACCCCGATTACTCCGCGGCGTACCTGCGAATCGCGACGGACGCCGAGGACGGCCTGAGCGGGCACGGCTTCGTCTTCACCATCGGGTGGGGCAACGACGTCCAGGTGAACGCCATCGAGGCGCTGCGCGAGCGCCTCGCCGGCCGCGACGCCGACGAGCTGCTCGCCGACATGGGCGCGACGTGGCGGGAGCTCGTCCACGACTCCCAGCTGCGCTGGCTCGGCCCCGAGAAGGGCGTCATGCACATGGCGGTCGGCGCGGTGGTCAACGCGCTGTGGGACCTGAAGGCGAAGCGCGCCGGCCTCCCGCTGTGGGACCTGCTGGCCGGGATGAGCCCCGAGGAGCTCGTGGACCTCGTCGACTTCCGCTACCTGAGCGACGCGCTGACGCGGGAGGACGCGCTCGAGATCCTGCGCGCCGCGGAGCCCGGGCGCGCCGCGCGGCGCGAGGAGCTGCTCGCGACCGGGTTCCCCGGGTACGCGACGTCGCCGGGCTGGCTCGGCTACGACGACGACAAGCTCGCGCGCCTGTGCCGCGAGGCCGTCGACAGCGGCTTCGACCTGATCAAGCTCAAGGTGGGCGGGGACGTCGCCGACGACGTCCGCCGGCTCAACATCGCCCGCGAGGTCGTGGGGCCGGACATCCGCATCGCCGTCGACGCCAACCAGCGCTGGGACGTCGCCGAGGCGATCGAGTGGGTGCGGGCCCTGGCGCCCTACGACATCGCCTGGATCGAGGAGCCCACCAACCCCGACGACGTGCTCGGCCACGCGGCGATCGCCGAGGGCGTGGCGCCCGTCCCGGTCGCGACCGGCGAGCACATGGCCAACCGCGTCATGGCCAAGCAGTTCCTCCAGGCCGGCGGTCTGCAGGTGCTCCAGATCGACGCGACGCGCGTCGCCGGCGTCAACGAGAACGTGGCGAACATCCTCCTCGCCGCGAAGTTCGGCGTGCCGGTCTGCCCGCACGCGGGCGGCGTCGGGCTGTGCGAGGCGGTGCAGCACCTGGCGATGTTCGACTTCGTGGCCGTCTCCGGAACCCTCGAAGGCCGGGTGATCGAGTTCGTCGACCACCTGCACGAGCACTTCGCGACGCCGGTCGAGATGCACGACGGCAACTACGTGGCCCCCGCTGCGCCAGGGGCGGGCATGGAGATGCTCGAGGCGTCGGTGGCGGCGCACATGTTCTCGCGTGGCTGAGCCGCGGCTCGGCAGCCTCGGGTACGGCGCGGCGAGCGTCGGCAACCTCTACCGGGCGATGAGCGACGAGGACGCCCGGGCGGTTCTCGACGCGGCGTGGGAGAGCGGCGTCCGCTACTTCGACACCGCGCCGCACTACGGGCTCGGGCTCTCGGAGCGGCGGCTCGGAGCCTTCCTCGCCACCAAGCCGCGCGCCGACTACGTCGTGTCGACCAAGGTGGGCCGGCTGCTGCGGCCCAGCCCGGAGACCGCCCATCTCCACGACGACGCCGCGCAGTTCGCCGTGCCCGCGTCGCTCCGTCGCGTGTGGGACTTCAGCGCCGCCGGCATCCGGGCGAGCCTCGAGGAGTCCCTGGAGCGCCTCGGCCTACCGGACGTCGACGTCCTCTTCCTCCACGACCCCGACGAGCACGATCTGGCCGCGGATCTGGAGACCGGCGTCCCGGCGCTGGCCGCGCTCCGCGACGAGGGGCTCGTCACCGCGATCGGGATCGGCTCGAAGTCGACGGACGCGCTCCTCGCCGCGGTGCGCACGGAGGCGCTCGACCTCGTGATGATCGCCGGGCGTTACACGCTGCTCGAACAGCCGGCGCTCGCCGACGTCATCCCGGCGTGCCGCGCGGCCGGGGTCGGGGTCGTGGCGGCCGCGGTCTTCAACTCCGGCGTGTTGTCGAAGCCGCGCCCCGGCAACCGGTACGAGTACGGCGCCGTTCCGGCCGAAGTGCTCGAGCGGGCGCAGCGCATCGCGGACGTGTGCACACGCCACGGGGTGACGCTCCCGGAGGCCGCGCTGCAGTTCCCGCTCCGGGAGCCGGCCGTGCGCTGCGTCGTGGTGGGCGGCGCCAACCCGGTGCACGTCCGGGAGAACGCACAGCGGCTCGAGGCGGAGATCCCGGAGGCGCTATGGGACGAGCTCACCACGTAGTCGACGCCCACCTGCACGTCTGGGACCTCGCGCGCAGCGAGTACGCGTGGCTCACGCCGGAGCTCGGCCCGCTGCACGCGACGTTCACGCCCGAGCAGGCGCACGCCGAACTCGACGCGGCCGGGATCGCGTCGGCGGTGCTCGTCCAGGCCGAGGACTCCGAGCGAGACACCGAGCTGATGCTCCAGGCCGCACGCCGCCATCCGTGGATCGCCGGCGTCGTTGGCTGGGTGCAGCTCGACGACCCCGTGGCAGCCGAGCGCCAGCTCGATCGCCGCCCGCACATCGTCGGCGTGCGCCACCTCGTGCACGACGATCCGCGCGACGACTTCCTCGCGCTGCCGTCGGTGCGGCGGTCGCTCGGGCTGCTCGCCGAACGGAACCTCCCCTTCGACGTCCCGGATGCCTGGCCGCGGCACCTCGCTGCGACGGCGGATCTGGCGGCAGCGCTCGGCGACCTGCGGATCGTCGTCAACCACCTCGGCAAGCCGCCCTACGGCGGCTCCGACTGGGAGGACTGGCGGAGCACGCTGCGGGAGGTCGCCGCGCTCCCGAACACGACCGCCAAGGTCTCCGGCCTCCAGGTCCCGGGCCGGCCGTTCACGGTCGCCGAGGTGCGCCCCGCCTGGGAGGTGGCGCTGGAGCTGTTCGGCCCCGAGCGGCTCATGTGGGGCAGCGACTGGCCGCTCACCGTGCTCGCCGGCGGCTACGCCCACGCCTGGGACGTGATGTCTTCACTCATCGCGGAGCTCAGCGCCGACGAGCAGGCGATGATTCACTCCGGGACGGCGACGGCGACCTACGGGCTCTGATGCGAGGCGCGCGTCCGGAGCTCGAAGGGGTGCACGATGCGGCGGGGGTTCTCGCGCACCCCGGTGACGCGCTGGAGCAGCAGCTCCATCGCGTCGGCCGCCATCGCGCGTACCGGCTGGGCCAGCGTCGTCAGCGGCGGATCGACCAGGGAGGACCACGGGGGGTCGTCGACCCCGACCAGCGCGACGTCGGCCGGCACGCGTAGGCCGGCCTCGCCGATGGCGCGCAGGGCCCCGAGGGTCATCATGTTGTTGCCGGCGATCAGCGCCGTGGGGCGGGGCTCGCGCCGCAGGAGATCGGCGACCGCCTGCGCGCCCCGCTCGAGGCGGAAGTCGCCGTCGACCACGAGCGGCTCGAGGCCCGCGGCCCGCATCGCCATCTCGTAGCCGGCGAGGCGCTCGGCGCCGGTCTCGACGTCGGTGAGCCCGCCGACGTAGGCGATCCGCCTGTGGCCCTCGGCGAGGAGGACGTCGCTGCCGACCCGCATCGCCTTGACGTTGTCGGCCAGGACGGCGTCGGCACGCGGATCCGTGACCTCGCGGTCGCAGGCGACGACCGGGATCCCGAGGTCGAGCAGGCTCGAGATCTGCTCGCCGCCCGGGTCGGACGGGGAGATGATCACGCCCAGCACGCGCTCGTCGATCAGCGCTTCGAGGTACGCCCGCTGCTTCTCCGAGGTCTCGTCCGTGTTGCAGACGAGCACGCGGTAGCCGGCGTCGAAGGCCTGATCCTCGACCGCCCGGACCATCTCACCGAAGTGGGGGTTCTCGATGTCCGGGACGACGACGCCGATCATGGCGGTGCGCTGGCGGCGCAGGTTCCGGGCGAGGATGTTGGGGCGATAGTCGAGCTCCTCGACCGCGCGCCGCACCCGTGTCCGGTACGCGTCGCCGACGCGCGGATCGCCGTTCAGCACCCGTGACACCGTTGCGGGCGAGACGGACGCGCGGCGCGCCACGTCGGAGAGCGTCAGACCCTTGCTGAGAGAACGATTTCCCACAGTTCTGGCGGGCAGGCTAAGGGGTCCAGAAACACGTGTCAACGCGCCTCTTGACAGATTCCGATCCCGTGTCTACGGTGCCTCGCGGATCGCGGAAGAGCGATTTCTCGGGAAACGATTTCTGCACCCTGTGGTGGCCGCGGAGGAGGAGAGATAGGGGTGAGGGCCTGATGGCGGAACGCCCGCCCCTGCTGCACGTGCAGGGGGTCAGCAAGAGCTTCCCCGGCGTCAAGGCGCTCGCGGACATGCACCTCGACCTCCGCCCAGGAGAGGTCCTCGCGCTGGTGGGCGAGAACGGCGCCGGCAAGTCGACGCTGATGAAGCTGCTGTCCGGCGTCTACACCGTCGACGAGGGTGAGTTCGCGCTCAACGGCGAGCCCTACGAGCCCACCTCCCCCAAGCACGCGCAGGAGCTGGGCATCAGCATCATCCACCAGGAGTTCAACCTGATGCCCGACCTCACGGTCGCGCAGAACATCTTCATCGGGCGCGAGCCCCGCGGCTCGGCGTTCTTCCTCAACGAGCGGCGGCTCAACGCGCAGGCGCGGGAGCTGATCGAACGCCTCCACCTGCCGCTGGCGCCCAAGCAGATCGTCGGCAACCTCACGGTGGCCAAGCAGCAGATGGTCGAGATCGGCAAGGCGCTGTCCTACAACGCCAAGCTGCTGATCATGGACGAGCCGACCGCGGCGCTGAACGACGCGGAGGTGGAGGTCCTGCACGAACTGATCCGCCGCTTCGTCCGGCCCGACACCGGCGTCATCTACATCTCGCACCGCCTCGACGAGCTCAAGCGGATCGCCGACCGCGTGACGGTCATCCGCGACGGCCGCTACGTCGGGACGCGCGACATCGAGGAGACGACGATGAAGGACGTCATCTCGATGATGGTCGGCCGCGAGATCTCGGGCGAGGCGAAGCCGGCCGGCGTCGAGGCGGACCGGGACGTCCTGCTCGAGGTCGAGGGGCTCAGCACCAAGGACCTGCTCAAGGACGTGAGCTTCGAGTTGCGCAAGGGCGAGATCCTCGGCTTCGCCGGCCTCATGGGGGCCGGCCGCACCGAGGTCGCGCGCGCGCTGGTGGGCGCCGACAAGACCGACGGCGGGACGGTCACGCTGCGCGGCCAGGAGATCCACATCCGCCATCCCGCCGATGCCGCCAAGCACCGGATCGGCTACCTCTCCGAGGACCGCAAGCAGTTCGGCCTGCTGCTCGAGCAGGAGGTCAACGCGAACATCGGGCTGAGTGCGCTGCGCGAGCGCTTCCAGGCCTACGGGTTCGTCAAGGACGGCGCGATGCGCGCGGTCTCTAACGAGTACGTGGGCACGCTGCAGATCAAGACGCCGTCGGTCGCCCAGACGGTCAAGAACCTGTCGGGCGGCAACCAGCAGAAGGTCGTGATCGCCCGGTGGCTGGTCAAGGACTGCGACATCCTCATCTTCGACGAGCCGACCCGGGGCATCGACGTCGGCGCCAAGGAGGAGATCTACCGGCTCCTCAACGAGCTCGCGCAGCAGGGCAAGTCGATCATCATGATCTCCTCCGAGCTGCCCGAGATCCTGCGGATGTCGCACCGCATCGTCGTCATGAGCGAGGGCCGGGTCACCGGCCTGCTCGATGCCGCCGAGGCCACGCAGGAGAGCGTCATGCACTACGCGACGCTGCGACCGGACGAGAACCCCGAGGACGCCGCGGAGCTCGGCATCGAGCCGGCCCTGAGCGGCACGGAGGAGACATGACGGCACCCGCCGTGACGGGCGACTCACCGGACCAGCCGACCGGCGTCGACGCCGTCGGCGTGACCCTCCGGGACCGGCTCCAGCAGTTCCTCGCCTTCGCGAGCCTCATCGCGATCTTCGTCTTCTTCTCGCTCGCCAGCTCGAACTTCCTGAACTACTCGAACGTCACGGCGATCCTCTTCTCGACCGTGGTGATCGGGCTCCTGGCGCTCGGCACGACGTTCGTGATCATCACGGGCGGCATCGACCTCTCGATCGGCACGGGAATGGCGCTGTGCGGGGTCATCTCCGGCGTGCTGATCACCAAGACGGGCGTGCCGGTCCTCGCGGGCGTGATCGGCGCCGTGCTGTTCGGCGGGCTGATCGGGTTCGTCAACGGGTTCAACGTGTCGATGCTCGGGATACCGCCCTTCATCGCCACGCTCGCGATGATGCTGGCGGCGCAGGGGCTGGCGCTCGTCATCTCCGACAGCACGCCGATCTACTTCACCGACACGCCGAGCTACACGAAGATCTCGACCGGCCACCTGTTCGGCGTGGATTTCCCGAACGCCGTGCTCGTCTTAGCGGTCGCCGTCGTTGTCTCGGCCGTGCTCCTCAATAAGACCGTCCTCGGCCGCTACACGTACTCGATCGGCTCCAACGAGGAGGCCACCGCACTCTCGGGCATCAACGTGCGCCGGTGGAAGCTGGGGATCTACACGCTCGCGGGCCTGTTCACCGGCCTGGCCGGCGTGATGATCTCCGCCCGGCTCGCGTCCGCGCAGCCGGGGACCGGCCTCGGCTACGAGCTGCAGGCCATCGCGGCGGTCGTGATCGGCGGCACCTCGCTGACCGGCGGCAAGGGCACGATCGTCGGCACCATCATCGGCGCGCTGATCATCTCCGTGCTCAACAACGGCCTGCAGATCATGCAGATCCCGCAGGAGTGGCAGAACGTGATCCTCGGCGTCGTGATCCTCGTCGCGGTCTACGCCGACATGGCCCGGAAACGCACCGGCTGAACGTCTCAATGCAAGGGAGGGTGTGACATGAACACACGCAAGTTCGGAGCCCTGGCGGCGGCGGCCGCTCTCGCGCTCGGCGTCGCGGCCTGTGGCGACGACGACAGCGGCGGCTCGTCCGGCGGCGGGGGTGGCGGCGGTGACGAGCCGTACATCGCGATCGTCTCCAAGGGCTTCCAGCACCAGTTCTGGCAGGCGGTCAAGCAGGGCGCCGAGGAGGAGGCCAAGAAGCAGGGCGCTCGCATCACCTTCCAGGGTCCGCCGACGGAGCAGGACATCGAGCAGCAGGTGACGATGCTCACCAACGCCATGCAGCAGAACCCCGACGCCATCGGGTTCGCCGCGCTGGACTCGAAGGCGAGCGCGCCGCTGATGGATCAGGCGAAGGCGCAGAAGATCCCGGTCATCGCGTTCGACTCCGGCGTCGAGAGCGACGTCCCCGTCACCACGGCCGCGACCGACAACAAGGCCGCCGCGGCGGAGGCGGCCAAGCACCTCGCCGAGCTGATCGACAACAAGGGCAAGGTGGCCGTGGTCGTCCACGACCAGACCAGCCGCTCCGGCATCGACCGCCGCGACGGGTTCCTGGAATGGATGAAGGCCAACGCCCCGGACATCGAGGTCCTCCCCGTCCAGTACGGCGGCGGCGATCAGGCGAAGTCGGCCGACATCGCGAAGTCGATCATCTCCGCGAACAGCGACCTCAAGGGCTTCTACGGCGCCAACGAGGGCTCGGCCATCGGCGTCATCAAGGGCGTCCAGGAGAGCGGCAAGAAGGGCATCAGATCGTCGGCTTCGACTCCGGCAAGGCCCAGATCGACGCCATCAAGAGCGGGGTGATGGCGGGCGCCATCACGCAGAACCCGGTCGGCATGGGCAAGGAGCTCGTCGACGCCGCGACGAAGGCCATCAAGGGCGAGGAGCTGCCCAAGGTCATCGACACCGGCTTCTACTGGTACGACAAGAGCAACATCGACGACCCGAAGATCAAGGCCGTGCTCTACGAATGAGCCTCACCGCGGCTCCGGTGGCGCTGGGTCACCGGAGCCGCGGCCGTTCTCGTCGAGGTGCCGTGCGAGCCGGGTGCGTGAGTTCACGCCGAGCTTGCGGTAGATCCGGGTCAGGTGGGCCTCGACCGTCTTGGTGCTGAGGAACAGCTCGGCGGCGACGTCCTTGTTGGAGGCGCCGGCGACGACAAGGCCGGCGATCACCCGCTCCTGAGTGGTGAGCTCCTCCGGCGCCGCCGGCACGCGGCGGCGCAGTCGCTCGCCGGTCGCGCCGAGCTCCCGGTCGGCGGCCTCGACCCATGGCCTCGCGCCCAGGCGCCGGAACTGCTCGCCGGCGGCGCGGAGCTGCTCCCGCGCCTCGATCCGCCGGCCGTCGCGGCGGAGGCGCTGGCCGAAGCACAGCCGCGTCCGCGCCGCCTCGAACGGCGCGGTCGCGTGACCGTGGAGGCGCAGCGCGTCCTCGAAGCGCGGCTCGTAGTCGTCGGCGAGCAGGCCGGCGATCCGCGCCGCGACCGCGGCGCCCCAGGCGTTCTCCGTCCCGGCGGCCTGGCACTCGAGCGCGGCGAGCCGCGTGCGCGCGGTGTCGAGCTGATCGGCGCGCACGGCGGCCTCGAGGAGGTCGGCCTCCCATTGCAGGACGCCGGGCTGTTGCCGGCCGGTGCGCTCCACCCGCTCGGCGACGTCCTCGAGGTGCGTGAGCGCCTCGTGCGGCTGCCCGCGGCCGACCGCCTCGAGGCCCCGGGCGGCGCCCGTGTACTCGGCGATCACGGTGAGGCGGTTGCGGGCGGCGATCTCGTCGGCCTCCGCGGCGTGCTCCCCGGCGGCGGGGTCGCCCGCGGACGCCTCGACGATCGCGAGCACCGCGAGGCTGTACGCGAGCTGCACCGTGAGCTCGGTGTCGGCCGACAGCCGCACGGACTCCGAGGCGGCCCTGTGGGCCTCGCGCCAGCGGCCGGTGCGGTACTCGAGCTGCGCGTGCACCTCGAGCGCGGAGGTGAGGGCGCGAATGTCGCCGACCTGGCTCGCGTGCTCGAGCAGCGGGTCGAGCAGGCGGCGCGCCAGGTCGTAGTCCTCGACCCACAGCAGCGCCTGCGCCACGTAGTCGCGCCCCGGCAACTCGTCGCGGCGGACGAACCAAGCGGCCGCCTCACGCAGCAGCGGCGCACCTTCCCGCGGCTCGCCGCGCAGGACGAGGACGGTGCCGAGGGTCTCCCGGACCGTGCACGCCGTCGACTCGGACAGCTCCGGCGCCGCGAGCAGGCCCGCCGCCCGCCGCGCGCTGGTCAGCGCCGAGCCGGTGTCGCCCGCCGCGACGGCGGTGCCCGCGGCCAGCGAGAGCGCCAGCGCTCCACGGCCCGGGTCGGCTTCCACGACCTCCTCGGCGATGGCCGCGTAGCGGGCCGACGCCACCTCGACCGAGCCGAGCCAGGCCTCCAGCATCGCCCCCTTGAGGGCGATGTCGGCGCGGAGCGACGCGTCCTCCGCGAGCGGCGCGGCCTCCTCGAGCAGCTCGCGTGCGTGCGCCGGGCGCCCCGCGAGCCTGGACGCCTCCGCCGCCGCCAGCAACCGCTCGCCGCGCTGCGCGGGCGCCGGCGTCAGCTCGGCGGCGCGCTCGTAGGCGTAGGCCGCCGCGAGGTACCCGCTGCGCTGGGCGAAGCGCTCCGCGGCGGCCGCGAGCGCCCCCGCCACCGTCTCGTCGGGAGCGACGGCGGCCGCGGCGAGGTGCCATGCGCGCCGCTCGCTCCCGGTGCCGGGCGCGGCGTCCAGCGACGCGGCGAGCGCGGCGTGAGCACCGCGGCGCCGCTCGGCCTCCGCGCTGCCGTAGGCGAGCGACCGCAACTGTGGATGGCGGAAGCGCACGCGGTCCTCGTCGACGACGAGGGTGCCCGCGCGCTCCGCCTCGGCGAACGCCTCCGGCGGCAGCCCGAGCCGCTCGGCGGCCGCGAGGATCACGTGGGTGCTCTCGGACTCGCCCGCGGCCGCGAGCGCGAGCGCGTGGCGGGCGGGATCGGAGAGGTCGGCGAGCCGGCGCTCGAACGCGCGCGAGATCACCCGCCCGGACGGCAGCGGCTCGCCGAGCCCGATCCGGCCCGCCAGCCGGACGTCGCTGAGCGCGGCGGCGATCTCCAGCGCGGCCAGCGGGTTACCGTCCGTGGCGCGCGCCACGCGCTCGACGAGGTTGCTGCTGAGCGGCCGCTCGCTCGCGCGGCCGACGAGCGTGGCGATCGCTTCCGCCCCGAGCCCTCTGAGCGCGAGCGACTCGAACCGGGGCACGCGGAAGCTCGCCGAGACCTCGTCACGGAAGGCGGCGACCATCGCGACCCGGTGGCCGCCGACGCGGCGCGCCGCGAAGGCGAGCGCCTCGAGCGAGGCGCTGTCGATCCATTGCGCGTCGTCGACGCACACCAGCACGGGGCGTGTCGGCGGCGGCCGCGACCAGCAGGCCGAAGACGGCCGCCAGCACGGCGAACCGCTCCACCGCGTCGTCGGTCATGGCGAGGGCGCCGCGCAGCGCGCTCGCCTGGGGCGCCGGCAGATTCGTCGATCAGCTCGAGCACCGGATGGAGCAGCTCGTGGAGCCCTGAGAACGGGAGCTCGGCCTCGTATTCGACGCCCGCGGCGCGCAGGAAGCGCATGTCGCCGGCGCGTTCGGCGACCGCGTCGAGCAGCGCGGACTTGCCGACCCCCGTCTCCCCTGTCAGCACGAGAACCGCGCCGCCCCCGGCACGGACCCCGGCCAACACCGCGTCGATGCGGTCGAGCTCGGCTTCGCGACCGACCAGCACGGGCCGAGCCTACTTGCGGGGCGGCGCCCAGCCGACGAAAGTTCATCGCATGAGCGACGAGGTGGGGACCGGGTTCGGGGTCAGCAACCGCGGCGTGTTGCGTCTCGCGGACTCGCTCGAGGGCGCGGGCGCCAACTCGCTCGCGGACGCGTTCCCCGCGGCGCTGCTGGCGCCGACGTGGCGTGCGCTGCTCGAGAGCGGCGCCATCGAGACGCCGGCGCGGGTCGACGTCGATCGCCTCGAGGTGCGCGTGGCCGGGCCCCACGCGCTCGAGCTGCGCGTGCCGATCGTCTCCGGGGACGGGGAGTTCGTCAGGTCGGTGCCCGTCTCGGTGGAGAAGTGGAGCGCGTCGGGAGACATCCCGAATCAGCTCGACGCAGAGGCGAAGCGCCTCGTTGCCGCGCTGGAGATGGCGGACTCGCGGGGCCCGTTCGACCACTACACGGGCACGGGTCAGAAGCCGCACAACTGACCCTCCTCGAGGGGCGAAGTCGAGGGTTTTACCCGACGCGACGAGGGTGCCCCCGCTCATAGCTTGCGGGGCATGGAGACACCGCTCGTCGTGGAGACGCTCCGCGCCCTGCAGCCGGTCGAGAGGGACTCGTTCCTGATCGGCCTCAGCGGGCCGGCGCCGATTCCTCCCGGGCCGGTGGCTCCTGACCGCGCGCGCTCGTCCGACCCCCACCCCCCAAGGAGTACGCCTCAATGACCCCTCTCACGTTCCGCCGCGTCCTGCCCGCGGCGGTCGCCGCCGCAGCGACGGCGCTCGCCCTGGCCGCCGGCCCGGCCTCGGCGGCGAAGCCGATCGTCCACCAGACGCCGAAGGTCCCGCTGGTCGTGGACGGTGTGCACCTGGCGCCGAAGCAGATCCATCGCTTCGACGGCAAGCCGCTGTACACGCGGATGTCGGCCGACCGCAAGACGCTCATCGGGACGACCGATCTCGCGAAGTTCAAGGCCTTCCTCAAGACCAAGGGCGTCACGATGCCGGCCGCCGGCAAGAAGCCGGCTCGCACCAGCGCCGCCGGCCACTGGTCGCGGATCTGCACCGACAACTTCCTGCGCGGCAGCTGCTACACGGTGAACTCCGGGCTCGGGGTGGCCAACATGAACTCGATCAGCGGCTGCAACTGGTTCAACTGCTGGTTCTTCGAGAACTCGGTCTCGTCGATGGACACGTACGGCCGTGGCGCGCTGCTGTACGACCTGCCGAACTTCGACCCGTACTACGGCACGCACTACATCGGCGCCGGTCAGCAGCAGGACCTCGCCGTCTTCGGCTTCAACGATCGCCTGTCGTCGATCCTCACCTACTGGTAGGCCGAGCCACCTCTGCACCGGGGCGCCTCTTCGTGGGGCGCCCCGGTGTTTCGCTTCGGCGATCGAAGCCCTAGCCTGGACTCCATTACGACCGAGGAGGGACGGGGTGTTCGACGACCTGGCGGGGAAGGTGGCCGTGGTCTCCGGGGGTGCGCGAGGGCTTGGCTTCTCGATGGCGCGCGCGCTCGCCCGTCACGGGGTGAAGGTCGGGCTGCTCGACCTGCTGGACGACGTCGAGGCGAGCGCGGGGCGCCTCGCCGAGGAGTCGAGCGTCGAGACCGTGGGCGTCACGGCCGACGTCACGTCGGCCGACGAGGTCGCCGCCGCGTTCGCGCGAGTGTCGGAGGTCCTCGGGAGCCCGAGCCGGCTCGTCAACGCGGCCGGCGTCGTGACGTGGGAGGACAGCCTCGACGCCACCCCAGAGTCGTGGCGACGGGTGATCGACATCAACCTCACGGGCACCTTCCTGACCTGCCAGGCGCTCGGGCGGGCCTGCCGCGACGGCGGCCACCCCGGCGCCATCGTCAACGTGTCCTCGATGTCCGGCCGCATCGTGAACGTGCCCCAGCGCCAGGCGTCCTACAACGCCTCCAAGGCCGGCGTGGACCAGCTCACGAAGTCGCTCGCGGTGGAGTGGGCCGACCTCGGCGTGCGCGTCAACGCGATCGCGCCGGGCTACTTCCTGTCCGACATGACCCGGCAGTTCACCGACGAGAACCCGGAGCTCGCCGCGGGCTGGCGCGAGCAGATCCCGCTCGGCCGTATGGGCGAGCCGGAGGACCTGGACGGCCTCGTGGTCTTCCTGTGCTCGGACGCCTCGGCCTACCTGATCGGCCAGAGCGTCGCGATCGACGGGGCGTACACGGCGATCTGATGCCCAACGAGCTCGATCGGATCGTGGCGCTGTCGCGCCTGCTCGGCGAGCCCGCCCGCAACCTCGCGATCCTCGGCGAGGGCAACACCTCGATCCGCATGGGCGACGGTCGCATGCTGGTCAAGGCGAGCGGCGCGTCCCTTGTGTCGGCCACGGACGCCGACTTCATCGACGTGGACCCGACGGCGCTGCTCGCCCTCCTCGACGACCCGGACGCCGACGACGCGACCGTCGCGCGGGCGTTCGCCGAGATCGAGGCGCGGACGGGCCGGCGCCCCTCCGTCGAGGCGATGCTCCATGCCGTCTGCCTCGAGCTCGGCGGCGCGGGAGCCGTCGGCCACACCCACCCCGTGCCGGTGCTGGCGATCCTCTGCTCGCCGAACGCCGAGGCGCTGGCGACCGAGATGCTCTTCCCCGATCAGGTGGTGGTGCTCGGGCGCTGGCCCATCTACGTCCCGTACGTGGATCCCGGCCTCGAGCTGGCGAGGCGCGTCCGCGACGAGCTGGCCGCGAACGTGGCTCTGCACGGCGAGCCGCCGAAGGCGATCTACCTCGGCAACCACGGCTTCTTCGCGCTGGGCCGGACGCCCGAGGAGGTCGTGCAGATCACCGAGATGGCGGTCAAGGCCGGCCTCGTCCTCGCCGGCGCGCTCGCGGCCGGGGGCGTGCGCGCGCTCTCGCCCGAGTCCGCGGACCGCATCCACGGCCGACCGGACGAGCACTACCGCCGCCGGGCGCTGGCGGGCGAGCGATGACCGAGCCGCTCTCCGGCAAGGTCGGGCTCGTGACCGGAGCCAGCTCGGGGATCGGCCTGGCCATCGCCCGCGAGCTCCACGGCCTCGGCGCCACCGTCGTCATCGCGGCGCGATCGCGCGAGCGCCTCGACAGCGCCGTGGAGTCCGTCGGCGAGCGCTGCACCGCGGTGGTGACCGACGTGACGCGCGCGGAGGACGTCGACCGGCTCGTCGGTGGCGCGATCGAGGCACACGGCGGCATCGACGTCCTCGTCGCCAACGCCGGCGTCTACGTCGGCGGCGACGTCTGGGAGAGCGACCCCGACGCGCTCGACCAGCTGCTGCAGACGAACGTCACCGGCGTCGTCAGGACCGTGCGCGCCGCGCTGCCGCACATGGTCGAGCGGGGCTCCGGCGACGTCCTCGTGACGAGCTCCGTCTCGGGCCACCAGGCGATCTACTGGGAGCCCGTCTACTCGGCCTCCAAGCACGCGCTCCAGGCGTTCGTCCACGGCGTCCGGCGGCAGCTCGTCGGCACCGGCGTCCGGATGGGAGCGATCGCGCCCGGGGTCGTGCTCAACGACCTGTGGGGCGTCGCGGACTCGGCCGAGGTCGAGGAGAAGGTCGCGCGCGGCGAGGGCATCCGCTCCGAGGACGTGGCGGACGCCGTCGGCTACATGCTCACGCGCCCGCCGCACGTGACGATCCGCGACCTCGTGATCCTGCCGCGCGATCAGCCGATCTAGCCGGCCAGCACGTCGTGCGCGAACCGCACGGCTCCGGCCGCGGAGCGTCACGGACTCGACCGTGGCGGTGCCGTTGACCGCCGCGAGCTCGGTCCCGGTGACGACCTCGATGCGCTTCGAGCGCTCGATGCGGTCGACGAGGTAGTGCGACATCGTGGACTTGAGCGCCTCGCCGCGGACCACGATGCGCACGCCGCGGGCGCGGGACGCGAGGTGGACGGCCGCCTGCCCCGCCGAGTTGCCGCCCCCGACGACGATCACGACCGCGCCCCCCCCTCTCTCCCCCCGCCCCCCGTCCACGCCCTCGGCCTGCAGCTCGCGCCAGCGGGCGCCCGTCGCCATCACCACGGAGCGGGCGAGCACGTACTGCCCGTCGTCGAGGTCCACGCGGACCATGCCCTCGGGGCCGTCGGCGAGCTCGACGGCGCGGTGGAAGCTGGAGAGCACCGCGTCGAAGCGGCGCGCCTGCAGGGTCGCCTTGCGCGTCAGGTCGGTCGAGGAGATGCCGATCGGGAAGCCGAGGTAGTTCTCGATGCGGGTGCTGGTGCCGGCCTGGCCGCCCGGCGCCCAGGCCTCCGCCACGAACGTCCGCAGACCTTCCGAGCCGCCGTAGACGGCAGGAGGTTGCGCTCCAGCAGGTCTCGGACCTCGAGACGCTCCTCCGGGACCCCCGCGCGGCGATCAGGCGCATCACGCCGTAGCCGTTCTCCTCGTGCCACGCGCGGCGCGCCATGAGCGTGCGGAAGATGAGCTCGCCGAACTCCGGCCAGCGCGCGACCATGTCGCGCAGCCCTCCGCGGTCGAACGCGATCGTGTCGGTCGGCTCGACCGCGACGCAGGCGCTGATCGTCGGCTCGCCGGTGAACGCCGCGATGTCGCCGATGAACGTGCCGCCGTCGGCCTCCGCGATGTGGACGTCCTTGCCCGGCTTACGGTCGACGAACTCGACGAGTCCACCCTCGACGATGTAGAACGGCGCGTCGCGGACCGCGTGCTCGTAGAGGACCTCGCCGGGCTGGAACGTGCGCTGCACGCCGCGCTCGCCCAGCCACGCCAGCTTGCCCTCGGAGAGCCGCGGGAACAGCGCCTCGTCGGCGAGGTCCGGAAACACTTCGGTGCGCATCACCCTGGTGGCCACACAGCGAGGCTACCGGCGGGCGAGCACCGGCCTCGACCAGCGGTCGCGCCCGGCGCCGCGCTACCGGCGGGCGAGCACCCGCCTCAACCAGCGGTCGCGCCCGGCGCCGCCGATCAGGTCAGGACGCCGGCGGGCAGGACGTAGCGGCGGGTCTGCGCAGCCGTTCGCAGGCCGTCGCGTCGCGCGCCGTGCAGCCCCGGCGTCGCCGCCGCGGCGGCGATCTCCTCGGGCAGCCCGTCGTGGTCCTCGATCCAGCGGATGATCGCCGTAGAGGACGTACCCTCAGCCAACACGGCGGCGCGCTCGATCACGTCTCCGCCCGACGCGTGCGGGCGCGCGAGGCGCTTGACGATGGCCCGGATCGCATCACTCTCCGAGGGCTCGCTTCGGGTCTCGAAATTGACTTCGGACATCGTGCTCGCCTTTCCTGGGCCCCGTCTCGGGGTTCGCCCCTGCAGCATAGGCGCCTTGACATATGCCTATATAGACATATGATCTGCGCATGGCGCGAGCAGCGACGACGGCGGATGCGTTCAACGCCATCGCCGAGCCCCGGCGGCGGCAGATCCTCGACGTCCTGGCCGCCGGCGAGCGCCCCGTGAACGACCTGGTGGCCGCGGTCGGCCTGGCCCAGCCGCAGGTGTCCAAGCACCTGCGGGTGCTCCGCGAAGTGGGGGCGGTCGACGTGCGCGAAGACGGACGGCAGCGCCTGTACCGGCTGAACGGCCATGCGCTCAAGCCGATCCACGACTGGGTCAAGAACTACGAGCGCTCATGGTCGGAGCGCTTCGAGTTGCTCGATGACGTGCTGGACGACCTCAAACGACAGGAGGCACACGATGGCGACGACGAGTAGCGGCAGCGCGAAGGTCACGCTCCCCTCGGACACGGAGATCCTCATCACGCGCGAGTTCGACGCGCCGAGGGACCTCGTCTACACGGCGTGGACCACGCCCGAGCTGGTCAAGCAGTGGTGGAGCGGCAAGCGCGGAGAGATGCAGCTGGCCGAGATCGACCTGCGGGTCGGCGGCATGTGGCGCTACGTGATGACCGCGCAGGGAGGCTTCGAGGTCGCCTTCCACGGCGAGTACCGCGAGATCGTCCCCAACGAGCGGATCGTCACCACGGAGGTCTTCGAGGGCATGCCCCCGTCGGACGAGGGCGACGTGCTCAACGTCGTCACGTTCACCGAGGTCGACGGGCGTACGACGCTCGAGCTTCTCGCCGTGGCGCCGAACCAGGCCATCCGCGACGCGATCGTGGACTCCGGCATGGAGGGCGGCATGCAGGAGCAGATGGACCTGCTCGACGAGCTGCTCGCCGGATCCTCTCTCGGCTAGAGCGAGGATCCGACAATCGCCGCCTCGGCGTCATATGCGCCGAGGACGATCCGCGGCGGAGATGGCGAGGCAGGGCAGGGTGGTGCCGAGGGCGGCGGTGATGAGGATGATCATGTTCATGACCTCCTAGACGCCGCCGCCCCGGCGTCTATTCCCCGCGCTCGGCGGCGATGTGCTTCGCGGTGTCCACGTAGTGGCGCATTCCGCAGATGAGGCCGTCGTCGTCGAAGCGCCACGCGTGCAGCTCCTCGTCGCGCAGCCGGCCGCCCGACGGCAACGTCGCGTCGATGGCGATGTCGGCGACGACGAGATCGTCCCCGGCCGCCAGCCCGCGGACCTCGAAGGCGTGGAACTGGATCGCGCCGATCACCGCGAAGAACTCCGCCACCCCGTCGCGTCCCGTCCGCGGTTGCAGGTGCGTGACGCCCTCGCGCTGGGCGGTGTTGTCGTCCCAGTGCTCCCAGCGGACGTCGTCCGCGAGCTTGGACAGGATGGCGGGGACGTCCCCGCGGCCGAACGCCTCGTAGAGCTCGGCGATGGTCGTCGCGTGCTGCGCGGCGGAGGTGGTGGTGGACATGCCCGGAGCCTCCCGCGCGTCCGCGCGGGACGCATCGGCCAGATGGCCTATCCGGCGGCCGGCACGAGGCCGTGCTCGATCGCGAACACGGCGGCACCGGCGCGGGTCCTGCGCCCCGTCTTGTCGTAGACGCTCGCGAGGTGGTGCTGGACGGTGCGGGCCGAGACGACGAGCTCGCCGGCGATCTCCTTGTTGCTCAGGCCGCGCGCGGTGAGGCGCAGCACCTCCACCTCGCGGTCGGTCAGGCCGTGCGGCCACTCGACCTGCGGGCGCGGCAGCCCGGCGGCCTCCACCAGGGCGGCCGCCGCCTCGGCGTCGAGCCGGCCGGCCGCGGCCTGGTCGAGCAGGATCCGCGCCGCGGCGTCGCGGGCCAGGGCCGGCCGGTGCGGGCGGTCCTCCATCAGCGCCGACAGCACGTCGGCGCCCGCGAGCACGCGCGCGGGGAGCTCGAGGTCGTGCGCCCGCGTCCCGCGGTGATAGCCGCTGCCGTCGAGGCGCTCGTGGTGGGCGGCGGCTGTCGCCGACAGGCCGGCAAGCGGCGGGCACCCGCTCAGGATGCGGTCGGTCCAGTGGGGATGGAGACGAACGAGCTCGCGGTCGGCCGTGCCGAGCGGGCCGGGCCGGTCCCACACCTCGCTCGAGACGCCGACCCGGCCAAGGTCCTGCAGGAACGCCGCCACGCGCAGGTCGGCGCGCGCATCGTCGTCGCAGCCGAGCAACCCGGCCGCGGCGTCGGCGAGCCGGGCGACGTGCGCGGAGTGACCGGGGAGCCAGCGGCCCTTGAGGTCGGCGAACGTCGCCAGCGCGCCCGCCACCGCCTCAAGTCCCTCCCGCACCACCGTGGCCGCCGGCGGCGGCTCGCGCGCGACCACGACGGCGAGCAGGTCGGGCGCCGCCACGACGTCGAGCAGGTCGTCGGCGAAGACGGCGCACACGCCGGGATCGAGATGGCCGCCGGCCCGCCGGTCGACCTCCGCCCGCGCGGCGGCGGGACCGCCCGTCGCGTGGGCGAGCACGGCCTGCTCGGCCACGTGCACGATCCGCCCGGCGAGCGTCAGCTGCTCACCGCGGCGGCCGGCCGGGAGGCCGAGCCCGTCCCAGCGCTCGTGGACGTCGTCGAGCGCCGCGATCGCGCCCGGCGGCAGCCCGATCTGCCCACCCAGCGCGGCCGACACCTCGCACGACGCCCGTCCGGCGACCGGCCCGACGGTCGGCGCAGCCGCGGCGAAGCGCGCCGCAAGCGCGCCCGCAGGCTCCCGCGACGCCCACGCGCCGAAGCGCCCCATCTGCCCGCCGAGCACCACGGGGTCGCCGGGGTCGAGCACGCGCAGCGCCGCGGAGAACGCGATGTCGTCCTCGAACATCGACGCGTTCTCGGGCGCGTGCGCGGTGCACCCGAGGCCCATCAGCAGCGCGGCGTGGTAGACCGCTCGCCGCTCGGCCGGATCGAGCTCCAGCCGGTCCGCGAGCCCGGTCGCGACCGCGCACGTGCGCAGCCCCTTCTCCAGCGGCGCGCCGCCGCCGATGTCGATCGTCAGCGACAGCCCGGCCAGCAACTCGGCGAGGCGAAGAGCGGCCATGCCGCCATTCTCCCGTAGGCTCCGCGGCGGATGGTTGGGGAGCTCGACCGGGACGCCGCGGAGTTGCGCGACGGCGCCGACGACGCCGCGCGCGAGCGGTTCCTGCGCGCCCACGCGGACGCGCTCCACTTCGAGCTGACCGACGGGCGCACGCGGGCGCTGCGCCTTGAGCCGCTCCTCGAGCGCGCGGCCGAGCGGGTGCCGGGGCTGGTCCCGTCCGCGGCGGACCTGGAGGACGAGCACGGGCGGTCGCTGGCCGACAAGCACGGCCACGAGATCGCCCAGGGGCTGTTCCTCTCCCACGTGCTCGCCTCTCCCGCGGCGGGCGCCCACCTCGTGTGGTCGATGCTCCGCCCCACCCAGGACGCGCTGGATCGGCTCGACGAGTTCCGCGAGACCGGCGAGGCCGACCTCGGCGCCACCCACCTACGCCGCGAGGGCCGCGCCGCCCACCTGGAGCTGCGCAACCCGCGCCATCTCAACGCGGAGGACGACGGGACGCTCCCCGCCACCGAGACGGCCGTCGACCTCGCGCTGCTCGATCCCGAGATCGAGGTGGGCGTGTTCCGCGGCGGCGTCGTGGAGCACCCCCGCTACGCCGGGCTGCGCATCTTCGGCGCCGGCATCAACCTCACGCACCTCTACATGGGGCGCATCTCATACCTGTTCTACGTCGTGCGCGACATGGGCTACGTCAACAAGCTGTACCGCGGGCTGAGCAGCGCCGAGCACCGCCCGCACGAGCCGGAGAAGACCACGGAGAAGCTGTGGATCGCCGCCGTCGAGGCGTACGCGATCGGCGGCGCGTGCCAGCTGCTGCACGTCATGGACCACGTGATCGCCGAGCGCGGCGCCCGCCTGTTCCTGCCCGCGCGCAAGGAGGGGATCATCCCCGGCGCGAGCAACCTGCGGCTCGCCCGCGCGGTCGGGGAGCGGCTCGCGCGCCAGGCGATCCTGTCCGGGCGGGAGTTCGTCGCGGGCACGCCCGAGGGCGACCTGCTGTGCGACGAGATCGTGGAGGGCAAGGCGGTCGACGCGGCGATCGAGGAGCGAGTCGAGGCGCTGACCAGTTCGGGCCTCGTCAACGCGGCCGCCAACCGGCGCGCGCTGCGCGTCGGCCAGGAGCCGCTCGACACCTTCCGCGCGTACATGGCGACCTACTGCCGCGAGCAGGCGCTGTGCCACCTCAGCCCCGCGCTCGTCGCCAACCTCGAGCGCAACTGGAACGCCAAGGAGCGCGCGCTCTGAGCGACGCGGAGCACCTCTCGCGCGACGAGTTGGCCGCCCTCCAGCTGCGCCGGCTCCGAGAGACCGTCGGCCGCGTGCTCGCCGCCCCCACGCCGCTGCGCGACCGGCTGCGCGACGCGGGCGTCGACTCGCCGGACGCGATCGACTCGCTCGACGACCTCGCGCGGCTCCCGTTCACCGAGAAGGACGACCTGCGCGAGCACTATCCGTTCGGCCTCCTCTCGGTACCGCGCGAGCAGCTCGTGCGCGTGCACGCATCGAGCGGGACGGGCGGCAAGCCGACGGTCGTCGGCTACACGGACGGCGACTTGGACGTGTGGGCCGAGGTGATGGCGCGCTGCATGGCGATGGCCGGCGTGCGCCCGGGGATGCTCGTCCACAACGCCAACGGCTACGGGCTGTTCACCGGCGGGCTCGGGTTCCACCACGGCGCCGAGCGGCTCGGCGCGACGGTCCTGCCCGTGTCGACCGGGCGGACCGCGCGCCAGGTGATGCTCCTGCGCGACCTCCAGGCCCACGCGCTGTGCGCGACGCCGTCCTACGCGATCACCATCGCCGAGGCGCTGGAGGAGGAGGGCGTCTCCCCCGAGGAGCTCTCGCTGGAGGTCGGGTTGTTCGGCGGCGAGCCGTGGTCGGAGCCGATGCGCGAACAGCTCGACCGCCGGCTCGGGTTGCGCGCGCACAACTTCTACGGGCTGTCGGAGATCATCGGCCCCGGCGTCGCCGCCGAGTGCGAGCTCCGCGACGGCTCGCACCTCAACGAGGACCACTTCCTCGTCGAGGTCGTCGACCGCGAGCTCGTGATCACGACGCTGACCAAGGAGGCGCTCCCGCTGGTGCGCTACCGCACGGCGGACATCGCCGACGTGGACGTGCGGCCGTGCGCGTGCGGGCGCACGCTGGCGCGCATGGGTCCCATCGTCGGCCGCCGCGACGACATGCTGATCCTGCGCGGCGTCAACGTGTACCCGTCGGAGATCGAGCACGTCCTGCTCGGGATCGACGGCGTCGCGCCGCACTACGAGCTGACCGTGGAGCGCCCCGGCGCGTCCGACGAGGTCCGCGTCCGGTGCGAGGCGACCGGCGACGCCGAGGACCTCGCCGGACGCGTGCACGCCGCGCTGCGCGACCGCACCGGGATCGGCATCGAGGTCGAGCTTCTCGCGCCCGGCGCGCTGCCCCGGAGCGAGGGCAAAGCCCGCCGCGTGATCGACCTGAGGCGCTAAGCTCGAGGTTCGGAGTCCTCCTGACGTTGGCCTAGTTTTGGCGCCATCAGGCCTCTCAAAGGCTTGACCGGGGGACCGATGGAGTTCAGCGAGGCGAAGGACCCGGCGTTGCGCGCGGCAGCGCTCCGCAAACGCGCCGCCGACGCCCGGATGCGGCGTGCGATTCGTGACGCGTTCGCCCGTCATCGCCCCGGCCCGCCACCCGCGCCTCCCGCCGCGCCGCCGCATCTGCGGATCGTCGGCGAGAACGAGCGATGACGGCGGTTCCTCTTGTCGCCGGGCCGCGGCGCCCGCCGTGGCGGCGGATCGTCTCGATCGTGCTCCCGATCGTGGCGCTCGGCGTCCTCGTGGCGGTCCTCGCGAACCGGCGAGAGGTGTTCGTGCACGCCGTGCAGTCCGCCCCGCCGTGGTGGCTCGTCGGCGCGATCGCCCTCCAGCTTCTGGCGCTGCTCGCCCGCAGCGAGGCGTGGAGGCTGTGCGTCCAATCCGCGGGAGCCGATGTCTGCCGGCGCAGGGTGTTCCGCGCCTCCGGCATCGGCGGCCTCGGCGGGATCGTCAACGCGCAGGCCGGCCTCGCCGCACGGATCGCCGCCCTGCGGCGCTCCTCGCCGGGACAGTGCCCGCGCATCCCGGCCCTGGTGACCGCCGAGGTCCCGATCGTCGCGGTCGAGGTCTCGCTCGCCGCGCTCACCTCGTTCACGCTGCTCGGCCCGCTCGGCCTGCCGTGGTGGTCGGCCGTCGTCTGCGTCACCGCAGCGGTCGGGGCGCTGTTCGCGCTCAGCCGGCTCTCGCGCCGCAAGACCACGGGCATGTGGACCGGCCTGGCGGTGCTGCGGAGCCTCGGGGGCCGCAACTGGATCGTGGCGCTGATCCTCGTCGCCGTGCTGTCCCAGATCGCGCGCAACTGGATGGCGCTGCACGCGATCGGCGTGGACGCTTCCGTGTTCGACGCCATCGCCGTCCTGATCGCCATGGTGACGCTCAGCCAACTGCCGATCGGACCGAGCGTCGGAGCGGCCGCCGTGGTGCTGATCCTGGGGGCGAACGGGGTCGCTCTGACAGCCGCCGCGGGCGTCCTTCTCTCGGCCACGGGGCTGGCCGGAACCCTCTGCTTCGGGGCCTGGGCGCTCGCCGACACCCTGCGCCCGCTGCCGGTGCCGCTGGTAATGTCAGGTGCTCGGGAGTCTCAGCGTTGACGCGGCTCGGAGGCCTCGCGGCCGACCAAGGAGCGCCACGGCTGTTCCTCCATCATGCGCCTCGTTCCGCGCCGGGACGGGTTGCTTCAGAAGGGACGCCATGACCAAGCCCACCACCAAGGAGCCCCTCCGCGGCGACGCCGCCTGGAAGGCCGCCAAGAAGGCCGTCTCCGACCGCAACGAGGCCGCCTACGCGCGTGGCCGGCGCGACAAGGTGTCACGCAACGCCGAGCATGCCGCGAAGCGCTTCGCCGAGGAGCGCCAGTCCAACCAGAACCTCCCCTCCCAGCCGCACGACGGCTAGGGCGCGACGCGCAGCGCCTCGAGCGCGCGCGTGTACGCGAAGCCCGGCTCGTCGCCCCCCTCGATCACCAAGACGCGACCGCCGGCGGAGACCGCCCCGAGCCCATGGCGCGGGGTGCGCAGGTCGGCGAGCCGGCGCCATTTCCGCGTGCCGGGGTCGTAGAGCTCCACCTCGGCGATCGTGCCGGCCGACTCCTCGCCGCCGACGACGACGATCCGCCCGCGCACGGTGGCGGCCGCGATGCCGCCGCGCGCCTTCGTCATGTCGGGCACCTGTACCCAGCGGCTGCGGCGCGGGTCGAAGGCCTCGGCCGCGGTGAAGTTGCCCTCGCCTGAGGCACGCCCGGCGAGCGCGTAGAAGCGCCCGTCGGCGACCGCCCCCGCGAGGTGCTCGCGCGCCAGCGACATCGGCGCGCCGGTGGACCAGCGGCGGGTGCGGAAGTCGTAGATCTCGAGCGTGGTCAGCGCGCGCCCGAGCTGGGCGCCCCCGACGGCGTACAGGCGGTGGCCGATCACGCCGGCGGCCAGCGCGCCCCGGGCGGTCGGCGCGGCCGGCAGCCGCTTCCATCGATCGCGGCGCGGGTCGTAGCGGAACAGCGCGGAGGACTCCTGGTCCAGGCTCTTCGCGCCGCGGTAGCCGCCGACCACGAACACGCGCCCGCGGTGGGCGACGGCCGCGGCGTGGTTGAGCCCGACCGGCATGTCGCGCACGCGGGTCCAGCGGTCGCGCCGGATGTCGTAGCGCTCGGTCGCGCGTGTCGTCGCGCCGCTGGCTTGCTCGAAGCCGCCCATCACGTAGACGTAGCGGCCGACGCGTGCGGCGGCGACCTCGGTCCGCGCCAGCCTCGAGGAGGCGAGCGCCCGCCACCCCTCGGGCTCCCCGGCGCCCGTCGCCTCGGGCGGCGACCCGCTCGCACAGCCCGCGGCGGCCAGCGCCGCGCACGTCGCGAGGAGGGCCAGGGCGCGCATCGTCACTCCAGCTCGTCGACCAGTTCGGCGACGGACCCCACCACGCGCGAGGCGCGGTAGGAGAAGCGCTCGGTCTCGGCCGTGGTGGCGACGCCGCTGAGCACCAGCACGGTCTCCATCCCCGCCTCGAGCCCGGCCACGATGTCGGTGTCCATCCGGTCGCCGATCATCGTCGTGGTCTCGGAGTGCGCGTCGATGGCGTTCAGCGCCGAGCGCATCATCAGCGGGTTCGGCTTGCCGACGAAGTACGGGTCGACGCCGGTGGCCTTGCTGATCAGCGCCGCCACCGAGCCCGTGGCGGGCAGCGGCCCGTCGGGGCTTGGCCCGGTCGGGTCGGGGTTGGTGGCGATGAACCGCGCGCCGTCGACGATCAGCCGGATCGCGCGGGCGATCCGCTCGAAGCTGTAGGTGCGCGTCTCCCCGAGGACGACGTAGTCGGGCTCGCGATCGGTCAGCGTGTAGCCCGCGTCGTGCAGCGCGGTCGTCACCCCGGCCTCGCCGACCACGAATGCCGAGCCGCCGGGGCGCTGCTGGTCGAGGAAGCGCGCGGTGGCCAGCGCCGAGGTCCAGATCTTCTCCTCCGGCACCTCGATTCCGCTGATGTGGAGCCGCGCGGCGAGGTCGCGCGGCGTGTAGATCGAGTTGTTGGTCAGCAGCATGAACGGCCGCCCCAACTCGGTGAGCCGCGCCAGGAAGCGGTCGGCGCCCTCGATCGCCGTCTCCTCGTGCACGAGCACGCCGTCCATGTCCATCAGCCAGGCCTCGGGCTGTCGCGAGGTCACAGGCTGGAGCCTAGAGCCGCTCAGCGTCGCGTGATGTGGCGCCGGCTGCGCGACACGTTGCCGGCGCGGTCCTCCGCCCGGATCGTGAGCCGGTGGCGCCCGCGCGAACGCAGCGAGATGCGGGGGCGCCACAGGCCGGCCGCGCGGCGCGAGCGCACGCGCCGGCCGTCCAGGTAGAGCGTCGCCTTGCGCAGCCCGGCGGCGCCGCGGTCGGTGATGCGGACGGCGATGCGGACGGTGGCGCCGGCCCGCCGCGGGGCGCGGCGCCAGCGGACCCGCGGAGCCGTGACGTCGCCGAACGACGTCGGATGGACCTTACGGATCGTAAGCGCGCGCTCGGCGCCGTTGCCGGCCTGGTCGGTCGCGCGCAGCACCACCGCGTGCGCGCCGTAGCCGATCTCGCGGAAGCCGAACCACGAGCCGGCCACGCGGCCTCCTCCCCAGGTCCGCACCCGCCGTCCGTCGACGAGCAGCTCGACGCGGCGCATGCCGACGCCGCCGCGGTTGTCGCGCGCCCGCACGCGCACCGGCAGGTTCTCGCCGTCGGTGAGCAAGGCGCCCTCGGTCGGGGCGCCCACCGCGAGCGCCGGCGCCACGCGGTCCGAGCGGCCGCCGCAGCGGGCGGGCTTCACGCCGTGACCGTTGCGCACGCGGCGCATGGCCGCGAACGCCGGCTTGCGCTTGCCGCCGCTGCGGATCAGGCCGAGGTGGTCGCCGTAGCCGGCGCCCGCGCCCGACATCCTGCAGCGAGAACCACAGCGCGACGTGCACGTACGGGTCGGCCGCCAGGCAGCGGTAGGCGAGGGTCAGGAACCGCGCCTGCGTGCGCTCGCTGACACCCTCGGCGCGCGTGCCCGCGACCGCGCCGTCACCGCACGAGCCGCGGCTTGCGCGACCCGGTGTTCCAGCCGATCTCGGTCATCCAGATCGCTCTTGCCGCCGTCGCCGTTGGCGGTCATGACGTCGTGCACCTCGCGATAGCCCGTGAACGAGTAGCGGCCCACGCGGCCATTGGGCTCGCGGTAGTACTCGGCGGGCGAGGTGAGCAGGCACGCGGTGTCGGTGTGCACGCCGACGGCGTCGAACGACCCGCCCCCGCCCGCCGCGTACACGTCGGCGAGGAAGGCGTAGTTGTTGCCGACCATCCCCGTCGTCACCACGGTCACGCCCGGGTCGGCCGCCTTCACCGCCGGATACGCGGCGCGCAGCAGCGCGGCGTACTGGTGCCGGGCTCCGGCGCGCCGGCCCAGAAGGTGCTCTCGTCGGCCTCGTTCCACACCTCGATCGCGGCCACGCCGGGGACCGCGCGCACGAGGTGGCAGAGGAAGCGGCCGTACTCGGCGGGATCGCGAGGGGCGGCGAGCCCGGCGCCGCGCGGCCCGGCCGCCCAGCCGGGCGTGGCCGAGACCACGAGAAGGACCTTGATGCCCCGCGCGCGGAAGGCGGCGACCTGGCGGCGGAGGTGGTCCAGGTAGAAGTCGTCATAGCGGCCGGGGCGCGGCTCGGCGGCCTGCCAGCTGACGAACTCCCGCACCCAGCCGACGCGGGCGTCCTGCGCGGCGGGCGGCCCGTCGACCGTCTGATTGACGGCCAGGTTGACGCCCGTCTCCGCCGCCGGTGCCGTGGCCGGCGCCGCGAGCGCGCCGAGCAACGCGAAGACCACGAAGGCTGTGGCGCGAGCGATCAGGATGCCGTCTCGCGCGCCGGGGCCGTCATCACGGGCAGCTCGCGGTAGGGCTGCCAGTCGCACGGGGACTGGTTCGCCGCCTCGCGCGGCACGCCCACGAGCTGCCCCCCCGGGCAGCCCTCGGCCTCCAGGCGGCGGCGCGGATTGCGGATGCCGACCAGCCCCAGCACCCCGCCGAGCGCCACCAGCACCGCCGCGACGCCCACGCCGAACCGGAAGCTGTCGACCGACGCCTCGGCCTGCGCGGCGGACACGCTCGCTGCCATGCCGATGTCGATGCCGGGCGGGGGATCCACCGAGAACGGGCGGTCGCGGAGCTGCTCGATCACCGCCGCCATCCCCGGCTGGCTCGCGGCCGAGCCGAGCGCGTCCTGGAGCCGGCTCTCGTACTGGCCCGCCACCAGCGCGCCGATGGCGGCGATCGCGATCAGGCCGGCGACGCGCGCGATGGCGTTGTTGAGCGCCGATGCGATGCCCGCGTTGTGATCGTCGGCGTCCGCCAGCACGGTCGCGGTGAGCGGGGCGACGGTCAACGAGAGCCCGAGCGCGAACACCAGCAGCGCGGGCAGCAACTCGGTCCAGTAGTTCACGTCCGCGTCGAGGCGCAGCATCAGCACCAGCCCGGCGGCGCTCACGAGCGGGCCGAGGCCCATGAAGTAACGCGGCCCGTACCTGTCGGCGAGCTTCCCGAAGCGGGCGGCCAGCGCGAACATCACCAGCGTCACCGGCACGCTCGCGCTCCCCGCCTCCAGCGCGGAGAAGCCGGCGACGCCCTGCAGGAACAGCACGAGCAGGAAGAACACGACGCCGAGGCCGCCGTACATCGCGAACGTCTCGATGTTGCCGACCGAGAAGTTGCGGCGCTTGAACAGGCCCAACGGGAGCATCGCGTTCGGCGCCTGCCGCTCGTACAGGACGAACGCCACCAGCAGCGCGACGCCGCCCACCAGCGGCACCGCCACGAGCGGGTCGGCGAACCCGCGCAGCGGCTGCTCGATCAGCCCGAGCGTGATGCCGGCCAGCCCGAACGCGGCCATCCCGGCGCCGGCGAAGTCGATCTTCGCTCCCTCCCGGCGCGGCCCATCGGCGGGGATGGCCCGCGCCACGAGCAACAGCGTGCCGACCACGAGCGGGACGTTGATGGCGAAGATCCAGCGCCACGACGCCGCGTCGACGAGCTGGCCGCCGACGACGGGCCCGAGCACCGTGCCGATACCGCCCCACGCCGTCCAGGCGCCGATCGCCGCCCCGCGCTCCGCCTCGGAGAAGGTCCGCACGATCACCGCCAGCGCCGCGGGCGTCAGGAAGGCGCCCGACACGCCCTGCAGCGCCCGCGCGGCGACCAGCGTGCCGATCGTCGGCGCCAGCGCGCACAGCATCGAGGTGACGCCGAAGCCGGCCACGCCGGCGAAGAACACCCGCCGCTCCCCCAGCACGTCGCCCAGCGAGCCGCCGATCAGCAGCAGCGACGCGAGCGTGACGAGGTAGGCGTTGGCCGTCCACTGCTGGCCCGCCAGTCCGCCGCCCAGGTCCTCGGCGATCGCGGGCAGCGCGACGTTGACGGCCGTGCTGTCCACGGCGACGACCGTGGTCCCGAGGATGCAGGCGACGAGGACGAGCCGCTTGCTCGCGTCATCGAGCCGTGCGCGGCCGGCGATCTCGCTCACGCCGGGATCTTCGCAGTTCGCCGGCGCGCGCCCGCGCCGAAGCGGCTATCGGCGGACGATCACGGCGTCGATCGCGACGCGGCGCGCGGACGTCGCGCGCACCCGCACCTTGCCGGTGCGGCGAGCGCCCGAGAACACGCGGATGGTCCGCCGCGCCGGGCGCCGCGAGCGCAGGGAGATGAGCCGCTTGCGCCCGGCCCACGTGACCCGGACGGCGCCGCACGCCCGGCAGGTGCGCGCCACCAGCGACAGCCGGCGCCCGGTCACGCCCGGCACGGTCAGCGTGGCGCCGCGGCGGGTCGCGACGAGGTACTCGCCGCGGCGCGCCCACGGGCCGGAGACGCGCAGCGCGCCGTCATCGAGCCGCAGCGTGGGCGCGGGCGCGGGGGTCCCGGCGTCCTCGTCCGTCGCCGCCGGTGCCACGTCGTCGGTCGGCTGCAAACGCGACGCCAGGCTGGCGAGCACGCGCAGCTTGACGCCGTCTGCGTCGTAGCGGAGGTCGTAGCCGCTCGCGCCGGTGACGTCGCCGAACGTGCCGGTGCGCGCGCCGTAGCTCACCACCGTGACGTCGGTTCCCACCGGCGGGTGCGCGGGCGAGAGCGCGTCGAGGCGTCCGGCGAGCGCGGCGGTGCCGGTGACGGCCAGCCGTCCAGCCGCTCCCGTCGCCGGGATCTCCGCGCGCAGGACGCCACCCGGCGCCTGGGCGTAGCCGGCCGCCGCGGTGAAGACGCTGCCCCTGTCGAGCCGCAGGACGCCGGCGTTCGAGAACGCGCCGTCGTCCGCGTCGGTGGCCAGCGAGCGGCCGCCGGTGAGCCGGAGCTCGCCGTTGCCCGCGACGCGGCGCAGGCCGGCGAGCGCGTCCTCGGGCGTGCCGCCGAACAGGCTCTGCTGCACCTTCGAGCCGGCGCCGTCGAGGACGAGCCGGCCGGCCACGATCTCGACGTCGCCCGGCACGCCGAGCGTGCCCTTGACGAGGTAGCTGCCGCCGACGATCGCCCCGCGCGGGCCGCCGAAGAAGAAGTCGCTCGTGAAGTTCATGAGCTGCGACGCGTTCAGCGCGCCCGCGTCGACCTGGATCGTGCCGTCGTTGTCGAGCGCCACCTCCACCTCGACGGCACCGGCACCGGTCTTCCTGAGCGTGCCGGTGTTGTGCAGCAGGCCGGAGAAGCCGCTGCCGAAGCTCGACCCATCGAGCTGTGTCTCGCCGGTCAGGACCATCGTCCCGCGGTTGAGGATCGACGCGCCGTCGAAGACCTCGAGGTTCGCGTCGGTGACCGTCAGCGTCCCCGCGTTGACCAGCGAGCGGCTGTCCTCGAGCGAGCCGAACGCCGGGTCCGCCGGATCCGGCGAGGAGAGCGTGGCCGCGCCGCCCGGCTCGATCACCGTCGTGCCCGCGCCGGACATCTGGCCGCCGTCCAGCCACGCGAGCGTGCCCAGGACCCGCAGCGTGCCGGCTCCGGAGATCGTGCCGCCGTCGCTCAGGCGCATCGCGCCGCCGGCGGGCACCGACACGCTCATGCCCGGCGGGATCCGCAGCTCGGCGCCGGTGACGTCGGGCGAGCCCGACAGCACCGCGCCGGTGACGAGCACGAACGTGCCGTCGCTGAAGTCGTACGAGGCTCCCGGGACGCTCGTGAACGTGCCGCTCTGCGTCACGGAGTCGTCGCTGGTGAGCTCGAGCTTGCCGGCGCTGACCCGCACCACCCCGTCGTTGTCGAGCGTGCCGCCGAGAGCGCCGGTGCCCGTGCCGCCGAGCTTCTCGATCGTGCCCGTGTTGTGCACCAGCCCGCTGCCGAAGATGCCCGTCGAGCCGCCGCAGCTCCCCGCCGCGGTGTCGTCGATCTCGATCCGGCCGGGGTTCTCGATCGCCGGCAGGGCGTCGCCGAAGCCCAGCGAGAGCACGGAGTGCTGGGCGAGCCGGACCGTGCCGCGGTTGAGCAGCGTGCGCCCGTCGTCGAGGGTCGCGGAGAAGCACGACTCGACGTCGATGACGCCGCCGGACTCCACGGTCGTCGTCCCGGGCCCGTCCTGCTCGCCGCCCTGCCAGTGCAGCCTGCCGGTGAGGTCGACGTCGCCCGTCAGCGGCCCGCCGGTCTGCCAGATCTCGCCCGACACCGGGCAGCGTGGCGCCGGGCGCGACCGTGACCTCGCCGTCGATCTCGCTGAAGTCGAGCAGCCGGGCGCTCGCCGCCGAGCACGTGGTCGGTGCCCGAGAGCACGACGCGCTCGTCGGCGTCCTTGCCCTCGTAGGTCCCGGCCTCCGCGACGTTCGCGCCGCGGAACAGCTCGAGGTTGCCGGCGAGGCTCTCGACCACGCCGTCGTTGCGGACCGGCACGGACACGAACGAGCGGCGCAGGCCCGTGGCGGCGGTCGCGGTCTTGCGCAGCCTCCCGCCGGCGAGCACGTGGAGGAGGGCCGTGTCGACATCGCCGAGCGAGTGGTCGCCGGCGATCTGGAGCACGCCGCCGACGTCCATCCGCCGGGTCTCGCGGAGGCCCACCGACGAGGTGATCGTGCCGGTCGCCCCGGAGGCGATCGTCGTCACGCCCGAGCCGGCCATGTTGCCGCCCGACCAGGTGAAGGTGCCGCTCGTGACCGTCAGCGCGCCGGGCCCGCCGACGCTGCCGCCGGCGAGCGTGGTGTCGGCGGCGGTCACGGTGCCGCTCGCGATCGTGAGCGCGCCGTTGAGCAGCGACCCGTGGAGCAGCCTCGCGCCGCCGCCGAGCGTGTGCGGCGACGTGCCGAGCTGCACGACGCCGGCCGCGCCGGCCGAGCCGTACGCGCCGGTCGACGTCCCGGAGCCGGACGACAGGGCGAGGATGCCCTTGTCGGCGACCGACTCGACCTTGCCGTCGTTCTCCACCGGCACCGTGATGAAGCTCGTCGTCGCGGTCGCCGTCGAGCTGCCCACCGTCTTGCGCAGGATCCCCGTGGCCTGGTTGACGAACCGCGGCGTCCCGCTGAACGTGATGCCGCGGTCGGCGGAGGCGACCAGCACCGTCCCGGCGTTCTCGAGCACGCGCGTGTCCCACAGCCCGACGGTCGCGCTCGGCAACGTCACCGTCGCGCCGGCGGCGATCGTCGTCGTCCCGTCGTCGGTCATCTGCCCGCCCGACCAGGTGAACGGCCCGGTGATCGAGAACCGGCCCGGCGCCGCCCAGCGACGAGCCGGTCATGCGCGCGTTGGACGCCGTCGCCGTCGCGCCCGACGCCACGTCGACGTTGCCGTCGATCACCGCGCCGTCGAGCAGCTTCGCGCCGTCGCCCAGCGTGTGGACCGTCGAGCCGTCGAGCTCCACCGTGCCGAGCGCGCCGGCGGACCCGTAGGTGCCGGTCGACGTCGCCGCCGGAGCCGCTGGAGAGCGCGAGGTTGCCCAGTGTCGGCGACCGACTCGACCTTGCCGTCGTTCTCCACCGGCACCGTGATGAAGCTCGTCGTCGCGGTCGCCGTCGAGCTGCCCACCGTCTTGCGCAGGATGCCCGTGGCCTGGTTGACGAACCGCGGCGTCCCGCTGAACGAGATGCCGCGGTCGGCGGACGCGACCAGCACCGTCCCGGCGTTCTCGAGCACGCGCGTGTCCCACAGCCCGACGGTCGCGCTCGGCAGCGTCACCGTCGTGCCGGCGGCGATCGTGGTCGTCCCGGCGCCGGTCATCTGCCCGCCCGACCACGTGAACGGCCCGGTGATCGAGAACCGGCCCGGCGCCGCCCAGCGACGAGCCGGTCATGCGCGCGTTGGACGCCGTCGCCGTCGCGCCCGACGCCACGTCGACGTTGCCGTCGATCACCGCGCCGTCGAGCAGCTTCGCGCCGTTGCCCAGCGTGTGGACCGTCGAGCCGTCGAGCTCCACCGTGCCGGACGCGCCCGCCGAGCCGTACGTGCCCGTCGACACCGCGCCGGTGCCGGAGCCGCTCGACAGGGCGAGGTTGCCCAGGGCGGCGACCGACTCGACCTTGCCGTCGTTCTCCACCGGCACCGTGATGAAGCTCGTCGTCGCGGTCGCCGTCGAGCTGCCCACCGTCTTGCGCAGGATGCCCGAGGCCCGGTTGACGAACCGCGGCGTCCCGCTGAACGAGATGCCGCGGTCGGCGGACGCGATCAGCACCGTGCCCGCGTTGTCGAACACGCGCGTGTCCCACAGCCCCACGGTGGCGGTGGAGATCGTCACCGTCTTGCCCGCGGGAAGCTCGGTGGTCCCGCTGCCGGCCATCTGGCCGCCCGTCCACGTGCCGCCGTTGGTGAGGACGAGCGTCGCCGCGCCGGTGATGGTGCCGCCGGACTGCTGGTAGCCCGCGGCGTGCGACGGATCGGCGGTGCCGAGGATCTCCAGCGAGCCGCTGGTGACGACCAGCGTGCCGTCGGCGAGCAGCGTCTTGATCTGGTCGGTCCCGGAGTCGCGCGTGACGGTGTTGCCCGCCGGGATGCAGACGACGTCGGCCGCGCCGGGCAGCACGCCGCCCCAGTTCGCGGCCACCCGCCAGAACCCGCCGCTGGCCGGCCCGGACCACGTCTTGGTGCAGGCGGGCGCCGCGGTGACCTGCTGGGCGACCACGAGGCCCGCGGCCACGAGCACGGCGGCGATGAGGATTCGAAGGCGCACGGGGATCACAAGTCCATCTCCGCCAGCTGGCGCTGGGCGCCCTTGTTGATCGTGCCGAAGTCGCGCTGGTCCTTCGCGTTCTCCATGCCCCTGTCGAGCGTCTCGGAGGCGGCGTCGATGCCGATGACGTCGACCGGGAGGATCTTCTTGAGCAGCTTCAGGCCGCACTTGAGCAGGCCGGCCGCCTGCTCGGGGTCGGTCGGCTCGTCGAGCGCCTCCTTGACCTCGAGCGCGGTGTCGAGGCCCTCCTGGACCATCTGGACCTTGTCGATGCCGTCGGAGAGCGTGCCGGCGGCCTCGACGATCGGGCTGTCGGAGTCGATCGAGCTGACGACGTCCATCGCCGTGCCGGCGCTGTCGGAGGTGAAGAAGTCGCTGACCGACTGCGCGACGCCCGAGAGCCAGCCGCTGAAGCCGCCCTCGAGGCCCATCGGGTCGCGCGTGCCGACGGGGTCGTTGCCGACGTAGGCGTAGGTGTTCGGGCCGCCGGCCTGGTAGATCGGGTCGCGCGCCGTCCAGCGGCCCGCCGCCGGGTCGTAGTCGCGGAAGCCGAAGCGCACGAGGCCGGTCAGCCGGTCGTCGATGCCGCCGGCGAAGCCGATCGGGAGGTCGAAGGCGGGCGCGCTGTCGGACGCGCGCACGCCGAACGCGTCGTACTCGAGCTGCTTGACGACGGCGCCGGAGGCGTTGGTGACCACGCGCGGGCTGCCGAGGTGGTCGGTGGCGACGAAGTAGCGCGTCCCGCCGCGCCGCAGCGCGAACAGCCGGTCGTGGGTGTCGTAGCTGTAGGTCGTCAGCGTGCCGTCACCCGCGCGGGTGGCGGTGACGGCCAGCGGGCGCCGCGGGTCGCCGTAGATGTACCGGTAGGTCTCGCCGCCCTGGATCCGCGCGACCCGGCGGCCGGCGGTGTCGTAGACGTAGCGGACGAGCGTCCCGCCGACGGTCGCCTCCAGCAGCTCGCCGGTGTCGCTGTAGGAGAAGGTGTCGGGGCCGCGCGCGGTGAGCATGCCGGCGGCGTCGAAGGTGTGCGCGATGCCCGCCCGCGTGAGCTGGTGGTCGTCGGCGGCGAAGGTCGCCGGCTGCGCGGCCGCCGCGCCGTACTTGGCCGACGTGCGGTTGCCGTTGGCGTCGTAGGCGTACTGCTCGACGGTCGTGGTGCCGCGCTTGACGGTCGCCAGCTCGCCGTCGGGCGTGTACGTGTAGGCGTAGGTCACCGCGGCGGCCGCCCCGGACTTCTCGACCTTCCGCGTGATCCGCCCGGAGTTGTCGCGCGTGATCTCGGTGTCGAACACGGCCGTGGAGCCCACCGTCGTGGTGCGCTTGCTCTCGGTTCCCGTGGCGGCGTAGGCGATCGCGAGCGACAGGCCTTCGCCGGTGACGCCGCTGATCTGCCCGGCGGGGCCGCCGCGCGCGAAGGAGAACGGTCCCTGTGCGGTGACGAGCGCGTCCGAGTCGTAGGAGATCGTCTGCGCGAGCGAGTCCGAGCCGGCGATGAGGTCGATCGCCTTCAGCCGCAGGCGGTCGTCGTAGGCGTAGGTGTGGGTCGCGTACGCGCCGCCGGCGTCGCGCGACTGCTCGCCGGTCATGAGGGGGCCGTCGTAGGTCAGGCGGGCCTCGTCCGAGCGGGAGCCGGGCAGCGTGCGCCGCGCGGTGGTGAAGCGGTCGGTCCCGTCGCCGGCGGGGTAGGCGAACGTGCTCGCGGTCCCGTCCGGGGACGTCGCGCCGCTCAGCCGCCCGCTGGCCTGGCGCACCAGCGTCTGACCGCCGCCGCCCGCGAGCGTGAAGCCGGTCGCGAGCCCGTCGGCGTCGAACGCGCGCCCGAAGTCCGATGCCGCGCCCGACGGGTCGTAGCCCGTCGCCCGCCCGAGCGCGTCGAAGGTGTAGGCGTGCACCTGGTGGTTGGGCATCTCGACGCTCGTGCGGTTGCCGTTGGCGTCGTAGCCGTACGCGTAGGTCTTGCCGCTCGGGAGCTCGACCGAGGTGATCCGCTCGGCGTTGTTGTACGCGTACGTCGTCGTATGGCTCCCGCCGTCGGTGCGTGTGAGCAGCCGGTACGGGTGGTTCGCGTCGTAGCCCATCGTCATCACGTGCGTGCCCTGGGCGACCCGGTCGACGCGGCCCGCGGCGTTCCACCGCAGCTGGATCGGGGCGGTGCCCCCGCCGGTCGCGCGCTCGATCATGCGGCCGTTGGCGTCGAGCTTGGTCGTGAAGGTGCGGGCCTCGGCCGTGCGCGTGGTGGCCACGCGGGTCGCCCCGTCGTAGGTCATCGTGTCCGTGCCGCCGTCGTGCGACGAGGTGTCGGTCAGCTCGTCGATCGCGAACGGGTCGCCCTCGGTCGCGAGGGTCACCGTGCGCTCGCGCGTGACCGTGCGCGTGCGCCCGCCGGGGGTGGTCGTCGTGACCTCGGCGGGGATCGGAGCGCGCATACCCCAGCGCGGATCCGGGCCGGACTTCGCGCTCGTGACCGTGCCGTCGGGCGAGGTGACGCGGGTGACGCCGTCGCTGCCGTAGGCGGTCACCGTCGCGGCGCCGGACGGCTCGGTGACCGTCGTCCGCGTGCTGCCGTCCGCCTGCTTGGCGGTCTCGTAGCTCGTGACGCGGCCGGCCTCGGAGGTGCTCGTGACCCGCGCGCCGGTCGCGGTCCGCGTGCGGGCGTAGGTGGTCTCCGAGCCGGACCGGTCCGTGTCGGAGGTGAGCAGGCCGGTGGAGGCCTGGTAGGCGAAGTGCGCCGATGCGGTCCAGCGGGTCGGTGAACGTGGTCAGCAGCCCGCCGGCGCCGTAGGCGAGGTCGGTCTGCTCGCCGACCGGGTTGGTCACCGAGCCGAGCCAGCCGGCGCCGTTGATCGCGAGGGTCGTCCTGCGGGCGCGCCGCCGAGCCGGCGCCGGGCGCCACGATCCCCGTCGCCTTGCCGGCCGAGTCGCGCGTGATCGTCGTCACCAGCACGTCGCCCGCCGCGGCCCCGGTCTTCTCGGTGATGCTGGTCAGGCGGCCCGCTGAGTCGTAGCCGAAGCTGTACCGCGTCGTGCCGGTCAGGGCGTCGACGGTCCGCAGGTGCCGGCCCGTGCGATTGAACTGGTAGACGACGGTGCCGTCCTCGGAGGGCAGCGAGAAGTCGGCGTCCGTGAAGCCGGGGAGGCCGAGCGCGGCGCGGCGCACCCGCCCGTTGCCCGCGTCGCCGATCAGCAGCGAGGCGTCGGGGGCGACGGCCAGCGCCTGCGGGAACGAGAGCTGGGCCTGCTGCGGCGCGCCCCCGTCGCCCTCGCCGCCGCTCGTGCCGGTGCCGGCGTGCCGCACGATCGTGCCGTCGGGCGCGATCCGGCGGACGGTGTGGTGGATGCGGTCGGCCACGTAGACGCTGCCGTCACGACCGGCGGCCACGGCCGTCGGCTGGCCGATCTGCGCGCTCGTCGCCGGGCCGTCGTCGCCGCTCGAGCCCGACCCGCCGGTGCCGGCGAGCGTGTCGATCAGGCCGGTCGGGGTGACCGAGCGCACCCGGCCGTGATCGGCGTCGGCGATGAGGAGCGTGCCGGCCTGGTCGAACGCCACGTCGGTCGGCCGGTCGAGCGAGGCGTCCACGGCGCGGGCGCCGTCGCCGATGCCGCTCGCCGGGCTGCCGCCGCCCGCCGCCGTGGCGATGCGCCCGTCCGGCGTGATGCGGCGGATGCGGTCCACGCCGGTGTCGGCGACGTAGACCGTGCCGTCGTCGGTCACCTCGATGCCGCGCGGCCCGTGCAGCGAGGCGGCGAGGGCCGAGCCGCCGTCGCCGAGCGTCGTCGGGGTCGCCGCCGCCGGCGAACGTCGTGATCACGCCGTCGGGCGCGACGCGCCGGATGCGCGCGTTGCCGGTGTCGGTGATGTACAGCGTGCCGTCCTGGCCCACCGCGACGTCGCTGGGGCCGGTGAGGGTCGCCTCCCGTCGCGGGGCCGCCGTCGCCGAGGTCGTCCTCCTCGCCGGCGAAGGAGCCGCCGGCGACGACCTCGAGGTCGCCCGTCGGCGTGACCTTGACCACCCGGTTCACGCCCGTCTCGGCGATGTAGACGCTGCCGTCCGGACCGGCGTCGATGCCCGCGGACGAGGCCGAGGTTGGTCTGCGTGGCGGGGGTGCCGCCGAACACGAAGTTGAACGGGTCGAACCCGGCCACGGTGCGGATCTCGGAGCGGATCGCCTCGGTGTTCACGCGCGTGCCGTCACCGAGGTAGAGCGTCTTGGCCTGCGGGTCGTAGGCGTGATGGACGTCGACCGTCCAGCCGCCCAGGGCGTCCGAGCCGGCGCCGAGCGTGCCGACCGGGCGCGCCCACTCCTGCCAGACGGTGATCGTCCGGCGGGTGTCGGCCCCGCCGCCGTCCGTTGCGGCTCACCGGCGCGCCGCCGAACTGGGCGAAGCTGTTCTCGAACTCGCCGCGGCTCGAGGTAGACGGCCGGGTACACGTAGCCGATCCGCACCCTCGCGGTCTGCGAGCCCTCGAGCGTGCGGCCGTATGCGTCCTTGCCGTCCCACGTGAACTTGCACTTGAGGTCCGCGACGCCCTCGAAGTCCTTGTTGCAGCTGAACGCGCTGGGGTTCGCGCCCGGCGAGAACTCACGCCCCGCCACCGACACCTGCACGGCGACCCCCTGCGAGCGTCCCCGCCACGCGATCCGCCCGTCACCGGGATGTCGACCGAGTAGGCCTCCTTGTAGCCGCGGCAGGCGGCCGCTGTCGTAGTGCAGCGCGAACGGCGTGCCGGTCACGTCGAGCCGCTCGCCGAGCGTCTGGTTGAAGACGCCGACGATCGAGCCGGCCGCCTGGCACTCGGGGCAGTACGGCGGCGGGGGCGGCTCCTCGTCGGGCGGCGGGCAGAGCGCCTTGCAGCCGTAGGGCCAGTTGTAATCCCACGGCGTGAAGTGCTTGACCTGCACGCGCCACAGCGAGTCGCCGGTGTCGTACTGCTGACCAAGCTTCACCAGCTCGGCGTCGTCGATGCCGAGATCGCTCAGCTCCGTGCCGCTGTCGGCGTCGCCGTCGCCGTCCACGTCGACCTGGGCCTTGCCGCCGTTCTCCGAGACGACCTCGAGCACGATCCCGTCCTCGGACGGCACCCACGCCGCCTTGTCCTTGTCGTAGTAGGCGGCGGGAACGACCGTGCCGGCCTTGAAGTCGAGGAAGTTGTCGACGTAGGTGGCGACGGGCTTGTCGAACTCGACGTCGACGGCACCGGCTTCGACGGCCTGCTCGACGCTGAACTCGACCGCGTACGTGTAGGCGCTCGTGTCAGGCAGCTCACCGGGCATCCGCTGCTCGCCGCCGGTCCCGACCGTGTACTCGGTGGCCGCCACCTGCATCGTGTTGTCGAGCGGCTGCTCCTGCCCGTTGGGCAGCGTCATCGTCGCGTCGGTGCCCGGGTCGAACATCAGCGTCGCCTTGCGGGCGGCCGCGTCGTCGGGCGGCGTCGTCTCGCTCGTGACGGCGGTCAGCGTCGTCGCGTCCTGCTGGACGGGCGACGGGGTCGCTGTACTCCGTCATCACGACGTCGTCGAGGCGGACGAAGTCCTGCCACGGCACCGACTCGGTCCGCTGCAGCGTCGTGAAGGCCTCCTGCTCGAACTGCAGCACGAGGTCCTCGCCGCCGTTGACCGCGAGGTCGTAGCCGCCGTCGTCGCGCGTCGACGTGTAGCCGAGCTCGGGGTGGTCGAGCACGGTGATCCGCGCGCCCGGGATCGCGTCGCCGTCGGTGTCGACCACGCGGCCGCGCAGGACGGCGACCTGCTTGGGCGCGATCGTGCCGGGGTCGACCTCCTTCTGGATCGGGTCGGGGCCGGTGTAGAGGAACTCGGTGCCGTCGGCGACCGTCGTCGCGCCCGTGGCGGGCGGGGTCGGCGCCTCGTCGACGCGGGTCGGGCGCCGGGTCGAGCGGCGGCTTCGGGAACGGGTCCGGCTCCGGCGTGGTGGTCGGGGTGGCCGTCGGCGAGGCGGTGGGGGTCGCGGTGGGCGAGGCCGTCGGGGTCGCCGTGGGCGTCGGCGTCGGGCCTGGGCCGCCGGGCGGCGGGGTGAGATGGGCTGGCCCGGCGTGGGCGGCGGCGGTCCGCCGAACGGGCCGCCGACGACGGTCACGGCCTTCGAGGCGCGGCAGTTGTTGCGCTCGTTGGACTCCTTGACCTTCTTCTTGGCGTCAGCGCACGCGATCACCCGGTACGCGCCGGGGCTCGTGCCGGCCGGCACCGTCAGCTTGAGCGTCGCCTTCGCCGTCTTCTTGACGGCGATCGCCTTGACCTTGCGCGTCTTGAGCTTGCGATCGTCCTTGCTGTTCTTCGCGTCGCGTGACAGGGCGAAGGCGGTCTGGGAGCCCTTGGCCTTCTTGCGGCCGGAGTTCTTGACCTTGACCTGGACGGAGAGCGCCTGGCCCGGCGGCCGGCGAGCCGGTCGCCTTGATGCGCCGACACTGTGAGGTCGGGGGCCTTCTTGGCCGCGACCGCAGGGCCCGCGAGCATCGCGAGCACCCCGGCGAGCGCCGTGCATGCGTAGGAGATCCGTCTCAGCATCTGGTCAGTCCTGACCGGCCGACCCTCCCCGTACTTGGCTGCCCGCCGTCAAGTACGCGTTCTTACATGTTTCCGGCGCGACGGTGCGCTACTGGCTCTAGCCGACGAGCTCGAGCCGCGGGCGGCGCGACTCGTAGCGCTGCGGCGACGGCGCTCAGCACCTCGAGCATCGCGGCGGTCGCCGGAGTGCGGTAGCCGCCCGCACGCGGCGGCGTAGATCTGACGCACCGGCGTGTCGCGGCCGAGGTCGCGGACGACGATGTCGTCGCGGATCGTCGTGAGGCCGAGCTCGGCGATCAGCGACACGCCGACGCCGGCGGCCACGAAGCCCTGCATCGCGTTGTAGTCGTCGGTCTCGAAGGCGATCCGCGGGTCGTAGCCGGCGCGCGCGCACGCGCCGTAGATCAGCCGGTTGCACTCGCAGCTCGGGCGGCCGCCGATCCACGCCTCGTCGGCGAGGTCGGCCAGGCGCAGGTTGCGCTTGGTGACCAGCGGGTGGTCGCGCGGGAGGACGAGGAACATCGGGTCCTCGATGCAGCGGCATCCGCTCGAGGCCGTCCTCCTCGAGGAAGCGCGAGCCGAAGCCGAGGACGAGGTCGACGTCGCCGCTCTTGAGCATCGGCTCGGTGTCCTCGGGCTCGCCGAGCGTCATCGACAGCTCGATGGCCGGGTGGCGCTCGCGGAAGTCGCGGATCGCGAGCGGCATCAGCGTCGCGCCGGCGGACTCGAAGGCGGCCATCCGCAGGCGGCCGCCGCGCAGGCCGGCGATCGCCTCCAGCTCGGCCTCGGCCTCGGACAGGCGCGAGATGACGACCTCGGCGTGGCGGACCAGCGCCTCGCCGGCCTCGGTCAGGCGCACGCCGCGCGCGCTGCGCTGGACCAGGACGGTCCCGGCCTCGCGCTCGAGCGCGGCGATCTGCTGTGAGACGGCGGACTGCGTGAAGGAGAGGGACTCCGCGGCGGCGGAGAAGGAACCCTGGAGCGCGACCTCGCGGAGGACGCGCATGCGGCGGACGTCGAGCATCAGCGCAGCTTACATCAGCACGTGAGAAATGTCATTTGCGCTGATGGAATAAGTGCGTCCACAGTTTCGTCTCACAAAGGCACGCACCAACCCCGTTGAAAGGCCACACCATGTCACCGATCCACACCGCTCCTTCAGTCCTCATCCGCGCCGCCCGTGGCTCCGACGGCCGTGCGCTCGAGGCGCTCGCCGAGCTCGACTCCTCCGACGGTCCCCGCCGGCGAGCTCCTCGTGGCCGAGGCCGACGGCGAGATGGTCGCGGCGCTGGCGCCGCGCAGCGGCGAGCGCATCGCCAACCCGTTCCGCCCGACCGCCGACGTGGTCGAGCTCCTCGAGCTCCGCGCCGCCGCCGCCACGCGGCCGCCGCGCACCCGCCGCTCCTACACGGGCCGGCTGAGCCTGCGCGCGGGCCACGTCCGTACCGCGTGACCGTCAGCACCACCTCCCCTCCCCTAGGCTCGCCGGCCGGCGCGGACCCCGACGCGCCGGCCGGCGCACCCCCGTGGCAGATCTGGACCTGCCTGTGGATCGTCTACATCGTCTGGGGCTCGACCTACCTCGCGATCCGGATCATGGTCGAGACCGTCCCGCCGCTGCTCGGCGCGAGCGCGCGCTTCGCCGTCGCCGGCGCGGTCATGCTCGCCGTGCTCGCCGCGCGGCGGGGCATGTCGCGTTCTGCGGCCCACGCGCGCCCAACTGCTGAGCGCCGGCCTCGTCGGGCTGCTCCTCCCGGGCGCCAACGCCGTCGTCAGCGTCGCCGAGCAGGAGGTGCCCTCGAGCATCGCCGCGCTGCTGATCGCCTCCGTGCCCCTGTGGGTGATCCTCATGCGACGCCGTCGCCCGCGACGGCGTGTCGAAGCGGGGCGTCGCGGCCACCCTCGTCGGGTTCGCCGGGGTGGCGCTCCTCGTGCGCCCGGGTGACGCGACCGGCGACGCCACCATCGTCGGGCTCGCTGGCCTGCGTCGGCGCCGCGCTGATGTGGGCGTCGGGCTCGTTCGCCTCCGCGCGCATCTCGCTGCCGAGCGACCCGCTCGTCTCCGTCGCCTGGCAGATGACGCTCGGCGGGCTCGCCGATCGCCGTCGTCGCGCTGCTCGCCGGGGAGGCCGGCGACGTCAGGCCCGAGGCGTTCTCGACCCGCTCCGTGCTGGCCGTGATCTACCTCGTCGTGTTCGGCTCCTGGGTCGCCTACACCGCCTACGCGTGGCTGCTGCAGAACGCGCCGGTCTCCAGGGTCGCCACCTACGCGTACGTGAACCCCGTCGTCGCGATCTTGCTCGGCTCGCTGGTCCTCGACGAGGTCGTCACCGGCACGACGCTGATCGGCGCGGCGGTGATCGTCGCCTCGGTCGCGCTCGTGCTCCGGATCGAGTCGCCGCGCCGCCGCCGGTAGCCTTCGCGGCGTGTCGCTGACCGCCGGCACCGGACCGTTCGGCGAGCGCCCCGCGGGACGCTTCGACGTCCCGGTGCCCGAGCGCATCCTGTTCATCGAGGCCGTGTGGCCGCGCATCCGTGGCGTGGTCGCGGGCGAGACGGTGGTCGACAGCGTTGGCGCTCAACTGCTCCACGAGACCGGCCGGCTGCCCGTCTACCAGTTCCCCGTCGAGGAGGTCCGGATGGACCTGCTCGCCGAGACGGGCTCGCGCTCGGACGGCGGGGCACGCGGGCCGCTGCTTTGGCACGACCTTGCAATCGGTTCGCGCGAGGTGCCGCGCGCGGCCTGGACGTACCCGTCACCGCCGGAACGCGCTTCGTGGCTGGCGGGCCTGGTGGCGTTCCGCTGGGACGCTTTGGACGAGTGGTTCGCTGAGGCCGAGCAGCTGTTCGGCCACCCCCGCGACCCGTACTCGCGGATCGACGTCTGCCGCACGACCCGCCACGTGCGCGTGCTGCTCGACGGCTCGGTTCTAGCGGACTCGCGGCGCGCGCGGGTGCTCTACGAAGCCGCGCTCCCGCCGCGCTGGTACCTGCCGGCCGAGGACGTCCGCACCGACCTGCTCATCCCGTCCGGACGGCTTTCGCGGTGCGCCTACAAGGGTGCGGCGTCGTACTGGCACGTACGCGTCGGTGATCGCGTCGTCAAGGACATCGTCTGGAGCTATCCGGATCCCGCCCACGACGCGCTTCCGGTGCGCGACATGCTCTGTTTCTTCGGGGAGCACGTGGACATCGAGCTTGACGGGGTGGTCGGGGAGCGGCCCGTCACCCAGTGGTCGCCGGGGTAGCGGGGCGAACGGCGGCATCGAGGGAGAGGGTTCCGGCCCGCCGGTCGACAACGCGCGGCTATACGGCGCAAGATGTCGACCAGATCGCCCGGCGAGAGCGAGCGGTTCGACGTTCGCGACGCATACGGTGGTCAACGTCGAACCACCCGGGGTCAGGTCGACCAGACCCCGCCCGGCCGGCCGCTCCACCGCCCCACCCAGCCGCAGTTGACCTCAACGCGCGAGGCGCACCAAAGCGCCCGCGGTGGCCCGCCCCGCCCGCGCCGCAAGCGCAGCGTCCACGTTCCCCAGGGTGTCGCAAGCTCGGTGGTAACACCGATCCAGCCCACTGAACACACCACCCACGGGGATCCCGGCGCGATCAAAGGAGGCGTGGTCCGACGAGCCACCCAGATCCTCCCCAGGCGCACCGGACGGCAGCCCCTCACGCAGCGCCGCCTCGATCCGGCGCCCCGCCTCACCCGAGCCCTCGTAGACCTCCAGTTCCTGCCCCGGCGACCCCACCATGTCGAGGTTCAGATACGCGACCAACCGCCGCCGCTCGGCCGGCGACAGCCCCTCCACGTACCGCCGCGAGCCGACGAGCCCGATCTCCTCCGCCGCCCAGAAGCCGAAGCGCACGCCGGCGCCGTCCGGCAAAGGCCGCCCGGCCAACTGCTCTGCCGCCTCGAGCACGGCGGCGACGCCCGAGCCATCGTCGTTGAGCCCCGGGCCGGCGGTCACGGAGTCAAGGTGGGCACCGGCCATCACGACGCGGCGGGCGTCCTCAGGCCCGGCCTCGGCGATCACGTTGTGGGTCGTCCGGCGGCCCGACACGGCGTCGACGACGACCCGCACCCGGCCGCTCAGCTCCCGCCCCGCACCCGTGCCCACGGCCAGTACCGGGATGCGGACGCTCGGCCCGATCAGCGACCCCGAGAACGGCGCGCCGCGGTCGGAGACCACCAGCAGCGCCGACGCGCCGGCGGCCTGCGCGAGCTGGGCCTTGCGGGTGAACGTACAGACCCCGCGCTCCGCCACCGCGATCTCGCCGCGCCGCAGCACGCTGGAACGGGAGCAGCCGAGCCCCACGCGGCGCACGTCCCCGGACGCGCGGCCCGAGCCGGAGAAGGTCAGCGTGAGGAAGTCGCGCCCGCGGCGCAGCCCCGAGATCCGTGCCGGCGTGCGCTCGATGAACAGCGGAACGCGGAACGCCTGCTCGGTCACGCGGTAGCCGGAGGCGCGCAGCCGCCCGGCGACGTAGCGGGCGGTGGCGCGATCGCCCGCGCTGCCGGCCGCGCGCGTGCCGGACGAGCCGGCCGCGTCATGAAGCGCGCGCAGGTGCTCGGTGATCCCGGTGGCGTCGATCGACTTCTGCCGCTCCGGGGTCGGCGTCGCCGAGGGCGTGGGCGTCGCCGCCGCCGGGCGGTCGTCGTCGCCCGCCGAGGCGATCACCACGACGATGACCACGATCGCGAGGACCATCAGCAGGGCCGGGGCGCGTCGCCGGGTCATGGTCACCAAGGGTGCCGCCCGCGTGTTGCGCCGCGGTTAGCCCGCGGCCGCGGCGCCTCGAACGCCGTCGAGACCGCGGTCAGTCCGCGGCCGGCGGCTCTTCGAACGGGCGCTCGAACAGCGTGGAGAGCACGATCTGCGTCTGCGTGCGCGTCACGCCCGGGTGGTCGCGGATCCGCTCGAGCGTCTCCTCCAGGTGCGCCGTGTCGCGGGCGCGCACGCGCAGGATCGCGCTCGCCTCGCCCGCGACCGTGTACGCCGCCTCGACCTCGGGGTGGTGCTCGACGGCGTCGCGCACCTCGGAGGCGGCCATGCGCCCCTCGCAGGAGAGCTCGACGAACGCGTGCGTGCCCCAGCCGAACCGGCCGGGATCGACGGCGGCCGTGTACCCGCGGACGACGCCGGCGGCCTCGAGCCGGTCGACGCGCCGCTTGACCGCCGGAGCCGAGAGCGAGACCCGCAGGCCGATGCTCTGGAAGGAGCGCCGTGCGTCCTGACGCAGCAGCGCAACGATCTGCCGATCGATGTCGTCCATTTGAGGCAATTCTGGCACACTTGCGCAACAAATAGTGCTTGATCGGGCACTCCGACCCCGTAATCATGAAGGGACGAACTTCGAAGCGAGAGGACCCCGACCATGAGCACCCAGCCCGTCGTCGCCCCCAAGGCCGCCGGCACGGAGGACTTCATGCCGCTCCACGGCATCGATCACGTGGAGCTTTACGTCGGCAATGCACGCCAGGCCGCGTTCTATTACATCCATGCGCTCGGCTTCCGCGAGGTCGCCTACGCGGGCCTCGAGACCGGCGTGCGTGACCGCGTGTCGCACGTCGTCGAGCAGGGGCGCATCCGCCTCGTGCTGACCGGCGCGCTCCGGCCCGACCACCCCGTCGGCCACCACCAGGCCACGCACGGTGACGGCGCGAAGGTCATCGCGCTCTCGGTTCCCGACGTCGAGCACGCCTACCGCGAGGCCACGACGCGCGGCGCGATCGGCGTCCGCGAGCCCTGGGTGGAGCGCGACGAGCACGGCGTGATCCGCTTCGCGACGATCGCCACGTACGGCGAGACGCTGCACACGTTCGTGGACCGCTCCGAGTACGAGGGGCCGTTCGCACCCGGCTACACGGCGCGCGACGTGTCCTCCGGCGACGTCGGACTGCTTGCGATCGACCACGTGGTCGGCAACGTCGAGCTCGGCGCGATGCAGACGTGGGTGAAGTTCTACGAGGACGTCTTCGGCATGACCGAGATGCTCCACTTCACCGACGAGGCGATCTCCACCGAGTACTCGGCGCTGATGTCCAAGGTCGTCACCAACGGCAACGGCCGCGTGAAGTTCCCGATCAACGAGCCCGCCGAGGGCAAGCGCAAGTCCCAGATCGACGAGTACCTCGAGTTCTACGGCGGCGCCGGCGCCCAGCACATCGCGGTCGCCACGCGCGACATCGTCCAGACCGTGACCGACCTGCGCGACCGCGGGATCGAGTTCCTGAGCGTGCCCGAGACCTACTACGACGACGTCCCGGAGCGCATCGGGGAGATCGACGAGAGCCTCGAGGACCTCCGCCGCCTCGGCATCCTCATCGACCGCGACGACGAGGGCTACATGCTGCAGATCTTCACCAAGCCGGTGGGCGACCGGCCGACGATGTTCTTCGAGGTCATCGAGCGCCACGGCGCGCGCGGCTTCGGCGAGGGCAACTTCAAGGCGCTCTTCGAGGCGATCGAGCGCGAGCAGGAGCTTCGCGGCAACCTGTAGCCCCGTGCCGCTCGCGGTCACGTCCACCAACGCCTTCGGGCTCCGCCTGCTGGCCCGGCTCGGTCCGGGCCAGGTCGTCTTCTCGCCGCTGAGCGTGCACGCCGCGCTGGCCACGCTTCGCGAGGGCGCGGCCGGCGCGGCGCGCGCGGCGTTGGACGCCGTGCTCGGCGACGACGCGCCGGACATCGCCGTGAGCGATCCCGCGATCGGGCTCGCCCTGGCGCAGGCCGTGTGGGTGGACCACGAGTACGCGGCTCGCCGCGCCGTTCGCGGAGGCCGCCGCGCGCCGTGGCGTGGACTGCCGCACGCTGGACTTCTCCGCTCCCGGTGCGGCCGAGGAGGTCAACGCGTGGGCCTCGGAGCGCACGGCGGGTGCGATCCCCCGCGTGCTCGACGGCTTCGAGAGCGACGAGAAGCTCGCGCTGGCCGACGCCGCCTGGTTCGAGGGGACGTGGACCGTGCCGTTCGACCCCGAGACCACGGAGGAGCGGCCGTTCACGCGGCCCGACGGCAGCACCGTCGCCGTGCCCACGATGTCGGCGCGGAACGAGTTCGCCTACGCCGAGGACGACGCGCACGCGGCCGTTCGCCTGCCGTACGGCGACCGGCACGAGCTCGCCTTCGTCGCGGTGGTCGCCCGCGAGGGGCTCGAGGCGCCGGCGCTCGACGCCGCGGCCTGGGAGCGGCTCCCGTTCGAGTTCCGCCCCGGGCTCGTCGCGCTCCCACGGGTGGCGGCCGAGTCGGCGCTCGAGCTGCACGAGCCCCTGCAGAGGCTCGGGCTCGGCCCCGCGTTCGAGCCGGGCGGCGACTTCTCCGGGCTCTTCGAGGGCCCCGCCCCCGCGAAGTCGCTCGGGCGCGTCCTGCACCGCGCGCGGGTCGACATCGACGAGGCGGGCACCCGCGCCGCCGCGGTGACGGTGGTCACCGCGCGGGCCACCGGCATGCCCTCAAAGCCTCCTGTCCCGTTCGAGCTGCGCCTCGACCGGCCGTTCCTGTGGGCGATCGAGCATCGCCCCTCCGGCACACTGCTGTTCCTGGGACGGGTCACCGATCCCAGCCGCACCTCAGAGGAGAGCACCTGATGCGCTACCACAGCCTCGGCGACATCCCGCAGAAGCGCCACGTCCAGTTCCGCGACCCGGAGGCGTCCTCGGGCAACGGCGACGCGCCGCTCCTCGTCGAGGAGGTCCTCGGCTTCGAGGGCTTCTCGGGCAACGAGTCGATCCTCTACCACCTGTGGTCGCCGTGCCGCGTCAAGGACGTCGGCGACTTCACGCCGATCGAGCGCGAGGAGTGGGTGCCCGACACCCACGTGCACCGGCTCACGAACACGATGGGGCTGGAGCCGATGGGCGACAGCGTGCTCGGCCGGCGGGTGCTGCAGTACAACGCGGACGTCGAGATCGGCCTGTGCATCCCCGAGGCCGAGGCGGACTACTTCTACCGCGACGGCGAGGGCGACGAGGTCGTCTTCGTCCACGAGGGCGAGGGCGTGGTCGAGACGATCTTCGGCACGCTCCCCTACCGCGAGCACGACTACATCGTGATCCCGCGCGGGACGACGTACCGCTTCCGCTTCGACTCCCCCCAGCGCTGGCTGACCTTCTACACGCCGGGCGAGATCGAGACCCCGAACCGCTACCGCAACCGCTACGGGCAACTGCTCGAGCACGCGCCCTTCTCGCACCGCGACTTCCGCCCGCCGGCGACGCTCGCCACCCACCGCGAGCGCGGCGAGCACCTGGTCAAGGTCCGCGTGCGCAACGGCTACCAGGACTACGTGACCGACTACCACCCCTTCGACGTCGTGGGCTGGGACGGCTACGTGTACCCGTACACGTTCAACATCGCCGACTTCGAGCCCAAGGCCGGGCGGCTGCACCAGCCCCCGCCCGCGCACCAGAACTTCCAGGGCCCGAACTTCGTGATCTGCTCGTTCTGCCCACGGATGCTCGACTGGGACCCGATGGCGGTGGCGCTGCCCTACCACCACTCCAACCTCCAGTCGGAGGAGATGATCTACTACGTCGACGGGCAGTTCGGCTCGCGCAAGGGCGTGGACATCGGGGCGATCACGCTGCACCCGTCCGGCCTGCCGCACGGCCCCCAGCCGGGGCTGGTCGAGAAGTCGCTCGGCACCACCCACACCGAGGAGCTCGCCGTGATGTGCGACACCTTCCGGCCGCTCAAGCTGACCACGCTCTCCCGCGACCTCGACGACCCTCGCTACGCGCTGTCGTGGTACGAGGAAGGCTCGGAGCTCTCCACCACGGGCTGACGTCACGCAGGTCCGCGTCACGCGGGTCTGCGTGACGGATTCGCTTCTCCATCACGCGGTTCTGCGTTACGCTGACTTGCGTAATGGATGACGTCAACCCGTTCCGCTTCGGCGCGCTGGCGCTGGACGACGCGTTCACCGACCGCAAGGACGAGATCGCCGAGCTGCGGGCGGACGTCCGCAACGGCCAGGACGTTGTCGTGTTCGCGCCCCGCCGCTTCGGCAAGTCCTCGCTGGTGTGGCGCGCCTCCCAGGAGCTGGTGCGCGACAAGGTGCTGGTGGCGAGCGTGGACCTGATGACGACGCCCACGCCGGCGCGGCTGGCCGAGAAGCTGGCCCGCACGATCCACGACGAGATCGCGACGCCGCTCCTGCGCGCCAAGGAGCGCCTGCGGATCTTCGGCGACCTGCGCGTCACCCCCACCGTCACCGTGGAGCCGGAGACGGGCAACATCGCCTTCCGCTTCGCCGTCACCGAGCGCGAGGAGGACCTCGACGCGACGATCGAGCGCCTGCTGGAGCTGCCCGCCGTGCTCGCCGCCGAGCGCGGGCGCAAGGTGGCGCTGGTGCTCGACGAGTTCCAGGAGGTGGCCGAGATCAACCCCAAGCTGCCCCGCCTGATGCGCGCCGTGTTCCAGCAGCAGCCCGAGGTCGCGCACGTCTACCTCGGCTCAAGGCGGCACATGATGCGGCGCATCTTCAGCGACGAGAACGAGCCGTTCTGGCGCAGCGCCAAGCAGATCGAGCTCGGCGTGATCGCGCCCGAGCACTTCCGCCCCTACATCCGCCGCCAGTTCGACCGCACCGGGCGGGTCGCGGCGCCGGAGGCGATCGCGGCGATCCTCGAGGCGACCGGCGGGCACCCCTACGCCACCCAGGAGCTGTGCTACTTCGCCTGGCAGGAGACGCCGCCCGAGCAGCGCTGCGACGAGGAGCGGGTGGCCACCGCGCTGGCCAAGGTGCTGCGGTCCGAGCACGCCCACTTCTCGCTGCTGTGGGACCGCGCCTCGTCGGTTCAGCGGCTCGTGCTGGCCGAGCTGGCCAACGAGCCCGGCCGCCCGCTGTCGGCCGACTACCGGCGCCGGCACAACCTTCCTGGGGCGTCGAGCGTCCAGCGCGCGGTCGAGACGCTCGAGCGCGACGAGCTGGTGGCGCGCGACCGCGGGGCGGTCCGGATCGTCGAACCGTTCCTGGCCGCGTGGCTGCGGCGCGACGCGGCGTGATATCCCGTCCGCCCATGCGCTTCACGTGGCAGGACGGCGAGCGGCTCATCCGCTTCGGCCGCGGCATCTCCGGCGAGGCGATCGGCGTGCTGGGCGGGCCCGGCTACGCGCTGCTGACCACGCCTCGGACGCGGCGGGCCGCGCCCGAGGTGGTCGAGGCCGCCGGGTCGGTGTACGAGGTCGGCCCCGGCCTGGTCGACGAGCTGGCCGGGGAGCTGCTGGGAACGGTCCGCGAGGACCGCATCGTCGCGCTCGGCGGCGGCCGGGTGGTCGACACCGCGAAGGCGCTCGCGGCCGCCTCGGGCGGCACCGCGCGGGCGATGGCGATCCCGACGACGCTCTCAGGCGCCGAGATGACGAAGATCCACCGCCAGGCCGTCGGTGCGCCCGAGGGCACGACCGGCGTCCGCCCGGCGGTGGTGGTCAACGACCCCGCGCTGTCGGCCTCCCAGCCCGAGCCCGAGTTGGCCGCCAGCGCGCTGAACGCGCTCGGCCACGCCGCCGAGGGGCCGTGCACCTCACGCGCCAACCCGGTCGCGGCGCTCGCCGCGCTCGACGCGGCGCGGCTGCTCACCGGCGCCTTCCGGCGCGCCGGCCAGCCGGACCGCGACGCGCTCGCGCTCGGCGCGCTGCTGGCCGGCTACACGATCGACTCGACCATCTACGGGCTGCACCACGTGCTGTCGCAGACGCTCGTGCGCCTGGCCGGCGTCAGCCACGGCTCGGCCAACGCGATCCTGCTCCCGCACACCCTCGGCGCACTGGCCTGGCGCTTCCCGGACTGGTACGAGCGCCTCGCCGAGGCCACCGGCGGCGACCCGGCGGAGGTGGCCGCGCGGCTGTGCACGCTCACCGGCGCGACCACGCTGAGCGCCGTCGGCGTCGATGGCGACGCCCTCGACCGCTGCGCCGACGCCGCGGCCGAGCGCGCCGAGCTGGAGCTGACGCCGCCGCGAGCGGACCGCGCCGAGCTACGCACGCTCTACGACGCGGCGCACCGCTGAGCGCTAGATCTTGAGCAGGACGAGCGTGTTCACGACGAACAGGACCGCGAACAGGATGGTCCAGCGGTCCAGGTTGCGCTCCATCAGGGAGCCGCCGCTGCCGCCGCCCGCGGTGCCGACGCCGAAGGCGCCCGACATCCCGGCGTCCTTCCCGGAGTGCAGGAGGATCAGGAAGATCAGCACGATCGAGATGAAGACCTGCACGACTGAGAGCACCGTGTCCATGGTCCGCTCAGTCTAGAGAAGCGTCGCGCCGCCCGGCCCCGCAGCGGGGCCGGGCGGCTGCGCTTTCCCTTGCCCGGGGCCTAGAAGTCGTCGTCGCCGTCGTCGTCGAGGTCGTCCTCGTCGGCGTCCGGCATGTCCTCGTCGGGGTCGAACGACTCGTCGTCGACCGACTCGTCGTCGAGCGAGTCCTCGTCCGCGGAGTCGTCGTCGAGCGAGGAGGCGTCGTCGGGCTCCTCCGCAACCTGCTGGGGCGCCGCCTTGGTGCGGAACTCGCCGCACGCGAGGTCACGGCCGCCCGCCGTGCTCACGACGACCGCGTAGGACGTCCCCTCCGCCGCCGCGAAGCCGCGAGAGCGGTCGCCGGCGCGGGCGCGTCCCTTGCGCAGCGCCCGGTAGGAGAACGCGCCGATCACGTCTCCGGCGCACGCGCTGCCGGCGCGCGCCTTGCGCACCGACCACGAGTAGCGCTGACCGCGGGCCAGCCCGCGGACCGAGAGCCTGACCCGGTCGCGCTTCGCGCCGTCATGCAGCCGAGCCGTGCCGCGTACACCCGACGAGCCGAGCGGCGACAGCGTGGCCCGGTGGCTCGTCGTGGCCGCCGACGCCGCCGGCACGACGATCGCCAGCAGCAGGAGCGGCAGCGCCGCGAGAACCGTCTTGTGCATTCGGACGTCATCGGCACCGCCTCGCCGCGTGGTGAGATTCGGCGCGCAACCTCGGAGGGATGTCCAGCGTGACTTCCGGCCTCCGGGCGGTTACGGTCAGTTTGGTGGAGTCACAGCGGGAATCCGTCCCGGAACCGGACCTCGCCGTCCCCGTCGCCTCGCCGGCCGCGGCCGGCGCCGTGCCCGCCGCGTTCGGGGGCGGGACGATGACGCCCGCGTCCGTGCTCGCCCTGCAGCGCAGCGCCGGCAACAGCGCCGTGACGAGGATGCTCGGGCGGGTGGACAAGACGCCGGTCGAGGGCCCGGCCGACTTCGGCGTCTCCGGCGGGGAGCCGCAGAGCTCCGGCGGCGTGACCGCGAAGCCGGACGGCGAAGGCGTGCGGGCCGAGTCCCCCGACGTGAAGTTCCAGGCCAAGGTCTGGCTCCAGGACGACAAGACGCTGGAGGGGTCGCAGAACTTCGGCTTCGTGCAGAACCTCGTCAACTCCAACCGCGGGACGGTCTACCGCCGGGGCGGCGACCCCGCCGGCGACATCACCTCGGAGCCGCACGACGGGCGCGGCAAGGCCTGGGACGCGGTCAGCGACCCGAAGGACGACTCGAAGCCGAACAAGGGCGTGTTCCCGCCGTTCTACTGGCCGCCCGGTTCGATGAACGACGAGAACACCTCGGGCAACCCGGCCACGACCGACCCGAACGCCCACGACCAGCCGGGGTTCACGATGCCGGCCAAGGACGACAACGGGGGGCGCATCACCGAGTTCAAGGGCTCGGACCAGTTCAAGCTCGGCGTCGCGGTCAAGAAGGGCGACCCTGTCCACATGCTCAAGGCGTTCGACTGGAGCGTGCCCTGGGACGTCCAGGTCGACAAGAACCTCAACGGCGCGGGAAAGGCCGTGGCGAGCAAGGAGGTCCAGGACCTGCTGAAGGACGGGCCCGACACGGGGCTGAGGGACTGGAGCCTGCGCCCCAACAGCGGCGACGTGTGGGAGGGCTTCTCGACGCAGGAGGAGGCCAACAAGCGCTCGACGAGCGAGCTCCTCAAATGGGTCGGGGCGGCCCAGGCCCACGACCCCACCTCGCACGGCTACATCTGCGCCGCGCTGGACTCCAGAGCGCCGGGCATCGACGTGACCGTCAACTGCGACACCACGGACGGCAACTTCGGCAAGGACGTGCTGAGCGCGAGCGTCCTGCGGGACGGCACGCTGATCCGGTCCGAAGGCGCCATCCGGCTCAACAACGGGGAATCCCGCACGCTCTCGTTCAGCTGGTCGGAGATGTTCGGCTCCGCGGCCAACATCAGGCCCGGCTGCGTCATCAAGGTCGAGGTCTACGTCGGCGCCGACTCGTACGAGGTCGGCCACGGCTTCAGCGCGCCGTTCAGCGGCAGCTCTCCGCAGCTCACGCCCGGCGACGGGAAGTACTCCGTCAGCGTCTCGATCTAAGTCTCGTCGAGCCGCCGGAGGATCTCGACCGCCTCGGCGCGCAGCGCGCGGTCCTGCCCGCGCCAGTCGGCCTCCGAGAGCTTGCCGGTGCGCATGTCCAGCTCGGCGTCGCGGATCTCGCGGTACTTGGCGTCCCGCGCCGCCTCCAGCTCCGCCCGGTCCGCGCTCTCCTCGGCCTCCAGGGCCCCACGCCGCCGCAGCGGAGCGCCGACGACGACCACGATCACCGCCAGGACGATGAAGATCAGGAGGAAGTCCGACAGCACCGAGGAGTCGTGGGGGTCGTGGAATCGGACGTCATACGGGGACGCGCGCATCACGCACGTCACGCCCGACGCGGGCGGCGTAGGACGCGCTCACCTTGCGCGTCGCGCCGCCGGGCGGCGGCCACAGGGCGATCAGCCCGCCCGCGAACGCGAGCAGCGCACCGATCCAGATCCACGTGACCATCGGCGAGACGAGCAGCCGGAACGTGGCCGGCGGCGGATCCTTGGCGTAGGAGCGCGTGAGGCCGGCGAGCGCCTGGCCGAGGAAGGCGTCGTACTGCTCCTGGCTCAGCTTCGCGTCGCTGAACACGTCGTCGCCCTCCTTGATCCGCGGCCGCAGCGCGTCGATGTCGGGCGCGATGGCCATCCACACGTCGCGCCGCCACCCGGCCTTCAACGCGACCTCGCTCGTCGCCTCGCCCTCGAAGAAGCGCGAGATCGGCCCGATCATGGGCGCCGCCGCGGGGAAGTAGGACTTGACCGTGTGCATCGTCGTCACGGGCTTGCCGTCGCGGGTGACCCGCAGCTGGGCGCCGAAGTCGATCTTCTCCAGACGGCCGTTCGGCGCCGCCTGCAGGTCGGCGGTCGGCTTGACATAGGTGACCTCGTAGTCGCCCACGTTGGCGCTCTGGCCCGGTGAGAGCTGGACCTCCTGCTCGTCCTGGAAGCTCGAGGAGGCCGCGACGCCGACGAAGAGGACCGCCACGCCCGCGTGCACGAGGTAGCCGCCGTAGCGCCGCCGGTTGCGGCGCACGAGTTGGGCGAAGGCGATCGGCAGCGCGTCGCCGGACATCGCCCGGCGCGCGCGGACCCCGCGCCACAGCTCCTGTGAGACCGCGCACAGCACGAAGGCGGCGAGCCCGAACATCAGCAGCGCCTTCGGCTCGGACGCCGCGCCCAGCAGGCCGAGCAGCACGAGCGCGCCCACCCCGCCCAGCACGGGCTTGAGCAGGTTGCGGCGCAGGTTCACCGCGGTCGCGCGGCGCCACGCGATCACCGGCCCGATCCCGGACAGCAGCACCAGCATCAGCGCCAGCGGCACCGTGTAGCGGTCGAACATCGGCGGCCCGAACGAGCGCTGCGTGCCGGTCAGCGCCTCCGAGATCAGCGGGAAGAACGTGCCCCAGAAGATGACCAGGCACAGCGAGACGAGCACGAGGTTGTTGAGAAGGAACACGGACTCGCGCGAGAGCAGCGAGTCCAGCTTGTGGTCGGAGCGCAGGTCGGACGCGCGCGAGGCCACGAGCGCGATCGACCCCGCCACCATCGTGACGATCAGCACCAGGAACGGGATGCCGAGCGTGGAGGCGCCGAACGCGTGGATCGACTCGAGGATCCCCGAGCGCACGAGGAACGTGCCGAGGATGGCCAGCACCCCGGTGGCCAGCACCAGGGAGACGTTCCACACCTTCAGCATCCCGCGGCGCTCCTGGATCATCACCGAGTGCAGGAACGCGGTGCCGGTCAGCCATGGCATCAGCGAGGCGTTCTCGACCGGGTCCCAGGCCCAGTAGCCGCCCCACCCGAGCTCGGAGTACGACCAGCGGGCGCCGAGCACGACCCCGATGCTGAGGAACAGCCAGGCGGCCAGCGTGAACGGGCGGGTGCCGCGGATCCAGTCGGCGTTCAGCCGCCGTGTCACGAGCGCGCCGACCGCGAACGCGAACGGCACCGCGAACAGCGTGTAGCCCGAGTAGAGCATCGGCGGGTGGATCATCATGCTCGGGTGGCGCAGCAGCGGGTTGAGGCCCATGCCCTCGGCCGGCGTCACGACGGACTGGCCGAACGGGCTCTCCAGGAACACGAGCAGCGACGCGAAGAACGCGCCGAAGCCCAGCAGGACCGCCGTCGCGTAGGGCGCGATCTCGCGCAGGCGGCGCCGCGTCAGCCAAAGGATAAGGCTCGACCAGAGGCTGAGGAGCAGGAGCCAGAGGAGCAGCGAACCCTCCTGGGAGGACCACACCGCCGTCGCGCGGTAGAAGGTGGGCGTCGTCGTCGATGAGTGCGATGCGACGAGCGCGAAGGTGAAGTCCGAGCGCAGGAACGCCGACTGCAGGACCACGAACGCCACCGCGACGGTGCCGGCGAGGGCGTAGACGGCCCTGCGGCCGGAGTCCACCCACTCGCGCCGCCCGTTGCGGGCCCCGTACAGCGACGCCGCGATGCCGTACAGGCACGTCGCGAGGGCAAGGATCAGGCACGCCTTGCCAGCGATCAGCACCGGCGGCTCCTGACCACTAGGTCTTCTGCTCGGCGCTGAACTTCGAGGGGCACTTCGTGATCAGCGACCCGTGCTCCCCGACCCAGGCGTCGCCCTGCCGGCGGACGCTGACGATGACCTCGCGCCCGGCCCGGAAGGGGTCCGGGAGCGTTCCGGCGTAGCTGACGGGCACCGAGCGCGTGCCGCTGCGGTCGCGCACCCGGAAGTACGTCGTCGTCCCCTTGCGCGTGTAGCCGGGCTCGACCTTGCCTGTGAGCTTGTAGACCTCGTCCGGCGAGGAGGAGGCGGTCAGCAGCTGGCTGGGCGTCCGGGCCTCGCTGGAGGCGGAGAAGCTCGTGTAGACGAGCGCCCCGGCGAGCAGCACGGCGACGCTGAGCGCCACGACGAAGCGGACCTTGCGCTTGCGGCTGGGATCCATCGCCTCCGATTATGGCGTGCCGGTCCGCGGCAGCGCCCCGCGGGGGCGCCGAGACTCGTACGTTCGCTTAACACCGCTTAAAGGGTTGTGCCCCGGTACCGAGAAACCTCTTACGCAACTCAGGCGTTACCTCTCGTAGACCCCATGCAACTCACCAGAACCAAGACACCCCTCCGCCGCCCCGAGCGCCTGCGCCGGTCCTCGGCCCGTCGCGCCGCTGAGCCGCGCCCGCGCCCGGTCACGCTGTCCGTCTCCCAGGTCCGCGCCCGCCGCGGCGCCGGTCCCCAGGACCGCGCGCTGTACTCGTGCGAGTGCGGCTTCGCCTGGACCGGCGAGGTCACCGCCTCGCCCGGCTGCCCGCACTGCGGGACGCCGCAGGCCTGGTAGCTCAGCGCTTACTCGTCGAAGGGCCGCGCGAGGTAGATCAGCTTGACCTTGTTCTTCTTGTTGAGCACGAAGACGGTCGAGATCTTGCCGACGCCGCCCGAGCCGACGAGGCAGATCGCGTAGCTCGGGTCGTAGCGCTTGCACCTAGCCCCGGCGATCTTCCGCTTGACCGCCGAGCGCCTCGCGCCGAGCCCGATGCCCTCCCTGGTGAGCTGCTTGCGGCCCTTGTAGACCTGGACCGAGAACGCGGTGTTGGCCGTGTTGGACCGGTTCGGCTTGAACAGGACCTTGATGCCCTTCCGCTTGTAGTTGTAGGTCGTGATCGGGGTCTCGCCGCCGCCGCCCCCGAGCCGGGTACGCGTCGTTGCGGGGTCGCCGAGGACGTCGAGGACCTTCTCCTGGGTCATGCCGATCTTCACGCCCGCGATGTTGTCCTGCGCGACGATCTCCGCCCCGGCGGGTCCGGCGGAAACGGCGAGCACGGCGATGGCGAGGGGCAGCGGGGCACGGCGAAGGCGGGACATGGCGCGCGACGTTACACCGCGGGGTTCAGGAGGCGACGCAGGAACGTCTGGGTGCGCTCGTGCTGCGGGCGCTCCAGCACGTCCGCCGGCGCCCCCTGCTCGACGATCGCGCCGTCGTCCATGAACGCGACCCGATCGGCGACCTCACGGGCGAAGCCGATCTCGTGCGTGACGACGATCATCGTCATCCCCTCGCCCGCCAGCGAGCGCATCACGCCCAGCACGTCGCCGACCAGCTCGGGGTCCAGTGAGGAGGTGGGCTCGTCGAACAGCATCAGCTCCGGGTCCATGGCCAGCGCGCGGGCGATCCCCACGCGCTGCTGCTGGCCGCCCGACAGCTCGACGGGGTAGGCGTCGCCGCGGTCGGCGAGCCCGACCCGCTCGAGGTTGGCGAGCGCGATCCGGTGCGCCTCCTCCGTGCTACGGCCCAGCACGCGCCGCTGCGCGATCGCCACGTTGTCGAGCACGGACAGGTGGCCGAACAGGTTGAACTGCTGGAAGACCATCCCGATCCGGCGGCGGACGGCGTCGATGTCGACGTCGGGATCGGTGACCTCGACGCCCGAGACGAACACCTTGCCGGCCGTCGGCTCCTCCAGCCGGTTGACGCAGCGCAGCAGCGTTGACTTGCCCGACCCGGACGGGCCGATCACGCACACGACCTCCCCGGCGGCGACTTCGAAGTCGATCCCCTTGAGGACCTCGACGTCGCCGAAGGACTTGCGCAGGCCCTCGATGCGGATGGGAGCCGCCGAGGTCATCCGCGCGCCCGCGCCTGCTTCGCCTCGAGCCGGCGCACGAGGATCCCCAGCGGCACGGTGATGATCAGGTAGCAGAGGCCCGCCACCAGGATCGGCGTCATCGACACGTACTCGTTGAGCGCGTCGCGGCCGAACTTGGCCAGCTCGCGGTCGGGCAGCGTGAGCCCGAGGAGGTACACGAGCGAGGAGTCCTTGGTGAGCAGGATCAGCTCGTTGGTGAGCGGCGGCAGGATGATCCGGAACGCCTGCGGGATGACGATCGAGAGCATCGCCCGCGACTGCGACATCCCGAGCGAGCGCGCCGCCTCCATCTGGCCCTTGGGGACGGCCTGGATGCCGGCGCGGATGGTCTCGGCCATGTACGCGGCCGCGACCAGGCCGAGCGCCACCGTGATCGTGCCCAGCACCCCGCCGGGCACCTCGGTGTTGAGCGCGATCGGGATGCCGTAGCCGAACGCGATCAGCACGAGCAGCGCCGGCACGCCGCGGAAGAACTCCACGTACGCGGTCGCCAGCGCGCGGTAGGCGACGACGGGCGAGAGCCGCATCAGCGCGATCAGCACGCCGAGGACGAGCCCGAAGGCGAACGCGCACAGCGTGTAGAGGATCGTGTTCTTCAGCGCCGTCGTGATGACGGCCGGGAACAGCTGGCGGGCGACCTCGGTGTCGAAGAACGCCTCGCCGATCCGGTCCCAGTCGGCGATCGCCGCGAACACGACGACCACCAACGCGAGCAGCGCGTACTGCGTCCAGCGGACGATCCGCGCCCGCTGGCGCGCCGTGAAGCGGCTGGAGCTCACTCAGGCGTCCGGCCGAACCACTTCTCGTAGAGGCGGTCGTACGTGCCGTCGGTGCGGGACTTCTTGATCACGTCGTCGACGACGGCCTTCAGCTCGTCGCTCGTGCCCTTCTTCATCCCGAAGCCGTACTGCTCGCCGGTCTTGAACGTGGCGGTGACCTCGACGTCCTTGTTCTGCTTGGCGAAGTCCAGCAGCACGGGGATGTCGTTGATCGCCGCGTCGACCTGGCCGTTCTTGACCGCCGACAGCTCGAGCGCGAGGTCCTCGTAGTCCTTGAGCTCCGCGCCCTCGGCGTTCTCGGTCGCGTACTGCTTGCCGGTGGTGCCCGACTGCACGCCGAGCGTCTTGCCCTGCATCTTCTCGAGATTGTCGAGCCCGCTGCCCTTCTTGGTCAGCATCGCCTGGTCGGCGTCGAAGTAGGGTTCCGAGAAGGCGATCTTGTCCGCGCGCTCGTCGGTGATCGTCATGGCCGCGGCGGCGATGTCGCACTTGCGCGCGTTCAGGTCCTCGCCGGACTGGATGCCCTCGAAGGGCGTGTCGATGAGCTCCTGCGGCACGCCGATCTTCTTGGCCACGAGGTTGACGATGTCGACGTCGAAGCCGACCACCTCGCCGCTCTGCTCGAACTGGAACGGGCGATAGGGCAGGTGGGTGCACGTGGTCAGCACCCCGTCCTTGACGAGGTCCGGCGCGTTGTCGGCCTCGCTCGAGCCGCCCTCGTCGTCGCCCCCGCAGGCGCCGAGCATCAGTACCGCGGCGCCCAACAGCGCGCCGATCATCGTGCGTGTCCATCGAGGCACCCCTGCCTCCCTTCCGATCGTGAAGCGGGCGAGGGGAATCGAACCCCCATTTGTGGCTTGGGAAGCCACCGTCTTAACCATTGGACAACGCCCGCAGGGCAGGCCGATAGTAACGCGCAAGGCTACGCTGAGGCCGTGAGGATCATGCTCCCCTTGCTGCTCGTGCTGGCCCTCGCGGCGCCTGCCCTGGCCGCCGAGCCGAAGACGACGCTGCCCGACGTCGAGGACGAGGTGATGTGCGTCGAGTGCGGCACCGCGCTCAACGTCTCGACCTCCCCCGTGGCCGACCGGGAGCGCGAGTTCATCCGCCGCCGGATCGCCGAGGGCAAGGGCAAGGCGGAGATCAAGGCCGCTCTCGTGGCGGAGTACGGCACGCGCGTGCTCGCCACCCCGGAGGGCGGGGGATTCGACGTGGCGGCGTGGCTCGTGCCCGGCGCCGTGTCGCTGCTGGCGCTGCTGGGCGTCGGGTTCGTGGCGGTGCGCTGGCGCGGCCGGCGCGAGGACGACGAGCCCGAGCCCGGCGATGACCTCGCCCCCGACGACGCGCGCCGCCTCGAAGCCGACCTCGCGGCGTTCGACCGGTGAGCGGCGGCGTCGACACGACGGTGCTGGCCGCGTTCGCGGTCGGCTTCGTGTCGTTCATCTCGCCGTGCGTCCTCCCACTCGTGCCCGGCTACCTCTCCGCCGTCTCGGGCGCGTCGCTGAACGAGATCCGCGACGGCGACGACAAGCTGCGGCGCGTGATGCTCCCGGCCGCCATCTTCTGCCTCGCGTTCACCGTCGTGTTCGTGGTGCTGGGGATGACGGCGACCGGGCTCGGCTCGGTGCTGCGCGACGGCCGCGGGACGCTCGACAAGGTCGCGGGCCTGGTCATCATCGCGCTGGGCGTGTTCTTCCTGCTCACGCCGTTCGTCGACCGCCTGAACCGCGAGTGGCGCCCGGAGGCGCTGATCTCGCGCGCGGCCTCGGGCGGACCCTTGGTGGCGGGGGCGGCGTTCGCGTTCGCCTGGACGCCGTGCGTGGGGCCGACGCTCGGCTCGATCCTCACCGCCGCGTCGGTGTCGGACACCGTCGCCCAGGGCGGGGTGCTGCTGCTCTTCTACTCGCTCGGGCTTGCGCTCCCGTTCCTGCTCACGGCGTTCGCCTTCACCCGCGCCACGTCGGCGTTCCGGTGGCTGCGTGACCGCTACCTGGTCGTCACGGCGGTCTCCGGCGCGATCCTGATCGCGATGGGCATCCTCCTCTTCACCGGGGAGCTGACCCAGCTCAACATCGAGGCCCAGCAGGCGCTGGACTCGGTCGGGCTGAACATCTTCGGCGACCTGTGACGGGCCGGCGACGGCCGGTTGCCGGGGGCGACGTTTCAGATAATCCTGAACCGTGCATGTCGTGACGCATGTTCCCCGGCTTCAGGCTCGACCACATCGACGTCGCCGAGGCGGTGCTGCGCGTGCGGCACGGCGGCTCCGGGCCGCCGCTGCTGCTTCTGCACGGCCATCCTCGCACCCACACCACCTGGCACCGGGTCGCGCCGCTGCTGGCCGGCGACCGCACGGTGGTCTGCCCCGACCTGCGCGGCTACGGCGGGTCCACCGCGCCGCCGACGGCGCCCGACCACGAGCAGGCCTCCAAGCGCGCGATGGCCCGCGACATGCTCGCGCTGATGCGGGCGCTCGGGCACGAGCGCTTCGCGGTGGCCGGCCACGACCGCGGCTCCTCCGTCGCCTTCCGGCTCGCGATGGACGCGCCCGAGGCCATCACGCACCTCGCCGTGCTGGACGGGATGCCGGTTGTCGAGGCGCTCGAGCGTTGTGACGCACGGTTCGCCGCCATGTGGTGGCACTGGTGGTTCTTCGCGCAGGCCGAGAAGCCGGCCGAGGAGTGGATCAACCGCGACCCGGCCGCCTGGTACAAGGCGACCGCGGAGGCGATGGGCGCCGAGAACCACGCCGACCTGATGCGCGCCGTCCACGACCCGGCGACCGTGCACGCCATGGTCGAGGACTACCGCGCGGGTCCCGGCATCGACCGCGAGATCGAGGAGGCCGACCGCGCCGCTGGGCGGCGGGTGGCGTGCCCCACCCTGTTCGCCGCCTCCATCCACGACGACATGGAGGACATCTACGGCGACCCGCTGGCGATCTGGCGCGACTGGGCCGACGACGTCCGCGGCGCGCGCATCGACTCCGGCCACCACATGGCCGAGGAGGCGCCCGAGGAGCTGGCCGCGGTGCTGGGAGACTTCCTGCGATGAGCGACGCGCGGGTGCAGCTGCTGAAGGCGCTCGGCCATCCGCTGCGCCTCCGCGTCGTCGACCGGCTGGGGCACCTCGGCCCGGCGCCGGTCAGCGCGCTCGGCGCGGAGCTCGGCGCGCCGCTGCCCGAGCTCTCCAACCACCTCAAGCGGCTGCGCGAGGCGGGCCTCGTGACCTCCCACCGCGACGGCCGGCACGTCGTCTACGAGCTGACGGGCGAGGTCGAGGTGCTGCTCCCGCTGCTCGACCGCCTCACCCGCCCGGCGGACCGCCCACCCGGCCGGGCGCCGTCGCGCACGTGTTACGACCACCTCGCCGGCCCGCTCGGCGTCGGGCTCTACCGCGGGCTGCTGGAGCGCGGCGTGCTGCGCGACCGGCCGGACGGCGCCGTCGAGCTGCTCGACCCGGACGCGCTCGCCGAGCTCGGCGTCGGCGCCGTCGAGCCGGGCCGCCGCCGCTTCGCCTTCGAGTGCCTGGACGCCACCGAGCACGCCCCGCACCTGGCGGGCGCGCTCGGGGGCGCGATGGCCGAGGCCCTGATCGAGCGCGGCTGGGTCCGGCGGGGCGACGGCCGCACGGTGCACGTCACGCCCGCCGGCGCCCGCGGGCTCGAGGCGCTCAGCGTGCGCGAGGCTGGTTGAAGCGCAGCATGTTGCCCGCGGGGTCGCGGAACGCGCAGTCGCGGACGCCGTAGGGCTGGTCGATCGGCTCCTGGAGCACCTCCGCGCCCGCGTCGCGGATGCGCGCGAAGGTGGAGTCGACGTCGTCGGACCTGAAGATGACGCCGCGCAGGAGCCCCTTCGCCAGCAGCACCGCCGCCGCGGCCTTGTCCTCGTCCGAGGCGTACGGGTCGCCGATGGCGGGTTCGAGCACGATCTCCATGTCGGGCTGCGACGGCGACCCGACCGTCACCCAGCGCATCCCCTCGAACCCGACGTCGTTGCGCACCTCGAGGCCGAGCACGTCCCGGTAGAAGGCGAGCGCCTTGTCGAAGTCGTCCACTGCGATGAAGCACGTTGAAACCGTGATGTCCATGCGGGTCACGATAAGCGCCGCACCGCGCCCTTGGCGTCTCCATTCCTGACCGGTCGCGTGTGGACCTTGGCGACGCAGGGCGGGATGGCAGCGCCGTCGTCATGGCTGCGGGCCCGGTAGGCGCTCGGGCTCTCGCCGACGAGCTCGGTGAACCGGGAGCTGAACGAGCCCAGCGAGGTGCACCCGACCTCGAAGCAGACCTCCGTCACCGACAGGTCACCCCGCCGCAGCAGCGCCTTGGCGCGCTCGATCCGGCGCGTCATCAGGTAGCTGTACGGCGTCTCCCCGTAGGCGGCGCGGAAGCTGCGGGAGAAGTGACCGGGCGACATGAGGGCGGCGCGCGCCAGCGCCGGGACATGGAGCGGCTTCGCGTAGTCGCGATCCATGCGGTCCCGGGCCTGGCGCAGCCGGACGAGGTCCTCCAACGTCATGCCATCAGGATTCCACAGCTAGGAGTCCGTTGAAGAATGATCGGCCCGACCGGGGCGGCCTAGGCGCCGTCGGCCTCGCGCCGAAGCCGCCGGGAGGCGAACAGCATCCCGCCCGCCGTCCACGCGGCGATCACCGCGAGGTCGCCCCAGGCGAAGCCGGCGCCGGTCGCGTTCGGCAGGAAGCACCCGCCGAAGGCGTCGACGATGTGCTTGAGCGGGAAGACGTCCGCGGTGGTCTTCACCCACGTCGGGCGTCGTCGAGCGGGAGACGGTCGGCGCCGTCGGCGGCGGCTACGGGCTGACCGGCATGCGCGAGCGGGCCGAGCTGCTCGGCGGCGAGCTGACCGCCGGCCCCACCCGAGACGGGTTCCGCGTGGAGCTGTGGCTGCCGACGGCGTGATCACCGTCCTGCTGGCCGACGACCAGCGGGTGGTCCGGGAAGGGCTCGGCACGCTGCTCGGGCTGCTCGACGGGATCGAGCTGGTGGCCACCGCGGCCGACGGCGAGGAGGCGGTCGCGCTCGCGCAGGTCCACGACCCCGACATCGTGCTCATGGACCTCCGGATGCCGCGTTGCGACGGGATCGAGGCGATCCGCCGGCTCGCCGCCCTCGGCGAGCGCCCGCGCGCGATCGCGCTGACCACCTACGCCGACGACGCCTCGGTGCTGGGCGCGCTGCCCCCCCCCCCCCGGGACATCCCCGTCACTCCCCCCCTGACCCGAGCGTGCAGCACCACGTCGTGGCGGCGCTGGCCGCTCCCGCCTCGCTCCCGGAGCTCCCCGACGACTGACGCCGCGCGAGGCCGGGGTGCTGGGCCTTCTCGCCGAGGGCCTCACCAGCACCGAGATCGCCGACCGGCTGGTGGTCAGCGCCGCGACGGTCAAGAGCCACGTCAACCACATCTTCGCCAAGGCCGGCGTCCGGGATCGCGCGCAGGCGGTCGTGTACGCGTACGAGAACGGGCTACATCGTCTCGGGGGCTGACACCCCGAGCAGTTCCAGCGAGCGGGCGATCGTCCGCTTGGCCGCGACGCTGAGGCCGATCCGGAACGACTCCAGCTCCTCGGGCTCGGCACCCACGACGCGGCAGTCGCGGTAGAAGGCGGTGAACGCCTGCGCAAGCTCGAGCGCGTAGGTGGCGATCCGGTGCGGGGCGCGCCGCTCGGCGGCCTCGGCGACCAGGTCGGGGAACGCCAGCAGCCGCTTGACCAGCTCGCGCTCGGCGGGCTCGAGCTCGAGCTCGACCGGCTGCAGCTCGAGGGCCGCCGCCACGCGCTCCTCGCCCGCCTTGCGCAGCACCGAGGCGATCCGGGCGTGCGCGTACTGGACGTAGTAGACGGGGTTCTCGGCGGACTGCTCGCGCGCGAGCTCGAGGTCCAGGTCGACCGTCGAGTCGTGGGAGCGCTGGAGCATGAAGAACCGCGTCGCGTCCACGCCGATCTCGGCGATCAGGTCGTCGAGCGAGATGAAGTCACCGCGGCGCTTGGACATCGACGCGCGCTCGCCGCGCTCGACGATGTGCACGAACTGCAGGATCGGGATCTCCAGGCGGTCGGGGTCGGCGCCCAGCGAGGCCATCACCGCGCGCAGCCGCGCGACGTAGCCGTGGTGGTCGGAGCCGAGCACGATGAACAGCCGGTCGAAGCCGCGCTCCAGCTTGGACTCGGTATAGGCGACGTCGGAGGCGAAGTAGGTCGGCGCGCCCGTGGAGCGCTCCAGCACGCGGTCCTTGTCGTCGCCCGCCGCGGTGGTGCGCAGCCACAGCGCGCCGTCGGCGCGGTAGGTGGTGCCCTGCTCCGCCAGGCGCGCGAAGCCCCGATCCACCGGGCTGGGGTCGCCGTCGTGCAGTGAGCGCTCCAGGTACCAGTTGTCGAACGTGATCCGGAACACCTCCAGCGTGGCCCGGATCCGCTGCATCACCAGCTCGACGCCCAGCGGCGCGAGCTCCTCGAGCGGCTTTGTGGCCGCGTCGGGAATCGCGTCGGCGATCTCCTGGATGTAGTCGCCCTGGTAGCCGTCCTCGGGCGGATCCTCGCCGCGCGCGCGGGCCCGGATCGACTGGGCGAGGCGGGTGATCTGGCCGCCGGCGTCGTTGAAGTAGTACTCGCCCTCGACCTCGTGGCCCATGAAGCGCAGCAGCCGGCGCAGCGCGTCCCCGTAGGCGCCGTGGCGGCCGCTCGCGGCGGTCAGCGGGCCGGTGGGGTTGGCGGAGATGAACTCGATCTGGATCTTCTCGCGCGGGTCGGCCTGGTCGCCGCCGAACGCGTCGCCGGCCGCCAGCACGTGCGCGGCGGCGGCGGTGTACCAGGCGTCGGCGAGGAAGATGTTCAGGAAGCCGGGGCCGGCCACCTCGACGCGCTCGAGCTGCCCGCCGAGCCGCGCCGTCAAGGCGGCGCCCAGCCGCTCGGCGATCTCCCGCGGCGGCGCCTTCAGGGCGGGGGCGAGGAGCATCGCGGCGTTGGTGCTGAAGTCACCGAAGCCGGCCTTCCGGGGGCGCTCCAGCGATGGCACGGTCGCGCCGTCGCCGAGATCGGCGGCGGCGGCCTGCACGGCCGCGCGGAGTTCCTCGATCGGAGTCACGGTCAGTGATGGTAGGGCTCGCCCGCCAGGATCTTGTGGGCGCGGAACAGCTGCTCCAGCAGCACCACGCGCGCGAGCTGGTGCGGCAGCGTCATGGGGCCCAGCGAGAGGCGGTGGTCGGCGCCGTCGAACTCCGTCCCGTACGCGCCGCCGAGCACGAAGGTGACGTCCCGGCCGGCCTGGCGGCGCTCCTCCAGCCAGCGTGCGAAGGCCTCGGAGTCGTACGCCGTCCCGCGGTCGTCGAGCAGCGAGACGTAGGCGCGCTCCGGGATCCGGCGGGCGAGGGCCTCGTCGTCGGCCACCTCGATCACGTCCACGCGCGCCTGGCGGGCGAGGAGCCGCTGGTAGTGCTGCACGTCGTCGGCGTAGGGCGCCTTCACCTTGCCGACGGCGAGCACGGTGTAGCGCACGGGTCGATCGTAGGCGCGGGCGGAGGTCGACGGCGGCTGGGTGGGGGAGCGAGGGTGCCGCCCGCGCCGCTCCGTCACTCCCCACCCGGCCAGCCGTTTCAAAGACGCGTCGAATCGCGGACCCGCCCAAGCGCGCCAGCCCGCGAGGTGAGACAATCGGCGCCGATGGACGATCAGGGCAGCGAGCGCCAGATCAATCTCCACACGACCCCGGAGACGATGGCCGGGACGTACGCGAACTTCGCCAACGTCTCGCACTCCGACTACGAGTTCAGCATCACCTTCGCCCGCGTGGACCACGAGGTCGAGGAGGGCGAGGTGCCAGGGGTGGTCGTCTCGCGCGTGAACCTGTCGCCGCGCTTCTTCCGTGAGCTGCTCGACGCGATGGACGACAACTGGTCGAAGTGGCGGACGACCGAGGGCATCAAGAACCTCCCCGAGACGCCCCCGCGTCCTGATCAGGAGTCCTAGCGCTCGAAGCGCAGCGCGAGCCCGATCCGATCCATCGTCGTCGGGTGCGTGCCGAGCAGGAAGTGGGCGAGCTCGGGTGGGTCCGGGTCGGAGACGTTCTTGATCGCGATGTTCTGCTGGAAGCCGATGAAGCTCTTCGGGTCGCCCGTGAGCTCGAGCGAGAACTGGTCCGCGTGCTGCTCGACGCCTCGTGAGAGCTGGTTGGAGATCGAGGTGATGGCCGGGGCCATGAGCCCCACCGCGAGCACGACAGCGGGCACGGCCGCCGCGGCCCCGAGTGAGCCGCGCGGGGCGAAGCGCTCGCCGAGCCGGGCGGCGGCGAGCATCCCGAACGGCGCGACGATCGTGAGGAAGAGGAGCCCGTGCGGGACGTCGCGGTGGTGGACGTGGCCGAGCTCGTGCGCGACCACCAGCCGCACCTCGTCCGCCGAGAAGTCCTTGAGCAGGTTGTCGTAGAGGACCACACGCTTGGTCCGGCCGATGCCGGTCACGTACGCGTTCGCGGCGGTCGTGCGGCGGGAGGCGTCCATCTCGTAGACCTGCCCGACGTCCACGCCGGCGCGCTTCGCGAGGTCGAGCACGCTCGCGCGCGTGGGACCCTCGCGCAGCGGCGTGAAGCGGTTGAAGAGCGGGTCGAGGACGACCGGCGTGGCGTAGGTCATGAGCACGCCGAACGCGATCACCACGGCGGCCGCGGGCGCCCACCAGGCGCGCCCGAAGCGGCGCATCCCGAACACGAGCAGCGCGCCGCCCGCGCCGGCCAGGAGCGCGCCGATGCCCATGCTCTTGGCGACGTCGCCGACGTAGCCGGGCCAATCCTGGGTCACCAGGCCTACATCCTTGGCGCGCTCGCGCGCGATCGCGCGCACGGGGAGCGTGGCCAGCGAGACCGCCACGGAGAGCGAGGCCGCGGCGGCCGCTCCCGCCAGCACCTGGCGGCGGCGGACGGCCAGCAGGCGCCGCGGCGGGCGGCGCACGACGAGCACCAGGAGCGCGAACTCGACGGCCGTCTGGGCGACGAACAGCCACAACTGCCCGTTGCGGAACGATTCCGCCTTTTCCAGTTGGTCCGCGCTGAAGTAGGCTCGCGGCGCGATGTCGACGGGTTCGAGCAGCCCACGGGGTCGCATGACCAGAACAGCGACCTCCGCGACCACCAGCGCTGCGACGACGGCGATGGGGAGGCGGAGCCGCGTCGGCACCGAATAGACGATACGCCGCCATGCAGGTCGCCATAGCCTCCGACATCCACGGGAACAAGCACGCCTTCGAGGCGGTGATCGCCGCCGCCGAGACCGAGGGCGCCGACGAGCTGTGGTGCCTGGGCGACCTCGTCGGCTACGGCGGCGACCCGGACGCGTCGGTCGCGCTCGCCCGCCGTCACTGCACCGTGTGCCTGGCCGGCAACCACGACCTGGCGGTCGTCGACGTGCTCTCGCTGGAGGAGTTCTCGCGCGGCGCCGCGCTCGCCGCGCAGTGGACGCGCGACGTCATCTCGCCCGAGACGAAGGAGTTCCTGCTCTCGCTCGAGCCGAAGGGCAGCGCCCAGGGCATCGGGCTGTTCCACGCCTCCCCGCGCGACCCGATCTGGGAGTACGTGCTCTCCGGGCTGACCGCCGAGCTGTGCTTCGACGCCACCGATTACCGCGTCTCGCTGATCGGGCACTCCCACGTGGCGCTCTCGTTCGACCGCCAGGAGGGCACCCCGGCCTCCGGCACGACGCGCAAGGAGGGCACCGAGCTCGACATCGGCGCCGGCCAGTGGCTGATCAACCCGGGCTCGACGGGCCAGCCCCGCGACGGCGACCCACGCGCGGCCTGGCTCCTCCTCGACACCGACCGCTGGACCGCCACTTACCGGCGAGCGGAGTACGACATCGCGGGCGCGATGGCCGCGATCCGAGCGGCGAACCTGCCCGACTCCCTGGCCGAGCGCTTGCAACACGGGCAGTGAACGGCGTTCAGGCCGCTAGCCTCAGTTCGCGCATGCCACGCCGCGCCATCCTCGGGCTCGCGCTGCTGCTGGCGTCCTTCGCCCTGGGCGGCTGCGGAAGCGAGGATCCCAAGCTCATCCCCCAGAGTCGCGCCAGCCAGCTCACGGCCACCGTCGATGAGATCGGCACCGCCTGTGAGAACAACGAGATCGTCAAGGCTCGCGCCGCCGTGGCCGAGGCGAACCGGCAGGTGAGCGAGCTCCCGCGCACGCTCGACTCCCAGCTGCGCGAGAACCTGCGCGCGTGGGTCGAGCAGATCGAGGGCCGCCTGGACAACGACTGCGAGAGCGAAGAGGAGACGCCCACGCCGACGGCCACGGCGACCGAGACGGCCACCGAGACGCCGACGGAGACGCCCACCGAGACCGCCACGCCGAGGCCGACCGACACCCCGACGGCGACCCCCACGGCGACGGCGACCGAGGCGCCGACGGTGGAACCTCCCCCTGACGGCGGTGTCCTTGCCCCCGAGGACGACGAAGAATGACCGCCGACGACCAGCTGTTCGCCAATCGCTACCGCCTTGATCGCCGCCTCGGCGTGGGCGGAATGGCGACCGTGCAGCTGGCCTTCGACACCCGGCTGGAGCGCTACGTCGCGGTCAAGCTGCTCGCCGAGCACCTGGCCGAAGACGCCAGCTTCGTGTCGCGCTTCCGGCGCGAGGCGCTGGCCGCCGCGCGTCTCGTGCACCCGAACATCGTGCAGGTGTTCGACTTCGGGCTCGACGACGTCACCGCGCGGAACTTCATCGTCATGGAGTTCGTCGACGGCGAGTCGTGCGCGGAGATCCTGCGTGACCACGGGCCGCTCGGCACGCGCGACGCCGTCAACGTCCTCTCGCAGGCCTGTCGCGGGCTGGACTACGCGCACCGCAACGGCGTCGTGCACCGCGACGTCAAGCCCGGCAACCTCCTGCGAAGCCGCGACAACGCGGTCAAGCTGGCCGACTTCGGCATCGCCAAGGCGGCGGAGCAGTCGGACATCACGAAGGTCGGCTCGGTGCTCGGCACCGCGGCGTACCTCTCTCCCGAGCAGGCGCGCGGCGAGCCGGCCGGCCCGGCGTCGGACCTGTACGCGCTCGGCGTCGTCTCCTACCAGCTGCTGGCGGGCCGCCTGCCCTACGAGGGGGCGTCGCTGACCGACCTCGCGCGGCTGCAGGAGGCCTCGCCGCCCCCGCGCCTCGACGACCTCAACCCGGACGTCCCGCAGCAGCTCGCCGAGGCGATCATGGTCGCCCTGCACCGCGATCCCGAGCGTCGTTACCCGGACGCGGGCGAGATGGAGCACGCGCTGGTCGACGGCCTGCAGGGCCGCGGCCCTGCCCGCGGCGACACCGAGGCCACGTGGGCGATCGACGAGACCGAGGCCACCCGGATGCTCAGCGGTACCCAGGGCGCGACCACCGCGATGCCGCCCCGCGAGCGCCCGCGCCGCCAGCTGGAGCCGCTGCGCGAGGAGGCCCCGCCGCGCCAGCGGCGCGAGCCCGCGCCGTCGCGCCGCCGCCCCGCCGCCCCGCCACCGCGACGCAAGAAGGGCTCGGGCATCAAGATGTGGCTCGGGCTGCTGCTCGTGCTGGCGCTCGTGGCCGGCGGGCTTGCTCTGTACCAGTCGATGCAGGACACCGCGCAGCAGGGGGTAGAGCTGAAGAGGAACGTCGAGGGCAAGGTGCAGGACGCGGTGGACGAGCTGAAGACGCTGATCGAAGACAACACGAGGTGAGCACGGTCGCGCCGGAGCAGACGGGCTTCGAGCTCGACCGCTTCCATTGGCCGGCGCCCGACCGCCTCGAGGTCGAGGGCCGCTGGTTCGGCGTGCGCGGGCGGCGCTTCGTCCGGCCGGTGCTCACGGTGCACGTCCGCGGCCGCCGGAAGCGGTTGCTGGCGAGCCTCGAGCACAAGCCCTGGACGGCTGACGAGGGCGAGCTGTGGCTGGCGGTGTTCCCGTGGACGGGCTCCCAGGACGACGTCGGCGAGGCCGAGCTCGAGGTCGGTTCGCTCACCGTCGACCTCCCCGCGCCGGGCGCTCCCTCACGCAGGCGCGCCAACCCCGCGCCGGTGATCGCGAAGCAGAAGCCCGCGGCCAAGAGCGGCTCCAAGCCGCGTTCGCGCTCGACCAAGGCGACCACGACGACGAAGGAGCAGGCCGAGGCGCCGGTGGTGCGCCGGACGGCCGTGCGGACGCGCCAGCAGCTGGAGCGAGACCTCGCCGGGACCCACGCCGAGATGGAACGCCTCAAGGCGCGAGCGGACACCGCGAACGCCCAGATCCGCGCCGCCACGGAGAAGGCGCGAGCCGCCGACGACGAGGCGATCCGCCTGCGCACGGAGCTCGAGGTCGCCTCCAAGGCCCAGGAGAAGCTCGCACTGCTACGCGAGGCGGAGGCCGCCGCTCGCGAGGACGCCAAGCGCGAGCGCCAGGAGGCCGACGAGGCCAAGGCGGAGGCCGAGAAGCAGGAGCAGGCCGCGGCCATGGCCGCGGCGGCGGCCGAGCAGGCCAGGGCCGAGAAGGCCGCGGTGGCGGAGGAGGCCGAGCGGGCGGCCGAGGAGGCCGAGCGAGCCAAGGCCGAGGCGGCCGAGGTGGTTGAGCGGGCGGCCGAGGAGGCCGAGCGGGCCAAGGCCGAGGCGGCCGAGGTGGCCGAGCGGGCGGCCGAGCAGGCGCGTGCCGACGCCGCCAAGGAAGCCGGGCTGGCGCGTGCCGAGGCAGCCGAGGCCGCCGCGGAGCTCGAGCGGCTGCGCGAGGAGGCGGCGGGCGCCGCGGCCGCGCGCGAGGAGGCCGAGCGGCTGCGCGAGGAAGCGCGCGAGGCCGCCGCGGAGATCCAGAAGCTGCGCCAGGCGAGCCGCCGCGCGACGGCCGAGGCCGAGCGCCTGCGTGCCGCCGCCCGGCGTCCGGGCGCCGGGGTCACGCGTCGCGAGCCGGCGCCCGCCCCACCGGAGCCGACCGTCGAGACACCGCCGCCCGCCACGCCCGAGCCCGTCGCCGCGGCACCGCCTTCCGCCCCACCGACCGAGCCCGCGCTCCCGCGGTTCGAGCTGACGGACCCGTCGCGGCCCGACCCGCGCTACAAGGGCGCGCGGCGCATCATCCCCCGCGACCCCGAGGCGACCGCGGGCATGGACACGCTCGCCGAGGCGACCCGCGAGGCCGGCACTCCGCCGCCCACCGTGCGGCGCATCCCGGCGCTCGGGCCGGCCGAGGCCGGCCGGCCGGACCCGGTCGTCGTGGCGCGCCCGGTCGAGGGCCAGCGTCTCCGCCTGGACGCTCGCCCGGCGGCTCAGGTATGGGGCACGCGCGTCGTCGTGATCGGGCTGCTGCTGCTCGTCCTCGCCCTCGCGCTCATCATCACCGGCGTCATCTAGATCGCCCACGGGGCGGCGCCCGCGCGGACGGCGGCCGCGGCCTCGGGCAGGCGGCCCGCATCGATCGCATTCCGCAGCCCGGCCATCAGCCGCTCCAGGTACGCGAGGTTGTGGATCGTGAGCACGCGCTGCGCCGTCTGCTCGCGCGACTTCAGGAGGTAGTGCAGGTAGGCGCGGCTGTAGCCGGCCTCGCACGCCGGGCACGGGCACCCCTCCAGCAACGGCTCGTCGACCCCGCGCCAGCGCCCCTTGGCGAGGTCGACCCGCCAGCGATGCTCCGGGTCGGGCACGAGCGCCATGCCGTGGCGGCCGATGCGCGTCGGCATCGCGCAGTCGAACGTGTCGACGCCCAGCTCCACGCCGCGGACCAGGTCGTCGACCTCGCCGATCCCCAGCAGGTGCCGGGGCCGCGCCTCGTCGAGCTCGGAGATCGTCCACCCCACGACCTCGAACATCTGGTCCTTGTCCTCGCCGAGCGTGCCGCCGATCGCGATCCCGTCCACGTCGCGCGCGGCGACCTCCTGCGCAGACCAGCGGCGCAGGTCCTCGTCGACGCCGCCCTGGACGATCCCGTAGACGACCTGGCCCTCCGGCCCGTGCGCCTCGTGCCACGCCAGGCAGCGGTCGAGCCAGCGGTGCGTGCGCTCGGTGGAGCGCTGCGTGTACTCGCGGCCGGCGTGGAACGGCGTGCACTCGTCGAACACCAGCGCGATGTCCGAGCCGAGCGCCGCCTGCACCTCCATCGAGGTCTCGGGCCCCATGACCCGCCGCGAGCCGTCGAGGTAGGAGCGGAACTCGACGCCCTCCTCCTCGATCGAGACGATCGCCCCGGCGCGCTCCCCCGCGGATTGCGCCGCGCGACCCTTGATCTCGTCGGCGACGGTGCCGTGGCCCATCGAGAACACCTGGAAGCCGCCGGAGTCGGTGATGATCGGCTTGTCCCAGCACTGGAAGCGGTGCAGGCCGCCGAGCTCGGCGATCAGCTCGTGGCCCGGCGTCAGGAACAGGTGGAAGGTGTTCCCGAGCACCATGTCGTAGCCGAGCGCGGCGACCTCGCGGACCTCGAGGGTCTTGACGACCGCCTTGGTGGCGAGCGGGACGAACGCGGGCGTGCGGACCTCGCCGTGGGCGAGCTTCAGCGTCCCGGTGCGGGCGCCCGAGGCGGGCGCGCGCGTGCGGATCTCGAACGGCGGCGTCACGAGGGCGGGGAGCCTAGCCGCACGTGCGCGGGCGGAGGCCAGGTCACGGCCCCCGCCCGCGTGAACGGGCTAGCTCGCCTCGGAGCCCTCGATGGTGGCCGGGCCGGCGCCGGCGATCTCGATCCTGCGCGGCTTGCGCGCCTCGGGCTTGGGGATGCGGACCTCGAGCACGCCGCGGTCGACGCTGGCGGTCACGGCCTCCGGGTCGACGCCCTTGGGCAGCGTGAGCGAGCGCTGGAACGCGCCCGACGCGCGCTCGACGCGGTAGTAGCCCTCGCCGTCGCCAGAGTGCTCGTGCGAGGCCTTGCGCTCGCCCGAGATCGTGAGCGTCGAGTCCTCGAGCTCGATGTTGACGTCGGCCTCGCTCAGGCCTGGCAGATCGGCCTGCAGGACGAACGAGTCGCCGGTCTCGAACAGGTCCATCGCGGGCATCCAGCGGCGCATCGTCGCGCCGTTGCTCGCCGGGACCGTCGAAGACGGTGTTGAAGAGGCGGTTCATCTCGGACTGAAGGGTGCCGAGCTCGCGAATCGGCTCCCAGCGAACGATGGTCATGGCAGTACCTCCGTGGGTCGGGGTGAACTGCCAGCAGTATGAAACCTCAGTCGCTACGTGTCAAGAATCTTAGTGACTCGGACTGAGATCTCCGACTTCCGCGGCGCCAGGCATGGCCCGGTTCCACCACGCCGCCATCTGCGTGAGCTCGTCGGCGTCGAAGTGGCGGAGGAAGCGCGCGCGGACGCCGTCGAGGTGCGTCGCGCGCGCGACGGAGAGGACCTCCTCGCCGCGATCGGTGAGCACGGCGAAGCAGCCGCGGCCGTCGGAGTCGCAGGTGTCGCGCACGAGGAGGCCGTCGCGCTCGAGGCGGTCGACGAGGCGGGTGGTGCCGGAGCGGCTGAGCAGCACGCTGTCGGCCAGCTCGGCCATCCGGCGCCGCCGGCCGGGGGCGGCCTGGAGGTTGATCAGCACCTCGTAGGAGGTCAGCGGCAGCCCGTGCGTGGAGAGCAGCTCGGCGTCCAGCGCCTTCACCAGCGCGCTGTGGACCCGCAGCAATCCGCGCCACGCGCCCAGCTCCGTCGGCTCCAGCTCGCGCAGGGGCGGGACGGGGATGCGGGTGTCGGGGATCTGGGTGCCGGAACTCATCGCGATCAGCCTACCTACATGCGAGCATAGTTGCTCACACAACGGTCAGTCGTCGACCTCGCCCGCAAAGAGCGCGAACGGGGCTCCCTGCGGATCGAGGATGACCGCGATCCGCCCTTCGGCGATCTCCATGCCGGCCACCAGCACCTGGCCGCCGTTGGCGGCCGCCACCTCCGCAGACCGCTCGATCGACTCCGTCGTGAAGAACGGCAGCCAGTGCGGCGGCAACTCGGTCTCGCGCCGGATGCTGCCGTTGAGGGACCCCTCGTTGGTGATCGTGAAGGCGTCCGGCTCGCGCGGGGCGAGTTCCCACCCGAGCAGGTCGCGGTAGAACGCGCCCGCCGCCTCCGGGTCCGGGGTCGCGAGGTCGTTCCATTCCAGGCACCCGGGGTCGTTGACCAGCCGCGCGCCGATGTGGGCGCCGGCCTGCCACAGCGACACGATCGCCCCCGTCGGGTCCTGCACCACGGCCATCCGCCCCGAGTCGTAGACGTCGAACGCGCCCACCAGCACCTTGCCGCCCAGTCCCTCGACGCGGGCGGCCACCTCGTCGGCGTCGACCACCGAGATGTAGGAGGACCAGTGCGGCGGGATCCCCGCGTCGCGCTCAGCGGACTCCTGCTCGTAGAGCGCGGCCACGTCGCGCCCGCCGAGGCGCAGCATCGTGTACCGGGTCCCGCCGGTGGCGGGCAGCTCTTCGGCCTCCCAGCCGAACAGCGCTCCGTAGAAGGCCTTCGCCGCGTCGGCGTCGGTGGTGCCGAGGTCGACCCAGCAGAAGGTCCCCGGCGCGTAGCTCTCGCGCTCTCCCATGGCGCGATGCTACGCGAGCAGGGAGCGTCCGGTCATCTCCTCCGGCTGCTCGATTCCGAGCAGCTCCAACGCGGTCGGCGCGACGTCGGCGAGGATGCCCTCGCCGTCCAGCGCGCCGGGGGCGGCGGCGGGCGGGTGGGGGCTGGCCACCACGAACGGGACCGGGTTGAGCGAGTGGGCGGTGTCGGGCGAGCCGTCCTCCTCGAGCATCTCGTCCGCGTTGCCGTGGTCGGCCGTGACGATGCACGCGCCGCCGGCGCCGTGGACGGTCTCCAGCACCCGGCCGAGGCACTCGTCGACCGCCTCGACGGCCTTGACCGCCGCCTCGATCACGCCGGTGTGGCCGACCATGTCGGCGTTGGCGAAGTTGATGATCGCGAACGCCGGCTCGTCGGCCTTGAAGCGCTCGACGAACGCCTCCGTCGCCTCGTAGGCGCTCATCTCGGGCTTGTGGTCGTAGGTCGGCACGTCGCGCGGGGAGGGGACGAGCTTGAACGTCTCCCCCTCGTGCTCGTGCTCCTCGCCGCCGTTGAAGAAATACGTCACGTGCGGGTACTTCTCGGTCTCGGCGACGTGCAGCTGGCGCAGGCCGCGGTCGGCGATCACGCCCGCGATCGTCACGGCCGGCCGCTCGGGCGGGAACACCACCGGGTAGTCCCAGGCCTCGTCGTACTGGGCCAGCGTCGTGTAGCGCTCGATCACCGGCGCGCCGTCGCGGTCGATCTCGTCGAAGCCCTCCTCGGCCAGCGCGCGCGTGATCTGGCGCATGCGGTCGGGGCGGAAGTTGAAGCCGAGCACGGCGTCGCCGGGGCGGATGCGCGCCTCCTCGCCGACGGTCGTGGCGTCGATGAACTCGTCGGTCTCGTCGCGTTCGTAGGCGTCCTTGGCCGCCTGCTCGGCGGTGTCCGCGTGGTGCTCGGCCTTCCCGTGCACGAGCAGGTCGTAGGCCTTCTGCGTGCGATCCCAGCGCTCGTCGCGGTCCATCGCGAAGTAGCGCCCGATCACGCTCCCCACGCGCGCGCCGCCCCACCCCTCGACCTCGGCGAGGAACTTCGCGCCCCCCTTCGGGGACGTGTCGCGCCCGTCGGTGAACGCGTGCACGACGACGTCGGGGACGTCCCACTCGCCGGCCAGCTCGATCAGCGCCTTCAGATGCCGGTCGGAGGCGTGGACACCGCCGTCGGAGACGAGCCCGATCAGGTGGACGCGTTCGGCGTCCTTGAGCGCGTCTCGCAACACCTGCTTCCCGCCCAGCGTCCCGTCCTCGGCCGCCTTGTCGATGCGGGCGAGGTCCTGCGGGACGATCGCGCCCGCCCCGAGGTTGAGGTGGCCGACCTCGGAGTTGCCCATCTGACCCGGCGGCAGGCCGACGCTCTCCCCGCACGCGGTCAGCGTGGTGTGCGGGTGTGCCTCCCAGATCCCGTCGAACACCGGCGTCTCGGCGAGCGAGATCGCGTTGCCGGGCCCGTCGGGCGCCAGGCCCCAGCCGTCGAGGACGACGAGGCAGACGCAGGGAACCGTCATGCCAGCTTGGCCGCGATCTGCACGATCCGCGCGAAGTCCCCCGGGTCGAGGCTCGCGCCGCCGATCAGCGCGCCGTCGACGTCGGGCAGCGACAGCAGCTCCTCCGCGTTGTCGGCCTTCAGCGACCCGCCGTAGAGGATCCGCACCGCCTGGCCCGCCGCCTTGTCGAAGCCCTCGACCAGCGCGCGCACGAACGCGACCGCCTCCTGCGCCTGCTCGTGCGACGGCGTCAGGCCCGTCCCGATCGCCCACACCGGCTCGTAGGCCACGACGACCTCGGGCAGGCGCTCGATCGGCACCTTGTCGAGCCCTTCCTGGACCTGGTGGCGGAGCTTGCGCTCGGTGTCGCCGCGCTCGCGCTCCTCCTCGGTCTCGCCGACGCAGAGGATCGGGATCAGCCCGGCCTCCAAAGCCTTCGGGACCTTGTGCTGGAGCGCCTTGTCGGTCTCGTTGAAGTACTCGCGGCGCTCGGAGTGCCCGAGCACGACGCCGTCGACGTCGATCTCGGCGAGCATCGGCGCCGAGACCTCACCGGTGAAGGCGCCCGAGTCGGCCTCGTGCATGGTCTGCGCGTAGATCCCGACGCGCGAGCCGCGCGCCGAGTCCACCATCGCGGAGAGCGCGAGGAAGGAGGGGCAGATCACGACCTCCACGCCCTCGGTGTCGTAGACCTGCGGGAGCAGCGCGGCGATGTACGCCTCGGCCTCCGCGATCGTCTTGTTCAGCTTCCAGTTGCCGGCGATGAACGGCGTGCGGCTCACGACAGCACCTCGACCCCCGGGAGCGGTTTGCCCTCGATCAGCTCCAGCGATGCGCCGCCGCCGGTCGAGAGATGGTCCACGTCGTCTGCATACCCGAACTGCGCGAGCGCGGCAGCGGAGTCGCCACCGCCCACCACGGTCACGCCGGGCGCGGCGGCGATCGCCACCGCGACGCGCTGCGTACCGGCGGCGAACGGCTCCAGCTCGAACGCGCCCATCGGGCCGTTCCAGAACACCGTGCCGGCGTTGGCGATCTCGTCCGCATAGCGCTCGGCGGTGTCGGGGCCGATGTCCAGGCCCATCCAGCCGTCGGGCACGTCGACGCCCTGGAGGGGCTGCGTCTCCGTGTCGGCCTTGAACTCGCGGCCGGCCACCAGGTCGTCGGGCAGCTGGATCTGCGCCGTCTCGGCGGCCATCAGCAGGCGCCGGGCCGGTTCGACGCCCTCGTCCTCGCACAGCGAGGCGCCCACCTCGTGGCCCTGCGCCTTGAAGAACGGGAAGCACATGGCGCCGCCGATGAGGATGGTGTCGGCGCGCTCCAGGAAGGCGTCGAGCACGCCGATCTTGTCGGTCACCTTCGCGCCCCCCACGACCGCCACCAGCGGCCGCTTGGGGTCGTCGAGGATGCCCTTCAGCGTCTTGACCTCGTTCTCGAGCAGCCGCCCGGCCGCGCTCGGCAGCAACTTGGCGACCGCCTCGGTCGACGCGTGCGCGCGGTGCGCGGCGCCGAAGGCGTCGTTGACGTAGACGTCGGCGAGGTCCGCGTAGCGCTGGGCGAGCGCCGGGTCGTTCTTCGTCTCGCCCTTCTCGTAGCGGACGTTCTCGAGCATCACGACGTCGCCGTCGGGGACGTCGTCGAGGGACTCGGCGAGCGGGACGTCCTCCCCGAGCAGCTCGCTGAGCCGGTCGGCGGCGGGCTTGAGCGACAGCTCGGGCTCACGATCCTTCGGGCGCCCGAGGTGGGCGGCGAGCAGGAGGCGGGCTCCCTTCTCGCGCAACTCCTTCAGCGTCGGCAGGGCCGCCTGGATGCGGGCGTCGTCGGTGATGTGCTGGTGCTCGTCCAGGGGGACGTTGAAGTCGACCCGGACGAGCACGCGCTTCCCGTCGACGTCCAGGTCCTCAAGCGTGCGCACGCACGAGCACCTTCTCGGCCAGCTCGACCACGCGGTTGGAGTAGCCCCACTCGTTGTCGTACCAGGAGACGACCTTGACCAGCGGGTGGGTGGGGTCCGACATCACCGCGGTCAGCCCCGAGTCGAAGATCGACGAGTACGGCGACTTGACGATGTCCGAGGAGACGATCGGATCCTCGGTGTACTGGAGGATGCCGGTGAAGCCGCCGGTGTCGGCCTGCGAGCGGAACGCCTCGTTGATCTCCTCGACGCTCGTCTCGCGCGACAGCTGCGCGGTGAGGTCGACGACGGAGCCGGTCGGAACGGGGGCGCGCACCGCGAAGCCGTGCAGCTTGCCCTTGAGCTCGGGGATCACGAGCGCGATCGCCTTCGCGGCGCCCGTGGACGCCGGCACGAGGTTGATCGCCGCGGCGCGGGCCCGGCGGAGGTCCTTGTGCGGCGCGTCCTGCAGCCGCTGGTCGGCGGTGTAGGCGTGGATGGTCGTCATCAGTCCGCGCTCGATGCCGATCGTGTCGTGCAGGACCTTGGCGACCGGCGCGAGGCAGTTCGTCGTGCACGAGGCGTTGGAGATGACGTGGTGGTTCTCGGGGTCGTAGACGTCGTCGAAGTTGACGCCCAGGGCCACGGTCACGTCGGGCTCGGTGGCCGGGGCGGAGATGATCACCTTCTGCGCGCCCGCGTCGAGGTGCTTGGCGGCGTCGTCGCGCTTGGTGAAGAAGCCGGTGGACTCGATCACCACGTCGGCGCCGAGGTCGCCCCAGGGGAGCGCGCCCGGGTCCTTCTCGGAGAGGACCTTGACCTCGCGGCCGTCGACGATCAGCGAGCCGTCCCGTTCCTCGACCTTGCCGGGGAACGGCCCGTACACGGAGTCGTACTTGAGCAGGTGAGCGAGCGTCGCCGAATCGGTGATGTCGTTCACCGCGACGATCTCGATGTCCGCGCTCGACTCCTGGGCGGCGCGGAACACGTTGCGGCCGATGCGGCCGAAACCGTTGATCCCGACGCGTACGGACATGAGGTGGACCTTTCTCCAGAGTTCAAAGAGCCCGGAGAACCCTACCCATCGCGCGCGAGGCGCTATCGGATGGGGAGCCGGTCCACGTCGCGGTGCTGAACTTCCACGAAGTAGTCCGGGCTGTCGCGGAAGCGCGCCGCGAGGTGCTCGGCGATCGCGACGGAGCGGTGGCGGCCGCCGGTGCAGCCGATCGCCACGACGAGGTGGGCCTTGCCCTCCGCCACGTACTGGGGCAGCAGGTACTCGAGCAGCGGCAGCACGTGCTCGTAGAACTCATACAGGCGCCCGTCGCGGCCCACGAACTCGACGATCTCCGCGTCGAAGCCCGTGAGCGGCCGCAGCTCGGCCTCGTAGTGGGGGTTGGGCAGGAAGCGCACGTCGAAGGCCAGGTCCGCGTCGCGCGGCGGGCCGTGCTTGTGGCCGAACGAGGTGAACGTCACCGCCAGCTTGCCGGTGTGGGTCGGCTCCAGCAGCTCGTCGGCGACCTTGCGGCGCAGCCCCGCGGCGCTCAGCCCCGAGGTGTCGATGCACAGGTCGGCGCGGTCCTTGACGGGGGCGAGCAGCTCCATCTCCGCGTGGATGCCGTCGACGACGTTGCCCTGTGGCGCGAGCGGGTGGCGGCGGCGGGTCTCCTTGTAGCGATCGATCAGCGTCTGCTCGTCCGCCTCCAGGAACACGACGCGGTGCGGCACGTCGGTCTCGTCCAGGTCGTCGATCACCCCGGCCAGCGCCGACAGGTAGTCGCCGCCGCGCGAGTCGCTCACGACGGCGGCGCGCGCCACCTTGGAGCCCGGGTGGCGGAACAGCTCGGCGAGCGAGCGGATCATCTCCGCGGGCAGGTTGTCGACGCAGAAGTAGCCGGCGTCCTCGAACACGTTCATCGCGGACGACTTGCCGGCGCCCGACAGCCCCGAGATCACGACGAAGTCCTCGAGGTGCGAGCGCGCACCGTTGCGGCTCATGCGAAGGAACCTATCGGCCGGTCCGGTTCAGGTGGGCATAGAGGGCGCGCGCCACCTTCTGCGGCAGGTCGGGGACGCGCTCGAGCTCCTCGCGCGAGGCGGCGAGCACCGCCTCCGGCGAGCCGAAGTGCTTGAGCAGAGCGCGCTTGCGGGCCGGGCCGATGCCGGGCATGTCGTCCATGATCGACTCGGTCATCGCCCTGTCGCGGCGGATCCGGTGGTGGGTGATCGCGAACCGGTGCGCCTCGTCGCGAACGCGCTGGAGCAGCTGCAGCTCGGGGGTCTCGTGCGGCAGCAGGATCGGGTCCTCGCGGCCGGGGACGAACACCTCCTCGATCCGCTTGGCCAGCGAGATGACGGTCACGCCGCGCTCGCGGAAGCCGCGCAGCGGCTCCAGCCCCGCCGCCAGCTGGCCCTTGCCGCCGTCGATCACGACCACGTTGGGCAGCGACGCGAACGACGCGTCGCGGTCGGCGTCGTAGGGCGAGCGCTCGTTCTGGCGCTCCCACTGGGCGAACCTGCGGTTGAGGACCTCGGCCATGGCGCCGTAATCGTCGCCGGGCTCGACCTCGCGGATGTTGAATCTTCGGTAGTCGGACTTCTTCGCGGCGCCGCCCTCGAACACCACCATCGACGAGGTGGTGTGGGTGCCGCCGAGGTGGGAGATGTCGAAGCACTCGATCCGCACCGGCAGCGTGTCCATCCCGAGCGCCTTCTGCAGCCCCTCGAGCGAGTCCACGCGCTGCTGGCGGCGGCGCTCGGCCTTGAGCTTCTCCTGGTCGAGCGCGAGCCGCGCGTTGCGCTCTGCGAGTTCGAGGATGCGGCGCTTGCCGCCGCGCTCGGAGGCCCGGATCTCGACCGGCCCGTCGCGCCGCTCGGAGAGGATGTCGGAGAGGATCTCCAGCTCCGAGCCGTCGGTCAGCTCGCCCTGCACGACCAGCAGCGACGGGATCGAGAGCGCGCTCGCGTAGTACTGCAGGATGAACTCCTCCGCCACCACGGCGATCCCCTGCTCGGCCTGGTTCTCGAGGTAGAAGGACTGCCGGTCGCTGAGCACCCCGTCGCGGACCTGGAACACCTGCGCGTTGGCCTCGGTCCCGTCGACGTCGACCGCCACCGCGTCGTAGGTGCCGGCGCCCTCGGTGGAGACGCGCTGGCGCTCCAGCAGCGAACGCACCGCCTGCAGCCGGTTGCGCTCGATCGTGGCCTGCTCGAAGTCCTGCTCGCCGGAGGCGAAGTACATCCGGCGCTCGAGGTCGCGCTCGATCTGCTTGAAGCGCCCCGACAGGAAGGACATCACGCCGTCGATGCCCTCGCGGTACTCCTCCTTGGAGACGTAGCCCACGCAGGGCGCCCCGCAGCGCTTGATGTAGTAGTCCAGGCACGGCGAGCCGGAGTGCCGGCCGGGCTCGGTGCCGTCGCAGGAGCGGAACAGGAAGATCTTGCCGAGCAGGTCCAGCGTGTTGCGGACGCGCTTGGCCGACGAGTAGGGGCCGAAGTAGGCGCGCTCGCGGCGGTGGCGCTCGCGCGTGAAGTAGACGCGCGGGAAGTCCTCGTCGAGGCTGATCGCGATGTAGGGGTACGACTTGTCGTCGCGCAGCCTGATGTTGAAGCGCGGCTTGTACTGCTTGATGAACGTCTGCTCGGTGAGCAGCGCCTCCGACTCGGTCTCGACGGCGATCGAGTCGATGTGGTCCACCTCGTCGGTGAGCGCGCGGGTCCCGTACAGCGCGGGGTTGGAGAAGTGGCTCGCGACCCGCTTGCGGATCGATTTCGCCTTCCCGACGTAGATCACACGCCCGCGCGCGTCGCGGAACAGGTAGACGCCCGGTTGATCCGGGAGGCCGCGACGCTGCTCCGTGAGCCGCGCCCGGCGGCTGTCTGCTGGTGATGCGGCGTCGACGGCCATCGAGAGGTTCCTCCTCTGATGCTAGGACGCGGGAAGACGGATTCTTAAGCCGCCCGCGGCGCAACTCGCCGGGATCTGGCCTGTTGCGACGACCATGACATTCCGAATCATCGTGATCGCAGCCCTGCTGAGCCTGGCCGCCGCCGCGCCCGCCGGCGCCAAGTACCGCGTGGGTGTAGGCGAGCAGAACTCGCAGATGTTCCACTCGAGCACGTGGCAGTCGCTGAAGCTCAAGCGCGTCCGCTACCTCGTGCCGTGGGACTACGCCAAGCACGCCGGCCAGAAGGCCGAGGTCGTCGGCTACATGAACGCGGCCCGCTTCTTCAAGCAGGACGTGCTCGTGACCTTCACGGCCCGCCGCGGCTGCTACATCGGCAACACCTACTCGAAGAAGAAGGCCTGCCGCGCGCCGCGCACGGGCGCCTACAAGAAGGCGTTCCTCGCGTTCGACAAGGCCTTCCCGTGGGTGAAGACCTACTCGGCCTGGAACGAGATCAACCACAAGTCCCAGCCGACCTTCAAGTCGCCCAAGCGCGCGGCGCAGTACTACAACGTGCTGCGCAAGTACACGCGCAAGAAGAAGTTCCGCGCGATGGCCGCCGACATGCTCGACACGGGCAACCTCTCCCGCTACCTCGGGACGTTCAAGCGGCACATGAAGGGCTCGCCGCGGCTGTGGGGCCTGCACAACTACGGCGACGTCAACCGCCGGCGCACGACGTTCACGAAGCTGATGCTGCGCAGCGTGCCGGGCGAGGTGTGGCTCACCGAGACCGGCGGCATCGTCAAGCTCTCGCCGAGCTTCAAGCGCTCGCCCTCCCGCGCCAAGGCGCGTACGAAGGGCATGTTCAAGCTGGTCAACCGGTATGACACCAAGCGCCGTGGCCTGCGCTCGAAGATCACGCGCCTGTTCGTCTACACGTGGTTCGGAGAGGGCGCGAGCGCCCGCTTCGACGCCGGCCTCGTGAACCCGGACGGCTCGCCGCGCCCGGCGTTCAGCGTGTTCAAGAAGAACGCGGCCAAGCACCGCTAGCTCGACGCACCGGCGGAGGTCCACGTGCGACGATTCGCGCGTGGACCTTTGCCTGATGATCGAGGGCCAGGAGGGCGTCAGCTGGGAGGACTGGCTGGCGCTCGCCAAGGCCTGTGAGGCGCACGGCGTTCCGGCGCTGTTCCGCTCCGACCACTACCTCAACCTCGGCGACGAGCTGGACCTCGGCTCGCTCGACGCGTGGGCGACGCTGTCCGCGCTGGCCGCGGTCACCTCGACGCTGCGGCTCGGCACGCTCGTCTCCCCCGCGACGTTCCGGCACCCGTCGGAGCTCGCCAAGGTCGTCGCCACCGCCGACCACGTGTCCGAGGGGCGCGTGGAGCTCGGCATCGGCGCCGGCTGGCACGAGCCCGAGCACCTCGCCTACGGGTTCCCGTTCCCGCCCGTGCGCGAGCGCATGGACCGGCTCGCCGAGCAGATCGAGATCGTGCACGGGTCATGGACCCAGGCGCCGTTCTCCTTCGCGGGCGAGCACTACAGGCTCGATGGGCTCGACGCGCAGCCGCGGCCGCTGCAGTCACCGCACCCGCCGCTGATCATGGGCGGCGCCGCCGGGCCGCGCAGCGCCGCGCTGGCGGCGCGCTGGGCGGACGAGTACAACACGCCGTTCGCGACGCTGGCCCAGGTCCAGGAACGGATGGCGACCCTCCGCGAGGCGTGCGAGACGGCGGGCCGCGACCCGATCCCGTTCTCGCTCATGACCGGCTTCGTCGTCGGCCGCGACCGCGAGGAGCTGCGCGAGCGCGCGGTGGCGCTGCACGGCGACAAGGCCGAAGAGTTCCTGGCCTCCCCGCCCGAGGCGTGGATCGTCGGGACGGTCGACGAGGCGGTCGAGCAGCTCGGTGCGCTGCGCGACGCCGGCCTGCACCGGGTGATGCTCCAGCACCTGCTCCACACGGATCTCGCCGCCGTCGAGCTGATCGGGCGCGACCTGGCCCGGGCGATCTGACCCGTGGTCAACCTCTACTCCGACACGCAGACGCGGCCGACGGCCGCGATGCGCCGCGCGATGGCCGCGGCCGAGGTCGGCGACGAGCAGAAGGGCGCCGACCCGACCGTCAACGCGCTGTGCGACCGGGTCGCGGAGCTGCTCGGGTTCGAGGCCGCCGTGTACCTGCCGTCCGGGACCATGTGCAACGAGATCGCCTTCCGGCTGCACACGCGCCCGGGCGACGAGGCCTACCTGCATCGCACCTCGCACCCGATCGTCGCCGAGGCCGGCGGCCCGGCGGCGCTGTCGGGCGTGATGATGCACCCGTTCGACGGCGAGCGGGGGATGTTCACCGCCGACATGCTGGCCGCCGCGCTGCGGCCGGCCGGGGACCGCTACTCGCCGCGCTCGCGGCTCGTGTCGGTCGAGCAGACCACGAACCTGGCGGGCGGGCACGTGTGGCCGCTCGCGCAGTTGCGCTCGGTGGTCGAGGTCGCGCAAGGCGCGGGGCTGGCCCTGCACATGGACGGCGCGCGGCTCATGAACGCGGTGGTCGCCTCCGGCGTCGCGGCGGTCGACTGGACGCGCGGGTTCGACAGCGCGTGGCTGGACTTCTCCAAGGGGCTGGGCGCGCCGGTGGGCGCGTGCCTGGCCGGCTCGCGCGACCTGATCGACGAGGCGTGGCGGCTCAAGCAGATGTTCGGGGGCGCGATGCGCCAGGCCGGGATCGTCGCCGCCGGGGCGCTCCACGCGCTCGACCACCACGTCGACCGCCTCGCCGACGACCACGCGCTCGCGCGCGTGCTGGCCGAGGGCCTCGCCGCGATCGAGGGCGTCGCGCTGGACGCGGGCGCGGTCGAGACGAACATCGTCGTGTTCGGCGTCGACGACGCGCCGGCCCTCGTCGCGGCACTCGCCGCGGAAGAGGTGTTCATGGGAGCGCTCGGCCCGCGCACGATGCGGGCGGTCACCCACCTCGACGTGGACCGCGCGGGCGTCGACGAGGCCGTGGCGGCGGTCGCCACCGCCCTCACCACCGCGTCGGTTGTCGGCTGAGCCACGCCAGACGGGGCTGAGCCGACAATCGACGCGTCAGCGGGTGCGGCGGCGCATCGCGTCGGCCACCCGTTCCGCGCTAAGCGGCCCGGTCGCGGCGGCGCGGCGGCGTTCCTTCGGCCCCGGGGCCACCAGCGCCAGCACCTCGGCGGCCAGGCCCGCGGGCGCGGCGAGATAGCGCGGGGCGAGGTCGTCGCCGAGCGGCTCCAGCCGGTGCACGCGCAGGCCCGCCCGCTGGCAGACGAACAGCCCGGCGTCCACGTCCCACGGGTGGATGCGCTGCTCGTGGTAACAGACGTCGAGCCGCCCGGCCGCCGTCCAGGCGAGCTCCAGCGCGGCGGTCCCGAGCGCGCGACGGGCGCCGACCCGGCTGAACAGGCGCTTGTCAAGCTTGCCGGCGCGCTTCGCCTCGGCATCGGTCGCGCACGCGACGCCGCCGGTGATGAGGGCCGCCTCCAGGCTCGCGAGCTCGCGCTCCCGCGGGCTGCCGCCGTCGGCGCGCACCGGCCCGCCGCGGACGGCCGAGAACAGCTGCTCGCGGAGCGGGTCGTAGACGACGCCGGCGAGCGTCCCGGCGGCGTCCTCGCAGGCGATGCTCACGCACCACAGCGGGATTCCCGACAGGTAGTTGACGGTGCCATCGAGGGGATCGACGACCCACCGGAGCCCGGTCGTGCCGTCGCGGTTGGCGGTGCCCTCCTCGCCAAGGACGCCGTCGTCGGGGCGGCGGCGGGTGAGCACGCCGGCGATCGCCAGCTCGGCGGCGCGGTCCGCATCGGAGACGAGGTCGGTGGGGCCCTGCTTGGCGCCCAGCCCGGTGGGCGGACGGCCGTAGCGGGCCATCAGCTCGGCTCCCGCTAACTGGGCGGCCTCGGTGGCGACGTCGAGCACGTCGCGGGGCACGGTCGCGCCCTCCTGCGTGGATTCTGTCTTCACGCAGGGAACTTCAACAGCGTGGAGGCGATTTCCCCCAGGCGTTCACCGAAAGATGACGTGGCCTGGGTCTCACCGATGATCCGTGACCGGCTCGGCGCACTGTCTCGGCCGGAGGCCCCGCCACGGGGATCGGTGAGATCCAGGCTAGGCTCAGGTGAACGCGGCGGCCGTCTCGGTGCGGAAGGGGCGCATGCCGCGCGCCCGGTAGTTCGCGAGCGCGTGCGGGCCGTCGAGGGTGTTCGTGGTCAGCCATACGCGCGGGCGCAGCTCGCGTCCGCGGGTCAGCGCCGCCACCAGCGCGTGCCCGCCGAGCCCGCGGCCGTGGAACTCGCCGAGCAGGCCGAAGATGGGTATCTTCGCGCTCTCCGGCTCCAGCTCGAGCTCCCAGTAGCCGGCCACCTCGCCGTCGACCTCGACCACGTGCGTCTCGACGCGGTCGGCCCAATCGGCCCAGCGCTCGTCGCCCCAGGTCAGCCGGTCGATCCACGCGTAGTCGGCGCCGACGCGCCGGTACAGGTCGGCGTTGACCGCCGGGTCGTGGACGATCCGCGCGGAGAAGCCGGGCGGCGCCGGGGTCGAGGGCTCCAGGATCGGGTCCGGCTCGACGTGCTCGAGGTAGGTGATCGTGACGGTCTGAGTGGCCACGGTGCGCACGATACGCACCGTGGCCCCTCGGTCACGGGGTGGTGAAGGAGACCGTGAGCCAGCCGAACGGGTCGCCCGCCAGGTAGAAGCCGGCGAACACGGAGTCCGCGGTGCCGCCCGGAACCTTGCCCGGGCATCCGCTCGTACGTGTGCGTCGTCCCGGATACCTGCGGGTTGGCGGACCCCACCGGACCCGTGTCGCCGTGGCAGGCCTCCGCGGGTGCGGGCGTCTGCGGCTGCTCGATGCTCGCGAGCACCCCGCGCCGGTCGCCGTCGGCGTCCCTGAAGCGGAAGATCGCCCGCGAGGCCGCCCCGTCGATCTCGATCTCGGGGTTGGAGGTGGTGATGTCGATCCCGTGGCCGCTCTAGCCGCGTCGCCCTTGACGAGACCGCTTTACCGGTATAGTCTTTACCGCTACAGATGGCTCCTCGCACCGAATCCGATCCAGCCCGCCCCGTCACGCTCGCCACAGTCGCGGCCGCCGTGGGCGTGTCGCGCATGACCGTCTCGAACGCCTACAACCGCCCCGACCAGCTGTCACCGGCGCTCCGCGAGCGCGTGCTGGCCGCCGCCGCCGAGCTCGGCTACTCGGGCCCCAACCCTGTCGCGCGGACGCTCTCCCGCGGCGAGACCGGCTCGATCGGGCTCGTGCTCGACTACGCGCTGACCCGCGCCTTCACCGATCCCGCCACGGTGCAGTTCCTCCACGGCGTCGCCGCGGGCTGCGAGGAGCGCGCGGTCGGCCTCTCGCTGGTGCCCCGGATGGAGGGGCGCGATGCCGCGCTCGTCCAGTCCGCGCTCGTCGACGGCTTCATCCTCTACTGCACGCCCGAGGAGGACCCGCGCCACCTGGCCGTGCTGGACCGGCGCCTCCCCTACGTGCTGGTCGACTACGAGCCGGGCGCCGGCCGCCGTTCGGTCAACATCGACGACCGCGGCGCCTGCCGGGCCGTCGCCGAGCACCTCGTCGCGCTCGGGCACCGGGACTTCGGCATCGTGATACCGCGGTCCGGGCAGGAGCGCACGGCGCCCGAGGCGCTGGAGGCCGCCACCCGCCACGTGAACATCGCGCGGCTGACCGGCTGGCGCGACGGCCTCGTGGCCGCCGGCGTCGACTGGGCGAGCGTCGCCGGTGGGGTCCGCGCCCGGCTCGGACCGCGAGACCGGCCGCGAGGCCGGCGCGCCCCTCCTGGACCGCGCCGACCGCCCGACCGCGATCCTCACCCTCCACGACGAGCTCGCGCTCGGCGTGCTCGACGCCGCCGCCGCGCGCGGCATCGCCGTCCCCTCCCAGCTCTCCGTGGCCGGCTTCGACGACATCCCCGAGGCCGCGTCCGCTCTCCCCCCGCTCACCACCGTGCGCGCAGCCGCACGACCGCAAGGGGGCCGAGGCCGTCCGCCTGCTGCTCGAGGCCGAGGGCCCCGCCTCCGTCGAACTCCCCACCCGACTCGTCGTCCGCGCGTCGACGGGCCCGCTTCCCGGAAGGAGCACCCCATGATCACCGGTCACGTCGTCGCCGCCCACATGACCCGCGAGACCACCCGCCGCCGGCTCACCGAGCCCCCGCGCGAGCCCGCCCCGCGCCGCCCGCGGCGGATCGTCGCCCACGTGCTGCAGTCCGCCGCGCATCGGCTCGATCCGTGCGTGGCGCCCCCGCAGGTCCAGCGCATCGGCCTGATGGACGTCGGCGGCCGTGCGCGCCGATCTCCGCGCGCCCGCCGACATCGAGCGGATGGTTCGGTTGCGATCTCCCCAGGGGAACGCGCCGGGGGCTCATCCTGTGAGGTGGATGCCCGCGCGGCGGCGGGCCGCCCGCGCGCCTTATCCTCGGTCGGATACCCCTCGGCTCGTGCGCTGGTACGACGAGCGCCCGGTCACCGGCGACGCGTGTCTGGCCGGCGTGCTGCTGCTGGCGTTCGTGCCGCCCAGCGACGTCCCCCCGCGACGACGCGGTCGAGCTGGTCGTCCGCGACGACGGCCGCGGCGCACGCTCCGCGGGCGATGGTCGTGGCGCGCACTCCGCGAGCGGCGGCGGCGGCCTGCACTCGGCGGGAAACGGCCGCGGGCACGGCCTCGTGGGCATGCGCGAGCGGGTGGACATGCACGACGGCTCGCTGGCGGCCGGCCCGCGCGACGAGGGCGGCTTCGAGGTCCGCGCCGTCCTCCCCACCGACCGCGTCGCCTCGCAGGCGTGAGCGCCCGCGTCTTCCTCGTCGACGACCAGGCGCTCGTGCGCGCCGGGTTCCGCATGCTGATCGAGGCGCAGGCGGACATGGAGGTCGTCGGGGAGGCCGAGGACGGTCGTGCCGCCCTCGAGGCGCTGGCCGTCACGAACGCCGACGTCGTGCTGATGGACGTGCGCATGCCGGGCATGGACGGCGTCCAGACCACCGAGCGACTGGTCTGCGGCGCCGCTGCGGATCGCCCCGCGCCGAGGGTGATCGTCCTCACGACCTTCGACCTCGACGAGTACGTGTTCGCCGCCATCCGGGCGGGCGCGAGCGGGTTCCTGCTCAAGGACTCGCGGCCCGAGGAGCTGCTGGGCGGCATCCGGGCGGTGCTCAGCGGCGACGCCGTCATCGCGCCGAGCTCCACCCGCCGCCTGCTCGACCACGTCGCCGGTGCGCTGCCCGCGGACACCGGCGAGGATCCGCGGCTCGCGCTGCTGACGCCGCGCGAGCGCGAGCTGCTGCTCGAGGTCGCCCGCGGACGCTCGAACGCCGAGATCGCGGCCGACCTCTTCATGGCCGAGGCGACGGTCAAGACGCACGTCGGACGGCTGCTCGCCAAGCTCGACCAGCGCGACCGCGTCCAGTTGGCCGTCTTCGCCTACGAGACAGGCCTCGTGCGCACTGGGGGGTGACGGGGGCGGCTCGGGTCCGCCTCAGGTCGTACAGGAGCCGCGACCCAGGGCGGATGAAAGCGGTCGCGCGGCGGCCGATCATCGGCTCCATGGTCAGCACCACTCGCAGCAGCCCGGCCCGCCTCCAAGTCGCCACCACCTCGCCACCGGCGCCCGCTTGCGCGACCTCCTCGCCCGCGACCTCCTCGCCGGCCAAGGCCGCAGCCGCAACGTCCGCACCCCCGTTCCGCTGGGCGGGCTACGCCGCGTTCGCGTGGGCGGCCGCCTATGCGCTCTTCGTCCGTGGCTATCAGGGCGCCGGCGGGACGCTCGGGCTGGCACGCACGTTCGTGGATCCGGCGGCGTTCCGACGCGCCAGCCTGGCCGCGGGGGTCGTGATTCTCCTCGCCGGCGTCGGCGCGCTCGCGTTCGTCCGGCGGTGGGGCCTCCGGCTTCCGCGCTGGCTGCCCATCGTCCCGGCACTGGCGGGCTCGGCCTACGCCGCGGCACACGCGCTGGTCAAGAGCCGGGCAGGACCGCTGGCCGAGAGCGACTTCGCCCGGCCGCGACATCACTTCACCAGGCGGACGGCGAGGACTCCGGCGGAGGGGTCGCCGGCCCCGCCCAGCAGGCCGAGGATGCGCGCGACGTAGCCGCGCGTCTCCGCGATCGGCGGCACGCAGCCGCAGGCCGCGACCGGCGCCGGCCCGGCGTTGTAGGCGGCCAACGCCAGTGGAACCGAGGCGAAGCGGCGCAGTAGGTCGCGCATCAGCCGCCCCTGCGCTTCGATCGCCTGCGCCGCGTCGAATGGATCGGCGAGGCCGACCGCGGCGGCCGTCTCGGGCATGAACTGCGCGATGCCCTGCGCGCCCGCGCGGCTGACCGCGAACGGGTTGAAGTTGCTCTCCGCGTAGATCTGCGCCGCGAGCAGAGCCGCCGACACGTTCCAGCGCTGGGCGGCGCGCGTGAGCAGCGGCGCGAAGCGCGCGGGGACGAAGGCGGGCACCGCGCGCGCGGCGCGGCCGTCGCCGCCCGTGGCACCGGCCGAGCGCGCGTTCAGCGCGTAGCCCCAATGCCACGGTTCCCATTCGTACCTCTGAAGGAAGTGGAAGCGCTCGCCGTTCGCCGCGAGCCAGGCGTACGCGGCGGGCGGGCCGAGGTCGAGCTCGGTTCCGTACCGGTGCAACGACTCGCCGGGCCGCGCGACCCACTTTGGGTCTGGGTGACGGCGCCACAGCACGGCCTGCTCGGCGTCGGAGCGGTAGGCGCTGTTGATCAGCAGGCCGACGCCGTCCGCCCGGGCGGCGCGCTCCATGCGGTCAAACGCGCGGGCGACGTCCGGGCGCATCGGCTTGCCCTGCCGGTGCTCCAGCGGACCCTCGTACCCGCCGCCCGCGGCCACCGTCACGAGCCCCTCGGGCGCGAGCTCGGCCTCAGCGGAGGCGCGCATCGAGACCGCGCGTCGGGCGCGCCCGCGGACCACCTCGAGGTGCTCGCCGACCGTCACGCGCACGCGGACCGGCGCGAACGAGGACGCGTCGGGGAATGCCACGGTCGCGTCGTCGGAGCGGTTCGCACTCGCAACCGTGTCGGCCGCGGCGCGGCCGAGCGCGAGGTACTCGGCCCGTTCGAGATGGGCGGGGTTCGGCCGGCCGCGGACGGTGCTCGGCTCGAACAGGCGCGGGTAGGCCGCGCGCATCGCGCGTGCGCCGGCGAGCGCCGCAAGGTCCGCGGCACGCTGCGCCTCGGCTTCCCGCGCCGACCGCGCGCGCCACCGCGCCGAGCACGAGGGCGCCGACGAGCACGGCGGCGAGCCCGCCGACCACCAGCACCGAGGCCTGCCCGCACACGTCGCGCGTAGTCCGTCCTCCGCCCGTCATCGCTGCTCCCTCCGTCGTCGCTCCGCCGCCCGTGTCGCTGCCGCGTTCTTCATCGCCCTCCGTCCCTGTCCGCCGCGACGTTCATTGCTCCGCGGGCCCCAGCCTCAGCGCGACCGGCAACGGCTCGGAGAGCCGCCGCAGCGCGGTTCGTACCGGCGGGTCCAGCGCGCGTGCCCCGGCGAGGCCGGCGGCGGCGAGCACGCGCGCCGGGCCTGCGGGGAGCGGGGCGCAGGCGACGGCCGGTATCTCGCAGGTCGACACCGCGAGCCGACCGAGCGCGCCGCCGGGATCACGGGTCACGATGACCGCGAGGTCCTGTTCGCGCAGGAGCGCCTCCAGCACCGCGCCACGGGGTCCGGCCAGCACGACGACCACGGGGACCTCGACCGCTCCGGAGAGGCGGCGCGCGGCGAGTGCCGCCGCGACCGGGTGGTCGGCGAGCTGGATCCACGCGAGGCGCCCTCGGGACGTGGCCGGGAGCCCTCGGGCGCGGAGCCGCGCGGCGAGGCGCGACGCCGCGGGAGTGGAAGGCGGCCGGGAGCCCGGCTCGGCCGCGTCCGGCGCACCGGCGAGGGCGAGCGCCGGCGGGTCCGCGACGGCCGCGGGCTCACGCGGCGGCGCCCAGATGGCGACCGCCGCCGCCGACGCCCTGTGGCCCGCGCGGAGCGCGTTGGCGACGGCCACGGCCAGCGGCGCCGCCGCTGCGTGGCGACCGAGCACGGCGACGCGCGGCGGGAGGGTGGAGCCGGGCGGCGGCGGGGCAGAGGCCGGCTCGAGCGAACCCTCGACGGCGACCGGCGCGGCCGTGGGCTCGAGGAAATAGCCGGCCGCGCGGCGGCCGAGCGTGGCGGCGGCGCCCCTCACGGCGCGCTCCGGGGACCCGCGTCGGCGGTCACGCGGGCCTCGAGGCGGCTCGCGAGCAACGGCACCCTCGGGCGGACCGCGACCCGCACGCGGCCGCCGTCGAGCGCGACGGTGGCCCGCCCTCGCGCGGCGGCCGGTAACGCGTCGCGCGCGGCGGCGTGGGCGTCGCGGTCCTGCAGCAGCGCGACGGCCCCGGCCTCGGCGGCGGCGCCTGCCTGCTCGTGGGCCGCCAGTGCGGCGAGCACCGTGTAGGCGCTGAGGGCCACGACGACGAGCAGCGGCAGCAGCGCCGTGAGCTCGACGGTCGCCTGACCCCGCTCGCAGCGGCGCGTGATCGGGTGGGGAAGACCGAGGTGCGCTCGCGACGGCGCGTCATTGGGCGGGGAAGCTCGCGATGGCGTGCGCTCGCCCGAGATGGAGCGGCGGGAGCACGGAGGGGAGGCGGACGCTGACCGCGACCTCGCCGTCGTCGCGCTCGCGCACCCGTAGACCGCGCTCGAGGCGCCGTGGGAGGTGCCCGCGGGCGGCCGCGGCGGGGTCAGCGCCGACCGCGGCGGCGCGCGCCGCGGCCCTGGCGGCCGCCGAGGCCGCCCAGGTGGCGTGGCCCGCGAGCGCGAGTTGCCAGGCGATCGCGAGCAGTGCGGCGAGGACCGGGAGCAGCGCGACCAGCTCGACAGCGGCTTGTCCGTGCTGTGGTGCGCGCATGGCACACCCTCGCCTGAGCCGCAGCACGGAACTACGCGCGAGTGTTACGACTTCGTGCCAACACTCCGCGGGGAGACGCGCGCGGCGCGACTATCCGTACTCGCGGTAGGCGCGCCAGACGCCGTACACGGCGTAGATCCCGGCGCCGACCATCATCAGCCACACGATCGCGCCGATGCCCCCCGCGTCCCACATGCGACGCGTGGCGACGAGCGTGATGGTGATCAGCGCGAGGCCCGCGTAGAGGACGCCGCGCTGGCGCTCCTCGAGCCCGAAGATCGTCTGGCGGTTCTCCATGTAGAGCCGGTAGCCCAGGAAGAGGATCCCGCCGACGAAGATCAGCGACAGGATGTTGGAGATCGTCACGCCGGCGGCCGCGCCGCCCGGCACCTGCCACACCACGACGGCGAGCAGGACGATGATCAGGATGTTGCGGATGTGCTTGCCGCGGTCCGGGCCCACGCGGCGAGGATAGCCCGTGCTCAGGCCGGGACGGCGGCGCTCGCGGCCGGAACCGCCGCCGCCTCGCCCGCCACCGGCGGAGCGACCGCCTCGCCCGCCAGCGGAGCCGAGACCGGGCAGCGAGCGCCTCGTCGCCCGTGACCCGCTCCGCCGCGAAGCGGTAGCCGATCCCGAAGTGCGTGTGGATGTAGCGCCACTCCGGCGACACGCGCTCGAGCTTCTGGCGCAGCTTGCGCACGAAGACGTCGACCGAGCGGTCGCCGTGGACCATCGCGTAGCCCCACACGCGCTCGTAGATCTCCTCGCGCGGCATGACCTGGTCGCTGTGGTCGGCGAGCAGCTGGATGAGCTCGAACTCGCGGCGCGTGAGGTCGGCGTTGCGCCCGGCCGCGAAGGCCTGGAACTGGTCGAGGCGGACCTCGAGCTCGCCGGCCACCGTCGGGACCGCGTCGGCGCGCGCCTCGGCGCGGCGGCGGCGCCGGATGACGGCCTCCGCTCGCGCGATGACCTCCTCCGGGTGGCAGGGCTTGGTGACCCAGTCGTCGGCGCCGAGCCGGAGCCCGCGCACGCGCTGGGCGACGGTCGACTGACCCGTGCAGACCACGACGCCCAGTTGCGGGAGCCGGGCGCACAGCTTCTCGAGGTACGTCCACGCCGCCGGGCCGAGCACGGCGAGGTCGACGACGAGCGCGTTCAGCCGCATCGAGAGCAGCGTGTCGAGCGGGACGGGCGAGGCCAGCACGCGGTACTGCCAGCCGGCCGCCTCCAACCGCTTGGTGAGGACCTGTACGAAGCCGGAATCGGAGTCAAGGACAGCGATCCGTGCCGGGGACGGCGTCACGCCGCCTGGAGCCATCATGCTCATCGCCAGCGAGGATACTGGCCCGGACGACGGGGATCGCCGGAGCCTCTCCGCCGGTAACAGCGCGGTCACATCTCGGGAGAAGAGCCTGCAACGTGCGAGGAACGCGAGGCGTCCGAGAACTCCCGGAACAGGCCCGTGACGACGAACGCGACCTGCTCGCCGATGTCGACCGCGTTGTCGCCGATCCGCTCCAGACGCGCGGGCCACGAGCATCATCGTCATCGCCCACTCACGCCGGTCCAGATCGTCGCCCGTCTCGACCGCCCGCTGGAAGCACTCGCGGTTGAGCCGGTTGATCTGGGCGTCCTGGCGCACCAGGTCCTCGGCCAGCTCGACGTCGCGCAAGCAGGAACGCCTGCTTGGCCTGCGCGACCTCGGAGCGGGCCAGCGCGCCCATCTTGACGATGCGCTGCTGGATCTCGGGATCGACGGGCGCCTCGTAGCCGGCCACCGGCAGCAGCTTGGCGATGTTCACGCACTGGTCGCCCATGCGCTCGGCGTGCTTGATGACGTGCAGCAGCGCCGCCACGACGCGCAGGTCGCCCGCCACCGGGGCCTGCAGCGCGAGCAGCGACAGGATCCCCTGGTGGACCTCGAGGTAGCGCCCGTCGAGCCGGTCGTCGTCCTGGACCACGAACTGGGCGAGCTCGATGTCCTGGTGCTCGAACGCCTCGAGGACGCGGTCGAGCGCCGACACGACGAGGTCGAGCGCGCCGAGCGCGGACTCCTCGAGCGAGCGGAGCTCGTCCTGGAAGTGGAGTCTGCTGGCCTCGCGCGCCATCAGCCGAACTTCCCCGTCACGTAGTCCTCCGTCCGCTTGTCCTCCGGGTTGGTGAAGATCTTGTCGGTCACGTCGTACTCCACGACCGCGCCGGTGCGCGTCTTGGCGGACTCGTCGAGCTCGACCGTGAAGAACGCCGTCCGGTCCGACACGCGCGCGGCCTGCTGCATGTTGTGCGTGACGATGACGATCGAGTAGTCCTCCTTGAGCTCCATCATCAGGTCCTCGATGCGCCCGGTCGAGATCGGGTCGAGGGCGGAGCAGGGCTCGTCCATCAGCAGCACGTCGGGCTCGGTCGCCAGCGCGCGGGCGATGCACAGGCGCTGCTGCTGGCCGCCCGACATGCCGAACGCGTTGGTCTTCAGGCGGTCCTTGGTCTCGTCCCACAGGGCGGCGCGGCGCAGGGCGGACTCGACGATCTCGTCCATGTCGCCCTTCATGCCCACCACGCGCGGCCCGAACGCGATGTTGTCGAAGATCGACTTCGGGAACGGGTTCGGCTTCTGGAAGACCATCCCGATCCGCTTGCGAACCTGGACCGGATCGATGTTCGCGTCGTAGAGATCCTCGCCGTGGTAGACGATCTTGCCCTCCACGCGCGCGGCCGGGATCAGGTCGTTCATCCGGTTCAGGCAGCGCAGGTAGGTCGACTTGCCGCAGCCCGAGGGGCCGATCAGCGCCGTGATCTCGCGCTGGTTGATGCGCATCGAGACGTCGCGGATCGCGCGGTGGTCGCCGTAGAAGACGCTCACGTCGTGCGCGTCGAAGATGGGCTCCGCCGCGACCTCGCGATCCGCCGCCACCGGAGCCCGTTGCGTCGAGCCGAACCGGCGCTCGCTGCGATCAGCGCGACCCGGATTCGGTCTCGCTCAGCTTCTCTGACATCTCGTCATCACCACTTCTGCTCATAGCGGTTTCTCAGATAGATCGCGACGGAGTTCATGAGCACGAGCAGCATCATCAGGACGAGGATCGCCCCGGCGGCCGCGCTGACGAACTCCCGATCGGCGTCGGTGGTCCAGCTGAAGATCTGGATCGGGAGCGCCGTGAACGAGTCGAACAGGCTGGACGGGTTGAAGCGCGGGGAGACGGCCGCACCGATGATCAGCAGCGGCGCCGTCTCGCCGATCGCCCGCGACAGCGCGAGGATCACGCCCGTGGCGATGCCGGCGATCGAGCCCGGCAGCACCTGCTTCCAGATCGTCTGCCACTGGGTCGCGCCGAGCGCCAGCGAGCCGTCGCGGATCGACGGCGGGACGGCGCGGATCGCCTCTCGCGCGACGATGATCACCACCGGCAGCACCAGCAGCGAGAGCGTGATCCCGCCCGCCAGGAGCACCCGGCCCATCGACAGCGGGCCGCGCACGATGAAGGCCAGGCCGAGGATTCCGTAGACGACCGACGGCACCGCGGCGAGGTTCTGGATGTTGACCTCGACCAGCCGGTTGAAGCGCTTCTTGCGGTCGGCGTACTCCTCGAGGTATATCGCCGTGGCGATGCCGAGCGGCACCACCAGCACGGCGCAGATCGCCATCAGGTACAGCGTCCCGACGATCGCGGACTGGATGCCGGAGCGCTCCGGGATGATCCGCGACGGGAAGCGGGTGAGGAAGTCCCACGAGAGGCGCGGCAGCCCGTCGCGGGCGACGTCGAAGAGGATCGCGCCGAGCCCGAGGAAGCCGACCGCGATCGAGGCGTACATGACCGCGCGGAACGCGATGCCGGCCACCCTCGAGCCGCTCGACGGTGACGGGAACACGCTGGTCTGCGTGCGCGCCTTCGATGCCATCTGCGCTCCGGTCATTCGTACACCTGGCGGTAGCGGTTGACGAGGCGGATCGAGAGCGCGTTGAGCGCCAGCGTGATCACGAACAGCGCCATGCCGACGACGAAGATCGTCTCGTACTTGATCGACCCCGTCGGGATGTCACCGCGCGCGGTGGCGGCGATGAAGGCCGCCATCGACTGGTAGCCCACCGTCGGGTCGAGCCCGAGGCGGGCGACCTGGCCGCCGGCCACGAGGATGATCACGGTCTCGCCGACGGCGCGCGAGGCGCCGAGGATGAGCGCGGCGACGACGCCGGACAGCGCGGCGGGGAACACGACCCGCAGCGAAACCTGGAGCTTGCTGGCGCCGAGCCCGAAGGCGCCCTCGCGCAGCGAGGCCGGCACGGAGGTCAGCGCGTCCTCGGCGACCGACGCGATCGTCGGCAGCACGAGCAGGCCGAGGATGATCCCCGCCGACAGCGCGTTGAACTGGTTGACCTCGATCCCGAAGACGCCGCGCAGGATCGTGGGCGTGAAGTACGTCAGCGCGAAGTAGCCGAACACGATGGTGGGCACGCCGGCCAGCAGCTCCAGCACCGGCTTGATGACCTTGCGCACCCGCGGCGGGGCGTACTCGGACAGGTAGATGGCGGCCAGGAGGCCGAGCGGAATCGCCACCACCAGACCGATCGCGGTCAGGTAGAGCGTGCCGACCAGGAGCGGGATCACGCCGAAGGACTGCTGGTCCCCGGCGAGCAGCGGCGTCCACTTGGTGCCGAACAGGAAGTCCCCGACCGGCACGTTCCCGAAGAAGGAGATCGTCTCGCGCAGCAGCGAGAGCACGATCAGCACCGTCGTGAGGACGGACACGAAAGCGGCGGCGAGCAGGCCGTACCGGATCGCCTGCTCTCCGACGCTGCGCCGCGTACGGGTGTACGCGAGGGAGCTCACGCTACGCGCCCTGCTCCGCGGACTGCAGGTCCGTCTTGGCCTTCGTCGCCTGCTCCTCGGTGAGCGGGACGATCTTGGCCGCCTCGGCGATGTCCTGCTGGTTGGCGATCACGAAGTCCATGAACGCCTTGACCTCGGGGCGGGCGATGGCCTTCGAGCTCGGGTACATGAACAGCGGGCGGGCCAGCGGCGTGTAGGTGCCGTCCTGGATCGTCTCGTTGCTCGGCTTGACGCAGCCGTCGCCGGAGTCGACGCCGACCAGGTTGAGCTGGTCCGCCGCGCCCTCGTAGTAGGAGAAGCCGAAGTAGCCGAGGCCGCCGTCGTCACCCTCGACGCCGGTGACGAGCTGGTTGTCGTCCTCGGAGGGCTCGTAGTCCTCGCGGGTCACGCCCTCTTCGCCGTTGATCTCGTCGGTGAAGAAGTCGAACGTGCCGGAGTCGGTGCCCGGGCCGTAGAGCGAGAGCTCGGTGTCGGGGAGGTCGGGGTTGACCTCGGAAAGGCTCTTGACCTTCGAGTCCTTGTTCCAGACCTTCTTGAGCTCGTCCGTGGTCAGGCAGTCGACCTTCAGCGCCGTGTTGGTCACGACGGCGATGCCGTCGTTGGCGACCTGGACCTCGCCGTACTTGACGGAGTTCTTCTCGCAGACCGGGACCTCTTCGTCGTCCTTGATGGGCCGCGAGGCATCGGAGATGTCGGTCTCGCCGGCGCAGAACTTCTCGAAGCCGCCGCCGGTGCCGGAGGTGCCGACCGTGATCTGCACGTCCGGGTTCTCCTCGTTGAAGAGCTCGGCCGCGGCCTGCGTGAACGGCGCCACCGTGGAGGAGCCGTCGATGGCGATCTTGCCGGACAGCTCGCCGCCGCCGTCACCGCCGCCGCCCGAACTGGACCCGGAGGTCCCGTCGTCGCCGCACGCGGCGACGGTCAGCACCAGCGCCGCGACGAGCGCGGCCAGGAGCGTCTTGATAGTCATGTTTCCCCTTCTCCTTGTCATCAGCTGCGAGGCTCGCAGTGGAGCCACGCGTTCCTGTTACCGGCTTGTGGCCGACTCGTGAAAGAGATGTGAACGCTCCGGCTGGAAGCGGTATCCGAACCCGAAGTGGGTGTGGATGAACCGCCAGTCCGGGAGCGCGTCGGCGAGCTTCGAGCGCAGCTTGTGGACGTACACGTCCACGGAGCGGTCGTCGGCCCGCATCGGCGCGTCCCAAACCGTCGCGTACAGCTCGTCCCGCGGCACGACCCGGCCCTCCCGCCGGGCCAGCGCCGCGAGCAGCCCGAGCTCCCGCAGCGAGAGCGAGAGCGCACGGCCCCCCGCCACGGCCAGGTACTCGGACGGCCGGATCTCCAGCTCGCCCGTGCGGATGACCTCGCCGGCCTCGACCTGTCGCGTCGACTGCATCCCCGGGGAGGCTGGAGCGCCGGCGGCGGGTTCCGGTTACCGGACGGTGAAGCGCTCGTTCACAACTTGTGAACGCCCTCCGAAACCACGCCCGCGCGGGCCTAGCTTGCGGGCATGAACAGGCGGCGTCCCGATCCCGTGCTGCTCGAGCTCTTCGAGCAGGCCGGGAGCAACGTGCAGCGGGCCAGCGTGCTGCTGCGCGACATGCTGGCCGACTTCCCGGAGCAGGCCGGGCTGGCGCGCGAGATCCACCAGTGCGAGCAGGAGGGCGACCGGATCGCCCACGACATCCTGCACCGGCTCGCGGAGCGCGGCGCCCGGCGGAGCCATATGGACGCCGCCGACGTGCACGCGCTTGCGGTCGCGCTCGACGACGTCATCGACTTCGCCGAGGAGGCCGCCGACCAACTCGGCCGCTACGCCGTCGAGGCGCCGATGGAGCAGGCCGAGCAGATCGCGGCCATCCTCGTGGCCTGCTCGGATGAGGTCGCGGCGAGCCTGGGCCAGCTCCGCAACGGGATGGACGAGGGCGGCTGGTCGAGATCCACCGGCTCGAACGAGGCCGACCAGCTCGTCGCGCGCGTCGCTCCTGGGCGCGCGCGGGATCGCCCCGATGATCGTGTTCCGCTGGAAGGACATCTTCGAGACCCTGGAGCAGGCGGTCGACGCGTGCGAGAGCGTGGCCAACGTGCTCGACGGGATCTCGTTGCAGCGCTGACAAGTTCTCAGCTCGGCAACGCACTCGACGCCGCAACACCCGAGTATGCCGGGCATGAGAAAATTCATGCTCGCGGCCGCGCTGGCCGCCTCCGTGACAGCATCCTCGCCGGCCATGGCGAAGAGCAAGGACCACGACGGGCGGCGCGCCGAGCCGCTGGTGATCGCGCACCGGGGCGCGTCCGCGTACCGGCCGGAGCACACGCTGAGCGCGTACCGCCTGGCGATCGGGATGGGCGCCGACTACATCGAGCCCGATCTCGTGTCGACCAAGGACCACCAGCTCGTGGTCCGCCACGAGAACGAGATCTCCGGCACCACCGACGTCGCCTCGCATCCCGAGTTCGCCTCGCGGCGCACGACGAAGACGGTCGACGGCACCGCGCTCACCGGGTGGTTCACCGAGGACTTCACGCTCGCCGAGCTCAGGACGCTGCGCGCGGTCGAACGCCTGCCCGACCTGCGGCCCGCCAACACGGCCTTCAACGGCCTCTTCCAGATCCCGACCCTCCAGGAGGTCATCGACCTCGCCAAGCGCGAGGGCGTCGGGATCTACCCCGAGACCAAGCACCCGACCTACTTCGACTCGTCGGGCCTCTCGCTCGAGGAGCCGCTGGTCGCAGACGCTGCGCGCCAACGGGCTCGACAAGCCGAGCTCCCCCGTGTTCATCCAGTCCTTCGAGGTCTCCAACCTGCAGGAGCTCAACCGCAAGATCCGCGTGCCGCTCGTGCAGCTCACCAGCGCCACCGGCCGCCCGTACGACTTCACCGCCAAGGGCGACCCGCGGACGTACGCGGACATCACGAGCGCGCGCGGGCTGCGCGAGGTGGCGAAGTACGCCGACGGCCTCGGCCCCGACAAGAACCAGATCGTCCCGCGCGACGCCCAGAACCGGCTCCTGACGCCGACGCTCGCTGATCTCCAACGCGCACCGGGCGGGCCTGGTCGTGCACCCGTACACGTTCCGGCCCGAGAACTCGTTCCTGCCCGAGGACTTCCGCGAGGGCAACCCCGCCAGCCCCGAGTACCTCCGCGCCCGGGGCGACCAGCCGGCGGAGCTGGCGCTCTTCTACCGGCTCGGCGTCGACGGGCTGTTCGCCGACAACCCCGACACGGCGGTGGCGGTGCGCAGGCGCGTGTTCAGGCGCTGACGGGCCGAGCGACCTGCTGCGGTAGGGCCGGTCGCGCGCCGTCGCGACGACCTCCACCCAGCGCACGTCACGCGGCCGCCGCGGCTTCAGGGTCACCCGGAAGCTGCGGCGGCCCCTACCGGACACGGTCCGGAACACGTCGCGGCCGGGGCTGCCACGGACCGGCGGTGGCGCGCGCGGCCCCAGAGCTCGTAGCTGATCCGCCGGGCCGGGACGGCGGTGCGCCAGGTCACCACGACCCGCCCGCCGCGACGGCGCGCGAGCACGCCGTGGGGTGCCGCGAACGCGGGGACCGGTCGAGGGTGTACGCGCACCGGCCCACCGGTCGACGACGGCGGTCGTCGCCCCGGGTGCGCTCGCGCGCACGACGCACCGTGACCCGGCCGCTCGCCCATGGCGGCAGATCGCCGAACGCGCCCGGTTGCAGCCGCAGGCGCGCCCGGCCGGGCTTCGCGCAGGAGCGCGTCTCCGCCGAGCCACCACGGTCGCCCGGCCCCGGCGGCGCAACGGCGCGCAGGTCGCACGCGGCCGCGCACCGCACGGTCGCCCGCAGCGGCTCGTCCTCGTACAGACGCTGGCCGCCCGGCACCGTCACGCGGATCTCCGGTGGCACGACGGCGGCCGGAGCCGGGGCGCCGGCGATCGCCACGTGCCGGCGGCCGCCGCCGCGCGGGAGGTCCAGGAACCGGCTGTCGGAGAGGTTGTCCGTCCAGGCCACGGCCGCTCGCCCGTCCTCGAGGCGCAGCGGCGCCACGCCGTTCGCGATCCGCACGGTCCCACCGAGCCGTTCGGCGATGCCCAGGCCGCCGTCGAGCGTCCCCGGTGGCCGCCCGCGGGGCGTCGACCCGATCGCCGCCGGCCGCCCGGGCGTCGATCCACGACAGCACCGCATCGCCGCCGTCGCCGAGCGCGATCGCGCAGCCGGCCGCCGTCCTGGTCGACCGGGCGAACGGGCCGCGCTAGCCGGGCAGGACGACGAAGATCGGCGGTCGCGACGCCGAACCCGCCGATCGCTGTGCCGCCCGCTCGGCGTCACGGTCCGGGGCTTCGCGAACGGGCCGGCCGCGGGGCGGACGGTCGCCGCGACGCCGGCCTCGAACGTGCTCCGCCACGCCACCGCCCCTCCGCCTCCCTCGCGCACGGCGACGGTGGGCTGGCCCTCGCCGGTCGGCACGCGGTCGAAGCGGGCGGCGGGACGGAAGGCGGACGCCCCGGGTGGGCGCTCGAACACCCGCGCACCACCGTCATCCGTGAGGGCGAGCAGCGCCCAGCCGTCGCGGGCGACGGCCAGCGCCGGCCCGTCGACACTCTCGGCGCGCGCCAGGCGCTGGGGCGCGCCGAACGGCTCACCGAGCGCCGCGGTCGACCGTCTCGACCGCCGACACGTCCGAGCCGCGAGGCGACGCGGAGCGGGTCCATGCCACGGTCACCCGCCCGTCGGGCGTCACCGCCGAGACCGTGCGCTCGTTCTCGAACACCTCCGCCCTGCGCCACGGCGTCAACGCCTCGGCCGGCCGAAGGCGCCGCCCGGCGAGCGCCGGAAGGCCACCACGCGCTCCCGGTCGTCGGCGCGGGCTGGACCCACCACACAACCGCGCGCCGGACGGCGCGATCGCCACCGACTGGGTCAGCATGGGACTGACCGCCGCGCGCCGAGCGCCACCGGCGCGCCGAAGCCGCCGCCCGCGTCGCGGACGGCGGCGCGCAGCTCGATGCTGTTCTCCGGCGCCACACGGGTCCGGCCACGACCGCGGCGCCGCCCGCCTCCGCGACGCTCGGGCAGAGCGGTGAGCAGGCCGAGCCGCACCCGCCCGGTCAGGACCGTGCCCGCTCCGGTGACCCGCAGCAGGTCGGTGGCCGTCGAGTTCCGCCCCAGCGGCCCGATCTGCGCCAGGCCGCCCGGCACGCCGGTGGGCCGCACGCACGTCGCGATCCGGTTCCCGGGCGTCGCGGTGAAGGGCTGCTCGGCGAACGTCTCGGCCGAGGCCGGCGCGGTGAACGCGAGCAGGACGAGCAGGCGATGACGGCGCGCCGCACAAGCGCCACGGTAGTGCGTCAGCAGGCGACAGGCGCCGGCCGCCGACGCGCCGCACGCGCGAGCGCCACCGCCGCGGCGACGACGGCCGGGACGAGCGACGAACGGACCCGAGAAGGCGAGCACGACGACCACCGCCGCGAACGCGACGGCGGCGCACCACCGCGCGGCGCCGTCGAGCAGGCGGACGCCGGCGGCGGTCGCCGCGACGTAGACGGCGACGAACGAGGCGCTGCACGCGCGCACGAGCCCCTGGAGGCTGAGCGCGTCGACGGCCAGCGGCACGAGCAGGGCGGCGGCGACGACGGCCAGCAGCGCCAGCGCGGTGCGGGGGCGGGCGAGCGCCGAGGGCGCCGAGCCCTCGGCGGCGAGCGCCCCGGCCAGCTGGGTCGCGGCGGCGACGTAGACGTTCATCGCGCCCATCGTCAGCAGCACGGCCAGGCAGGGCGGTGACGGTGCGCCCGGCGTCGCCGAGCCCGGCGGCCATCAGGTCGGCGAGCGGGACGTCGGAGGGCGCGGCGGTCCCCAGCACGCCGATCGTCGCGGCGGCGAGGCCGAGGTAGAGCACGATCACGACGGCCAGCGCCGAGAAGATCGCGCGCGGGAGCTGGCGGGCTGGGTCGCGCAGTTCGCCGGCGAGGTGCGAGACCGCCTCCCAGCCGATGAAGGCGAGCATCAGCAGGCTGGCGGCGCGTGCCCACGGAGGCCCAGCCGTGGGGCGCGAACGGCGTCCAGTTCTCCGCGCGGCTCTCGGGGAGCGAGCTGACCACCGCGACGAGCAGCAGCGCGGCGAGCACGCCGGCCAGGACGAGCTGCAGGCGCGCCGTCGTGCTGCAGGCCGAACGAGTTGACGGCGATCACGGCGGCGATCATCGCCGCGGCCGCGACGACGGCGCGCGTCGCGGCCGGCGTCCAGCAGCTCGGCGACGTAGAAGCCGCCGATCAGCGCCACCGCGGGCGCGCCGAGCACGACGCCGGCCAGGAAGCACCAGCCGGTGATCGCGCCCGCGCTCCTCCCGAACGCGGCGCGCGCGTAGGCGGCGGTGCCGCCCGCCTCCGGCTGGCGCACGCCGAGGACGGCGAACGTGATGGCCAGCGGCACCGACAGCGCCAGCAGCGCCACCCACGCCAGCACCGACGCCGGGCCGGCGGCCTCGGCGGCCAGGGCGGGGAGGATAAGGACGCCGGGGCCGAGCACCGCCCCGACGTAGAGCGCAGTGGCGGAGCGGGTCGAGAGCATGGGAGGCATGATCGCCCGGATCGCGGGGCATGTGGTGCCCTTTCCTGCGCGTCGAGCTCCCGATTTGAGCAATGATCTGCCCAGCACGCCCCGATGAGGAGACGATCATGCCCCTGGACACCGTGGACCGCCGGATGCTCGAGATCCTCCAGCGCGAGGGCCGCATCCCCAACGCCGCGCTGGCCGAGCGCCTGCACCTCTCCCCCTCGCCGTGCCTGCGGCGGCTGCGCGCGCTCGAGCGCGACGGCGTGATCGCCGGCTACCGCGCGCGTGCTCGACCGCAAGCGGCCGGCCTCGGGCTGACCGTGTTCGTCGAGCTCAAGGTCGACGGGCACTCCGACCGCACCGCCGCCGCGATCTCCGAGGCGCTGACCGCCGCCCCGGAGGTCATCTCCGCGCACATCGTCTCCGGCTCCGCCGACTTCCTGCTCGAGGTCGCCGTCCCCGACCTCGCCGCCTACGAGCGGCTGATGTTCGAGACGCTGCTCAAGCTCCCGCACGTCGCCGACGTGCGCTCCAACTTCGCCCTGCGCACGGTGAAGGCGCCCGGCCCGCTGCCGCTCTAGGGCTCGACGGGGAACTCGCGCTCGCGCGGGAGCGGGGCTCTCGATCTGGATCGAGACGAGCGCACCGCCTCCGGTCGGCGGGCCGCAGGGTCACGGAGTAGCGGCGCTTCCGTGTGCCGTCGGTGCCTCCGATCACGTCGCCCGGGTGCCCTCGAAGTCCCGCCCGCGCGCCGGCCGGGCGATGACGGTGAAGAACACGCGGTCGGCCCGGCTCGACGTGCGCCAGGTCACCACGATCGGCGGCCGAGCGGCGGGCGCGCACGTCGAGCAGCCGGGCAGGGGGGCTCGGCGCGCTGGACGGCGCGTGCGGCGCGTCGTGGAGACGAGGCGGGAGCCGGGCGCCGAGGCGCGGATCGTGACGTTCACGCGGCCGCGCCGCCACGGCTGCCCGGCGCCGGTCGGCGTGATCGGAGCCGCGCGGTGCCGGCCTCGACAGTGCGGCGTCGTCGTCCGCGCCCCCGGCGACCGCTCGCAGGTCGCAGCGGCGGCGCAGCGGACGGTCGCTCGCAGCGGCTCCTCCTGGACAGGCGCTGCCCGGTCGCACGGTGACCTGGATGGCCGGCGGCGGCGGTCGGCGCGGCGGTACCGCCGCCTCGGCGGCCACGTGGAGGCGGCCGGGTCGGTCGGGCCCAGTCGTCCGAGCCGCGCCCGGCCGCCAGGTTGTCCGTCCACGCGGCGGCGAGCGTCCCGTCCTCGAGGCGCAGCGCGGCGACGCCGTTGACGGGCCGCAGCTCGCTGCCGAGCACCTCGGGCCGCCGAAGCCGGCGTCGAGCGTGCCGGTGGAGACGAGCGGTCGGACGACCCGGCGGACCGAGCGACGTCCACGCCAGCACCGCGCGCCCATCCTCGCCGAGCGCGCGCGGATGCGGACGTTGCGCTCGTCCTCAGGCGGATACGGCCCCAGAACGGGAACACACGAAGAACGTGTCGCTGAAGGCGTACCTCTTCAGCGAGCGCGTCAGCGTCCGCGGGACCGCGAACGGGCCGCGGCGGCCCGGTGGCGACCGCGACCGCCGGTGCTCTCGCGCCGCCACGCACGAGACCGCCGCCGCCGCTCCGCACGGCGACCGCGGGCTCGCCGAGCAGGCCGTGCTCGCGCCAGAAGGTCCCGGCCTCGGCGAACCCGCCGCGCCGGCGCGCGGTCGAACGCCCACGTGAGCTCGTCGCCCGTGAACGCGAGCAGCGCCGCGCCGTCGGCGCGACGGCCAGCTCGGGTCCGTCGACCTGCTCGGCGCGCCGCACGAGCACCTGAGGGCCGCGAACCCGCGCCGGGGCCGGCGGCGGTCGCCTCGACGGCCGACGGTCGGGGCTCGGCGGCACGCCACGCGCCCACGCGATCGTGACGCGGCCGGCGGGATCGATCGCGGCGGCGACGCTGCCCCTGGCGAGAGCGGCCCGCGGCGCGCCAGGGCGTGAGGAGTCGATGGCGCCGAAGCGACCGCCCGCCGTCCGCCGGACGGCGACGACCCGGATGCGCGCCGTCTGGGCCGGTGGCGAGCCGGCGTAGCGCGCCTGCGTCCACGCCACCACGGCGTCGCCGCGCGCGTTGATCGCGGCGGCGCGGCCGGCGTTGCCGCTCCGGTCCGCGCCCACGGTGACGGGAGCCGAGAAGCCGCCGCCGGGGTCGCGCACGGCGACGCGCATCACAGCGAGCCTCTGCCGGGTCGGCCACGGAACACGCGGCCCGGCGACCACGGCGGCGCCGCCCGCCTCCGCCACGGCCGGGCAGTCGGCGAGCGCGCCCAGCCGCACCGAGCCCGTCACCGCCGTCCCGCGCAGCAGGTCCACGCCGGAATCGCGCCGGGTCAGCAGGCCGAGCCGCGCCAGCCCGCCCGGCTCGCCGGTCGCCCGCAGGCAGGTGGCGACCTGGCGCTCCGGCGAGGGAAGGAACGACCGCTTCGCCGAACGGCACCGCGGACGCGGGCGCGGCCGAGGCGAGCAGGATCAGGAAACCGACGACGGCGCTCCGCATGCCCGCCAACCTAGCTCGCCACGGCCTCCCACTCGGCGTAGAGCTCTTGGAGCGCGCGCTTGGCCTGCTCGTGGCGCTTGCTCGACTTCGCGGCCGAGCGGGGGTCGTTCCACGCGGAGGGGTCGGCGAGCTCGGCCTCGACCTCCTTCAGCGCGGCCTCGGCCGCCTCGATCTCGGCCTCGATCTTCTTCGCCTGGCGCTGCTGGTTCTTGGACGGCGCCGGCTCGGCCTTCCTGGCCGGCGCGGGCGCCGCCTTGGCCGGCTTGGCGCGCTTGGCCGCCTTCTCGGCCTCGGCGCGCTCCTCGCGCAGCCGCAGGTACTCCGGCCAGCCGCCGACGTAGGAGCGCAGCGTGCCGTCCTCGACGGACACCGTGCGGGTGCCGACGGCGTCGAGCAGCGCGCGGTCGTGGGAGATCAGCAGCAGCGAGCCGGGGAACGCCTGCAGGGCGGACTCCAGCGCCTCGCGGCTCTCGAGGTCGAGATGGTTGGTCGGCTCGTCGAGCACGAGCACGTTGGCGCCGGAGTGCACGAGGATCGCCAGCGAGAGCCGGCGCCGCTCGCCCCCGGAGAGGCCGTCGAGCGGCTTGTCGGCCGCCTCGCCGCTGAACAGGAACTGCCCCAGCAGCGCCCGGGCCTCGCCTGGCTTCAGCGACGTCGCGCGCTGGGCGGCCTCCAGCACGGTGCGCGCGCCCTTGGCGCCCAGCTCCTCGGCGTGCTGGGAGAGCAGCCCGACCTTGACGTTGTGCCCGCGCCGGAGCTTGCCCGACGTCGAGCTCGTGGGCGCCGGTGAGCGTGTGGATGAGCGTCGTCTTGCCGGCGCCGTTGGGGCCGATCAACGAGACGTGCTCGCCGCGCTCGAGCCACAGGTCGAAGTGCTCGAGCAGCGTCCGCTCACCAATCGTAAGCTTGCCGTCCTCGACCTCGAAGATCACGCGGCCCGACCGCTCGGGCGGCTTGAACGCGAAGCCGAGGCCCTTGCCGTCGCGTGGGTCGCGCTCGATCTTCTGGATCTTGTCGAGCTTCTTCACGCGGGCCTGGGCCTGGCGTGCGCGCGTGCCCGCGCGGAAGCGGTCGACGAACCGCTCCAGCCGCGCGATCTCGGCCTCCTGCTTCTCGATCGCGCGCCCCAGCGCCAGCTCGCGTGACGCCTGCTCCTTGCGCCAGGCGTGCCAGGTGCCCTTGAAGAAGCGGGCGCGCCCGGCCTCGAGCTCCAGTACCGAGGTGCCGACCGCCTCCAGGAACCAGCGGTCGTGCGCCACGAGGACGATCGAGGCGTCGAGCGTCTGCAGGTGCGTCTCGAGCCACTCCAGCGACTCGATGTCGAGGTGGTTGGTGGGCTCGTCGAGGAGCAGCAGGTCGGGGTCGCCGGCCAGCGCGCGAGCCAGCGACGCGCGCGTCAGCTCGCCGCCGGAGAAGGTCTCCAGGCTGCGCTCCAGGTCCTTGTCGCGGAAGCCGAGCCCGTGCAGGGTCGAGTTGATGCCCTCGCGCCAGTTGTACCCCCCGGCGTGCTCGAGCCGGGTCTGCGCCGACGCGTAGGCCTCCAGCGTGGCGGGCGAGGTGTCGCCGTCGGCCATCGCATGCTCGAGTTGCGCCAGGCGCTCCTCGAGCGCCAGCAGCTCCTTGGCCCCGGAGAGCACGTAGTCGCGGAGGCTGAGGTCGCGATCGCGGGGCGGCCGCTGGTCGTGCAGCGCCACCCGGACGCCCTTGGTCAGCATCAGCTCGCCGCCGTCGATCCCGGTCTCGCCGGCCAGCATCCGAAGCAGCGTGGTCTTGCCCGAGCCGTTGCGCCCGGACAGGGTCATCCGGTCCCGGCGCTCGAGCCGGAACGAGACCCCGCGCAGGAGCGGGGTGCCCGCCATGTCCTTGGCGAGGTCGGATGCGATGGCGACGGCCACGCCTTCGAGGATAGGTATTCTGAAGTGCGATGAGACGTGCGTTGAAGACCACCCTGTGGACGCTCACCTTCCTCGCCCTTGCGGCGCCCGCGGCGCTGGCCGCCGAAGGCCATGACGGCGGCGAGGGTCTGTGGGGCGAGACCGACGACAAGGTCATCACCAACGCGGGCTTCTTCCTGATGGCGTTCTTCGTGGGATTCGTGTTCGTGATGAGCATGATCATGTGGCGGTTGGACGTCCGGAAGGACCGCCGCAAGAAGGCCGCCAAGGCGCGCACGGCGCGCGCCGACGTCCGCGGCGGCTGGTAGGCGGCCACGCCGGTCGGCTACGAGCGCCGCGGCTCCGCGGCGTTGATCACGATCGACCGCCCGGAGCGCCGCAACGCGATCGACGGCGCCGACGGCCGAAGCGCTGCTGGAGGCCTTCGAGCGCTTCTGCGCCGACGACGGGGCGCGCGTGCTGGTGCTCACGGGCGCCGGCGAGCAGGCGTTCTGTGCCGGCGCCGACCTGAAGGCGATCGCGACGCTCGACCCGGACCTCCCCGGCGGGCCGCTCGGCTTCACCCGCCTGACCTCGCCGAAGCCCACGATCGCCGCCGTGTCGGGCTACTGCCTGGCCGGCGGGTTCGAGCTCGCCCTGTGGTGCGACCTGCGCGTCGCGACCGAGGACGCCACGTTCGGGTGCGCCGAGCGCCGGTGGGGCGTCCCGCTGATCGACGGCGGCACCCAGCGGCTGGCGCGGATCGCCGGGCAGGGCCGGGCGCTCGACCTCGTGCTGACGGGCCGCATGGTGCCCGCCGCCGAGGCGAGGGACATGGGCATCGTGACCGAGGTGGTGCCCGCCGGCTCCCATCTCGACCGCGCGCTCGAGATGGCGGAGGGCCTGGCGGCCTTCCCCCAGGAGACGATGCTCTCCGACCGCCGGGCGCTGCTCGACGGCCTCGGATTGCCGCTCGACGACGGGCTCGCGCTCGAGGCTCGGCTGGGCCGCGACGTGCTCGACACAGCTTTCCGGGGCGCTGAGCGATTCGCAGGCGGGGACGGGCGTGCCGGCAGCGGCACCGGGGTCTGACGGAAACCGCGCAACTTCCCGCCGCGCCCGGGTATTGAGGGTCCGGATGAGACGACGGGCGAGGGTTCTGGTGCCGCTGCTGGCGGCGGTCGCGATCGGGACGGTGGCGGCCGAGGCGCACGCCGGCGTCTACACCGTCTTCGCCTGCAACGCCGCCGGCGCGCAGTGGGACAACCGGTCGTGGGCGCTCCAGGAGCCCGTCGGCGGCATCGTCGCCGACCAGGACTGCCCTGCGGCGGGAGCCAACATCGGGCTCAATGCCGACCCCGGCGGGCGCACGCCCGAAGGCGCGCAGGCCTCGCTGCACTTCACCTCCCCGCCGGGCACCGGGATCGCCGACTTCCGGCTGAGCAAGCGGATCATCTTCCGCAACCCGACGCCGGACGGCACGCACCGCTACCACGTCATCACCGCGCTCGGCGACACCGCGATCGAGGGCGCCGGGGACTACCCGGCCGCCACGCGCGACCGGCTCCACGCCCAGGGCCGCTGGTACGGCTATCCGCAGGGCAACGCGGACACCGGCGTCGTGTCGGTCTCGAAGGCGTCGTTCCCGGCCCTGGCCTCCTACGCGGGCGATGCGCGCAGCCTCAGCGTGCGCGTCGGCTGCACGCGGCGCGGCTCGCCGTGCGGCTCCGGCCCCGGCGCACATATCGCCAACAACGTGCGCGGCGCCGAGATCGACGTCAGCGACCCCACCCCGCCGCGCGACCTCACCGTGGACGCCTCCGGGCTGCTCCAGGGCGGCGACCGCGCCGGCTCGGACCCGGTGCGCGTGAAGGTCACCGACCCGTCGGGGATCCGCAAGATCGAGCTGTTCGACGTCACGGGCACGCCGCAGCTGGTCGGCGTCGAGGACTACTTCACCGACGTCAGCGGCGTGCAGACCGACCGCGGCGGCAGCTGCTCCTTCCGCCTCGCCGCCCCGTGCCCGCAGCTCAACTACGGCGAGTACGTGCGGGCGACCTCGCTGCAGACCGGGCCGCGCAAGCTACTGGTCCGCGCGACCGACGCCGGCGGCAACTCCGTCGACCGCGGCCCCTATGACGTCAACGTCCTCACCCCGTCCGACCGCGGCGCGCTCAACGGCGCCGGCGCGACCGAGGGCGGGAAGGTGACGGCGCGGTTCACGACGCGGCTCAGCACCGTACCCGCCGCACGATCGGGTTCCTCTCCAAGGCCGACGTGGCCGGGCAGCTGCTCAACGACGCCGGGCAGCCGATCGCCGGCGCCAGGGTCGCCGTGCTCACGCGCGACCTCGACGACGACGACGCCAAGCTGCGCACCTACGTGACCACCGACTCGCAGGGCCGCTTCAAGTACCGGGCGACCGCCTACGCGTCCCGCCTGTACCAGTTCGCCTGGGCGTCGCACGTCAACGACGTCCGCTTCGCCGCCAGCGGCTACGTGACGCTGCTCGCGCGGGCGTCGGCGACGCTGAAGTCGAGCCCCGCCACGACACGCGTCGGGCGCCCGATCAAGCTCTACGGGCGCCTCGCCGGCAAGCTGCCGCGCCGCAACATCGACATCGTCGCGCAGGGCCGCGCCGGCTCGCAAGGGCAGCTGGCGCACGTTCGCCGACGGCTCGGTCGGGCGCAAGGGCCTGATCCGCGTCAACTACCGCTTCCGCGACCCGTCCTCGCGCGGGCGCACCTTCCAGTTCCGGATCAAGATCGAGCGCGACAGCGGCTACGCCTACTGGGGCGGCTACTCGCGCACGGCGAAGGTGAGGGTCCGCTGATGCGCCGCTCCATGTCGGTCCTGGTCGCCGTCGCGGCGGCCGCGCTGGCCTGCGCCGCGCCGGCGTCCGCGGGCACGTACACGGCGTACGCGTGCAACACGGCCGGGACGGTGTTCAGCAACTTCACCTGGTCCGCGCTGAACGCGGGCAACATCGTCGTCGACCGCGACTGCCCGACCGCGAACACGGCCATCGGGGTTCGCGTCGGCGTCGGAAAGCCGGTGGCGAGCGGCGCCGTCGGCGGGATCACCTTCACCAGCCCGGTCGGCACGGCGATCACCGACTTCGCGCTCGACCGCAAGATCGACTACGACAACCCCGTCGTCGCCAAGCACCACAAGCTGTTCACGCTCTACCAGCTCGGCGGGGTCGTCTTCGCGGGCGCCGGCGATTACAACGACACGATCCGCAGGTCGCTCAACGCGCAGAAGCGCTGGTACGGCTATCCCTCGAACGAGGTCCATGTCCCGCGCGCGACCGTCACCCGCCGCGACTTCCCCGCGCTGACCGCCTACAAGAACGACTCGCGGTTCCTGATCCTGCGGGCCGGCTGCTTCCCGCGCGGCGGCACGCCGTGCCAGGTCGGCGCGGGCGGGCACATCGACAACGTGATGGCCGGCGCGCAGATCACCGTGAACGACTTCACCGCGCCCTCGTCGGTGTCGGTGGAGGCCGCCGGGCTGCTGGCCGGCGGGGCGCGCGACGGCTCCGACGCCGTGACGGTGACGGCGGCCGACAACGCCGGCATCGGCCGCGTGGACATCGTCGACGTCACCGATCCCGCCGCCGCGCGCGTCGTCGGCTCGGAGAACTACGACGTGGGCATCACCTACCAGACCGGCGAGCAGCGGACCGACGCCGGGTCGACGTGCTCGTTCCGCCTCGCGAAGCCGTGCCCGAACCTCTCGCGCGAGACGGTGCGGCCGAGCTCGCTGCAGGTGGGCCGACGCACGCTCGAGGTGCGGGTCGTGGACATCGGCGGCAACGTCGTGGCGCGCGGGCCGTACGTGGTCGACGTCGTCACCCCCTCGGACCGCGGCGCCGCCAACGGCACCAACGCGAAGGAGCCGGGGCGCTTCGTCCTGCGCTTCTCGAGCACCAAGAAGTCCCGCCGCACGGTGTCCTACGGCAAGAAGGTGGCCATCCGCGGGCGCCTGCTCAACGCCGACAACGAGCCGATCGGCGGCGCCTCGGTGCGGCTGCTCACGCGCGACCTGCGCAGCGGCGCCCGCCCGTTCGACCGCCGCGGCATCAAGACCCGCTCGGACGGCAGCTTCCGCGTCACGGTCCGTGCCCGCGCGTCCCGCCAGCTCCATTTCGCCTGGCGCGCCCGGGCCAACGACGCCCGCTTCGCCGCCAACGGCTACCTGACGCTGCGCGCCCGCGCCGCCGGCAGCCTTCGGGCGAGGCCGAAGTCCGTCGCCGTCGGCCGCACGCTCTCCCTGCGCGGGCGGCTGAAGGGCGTGCGCCGCGGCGGCGTACCGATCGTGCTGCAGGGCAAGGTCCGCGGCGCCCGGCGCTACACGACGTTCGCCGACGCGACGACCAGCGGCCGCGGCACCTTCCGCGCCCGCTACCGCTTCCAGACGGCGGCCGCCCGTGGGCGCACCTACGTGTTCCGCGCCCGCATCCGCCGCGCTCCCGGCTTCCCGTACTCCACGGGCTACACGCGCACCGTGAGGGTGCGCGTGCGTTGATCGCGTCCCTATAGGCTCCGAGGCCGATTGCTGGCCTGAGGAGGAGAACGCGTTGAGTTACTTCGTGACGGGTGCGACCGGGTTCATCGGCCGTCACCTGGTCGAGCGCCTGCTGGAGCGCGAGGGCGAGATCTACGTGCTCGTACGGGAGGGCTCGCGGGAGCGGCTCGACGCGCTGATGGACGGCTGGGGCGGTGGCGACCGCATCAAGCCCGTGGTGGGCGACCTCTCCGAGGCCATGCTCGGCATCTCGGATGCCGACCTCGAGGCGCTGCAGGGCGTCGAGCACGTCTTCCACCTCGCCGCGATCTATGACATGGGCGCCGACGAGACGCGCAACGCGCTGCTCAACGTGGGCGGCACGCAGAACGCGGTCGACGTCGCGAACAAGGTCGGCGCCGGCGTCTTCCACCACGCCTCCTCGATCGCCGTGGCCGGCCAGTTCAAGGGCCACTTCACCGAGGACATGTTCGACGAGGGGCAGGAGCTCACCCACCCCTACCACCGGACCAAGTTCGAGGCCGAGAAGCTCGTCCGCGCGCGGGTCCAGGGCGCCTGGCGCGTGTACCGCCCCTCGATCGTCATCGGGAACTCGAAGACGGGCGAGATGGACAAGATCGACGGCCCCTACTACTTCTTCAAGGTCCTGCAGAAGCTCCGCCACGCGCTGCCGGAGTGGTTCCCGCTGGTCTCCGTCGAGTGGGGCGACACCAACGTCGTCCCGGTCGACTACGTGGCGGCCGCGATCGACCACATCGCCCACGAGCAGGGCCTCGACGGCCAGGCGTTCCACATCGTCGACAAGCCGATCAAGTCCGGCGAGGTGCTGAACACGTTCGCCCGCGCCGGGCACGCGCCGGTGTCGGTGATGCGCGTCGACAAGAAGCTCACGAGCATGCTCCCGAAGGGCGTCCTCAGCTACGCGATGCAGATCCCGGCGCTGAAGGGCGTCCGCCGGTCCGTGCTCGCCGACCTCGGGATCCCCGACGAGGTGCTCGACTACCTCGGGCTGACCGCGCAGTTCGACGCGCGCGACACCAAGCGCGCGCTGCAGGGCTCGGGGATCGAGATCCCGCCGCTGGACACCTACGCCGCCAAGCTGTGGGACTACTGGGAGCGCAACCTCGACCCGGACCTGTTCAAGGACCGCTCCTTCGAGTACGCCGTCAACGGCCGCACGGTGGTCATCACCGGCGCCTCGAGCGGGATCGGCCGCGCCGCCGCGCTCAAGATCGCGGCCGCGGGCGGCATCCCGATCCTCGTCGCGCGCTCGCTGGACAAGCTGGAGGAGCTCCGCGACGAGATCGTGGCCGGCGGCGGGACCGCCTACGCCTATTCGGCCGACCTGTCCGACAACGACTCGATCGACACGCTGGTGGAGACGATCCTCGCCGAGCACGCCGTCGTCGACATGCTGGTCAACAACGCCGGCCGCTCGATCCGCCGCTCGGTGATGCTCTCGATCGACCGCTTCCACGACTACGAGCGGACGATCAAGCTCAACTACCTCGGCACGATCAAGCTGATCCTCGGCCTGCTGCCGCACATGAAGGAGCGCGGCTTCGGCCACGTCGTCAACGTCTCCTCGATCGGCGTGCAGACCAACCCGCCGCGCTTCTCGGCCTACGTGGCGTCGAAGGCCGCCCTGGACGCGTTCACCCGCGTGGTGTCGTCGGAGACGATCGGGGACGGCATCACGTTCACGACGATCCACATGCCGCTCGTGCGCACGGCGATGATCGCGCCGACGAAGCTCTACGACCAGTTCCCGACGATCTCCCCGGAGGAGGCGGCGGACCTGATCTGCGAGGCGATCCGCGCCAAGCCGAAGCAGATCAACACGCGGCTCGGGACGTTCGGCGAGGTCCTCTACGCGCTCGCGCCGAAGGCGGTCGACCAGATCCTGCACATGGCCTACAACGTGTTCCCGGAGTCGGCGGCCGCCAGCGGGAAGAAGGACGAGAACGAGCGGGCGACAGGCGAGGCGGTCGCGCTCTCGCACCTGATGAAGGGCGTGCACTGGTAGTTCGTTAGAGCCCGGTCGCGGGGTCGACGGCGGCCCCGCGCACCCGCAGCTCGAAGTGCAGGTGCGGGCCGGTCGAGCGCCCGGTCGAGCCGACGCGCCCGATGCGGTCGCCGCCGACGATGCAGTTGCCGCGGCGGACCGCGATCCGCGAGAGGTGCGCGTACCAGCTCGTCATGCCGAAGCGGTGGCGGACGATCACCAGGTTGCCGTACCCGCCCGAGTCCCACCCGGCGAACTCGACGCAGCCATATCCGGCGGCCGTGACCAGCGCGCCGGACCGCGCGGGGAAGTCCACGCCCGTGTGGAAGGTGGCGCCGCGCGGGCCGAAGCGGTCGCCTCGGGGGGCCGCGATCGGCAGGAGGAACCGCAGCAGCGAGCGGGGCGGGGAGCGGCGCAGGACGGCCAGCGTGGCCGGGCCGGCGACGCCGTCGGCTGGGAGGCCGGCCCACGCCTGCAGGCGCTTCACCGCGGCCGCCGTGCGCGGGCCGAAGCCGCCGTCGACCGGCCCCGAGGGGAAGCCGTGGCGGGCGAGCAGGAACTGCAGCCCGGCGACGTCCCACCCGCGGACGCGCCCGGCCAGCGGCCGCGAGCCCAGCGACGGCCCGCCGCGGCGCCCCAGCGCGCGTCGGGTGCGCGGGCCGGCGACGCCGTCGATGGCCAGCCCCCGGCGGCGCTGCAGCTCACGCACGCCGGCGCGCGTGCCCGGCCCGGCCACACCGTCGACCGTGCCCGCGTAGAGGCCCTTCGCGCGCAGCGCGACCTGAAGCGCGGCGACGCTCGCCGACGGGCTTGCCGAGGCCGCCGCAGCCGGCGCGAGCAGGATCGCGACGACCGCCGCGGCGACCAATAGGCACCGCAACATGGTGCGACTCAAACATGCCGGCGACCCGCGGATGCGGCGTGGGCGCGGTTTTGCAGAAAGTGGCGCCTAGAAATCCGCCAAAGAAGCCGCCCGTCCGGGGCGGTCGATGTCTTCGACTGGCGGTCAGGGGGTGGCGGCCGACATGGCCGCCTCGCGGTTCGAGTAGACCGCGAAATGCTGCTTGAGGTTGGTCAGCTCGAGCAGCCGGCTGACCGGCCCCTCGGGCGCGACGATGAACAGGCGCTTGCCCGCCCCGTTCATCTGGTCGGCGGAGCGGATCACCACGCCCAGCGCGGTCGAGTCGATGAACGTCGCGCCGCCCATGTCGAGCACCACGACCGGCTGCGAGCTGGCCGCGCCCATGGTCAGGATCGCCGACAACTGCGGCGCCGCCGCCACATCGAGCTCGCCCGAGGCCGTCACCAGGTGGGCGTGGTCCAGCGGATCGTGCTCGATCTCGAAGTCCATGGCGCCACCATACCGCTGCTCAGGGAAGCGTGAAGATGCTCAGCCCCACGCCGCCCACCGCCGCGAGGAGAATCGCGGCGGCGCGGCGCCCTTCCCACGCGAGCAGGATGAGGCCGGCGACGTAGATCACGATTGACACGATGAGCAGGACGAGCGTCACGCCGCCAGCGTACCGCCCACCCACGAGGGGGTCAGACCCCTCCGTGAAGCGAAATGACGCGAGGGGTTAGGACCCCCTTCGTGGAAGTGAGGGGTCTGACCCCCACAGGTGGTCAGAGGCGGCGGGCGGTGAGGGTGGAGCGGGCGCCGCTCGCTCGGAGGCGCACCTTGTAGTCGCCTCGGGCCAGGCCGCGGGCGGCGATCTGGAGGCGGTACGTGCGCAGGCCCTTGCGGCTGCGGTTGGAGACGAGCTTGATCACCTTGCCGCGGCGCAGCAGCTCGACCCGCGCGCGCCCGCTGCGGGCGAGGCGGAAGGAGAGCCGGAGGGGCTTGGTGCGGCCGCCGAACACGGGCCGCTCGAGCTTGAAGGCGCGGATCGCGCCGCACCCGTCGCGGCGGGCGAAGGCCGGCCGCGTGTGGAACTTCCCGCCGCGGCGCTCGAAGGCGGCGCGACGGACGTCGAGGCGCCGCCCGCCCGAGCGCAGGGCGACGCGCGTGAAGTAGGTGCCCCGCCCCGACCCCGCGCCCGCGCCACGTGAACGACTTCGCCTTGCCGCGGAAGCGAGCGACGCGGCGCAGCGAATCGACGCGCCCGCCCTTCGAGGCCCGGAAGACCTCGGCCACCACGCGACCCGAGACGCGGCGGGAGAACGCGAACCGGAGCCCGCCGCCGCGCGGCGTGACCTGCAGCGACCGGAACGGCGCTCACCGTCGCGCACGCGCCCGAACCGGAGCCCGGGCCCGGCAACCGGCGCAGCGCCGCCCGCGCCCGCACCGCCGGCCGCCGCAACCACCACGATCCGCACCGTCGCCATCGGCGCTCTTGCCGCCCGTGTCGGTCACGGTCAGCTTCGCGTCGTACGTCCCCGCGCGGTCGTACGCATGGCGCGCCTGGCGCCCGGAGCCGTCCGCGGACCCGTTCCCGTCGAAGTCCCACGCGTACGTCAGCTTCTCCCCCGCGTCGCGGTCGTCGAACGAGCCCGAGCCGTCGAAGGCGACCTGCTCGCCGGTCCGCGCGGTCGTGGGCCGCGCCTGCGCACGCGAAGTCGGCGCCCCGTTGTCGCCACCGGCGGGCGAGTTGCCGTAGTCGAACGCCCCGCAGCCGGCTCCGGTCTTGAACGTCACGTCACCCACCAGGTTGCGCGACTCGGCGGCGACGTCCTGCCCGCTCATCGAGCCGACGTCGAAGGTCAGGCAGTCGTAGTCGAACCGCCACAGGCCGTCCTCGCGCGCGGCGTCCGCGTAGTTGTCGACGTGCCCCTCCCCGGAGTCGGAGAAGTGCGAGTCGCCGCCGGCGGCCGTGAACGCCGCGTCGTCGAGGTTCGGCGTGTCCGACGAGGGCTCGGGCTGGGAGTCCAGCGGGGTCTGGGCCGGCGGGTCGTCGGTGCCAACGTTGCCGTAGCCGTGGTTCTCGTCCGTGTAGGCCAGCAGCATGCCCGGCGCGAAGGTGACGTCGCCGCGATCGGACTCCTCGCGCCCGTGCGCGTCGAAGCCGGAGCGGTCGCGCATCTCCATCAGGTACGCGTGCTCGGCGGGTGAGCCGTCGGAGGCCGAGATCTGCTGCCAGCCGTGCGTGCACTGCTGCGCGGTGGCGAGGCTCTCCCGGCAGCCGCCGTTGTAGATCGACTCGTCGGTCGTCGGCTCGAAGTCCGAGGAGTAGATGACCTCGTCGCCCGCCTTGACCTCCAGGTCGTCGACGAACCAGCCCGGCCGCGCCAGCCCCGGGTCGGTCGCGTAGGTCAGCCGCACCACCGACGCCTGGCCGGCGAGCGCCGAGAGGTCGTAGGCATCGTCGAGGAACGGCGCGTCGGGATAGGCGCCGGCCACCCGGTCGACGGTGGCCGTGCCGTCGCGATAGGAGCCGCTGGAGCCGGTGAGGCCGTTGCCGTACTGGCCCTGGCAGTCGTTGGCGTTCGGGTTCTGCGAGGACGGCGTGGTGTAGCCGTTGGCGGACTCGTGCGACTGGTAGGTCTTGCCGTTGTCCGTGCTCGTGAGCACGAAGCCGTAGTCGTAGTCCCACTCGATGTCCCAGCGGGACTTGAAGCTCAGCGTCACCGGCGTGCCCGCCGGAACATCCTTGAGCTGCGGCAGGGCGATGTCGATGTTGTGCCCGGCGTTCGGCGGGCAGCCGAAGTCGTTGCCGGAGCCCGACCACTGCAGCCGGTCCCCGGACGGCACGAGCGCCGGGTCGATGATCTGGCGCCGCGGCAGCGCGGCGGTGTACGCCTCGCCGTTGCGCACCGTCGGCCCGGTCAGCGTGTACGGGTCGCCGTCGGGCTCGCGCCAGTCGATGCGGTCGGTGTCGACCTTGGTGTCCTTCCAGCCGGTCGCGGCCGTCTCGCCCGGGCCGAGCACGCGCGGCACGACCCAGCCGAGCTCCTTCTTGCCGACGATGTCGATGTTCTGCGAGTAGTCGGTCGCCATCAGCGTCCACGAGCCGTACGTGTCGCGGCTACCGGTCGAGTAGTAGTCCGGGAGGCCGAGCGAGTGGCCGTACTCGTGCGAGATGACGCTCGCCTTCTCGATCGCCGACTCCGGGTTGACGTTGTACGGGCCGACGCGCACGTGGACGGGGAACGCCGTGGTCGAGGTCGTCCTGGCGCTGCGCGACGCGTCGGTGTAGAAGAGCGGGCGACCCTCGAGGTCGGTGAGCTGGTCGTCGGTGACGTAGCCCTTCTCGCCGGTGTCCGGATCCGTGTAGCCGTTCTGCAGATCCGAGGAGTGCGGCCAGATGTTGTCGTAGGGCGGCACCCCCGCGGTCTGGGAGTCACCGTTGCCGCCGAGGCCGGCGAAGACCATCATGAAGAAGTCGACGACGCCGTCCTTGTCGGTGTCGTAGTCGTTGTAGTCGATCTCCGGATCGGCGATCTGAGCGGCGTCGAACACGGCCTTGCCGGTCGGCCCGCACGCGGAGTCGATGTCCTGCAACGCGCCGACGCCCGCCAGCGCGCCGACCAGCGCGGAGCCGTTGCCGTCGTCGCCGTAGTAGTCGGTCGAGCCGGGCAGCTGGTACCAGCCGTTCTTGATCCGCTCCGGCTGCAGGTCCTGGTAGGCGTCACCGGGCAGCGTGGCGTTGGAGACGCCGTGGCAGCTGTCGCGCGCTCGCGCCGTTCTTGGTGAACGAGAAGCCGCCGTCGTAGTCCCAATCGGCGGTCGCGACACCCGCGGACGGCACGGTCCCGTTCGGGAACAGCTGACCGTAGGACATCTCCTGGTAGAGGTTGAGCGTCGAGCCGGGGTTCTCCGCGTCGTTGATCTTGCCGGCGAGCTTGCCGGCCGTCGACTCGGCGCCGTGAGCGCGATCGGAGTAGTCGACGGGCACCACGGGGAACGGGCGGTCGCCGTAGCGGGCGGTCTCGTAGCCGCCGTCGGGCGGGATCACCTTGGGGCCGTGGCTGACCTCGTCGATCGCCGCGCCGCCGTCGTAGGTGAGGGTCGCCGTGCTCGAGATGTCCTTCCAGACGATCTGCGGGTCCTGGCCGAGCGTGTCGGCGGTCGCCTCGAACACCTTCTGCTTGGTGCCGGGTCCGTCCGCGCCCGCGGCGGGGATCGTGCCCGCGTTCCACGTGGTCTCGGCGAGCGTGGTGCCGTCCGGGGCCGCGACCGCGACCCGCGCGCCGGTGACGGGCGTGGCCTTGTAGTTCTTGACGCGGACGGTGAAGGGATAGGCCTCGCCCGGCTTGACCCAGCCCACCGAGGAGACGAACGAGTTCTCGAGCACGGGCTCGGCCGGGGTGGCGGTGACGGTCACGCCGCCAGCGGGCGTGCCGTCGGGCGCCGCCCAGTCGCCCTCGTCGGAGGTCGGGCTCGAGTCGGGGGCGGTGGCGCCCACCAGCTGGACGGAGATCGTCTCGCGGTAGCCGGTCTCGCGGCCGGGCTCCAGGCCGGCGGTCATCGAGCCGGGCAGCGTGGTGTCGAAGGTGCCGTCCGAGGCCGCGGTCAGCGGGCCGGTCGTCCCGGTGACCTCGCCGCCGGCGTCGACGGCGCGCAGGCGGAAGGTGGCGTCGGTGCCGGAGCTGGTTCCCGGTCCCGCGCTGCTCGAACACGGTGCCGGCGACGGGGATCGGGTCGCCGGGCTGGAAGTCGCCGTCGGCCGCGATCTCCGCCCCCAGCGTGTTGACGAAGAACGCGCCCGTGTTCTCGGCGGGCTGGCCGCCGACCAGGATCGTCACCTGGACCGGGCCCGCGGCCCAGTCGTCGTCCGGGCGCGATCGCGAAGCGCCACACGCTGTCGGGGCGCGTGGCGGCGGCGACGGTGCGCTCCTCGCCGCCGGCGTCGCGCAGCACGGCCTGGACGTCGGCCGTCGTCGCCAGCCCCTCGAGCGTGACCTCGCCGAACCCGCAGTCCGCGCGGGTGAAGTACGGCTCACCGGCGGTGGCCGGGCCGGTGCACGCGACCGGCGCGACGTACTGCAAGAACCCGAAGGCGGACGCGACCGGCGGGTCCTCCGCCCCCGAGGCCCGCGCCGCCCATGGAGAGCGCGGCCACGGCCGCCGTGATCGTGAGCAGAGCGAGCAGCGGAAGGCGGCGAACCGAAGGCGAGCAGCATGGCCACGTCAACGCGGCCCGGCGCTCGAACTTGCGGTGCGTCAGCCTCGCGCGCCGCGGCGGCGCCGGTAGTAGGCGCCCGCCTTCTCCCGCCCGCCGCACACCGCCATCGAGCACCACGTGGCGCTCGCGTTGCTCGAGCGGTCGAAGAAGGCCCACCCGCACACGTCGCGCGGGCAGGCCTTCAGGCGCGGCCAGCTCCCGTCGAGCATCGCCGCGAACGCCGCCGCCACGACGCGGCCCAGCGCGCCCTCGACGCCGGCCTGCGCCGGGACCAGCTCCGGGCCGTCGGCGGGAAAGCTGGCGCGCAGCCGCGCACGGTCGCCGGCCGCCTCCAGCGCGGCCCGGGCGCCCGGGCGCCTCGGCCTCGCCGTTGTTGGCGTGCAGCAGCGCACGGAGCGCCTCGCGCAGGTCCCGGGCGGCCTCCACGTCGGACTCCGTGACCGACGCGCCCGGCTCCAGCATCCCGCGCGCGGCCAGCCAATCGCGCAGCCCGTCGCGCTCGTCGAGCAGGTCCGGGCCGTGCTCGCGGTCCACCGTGTTGACGAGCGCCTGCACAAGCGCCAGCCTTCCCGGGGCCGGTTCGCGGCCCCCGGGCTGCACCAGTCCGCTCACCAGTGCGTCGCGCTGCACGCGATCAGCCTAACGTCGGGGGAATAAGACGGCCGTTCTTGGCGTCTACAGCTATCGAGACCTCTGATGTCCGAACCACACCCCCTGTCCGAGGCCGAAGAGGCCGACCTCACCGCCCTCGCCGACGGCCGGCTCGATCCCGCGCCGCCTGGCCGAGGTCGAGGCCCGGATCGAGGCCGATCCGCGGCTGGCGCACGCCCTCGACCGCCAGACGGCGGGCCTCGACGCGATCACCGCGGCCGTCGGGTCGGTGTCGGCGCCCATGGCCCTGCGCTCGCGGATCGAGGCGCTGCAGCGCGAGCCGGCGCCACGCCGCCGCTGGCGGATGCCCTCCCCGCGCACCTGGATCCCGGCCGCGGGCCTCGCCGCCGCGGCGGCCGTCGCCGTGATCGTGGTCCTGATCGGGGGCGCCCCGAGCACCGAGGCGATGCTGGCGGCGGCCACCCGCCCGCCGGTCGCCGCCGTCTCGCTGGACCCGAGGAACCCGGCGCTGCTGAAGGATCGCGTCGACGAGACCCGCTTCCCCAACTTCGAGGCCAAGTTCGCCTGGGAGGCGAAGGGGACGCGCACCGACGAGCTCGAGGACCGGCACACCCGGACGGTCTTCTATCGCCTCGAGGGTCGCGAAGCCGCGTACACGATCGTCGACGGGAAGGCGCTGCCCTGGCCCGACGGCGACCGCACGACGATCGACGGCGTGAAGCTCCGCAGCTACAAGCAGGACGGGCGCAACGTCGTCACCTGGCGCCGCGACGGGCACACGTGCGTGATGTCGGGCCGCGGCGTGTCGACCGAGGCGCTGCTCGAGCTGGCGTCCTGGCAGGCCAAGGGGGCCGTGACCTTCTAGGGAGCGGCGCTACGCTGGCGCCGTGATCGGGAGGGTGATCGTCGCCGCGTTGCTGGCCGCGCTGGTTCTGCCGGCCGCCGCGCAGGCGGACTGGAGCGGGGACTACAAGGGCGACGTGGTCGGCGTCGGCTCCGACGGGCGGCTGCTGCTCTACGCGGGTGACGGCGCCGGGCACTTCGCGGGCCCGGGCAAGGGCATCGGCGCCGGCTGGAACCGGTTCGACCTCGTGTTCACGCCCGGGGACTTCAGCGGCGACGGGCGCATCGACCTGCTCGCCCGCCAGCCCGACGGCGGGCTGTTCATGTACCGCGGCAACGGCAAGGGCGGCTTCGTCACCGGCGCCGACGAGAAGATCGGCAGCGGCTGGCAGTCGTTCACCGCGCTGGTCGGCAACGGCGACTGGAACGGGGACGGCCACGCGGACATCCTCGCCCGCACCAGCGACGGCGTGCTGTACCTGTACCGCGGCGACGGCGACAGCGGCTTCATCACCGGCCAGCGCGAGCAGATCGGCACCGGCTGGCAGGGCTTCACCGCGCTGCTCGCCGCCGGGGACTGGAGCGGCGACGGCAAGCCCGACCTCCTGGCCCGCACCTCCGCCGGCGCCCTGCTCTTGTACCGCGGCACCGGGACGGGCGGCTTCCAGACCGGCAACCAGCAGATCGGCAGCGGCTGGCAGGGCTTCACCGCCCTCTTCTCGCGGCGGCGACTTCAGCGGCGACGGCAAGCAGGACATCCTGGCCCGGAACTCCGACGGCGTGCTGCTCATGTACCGCGGCAACGGGACAGGCGGGTTCGTCACCGGCCAGGCGGAGCAGATCGGGACCGGCTGGAACTCGCTCAGCAGCCTGATGCTGATCTCCGGCGGTCCGCCGCCGCAGCCCGCGCCCCCGCCGGCACCACCCGCCGCCCCGGTCCCGGACGGGCGGGTCCGTCTCCAGGCCGGGATCCGGTGCACGCCGCCCGGCGGGCTCCTCAAGGTCGGCCTCAAGGTCCGCCGCCGTAGCGGCCGCGCGGCGCCGCGCGTGCGCCGAGTCGTGTTCTTCGTCCGCGGCGGCGCGCGCAAGATCGACCGTCGGCGGCCGTACACGGTGCGCCTGCGGATCAACCGTCCCGCCGGGCAGACGGGCCGCGTCTACGCCCGCGTGGTGTTCAAGCGCAAGGGCACGCGGAAGCTGCGCCGCAAGACCGTGTCGCGTCGCTTCGTGATGTGCGGATGACGGCCGCGCGCGCCGTCTCGGTCACCGACCCCGGGGGTCCGGAGGTCCTGCGCGTGCTCGAGCGCGACGTCCGCGACGCAGGACCGGGCGAGATCCGGATCGCCGTCCACGCCGCGGCGGTCAACCCCACCGACATCGGGCTGCGCGGGGCCGGCGTCGCCGGCCAGGAGGCGCCGTGGGTGCCGGGCATGGACGCCGCGGGCGTGGTCGAGTCCGTCGGCGAGGGCGTGACGCGCCTCGCGCCCGGCGACGAGGTGATGGCGGCCGTGCTGCCGCGCCGCCCGGAGGGCGGGGCGCAGGCGTCGCTCGTGGTGGTCCCCGAGGCGTCGGCGGTCCCGATCCCGGACGGCGCGACGCCCGTCGCCGCCGCGACGCTCCCGATGAACGGCCTCACCGCGCAACTGGGGCTGGACCTGCTGGGGCTCGAGCCGGGCGCGACGCTCGCCGTGAGCGGCGGCGCCGGGCTGCTCGCCTCCTACGTGACCGTGCTCGCCAAGGAGCGCGGGCTGCGGGTGATCGCCGACGCCAAGCCCGAGGACGAGGCCCTCGTGCGCGGCTTCGGCGCCGACGAGGTCGTCCCGCGCAGCGACGGCGGCTTCGCCGGCGCGGTCCGCGCGGTCGCGCCGGACGGCGCCGACGCCCTCTACGACACCGCGCTCCTCGGCGCGCTGGGCGCGTGCGCGACGGCGGCGGCCTGGTCGTGGTCCGCGGCTGGGACGGCGAGAACCCCGCCGAGCGCGGTATCGAGGTCCACCCGGTCCGGGTGGCGACGGTCATGGAGCGGACAGACTGGCTCGAGGAGCTGCGCGCGCTCGCGTCGAGCGGCCGCATCCCGCTCCGGGTGGCCGGCGAGTACCCGCCGGAGCAGGCCGCCGAGGCGCACCGCGCGATGGACGCGGGCGGCCTCCGGGGCCGCGCCGTGATCGTGTTCTAGGCCCCGACGGCGTCGGCCACGCGCGCGCGGCCGCGGGAGAGGCGGCTCATGATCGTCCCGGTGGGCACTCCGAGGCTCTCGGCCGCCTCGGCGTAGGACAGCCCCGCCACGTCGACGGCGGCCACCGCGTCGCGCTGGTCGCCCGGCAGGGCGGCGATCGCGGCGAACACCTCGCGCGCGGCAAGCACCTCGGACGGGGAGCGCGACGACGGCGCCGCGAGGCGCGGCTCGGCCTCCTCGATCGGCGCGGTGCGCGGCCGGCGCGACTTCGTGCGCAGCGACGACACGAACGTATTCCGCAGCACGCTGAGCAGATACGGCAGCGCATCCTCGTCGGAACCGATCACCCGCCGCTTGGACAACACGCGGACGAAAGTCTCCTGCACGAGGTCCTCGGCCTCCTCGCGCGAGCCGCACATCGCCCACGCGGCTCGGTACAGCCGGTCCAGATGATCGCCGAGCACCTCTGGGAGCAGATCGGGCGTCACTTCGCGAAGCATCCCTGAAATCAACCCGGAATAAATGCGGGCAACCGGCGTCTTGGCGGTCATGACCCCCCACACGCACCGCATTCGTACGGTCACGGCGCTCGCCACGCTCGCCGTGGCCGCCGCCCTGGCCGGTTCGGGCTCGGCGTCCGCCGCGACCACCATCGCGGTCAACGCCGGCAACAACACCGTCACCTTCACGGGCGACCTCGCCGGCGACTCCGTCGTCATCGCCGACGCCGGCGGCCAGCTCACGCAGTCGATCAACGGCGCTGCCGCCTCGACCGACTTCGGCGGCCAGACGCTGCCGGCCGACGACACCATCAGCCTCGTGGTCAACGCCGACGCCGGCAACGACACCGTGACCGTGAACACCACGGCGCTGCGGGCCGTCACAATCGACGGCGGCGCCGGCACCGACACGATCACCGGCAGCGCCGAGGACGACCTCATCCGCGGCGGCGACGACGACGACGCCCTGATCGGCGGCGACGGAAACGACCGCATCATCGGCGATCGCGGCGGCGACGACGTGGATGGCGGCCTCGGTAACGACACCCTCGTCTGGAACAACGGCGACGGCAGCGACACGATGGACGGCGACGCCGGCGGCGGCGACGAGGTCGAGGTCAACGGCGGGAGCCAGGGCGATCAGTTCACGATCAAGCCCAACGGCGCCCGCGTCGACTTCGACCGCGTCAACCTGGTGCCGTTCTCGCTCGACATCAGCGCCGAGCGGATCACCGTCAACGGCCAGGCGGGCGACGACACGATCGTCGGCGACGCCGGCCTCGCCCCGCTCATCCTCACCACGCTCAACGGCGGCGTGGGCGCGGACGCGATCACGGGCGGCGACGGCGCCGACCTGATCCAGGGCGGCGACGGGAGCGACACCCTCGCGGGCGGCGGCGGCAACGACCGCGTGGTCGGCGACCGCGGCGGCGACACGATGGCCGGAGGTAACGGCGATGACACCCTCGTGTGGAACAACGGCGACGGCTCGGACCGGATGGACGGCGAGGACGGCCTCGACCGCACCGAGGTCAACGGGGCCACCGAGGCGGGCGACGCGTTCACGATCGCGCCCAACGGCGCCCGCGCGAAGTTCGACCGGACCAACCTCGTCCCGTTCACGCTCGACATCGGCTCGACCGAGGCGCTGGACGTGCGTGGCGGTGGCGGCAACGACACGTTCGCCGCGTCGGCGGGCACCGGCGGACTGCTGGCCGTGACCGCGGACGGCGGCTCGGGTGACGACGTCCTGACCGGCGCGGAGGAGCCCGACAGCTTCTCCGGCGGCACGGGCAACGACACCCTCACCGGCGGCGACGGCATCGATGTGCTCGACGGCCAGAACGGCAACGACACGCTGCGTGCCCGTGACGGCCAGAGCGACCTTGTCCGCGGCGGCCTCGACGCCGACAACGCCCAGACCGACGCCGTCGGCGTCGACGTGATCGACGGCATCGAGGCGCTCGACGCGCCGCCGTCCCCGGCCCCGGTGCCCGTGCCCCCGGGCGGCGACAACACGGCGACCTCGGCCCGTATCGCCGGGAGCCAGGCCGCCGTGCGCATCCGGCGCGGCCGCGCCACCACCCGGCTGTCGCTGTCCTGCCCGGCCGCCGAGGCCGGCGGCTGCTCCGGCACCGTGGCGCTGTTCAGCGCCAGGGCCGTTCGGATCGGCTCGCAGCGCGTGACCGTGCTGCTCGGAAGCAGCCGCTTCACGCTGCGGCCCGGCCAGCGCAAGACCGTCACGGTGCGCCTGCCCCAGGGCATGCGCGGTCTGGCGCGCAACCGCCGCACGGTCGCCGCCCGTGCGCAGACGCTCACCCGCGACCGTGCCGGCAACACGGCGGTCGCCCAGAAGTCGATCAGCCTGCGGCTCCCCCGCCGCTAGGCGAGACGCACGCGGCATCGGCCCGTCCGGCCCCTAGTGGCCGGGCGGGCCTTCGCCCGTCAAGTTTGCTGCTGTGACTCGGTCGCCCGCGCGGCGTGGAACTCCATGAGCCCGCGCTGCGCGTTGCGCGGGTGCTCGCGATCGCGGGGCGTGCGCCGGTTCCAGTTGCCGTCCTCGCCCAGGTCCCAGGCGTTCGTGTCGTCGGCCATGCAGCGGTCCAGCGCGTCGACCAGCTCGTCGCGCAGGACCTTGTCGCGCACCGGAGCCAGGAGCTCCACCCGCGTGTCGAGGTTGCGCGGCATCAGGTCGGCCGAGCCGATGTAGGTCGTGCACTCGCCGTCGCGCTCGAAGGAGTAGATCCGGGAGTGCTCGAGGAAGCGGCCCACCACCGACGTCACCTGGATGTTCTCCGACACCCCGGGCACGCCCGGGCGCAGGCAGCAGATGCCGCGGATGTTGAGCTCGACCTTCACGCCGGCCTGCGACGCGCGGTACAGCGCCTGGATGCAGCGCCGGTCCACGAGCGAGTTCATCTTCATGCGGATGCGCCCGGTGCGACCCTCGCCCTGGGCCTCGATCGTGCTCTCGATCTCGCGCAGGATCCCGTCGCGCAGGTGGTTGGGGGCGACGACCACCTGCCGGTACTCGCCGGGGCGGGCGAAGCCGGTGAGGAAGTTGAACATGTCGGCGACGTCGGCGCCGATCTCCTCGTCGCACGTCAGCAGGCCGAAGTCGGTGTAGAGCCGCGCCGTCTTCGGGTTGTAGTTGCCGGTCCCGATGTGCACGTAGTGGCGCACGCCGTCGCCCTCGCGGCGCACGATCAGCAGGCACTTCGCGTGGGTCTTGAGGGCCGGCAGCCCGTGCACGACGTGCACCCCGGCCTGCTCGAGCGCGCGCGCCCAGTGGATGTTCGCCTGCTCGTCGAAGCGCGCCTTGACCTCCACCACGCAGACCGCCTGCTTGCCGCGCTCGGCGGCGCGGATCAGGGCCGGAACCAGCGGCGAGTCGTCGCTGGTGCGGTAGACGGTCTGCTTGATCGCCAGCACCTTCGGGTCGGCCACGGCCTGCTCGACGAACCGCTCGACCGAGGTGGCGAAGGAGTCGTAGGGATGGTGCAGGAGGATGTCGCCCTTGCGCATGGAGGCCATGACGTCGGGGTCCTCGTCCTCGTCGGCCTGCAGGCGCGGCTGGGTCACGGGCACCCACGGGGAGTCGCGCAGCTCGGAGTGGCCGGGGACGCTGACGACGTCCCACAGGTCCTCGAGATCGAGGAGGCCGGGGACCTCGAAGACGTCCGCCTCCTCGGCATCCAGCGACGCGGTGATCTGCTCGCGCATCGTCGCGCTCATCGAGGCGCCGACCTCGACCCGCACGACCTCGCCGAAGCGGCGGCGGCGCAGCTCGTCCTCGACGGCCTTCACGAGGTCGTCGGCCTCGTCGGAGACCGTGAAGTCGGCGTCGCGGGTGACCCGGAAGATGCTGTGGTCGACGATCTCCATGCCGGGGAACAGGGCGTCCAGGTTCTTGGCGATCAGGTCCTCGAGCGGCACGAACGTCCTGCCGTCGCCCACCGGCACGAAGCGCGGCAGCATCTCGGTGGGGACCTTGACGCGCGCGAACGCCTCGACGCCGCCGACCGGGTCGCGCACCACCACGCCGAGCGACAGCGACAGGTTGGAGATGTAGGGGAACGGCCGCCCGAGGCCGACGGCGAGCGGCGTCAGGACGGGGAAGATCTGGCGGCGGAAGCGCTCGTCGAGCTCCTTGCGCTCCTTCTTGCGCAGGTCGTCGAAGCCGACGATCCGGATCCCGTGCTCGGCCAGCGCCGGGCGCAGGTCGTCCTCGACGCAGCGCGCCTGGCGGGCCATGTGCTCGCGCACGGTCTCGCGGATGACCTCGATCGTCTGGCTCGGGGTGCGACCGTCCTGCAGCGGCGTCTCGATGCCGGCGTCGATCTGGTCGTGCAGGCCGGCGACGCGGACCATGAAGAACTCGTCCAGGTTGGACGAGTAGATCGCGGCGAACTTCACCCGCTCGAGCAGCGCCACGTCGGGATCCTCGGCGAGCTCCAGCACCCGCTCGTTGAACTGCAGCCAGGACAGCTCGCGGTTGAAGAACAGCGAGCGATCGCCGAGATCCGGCTCTGTGCTGCTCTCGATCGTGGTGGCTTCGCTCATCGCGTTCGTTCGATGATGGCAGCGCGGCGCGATCACGCGCACTCTCCGGCCAGCTCGAGCACCACGCCCTCGCGCAGGCCGCCGCGGCCGATGATCAGCGGGCAGCCGAGCCGGTTGGCGGCCGCCTCGAGGATCAGCACGCCCGCGGGGAGCAGCCGGACCCGCTGGGGATCCAGCGTCAGCCGCCCCGAGACGTCGGCCACCGGCGACCCGCACAGCACCTCCAGCGCCCGCGCCGCGGACTCGGGCTCGAGCACCGGCCCGACGAGCCGGCGCAGCGAAGCCGCGCTCCCGCCGACCGCCACCGCGGAGCGGGGCATCGGCATCTCGCCGCCGTCGAGCACGCCGGCGGCGTGAGCGCGCATCGCGTCCATCTCGTCGGGCGCCGGCGGGTTCGTGTGCAGGTAGTCGTCGGCGAGCTGGCCGGAGCCGAGCCGGAACGACGCCCACCAGGAGACGCCCTCGTCGACGGTGCCGATGGCGATCTCGGTCGAGCCACCGCCGACGTCGACGACGCCGACGAGGCCCTCCAGCCGGTGCCCGAGCGTGCGCGTGGCGCCGAGGAAGGCCAGCCGCGCCTCCTCCTCCTCGTCGAGGATCGTGACCTCCACGCCGCCGCGCTCGCCCACCACGGCGACGAACTCGTCGCGGTTGGAGGCGCCGCGGATCGCGGCGGTGGCGACGGTGCGCACCGGGTCGGCGCCGATCTGGGCGGCCAGGCCGCGGTGGGAGGCCACCACGTCGGCGACCTCCTCGATCTTGGCCCGCGGGATCTCGGCCCCGGGACGTCAGGCCCTTGCCGATCCGCGTGAAGGCCCGCTGGGCGAGCAGCTCGCGCAATTGGCCGTCGCGCGTCTCGGCCACGAGCAGCCTCGTCGTGTTCGACCCGATGTCGATGCAGGCGCAAACCACGGGCAGGAGGTTGCCATGATGAGAGGGTGACGGTGGCGGCCGCGATTGTTGTGAACGATCTGTCCAAGGTCTACGGCGCCCACGAGGCGGTCCGCGGCCTGACGTTCTCGGTCCGCCGAGGCGAGGTGTTCGGGCTGCTCGGGCCCAACGGCGCGGGCAAGACGACGACCGTCGAGATCCTCGAGGGACACCGGCTGCGCAGCGGCGGCGAGGTGTCCGTGCTCGGGTACGACCCGGGCGAGCGCGCCGCCGGGCTGCGCAGCCGCGTGGGCATCGTGCTGCAGAGCTGCGGCACCTACCCCCACCTGACCGTGCGCGAGACCCTCGCGCACTGGGCGAGCCTGTACCCGGCGCCGCGCGGCGTCGCGGAGACGATCGCCCTCGCAGGGCTCGAGGCGGCCGCCGACCGCCGCGCGCGCACGCTCTCCGGCGGCCAGAAGCGCCGGCTGGACTTCGCGCTCGCGCTGATCGGCGACCCGGAGCTGATCTTCCTCGACGAGCCGACCGTCGGCTTCGACCCCGCGGCCCGCCGCGCGGCCTGGGAGGTCGTGCGCGCGCTGCGCGACCTCGGCAAGACCGTGCTGCTGACCACGCACTACCTCGACGAGGCCGAGGCGCTCGCCGACCGGGTGGCGATCGTCAAGGACGGGCGGATCCTCGCCCAGGGCCCGCCGCAGGAGCTGATCGCGGGCGCCTCGCGGTACCGCGTCGCCTATCGCGACGCCACCGGCGAGCTCGTCGAGCACGAGACGGACGACCCGACGGCGCTGCTCGCCGAGCTGACCGCCGCCGCGCTGGCGCGGGGGGAGCGTCTCGAGGACCTCTCCGTGACCCGCCCGAGCCTGGAGGACGTCTACCTGGAGCTGACCGCCGAGGCGCTGGAAGACGCGCCCACGGCCGAGGCGCTCCCGGCGTGACCGCGCTCGCGTGGCGCCAGTACCGGCTCGAGCGCCGGATGTTCTGGCGCAATCCGACCGCGGCGTTCTTCCAGTTCCTGCTGCCGCTGCTGCTGCTGACCCTGTTCGGCGCCGTGTTCGCGGGCCAGCCGGAGGACCTCGACGTGATCGTGCCCGGGATCGCCGGCGTGAGCGTGGTGTCGGCCACGTTCGTGGCCCTCGCCTACAACCTCACGTTCCTGCGCGAGCACGGGGTGCTCAAGCGCCTGCGCGGCACGCCGATGCCGGCCGGCGCCTACCTCGCCGGGGTCGCGGCCAGCGCGGTCAGCAACGTGGTGTTGCAGCTGGCGGTCGTGATCGTCGCCGGCCACGTGGTGCTGGGCGTCGCGTGGCCGCTCGACTGGCCGGCGCTGCTCGGCTTCGTGGTCGTGGGCGTCGTCTGCTTCGCGTCGCTCGGCGTCGCGCTCTCGCACGCGATCCCCAACTCCGAGTCCGCGCCGGCGTACGTCAACGCCGTGTTCCTGCCGATGCTGATGATCGCCGGCGTGTTCTACGACGAGGAGAACGCCCCGGCCGTGCTGCGCGACATCGCCGAGGTGCTCCCGCTCAAGCACCTGGTCGACGGCCTGTCCGGCGCGATGGTGCACGGCGAGGGACTCGCCGAGCACGGTGTCGCGCTGGCCGTGCTCGGCCTGTGGACGGTCGCGGGGCTGATCCTCGCGATCCGCGGCTTCTCGTGGGAGGCGCGCCGGGGCTGAGCGCCGGTCAGCGCCCCGCGTCCAGCACGAACGTCGCTCCCCCGCGGCACGACACCGGCGCGCGCCGGACGATGCCGAGGCCGACCCTGGAGAGCCGCCCCGAGAGCAGGATCGCCCGGTGGAGAGGACTGCCCAGCCACGAGTTCACGATCGCTCCCGCGCCGGACCCGGTCCCACACCCGTAGGCGATCGCCTCGCCGAGCCTGCCGCCGCGCCAGCCGGCGCGCCGGGCCCGGCTCCGCAGCGAGGGCCCGCCGGTGCGCTGGTGCGCGAAGTATCCGCCGGCGGCCATGTCGCGGGCGTGGCGTCGGGCGGCCCGGGCGAGCGCGCGGTGCCCGCGGAAGCCGCGGAGGCCGACGCTGTTGCGGGCGCGGTTCACGAGGCAGATCATGCGGCGCGAAGCGGCGCCACGGCCGCGAGCACGGCAGCCCGCGCCCGAGATCATCGTCGGCACCGAAGACGGTGTACGGACGGCGTCGCCGTCGGCCGGAACCTCATCGACGACCGGAGCGTTGACGGGCACCGGCAATGCGGCGCCTGCGACTGCGGGCAGTCCGAGAAGCGCGCAGGACGATGCGACCACCAATGTGGCGACGCGCGAGAACAACGTCCTCTCTGAACGAGCGTGGTGCAACGAGACCTCCCCTCAGGGCCGTCGGATGCAAGGAGCCCCCCTTCCGCACACGCACCGTGCGCGGCTGCTCCCACTCGCCACCCTTGGCGTATTTCCCCCGCTATCTCGCAGAGGGAAGGATCGCTAACCCACTCGGAAGCCCGGCGGCGGCGTCCCCTCGACGGCGATGGGTACCCGATGGAGGCGAGATCGTATCCACCCTTCTCGAATCAGGCCGAAAACCACGACGTCGTGGACGCGGTCACCGTGGCGGTGCCATGACCGCAACACGCCCTCCCGCTTGAAGCCGACGCGCTCGAGCGCCACCTGGGAGCGACCGTTGCGCGTATTCGCCCACGCGGTGAGGCGCTCCATGCCCAGGTGCTCGAAGGCGAGCGCGGCGATCAGCGCCTTGGACTCCAGGTTCGCGCCGCTCCCCCACCAGCGATGGCCGAACCAGGAGCCGACCGTCGCGCGGCGATCGCGCCTGGAGAGCTCGGACAGGCCGGTGACGCCGATCGGGCCGTCCTCGTGGTGCACGATGAGGAAGTCGAGCAGCTCGCCGCGCTCGCGCTTGGCCGGGAGCCCCTGCGATGTAGGCCTCGGGCTGGCCGATCTCCGTGTACGGCCCCCACGAGAAGAAGCGGGTGACGGCCGGGTCGGAGGCCAGCTCGAACAGGGCCGGGGCGTCCTCGGCCTCGGCGTAGCGCAGGGTCAGGGTGGGGCCGGTCACGACCAGCGGCGGGTCCGCAGAGCTCACCGCCCCGATGCTATAAGCGCGGGGTGCAGGGCCTGCTCTACGACGTGCACGGGAACCTGCCGGCGCTCGAGGCGGTGCTGGCGGACGCGCGCTCCGCGGGCGTGGACCGCTGGGTGCTCGGCGGCGACTACGCGCTGTTCGGCGGCTGGCCGGCCGACACGGTGGCGCGGCTGCGCGAGCTCTCGCCCGCGGTGTGGATCCGCGGCAACGGCGAGCGCTGGACCGCCGAGCCGGACGCGGCGCCGGACAACCCGGTGGTGGCGGGCGCGATCGCCGCGTCGCGCGAGGCGCTCGGCGGGGACGTCGTGGACGATCTCGCGTCGCTGCCGTTCTCGTGCGTGGTCGGACAGACGCTCGTCTGCCACGGCTCGCCGCTCAGCGACGTCCGGTCGTTCCTGCCCGAGGCCGGCGACGACGAGCGCGAGCTGCTCGACGGGACCGACGCCCCGCGGGTGCTGTTCGGGCACACCCACCTGCCCTTCGCACGGTCCTCCTCGGTGGCCGGGATCGAGCTCGTGAACCCGGGCTCGGTGGGCATGCCGTTCGACGGCGACACGCGCGCGGCGTATGCGCTGGTCCACGACGACGGCCACATCGAGCACCGCCGCGTCGCGTACGACCATGCCGCCAGCTCCGCGCAGCTGCGTGGTTTCGGGACGGACTGGGCCGAGGTCGCGGCGCGACGGATCGAGCGCGCGACGATGGATGTCTGAGCCTCGCTCGAAGGGTTAGTGTCCGGGTTCAGAGCCGCCCTCCCCGCCCTGCGGATCCGCCCCTTGCGGATGCTGCTCGCCGGCCAGGCGGTCTCCTTCATCGGCGACGCCCTGTTCCCTGTGGCGCTCGCCTTCGCGGTGCTCGACGAGCTCGACGGGTCGCCCGGCGAGCTCGGCCTCGTGCTGGCCGCGCAGGCGCTCCCGCTCGCCGTGCTGGTGCTCGCCGCCGGCGTGTGGGCCGACCGGCTGCCCCGCCAGCGCATCATGCTCGTCTCCGACCTCGGGCGGGCCGCCGTGCAGTTCACGATCGCCGCGCTGCTGCTCTCCGGCGCGGCCGAGCTGTGGATGCTGATCGTGCTCGTGGCGCTCTACGGCGCCTTCGAGGCGGGCTTCCGCCCGGCGGCGGGCGGGCTCGTCCCCCAGCTCGCCGGCCCGGACCATCTCCAGCAGGCGAACGCGCTGATGGGGCTCGGGCAGAACGTCGGGATGGTCCTCGGCCCGACGCTCGGCGGACTGCTGGTGGTCGGGTTCGGTCCCGGTGCGGCGATCGCCGTCGACGCCGGGACGTTCGTGGTCAGCGCGATCTTCCTCGTCCGCATGGGCTCGCCGCCCTCGCCCGCCGCCGGCACCCTGCGCGCCGGCTTCCTGGCCGAGCTGCGCGGCGGCTTCGCCGAGGTCCGCCGCCGGCGCTGGATGTGGTCGTTCATGCCGGCGCTGTCCGCCTACCACCTGATCGCGCTCCCGTGCGTGCTCGCCCTCGGCCCCGTGATCGCCGACCACGAGCTCGACGGCGCCGCCAGCTGGTCGGTGATCGCGGCCTCCTTCGGGATCGGCTCGGTCGTGGGCGGCGTGCTGTCGCTGCGGCTCGAGCCGGCGCGGCCGATGCTCGCGTGCGTGCTGTGCTTCGTCGGCGCCGCCTGCCAGCCGATCATCATCGGCTTCGCCGGCTCGACCGCGGCGATCGCCGGCTTCGAGCTGCTGGCCGGGATCGCCGTCATGTACGGGTTCACCCAGTGGGAGACCACGCTGGGCCGCGAGATCCCGGCGCAGGCCCTCTCGCGCGTGACGTCGCTGGACTGGTTCACCACGGCGGGCGCGATGCCGCTCGGGTTCGCGGCGGTCGCGGGCGTGGCCGCGGCGATCGGGACCCGCACGACGATGCTGGCCTCGTCGCTGGTGGTGATCGCCCTGTGCCTCGCCTGCCTCGCCGTCGGCGACGTCCGGCGGCTGCGTCGCCGCGAGGCGGGGATACTGTCGGCATGAGCGATCACGTCTACAAGTCCGTCGAGATCACCGGCTCCTCCCCGGCGGGCGTCACCGAAGCCATCGACCGCGCCATCGCCAAGGCGTCGCAGACCGTGCGCAACATCGACTGGTTCGAGGTCCTCGAGACCCGCGGCCACGTCGCCGACGGCAAGGTCGCGCACTACCAGGTGACGCTGAAGATCGGCTTCCGGCTGGAGGACTAGACCGCGCGGCAGCTCGAGCCGCCAGGTGCCGCTCAGCTGCACGACGATGCGGTCGGGCAGCGCGACGATCCGCGCCGCCAGGTCGCCGCACGCCGGGCAGCGCAGCGCCACGCCCGCGCCCACGTAGGCGCGGTGCTCGCCGACCTGCGCCGACCGTCCCGCAGCTCCCGCAGCCGCGCGGCACGGTGGTCATGTCGGCCCCGAACGCCTCGGCCAGCAGGCCGGCGACGCCGTTGCCATCGAGCCAGAGTCCCTCGGCGGCCATCGCTCAGCTCCCCGTCGGCCCGAACCGCTCGGCGTGGATCGAGCGCGGCGGATGGCCGAGCCCGACGAGCAGGTCGGCGACGCTCTCGACGAACGCGGTCGGCCCGCATACGAAGGTGTGCGGCGCCTCGCCCGGCTCCGGCCCGACCTCGGCGAGCATGTCGGCGTCCACGCGGCGGGCGAACCCGCCCCAGCCGTCGGGGTGCCGGCGCGTCAGCGTGTGGTGGACGCGCACGCCCTCGTCGAAGCCGCTCAGCTCGTCGCGGTAGAGCACGTCCTCCCAGCTCTGGGCGGACACCAGCAGCCGCGCGTCGGCCGTGCTGCCCTGCGCGGCGCGGTGGCGGAGCATCGCCATCAGCGGGACCAGCCCCGATCCGCCCGCCACCAGCAGCAGCGGGCCGCCGTCGGAGGCGCGCCACGTGAAGTGCCCGCCGATCGGCCCGCGGAGCTCGATCTGGTCGCCGGTGCGCAGCTCCCCGGCCAGGTACGGCGACACCTCGCCGTCGTCGAGCCGCTGGACGGTGAGCACCAGCCGCTCGTCCTCGGGCGCCGAGGCGATCGAGTAGGAGCGCTGCGCCTGGTAGCCGTCGGGCGCCGTCAGGCGCACGTCGACGTGCTGGCCGGCGTCGTGGCCGGGCCAGTCATCGACGTCGAAGCACGATCGTCACCGCGGTGGGCGTCTCGGCGACCGTCTCCCGGACCGTCGCGAGCGTCCAGGAGACAGGTCTCAATCGTTCCAGTAGCGCTGCTCTTGCCACGGGTCTCCGCGGTTGTGGTAGCCGGCGGCCTCCCAGAAGCCGGGCTCGTCCTGCACGGTGAGCGTGAGCCCGCGCACCCACTTCGCGCTCTTCCAGAAGTACAGGTGCGGGACCACCAGCCGCGCCGGGCCGCCGTGCTCGGCCTCGAGCGGCTCGCCCTCGAAGTCGTAGGCGACCCACGCCTTCCCGCCGGTGACGTCCTCGAGGTCCAGGTTGGTCGTGTAGTCGCCGTCGGACCACGCGACGAGGTACTCGGCCTCGGTGTCGACGTTCTCCAGCAGGGTGTCGACCGAGACGCCGGTCCACGTCGTCCGCAGCTTGGTCCACTTCGTCACGCAGTGGATGTCGACGGTGAACGTCTCGGTGGGCAGCGCGCGGAACTCGTCCCACGTCCAGCTCGCGGCATCGTCGACCGCGCCGTCGATGGTCAGGCTCCAGTCGGCGGTCGGCGTGCGCGGCGTGGGGCCCGCGGAGAGCACCGGGAAGTCGCCGACGACGTACTGCCCTGGTGGGACCCGCGAGGCGTCAGCCTTGCGGGGGCGGCCGAAGAAACCGCGGGAGATCGGGGGCATGACGGAAGGCTACGCCTTCGGGGGAGTCGGCAGGTCGCGCGGGACCTCGGCGAGGCGCTCGTGGAGCCGGGCGCGCAGCTCGTCCGGGTCGTACTCGTGCTGGTCGCGGCGACGGCGGGCCACCACGGCGCCGCCCGCGGCGACGCCGGCGATCCCCGCCAGGCCGAGCAGCTTCCACGTTCTCGACTGCATCGCCGCGTAGGTTACGCGGCGTGTCACTGCCCTTCGACGAGGCGATCGCCACCGCGGCGACCGGCGACATCTGGCTGTTCCGCGGCCGCACGCTCGCCGACCGCGCCATCCAGGCCGTCACCAATAGCCCCGTCAACCACGTTGGGATGGTCGTCGCGCTCGACGACCTCCCCCCGCTGCTGTGGCACGCCGAGCTCGGCCGCTCGCTGCCCGACGTGTGGACCGGCGAGCGCCAGCGCGGCGTCCAGCTGCACGTGCTCGCCGACGCCGCCCGGACCTGGAGCGAGCGTTACGACCAGCGCGCGTGGACGCGGCACCTGGAGGGCCAGATCGAGCGCTCTCACGAGGATCGCCTGATGGAGGTCGTCGAGCGCTTCGACGGGCGGCCGTTCCCCACCACGCCGGGACTCGCGCGGCAGTGGCTGACCGGGCGGTTCCGGCGCCGCGAGTCCTCGCGGGAGGCGATCTACTGCGCGGAGCTGGTCGCCACCACCTACCAGCACATGGGCCTGCTCCCCAAGCGCCGGCCCGCGAGCTGGTACGACCCGGGGCGCTTCTGGAGCGGCGACCGGATCGAGCTGGTGCCGCCGTTCGCGCTCGCGGTCGAGGTCGAGGTCGAGGTCGCCTAGAGACTTAGGATCCGGCCCGTGAGCGTCGTCAAGATCAATGCCATCACCGTCCCGCGCGACCGCTTCGACGAGTTCGAGCGCCGCTTCGCCACCCGCGCCGGGAAGGTCTCCTCCGCCCCCGGCTTCGAGGCCTTCGAGCTGCTCCGGCCCAACGACGACCGCGAGATCTGCCTCGTCGTGACCCGCTGGCGCACGGAGGAGGACTTCCGCGCCTGGCTCGGCAGCCAGGACTTCCAGGCCGGCCACGCGCAGCACCGCACCGACGGCCCCGTCGGCACGGCCAGCGAGCTCTGGTCGTTCGACGTGCTCGAGCGCGAGGAAGCGCCGGTCTCCTAGACGACGCCGGGCGGGACCGCGCACAGCAGCGCGGCCGGGCTCGGCGGCATGCCGTGGCGGTTGAAGACCGTCCCGCGGACGACGGTCACCTCGGTGCCCGACGGGAACGCGGACGTCAGCCAGGCGATGCGGACCTCGAGGTCACGCTCGTCGGCGGCGGAGACGGATACTCGGATGGTCGCCATGGTGTCCCGATTATCGGCATGTCCAGGGAGTTCTGCCGAAACTCTGGACTCTGGGCCAACCGCGCCTGTACGCCGGTCCGGTTCCCCAGAGGGTCAGACCCCTCGATAGTCGGCCTCGATCTGCGCGATCTTGCCGAGCCGGCGGACGTGGCGCTCCTCGCCGGAGAACTTGGCCGCCACGAAGTAGGCGAGCATCTCGGCGGCGAGCGCGGGGCCGATGATGCGGCCGCCGAGGCAGAGCACGTTGCAGTCGTCGTGCTCGACCGCCTGGTGGGCCGTGTAGCTGTCGTGCGCGACGACGGCGCGGATGCCGGGGATCTTGGAGGCGGCCACCGCGACGCCGGCCCCGGAGCCGCAGACGATGATCGCCCGCTCGGCGTCGCCGCGCAGGACCGCCTCGCCCGCGTCGCGCGCGTCGTCCGGGTAGTCGACCGGCTCGATCGAGTTCGTGCCGAGGTCGATCGTCTCGTGCCCGAGCTGGGCGAGCGTCTCCAGCACGAGCGGCTTCAGCGGGAAGCCCGCATGGTCGAAGGCGCAGGCGATCTTCACGAGCCGTTCTCCTTCTGGTCGATCTCCCACTCCTGGGCGGCGATCAGCGCCGCGCCGAGGACGCCCGCGCGCGGACCGTGCCGGGCGACGCGGATCTTCGTCTTGGTCCCCACGCCCGGCAGCACGAACCGGAACGCGGCGCTCGTGGCGGGTTCGAGCAGCAGGTCGCCCGCGGTGGAGACGCCGCCGCCGATCACGACCTCGAGCGGGTCGTAGAGGTTGATGGCGTTGGCGATCCCGACCCCGAGCCGCTCGCCGAGCACCCGCAGGCACCGCCGCGACGCCTCGTCGCCCGCCTTGGCCCCGTCGACGCAGTCGTGGCCGGTGACCTCGCCGTCCGCGCTCAGCCGCCGGCCGAGGAAGGAGTCCGGGTCCGCCTCGGCGGCCGCGAGCGCCAGCCGGTCCAGCGCCTTGCCGGAGGCGAGCGCCTCCAGCGAGCCGGGCTGCGGGTGCTCGCCCGGGTCCTCGGGCGCGCCGTCGGTGAGGTCCAGCCCGATGATCATGTGGCCGGTCTCCGGCGCGGCGCCGGTCGCGCCCCGGTACAGCCGCCCGCCGAGCACCGTGCCGCCGCCGACGCCGGTGCCGATCGTGAACATCACGAGGTCCGGGCAGATGAAGCGGCCGTCGTCGAACGCCTCGGCGAGCGCCGCGCACGACGCGTCGTTGTCGACGTAGACGGGGATCCCGACCCGTTCGGTGAGCAGCTCGCGCAGCGGGACGTCCTCGAGCGGGATGTTCACGCTCGAGCGGATCCGGCCCGACTCGAAGTCGACCACCGACGGCACGCCGATGCCGACCGCGCGCGCATGCTCGTCTGCGCAGGTCGTTGATCACCGTCACCAGCTGCTCGATCAGCTTCTGCTGGTCGCCGATCTCGGTGTGGTGCAGCTCCGGACTCCGACAGCTGCGCCGTCGCGCAGCGTGGCGCACGCGATCTTCGTGCCGCCGACGTCGATGCCGATGAAGAGGTCGCTCATAGCTTCGCCGCGGCCGCCTCGTCGAGGAGGACCGTCATCGAGCCGTAGCGCGGCCGCACGCGCGTGACCGGCAGCGACGCGTCCGGCGACGGCCCGAACGCGCGCGCGACCGTGTCCGCCTTGCCCGCGCCCGTGACGAGCAGCACCACCGAGCGCGCCGACTCCAGCGCCGGCAGGGTCAGGGAGATCCGCGGCACCTGCGGCTCCATCCCGGCCACCGGCACGCCGACCACGAGCCGCGAGCGCTCCTCGATCTCGGGCTTGCCCGGGAACAGCGACGCGATGTGCCCGTCCGGGCCCATGCCGAGCAGCACCAGGTCCCAGCGGGGCTCGTCGCCGAGCCGGGCGCGGATCTCCGTCTCGTAGTCCGCCGCGCCCGCGTCGGGGCCGAGCTCGCCCTGCATGCGCACGACCTCGGGCCGTACCGACACCCGCGACAGCAGCGCCGCCTCGGCCATCCCGAAGTTGGAGTCGGGATGATCGGGCGGCACGCAGCGCTCGTCGGTGAACCACACCGTCACGCCGCTCCAGTCCGCCTGCGACCGCCCGCTCGTACGCCGTCGCGGGGGGTCGAGCCGCCGGTCAGCACGACGTTCTCGCCGCCCGCGGCCGCGGAGCAGGTCGGCGACCTCGCTCGCGGGGTCCTCGACGACCCGCAGCTCGGGCGTCGCTCACGACACGAACGCCCGCGCGCAGTTCAGCGCCGGGAGATAGGTCGGATCGCGCAGCAGCGCCTGACGCACGCCCTCGCCGAGGATGCCGGCCTCCCCGCGGGAGGCGCCCAGCACCGTCCAGGCCTCCTCGTGGCCGTCGCGCGCGCGGCGCAGCGAGCGCAGCCCGCCCGGGGAGCGGTCCAGCGACACGGCCTCGCCCGACGCGGTCTCGACCGTCACGCCGGCCAGCCCGGGCGCGTTCTGGTCGGCCGACTCGAGGGTGATCTTGACCTCCTGGCGCTTGGCCCGCGCATGGCCCGTCAGCCTGCCCGACACCGACGACAGGCTCCCCGGCTTCCAGCCCAGCCGCGAGCTCAGCCAGCCGCAGAACAGCACCGCGGCGGCGAGCGAGTCCTCGCGGTGGCGCACGGTGACGTTGGCGATCGCGCCGAGCCGGGCGCGCTCGACCTTCGGGTCGAACGCGGCGGCGATGCGCTCGCGCCACGGCGTCGAGCGCAGCCACGCCAGGTCGACGACGTAGGCGTGGTCGGCGAGGATGGTCACGAGCGCTCGAAGCCCGCGGTGGACGGTCGGCTCGTCCTGGGAGTCCAGCAGCACGATCTGGGCCAGCCGGGCCAGCGAGTCGAGCCCCTCGGAGTGCCCGTGCGGCGCCCACACCATCGTGGCCAGGTCGGGCACCAGCATCGCGTCGACGATCGTGTCGAGCGCCTTCAGGTGCCGGGGCCCGATGTGCAGCCCGATCCGCTCGTGGCCGACCGCGATGTGGCCGGGGCCGGCGAACTGCGAGGTGCCGATCCGCACGCTGGCGTCGATCGTCTCGCGCCCCTCGCTGACCGAGCACAGGATCAGCCGCGACGGGTTGAAGCGGCCCGACCTTCTGGAGGCGGTTCTCGATCTCGCCGCGGTACTCGCGGTCGGCGATGACGACCATGTTGAGCACCCGCGCCGGCACGAACGCGTGCGCCTCGTGGTGGCGCGTGGCGAGCATCTCGCGCAGCGCCGCCTCCACCTTGCCCGGGGTCGTGTCCTGATCCGACCAGGCGTCCTCGTAGGAGTCCTGCTCCTCTTCCTCGCTCACAGGCCCCTCCAGCGCCGGCCCCCGCCGATCAGGTCGTCCGCCTCCGTCGGGCCGGGCGTGCCCGCCTCGTAGGTCGCCATCGGCGGCTCGCCCTCCTCCCACGCCTTCAGGATCGGGTCGATGATCGACCACTGCGCGTCGACCTCGTCGTTGCGCGTGAACAGCGTCGCCTCGCCGCGCATGGCGTCGAGGATCAGCCGCTCGTAGGCCTCGGGGGACTGCGGACATGAACGCCGTCCCGTAGAGGAACTCCATGTTCACCGGGCGGATCCGCATGCGTCGAGCCCGGGATCTTCGCGCCCAGCGACAGCGAGACGCCCTCGTTGGGCTGCATGGTGAGGATCAGCTGGTTGGGCTGCACGCCCACCGATCCGTGCGACTGGAACGCCAGGTGCGGGACCGGCTTGAGCTGGACCGCGATCTCGGTCACCTTGCGCGCGAGCCGCTTGCCGGTGCGCAGCACGATCGGCACCCCGGCCCAGCGCCAGTTGTGGACCTCCAGGCGCAGCGCCGCGTACGTCTCGGTGTGGGAGTCGCCCGGCACGTCGGACTCCTCGAGGTAGCCCGCGACCTGCTCGCCGCCGGAGACGCCCGCGGTGTACTGCGCGCGGACGGTCATGGAGGCCACCTCCTCGGGCGTCGGCGGCGTGATCGCCTCCAGCACCTTGACCTTCTCGTCGCGCACCTTGTCGGCCTCGAACGTGGCGGGCGGCTCCATGCACACGAGCGTCAGCAGCTGGAGCATGTGGTTCTGGACGAGGTCGCGCAGCGCCCCCGAGCGGTCGTAGTAGCCGGCCCGCGAGCCGATCCCGAGGTCCTCGGCGGCGGTGATCTGGATCGAGTCGATGTAGTTGCGGTTCCAGACCGGCTCGAACATGTAGTTCGCGAACCGGAACGCCATCACGTTCTGGACGGTCTCCTTGCCCAGGTAGTGGTCGATGCGGAAGACCTGCTGCTCGCGGAACCCCGCCGCGACCGTCTTCTGCAGCTCCCGGGCGGACTCGAGGTCGACGCCGAAGGGCTTCTCGATGACCACCCGCGTGTCGACCCCTGCGCGGTAGTTGAGCCCCGCCTCCTTGAGGGCGATGGCGATCGTCCCGAAGTACTCGGGCGCCGTCGAGAGGTAGAAGGCGCGGTTGAGCGGGTGGTCCTCGCCCTCCAGGCTGTCCAGCGCCTCGCCGAGCTTGCCGTAGCCCTCCTGGTCGGAGAAGTCGAAGCCGATGTAGGAGAGCCGCTCGAGCAGCCCGTCGATGACCTGCTCGTCCGTGTCACGGCGGGAGAACTCCGTGATCGACTCGCGCGCGAAGTGTGCGGAAGTCGTCGTCGGGCATCTCGCGGCGCGAGACGCCGACGAGGTTGAAGCGCTCGGGCAGCGCCCCCTCGTGGGCGAGGTTGTAGATCGCCGGGAGCAGCTTGCGGCGCGACAGGTCGCCCGTGGCGCCGAAGATCACCAGCGTCGTGCCCGGGACGGGGAGCCGCTCGAGGCCCTCGACGAGCGGGTTCTCCCCTGGGCGTTGCGCGACGGCCACTAGCCCCCTCCGGCCGCGCGCTCGATGGCGTGGCCGCCGAACTGCCCGCGCAGGGCGGCCAGGACCTTGTTCGTGTAGTCGCCGTTCCCGCGCGAGTAGAAGCGCGCGTAGAGGGCGGCGGTGATGACCGGCGTCGGCACGTCGTGGTCGATCGCGTCGACGATCGTCCAGCGGCCCTCGCCGGAGTCCGAGACGTGGCCGCGGATGCCCTCGAGGTCGGTGCCCTCCTCCTGGAAGGCGCGCTCGGCCAGCTCGCACAGCCACGACCGCACCACCGAGCCGCGGTTCCACAGGCCCGCGACCTCGCCGAGGTCGATCGGGAACTTCGACTGCTGCATCAGGTCGAACCCCTCGGCGTAGGCCTGCATCAGCCCGTACTCGACGCCGTTGTGGACCATCTTCACGAAGTGGCCGGCGCCCGCGTCGCCGAACCGCCGCCACCCGTCGGGCGGGGCCAGCACGTCGAGGATCGGGGCGAGCCGCTGGACGGACTCCTCGTGGCCGCCGACCATCATGCAGTAGCCGACGCTGAGGCCCCAGACGCCGCCGGAGGTCCCCACGTCGATGTAGTGGATGCCGATCGCGTCCAGCTCGCCCGGCGCGGCGGACGTCGTCGTGCCAGTTGGTGTTGCCGCCGTCGACGATCGTGTCGCCCTCGTCGAGCAGCTCCGCGAGCTGCTTGACCGTCGCCTCGGTCGGATCGCCGGCCGGGACCATGATCCACACGGTCCTCGGCTCTTCGAGCTTGGACACGAGGTCCTCGAGCGACGTCGAGGCGGTCGCGCCGTGGCCCACGGCGGTCTCCACCGCGTCCTCGTTGAAGTCGAACGCGATGACCTGGTTGTCCGAGTCCCGGTGGATGCGGTGGACCATGTTCCCGCCCATCTTCCCGAGGCCCACGAAGCCGAGTTGCATCAGAGGATCTCCTTCCCGACGCGGACCGCGTCGAGTCCGTGCGAGCGAAGGGTTTGCAGGTCACCGTCGGCCTGCGCGCGGATCAGCGTGCCGAACGTGTACGGCTCCCCGGGCACCTCGAGGTCCTCCTGCGGCTCGTCCACGATCTGCAGGAACGCTCCGACCGCCGGACCGCCCTTGTGGAACTGGCCCGTCGAGTGCAGGAAGCGCGGCCCGTAGCCGAACGTGGTCGCGACGTGGTGCTCGGTGACGACGCGCTCGCGCCGCCGGGCGGCGCTCGACTCGACCGCGTCGGAGTAGGGCACGTAGGCCATCGTCGCCAGGTAGCGGGGCGGGGCGAGGCCGTCGAGCAGCTCGTCGAGGCTGCCGTCCTCCAGGTCGGGGGAGCCCTCCTCGAGCACGCGCGCGGTGTTGTCCTTGGCCTCCTGGACGTTGGGCTGGTCGAACGGGTTGATGCCCAGCGCCCAGCCCGCGACGGCGGTGGCGAACTCGGCGACGAAGAAGACCCGGCCGAGATCCTCGGGGCCGCTCGCCGTCGAGCTTGAACGTCGGGTGCCCGGCGGCGGCCAGCTCGGCCACCTTGCCCGCGGGTCTCGGCGTCGCCGTTGGCGATGTGCAGGAACACGCGGTCGTCGCCGTAGGCGGAGGCGTTGACGATCGGCTCGTCGGCGATCGGCAGGATCCCGCGCGCCTGCTTGCCCGTCGACTCGGCGACCAGCTGCTCGGCCCACAGCCCGAAGGACTCCAGCGGCGGGTCGACGATGAAGGTGAGCTTGTCGCGGCCCTGCGAGCGCCAGCTCGCCGAGCGCGGCGCCCGAGCCACAGCCCGGGGTTCTCGTCGGTCCGGCGGCAGGCCTCCATCGCCGGCCTGGGCGGTGGCGAGCAGGGCGGCCACGTCGACGCCGGCGATCGCGCCCGGGACGAGGCCGAAGTAGGACAGCACCGAGTAGCGCCCGCCGATGTTCGGGTCGTTCTCGAACACCCGCCGGAAGCCGTGCTCGGCCCCCAGCTTGACCAGCGAGCTCCCCGGGTCGGTGACGGCGACGTAGTGGCTGCCCTCGCCCTGCAGGGAGTGGAAGTACTTGAACTGCGACATCGTCTCGATCGTGCCGCCGGATTTGGAGGAGACGATGAACATCGCGTGATCGAGGTCGATCGCGTCGCGGACGGCGCGGACCTGGTCCGGGTGGGTGGAGTCGAGCACGTGCAGGCGGATGTCGCCGTCCCCGAAGGACTGGCGCAGCACCTCGGGGCCGAGGCTGGAGCCGCCCATGCCCAGCAGGACGGCGTCGGTGAAGCGGTCCGTGCGCGCGTCGGCCGCGAACGCGCGCAGGTCGTCGGCCTCGGCGGCCATCCGTTCGGCGATGTCCAGCCAGCCGAGGCGATCGTCGACCTCCGGGGTGCCCGGAGGCGCCCACAGGGTTCCGTCGCGCTCCCACATGCGGCGCACGACCTCCTGGTCGGCGGCGGCCTGCAGGCGCTCGGCGACCGGGGCTTCCAGCTCGGAAGGCAGTTGGCTCTCGATGCTCATGGTCGCTCGGCTACCCGTTCTATCTCACCTAAGGCGTCGGGCGTCTCGACGTAAGGCCTTAGGCCCCTCAGGTCGGCGTGACCTACCGATGTAAGGCCCTCATCTCAGCCGTAGCTTGATCGGTGCGTCATCAGCCCCGATCCGAGGAGCCCGACCACCATGCATTCCCCCTCGCTCATGACCTCGACGCTCGCCAACGAGGTCATCGCCTCTCACAGGAACGCCGCCACCGAGTACCGCGCCTCCAGCGGCCGCTCGCCGCGTCTCCGCCGTCGGCGCCGCTCGGCTGCTTCCCGCGGCTTCGCGCCCCGTGGGCGAACCGATTCCCCCGTTCGCCCACTGACCGATCCTGGCGCGACGGCGCGCGGGAGGCCATCATGGACGCAGTGCTCAACCGCGTCTCTTCACCCACGTTCGTCGGCCGCGCGGACGAGCTCGCCGCTCTCGAAGGCGGGCTCGGCCGCGCGGCTGCGGGCGTTCCGGCGTTCGCGTTCGTCGCGGGCGAGTCCGGTGTCGGCAAGAGCCGGCTCGTCGCCGAGTTCGAGTCCCGCGCCCGCGCGGCGGGCGCGCGGGTGCTGATCGGCCACTGCCTGGAGCTCGGCGGCGCCGCGATCCCCTACTCCCCCTTGGTCGAAGCGCTGCGCCCGATCGCTCGCGAGCACGGCCCGGAGCTCCCCGCCGGCCTGCCGGCCTCCACCCGCGCCGCGCTGGCGGAGCTGATGCCCGGCTTCGGCGACTCCCCGGCCCGCGGCGAGCAGGAGGGCACCGGCCAGCAGGCTCGTGTGTTCGAGGCGCTGCTCGCCCTCCTCGACCGCCTCGGCGCCGAGCAGCCGATCGTGCTCGTGCTGGAGGACCTGCACTGGGCCGACCAGTCGACGCGCGATTTCCTGACCTTCCTCGTGCGCAGCGCCCGCTCGGAGCCGCTGTGCCTCGTCGTCACCTACCGCTCCGACGAGCTGCACCGGCGCCATCCCCTGCGCCCGCTGCTGGCCGAGCTCGAGCGCACGTCCGGCGTGGACCGGATCGGGCTGGAGCGCTTCAACCGCACCGAGGTCGGCGTCCAGCTGTCCGCGATCCTCGACGAGCCGGCGCCGGCGGAGCTCGCCGACGACGTGTTCGCGCGCAGCGAAGGCAACGCGCTGTACGCGGAGGAGCTGCTGGCGGCGTCCTCGCAGGGCTGCCTGGACATCCCCGACACGCTGCGCGACTTGCTGCTGGCCCGCGTCGAGCGCCTCTCCGCCGCCGCCCAGGGGGTCGTGTCGATCGCGTCCGTCGAGCACCCGATGCGCCACTCGCTGCTGGCCGCGCTCTCCGAGCTGGAGTCCGCCGAGCTGATCGCGGGGCTGCGCGAGGCGGTCGCGAACCAGGTGCTGGTCCCGCGCGACGACGACAGCTACGCGTTCCGGCACGCGCTGGTCGGCGAGGCCGTCTACGGCGATCTGCTGCCAGGCGAGCGCAGCGAGCTGCACGCGCGGCTGGCCGAGACGCTGGAGCGCGACCCCGAGCTGATGGCCGGAGCGCCGCCCGCCGCGGTGGCGGGCCTGCTCGCCTGCCACTGGCACGCCGCCCACGACGTCCCGCGGGCCCTCGCCACCTCGGTGACGGCCGGCATCGCCGCCAAGCGCATCTATGCCTACAACGAGGGCCGTCGGCACCTCGAGCGCGCGCTGGAGCTGTGGGACCGCGTGCCCGACGCCGAGGAGCTGACGGGCATGGACAAGATCGAGCTCCTCCGCCACGCTGCCACCGCCGCCTTCCAGTCGGGCCAGACGGCGCGGTCGGTGGCCCTCGTGCGCAAGGCGCTCTCCCATGTCGACGAGCAGGCCGACCCGATGCGCGCCGCCTTCCTGCTCGAGCGCCTCGGCCACTACCTGCGCGGCGCGGGCGAGACCGAGGCGGGCTTCGACGCCTACGACCGCGCGATGGCGCTGCTGCCCGAGGGCGAGAGCGACCAGCGCGCGCGGCTGATCGACTACCGCTCGCGCGGGCTGATGCTCCGCGGCCGCTTCGCCGAGGCGGCCGAGTTGGCGCAGCAGGCGTTCGACATGGCCGAGCGCCTGGGTGAGCCGGACGTGATCGCCCGCGCGCTCAACACGCTGGGGTTCAGCCGGGCGGCGGCGGGCGAGATCGGGCCCGCCATCGACCTGCTGCGGCGCTCGCGGGACCTGAGCCGCGCGATCGACCACACGAGCGCCTACGTCCAGGCCGTCACGAACCTCTCCGAGACGCTCGACCTGTCCGGCCGCACCGAGGAGGCGCTCGCCGAGGTGCGCGCGTGCCTGGCGTTCCTCGCGTCGCGCCCCGAGCGCACTACCAACGACACCTTCCTGGAGATCCAGGGCGTCAACCACCTGCTCCGCCTCGGGCGCCTCGACGAGGTCGAGCCGGGGCTGCCGGCCGCGCGGTTCGGCGACGAGCTCGGGACGACGCCGCTGTACCTCCAGCAGATGCGCGCGCGGATGGCCGTGTGGCTCGGCGACGTGTCGGCGGCGCGGGGCGCGATCGGCGAGCTGCGGCGGCTGTCGCCCGGGACCGTCGACCCGCAGTGGATCGAGCCGCTGCACTCCCTGGTCGCCGAGCTGGCGCTGCTCGAGGACCGCCCCGCCGACGCGCGGGCCGCGGTCGCGCAGGGGCTGGCGACGATGGACGGCTCCGAGGACGGCGGGCGGACCGTGCGGCTGATCTGGATCGGCCTGATGGCCGAGGCGACCGGCGCCGAGCGGGCGCGGGCGCTCGGCGAGCCGTTCGACGAGGGCGTCGCGACCGTGCTGCTGGACTCGCTCGAGGCGGCGGAACGCAAGCCCGCGCAGTGGGTCGAGGGTCCGTTGCACGCCGCGCTGGCGCGGGCCGAGGTCTCGCGGATGCGCCACGCGCTCTCCTCACGCCCGCCCGACCCGGCGGCATGGGAGTCGATCGCCGACGCGTTCGCGGCGCACTCGTGGCCCTGGCCCGCCGCCTATGCGCGCTTCCGCGCCGGCGAGGCGTACGTGCAGGCCGGCGACCGCACCGCCGCGGCGATCCCGCTGGCCGCCGCCCGCGAGTCCGCCGCTGCACTGGGTGCGGCGCCGCTGCTCGGAGAGATCGACGCGCTGGCGCGTCGCGGGCGCGTCTCGATCGGAGCGGTGGCCGTCGAGGAGGAGCCGGATTCACCCGTCGACCGCCTCGGCCTCACCCCGCGCGAGCTGGAGGTGCTCCAGCTCGTCGCGACCGGGCGCACGAACCGGGAGATCGGCGCCGAGCTGTTCATGAGCGAGAAGACGGCCAGCGTCCACGTGTCGCGGATCATGGCCAAGCTCGGCGTGGGCGGCCGCGTGGAGGCCGCCGCGGTCGCGTACCGCCTCGGGCTCGGGAGCGCCACGCCCGCCTCCTGAGCCTGGATCCATCGATTCCCGCGGCGTCTCGACACCGTGGCCGTTCGCCACGGCGCCGAGCCGGTCACGGATGATCGATGGACCCAGGCTCATAATCAACCCCGTGACCGCGCGCGCGGGGTTGACGCTGGGCGATCTCCTCGACGAGCCGTCGCTGGGCCTGGAGCTGCGGACCGGCGCAGACGCCGCCCGCCGCCGCCGGGTGCTGGGCGCCGCCGTCGTCGAGGTGGAGGCGCCGGCGCGATGGATCGAGCAGCGCTGGGTCCTGCTGACCGCGGGCGTGCGCCTCGAGGGGGCGGATGACGCGTCGCTGCGCGCGCTGGTCGCGGACTGCGACGACGCCGGCCTCGCCGCGCTGGCGTTCGGGGTCGGCCCCGTGTTCGACGAGCTGCCGGCCGCCATCATCGACGAGGGGCGCTCGCGCGAGTATCCCGTGCTCGCCGTGCCGATCACCACGCCGTTCCGCGACGTGGTCGGCTTCGTCGACGCGGCCATCATGGAACACGAGGCGCCGCTGTACCGGCGGCTTTCCTCGCTCCAGCGCTTCGTGGTCGACGCGCTGGGCGAGCCCGAGCCCGAGCGCGCGGTGGTCGAGCGGCTCGCGCGCTTCCTGGACGCCGGCGCCGCCGTGCTCGCCCCGGACGGGACGGTCGAGCTGGCCGCGGGCGGGCCGCCCGCCGGCGAGCTGTGGGAGGCGCTGCGCGGCCGGTCGCCCGGGCCGGTCGCGATCGAGGCCGCGGGCTGGCACGCGGTGGCGACGCCGCTGGCCACGAGCGACCCGCCGCGCTGGCTGCTCCTCGCCGGCCGCCACGAGCGGTTCGCCGACACGCTCGCGCGGCGGGCCGTCGAGATGACCGCGCCGCTGCTCGTCGCGCTCGACCGGCTGCACGACGTGGTCCGCGTGCAGGAGGGGGCGGTCCGCGGCGCCCTGCTCGACGACGTCCTGCGCCCCTCCGCCGCGGCAGACCCGGCGTCGCTGGCCGCCCGCACCCACGCATTCGGCCTCTTCTCCCGCCCGGCGCGGATGATCGCCGCGCGCGACGGCTCGAGCGACCCCGCCGTGCTCCGCCACGAACTCGGAGAGCAGGTCGCGGGCCTCCCCCATCTGCTGACCCGCGACGGGCGTTGCGTGCTCGCGCTCGTGGAGGACGACGACCGGCTGCGCGCAGCCGTGGAGGCGATGACCGCCGCCCACGCCGGCGCGGTGGCGGGCCTCGGGCGCGCCGTGGACGGCGTCGCCGCGGTCCCGGAGTCGCTGCGCGACGCCCAGCTCGCCATGGAGCGAGCGGCGGAAGGCGAGGTGGTCGCCTTCGAGGATCTCGACCTCGGCACGCTCCTGCTCAGCGAGGCCGCGCCGGAGCGGCTCGAGCCCAAGCTGGAGGCGCTGATGTCAGCGCTGCAGGGCCATGCGCCGCTCGAGGCCGCGCTGGTCGCGTACTTCGACCACGACCTCGACGTGGTCGCCGCCGCCGGGTTCCTTCACCTGCACCCCAACTCGCTCCGCTACCGGCTGGGACGGGTCGAGGCGCTGCTCGGGTGCTCGCTCAAGCACCCCGCGACGATCGCCGACCTCCACATCGCGCTGCTGGCGAAACGACGAACCGCGGGCCCACACCCTTAGCTTCCTACGAGGGACACGGCCGCCCGGCGCGGGCACCATGCAGCATCGAGAGGGGCTTCGAGAGGAAGGGGAGAGGTCATGTCGGGCTCGCTGGACTACGTGGTGATCGCGATCTACTTCGCGGTCATGTTGGGGGCGGCGTTCGTGGGGTTCCGCCGCGCGAAGACCGCGGACGACTACCTCGTCGCGGGCCGGAGGCTGGGGCACCCGATGTTCATCGGGACGCTGAGCGCCGTCGTGCTCGGCGGCGCGTCGACGATCGGCACGGTGAGCCTCGGCTACCAGTACGGGCTCTCCGGCGCCGCGCTGGTGGTCATGATCGGGCTCGGCCTGATCGGCCTCGGGCTGCTGCTCGCGAGGCGGCTCGCGCACGCGGGCGTCTACACGGTGCCCGAGATGATGGCCAAGCGCTACGGGGTCCCGTCGCGCATCTTCAGCGCCGCGATCATGGCCGCCTACGCGCTGATGATCGCCGTGACCTCGACGATCGCCAGCGGCACCGTCTTCAACGAGCTGCTCGACGTCTCGAGCACGGTGGCGATCCTGCTGGCCGGCGGCGTCGTCGTCCTCTACTGCGTGACCGGCGGGATGTGGTCGCTGACGCTCACCGACATCATCCAGTTCGGGATCATGACCGTCGGCATCTTCGCTGCTGCTGCTGCCGTTCGCGCTCTCGGACGCCGGCGGCCTCAGCGGGCTGCCCGACGGCTACCTCGACCCGACCGCGATCGGCTGGGACACGATCTTCACCTACTTCCTGCTGTTCTTCTTCGGCCTGATGATCGGCCAGGACATCTGGCAGCGGGTGTTCACGGGGCGCGACGAGAAGGTCATGCGCACGGGCACGATCGTGGCCGGCGTGTACTGCATCGCCTACGGCATCGTCGGCGCGCTGATCGGCGCGGCGGCCAAGGTGATCGTGCCGAAGCTCGACAACCCGGACGGCGCGTTCGCCGCGGTCGTCGACGCGGTGCTGCCGACCGGCCTGATCGGCCTCGTGCTGGCTGCCGCGCTGGCGGCGATCATGTCGACCGCCAGCGCGACGCTGCTGGCCGCCTCGACGATCCTCGCCAACGACCTGCTCCCGCTGGTCCGCGAGGTGCCGGACCAGATGAGGGCCACCCGCATCGCGACGTTCGTGCTCGGCGCCGCCGTGGTGGGCGTCTCGCTCGTGCTCAACGACGTCGTCGGCGCGCTCACGGTCGCCTACGACCTGCTCACCGGGGCGCTGTTCGTGCCGATCGTGCTCGGGCTGCTGTGGCCGCGCGGGCACCGCGACGGCCGCGTTCGCCTCGATGGCGGTCTCCTCGGTGGTGATCGTGGCGCTGATGATCACCAGCGGGCTGTACTCCAACGACCCGATCATGTACGGGCTGCTGACCAGCCTGGTGGTGTTCGTCGGGGTCAGCCTCGCGACGTCGCCGGAGCCCGCGCGGGCGAAGGCGGTGACGTCATGAGCGCGCCCCGCTACGGCCCGCCGGACGCGTCGGTCCAGCCCCGCTTCACCGGCCCGCGGACGTTCATGCGCCTGCCGCACGTGACGAGCACCGAGGACGTCGACGTCGCGCTGATCGGCGTGCCGATCGACGACGCGGTGTCGTTCCGCTCGGGGGCGCGCTTCGGCCCCGAGGCGGTCCGCAGCGCGTCCGCGCTGCTGCGGCCCTACAACCCGCTGCTGAAGGTCGACCCGATGGAGCGGCTGTCGCTCGTCGACGGCGGCGACACGCCGACCGTCCCCGGCTACCACGAGGAGACGCTGACGCGGATCGACCGCCACCTGCCGCCGCTGCACGAGGCGGGCGTGATCCCGTGTGCGTCGGCGGCGACCACTCGATGGCGCTGGCCGAGCTGCGCGCGGCCGCGCGCGTGCACGGCCCGCTCGCGCTCGTGCACCTCGACGCGCACGCCGACGTGTGGGAGCAGTACTACGGCGCGCGCTACTTCCACGGCACCGTCTTCAAGCGGGCGGTCGAGGAGGGGCTCGTCGACCCGCACCGCTCCGTCCAGGCCGGGATGCGCGGCACGCTGTACGGCGCCGACGACGAGGAGGCGTCGGCCGCGCTGGGCTACGACGCGCTCACCTGGGCGGAGCTGGAGACGCTGACGCCGCAGCAGTACGGCGACCGGGTGCGCGCCCGCGTCGGCGACGCGCCGGCGTTCCTGTCCTTCGACGTCGACTTCGTCGACCCGGCGTTCGCCCCCGGCACGGGCACGCCGGAGGTCGGCGGGCCGACGAGCTCGCAGGCGCTCGCGTACCTGCGCGCGCTGACGGGGATCGACTTCCGCGCGTTCGACGTCGTGGAGGTCTCGCCGCCGTACGACCCGAGCGGCATCACCGCCTGGCTGGCGCGCAAGCGTCTGCCACGAGATGATCTCGCTCGCCGCGCTGCGGCGATGATGACCGGCGGCGAGGCCGTCGTGCGCGCGCTGGCGGCGGCGGGCGTGGAGCTCGTGTTCGGCATCCCCGGCACGCACACGCTGCCGATCCACCGGCACCTCGCGGCGGCCGGCATCCGCCACGTCACCCCGCGCCACGAGCAGGGCGGCGGCTACGCGGCGGACGGCTACGCCCGCGTGTCGGGCCGCGCCGGCGTGGTGCTGGCGACCAGCGGCCCCGGCGTGATCAACGCGGCGACGCCGGCCGCCACGGCGCACGCCGACTCGGTGCCGATGGTGCTCGTCTCGCCCGCCATGCCCTCGGTCGTCGAGGGGCGCGACACGGGCCACCTGCACGAGTCCAAGCGACCAGGGCGCCGCGCTCGACGCGCTGGTCGCGTGGAGCCGCCGGCGCGCGCGATCGCCGGCCGGCCGCGGCCGAGGCGATCGCGGAGGCGTTCGAGTCCTTCGACGCCGGCCGCCCGCGGCCCGCGCACGTCGACGTGCCGCTCGAGGTGCTCGCCGACGAGGCCGAGGTGGACGTGCGCGCGCCCGTCCCCGCGCGCCAGCCCGTGCCCGACGTCGAGGAGGCCGCGGCGGCGCTGGCAGGCGCGGAGCGCCCCGCGATCGTGCTGGGCGGCGGCGCGCGCGGCGCCTCGGCGGCGGCCACCGCCCTGGCCGGCGGCTCGGCGCGCCAGTGGTCACGACCGTCAACGGCAAGGGCATCGTCGACGAGCGCCATCCGCTCTCGCTCGGCGCGTCGATGCGCCTGCGCGCCGCGCAGGCGTGGCTCGCCGATCGCGACGTCGTGCTGGCGGTCGGCACCGAGCTCGGGGAGTCCGACCTGTGGGGGCCGGCGCCGCGAGCTGCGCGGCAGGCTGGTGCGCGTCGACGTCGATCCCGGCCAGCTGCAGAAGAACGTCGCCCGCCGCGGTGGCGGTGGAGGGCGACGCGCGCGCGACGCTCGAGGCGCTCGCGGCGACTTGCCGGAGCCGCCGTGGCCCGACCTGGAAGGCGTCCGCGCGGCGATCCGCGACGAGGCGCTCGCCGACGGAGAGCCGTTCCTCGAGCTCGTCGGCGTCCTCGACGGCGCGCTGGGGCCGGACGGCGTCCTGGCGGGCGACAGCGTGATGGCGGCCTACTACGGCGCGGTGCACTTCCTCCCCATGGACGCCCGGCGGCGCTTCATCTACCCGACCGGCTACGCGACGCTCGGCTACGCGCTCCCGCCGCGATCGGCGCGAAGCTGGCGGCGCCCGAGCGCCCCGTGATCGCGCTGGTGGGCGACGGCGGGCTGCTGTTCACCGTCGGCGAGCTGGCCGCGGCGGCCGAGCTCGGCCTCCCGCTGCCGGTCGTGGTGGCCAACAACCAGCGGCTACGGGGAGATCCGCAACCAGATGGCGGACGAAGAGATCGGCCTGCGTGGGCGTCGACCTGCGGGTCCCGGACCTGGTCCGGCTTGGCGAGGCGTTCGGGGCGGGCGTCCGAGCCGCCGACCCGGCCGACCTTGCGCGGCGCGCTCGCCGAAGCGCTTGAGCGGCCCGGCCCGACGCTCATCGAAGTCCCGTCCGCTTAAACCCCTGCTAGCGTGTAGATCACGGGTGGCACCGCCACTCGTGAGGTTGCTTTTGCTCTGAGTTCGCTCTTTACGCGGTTCGGGTCAGTCGTAAGCCTCCCGAATCTGTTCGCGGCTCAATGGCCGCAAGGAGTGAATCCAATGTCCCGCACCTTCGCCGAACTCGGCGTATCCCCGCGCGTGAGCAAAGTGCTCGCCGACCGCGGCATCACCGAGCCCTTCGCGATCCAGAGCCTCGTCATCGGTGACGTGCTCGCCGGCCGCGACGTGCTCGCCAAGTCCCCCAACGGGCTCCGGCAAGACGCTTGCCTTCATGGTCCCCATCGTGGAGCGCCTCGAGAAGGGCGGCCGCGGCCCGGCCGCGCTCGTGCTCGCCCCCACGCGTGAGCTCGCCGCCCAGATCGTCGAGCAGTCCCAGGCGCTGGCCCGCGTCCGCGGCCTCGAAGTGGCGGCCGTCTACGGCGGCGTCGGCTTCGAGAAGCAGATCAAGGCCTGCAAGCGCGCCGACGTGCTCGTCGCCACCCCGGGCCGGCTCGAGGATCTGATGCAGCGCGGCGCCGCCCGCTTCGACAACCTGCAGTTCCTCGTCCTCGACGAGGCCGACCGCATGCTCGACATGGGCTTCCGCCCGGCCGTCGACCGCATCGTCCGCGCCTGCCCGAAGGACCGCCAGACGCTCTTCTTCTCCGCCACGCTGGACGGCGACACCGGCCGCATCGCCGCCGACTACACGCGCGACGCCGTGCGCCACGAGCACACGCCGCCCGCCGTCGACGCCGCGCAGGTCGAGCACCGGTTCGTGCCGGTCGTCCACGAGGACAAGCTCAAGGCGCTCGTCGCCGAGCTCCAGGAGGAGCGCGGGCTCACGCTCGTGTTCGTCCGCACCAAGCGCGGCGCCGACCGGCTGGTCAAGCGGCTCGGCAGCCAGGGCGTCGACGCCGTCGCCATGCACGGCGACAAGTCGCAGTCCCAGCGCGAGAAGGCGCTCGCCCGCTTCGAGTCGGGCAAGGTCGACACGCTCGTGGCCACCGACGTCGCCGCCCGCGGCATCCACGTCGGCGGCATCTCGCACGTGATCAACTTCGACCCGCCGGAGGACCGCGACGGCTACGTCCACCGCGTCGGCCGTACCGCCCGCGCCGGGAAGACCGGCATCGGCATCACGTTCGTCAACGCCGACCAGGCGGGCGACGTGGCGAAGATCGCCGCCAGCCTCGACCTGCACGCCGAGTACGAGACCGCGGGCTTCGCCCGCCCCACCTCGCGCCCCGCGCGGCCGCACACCAGCGGCGGCAACGGGAACGGCGGAGGCGGCGGCGGGCGCAACCGGCGCTATCGGTCCAACCGCAGCCGCTGGTAGCCCGACCTGATTAGGATCGCTGACGTGCAGACGTCAGCGATCTACCGTGAGGGCGAGGGCGAGCCGCTCGTGCTCGTCCACGGCTTCACCGCGACCTGGCGCTGCTGGCTCCCGGTCGCGGACCGGCTGGCGCAGCGCTTCGACGTGATCGCGCCGACCCTGCACGGCCACGACGGCGGACCGCCCGTCCCCCACCCGGCCCATTCGATCGAGCAAGCCGCGGACCACTTCGAGCAACTGCTCGACGACATCGGCGTCGGGGTCGCGCACCTGGCCGGCAACTCGATGGGCGGCGCGCTGTCGCTCGAGATGGCCAAGCGCGGGCGTGCGCGCAGCGTCGTGGCGATCTCCCCCGGCGGAGGCTGGCGGGCGGACGACGCCCGCGAGATCCGGCGGATCCTCCGGCTGTTCACCGTCAACCAGCGGGCCGCGCGCGCCGCCGACGGGCGTACTCCGGAGCTGATGTCGCGCCCGCGCATGCGCCGGATCGCGCTGCGCGACATCATGGCCCACGGGGACTACATGCCCCCTGCCGAAGCGGTCGCGATGGTCCGCTCGTCGATCCGCTGCAGCGTCGTGGATGAGGTGTTCGGGACGCTGCGCGACGGCACCGCGCGGATGGAGGGACTGGACCGCGTGTCGTGCCCGGTGCTGATCGCGTGGGGCGACCGCGATCGCCTGCTCCCGCTCGAACGCCACGCCGACCGCTTCCGCGAGGAGATCCCCGGCGCCGAGTTCCGCGTGCTCGAAGGGCTCGGGCACACGCCGATGTGGGACGACCCGGACCTCGTCGCCGCCACGATCGGCGACTTCGCCGAGGCTCAGTCGGCGGCGACCGCCTCCGCCTCGACGGGCTGAGCGGGGAGCCGGGCGGCGCGGATGAAGCGCTCGGCGGGCGCCGCGAGCGGCACGTCGGCGGCGAACGGCTCCGGGCCCGACGACGCGCGCAGCACGCAGAATGCGGCGACGAGCCGCGGGTCGAACTGGGTGCCGGCCGCGCGGCGAAGCTCGTCCAGCGCGTCGGCCTCGCTGAGCACCGTGCCGTAGGGGCGCGTCTGGCGCATCGCGCTGAACGCGTCGCAGATGGCGACGATGCGCGCGCCGAGCGGGATCTCGAGGCCGGACAGGCCGTCCGGGTAGCCGTCGCCGTCCCAGCGCTCGTGGCTGGCGCGGACGAGCTCTGCCACCTCCCGCAGCGACGGGGCCTCGGCGATGATGGCCTCGCCGACCACGACGTGCCGGCGCATGAACGCCTCCTCGTCGGCGTCGAGCGGGCCGGGCTTCTCGAGGATCGCGTCGGGGATCGCCACCTTGCCCACGTCGTGCAGCTCCGCCGCGCGAGCCACCGCGTCGCGCGTGTCGGGGTCGAGCCCGATCGCGGTGCCCAGCGCGCGGGCCAGCGTCGCGACGGCGCGCGTATGGTCGTGCAGCTCGGGCTCGCGCTCGGCGATCACCCGCAGCAGCACGTCGCCGCTCTGGCGGGCGGGGGAGGCGGGGCGGCCGTCCTTCTGGGCGTACATGCGGCGATCGGCGAGCTGGAGCGCCTCCTCGGCGTCCTCGGCGTCGCCGGGCAGCTCGACGACGCCCTTGGACGCGTCGATGCGGAACCCCTCGCCCTCCTCGCGCAGCGCCTCGCCGGCCCGCACGAGCGCCGAGCTGGCGCAGTCGGCCGGCACCAGCACGCAGAACTCGTCGCCGCCCATCCGGAACGCCCGGCCGACGCCGCGCACCGCGCCCGACAGCTGCCCGCCGAGGTGCTCGATCAGCACGTCGCCCGCGACGTGCCCGAACGTGTCGTTGTAGGCCTTGAAGCCGTCGAGGTCGAACAGCGCCAGCCGCCACGGGCGGCCGCCGCGCGCGTCCTCGAGCGCCTCCTCCAGCGCGCGCATCAGCGCGCGACGGTTGCCGAGCCCGGTGAGGCTGTCGGTCATCGCCTCGTCGCGCGAGCGCGCCAGCAGCCGCGAGTTGTCGCGCAGGCTGAACGCAAGCCGGACGACCAGCAGGAACGGCACCGCCAGCGCGAGGTCGACCGCGGCGTCGCTCAGCGGCGCGACCTGGTCCCAGACGAGCACGCCCAGGGCGACGAGCGTGAACAGGCCGGGCAGCGCGGGCCGGCCGCCCTCCACGGGCGGCCGCGCACGGCCACGGCGCAGCGAGGCGGTCGCGATCAGGAGGAGCACGCCCAGCGGCGCGCGGATCTCGACGCCTTCGACAAGCCGCGCCGCGTCCGCCACCGCGCACAGCGCGAGGCCGATCGCCACCAGGACGAACACGCGCCCGGCGCGGCGGCCGATGAGCGCCGTGGCCCCGGCGGCGAGGATCAGCAGCATCACGTCGCCGAGCGGGTAGGCCAGCGCGCCCCACCCGCGCCCCGGCGCAGCGATCGCGATCAGCGACGCCATCGCCGCGGCCGCGATCGCGCCGTCGAGCCACATCGTCGCTCCCAGGCGGCCGCGCAGCCGCGCGCGCAGGAGCAGCGCGAGCCCGGCGCACGCCGCGGGATAGCCCGCCAGCCACAAGGCGTCGGCGCGGCCGGGGAACGGCCCGCGCGCCTCGGGGGAGAGCAGCCACGACAGGTCACCGGCGATCCACAGGGCGAGCGCGAGGCCGAGCGCGCACCATGCCAAGACCGCCGTGCGTGCCCTCGTCATCCCTGCCTGCCTCCCGGTGCGCCGATTTCCGCCTTACCGGACGGACAATTCTGCGCGCGCGGCGTCATATCCTTTATGGAGACGACGAAAGGGACGCAGATGACGACGAATGTGAAGAAGACCGACGAGCAGTGGAAGCAGGAGCTCACCCCCGAGCAGTTCCAGACGCTGCGCAAGGGCGGCACCGAGCGGGCCTTCACCGGCCAGTACTGGAACGCCCACGACGACGGCGTGTACCGCTGCGCCGGGTGCGGCGCCGAGCTGTTCGACTCCACCACCAAGTTCGACTCCGGCTCCGGCTGGCCGAGCTTCACCGAGCCGAAGATCGCCGACGCGATCGAGATCCGCGAGGACCGCTCCTGGGGCATGGCCCGCACCGAGGCTGTCTGCCGCAGCTGCGGCGGCCACCTGGGCCACGTCTTCGACGACGGCCCGCGCGAGGCCGGCGGTCAGCGCTGGTGCATCAACTCCTGCTCGCTGGACTTCCAGGGGCGCTGAGTTCTGTGAGCCACCGGCCGGTGCGTGTGCGCCGGCCGGGGCTTTGGCCGTTGACGTTCGCCCGCGGAGGCCACCGCGGCCGCGCCACCCCTTAGTGCCACTTGAACCGCCGCCCTACCGTGTCCGGTATGGCGGTGGTGCGCGCCCGCGGGCTCGTCAAGACCTTCGGAGAGGGCCGCGCCTCCCGGCGCGTGCTCGACGGCGCCGATCTCGACGTCGAACCTGGCGAGGTCGTGGCCGTGCTGGGGCGCTCCGGGAGCGGGAAGTCGACGCTCCTGCACCTGCTCGGCGGGCTGGATCGCGCGGAGGCGGGCACGATCGAGATCGCGGGCGAGGACGTGACCGGCGCGTCCGAGCGCGAGCTGTCCGCGCTGCGGCGGCGCCACGTCGGCTTCGTGTTCCAGTTCTTCCACCTGCTCCCCGAGCTCACGGGCGAGGCGAACGTCCAGCTCGCCGGCCGCGTGCGCGGCGCTCATCCGCACGCCGCCGACCGCGGCACCCAGCTCGTCGACCGGCTGGGGCTGCGCCATGTTGCGGAATCCCTCCCCCACCAGCTCTCCGGCGGTGAGCAGCAGCGCTTCGCGATCGCGCGCGCGCTCGTCAACGACCCGAGCGTGCTGCTGGCCGACGAGCCGACCGGCAACCTCGACGCGGAGGCCGGCGCGGAGGTGCTGCGGCTGCTGCGCCAGGGCGCCGACGAGGGCCGCGCGGTCGTGATGGTCACGCACGAGGCGGGCGCCACCGCGATGGCCGACCGGGTGCTGCGGCTGACCGAGGGGAAGCTCGAACCTTGCTGAGCTTCGCGCTCGCGGGACTGCGGGCCCGCGGTGCGCGGACGCTGCTGTCGGCGGCCGGGGTGCTCGCCGCCTCGCTGGTGGTGGGGACCGGGGTGACGGTCGGCTTCGGGCTGGCCACCGGCTTCGAGCGCTCGGCCGACCGCTCGGACCTCCCGGACGTGATCGCGCGCTTCGACGACGAGAAGCAGGACCTGATCGACGCCAAGGTCCGCGCGCTGCCCAACCTCGCCGACGCGTCGTACCGCTACGAGCGCCTCGACGCCCACCTGCGCGCCAACGGCCACGAGACCGAGCGCGGCGCGCTGCAGATCCTCTGCGGCGGCCGGCGCGGCTACGAGATCGTCGAGGGCCGCGACCTCTCCGACAGGCCCGGCGAGGTGGTGGTCGAGCGCGGGCTGGCGGACGCGTGGGACCTGGAGCTCGGCGACCAGCTCGACATCGGGCGGCGCATCGACGAGGTCACGGTGGTCGGCGTCGGCGTCGTCGCCCGACAACGTCGCCTACCCGCTCGCCACCACCGCGCGCGTCTACATCGACGCGAGCACGATCGAGCAGCGCCTCGGCTTCGTGCCCGACGACGCCAACCTCGCGCTGCCTGTGGCTCAACGACCCGAGCAAGGCCGACGTCACGCTCACGCAGGCGCGCGCGGTCGTCGTTCGGGCTCGGCAAGCTCGCAGTTCGTCACGCGCGAGGGCGTGCCGCGTGCTGCTCTCCCAGGCGGCCGGGATCGTGATCTCGCTGCTGGTGGCGTTCTCGCTGGTGGCGCTGGTGGCCGCCGGGACGATGCTGGCGGCCGGCGCGAGCGCCGAGGTGCAGCGGCGGCTGAGCGCGTTCGGCGTGCAGCGGGCGCTCGGGTTCGCGCCCGGGCGGATCGCCGCCGTGCAGGCGCTCGAGGCGCTGCTCGTCGCCGTCCCGGCCGCGCTGCTCGGCCTCGCGATCGGGGCGGTGGCCGTCGCGGGTCCCTCGGTCGAACCTGCTCGCCGCGCTCAACGAGCAGCCGCCCGGCTGGGCGCTGCTCGGCCCGCTGGCGGCGTCGCTGGCGGCGATCGTGGCGATCGTCGTCGCCGCCGCGACGTGGCCGGCGTGGCGCGCCGCCCGGCGTTCGCCGGCGACGATCCTGCGTGGCGGGGAGATGGCCGCCGCGCCCCGCGGCGCCTCGCGCGGCGGGCTGATCCGCCTCGGCGCGCGCTTCGGCACCGCCGCGCGCGGGCGCTGGGCGGCGTCGGTGGCGACCATCGCGGTGTGCGCCGGCGTCGTGACGCTGATGCTCGCGCTCGCCTCGCTGCTGGAGCGGCTGCGCGACGACCCCGGCACCGTCGGCAAGCGCTACCAGCTCACCGTCGACGCCCCCGAGTACGTGCTCCCGTCGATCCGCGGCGTCGACGGCGTCGACGCGGCCGGCGTGCGCTACCGGGTCGACGCCGCGGACTCGTTCCGGCTCGGCGAGGCGCTGCGGCTGATCGCCTACCCCGGCGACCACACCGACTTCGAGGCGCCGCCGCTGGCCGAGGGGCGGCGGATCCGCGGCCCCGGCGAGGTGGAGGTCGGGCTGGGCCTCGCCGACGCGCTCGGGCTGCGGCCCGGATCGACGCTCGCCGCCCAGCTCCCGAGCGGCGCGGAGGTGCGCTTCCGCGTGTCGGGCATCGTGCGCGCGCTGGAGAACGACGGGCGGATCGGCTGGGTGCAGCCGCAGCGGCTGCTCGACAACTCGCCGGGGCTGGAGCCGGGCCTCGTCGTGCGGCTCGACCCTGGAGCCGACCGCGCGCAGGTCACGCGCGACCTGGTCGACATCGGCGCGGCGCCGCAGGTCGCCTCCGCGGCGACGACCCGCAACGGGGAGTTCCTGGCCGTGCTGGCCTCGGTGCTGCGCGGGGTCGGGATCGCGGTCGGGCCTCGTGTGCCTGTACGCGCTCGTGCAGGCGCTGACGATGACCGCTCGGGAGCGGCGTGGGGCGGTCGCGCTGCTGCGCGCCTGCGGAGGCGACTCGCGGACGGTCGCCGCCGTGCTGGGCGGCGCCGCCGCGGCGGTCGCGGTGCCCGCCGCGGTCGCCGGGATCCTGCTCGAGTGGGCGGTGTTCGGGCCGCTCGTGGCGAGGCTCGCCGCCGGCTTCGCCTCGCTGCCGCTCTCGCCCGCCCCCGGGCACATCGCGATCGTGGTCCTCGGCCTGCTCGCCCTCACCGTTGCCGCGACCGCCCTGGTCGCGCGCCGCGTGCTGCGCGAGCCCGTCGTCGCGGGGCTGAGGGAGGAGTGATGCGCGCGCCTCCTCGCCCTCGCGCTCGTGGTCGCCCTCGCCGGCTGCGGCGACGACGCGCGCCCCGCCGCCGCGCCCGGCTCGACGCTTGAAGGCGACGCTCGTCGACAAGGACGGCGACGGGTTCCTCGAGCGCGGCCCGGCGGCGCCGCTGATCGACCGCCGCGACCTCGGCGGCGGCGGGGAGCCGGGCCGGCCGATCGCCCGCTTCGCCCAGATCACCGACGCCCACGTCCGCGACGAGGAGTCGCCCGCGCGGGTGCCGTTCCTCGACCGGGTCGGCGCGCCCTTCGAGCCCACCTTCCGGCCCCACGAGGCCGAGTCCGCCCAGGTCCTCGACGCGGCGGTGCGCGCGCTGAACCGCCAGTGCCCGCAGGCGGTCCTGATGACGGGCGACATCATCGACAACGCGCAGGCCAACGAGCTCGACACCGCGGCCGCGGTGCTGCGCGGCGGCCGCGTCGACCCCGACACCGGCGCGCCCGGCTACGACGGCGTGCAGGACGCGGCCAACCCGGACCCGTACTACTACCGCCCCGATCACGACGCGCCTCGCCACCCCGGCCTCGCCGACGCGGCGCAGCGCCCGTTCACCGCCGCCGGCCTGCGCGCGCCCTGGTACCCCGTGCTCGGCAACCACGACGCGCTCGTGCAGGGCGAGGTCCCGTCGACGCCCGACATCGACCGCGTCGCCACCGGCGGCGAGCTCGTCAGCGAGCTCGACCCGCGGCTTGCGCCCGCCGACCGACGAGGTCTCCGCCCCCGCCGCCGTCGCCGCGCTGCTCAGCGACCGCGAGGGGCTGCCCGGCACCATCCAGTCCGTTCCGGCCGACCCCGGGCGGCGCACGATGACGGCGTCCGAGGCCGTCCGCAAGCTGCGCGCGGCCGCCGGGGGTCGCGCGGCCGGGCGCGGCCGGCTCGACTACACGCTGGACATCGGCGCGCGAGTGCGCGGGATCGTGCTCGACACCGTCAACCGCCAAGGCGGGTCGGGCGGGGTGCTCGACCCCGCCCAGGTCACCTGGCTCCGGCGCGAGCTCGAGCGCGCCGGCGACCGCCACGTCGTCGTGTTCTCCCACAACCCGCTCGACGCTTCCGAGGGCGGCGAGGCGGCGCTCGCGGCGATGACCGAGGCGGGCAACGTCGTGGCCGCCGTGTCCGGGCATCGCCACCGCAACTCCATCGAGCCGGCCGCCGGCTTCTGGCTGATCAGCACCGCCTCGCTGGCCGACTTCCCGCAGCAGTCGCGCATGTTCAAGCTCTCCGAGGCGCCCGGTGGCGTGGTGCTCGAGACGTGGATGGTCGACCAGGACGGCCACGGCCTCGCCTCCACCGCCCGCGAGCTCGCGTACCTCGACGCCCAGGGCGGCCGCCCGCAGGGCTACGCCGGCCGCGCCCAGGACCGCAACGCACGGCTTTTCGTACCGGCCTCCTAGATGATCGATCTCGCGTCCGCCGGTGCTGCGGGGGGCGTGAGATCGGTCATCTACAGTCACCGCCATGCCGAGCCCCTCGCGAGCCTTCCTCGGCGCCTTCTTCGTCGGCGCCGGCCTGCTGCACTTCTTCAAGCCCAAGCCCTACGAGGCGACGATGCCCAAGCGGCTGCCCGCCCATCGCGAGCTGGTCTACGCCAGCGGCGTGGCCGAGATCCTCGGCGGCGCCGGCGTGTGGTCGACGCGCACCGCGCCGTGGGCCGGCTGGTTCCTGATCGCGACGATGGTGGGCGTGTTCCCCGCCAACGTGAACATGGCGATCGACGCGGAGCGCTTCCACAAGGTGCCCGAGCCGCTGCTGTGGGCGCGCCTCCCGGTCCAGGGCGCGATCGTGTACTGGATCTGGCGGGTGGCGGTGCGCGGGCGTACCCTTCGCTCATGACCCATGAGCAGGCGATCGCCGAGGCCGCGCGGCTGACCCGCGAGCACCCGGATCGCACGACGCACTCATGGCTCGCGAGGGAGACCGCGCCGGGCGACTGGGCGGTCGCCAAGATCGGCGTGCCCTCCCGCGAGCCGACCACCAACACGCAAGAGGCCAAGCCGAGACCGCCGCAGGCCGACGATCCCCGTCCGGCGATGTGGCGCAACGTCGGCGGCCCGTACGGCCCTGGCTGAGTTCCCCCTCGGCGCGGCCGCGACCGTCGAGGCGCTCGAGGCCGAGCCGTACGCGCTCCTCGCCGAGCTGCGCGAGCACGAGCCGGTCTCGTGGCTGCCCGCGCTCGGCGGCTGGCTGGTCACGCGCCGCGACCTCGCGCTGCTGGCGATGCGCGACGCCGGCGCCTTCACGGTCCAGGACCCCCGCTTCACCACCGCGCGCGTGGTCGGCCCGAGCATGCTCTCGCTCGACGGCCCCGAGCACGCCCGCCACCGCGACCCGTTCACGGCGCCGTTCCGGCTCGGCGAGGTGCGCGAGCGCCTGGCCGCGGCGGTACGCGAGGAGGTCGCGCTCCTCCTCGATCGCCTCGAGCCGCGCGGCGAGGCCGAGCTGCGTCGGGACTTCGCCGGGCCGCTGTCGGCCGCCGTCGTGACGCGCACGCTCGGGCTCCCCCACAGGGAGACCGCGACCGTCCTCGGCTGGTACGACGCGATCGTCGCGGCCGTCACCGACCTCAGCGCCGGGCGCCCCGCGGGACCGGAGGCGGAGGCGGCGGTGGCCGCGCTCGGCGATGCGGTGCTCCCCACGCTCGACGGCGACTCGCTGCTGGCCGCGGCCGCCGTCGGCCTCGAGCCGCACGAGGTCACGTCCAACGCCGCGGTCATGCTGTTCGGCGGCATCGAGACGACCGAGGGCATGATCGCCAACGCGATCGTGCACCTCCTCGAGCACCCCGGCGACTGGGACCCGGCCGACGCGCTGGAGGAGTCGCTGCGCCTCGAGCCCGCCGCCGCCGTCGTCGACCGCTACGCGACCGCCGACGTCGAGCTGGGCGGCGCGAGCATCGCGGCCGGCGACCTCGTGCGGATCTCGATCACGGCCGCCAACCGGGATCCGGCCACGTTCCCCGATCCCGACCGCTTCGACCCGTCGCGACCCAACGCCCGCCGCCACCTCGCGTTCGCCGGCGGCCCCCACGTGTGCGTGGGGATGCACCTGGCGCGGCTCGAGGCGCACGTCGCGCTCGCAGAGGTCCGGCGGCGGCTGCCCGGGCTGGAGCTCGTGGCTCCAGCCGAGGTGCGAGGGCTGGTGTTCCGCAAGCCGCTCGCCGTGCAGGCGCGCTGGTAAAGGGGTTCGCCGGCGCGCGCCCCAGAGGCGCGCGCCGGCGAAGAGTGGCACCGCGATGGTGGGGTGCCCATCGCGGCGCGGGTGGACCGCGCTAGGCGGCCACAGGCACCGGCTCGATGTCGCCGCGCTGCGCCGCCTCGGCGTGCTCGCGGCTGGCCCGGTTGGAGATGAGGAACGTGGCGAGCAGGGCGCCGACGATGGCGAACAGCGCGCCGACCGTGAACGCCCGCTGGAAGCCCTCGGTGAGGGCGACCGGGAGCGGGCTGCCACCGGCGGCCACGGCGTCGGTGCGGCTCGTCGCGACGCTGGCCAGGATGGCCAGGCCGAGCGCCCCGCCGATCTGCTGCGAGGTGTTGATCAGCCCGGACGCCAGCCCCGCCTCGTGGCCCTCCACCCCGCTGACGGCGGCGACCGTCATCGGCACGAAGGCGAAGCCGAGGCCGACCGCGGCCAGCAGCGACGGGAACAGGATGTCCGACACGTAGCCGCCGTCCACCGAGACCTGGGAGAACCAGATCAGCCCGGCCGCGGTCAGCAGCAGGCCCGCGATCAGCACCGGCTTGAAGCCGAAGCGGGTCGTCAGGCCCGAGGCCAGGCCGGCGGAGACGATGATCCCCAGCGCCAGCGGCAGGTAGGCCAGCCCGGACTTCAGCGCGCTGTAGCCGAGCACCTGCTGCATGTACAGCGACACGAAGAAGAACATCGAGAACAGCGCCATCGCGATGAACAGCGCGGTCACGTTGATGCCGCTGATCGTGCGGATCCGGAAGATGCCCGGGAACGGGACGAGCGGCGCCTTGGTCGTGCAGCTCGATCGCCACGAAGGCGCCGATGAGCGCCAGCGCGAGGGCGATCAGGCCGAGCGTCTGCCCCGAGGTCCAGCCGGCGTTGGTCGCGTCGATCAGCGCGTAGACGAGGATCGAGAGGCCGGCCGTGATCGAGATCGCGCCGGCGACGTCGAAGTGGCGGGCGCCCTCGTTGCGGCTCTCGGGCAGCAGGCGCGGCGCCAGCGCGGCGGCGGCCAGGCCGATCGGCACGTTGACGAACAGGACCCATTCCCAGCCGGCCCACTCGGTCAGCATCCCGCCGAGCAGCACGCCGACGGCGCCGCCCGACCCGGCCACGGCGCCCCAGACGCCCAGCGCCTTGTTGCGCTCAGCACCCTCGGCGAAGATCACGGTGATCATCGACAGCGCGGCCGGCGAGAGCAGCGCGGCGCCGAGGCCCTGGATGGCGCGGGCGACGATCAGCTGCGTCTCGGTCTGCGCGAACCCGCCCGCCAGCGAGGCGAGCGCGAAGAGGATCAGGCCGGCCAGGAAGAGCCGGCGGCGGCCGAGCAGATCGGCCATTCGACCGCCGAGCAGCAGGAAGCCGCCGAAGGTCAGCGTGTACGCGTTGATGACCCACGAGAGGTTCTCCTGGGCGAAGCTCAGATCGCGGCCGATCGACGGCAGCGCGACGTTGACGATCGAGGCGTCGAGGACGACGACGAACTGCGCGGCGGCGAGCAGGGCCGAGCGCGAGCCATCGCTTCTCTGGTGCGAGCGTGGTGTTCATGCGGTGTACCCCAGGAAAGTGGTGGAAAGAGGAAGTGGAGTTCGAGTTCCGATTGCAGACGATACGGAATTGACGTTCCGCTTGTCAAGGGGTACATTCACATCCATGCCACAGGTCGCCTCTCCCGAGGCGAAGCCGCTGCGCGCCGACGCGCGCCGCAACCGCGAGAAGGTGCTGATCGCCGCGCGCGCCGTCTTCGCCGACGAGGGCCGTGACGCGCAGATGGACGATGTGGCGCGCCGCGCCGGGCGTCGGCGTCGGCACCGTCTACCGGCACTTCCCCACCAAGGAGGCGCTGATCGAGGCGCTGATCGCCGAGTCCTTCCAGGCGATCGCCGACCAGGCCGAGCTCTCCCTGGAGATCGAAGACCCGTGGGAGGCGTTCACGCACGCTGCTGTGGCGCGGCGCCGAGACGATGGCCGGGGACCGCGCGCTCAGCGAGGTGTTCGCGGCGATGCCGGCCTCGATGGAGCAGCGGATGCCGGCTCGCGACGGGCTCAACGAGTCCGTCGGCAAGGTGCATCGCGCGCGCCCAGGCGGCCGGCGTCCTGCGCCCCGACCTCGTGATCGACGACATCCCGATGATCATGTGCGGGATCGGCAGCGCCACCAAGAAGGAGCACCGCTGCGGCGAGTCGTGGCGGCGCCACCTGAGCATCGTGCTCGACGGCATGCGCGCCGAGCACGCCAGCGGTTCCGCTGCCGGAGTGAGCGCGCCGTAACCTGTCGGGCCATGGCGCGCCGACGCCACCACCGATCCAGAGCTCCAGTCCGTCGCCTGGGACCTCGACCCGCTGCTCGACGACGGCGGCGGCGACCCCGGCAAGGCCGTGGACTCCATGCTGGCCGCCGCCCAGGAGCGCGCGGACGCCCTCGCCGCCGCGCACGCCGGCAAGGTCGCCGAGTTCGACGGCCCCGGCCTCGTCGCGTTCATGCGCGAGCTGGGCGAGATCCAGGAGATCGCCGGCCGCGCCGGCTCCTACGCCGTCCTGAACTTCTCGATCGACACCGCCGACCCCGCGCGCGGCGCGCTGATGCAGCGCATGCAGGAGAAGGCCACCGCGATCGAGACCGCGCTGCTGTTCTTCGAGCTCGAGTGGGCCGGCGCTCGAGGACGACCGCGCCGACGAGCTGCTGGCCGCCGACGGGCTGGACTTCGCGCGCCACTACCTGCGCACCGCCCGCCGCTACCGCCCGCACCTGCTGACCGAGCCGGAGGAGCGGATCTTCACCGAGCGCGCGCTGACCGGCCGCTCCGCGTGGACGCGCCTGTTCGAGGAGCAGGCGTCGGCGATCACCGTCGACCTGCCCGACGCCACCGAGCCGGTCTCGCTCGAGGTCGCGATGGCGCGCCTGTACGCGCCCGAGCGCGAGGTCCGGCGCGACACCGCCGAGCGGATCACGGCCGCGCTGCAGCCCGGGCTGCGCACCCGCGCCTTCGCCTTCAACACGCTGCTGGCCGACAAGATGGTCGAGGACCGGCTGCGGCACTTCCCGCACTGGCTGGCCAGCCGCAACCTCTCCAACGAGGCCTCCGACGAGTCGGTCGAGGCGCTGCTGACCGCGGTGCGCGCCCGCTCCGAGCTGCCGCGCCGCTGGTACCGCCTCAAGGCGCAGCTGCTCGGGCTCGACAAGCTGGCCGACTACGACCGGCTGGCCTCGGTGACCAGCGAGGACGAGACCGTCGGCTGGAGCGAGGCGCGCGACCTCGTGCTCGACTCCTACGGCTCGTTCTCGGGCGAGCTCGGCGACCTCACCCGGCGCTTCTTCGACGAGCGGTGGATCGACGCGCCGGTGCGCCCGAACAAGCGCGGGGGCGCGTTCTGCGCCTACACGGTGCCGTCCGCGCATCCGTACGTGATGCTCAACTACACGTACAAGCGCCGCGACGTGCTCACGCTCGCGCACGAGCTCGGCCACGGCGTGCACGCCGCGCTGGGCGCGCGCCAGGGCGTGTTCCACATGGGCACGCCGCTGACGCTGGCCGAGACCGCGAGCGTGTTCGGCGAGCAGATCGTGTTCGGCCGGCTGCTCGAGCAGGCCGAGACGCCCGACTCGCGCCTCGCGCTGCTGGGCGAGCACGTCGACGGCGCGGTGGCGACGGTGTTCCGCCAGGTGGCGATGAACCGCTTCGAGCACCTCGTCCACACCGAGCGCCGCGAGCGCGGCGAGCTGGCCGTCGAGCGGTTCGGCGACCTGTGGGAGGAGTCCCAGAGCGAGCTGCTGGGCGACGCCGTCGAGCTCTCGGAGGGCTACCGGAGCTGGTGGTCCTACGTGCCGCACTTCATCGGCTCGCCGGGCTACGTCTACGCCTACGCCTACGGGCAGCTGCTCGCGCTCGCGGTGTACGGCCGCTACCGCGAGGCGGGCGACGAGTTCGTCCCCGCCTACCTGGAGCTGCTGTCCGCGGGCGGGTCGCGCAGCCCGCAGGAGCTCGGCGAGATCGTCGGCGTCGACCTCGCCGACCCGGGCTTCTGGGACCTCGGCCTCGCGCTCGTCGAGGGCCAGCTCGAGGCCGCCGAGTCCGCGGCCCGCGAGGCCGGCCGGGCCTAGCCTGACGCCGCCGATTCTCGCGGCGCCTCGCCACCGTGGCCGGCTCGCCAGAGGCGGATCCAGGCCTAGCCGGCGGCGCGCACGAGCGCGTCGCCCGAGCGGTCCGCGCGTAGCGGACCACCCGGCCCTCGCGGCGCCCGTTCACCAGCCCGGCGCGGCGCAGCACCGCGAGGTGCTCGGAGACCCCGGCGGGGCTCGCGGCGAGCCGCCGCGCGAGCTCCTGCGTGGTGGCCGGCGCGGCCAGCCCTGCGAGGATCCCCGCCCGGCGGCGCCCGAGGAGGTCGGCGAGCGCGTCGTCGGCCCGCTCGCTCGGCGCCCACAGCGTCGCCACCCCGCGCGGCGCGTAGACGACCGCGGGCTGCCACGGCGGGTCGATCATCGCCCACAGCTGCGGCCACGCGAACGCGGCCGGGACCAGCAGCAGCCCGCGGCCGTCCAGCTCGACGGTGGCGTCGTAGGCACGGTCGATGCGCAGGGAGCCGTCGCGCCAGCTCGCCTCCTCGTGCAGGTCGGCGAAGGCGGCCAGCGGCCCGCCCTCGGCGAGGCGGCCGGCGCGGTAGGCGATGTCCGCCTCGAGCGCGCTGCGGACCGCGGGCCACACCGGCTCGATGGCGCGGCGCCAGTACGCCGTGATCAGCTCGGTCAGCTCGTCCATGCCGCGCCCCGGGTCGTCGAGCAGCACGCGTGCGGCGTCGGGCACGGCGCGTCCCTCGTAGGCCCACCCGATGTCGCGCGCGACCTGCTCGGGCGGCGTGGCGCGCACGCGCTGGAGCTCGGACGCGAAGCCCGCCCGCGGGCGCTCGGGCGGCGGATGGATGAAGTCCGGGCGGTAGCCCGTCTCCGGGACCACCGACTCGAGCAGCGAGAGGTCGAGCCCGCCCAGCCGCTCGCGCGCGGTCGCGCACCCACGGGGCGTGCATCGCGTGGCGCGACGGGTCCCGCAGGACGTCGACGCTGGCGGCGATCTCGAACAGCGGGGAGATCGCGAAGCGCACGCGGCCGAGGTCCTCGGGGCCGAACCGGTAGGCGATCACGACGCGTTCGTTCCGACGATCCGCCGGTAGGCGGTCACGACGCGTTCGTTCCGACCATCTGCCGGGAGGCGGTCATCCCGCGATCGTAGCGACGATTCGCCCAGGGCCGAATCCTTCGCTCCGCGACCGAACGCTCGCCAGGGTGGACGGCATGGCCACCGCCACCGCCGCCCGCGTCTCGCTCTCCAGCCTCCTGCGCGTCCCGGGCTTCGCCGCGCTGTTCGCCACCTCGCTGGCCGGCCGGCTGCCGCTGACGGCGCTCGGGCTGCTGTTCATCCTGCGCACCCGCGAGCTGACCGGGTCGTTCGCGGCCGGCGGCGCCGTGGCGGGCGCCTACGCGCTCGCCAACGGCATCACCGCGCCGGCGCTCGGCCGGCTCATCGACCGCCGCGGCCAGGGCGCCGGTGATGATCCCGGCCGCGGTGCTCGCCGGCGCCGCGCTGACCGTGTTCGCGCTGCTCCCCCACGGCGTCGCCCTGCTCCCCGCGCTCGCGGTGGCGGCCGTCGCCGGCGCCGCGTTCCCGCCGGTCGGCGCATGCCTGCGGACGCTGTGGCCGGCGATGCTGGGCGACGACCCCGGGCGCATCCACGCGGCGTTCTCGCTCGAGGCGGCGGCGGTCGAGGCGACCTACATCGCCGGGCCGGTGCTGATCGCCGGCGCGATCGGCGCGCAGAGCACGTTCGCCGCGCTGCTGACCTGCGTGGCGCTGCTGCTGGGCGGCGTGGGAGCCTTCTGCGCGCACCCCGCGTCGCGGGCGTGGCGGCCGGCGCCGACGGCGGGCGGCGGCGGGCTCGCCGGGCCGCTGCGCGCGCCGGGCGTGCGGACGCTGATGCTCGTGTTCCTGCTGCTCGGCGCGACCTTCGGCTCGGTCGAGGTCGCCGTCCCGGTGGCCGCCGAGGCCGCCGGCCACGCCGGCACCGCCGGGCTCCTGCTGGGCGTGTGGGGGTTCGGGTCGCTGCTCGGCGGCCTCGCCGCCGCGCGCGCCGGCGCCGCCGGCGACCCCGTCCGCCGCCTCACCGTGCTGCTCGCGCGCGCTGGCCGCCGGACACCTGCTGCTGGCGATCCCCACCGGGCCGCTCGCGCTCGCCGGCCTGCTCCTGCTCGCGGGCCTCGCCCTCTCCCCGGCGATGGCCGTCGCGTTCGCGATGGTCGAGGGGCTCGCGCCCGCCGGGGACCGTCACCGAGGCCTACACGTGGCTGACGACCGGCATCGCCGCGGGCCTTGCGCTCGGCGCCACCGCCTGCGGCGCGCTCGCCGAGGCCTACGGAGCGGGCGCCGCGTTCGGCGCCGCCGCCTGCGCGTGCGCCGCGGCCGCTCGCCGGGACGCTGCGCCGAGCGACGCTCAGGCCCTGACGGCGGCCGCGTGCCCGGCGATGTCCACGGCGTGACGGGCGCCCCGGGGTCGCCCGCCGGCGGCGCGACGCTCACGGGGTGACGAGCGCCTCCAGGTCTTGCCGCCGTCCTCGGAGCGCTGGACCTTCCCGTCGAGCGTCGCGGCGAACAGCACGCCCTCGTCGTCCACGGTCAGCGCCTGCGGCTCGCCGCCCGTGTCGCCGCGGTCCTCCCACGTCTCGCCGCCGTCGGCGCTGACCTTCACGGGCCCGCCGGGATCGATCCGGTACAGCTCGTCGGGCTCGGACCACGCGAGGCGCACGTTGGGCGTCGGATCGCGCTGGCGCCATGTGCGTGCCCTCGTCGACGGACACGAAGATGCCCTGCTCGGAGGTCACCACCCAGCGCTTGGGGTCGCCGGGGTCGACCGCGAGGTCGACGAGCGCCATCGGCGCGATCCGCGGCTCGAAGCGCCGCCCGCCGTCGCGCGAGAGCCGGATCTCGGCCTGGCCGTAGAGCGGCGCCACGATCACGTCGCCCACCGCCGAGAGCGCGTGGAAGTCCGAGATGCCCAGCTCCGAGACCGACTCCCAGGTGCGGCCCGCGTCGGTGGGAGCGGATCAGCCCGAGCGCCGGCGGGCAGCGTCGAGCCGCCGCTGGGGTGCCCGGACGCGATGCAGCTCGTCCGGGCCGGTGAACTTGGCCACGAGCGCCTCCGAGACCTCGCCGGAGTCGTCCGGCGTGGTGAGCTCGCCGGTCACCTTGACCGGCTTGCCGCCCTCGGGAGCGATCCGGAACAGCCCGGTGTTGCTGCCCAGCAGCAGCGAGCCGTCCTTCGGGTTGACGCTCAGCGAGCCGATGTAGGGCGGATCGCCGTCGGGATCCACCCACGCGACCGCGGGCGCGGCGCCGGCGCTCGCGTCCGGCGCGTCGTCCGCCGCAGCCGGCGAGCAGGGCCACCGAGCGGCGGCGAGTGCGAGCAGCATCGTCGCGCGCATCGACGAGGTTCTAGCGGAGCGGGCGTGCCGGCCCGCGCCAGCACGCGGACGATCGCCCGCGCGAGCGCGACGAGCTCGGCCACCTCGACGCTGCTCGTCGACCGCGTGCGCCAGCTCGATGCCCGCCGTGCCCGCCATCGTGCACGGGATGCCGCGGGCCGTGAACTGGCGCATGTCGGCGCCCCAGGGCACGCCCGCGCGTCGGCACCGGCGCGGCCGAGCTCGTCCTCGAGCGCGCCGCTCACGAGCGCCGACCCACGCGTGCTCGGGCGGCGTCTCGGCGGGCGCGAAGCTGCCGCCGGTCCAGGCGATCTCGCCGGGCGCCTCGCCGTCGTCGAGCGCGGCGGCCACCACCGCCTCCAGCTCGGCGCGGGCCTGCGCCGCGTCGGCGCCCACCGGCACGCCGAGGCGGCCCTCGAACTCCAGCCGGTCGGGCACCTGGCTCGACCACGCCCCGCCGTTCACGCGGCCCGACCAGCAGCGGGTAGGGCAGCTCGAGCTCGCGCATCAGCGGGTGCGCGACGTCCGCGTTGACGCGCCGCTCGTGCTCGGCGAGCGCGGCGTGGACGGCCACGTAGCGGTCGATCGCCGAGCAGCCCTCGAGCCGCTGCGCCGCGTGCGCCGCCCGGCCGGGGACGACGCCGCGGAAGGTCAGCGCGCCGGCCTGCGCGCACACGACGGCGAAGCCGGTCGGCTCGGGGATCAGCGCCGCGTCGAACGCGGCGTCGCGCTCCAGCGCGGCGAACGTGCCGAGCCCGCCGTCCTCCTCGGAGCCGACGCACTGCACGACCACCTCGGGCGCGTGCTCGGCGACCCCGCGCAGCGCGGCGGCGGCGTGGAGGATGGCCACCACCGCGGCCTTCATGTCGGCCGCGCCGCGGCCGTGCAGGCGGCCGTCCTCGACCACGCCCGACCACGGCCCGTGGCGCCACGGCGCCGAGCCGGGGCCGACGACGTCGACGTGGCCGTTGAGGCACATCCGCGGCGCGGCGCCGCCGCGCAGCGTCGCGGTCAGGCCCCACAGCTCGGTCCGCTCCGCCTCCTCGCCGGGATGGCCGGGATGCGCGCGCAGCGCGGCGAGGTCGTGGGCGGTGCAGGTCGGGCTCGAGGCCGAGCCGGGCGGAGGTGTCCGCCAGCAGCTCGAGCACGGCGCGCTCGTCGCCGGTGACGCTCGGGACCCGCACCACCGCGGCCGCGTCGCGCAGCGAGCGCCGCCGTGTCGAGCGCGGCAAGGGCGGCGTCCTCGATCTCCATCCTGGCCATCCTGCCAGGGTCCGATCAAGCCGCTCCTAGCCGATCGATAGCCTGAAAGGTGGTGTTGGAACCGGCGGGAACGGACGACGCCGCCAGCGCACTCGGTTCGCGGGTGCGCGCGATTGCGGCGCGAGCAAGGGCTGACGCTGAAGGAGCTGGGCCGCAGGGCGGACCTCTCGCACCCCTTCCTCAGCCAGCTCGAGCGCGGGCTGGCGCGGCCGAGCGTCGGCTCGGTGGACCGCATCGCGCAGGGCGCTGGGGGTGCCGGTCGGCACGCTCTGGAGCGGCGCCACCCGGCGCGCGGAGAGCCGAGCTGGTGCGCCGCGACGCGGGCGACCGCGCCGGCCACCACGACGACGCCGCGCCCGGCGGCGTGCGCACCCTCGCCGGCCCGGGCGAGCCGATGACCGTCTCGAGTGGACGGGCGGCAGCCGCAGCTGGCCCGAGCAGCCGGACGTGATGCCCGGCGAGGTGCTCCTCTACGTCGCGCGCGGCGGGGTCGAGGTCGACCTCGACGGCGACGTCCACGCGCTCGAGGAGGGCGACGCGCTGCTGTTCGACGGCGGCGTCCCGCACCGGCTGCGCCGCACGGGCGGCGTCGCGACGCGCGCGCTGTGCGTGGCCGCTCGCCGTCTGCCGCCGGCTGGCGCGCTTGGAGGTGGCGGCCGGCTCCGCGCTTGAACGGCGGCCGGGTGAGGTGGAGGGAGTTTCAGACGCGGTCGGCTGGGCTGGATGGTGTCCGCATACCCGACGCGCTCCGGCTCAGCGGCGGCCTACCCGCGCCACCCCAGCTCGTCGGGCAGCTCGCCGCGCCCGAGCAGCCGCCCGGCCGCCTGCTGCAGCGCGGCCATCGCGACGCCCAGCGTCCCCGGCCCGAAGCTGACGCGCGCGACGCCGAGCCGCTCGAGCTCGTCGCAGCGGCGGGCCCGCCGGCGTCGCCAGCACGCTCACCGGCGCGCCCATGCTCCGCCACCAGCCGCTCGATCGTCGCCGCGTCGGCGACGCCCGGGCACGAAGATGCAGTCGGCTCCGGCCTCGCGGTACGCGCGGCCCGCGCTCGACGGCGAGCCCGACGCGCTCTCCCGCCCAGCCGACGCCGGCGAGGAAGACGTCGGTGCGGGCGTTGATCACGAGCGGCACGCCCGCGCGCTCGCCGGCCTCGCGGGCGGCCGCGACCCGCGCGGCGTGCTCGGCCGCCGGGCGCAGCGGCTCGTCCTCGTCGCCCGTGCCGTCCTCGAGGTTGCAGCCGACCGCGCCCGCCTCGATGCGCGCCGGCGATCGTCTCGCCGACCGCGGCCGCGTCCGCGCCGTAGCCGGCCTCGAGGTCGGCGGTGACGGGGACGTCGACCGCGCCGGCGATCGTCGCCACGGCCGCCAGCATCGCCTCGCGCGGGAGCTGCCTCGCCGTCGGGCACGCCGTGGGCGGCGGCGATCGACCAGCTCGCGGTGGCGAGCGCGCGGCACTCCGGGCGCGGCCGCGACCGCCCGGGCGCTGACGGCGTCCCACACGTTGACGAGCACCAGCAGCTCGGGCGCCTCGTGCAGGCGCCGCAGCTCCTCGGCCTTCTCTCGTTGGTCATCGTCGCCTGGAGCTTGCCAGGCCGCGCCGTGAGGCGTGGATGGCGCCGCTGCGGGAGCACCGTGCGTCGCGCCGCGCGTCGCACCTCGAAGTGCTCGCGCGCCCGCTCGAAGAAGCCGCGCGCCGGCGGGCGGCCGGGGTCGGCGATCCAGATCTCGCGTCGTGTCGCCCGCCAGCCGCGGCAGCAGCGCGAGCAGCAGCTCGGCGTTGCGGCGCTCGTAGAGCAGGTCGGCGCCGAGCACCAGATCCCACGGCGCGCCCGCCAGCAGCGGCTCCGGGTCGCGTCCACGAGCAGCGCGAGCACCTCGAGCGTCGATGCCGTTGCGCGCGGCGTTCTCGCGCGCGAGCCGCGACCGCGTCGCGGCGACCAGTCGGTGGCGAGCACGCGCCCGCCGGCCAGCACCGCGGCCATGCTCGGCAGCGCCAGCCCGCAGCCCAGCTCGAGCGTGCGCGCGCCGTGCAGCGCGCGGGCCGCGACCCTTGCGGGCGAGCGCGACGCCGCTCGGCCACAGCTCGGCCCAGTACGGGCAGGTACTCCTCGTGCTCGAACGCCTCGCTCGTCGAGCAGCGCCTCGCTGTCGCGCGGGCGCAGCACGGCGAGGTCGCGCCCGCCGAGCGCGACGGTCTCCTCGACGAGGTCATGCGGGCCGGTCAGGCCGCCAAGGCTGGCAGACTCGCGGCCATCGCCCGCGGGTGATCCAAGAGTCACGAGCGTCGACGTCGCCCGTGCCGCGGGCGTCTCGCAGTCCACCGTCTCGCTCGTGCTGTCGGGCAAGTCGCAGCGGGCGGATCTCGGCGCAGGACCGAGGAGGCGGTCCGGCGCGCGGCCGAGGAGCTCGGCTACCGCCCCAACGTCGCGGCGCGGCGCTGCGCACCGGCGCCGCGCGCTCGGTCGGGCTCGTGGTGCCCGACGTCACGCACCCGTTCTTCGGCAAGACGATGCGCGGCGCGCAGGAGGCGGCGTGGCGGCCGGCTACTCGGTCGCGCTGGTCGACGTCCCGCTCGACCGGCCGCTCGACGCGCCGCTGGAGGCGCTGCGCGCCGGCCCCGTGGACGGCTTCCTGTACTTCTCCGTCGAGCCGCCCGGCGCCGCGGCCCGGGCGGCGAGCATCGTGGTCGTGATCGAGGCCGACCCCGGAGGGCTTCCCGTGGGTGCGGCTCGACACCGAGGGCGGCACCGACGCGATGATGGCGCACCTGATCGGGCTCGGGCACCGGCGGATCGGCCAGGTCGGCTCGCGGCCGTCCGGTACCCGACCTTCGAGCTGCGCACGCGCGCGCTGGCGCGGCCGCGCTGGAGCGCGTCGGGCTGGAGGCGGCGACGAGCTGTTCGCGGGCTCGGGCTTCGACTTCGACGACGCCGCGCGGGCGGCGGGCAGCTGCTGGACTCTGCCGGAACCGCCGACCGCGTATACTGCGACGACGACATCCTGGCCGGCGGCGTCTACCTCGCCGCGCGCGAGCGCGGCCTGCGGATCCCCGAGGACCTCTCGGTGGTCGGCTTCGACGACCTCGACTTCGCGCACGTGCTGTGGCCGCCGCTGACCACCGTCAGCGCCGACGCCGAGCAGCTCGGCGCGGTGGCGTTCGAGACGCTCGCCGCCGCCGATGGCGGGCGAGGCGCCCGAGGCGCGGCCGGATCCTCCCCGTCGAGCTCGTGGAGCGAGGCTCGACGGCGCCGCCCGCGCGCTGACGTCAGCGGCGGGCTGGGTTCGGTTAGCCCCCCTTGCACAATCTGCTCATACGTATTACGCTCATTCGTATGACCCGCACTCTCCCCTCATTCCCCACCCGCTGGGTCGCGATCCCCGGACTTGTCGTGCTCGCGCTCGCTCGTCGCCGGCCTCGTGTTCCAGGCCTCCGGCCGTCCCGCCCAGCCGCCCCGCTTCGCCGTCGTCGTCGACACCTCCTCCGGCCCCGCCCCCGCGGCGGTCGCGAGCGCCGCCGCCGCGCGTCCGCGCCGCCGAGCGCGCCACCGGCGCCGAGGGCCAGCTCCGCGTGACCCGCACGCCCACCGAGCAGCTCTCGGTCACCCACCTGCTCGCCGCCAAGGGCTACGACGCCGTGATCGGCGTCGGACTCGACGACGCGTCGCCGTCGACCCCGGTCGCCGAGCGCTACCCCGGCACGCGCTTCGCGGACGCGAGCGCGGGCGACCTCCCCGCCGCGGTCAGCGCCACCCTCCGCTGATCGCGCGGGCGGCGGGCCCGGAGTAGCCTCGGCTGCATGGACCACCGCAATCTCGGACGCACGGGCATGCAGGTCAGCCCGCTCTGCCTCGGCGCGATGATGTTCGGCGCCTGGGGCAACCCCGACCACGACGAGTCGATCCGGATCATCCACGCCGCGCTCGACGCCGGCATGAACTTCATCGACACCGCCGACGTGTACGCGCGCGGCGAGTCGGAGGAGATCGTCGGCAAGGCGCTGGCCGGCGGCCGCCGCGACAACGTCATCCTCGCCACCAAGGTGCACGGCACGATGGGCGACGACCCGAACCAGTTCGGCAACTCGCGCCGCTGGATCGCCAAGGAGGTCGACGCCAGCCTCAAGCGGCTGCAGACCGACTGGATCGACCTCTACCAGATCCACCGCCCCGAGGCTGGACACCGACATCGACGAGACGCTCGGCGCGCTGAGCGACCTCGTCCGCGCCGGCAAGGTCCGCGCGATCGGCTCCTCGACGTTCCCGCCCTCGCAGATCGTCGAGGCGCAGTGGGTCGGCCGAGCGCCGCGGCCGCGAGCGCTTCGTGTGCGAGCAGCCGCCGTACTCGCTGCTCGTGCGCGGGGTCGAGGCCGACGTGCTGCCGACCTGCCAGCGCTACGGCATGGGCGTGATCCCGTGGAGCCCGCTCGCGCGGCGGCTGGCTGTCCGGGCCGCTGGCGCAAGGGCCAGGACGCCCCCGAGAGCAGCCGCGCGCCGCGCGCTGCCCGATCGCTACGACCTCTCCAAGCCCGAGAACCAGCGCAAGCTCGACGCCGTCGAGGAGCTCGCGCTGCTGGCCGAGGAGTCCGGGCACACGCTGATCGAGCTGGCGATCGCGTTCGTCATCCGCCACCCGGCGGTGACCGCGGCGATCATCGGCCCGCGCACGATGGAGCAGCTCGAGTCCCAGCTCCCGGCGGCGGACGTCGAGCTCCCCGACGACGTGCTCGACCGGATCGACGCGATCGTCCCGCCCGGCACCAATGTCAACCCCGTCGACGCCGGCTGGCAGAACCCCGCGCTGAAGCCGGAGGCGCGGCGGCGCTAGGACGGGTGCGGTTGCCCTCATCCCCGGAGCCCGTTGGCCTCAGCGCGACTGAGGGGTCTGCTGGCTCGTCGTCTGCCGCCGGGTTCGCCGACCATGGAACGCATGCGGCCCGTCCTGCGTACCTTCCGGCGCGACCTCGGCTACCAGCTGCTCGGGCTGCCGGCGTCGATCCTCGCGTTCACCGTGGTCGTGGCGGCCGTCACCGTCGCGCTCTCGGCGCTGGGCTCATCATCGGGATCCCGCTGATCGCGCGGCGGTGTTCATCGTGCTGCGCTGGAACGCGCGGCTGGAGCGCCGCCGCGCGGGCTGGGCGCTGCGCGAGCCGGTGGCCGAGGCCTACCGGCCGCGACCGGGAACACGCTGCAGCGGCTCCGGATCGACGTCGGCCGACCCGCAGAGCTGGAAGGACCTCGCGTGGCTCACGTTCGCCGGCACGTTCGGCTTCGTCGCCGCGAGATCGCGGTGGTGTTGCTGGGGCGTCGTGCTCGGGCTGCTGACCCTGCCCGCCTGGTACTGGTCGCTGCCCGAGCCCGCCGAGCTCGGGCTCTTCCAGGTCGACTCGATCGGCACGGCGTTCCTGGCCACCGACATCGGGCTCGTCGCGATCCCCGTCGTGTTCGTGCTCCAGCGCTGGACGACCGAGGGCATGCTGCGGCTGTCCGAGACGCTGCTCAGCCCGTCGCGCGAGGCCGCGCTGCGGCCCGGGTGCAGGAGCTGGCCGCCACCCGCGCCGGCGTGGTCGACGCCGCGGCCGCCGAGCTGCAGCGCATCGAGCGCGACCTGCACGACGGCGCGCAGGCGCGGCTGGTCGCGCTCGCGCTCGACCTCGGCATGGCCGAGGAGCGCTTCGAGCGCGATCCCGAGGGCGCGATGCAGCTGGTCGGCGAGGCGCGCGAGGAGGCCAAGCGCGCGCTCGCCGAGCTGCGCGACCTCGCGCGCGGCATCCGCCCGAGCATGCTCGCCGAGCGCGGCCTCGCCCCCGCGCTGACCGCGCTCGCCGCGCGCAGCCCGGTGCCGGCCGGCGTCGACCTCGACATCCCCGGCGGCGTGCCCCGCGCCGATCGAGAACGCGGCCTGGTTCGTGGTCTCCGAGGCGCTCGCCAACGCGGGCAAGCACAGCCGCGCGCACAACGTGCTGGTCAGCGTCGGCGGCGACGACGGCAAGCTCGTGCGTCGAGGTCGCCGACGACGGCGTCGGCGGCGCCGACGCCGGCGGCAGCGGGCTGACCGGCCTGCGGCGCCGGGTCGAGGCGCTCGACGGCGAGCTGACCGTGACCAGCCCGCCCGGCGGGCCCACCACCATCCGAGCGGAGCTGCCATGCGCGTCGTGATCGCCGAGGACCTCGCGCTGCTGCGCGACGGGCTGATCCGCCTGCTGCGCGACACCGGCTTCGAGGTCGCGGCCGCCGTCGAGGACCCGGAGGCGTTCCTGGCCGCCGTCGACGAGCACCGCCCCGACGTCTGCGTCGTCGACGTGCGGCTCCCGCCGACGTTCACCGACGAGGGCGTGCGCGCCGCGCTCGAGGCCCGCCGGCGCATCCCCGGGCTGCCGATCCTGATCCTCTCCCAGTACGTCGAGCAGACCTTCGCCGCCGAGCTGTTCGCCGACGGGCGCGGCGGCGTCGGCTACCTGCTCAAGGACCGCGTCGCCGACGTCAGCGACTTCGTCGCCTCGGTCCGGCGGGTCGCCGAGGGCGGCACCGCGCTCGATCCCGAGGCGGTCGCCCAGCTGCTGATCCCCCACGGGCCCGACGACCCGCTGGCGGCGCTCACCCCGCGCGAGATGGACGTGATGCAGCTGATGGCCGAGGGCCGCACCAACGTCGCCATCGCGCTGGCGCTGCACATCTCCGAGAGCGCGATCGAGAAGCACGTGTCGACGATCTTCGGCAAGCTCGACCTGCCGCGATCCGAGTCCGACCACCGGCGCGTGATGGCGGTCGCCACGTACCTGAGCCGGTGAGCGACGACCCGCTGCGGCTGTTCCTCGTGCTGCGGCGCGGGGCGGTCGAGACGCTCGAAGAGGCGGCCGTCCTCGGCGGCGCCGCCGCGGTCGCCTGCGTGCGGGGGTTCGAGATCCCGGACGAGTGGCGGACGCGGCCGGGCAAGGTGTGCCTGCGCGCGCGCAACGCGGCGCAGTGGGCGGAGGTGCTCGAGCTGCCGCACGCGCTGGCCGGGGACCCGGACGGCGCGTCGGTCGCGGCGCTGCCGCCGCGGCGGCGCTCGGAGCGCGGGCCGCTGCTGGAGCGCCTGCAGGCGATGAGCACCGACCTCGGCCCGCCACCCTCCGAGGCGGTCGGCGACGGGCTCACCTACGTCCTCAACCCCGCGCTGGACATGAGCTCGGGCAAGGTCGTCGCGCAGGTCGCCCACGCCGCGGTGATGGCCGCCGAGCTGCTCCCCGAGTGGGCGGACGCCGGCTGCCCGGCCGGCTCGTGTCGCCTCCCGAGAGCGATTTCGCCGCGCTCGCCGGCAAGGCGGTGGCCTGCGTGGTCGACGCCGGGCTGACGGAGGTCCCGGCCGGCACGATCACGGTCGTGGCGCTCCAGTAGGGTCTCGCGCCGATGTGGGCGCACAAGCTCACCGGGCCGGGGCGGCTGGAGGCGGTCGAGATCGACGAGCCGGGCGATCCGCGCCCGGGCCAGGTCGTCGCGCGCTTCGAGGCGGGCGGGATCTGCGGCAGCGACCTCCCGAGCTTCCTCGGGGTGAAGGACCTGATGGTCGGCCACTCCCACGGCGCGCCCGGCTATCCGCTGCACGAGCTGGTCGGCGAGGTGGTCGCCTCCGCCGCCGACGACATCCCCGTGGGCGCGCGGGTCGTCGGCTGGGCCGACGCCCACCGCGGCCTCTCGGAGTACTTCGCCGCCCCCGGCGACGCGGTGCTGGTGCTCGACGACGCGCTGCCCTCGCCGCGCGCCACCGTCATCCAGCCGCTGTGCACGGTGCTCTACGCGCTCGACCGGCTGGGCGACGTGTCGGGCGCGCGGGCCGCCGTGATCGGCCAGGGCTCGATCGGGCTGCTGTTCACCCACGCGCTGAAGGCGCGCGGCGCCGCGCACGTGACCGGCGTCGACCCCATCGACCGCCGCGACGTGGCCGATGCGTTCGGCGTCGACGAGTCCGTGTGGGACACGAGCTCCCGCTGGTCGGCCGAGCTGGCCGACGATCGGCGCCCGGAGATCGTGATCGAGGCGGTCGGCCACCAGCCGGCCACGCTCGAGGACGCGGTCAAGGCGGTCGCCCCCGGCGGCACCGTGCTCGCGTTCGGCGTGCCCGACGAGTCGCACTACGCGTTCCCGTTCGCCCGCTTCTTCCGCAAGGACGCGACGCTGATCGCCGGCGTCACGCGCGACCGCCGCCGCTCGCTGGCGAACGCGCGCGACTACCTCGTGCGCTACGAGTCGATGCTCGACACCTACGTCACCGACGTGTTCCCCGTCGCGCAGGCGCAGGCGGCGTTCGAGCTGGCGGTGAAGCCCACGGCAGGGCGGCTCAAGGTCGTCCTGGAGGCCTGATGCCGGCGGTCACGCTGCCGGGGGACGTGAACGCCCACCTCGCCGTGCCGCCGGTCGGCGACGGGCCGTGGCCGGGCGTCGTGGTGCTGCACGAGGCGTTCGGCCTCACCGACGACATCCGCCAGCAGGCCGACCGGCTCGCCGCCGCCGGCTATCTCGCCGTGGCCGTCGACCTGTACTCGCGCGGGCGGCGCGTGGCGCTGCATCCGGGCGACGTTCAAGGCGGCGATGACGGGCCACGGGAAGGCCTTCGACGACATCGACGCCGCGCGGCGCTGGCTGGCGGAGCGCCCCGACTGCACCGCCCGCGTGGGCGTGATCGGCTTCTGCCTGGGCGGCGGCTTCGCCCTCCTCACCGCCGCGCGCGGGTTCGACGCCGCCGCGCCCAACTACGCGCACCTGCCGAAGGACCTCGACGCCGCGCTGCGGGGCGCCTGCCCGGTGGTCGCCAGCTACGGCGGCAAGGACAAGACGCTGCGCGGGACGGCCGCCGAGCTGGAGTCGGGGCTGGAGCGCGCGGGCGTCGAGCACGACGTCAAGGAGTACGCGGACGCGGGCCACTCCTTCCTGAACCGCCAGAACCTCGGGCCGGCGGGACCGCTGCTGCGCGTGGGCGGGATCGGCTACCACGAGCCGTCGGCCGAGGACGCCTGGGGCCGGATCCTGCGCTTCTTCGACGCGAACCTCAGATGACGTCCGACCAGGAGGCGGTGCTCGCCGCGGCGCGCCGGCGTGGCGGTGCCCTCGCGTCCGGCGTCCCGAGCGCCCTGGCCGCGCTGCACCATCCCGAGCTCCGCTGGACCACGCACCGCGGCGACTTCCTCACGCGCGACGCCTACGTCGCGGGCAACACGGGCGACGGCCTGGTGTGGCACGGCCAGCAGCTCGAGGACGCCGACGTCGTGATCGTCGGCAACACCGCCGTCCTCACCGCCGTCGCGGTGGACGAGGTCGCCCAGGGGACGTTCCGCATGCGGCTCACCCAGACGTGGGTCCGCCGCTCGGGCGAGTGGCTCCTCCTCGCCGGGCACGCCGGGCCGCTGATCGGCTGAGCGTACGCTTCGGTCATGGAGCGAGTACAGGCAGTCGACGTCGATCAGGTCGCCAACGCACGTCCCGAGTTCTGGTCGCAGGAGACCATCGGCGAGGCGAACGGGAGCCTCTTCAAGGCGGCGAAGGGCATCGGGGCCACCACGTGGCATTCGCACGATGACCAGGACGAGGTCTTCCTCGTCACGCACGGCACGCTCGTGGTCGAGCTGCGGTCGGGTGACGTGACGGTGGGCGCCGGCGAGATGGTCGTCATCCCTCGCGGGGTCGAGCACCGCCCGCGCGCCGACGACGAAGCGCGGTTCCTCATCGTCGGGACTACGGTGACGTCGAACGCCGCGGGCGGAAGCCGGCGTGGAGCCACGAGGGAGCATGACCCGCAGCGCCACGGCGGTCAGGTAGAGCCCGGCGAGGACCGGCAGCAGGGCGAGCACCCAGGACAGCGCGTCCACGTCCTGGTCGGCGTAGGACTGGCTGAACGAGCTCCAGCGCGGGAGGAGGTGCACGAGCACGAACCCCGTCGAGAGCACGAGCCCGTACGCGGCGGCGTACTGGGGTGCGAGCGGGTGCCGGCGCGCCACCAGGACGAGCAGCGCGATCGTCCCGATCCAGCCGGCGATCGCGGTCACCACGACCTCGGTGGGCGCGGTCGTCCCCTGGCGCACGTGGTCGAGGTCATGGATCACGTTGACGGCGAGGACGATCAGCGCGGCGCGTCCCAGCGGGGTGCCCATCGGTGAGACGCTAGCGCGGTTACGATCGCCCGCATGATCACCGGCGCCCACACGATCCTCTACAGCCGCGACGCGGAGGCCGACCGCGCGTTCGTGCGCGACGTCCTCGGCTTCGACTCCGTCGACGCCGGCGGCGGCTGGCTGATCTTCGCGCTCCCGCCGTCCGAGGTCGCCGTCCATCCCGACGACTCCGGCGGCCGGCACGAGCTGTACCTGATGTGCGACGACGTCCACGCGACGGTCGAGGAGCTGAAGGGCAAGGGCGCCGAGTTCGCCGGCGAGGTCACCGACGCCGGCTGGGGTCTCCTCACCGCCATCCGTCTCCCGGGCGGCGGCGAGCTCGGGCTCTACGAGCCGCGGCACCCCAGCCCGCTGTCCTGAGCGTCAGCGCAGCGCGCGGGCGAAGTCGGCGAGGAAGGCGAGCCGGTCCTCGGCCGCGACGGCGGAGAGGCTCACGCCGTCCGCCGCCTCCTTGGTGCAGAACGGCGGGTACACGCTCGGCAACTGGCCCGGCGCGAGCGGCCCGGTCCAGACGCGGGCGAGCGAGTGCCAGGCCGGCTCCCGCAGCTCCCCGGGGAGAACGCTCAGGACCAGCAGCATCGGCGACGGCACTCGCGGTCGCGTGGTTGCCCGTCTCGGGCAGCGTGGCGCCGCCGAGCCGCAGGCCGGCGCCGGCGTCGAACCTCCGCAGCGACGGGATCCCCAGCCGCGGGATCCCGGCGTTGAAGTAGGCGTACACCCGTCCCGAGGTCGTCGGACATCAGCTCGAACTTCTCGCCCGGCGACATCTCCGCGAGGACGAGATCCGCCCGCCGGTCGGGCGACAGCGACGCGTCGCCCCAGGGGCGGTCTTGCGCACCGGCCACACCGGCCGGCACAAGCGCCACCACCGAGCGCCGCGGGGGTCAACGATCGAAGCCCGGTGTGTCGAAAAGACGACCGGGGACTGCTATGCCATGCAGCGGATGATGCGCGCCGGGACGACCTCCACGACCCACATGATGGTCCGCACCGTCGAGCACGACGGCGGGCGCGACGAGGTGGCGGTCGAGGAGCCGTTGGAGATCCGCGTGGACGGCGCGCCGCTCGCGGTGACGATGCGGACGCCCGGCAACGACGAGGAACTCGCGCTCGGCTTCCTCTACGGCGAGGGGCTGATCGACGCGCCGGCGCGCACGGGGCCGACCGAGGACCTCGCCAACAACATCGTCGAGGTCGCGGGCCCGCTGCTGCGCGATCCGTCTGCGCGATCGTTCTACACGACGTCCTCGTGCGGCGTGTGCGGCAAGGGCGCGCTGGAGGAGGTGGCCGTCCACGCGCCGGACCTGCCGGCCGGCCCGCGGATCGCCCGCGCGCTCCTTGCCGACCTGCCCGAGCGGTTGCGCCAGCCGACCTTCGAGCGCACGGGCGGCCTGCACGCCACCGGCCTCTTCACTCCCGCGGGCGAGCTCGTGTGCGTGCGGGAGGACGTCGGCCGCCACAACGCGATGGACAAGGTCGTCGGTCGCGCGCTGCTCGACGGGCGCCTGCCGTTCCACGGCGCTGTGCTGTGCGTGAGCGGCCGGCTGTCGTTCGAGCTCGTACAGAAGGCCGCGGTGGCCGGTGCGCCGATCCTCGTCGGCGTCGGCGCTCCGACGTCGCTCGCCGTATCGCTCGCCGCCGACCGCGGCATGACACTCGCCGGGTTCGCGCGCCGTGGCCGGGTGAACGTGTACACCCGCCCCGAGCGCGTCGGCTGAGGCCCGCTAGCCGCCGACGCCCTTCAGCTCGCGCCAGCGCTCGCGCGCGCGGATCACGAGCAGCGCGATCTCGCCGAGCTCGTCGCCCTGCTCGACGAAGGCCGGCATCGTGAAGGTGACCTGCTCGCCGTCCGACTCGCGCTCGAGGGTGATCTCGTGGGCACCGGTCCGCTCGTCCTTCGCGAACGGGAGGTAACGCCAGCCGTCGGCGCCCGCGACGGCGATACGCCCCTCGTCGTCGACCGGGCTGGCGCCGCGGTTCGTCGCGTCGTCGTCATGCATGTCCGTCCTCCCGGGAGGCGGCGTCGCGGCGACGGCCCTTACGGCCGCCGCGCTCGAGGATCTCCAGGAACTCGGGCGGCTCCTCGTCCTCGTGGTTCTGGATGAACTGGAACCCGAAGCGGCCCTTGATGCAGAGGTTGCCGTGCGTGACCGGGTGGTCGAGCGGCGAGGTGACCTTGACGATCTCGTTGTCCTGCTCGTGCAGCTCGAGGTTGCACCCGACGCCGCAGTACGTGCAGATGGTGGTCGTCGTGGTCTGCCGGCTCTCGTCCCAGTCGTCGATGTTCCGGAGGTCGTACTCGCTCTTGAACATGAGCGCGCCGGTGGGGCAGACGGCGATGCAGTTGCCGCAGTACACGCACGCGGAGTCCGGGAGCGGGTTGGCGAACTCGGTGGCGATACGGGCATCGAACGCACGCCCAGCGACGGCGATGGCGAACGTGTTCTGCCAGTCGGTGCCGCAGCCCTCGACGCACTTGTAACAGAGGATGCACTTCGAGTAATCGCGCACGTAGAGCTCGTTGTCGACCTTCGTCGGCTGGTGCACGGTGGCGGCGTGGCGCCCGTCGGGGGTCTCGTGATGGCCCGCGCGCACGCGGTCGCGCTCGCCGGCCTCGAACGGCGGTGCGGGCGGGCCGTAGCGCTCGGGATCGGCCCCGTACTCCTCGATCCAGCGGGCGACGTTGGGCGTCGCCGACAGATCGACCGATGAGGCGAGGAACTCGAGCACCATCTTGCGGCTGTGGTTCACGCGGTCCGAATGCGTCTGGATCTCCATGCCGTCCTCGACCTTGCGCGCGCACGACGGCGCCAGGACGCGGGCGCCCTCGATCTCGACGACGCACACCCGGCAGGCGTTGACGGGCGTGAGCGTCCGCTCCCAGCACAGCGTCGGAATCTCGATGTCCTGCTGCTGGGCGACCTCGAGGATGGTCTGATCCTCCTTGGCCTCGACGGTGTTGCCGTTCATCTGGAGCTCGACGGTGCGAGGCGGTGCTCCGGTCCGCGTTCTGCTCATCGTTCACCTCCCGTCTCGAAGACGTCGAGCTTGCGCAGCGCGGACTCGATCGCGTCGGCGGCGGTCTGGCCGAGACCGCAGATCGACGCGTCGCGCATCGAGGCGGTGATCTCGTCGAGCAACGCGTACTCCTGCTCCTGCGTGTCGCGCGGGTAGCCATTGGTCAGGCGCGCGAGCGCCTCTTCCTGGCGCACGGTCCCGACGCGGCACGGAACGCACTGGCCGCACGACTCGTCGCGGAAGAACGCGGCGATCCGCATGAGGATCGCCGGCATGTCGACGGTGTCGTCGACGACCATGACGACGCCCGAGCCCATGCTCACGCCGGCCTCGCGGGTCGCCTCGAAGGACATCTCGACATCGAGCTCGTCCGGCGTGACGAACCGGCCGGCCGCACCGCCGAGGAGGATCGTCCGCAGCGGATGGCCGTCCTTGACGCCGCCGGCCATGTCGAGGACCTCGCGGAGGGTGATGCCGAACGGCGCCTCGTACAGCCCGGGACGCTCGACCCGGCCCGAGAGGCAGAACAGGCGCGTGCCCGTCGAATCCTCGGTGCCGATCTCGGCGTAGGCCTTGCCGCCGTCGAGGACGATGCCCGGGACGTTGACCAGCGTCTCGACGTTGTTGATCACCGTGGGCTTGTCGAACAGCCCGTGCTCGACCGGGAACGGCGGCTTGTTGCGCGGCTCGCCGCGATAGCCCTCGATCGAGTTGAAGAGCGCCGTCTCCTCGCCGCAGATGTACGCCCCCGCGCCCTTGCGCAGCTCGATGTCGAAGTTGATGCCATGGCCGAAGATGTCCTGGCCGAGGAAGCCCCGCGCCCGCGCCTCGGTGACGGCTCCGACCAGGCGCTCCCACGCCAGCGGGTACTCGCCGCGCAGGTAGAGGTAGCCGTGCTCGCAGCCGGTGGCGAAGCCGGCGATGGTCATCGACTCGATGACGCTGAACGGGTCGTGCTCGAGGAGCACGCGGTCCTTGAACGTCCCCGGCTCGGACTCGTCGGCGTTGCAGATCAGGTAGTGCGGCCGGGTCGGGTGGGCGGCCACGGCCTCCCACTTGCGGCCGGTCGGGAAGGCGGCGCCGCCGCGCCCGAGCAGCTTGGCGTCGGTGACCTCGCGGAGCACGCCCTGCTCGCCCATGTCGAACGCGGCGCGCAGCGCCTCGTAGCCGCCATGCGCGCGATAGCTGTCGACACTCGACGGGTCGACCCGGCCGACGCGGCGCAGGAGCCGCAGCCCGGGGTCGCCGGCCTGCGGGACCATCGGCGCGGCCGGAGCGGGAGCGCCGTCGCCGGCGAGCAGCGCTGCGATGCCGTCGGCCTCGGCGTGTCCGACAGAGACCTCGCGCGGCTCTTCGCCCGCCACGCTGACCATCGCCACCGGCGCCATCTCGCACATGCCGAGGCACGGGCTCTCGAGCCAGATCGGATCCTGGCCGGGCCCGGCGCCGTTGCTGCCGTGCTGCCCGCTCTTCGGCCCGATCCGGTCGTCGAGAGCGGCGCACAGCTTCTTCGCCCCACCCACCATGCACGCGATGTCGGTGCAGACGTGGGCCACGGCCGGTGGCTGCGGCTCGAGCGAGAACAGCGCGTAGAACGTGGCCACCCCGTAGGCCTCGGCCGGCGGGATCGTGAGCCGCTGGCAGATGTAGTTGAGCGCGCCCGGGCTGATCCACCCGGCGCGGCTCTGCACGGCGTGGAGCACCGGCAGCAGCAGGTGCCGCTGGGCGCGCGCCGCATGACCGCCGATGGCGACCCTGCGGTCCCGGTCGGACGTGGTGAGCGCGCCCACCCACCGGCTGTCGGGCGGGCCGAGCACGGCGTCGACGGCGTCGCGCTCCGCCGCCGACGGCTCATCCTTGTGCAGGACGATGTCCATCAGCGGGGCTGAGCCACCTGGCTCGCGGGGTCGGCGGCGGCGGACGTGTCCTCGGGCTCGCCGGGCGCGAGCGCCTCGACGCGGATGGCCGTCGCCTTGAACTCGGCCGTTCCGGACTTCGGGTCGGTGTTGTTGACCGTGAGGATGTTCGTCTCCACCTCGTCGGGGAAGTGCAACGTCATGAAGGCGAGCCCCGGGCGCAGCGCGCGGTCGACGCGGACCGGGGCGACGACCTCGCCGTTGCGCGAGCTGATGCGCACGCGGTCGCCGTCGGCCACGCCGAGCTCCGCGGCGTCTGAGGCGGACAGCTCGAGCTCCTCGGGCCGCCGCAGCGGCGAGGTGTAGCCGCCGGTCTGCACGCCGGTGTTGAACGAGTCCAGCCGACGGCCCGTGGTGAGGCGCAGCGGGAACTCCTTCGAGAGCTTGTCGACCGGCGGGTCGTCCTCGACGACGTGGAACACCGCGGCCGGGCCGGTCCGGGGCTCCTCCCACAAGCGGCCGTGCAGGAACGTCGGCTCGAGCTTGTCCTCGGAGAAGCAGGGCCACTGGATGCCGCCGAGCTCTTCCAGGCGCCGGTAGCTCATGCCCGCGTGATTCGGCGCCAGCGAGCGCAGCTCATCCCAGATCGCCTCGGGCGATTCGTAGTGCCACTCGTGGCCGAGCCGCGCCGCGAGGTCCACCAGGATCCGCGTGTCGTCGCGCGCCTGGCCGGGCGCGTCGAGCGCCTTGCGGCACCGCTGCACGCGCCGCTCGCTGTTCGTGACCGTGCCCTCCGCCTCGGCCCAGCTGGCCGAAGCGGGCAGCACGACGTCCGCCATCTGGGCGGTGGCGGTGAGGAAGATGTCCTGCACGACGAAGTGCTCGAGGCCCCCGATCAGCTTCTTGACGTGATGGGCGTCCGCGTCGGACTGGACGGGGTTCTCGCCGAGCACGAACAGCGTCGTCAGCTCGCCGCGGTCCATCGCCTCGAACATCTCGGTCATGTGCCACCCGTAGTGCGGCTCGAGCTTGGTGTCCCACACCCGCTCGAACTTGGCCACCGCCTCGGGGTCGGTCTCGAGGTCCTGGAAGCCGGGCAGCCGGTTCGGGATCGCGCCCATGTCGCCGCCGCCCTGCACGTTGTTCTGGCCGCGCAGAGGGTTCAGTCCTGAGCCGTAGCGTCCGACATGGCCGGTGAGCAGCGCGAGGTTGATCAGCGCCAGGACGTTGTCGACGGCGTTGTGGTGCTCGGTGATGCCCAGCGTCCAGCAGATCTGCGCGCGCTCGGCGCGGGCGTACGTGTGCGCGACGTCCTTGATCACGTCGGCCGGTATCCCGCTGAGCTCCTCGCCACGCTCGAGCGTGTACGGCTCGAGCGCCGCGACGTAGGCCTCGAAGCCCTCCGTCGCCCGCGCGACGAACTCGCGGTTGTGCAGGCCGGCGTGCACGATCTCGCGGGCCATGGCGTTGGCCAGGGCGATGTCGCTGCCGACGTTGAGCCCGAGCCACGTGTCGGCCCACTTCGCCGAGGTCGTGCGCCGCGGGTCGACCGCGTACATCCGCGCCCCGGCGTGGATCGCCTTGAGCATGTGGTGGAAGAAGATGGGGTGTGCCTCGCGGGCGTTGGAGCCCCACAGCAGGATCACGTCCGTGTCCTGCACTTCCTGATATGAGCTGGTGCCTCCACCAGCGCCGAACACCGTCGCCAGACCGACGACGCTAGGAGCGTGTCAGGTACGGTTACATGAGTCGATGTTGTTGGTGCCGATGGCGACGCGCGTGAACTTCTGCGCCAGGAAGTTGACCTCGTTGGTCGCCTTGGAGCAACTGAACATGCCGAAGCTGTTCGGGCCGTGACGGTCGATCGAGGCCTTGAAGCCGGACGCGGCGCGGTCGAGCGCCTCGTCCCATGTCGCGGGTCGGAGCACGCCGTCGTCGCGGACCAGCGGCTCGGTGAGGCGGGCGTACTTCATCGGCATTGGTTCCCTCCGAATTTCGGTTGGCGGGAGCGGCGATTCACCGTCGATCCGGGCTCTAAGGCGCAGCGTAGCAACGGCGAAGCTCTAGGCCCTCGACGCCGATCGCGATGGCATGCGCCTGCCCGGCGACCGCCGCATGCTGCGTCGCTCGGCGACGGCAGGGTGCTGAGGTGCGTCGCGCCGGGCCAGAGGCCCGACCGCTGCCGAGCGGCTTCGGGTGCCAGTGGAGACGGTGGGAATCGAACCCACGTCCGCGATCGCGCGAAGGGTGGCGTCTACGAGTGTGTCCGGTGCTCTGCATCTCGCCCCCGACTAGCCGACACCGGCAGGGTTGTCAGGGACCAGCCCGCTTGAATGTTCCCCCCTTTGGCGCGGGCAGGCCTCCGGGGGGTGATCCCGCTATCTGACTCGGCAGGTTCCCGGCGCGGGCTCCGGGGGCCAAGGTCTACTGCCTAGTTTCGGCTAAGCAGCGAGACGGTAATTGTGCGTGTTCGCACTTATTTTGTTCCCGGGGTTTAACGAGGCCTCCGGGACCTCGACTCGCAACCACCCCAGCGAACCGACCACGTCGAAGCCATGTCGTCCCCGGGGTGTGGCCTCCATTCTACCCCCTTGAAGACGCTAGGGATGGAGGTGGAGCCGCTCGCCCTGGTCCCCGAAGATGGCGATCAGCTCGACCGGGCCGTCGACGGCGCCGAACCAGTGCGGCGTCCAGGTCGAGAACTCGACCGCCTCGCCCGGCTCGATCGTGAGGTCCTCCTCCCCGAGCAGCAGCCGGAGCCGGCCGTGGAGGACGTAGAGCCAGTCGTGGCCCTCGTGCACTTGGAGCTCGGGCGGCGGCGTGCGGCGCTTCGCGCTCACGTCGATCCTGTAGGCGCGCGGGGCCGTCCCGGCCGGCCGATGCGTGAGCGGCCACATCGTCAGACCGTTGTAGGTCCGGCGCTTCCCGCGGACCCGCGGATCCGGCGGCGGCGCGGAGCGCAGCAGCGCGTCGGCGCTGACGCCGAGCGCGTCGGCGAGGCCCGGGATGTGATCGAGGGCGAGCCGGCGCTTGCCGGACTCGAGGCGGCTGAGCGTCGAGACGTCGATGCTCGCCCGCTCCGCGACCTGTTGCAGCGTCAGCCCGCGCTCGGTGCGGAGCTCGCGGAGCCGGCGGCGGGCACGGACGTCGACGGGCTCCTCCGGTCGGTTTGCCTGCATGGCAAAAGAGCTTGGCATATCGCGTCGCACTCGTCACGCTGGACGGCATGGACACGAACTGGGATTGCATCATCGTCGGAGCGGGAGCCGCGGGGCTGAGCGGCGCGCTGGTGCTCGGCCGCGCACGGCGGCGCACGCTGGTCGTCGACGCCGGGGACCAGAGCAACCTCGCCGCCCACGGAATCGGCGGCATGCTGGGCCAGGACGGCCGCCCGCCGGCCGACTTCTACGCCGCCGGCCGCGACGAGCTCGCCGCGTACCCGACCGTCGAGCTGCGGACCGGCGAGGTCGTGGGCGGCGAGCGACGCGATGGCGGCTTCGTGCTCGAACTGTCCGACGGCACCCGCGAGTCGGCCCGCCGCGTGTTGCTCGCCACCGGGATGGAGTACCGCCCTCCCTCGTTGGAGGGGATCGCGGAGCGGTGGGGCAACTCGGTGTTCCACTGCCCCTTCTGCCACGGATGGGAGGTCCGCGACCAGGCGCTCGCGGTCCTCGACCGCGGCGACACCGGGCTCAGGCGGGCGCTGCTCCTGCGGATGTGGAGCGACGACGTGACGCTGCTCACCGACGGCCCCTCCGAGCTCGAGCCGGAGGACGCCGAGCGCCTCGGCGCGGCCGGGATCACCGTCGACGAGCGCAGCGTCGCCGGGCTGCGCGGCCCGGGTGACGCCCTGACCGCGGTGGTGTTCGCGGACGGCGGCGAGCGGCCCTGCGCCGGGATGCTCGTCCCGATCGCCCTCCATCAGCGCTCGCCCCTCGCCGAGCAGCTCGGCGCGGCGGCCGGCGAACCCGGCCCCGTCTCATTCGACGCCGTGTCGGTCGACACCATGCTCCAGACCAGCGCGCCGGGGGTGTCCGCGGCGGGCGACGTCAGCTCGCCGATGCCGTCGGTGGCCACCTCGGTCGCCGCGGGGTCGATCGCGGCGGCCGGAATCGTCCACGGACTCGTCGCCGAGGCGCACGGCCTCTGAGCTACTGTCGCGCAAATGGAGACCTTTGACGTTGTGGTGATCGGCGCCGGCCCCGCCGGTGAGGTGGCGGCCGGGCGGCTCGCGGACGCCGGCCTGAAGGTCGCGATCGTGGAGGACCGGCTGGTCGGCGGCGAGTGCTCGTTCTGGGCGTGCATGCCCTCGAAGGGCCTGCTGCGCCCGTACGAGGCGCTCGAGGAGGTCCGCCGGATCCCCGGCGCGGCGGAGGCCGTCACGGGGAAGCTGGACGTGCAGGCGGTCCTCGACCGGCGCGACGAGATCATCCACGACCTCGACGACTCCGTGCAGCTGCCGTGGCTCGAGGACAAGAGCATCGCGCTGTTCCGCGGCCGCGGCCGGCTGACCGGCGAGCGCCGCGTGAGCGTCGCGCTGAACGCCGGCGGCACCGAGGAGCTGGAGGCGACCAAGGCCGTGTTCCTCGCGGGCGGCACACTGCCCGCGATGCCGCCCATCGACGGGCTCGACTCGATCGACGACACGTGGACGAACCGCGAGGCCACCACCGCCAAGGCGATCCCCGAGAGCATCGTGATCATGGGCGGCGGGGTGGTCGGCGTCGAGATGTCGCAGGCCTACGCCTCGCTCGGCGCGCGCGTCGCGCTCGTGGAGGGCGACCGCAAGGTCCTCCCGCGCGAGGAGTGGTTCGCCTGCGAGCAGGTCACCGAGTCGCTCGAGCGCCAGGGGGTCGACGTCCGCCGCGGGCAGAAGGCGCAGAGCGTCACGCAGGCGGACGGCGGCGGCGTCACGGTCACCACGTCCGACGGCTCGAGCGTCACCGGCGACGTGCTGCTCGTCGCGCTCGGCCGCACGCCCCAGACCGAGCAGCTCGGCCTCGAGGACCTCGGCTTCGAGGCGGGCAAGTACGTCGACGCCGACGAGCACTGCCAGGTCGCCGGCCACGACTGGCTGTACGCGATCGGCGACGTCAACGGCCGCGCCCTCTTCACGCACATGGGCAAGTACCAGGCCCGCGTGGCCGCCGACCACGTGCTCGGCCGCGACACCGCGCTCGAGCACGGCGCCGACGGGCCGCTGTCGCCGCGCGTGATCTTCTGCGACCCCCAGGTCGCCGCCGTCGGCCACACGAGCGAGACGGCCAAGGAGGCGGGGATCGACATCGAGATCGTCGAGGCCGGGACCTCGGCCAACGCCGGAGGCTCCTTCTACGGGCGCAACGCGCCCGGCACGAGCCGTCTGGTGATCGACAAGCGGCGCGGGGTCGTGATCGGCGCGACGTTCACCGGCGCCGAGGTGGCCGACTTCCTGCACGCCGCCACGATCGCGGTCGTCGGCGAGATCCCCGTCGCGCGCCTGCGCCACGCGATCCCGGCGTTCCCGACCCGCAGCGAGATCTGGCTCAACCTGCTCGAGAAGGTCGAGTCGGCCTAGCGTTCTGATTCGGGCAGGGGGGGGGGGGGCGCCGCCGATCCGGAAATCGAATCAGGACGCCAGAACGAAAATGACGCGAAAGCCGGAGTCGCTCGAGGAGCCCTCCTCCGATGGCCGAAGCCTCCGGTCTCAGGGCGGCGGGCCTCTCACCTCAGTGGCCTCGCTCTCTGCGTCTCTGACCTTCGCGTCGAGATGAACTCTGCCGTCCCGGCCGGGGTCGCGCAACCCCTCCCGCGCGTCGATCCCGCATCCTCCGCAGAAATGTGCCGAGGCACGAAAAAAGGCCCCGGATGCGGGGCCTTCGTTAACGAAAAGGGACGCGGAGGGAGCCGCTTGAGGAGCCGTCCTCCGGCGGCCTGAGCCTCCGGTGTCTCGGCGGCGGGCCTCTCACCTCAGTGGCCTCGCTCTCTGCGTCTCTGACCTCCGCGTCTGGCGAGACCCTCTCGCGGTCTCGCCACATCGTCAAGCCTCCGCCGGGCGGAGTTTTCGCTCGGAGCGGAAAAATCGCGATCCGGCCGGCGCGCGGAGGGTCAGGAGGACGCCACCGAGGACGAGCACCGCCGCCGCCAGCTCGCGCACCGTCAGCGGCTCGCCGAGCAGCAGCGCCGCGAACGAGAGCCCGAACACGGGCACGAGCAGCGAGAACGGGGCGACCGTCGACGCGGGGTAGAGGCCGAGCAGGCGGCCCCACAGGCCCCAGCCGACCGTCGTGGCGACGAACGCGAGGTAGAGCACCGCGCCGATGCCGCCGAGATCGGCGCCCGACAGCGCGTCGGAGATCTGCTCCGGGCCCTCGAAGGCGAGCGACAGCGCGAGCAGCGGGAGTGGCGGCACGACGCACATCCAGGTCATGAAGCGCAGCGGATCGGCCGGCGCCGCCCGCTTGAGCACGAGGTTGCCGATCCCCCACGCCGCGGCGGCGGCGATGACGAGCGCGAAGCCCGCGGCCGTCGCCTCGCCTTCCAGCCCGCCGGCCACGAGCGCGAGCCCGGCGAAGGCGATCGCCAGCCCGGCGACCTGCGGTGCGGTGAGCCGCTCGCGCAGGACGGCGGCGGCGAGCACGACGGTGAACAGCGCCTGCGCCTGCAGCACCAGCGAAGCGACGCCGGCCGGCATCCCGACGTCCATGCCGATGAACAGGAGCGAGAACTTCACGACGCCGATCGCCACGCCGGCGGCGATCACCCAGCGCCACGCCACCGACGGCATGCCGCCGAGGAAGACCAGCGGCAGCGCGGCGAGCGCGTAACGCAGCGCCGAGAGCAGCAGCGGCGGGAAGACCCCGAGACCGACCTCGATGACGACGAAGTTCAGGCCCCAGATCGCCGCGACGAGCAGGGCGAGGGCGAGGTGGACGGGGCGCATGCGCCCCAGCATGACCGCCATACACCGCGGCTTCCAGTTGCGATTCCTTGCGGAGTTCGTAAGCTGAGCTTCCGTATGCTCGATGTCCGCCGCCTCCGTGTCCTCCGCGAGTTCGCTGCCCGCGGCACGATCGCCGCCACCGCCGACGCGCTCGGGTACTCGCCGCCGGCCGTCTCACAGCAGCTCGCCGCGCTGGAGCGCGAGGCCGGCGTGGTCCTCCTCGAGCGCAACGGCCGCTCCCGCCGGCTCACGCCCGCCGGGGAGGAGCTCGTGTTCCGCACCGAGGCCGTCCTGCGCGAGCTCGAGTCCGCCGAGGCGGCGCTCGCGCGCCAGAGCACCACGGTGGCGGGCGTCCTGCGCGCCGCGTCGTTCCCCAGCGCGCACCGCGCGCTGTTCCCGCCCGTGATCGCCCGGCTCGGCCGCGAGCACCCGCAGCTCGAGGTCCACACGCGCGAGCTCGAGCCCGAGGACAGCATCCCGGCGCTCAAGCGCGGCGAGCTCGACCTCGTGCTCGCGCAGGAGTACCACTTCGCTCCCCAGACCGCGGACGCGGCGCTCGAGCGCACGCCGCTCCAGGAGGACCCGATCCGGCTCGCCGTGCCGGCCGCCCACGCCGCCGCGAAGGCCGTCGTGGACCTCGCCGAGCACGCGCACGTGCCGTGGATCGCCGGGCGCCAAGGGAGCTTCTGCCACACCGTCGTCCTGCACGTCTGCCGCACCGCGGGCGTCGAGCCCCGCATCACGCACTTCACCAACGACTTCGCGACCGCCTACGGCCTCGTCGCGGCCGGCGTGGGCTTCGCGCTGGTGCCCGACCTGGCCGGGCCGCCGCCTCCCGGCGTGACGATCGTGAGCACGCACCAGCCCGTCCCCAGCCGGCGGATCTTCGCCGCCGTGCGGGCCGGCGCCGGCGCGCGGCCGGCGGTCGGGGCTTGCCTCGGGGCGCTCGTCGGCCGATGCGACACTGGAAGCTGATGGAAGACCGCTCGCCCACCACCACGACGTGGCTACCGCCCTCCGCCCCGGTCCCCGAGGGCCCGCCGACCCCGCCCCCGCCGCGCGAGCCGTCGCGCCTCAAGCGGTTGTTCGGCCCCCTGTTGGTCGCCGGCCTGCTGATCTTCAAGTTCGCGGCCAAGCTCAAGGTGCTGCTGCTCCTGCTGCCGAAGCTGAAGGTGGCCACCACCTCGTTCTCGATGCTGCTCTCGGTCGGGGCCTACGCGTTGATCTGGGGCTGGAAGTTCGCGGTCGGGTTCGTCGCGCTCCTGTTCATCCACGAGATGGGCCACGTGATCCAGATGAAGCGCGAGGGCGTGACGGTCAGCGGGATGCTCTTCATCCCGTTCCTGGGCGCCGCCGTCGGCGCGCGCTCGATGGGCGGCAACGCGCTCGCCGAGGCGCGCATCGGCCTCGCCGGGCCCATCCTCGGCACGTTCGCGACCGCGCTCCTCGTGCCGATCGCGATCGCCAACGACAGCGACTTCCTGCGCGCGCTGGCCTTCACCGGCTTCTTCCTGAACCTGTTCAACCTGGCGCCGATCGTCCCGCTCGACGGCGGCCGCGCGATGGCGGCGATGGCGCCGTGGATGTGGTTCGTCGGCTTCGCCGCGATGCTCGCGCTGTTCATCGTGGCGCCCAACCCGATCCTGGTGCTGATCCTGCTGCTGGGCGGGATGGAGACCTGGCGGCGGTGGAAGACGCGCCGGCAAGGGTCGGAGGGCAACGAGGCCTACTACAAGGTCAAGCCCATGCACCGGCTGATCGTCGGGATCGTCTTCGTCGGGCTGATCGCGGTCTGCGCGTTCGGGATGGACCTGACCTTCGTGGACCGCAGCGACCACTTCTAGCGCCGTACGGCCCGGTCCATCTCCCGCTTCATCTCGCGCTCCTTGATCGCCTGGCGCTTGTCGCCGACGTCCTTGCCGCGGGCCAGCGCGATCTCCACCTTCGCGCGCCCGTCCCGGAAGTACAGCCGCGTCGGGATCAGCGTCAGCCCCTTCTCGCGCGTCTTGCCGATCAGCCGCTCGATCTCCGTGCGGCGCATGAGCAGCTTCCGCGGGCGCTCGGGCTCGTGGTTCTCGCGCGACGCCGGGCCGTAGGGCGGGATGTGGACGTTGTGCAGCCACACCTCGCCGTCACGCACGCTCGCGTAGCCGTCCTTGATGACCGCCTTGCCGTCGCGCAGCGCCTTGACCTCGGTGCCGAGCAGCACGAGGCCCGCCTCCCACTTCTCGGTCAGGTGGTAGCGGTGGGAGGCCTGGCGGTTGGTGGCGACGTCACGCGGCGGCATCAGCGGCGCTCAACGTTAGCTCGACAGGGCTGAGGTCCACGCGCCCTCGCGGCGCATCGACGCGGTCGACCTGCACGACCAGCTGGTCGCCGCGGCGGATCGCGCTGGCGGACTTCGAGCCGATCAGCATCGTCTCGAGCTCGTTGAGCTCCCACCAGTCGCCGCGCAGCTTGCGGACGGGGAGCAGGCCCTCGTAGCCGGCGCCGAAGGAGACGAACGCGCCCGCGCCGATCACGCCGTTGACCTCGCCCTGCCACTCGCGCTGCCACCCGCCCGCGAAGAGCTCGGCCTCGAGCAGGAAGCAGCGCGCGATCGAGTCGCCCTGGCGCTCGATCGCCATCGCGTCGCGCTCGCGCTGCGAGCACCACTCGCCCGCGCCCTCCATATCCGACGCCCGCGGCGCGTCCTCGCCCGCGCCGATCGCGGACAGCAGCGCGCGATGGCAGATGAGGTCCGGATAGCGCCGGATCGGCGACGTGAAGTGGCAGTACCGCTCCGACTTCAGACCCGCGTGGCCGACGTTGCGCGGCGCGTAGTGCGCCTGCTTGAGGGAGCGGAGCACGAGCGAGGTGAGCGCCGCCCGGCCATGGCCGCGCCGGCGCACCTCCGTGTCGACCAAATGCGCGATCTCGGCGACCAGATCGGCGGCCTGCTGCGGGGTCATCGTCTCGGGCGAGCGAAGCGGTGATGAGCGCGCAGCGCGAGGCAGTGACGGCGTCGGCACGTCGAGCGAGGCGAGCTGCTCCACCAGGAACGTGACCCGCGACGGCTCCGGGCGCTCGTGCACGCGGTACAGCGTGGGCAGCTTGCGCGCCTCCAGGAGCGTGGCGACGGCCTCGTTGGCGGCGATCATCAGGTGCTCGATCAGGCGGTGCGACTCGGTCTGCTCGCTCCACACGAGCTCGCGCACGTGGCCCTCGTGGGTGAACGCGAATTCCGGCTCCTGGGACTCGACGGCCAACGCGCCGCGCTGCTCGCGGGCCGCGTCGAGCGCCGCCGCGGCGCTCCGAGCGGCGGCCAGCGGCTCGGCCCACGGCGCCTCGGCGGGCTCGGAGCCGGCGAAGATCCGGTCCACGCGCGGGTAGTCGAGCCGCTCGTCGGAGCGGATGATGGAGCGGTGGAACGCGGTCCGGCGCACCTTGGCGCCCTCGAGCTCGAGCTCGACCGTCACCGCGAGCCGGTCCTGGTGGGGCACCAGGGAGCAGGCGTGGTTGGACAGGGCCTCCGGGAGCATCGGCTCGACCGTCCCCGGCACGTAGACGCTGGTGGCGCGGCGGAGCGCCTCGCGGTCGACGACCGAGCCGGGCTTGACGTAGTGGGAGACGTCGGCGATGTGCACCCACACGCGCACCGCGCCGTCGTCGAGGCGCTCGGCCGAGATCGCGTCGTCGAAGTCGCGCGCCGTCGGCGGGTCGATGGTGAACGTGGGCAGCCTGCGCAGGTCCAGCCGCCCTGTCGGCTCGACGGGCTCCTCGGCGGCGGCGCGCGCCTCGCGCTCGACGTGGGGCTCGAACCGGCGCCGCAGCCCGCGGTCCAGCAGCATCGCCTCGATCACGTCGCGGGCGACGTCCGGGCGCCCGATGCGCCGCAGGATCTTGCCGTGCCCACCGCGCGGGCCGGTCGGGGAGACCAGCACCAGGTCGCCGTCGCGCGCCGCCGAGCCGGGGCGCGGGCGATCGACGTTGATACGTCGCCCGCGGGCGAAGAACGCGGACGCGGTGAGATGCCGCCGGCGCCGCTCCAGTACCGCCACGACGGGACCGGCGACCGGCCGGTCGCTCACGTGCCTTCGCGGGCGGCGACCTTGGCCGCCTCGCGCAGCGCCTCGTCGGGCTTGGTCTTGGGGTCGTCCAGGGCCTTCACGTCGGGGGTGATGCCGTCGCCCTTCTTGACGCCGCCGCCGCCGATGTTGCGCCCGCTGGGCAGGAAGTACTCGCCGACGGTGATGTCCAGCGCGCCGCCGTTGGAGAGCGGCTCGACCTCCTGGAACACGCCCTTGCCGTAGGTGCGCGTGCCCACGACGGTCGCGCGCTTGCGGTCCTGCAGCGCGCCCGTGACGATCTCCGACGCCGAGGCGGACTGGCGGTTGACGAGGACGGCGACGGGGACCTTCGTGTCGATCGCGTTGCCGGAGGCCTCGTAGACGCGCTCGGGGCGGGAGCGGCCCTTGGTCGAGACGATCTTGCCGTCGGGGACGAAGATCGAGGAGATCAGCACCGCCTCGTTCAGGAGACCGCCGCCGTTGTTGCGCAGATCGAGCACCACGCCGTCGGCGCCCTGCTTCAGCAGCTTGCGGACCGCCTCGCCGACCTCGCCGTGCGCGCCCGAGGTGAAGCCGGACAGGCTCACGTGGGCGATCTGCTTGGAGCCGACCTTCACCATCTCGGACTCGACCACGGGGATGTCGACCTGGGCGCGGCGCAGCTCGACGTCGCGCTCGCGCTCGCCCGTGAGGACCGTGAGGCGCACCTTGGTCCCGGCGCGGCCCTTGATGCGGGCCGTCGAGGCCTCCGAGGAGGAGCCGGCGATCGACTCCCCGTCGACCTTCGTGATGACGTCACCGGACTTCAGGCCGCCCTCGGCGGCGGGCGAGCCCGCGTAGACGGTCATGATCCGCAGCCCGCGGTTGGTCTCCTCGACGGTCATCCCCACGCCCTCGAACTGGCCCTGGGTGACCTCCTGGAAGCTCGAGTAGTCCTCCGGCGAGAAGTAGTTGGAGAATTGGTCGTCGAGCGACTTCACGGCCGCGCCGAGCGACTTGTCGAGCAGTTCGTCGCGGTCCACCCCGCGGTAGTAGTCGCGCTTGATGAGGTCGACGGCCTCCTCGTAGACCTGCGCGTCATCGTCGCCGACGAGCGAGTCGCGCACCGGGCCCGGCAGGTTGCTGGGATGACCGCCCAGCCAGATGCCCGCTACCAGGAGCACGGGAAGGAGGATCACGAGGATCGGAACGAGCGGACGGCGGCGACGCATGCGGGATGCCCACGGTACCGCGGGTCGATGAAGCGCCCGCTAAACGCGCAGGAACCGACGCAACGAGAGACCCGAGCCGGATGCCGAGACGGCGATCGACGCGAACAGCAGGATCGCGATCAGCAGCGGGAAGTTCATCGTGTCCGGCGCGGCGATCAGCGCGAAGTCGTCCGCCAGCGGATCGACGACCGAGACCTTGACCACCCCGAGCAGGAGCACCGCCAGCGCCCCGCCGAAGAAGCCGACCATCACGCCCTCGAGCACGAACGGCCAGCGGATGAACCAGTCGGTCGCGCCGACCAGCTTCATCACCTCGACCTCGCGGCGGCGGGCGTACAGCGACAGGCGGATCGTATTGGCGATCAGCAGCACCGAGGCGGTCACGAGCAGCGCCGCCAGCAGCGCCATGGTCGAGCTTCACGACGCGCGTGATCGAGAGGATCTTGGCCGTGTCCTCCTCGCGGTTGCGCACCTCGTCGATCGCGGGGTCGATCACCGTGCGCCCGCCGGACGCCGACTGCGGCGCGAGCGAGTCCCGGACCGCGCTGATGTTGTCGGGCTCGTCGGGCGTGACGCGGAAGGTGTCGGGCAGCGGGTTGGAGCCGAGCAGGTCGTAGTAGTCGCCGCGGCCGGCCTCGCGCTCGGCGCTGATCGCCTGCTGCTTGGAGACGAACTGCGACCTTGCCGACGTGCGGCGTCTGGGTCTCGATGACCTTGCGGACGCGGTCGACGTCGGCCTGCTTGGCGTTCGTCTTCAGGTAGACGTCGGCGATCACCTTGCTGCGGACCTCGTTGGCGGCGCCGGTGGTGGCCTGCACCATCGGGATGAACACGCCGAGGATCAGCACCGTCACGAGCACGGTGGCCATGGCGGCGAACGACGGGACGGCGTTGCGCTTGAGCGCCCGCACCGCCTCGCGGAAGAAGAAGCCGAAGCTCACTCGAAGTCACCCCACAGCCGCACGCCGAGCTCCTCGGTGCTCTCCTCGCCCACGCCGCTGTAGCCGCCGGCGCGCTCGTCGCGCATGACCTTGCCGGCGGACAGCTCGATCACGCGGCGGCGCATGCGGTCGACCATCGCCACGTCGTGGGTGGCGACGACGACCGTGGTGCCGGTCCGGTTGATCCGGTAGAGCAGCTGCATGATCCCGATCGACGTCTCGGGGTCGAGGTTGCCGGTCGGCTCGTCGGCCAGCAGCAGCGGCGGGTGGTTGACGAACGCGCGCGCCACCGAGACGCGCTGCTGCTCGCCGCCGGAGAGCTGGTCGGGATAGGAGTGCAGCTTCAGCGAGAGCCCGGTCAGGCGGAGGATGTCGGGGACCTTCTCGCGGATCTCCCGGCGCGTGCCGCCGGTCACCTGGAGCGCGTAGGCGACGTTCTCGTAGACCGTGCGGTTGGGGAGCAGCTTGTAGTCCTGGTAGACGACCCCGAGGTTGCGCCGGTAGTACGGCACGCGGCGGCGCGAGATGTCCGACGAGGTCGCGCCCGGCGACGGTGATCTCGCCCCCGGTCGCCTCGGACTCCTTGATCAGCAGCCGCATCGTGGTCGACTTGCCCGAGCCGCTGGCGCCGACGAGGAAGACGAACTCGCCCGGCTGGATCGCGAACGAGACGCCGTTGAGGCCCATGTCGCCGCTCGGATAGCGCTTGTAGACGTCGCGGAAGTCGATGATCGCCCCGGGATCGGCAGGCCGAACGGCCGCCTCTGGGGACGGTGCTTGGCGCGCTGCGCGCCGGCGGACGTGACGTTCGGTGGCTGCCATGGAGCGGGTCAGGCTACCGGCCGAGGTTCTCCCGCCCTGGGAGAATCCCTGCAAGCGACTACTCTCAGGAGATGGCCTCGATCCAGAGCTCCACCCTCCCGAACGGCCTGCCGATCCACCGCGTGGAGATCCCCGGCACGCGGGCCCTGACCGTCCTGGTCGCCTTCGACGCCGGTGCGCGCACCGAGCGCCCTGACGAGAACGGCATGGCCCACTTCCTCGAGCACCTCGTGTTCAAGGGCGGCGTGAAGTACGACGACTACCGCAAGGTCAACGAGACGGCCGAGCGGATGGGCGCGATGCTCAACGCCTACACCTCGCACGACCTGGTCGCCTTCCACATCACCTCCCGCGCCGAGGCGGCCGCCGAGGCGATCGACCTGCTGACCGACTTCGTGGGGCGCCCGAAGATCGACGCCGAGGAGCTCGACCGCGAGCGCGGCGTCGTGATCCAGGAGATCGCGCGGTCCAACGACCAGCCGTCGGTCGTCGCCGAGCACCTGATCGACCGCGCCGCGTTCGGCGACCACCCGCTGGGGCGGCCCGTGCTGGGTCCCGAGGACCACCTGCGCACGTTCTCGCGCGAGGCGATCGTCGCGTTCCGCACCCGCCAGTGGGCGGGCGGCCGCGGCGGTGCGTTCCTGGTCGGCAACCTGGACTCGCTGCCCGAGGACTCCGAGCTGGCCGAGACGTTCGGGCGCTTCCCGTCGATCTCGTCCAACGGCGGCTACGAGCCCGCGCCGGAGTTCGCGCCGCAGACGCTGGTCGAGGAGCGCGACTCCAACCAGTCGCACCTGCGGATGTCCTACCGGCCCGACGTCGACCCGCGCGACGTCAAGGCCCGCGCCGCGCTGACGGTCTACTCGACGCTGCTCGGCGGCTCGATGGGCTCGCGGCTGTTCGACGAGATCCGCGAGCAGCGGGGCCTTGCCTACTCGGTGTACTCGATCGACCACGCGTTCGCCGACGTCCCGATCCTGCAGCTCTCCGCCGGGCTGGAGTCCGGCAAGACCGGCGAGGCCTACACGCGCATGCGCGAGATCGTCGACGAGCTGCGCACCGACGGCCCGAACCCCGAGGAGTTCGAGCGCGCCCGCGCCTACGCCGGCGGCCGTCGCGTGCTGGCGTTCGAGAACACCAACGCGGTGGCGCGCCACGCGGCGACCCAGACCGTCGTGTTCGGCCAGGACATCTCGCCCGGACGCGGCGATCGCCGCGATCGACGAGACCTCGCTCGACGCGGTCGCCGAGGTCGCGCGCGGCATCTCCGAGGAGCTGTCTGTGGCCGTCGTCGGACCACATTCCAGCGACGAGTTCGCGTAAGCACTAGTCTTCACCGCAACATAACGCGACGGCGGCCGGAGGGCGCTGTCGTACGCGCCTCCACGATGAAGGGGAGAAATCGCATGAAGGCCACGTGTACGCGCCGAGGGGCGCGCATCTTCGGGATCGCGCTCGCCGCGCTCGCCATCGCCGCCCCGACGGCGGCAGCCGACGGCGGGCACGGGCCCAGGCACGGTCACGGCCACAAGGGCCACGGGCACGGCCACGGGCACGGGCATCACAAGAAGGACGTCAAGCTCCAGCTGCTCGGGATCAACGACTTCCACGGCAACCTCGAGCCGCCGACCGGCTCCAGCGGGCGCGTCACGACTTCCCGACGGCACGACCGTCGACGCCGGCGGCGTCGAGTACCTCGCCACGCACATCCGGGCGCTCGAGCGCGGCGTCAGGAACAGCCTCGTGGTCGCCGCGGGCGACCTGATCGGCGCCAGCCCGCTGATCTCCGGCCTGTTCCACGACGAGCCCACGATCGAGGCGATGAACAAGATCGGCCTCGACATGACCTCGGTCGGCAACCACGAGTTCGACGAGGGCCAGCAGGAGCTCCTGCGGATGCAGAACGGCGGCTGCGGGCCTGAGAACTCGTGCCCGGACGGCCGCTTCAAGGGCGCGAAGTTCCCGTTCCTCGTCGGCCAACGTGGTCCGCAAGGACAACGGCCGGACGCTGTTCGCCCCGTACACCATCCGCAAGGTGGACGGCGTCAAGGTCGGCTTCATCGGCATGACGCTCGAGGGCACGCCCCTGATCGTCTCCCCGGCCGGCATCTCCAACCTCACCTTCCTCGACGAGGCCGACACGGCCAACGGTACGCCCGGCGAAGCTGCGGCGCAGGCACGGGGTCAAGGCGATCGTCGTCCTGCTCCACGAGGGCGGCGCGCAGAGCCCGGTCAGCTCCGCCGATCAACGCGTGCATCGGCTTCAACGGCCCGATCATCGACATCGTCAACCGCACCACCGACGACGTCGACCTGTTCGTCACCGCCCACACGCACCAGCCGTACAACTGCGTGATCGACGGTCGCCCCGTCACGAGCGCGGCCTCGTTCGGCCGCGTGGTGACCGACATCGACCTCACGCTCAGCCGCCGTACGGACGACGTCAAGAGCGTGGCGGTCGAACAACAACATCGTGACCCGGACCGTCGACAAGGCGCCCGACCTGACGTCCCTGGTCACGAAGTACAAGCAGCTCGCGGCGCCGATCGCCAACACCGTCGTCGGGCGGATCTCGGCCGACATCATCCGCGAGGCGGCGCCGACGCCGTGGGCAAGAACCCGCTCGGGCAACCTGATCGCCGACGCCCAGCTGGCGGACACGACGGCCGCCGATCGCGGCGACGCCGACATCGCGCTGATGAACCCGGGCGGCGTGCGCGCCGACCTGACGTTCGCCCAGCGCGGTACGGAGGGCGACGGGGTCGTCACCTACGAGGAGGCGTTCACGGTCCAGCCGTTCAACAACATCGTCACCACGCAGTCGTTCACGGGCGCCCAGCTCGTGGAGGTCCTCAAGGACCAGTGGTGCGGTGCCGGGCAGACCGCGGCGACCGTGTTGCTGCCGTCGGCGAGCCTGACGTACACGTACGACCTGTCGGTCGCCACCTCGATCATCGGGGCCGACTGCGCGAGCGCGGCGAACCCGGTGTCGAACGTGGCATCAACGGCACCGCGCGTCGACCCGGCGGCCACGTACCGCGTGACGACGAACAACTTCCTCGCCGACGGCGGGGACGGGTTCTCGACGCTGCGCGCGGGGACCGGGCGGACGTCGCTGAGCGACTTCGACGTCGATTCGCTCGTCCGCTACCTCGCGCCGACCATCACGGGCACGCCGCAGGCGCCGCCCCCGACGGACCGGATCACCGTCGTTCCGTAAGGCAGATCTGGAGGGGGCGCCGCGCGGTGCGGCGCCCCCTCCGCTTGCCCCTCGCCCCCGGGTGGTGGACAATCCGCCACCGGTGACCGACGGCCTCAACCACCGCGAGCTGGAGCGCTACGTGCGGCGGATCGCGGATCGCTGGCCGATCCAGCGCGCGCTGCTCGGCGGCGCCAAGGTCGCGGACGCCCGCGGCGCGCCGCTCCAGCGGGAGCGCGGCCCCGAGTACATCGTCGTGCTCGTCTCCGAGCATTTCGACGGCGTGCCGTGGCTGGAGCGCGTGTACGTGGCCGGGACGCTGTGGGACTCCTACGAGATGGGCGCGCCCGCCGACATCCACGCCTACACGGCGGCGGAGTTCGAGCGCAAGCGCGAGCAGCTCGAGGCCGTCCGCATCGCTGCGGAGGACGGCCTGGAGCTCATTACGGCGTAATCGCCACCATGCGCTCGATGGGGATCCGGGCGCGGGCGGCGATCGCCTCGGGGACCTTGACCTGCGGGGACATCGTGCGCAGCGTCTCGCGCAGCTTCGGCAGCGTGATCATCTTCATGTAGCGGCAGCTCGCGGCCTCGTTGGCGGCCACGAAGTCCACGTCGGGGCGCGCCTCGCGCAGCGGGTGGAGCATCCCGGTCTCGGTGGCCACGATCGCCGTCGAGCCCGGCAGGGCCGTCTTCGCGTAGCCGAGCATCCCGCCGGTGGAGAGCATGTGCACGCCGTCGGCGCTCACGTCGCCGGCCGCGACGTACTCCATGACCGACGTCGAGCACCCGCACTCCGGGTGGATGAGGAAGTCGGCGCCCGGATGGGCGTCGCGCATGTCGGTGATGTCGCTCGGGCGGATCCCCGCGTGGACGTGGCATTCGCCGTCCCAGACGCGCATCCGGCGGCCGATGGTCTTCTCCACGTAGGCCCCGAGGAACATGTCCGGGCCGAACAGGATCTCGGTGTCCTCGCCGTGCTCGCGGTAGATGTGCTCGACCACGGCGACCGCGTTGGAGGACGTCACGCAGTAGTCCGTCTCCGCCTTGACCTCGGCGGTGGTGTTGACGTACATGACGACCACGGCGCCGGGGTGCTTGGCCTTCCACGCCCGCAGCTGCGGCGCGGTGATCGAGTCGGCCAGCGAGCAGCCGGCGTCCGGATCGGGGAGCAGCACGGTCTTGCCCGGGCTGAGGATCGACGCGGTCTCGGCCATGAAGTGCACGCCGCAGAAGACGATCGTCTCCGCCTCGGTGGCCGCGGCCTGCTGGGAGAGCCCGAGGGAATCGCCGACGAAGTCGGCCACTTCCTGCACCTCGGGCACCTGGTAGTTGTGGGCGAGGATCACGGCGCCGCGCTCGGCGGCCAGCGCGCGGACCTCGTCCTGCATCTGCGGGATGTTCTCGAGAGAAAGAAGAGTCACGGGAGCGTCTCCAGGATCAGCGAGAGATCGAGAGCGGGGGCTGAGTGGGTGAGCGCCCCCATCGACACGTAGTGTAGCCCACTAATGGTCGCATAGACCAAAACCGTGTCGGGATCGATCCCGCCGGACGCCTCCAGCTCCGCGCGCCCGTCCACCTGGGCCACCGCGGCGCGGATCTCGTCGGGGCTCATGTTGTCCAGCAGCAGCCGCGGCGCGCCGGCCGCGAGCGCCTCGTCGATCTCCGCCGCGTCGCGCACCTCGACCTCCAGCGGCAGATCCGGGCGCAGCTCGCGCGCCCGCCGGACCGCCTCCCCGACGCCGCCCGCCGCGGTGCTGTGGTTCTCCTTGATGAGGATGAAGTCGTACAGCCCGGCGCGGTGGTTGACGCCGCCGCCGTGCACCACCGCCGCCTTCTCGAGCGCGCGCAGGCCGGGCGTGGTCTTGCGCGTGTCGAGCAGCTTCGCCTCCCCGCCGGCCTCCGCGGATCGCGCGCACCACCGTGGCGGTCAGCGTGGCCACGCCGGAGAGGCGCCCGAGGAAGTTCAGCGCCGTCCGCTCGGCCATCAGCAGCGCCCGCGCGGAGCCCTCCACGCGCAGCACTCCGGCGCCCCGCCTCGCGCCACTCGCCCTCCGGCCCGAGCCGCTCGATCGTCGCGCCCGGGTCGACGCGCCGGAACACCTCCTCGGCCACCGGCAGCCCGGAGATCACGCCCGGCGCCTTCTGGGTGATCGTCGCGCGCGCCCGCGCCTCGATCGCGACCGTCGTCTCCGACGTCGCGTCGCCGTCCCCGACGTCCTCCGCCAGGGCGCGGTCGATCAGGTCGGTGACGCTCACCGTGCCGAGGACGTGGATGGTGTTGAACGACGGGTCGCTGGCGCCGTGCAGGCGGGCGCCGGCGTCGCGCAGCTCGCGCAGGTAGGCGATCAGCTCGGTGGTGATCCGCTCGCCCGGGAGCAGCGCCGGGATCCCCGGCGGGTAGCCGGCGATCGACTCGGCCGACACGCGGCCGGGCGCCTCGTCGACGGGGATCGCCTCGGCCGCGCCGAGGAAGGCCTCGCGCGGCGGCACGGCGACCTCGTTCTCGAACCAGCCCGAGCCGCGCACCAGCGCCGGCGCCTCGCCCGGGCGCTCGATCCGCTGCACGGTCTGCGCGAAGTCGTGCGCGAAGCGCTCCAGCGATCCGACCGGCTCGTCGAGCCCCAGGATCAGCACGATCGTCGCGTGCGTGGCGAGCTCGACGTGGATGTCGTAGGAGCGCCGCAGCGCCGAGGCCAGCTCGTAGCCGGTGGCGCCGGTGCCCCGGATGTCGATCACGATCCGCAGCGGGTCCCAGCCGGCCACGCCGGGGCGCCCGACGAACTCCTCGCCGATCACGTCCACGCCGGGCACGGCGCCGATCGCCTCGCGCGCGTGGCGCGACGCCTCGATCGTCGTGCTGAGCAGCGACTCGCCGTGCAGCGCCAGCTGGCGCCGCGCGCCGTCCAGCGAGGCCATCAGCAGCGCCGACTGCGACGTGGAGCGCACCAGCCGCACCGTGCGCGCCACGGCGTCGGGGTCGATCCGGATCCGGCCCGCCGACCCACGTGCAGCATCGCCGACTGCGTGAGCGAGCCGACGATCTTGTGCGTCGAGGTGATCATCGCGTCGGCGCCCAGCGTCAGCGCCGAGGCCGGCACCGCCGGATGGAAGCCGAAGTGCGGCCCCCACGCCTGGTCGACGACGAGCGGCACGCCGGCCGCGTGGGCGACGGCGGCGCAGCCCTCCACGTCCGCGCTCATGCCGTAGTAGGTGGGCGAGACGATGAACGCCGCCCGAGGCGTCCGGCGTGCCCTGCGGCGAGCGCGCGCTCGAGCGACTCCGGGGTGACGCCGTGCGCCATCCCCAGCTCGTGGTCGTACTCGGGCGCCACGAAGGTCGGGTGGCCGCCGGAGAGCACCAGCCCGTCGATCACCGACGCGTGCGAGTTGCGCTGCACGACCACCGGGGCGCCGAGCGGCGCGAGCGTCAGGCACAGCGCGTGGTTGCCCTGGGTGGCGCCGTTGGTGAGGAACCAGGTGCGGGCCGCGCCGTGCGCCTCGGCGGCCAGCAGCTCGGCGCGCTGGTAGGGCGTCGGCTCGGGCCCGAGGTCGACGCCCTCGATGTCCTGCGGGATGTCGGCGGTCAGCGCCGCCCAGCCGATGGCCGACCTCAGCCCGGGGTCGGCGCCGACGCCGCCCTTGTGGCCGGGGACGTGGAAGCGGATCGAGCCGCGCGTCGCGTAGGCGACGACGGCCTCCAGGTACGGCGCGGTGGGCTGCTCGAGGGAGGGCGTGCCGAGCGGCTCCGCGACCCGTCCTCGTCGGAGATCACCCGCGCCCGGCCTTGGCGTTGGACTCGAGCCACGCCCGGACGAAGCCGTCGAGGTCGCCGTCGAGCACCCGCTCGGCGCTGCCGACCTCGAAGTCCGTGCGGTGGTCCTTGACCATCGTGTACGGGTGCAGCACGTAGGAGCGGATCTGCGAGCCGAAGTTGACGTCCAGCGTCTCGCCGCGCTCCTTGGCGATCTCCTCCTGGCGCCGGCGCTCCTCGAGCTCGATCAGCCGGGAGCGCAGCATCGCCATCGCGGTCGTGCGGTTCGCGGACTGGGAGCGCTCGTTCTGGCACTGCACGACGATCCCGGACGGCCTGTGCGTGATCCGGACCGCCGAGTCGGTCTTGTTGACGTGCTGGCCGCCCGCCCCGGAGGCCCGGTAGGTGTCGATCTGCAGGTCGTCGTCGTCGATCTCGACGTCGCCCGCCTCCTCGACCACGGGCGCGACCTCGACGCCCGCGAAGGACGTCTGGCGGCGGTTGGCGGAGTCGAACGGGGACAGCCGGACCAGCCGGTGGACGCCCTTCTCGGCCGAGTAGAGACCGTAGGCGTTCTCGCCGGACGCGCGGAAGGTCGCGGACTTGATGCCGGCCTCCTCCCCCGCCGTCACCTCGAGCAGCTCGGCCTTGAAGCCGCGGCGCTCGGCCCAGCGCATCATCATGCGCAGCACCATCTCGGCCCAGTCCTGGGCGTCGGTGCCGCCGGCGCCGGCGTTGACGGTCACCAGCGCGTCGCCGGCGTCGTACTTGCCCGAGAACAGGCGCTCCTCCTCGAGCGCGGCGAGGCGGTTCTCCACGGAGGCGAACGCCTCCTCGAGCTCGGCGGCGAGGTCCTCGTCCTCCTCGGCGATCTCGACCAGGCTGTCGAGGTCGTCCGCGTCGGTCTGGAGCTTCGTGAACGCGTCCAGCTTGCGCTGGGTGCGGGTGTGCTCGGCGCTGATCTTCGCGGCGGCGTCCGGGTCGTCCCAGAAGCCGGGAGCGCCCATCTCACCTTCGAGCGCGGTCAGGCGCTCCTGGAGGGCAGCTGGGTCAAAGGTAGTCCGCGAGCAGGGACACTTGCTCGCGGATGGAGGCCAGCCGCTGAGGCGTGGGCTGGGACGCGGACGGAGCGGCCATGGCGCTCAGGCTAGCGGACCAGCGCCTCGACGAAGGCGCGCGCCAGCTGGGTCGCTCCGGCCGCGGGGAGCAGGGCGTAGACGTCACGGCTGGGCGCGTCCTTGACCTCCTCGGTGGCGATCCCGTGCAGCGCCTCCGCGAGCCGCACGGGGGTGAGCGAGACCGCGAGGCCGTTCGCGACCAGGCCGCGGTTGGCGAGGGGCTCGCGCGACACGTAGCGGATCGCCGGGGTGAAGCCCGCGTCGCCGCACGCGCGCGCGATCAGGCCGTCGCGCGAGGGCGCCACCCACGTCTCGTCGGCGAGGTCGGCGAGCTGGATCGGGCCGTGCCCCGCCAGCGGATGGTCGCGGGCGAGCATGGCGACGAAGGGCTCCCGGTGCAGGTCGATCCGTGTCGTGCCCTCGGGCTCGCGGCGCGGGAGCGCGGTGTCCTGGAAGCACACGGCCACGTGGAGCTTCCCGTCCGCCACGCCGGCCGCGAGCTCCGCCTGGACGCCCTCCACCAGGTCGACCTTGGCCGCCGGGTCCAGGCGCGCGATCGCGGCCGGGACGATCGTGGCCACGGCGCTCGGGTACGCGCCGACGCGGAGGCGCAGGTGGGCGTGCGCGACCAGCTCGCCGAACTGGCCCTCGGCCAGCCCCAGCCGGTCCGCGACGACGTCGGCGTGCTCGAGCAGCAGCGCGCCCTCCTCGGTGAGCGTGAGTCCCCCCGGCCCGCGCACCAGCAGCTTCGCGCCGGCCTGGCGCTCGAGGGCGGCGACCTGCTGGGACACGGCGGGCTGAGTCAGCGACAGCGCCTCCGCGGCACGGGAGAACGAGCCCTGGCGGGCGACCTCGCGGAACGTCAGGATGCGGCGCGGATCCAGCATAGGCTCAGCTTATGGCATGGTGGAAACGATGATTTGAATTGATAGTGCGTCTGGCGCAGGATGAACGTCATGCACAACCTCATCGCCCTCCCCATCGCCCACTCCGCCAGCCGCCGCGCCATGATCGGCACGCACGCCTCGGACCCGGTCCTCCCGGACCGGCGTCGCCGCTTCCGCCTCAAGTGACGCACCTGCGCACACACGGGCGATACTGGGGTGATGGACGCCCCGCGCCCCTCAGTCGTGGCCGCCCTGGTGCTCGCCGCCGTCGCGGCGGGCGCCGGGGTCGCCGTGCTGGAGATCTCCAGCGACCACCAGGACGCGCGCGAGGTGTGGGCCATCTTCGGCCCCGCCGTCGGCTGGAGCTTCATCGCCACCGGGCTGTACGCGTGGCGCCACCGGCCCCAGAGCGGGATCGGCTTGCTGATGGTCGTGCTCGGGTTCGCCTGGTTCGTCTTCTGTCTCCAGGCGTCCGATTCCGACCTCGTCTACACCGTGGCGCTGGTCGCGGGGTCGTTCTGGGGCAGCGTGTTCCTGCACATCGGCGATCACGTTCCCGTCCGGGCACCTGGAGTCGCGCGGCGACCGCGCGATCGTGCTCGCCGGCTACCTCGTGTTCCCGCTGGCGTTCGTGCCGTCGCTGCTGTTCACGGCCGCCGCGAACCCCGACAACCTGCTGCTCGTCCGCGACGACCCGGAGCTCGGCGACGCGCTCGCCGCGGCCGGGGCGCTCGTCTACCTCGCCCTGTTCGTGGTCGTGCTCGTCCGCGGCGCGCGGCACTGGCGGGCCAGCACGCCGTTCGAGCGCGTCCAGCTCACGCCCGTGTACGTGTTCGCGCTGGCCACCTTCCTGCTCGTGACGATCGCCCAGGGCTTCGACAGCCAGGAGGCGTGGTGGGCGGCGATGCTGTCCACCGCGCTGATGCCGTTCGCCTTCCTCGGCGGGTTGATGCGCAGCGAGATCGTCTCGCTCGACGCGTCCTTGCAGGAGAGCCTGGAGGAGCTGCGGGCCTCGCGCGCCCGGATCGTCGACGCGGCCGACGCGGAGCGCCGGCGGCTGGAGCGCGACCTCCACGACGGCGCGCAGTCGCGCCTGGTCGCGCTGGCGCTGCTGATCAGGCTGGCCCGCAAGAAGGCCGACGGCGACGTCGCCGAGCTGCTCGACCAGGCCTCGGGCGAGCTCGCCACCAGCCTCGCGGAGCTGCGCGAGCTGGCCCGCGGCATCCACCCCGCGGTGCTCACCGACCGCGGCCTGGAGCCGGCCCTGCGCACGCTGGCCGACCGCGCGCCGGTGCCGGTCGAGATCCGCGCGGACCTCGCGGAGCGGCTCCCGGGATCGGTGGAGAGCGCCGCCTACTTCGTCGCGTCCGAGGCGCTGACCAACGTCGCCAAGTACTCGCGGGCGACGGAGGCGAGCGTGACCGTCCAGCGGCTCAACGGCCACGTGACGGTCGAGATCGCCGACGACGGGATCGGCGGCGCCGACGCCTCACGCGGCAGCGGCTTGCGCGGCCTCACCGACCGCGTGGCCGCGCTGGACGGGAAGCTCTCGGTGGAGAGCCCTCAGGGGCGGGGGACCCGGCTGCGCGCCGAGATCCCGGTCAGATGACCCATCAGGCCCCGTGGCACTTCTTGAACTTCTTGCCCGACCCGCACCAACACGGGTCGTTGCGGCCGATCTGGTCGTGCTCGTCGACCCGCCGCTGCTGCACGGGAGCGGGCATGAGCTCCGCCTCCTCGCCGTCCTCGCCGTAGACGTTGGGCTGGTCCTCGAGCGTCCCGCCCGAGTACTCCAGCGCCGCGCGGCCTGACCGCTGCTGCTGCGGGACCCCGTTCTCCCCCTCGATCTCGACTTCGACGTTGTAGATCATGCGCGCGAAGTCCGACCAGATGGTGTTCATCAGGTCCTGGAAGAGCGTGAACGCCTCGTTCTTGTAGGCGACGATCGGCTCGATCTGGGCGAACCCGCGCAGGTGGATGCCCTCGCGCAGGTAGTCCATGTCGTACAGGTGCTCGCGCCAGCGCTGGTCGATGATCTGCAGGAGCAGGTAGCGCTCGAGCTCGCGCATCAGCTCGGGACCCAGCTCCTCCTCGCGCTCGTCGTAGAGCTTCAGGCCGTCGTCGGACAGCAGCCGCGAGAGCTCCTCGCGATCGATCGAGTCGCGGTCGATCTCCTCGGGGCCGAAGTCGACGTGGAAGATCTGGTCCAGCTGCGCCCACAGCTCGTCGAGATCCCATTCCTCGATGTAGTCGCCGGGGGTGTACTGGTCGACCAGCTTGTCGATCACGCCGGCGATCTCGTTGCGCGCGACCGTGCCCATGTCGCGGCCCTCGAGGACCTCGTCGCGGTACTTGTAGACGATCTCGCGCTGCTGGTTCATCACGTCGTCGTACTCGAGAACGCGCTTGCGGATGAGGAAGTTCTGCTCCTCGACCTTCCGCTGGGCGCCCTCGATCTGCTTCGTGAGCATCTTCGCCTCGATCGGCTCCTCCTCACCCTCCTCGGAGGTGGGGCCGAGGCGGTCGAGGATGCGGTAGATGCGGTCGCCGGCGAACAGGCGCACGAGGTCGTCCTCGGCTGACAGGAAGAAGCGCGACTCCCCGGGATCGCCCTGGCGGCCGGCGCGGCCGCGGAGCTGGTTGTCGATGCGGCGCGACTCGTGGCGCTCGGTGCCGCAGATGAAGAGGCCGCCGGCCTCCAGCACGCGCTCGCGGTCCGCCTCGACGCGCGCCTCGATGCTCGGCAGCACCTGCGCGAAGCGCTCGTCGTAGTCCGGGTCGCCGGGCTTGAGGCCGAGCTTGGCCAGCTCCAGGCGCGTGAGGTGCTCGGCGTTGCCGCCGAGCTTGATGTCGACGCCCCGGCCGGCCATGTTGGTGGCGATCGTGACGCCGCCGGGGCGGCCCGCCTCGGCGATGATCTCGCCCTCGCGCTCGGCGTGCTCGGGCTTGGCGTTGAGCACCGTGTGGGGGATGCCGCGGGACTTCAGCTGCTCGGAGAGCACCTCGGAGACCTCGACGGAGATCGTGCCGACGAGCACCGGCTGGCCGGCCTCGTGGCGCTCGGAGATCTCGCGCGCGACCGCCGCCCACTTGCCCGGCTTGGTCTTGAAGATCTGGTCGTTGCGATCCGCGCGGACCATCGGCTGGTTGGTGGGGATCTCGACCACCGGCAGCTTGTAGATCTTCATGAACTCGTTGGCCTCGGTCATGGCCGTGCCGGTCATGCCCGCGAGCTTGCCGTACATGCGGAAGTAGTTCTGCAGCGTGATCGTCGCGAGGGTCTGGTTCTCCTCCTGGACGCGCACGCCCTCCTTCGCCTCGACCGCCTGGTGAAGGCCCTCCGACCAGCGCCGTCCGTCGAGGATCCGGCCCGTGAACTCGTCGATGATCTTCACCTCGCCGTCCACCACCGCGTAGTCGACGTCGCGCTTGTAGAGCGCCTCGGCCTTCAGCGCCTGGTTGAGGTGGTTGACCAGCGGGCCGTTCTCGGCCTTGTAGAGATGCTCGATGCCGAGGAACTTCTCGGCCTTGGCGACGCCGCGCTCGGAGACGGCGACCGTCTTGTGCTTCTCCTCGAACTCGTAGTCGTAGTCGGCCGTGAACTCCTTCTTGGTCTTGGGGTCCATCCCCTCGGGCTTCTTGCCGGCCTCCATCAGCGGCGCGAGCTTGGCGAACTTCGCGTACAGGTCGGCCGCCTGCTCGGGTGCGCCGGAGATGATCAGCGGCGTCCGCGCCTCGTCGATGAGGATGTTGTCGACCTCGTCGACGATCGCGAAGGCGCGCACGCCGGTCGGCCGGCCGTCCTCGCCGACCCGGCCGCCGTGCTGGACCTTCTCGTCCAGCGTCGTGGCCATGTTGTCGCGCAGGTAATCGAAGCCGAACTCGGAGTTGGTGCCGTACGCGATGTCGGCCGCGTAGGCGGCCCGCTTGTCCTCGTGGGGCTGCATGTTCTGCAGCACGCCCCAGGTGAGGCCGAGGCCCTCGTAGATCGGGCTCATCCACTCCGCGTCACGGCGGGCGAGGTAGTCGTTGACGGTGACGACGTGCACGCCCTTGCCCCCGAGCGCGTTCAGGACCACCGGCAGCGTGGCCGTGAGGGTCTTGCCCTCGCCGGTGCGCATCTCGGCGATCGAGCCGCCGTGCAGCACCATGCCGCCGATCAACTGCACGTCGAAGTGGCGCATGGCCATCTTCCGGCGCGACACCTCGCGCACCAGCGCGAACGTCTCGGCCAGGAGGTCGTCGAGCGACTCGCCGTTCCGGGCGCGCTCGCGCAGGGCGTCGGCCTGTGCGCGCAGCTCCTCGTCGTCGAGCAGCTCCAGCTCCGGCTCCCAGGCGTTGATGGCTTCGACGCGCTTCGCGTAGCGCTTGAACTGCTTGCCTTCGCCCATCCGGAGGGCGCGATCGAGGAGCGTCATGCCCTCAAGGATAGAGGCGCGAGGTGAGGGTTCAGAGCGCGGGCATGGTGCCCGCGGCACCCGTGTCCGGCTCGGCGCCCGGCGGCACGACGTGACCCGCCGCCGCGCGCTGCTCGCGCCGCTTGCGGCGCTTGTCGCGGTGGCGCTTGACCTGGCGCGCGAGTTCGTCGGCCACGAGGTTGATCGAGTGCTTGATGTCGCGCGAGGAGTCCGTGGCGCGCAGCGTCACGCCCTTGAGGTGCAGGGTCGCCTCGGCCACCATCCCCTCGGGATTCGCGGGGTTGCGCCCCGCTGACAGCTCGATCTCCAGGACGGCGAGCTCGCTGACCTGCTTGCCCACCTTCTCGAAGCGCCGCTGGACGCACTCGCGGAGCTCGTCGGTGACCTGAAGGTTGCGTCCCTTGACCTCGATCTTCATGGGACTCCTCTCGCAGTGGGGTGCCTCCAGAATCCTACGTCACACGAGAGACGGCTGGGCGCATTGGCGGCGCAACGCTGACGGTAGGCACGATCCGTGCTCAACCATTCGGCCACGCTGCCGACCACCCGGATGTGAGCACCGTCGCGCAGCCATCCTCTGTTCGCTCGGAGGTCGCCGTCGTCCGGCACCCGATCGCGGACGTCCGCAACACCGTCGTCGGCTACGAGCTGAAGTTCGGCGGCAAGATCGACCTCGGCGACCCGGCCATGGACGCCAAGGCCACGTCGGCGCTGCTCGTCGACGCGTTCGGCGACATCGGCCTCGAGCAGCTCGCCGGCCGGCACCCCGCCTGGCTGACGATCGCCCGCAACTTCCTCGTCGACATCGGGCCGCCGCCGGTCCGCCCTGACCGCGCCGTGGTCCAGATCGCCGCCTACCCGGCCAAGGACGACCTCCTTCAGGTGCTGCAGCAGCTCAGCCGCAGCGGCTACACGATCGCGCTCGACGACTTCGACGGCCGCCACGATGTCGGCACGCTGATGGCGCTGTGCTCGATCGTCCGGGTCGACGTCGGCAAGACGCACCCCGACGCGCTCCCCGAGATCCTCCGCGCGCCCAAGCTCCAGAACGCCCTGCTGGTCGCCACCAACGTGCCCGACCACGCCGCCTTCGAGCGCTGCCGCAAGCTCGGGTTCACGTACTTCCAGGGCGAGTACTTCGCCCAGCCCAAGCTCTTCCGCCGCCAGAGCGTGGCCACCGCGGGCCTCGGCTCGCTGCGCCGGCTCGCCGAGCTGACCTCCGGGGACGTGTCCTTCGAGGACCTCGAGCACATCATCTCCTCCGACGTCGGCCTGTCCTTGAAGCTCCTGCGCTACGTCAACTCGGCGTTCTTCGCGTTGCCGCGCAGCGTCGGGTCGGTGCGCGAGGCTTTGACGATGCTCGGCGTCCGCACCGTGCGGCGATGGGCGGTCGTGATGGCGATCTCCTCGCTGCCCGACGTGCCCGACGAGCTCGTGTCTCTGGCCCTGCGCCGCGCGCGGATGTGCGAGGTCCTGGCGGGCTCCGCGCTCCCCGAGGAGCGCGAGACCCTCTTCACGGTCGGCCTGTTCTCGGTCGCCGACGCGCTGCTGAACGCCCCGATGGCCGAAGTGCTCGGCTCGCTGCCGTTCACCGAGGAGATCCAGGCCGCGCTGCTGCGCCGCGAAGGACCCAAGGGCGAGTTGTTGTCCGCGGTCATCGCCTACGAGCGCGGCGAGTTCCCCACCATCCCCTCCCCCGGCGTCTCGCTGGCCAGCGCGTACCGCGCGGCCCTCGAGTGGGCCGACGACGCCGGCCAGACCGGCGGCTCCGACTAGCCACTCGTTCGTCGCTTCCGGCCGCTCGAAGGTCAACTGCGGCTAGGTAGGGGTGCGTGAGTTGGACGTTCGCGCCGAATGCGGCGGTCAACGTCGAATCGGGCCGCTCCCGGGGGGATGAGCTCGACGTTCGCGACGCATACGGTGGTCAACGCCGAATCGATGTCCTGTGAGCAGGGGTGGTCGACGCGGCCATGCGGCTCCGTCGCCGACCAACCCGTCGGCCGGCAGGCGCCACCGCGGCGTCGCGCCCCCAATGCTCCACTCACAGCGTCCGCGCATAGCTGACCGCGGCCACCCACCGGCACCCACCGTCAACCAAGGCACGCGCACACGCGTCCAGCGTCGCGCCCGTCGTGTGCACGTCGTCCACCAGCAGCACGCGCGACGGCGGCGGGGAGTGCAGACGCACGGCGAGCCGCAAAGGGTCGCGGCGCTCGGACCGCCGCGCGCCGACCTGCCGCCGCCCGCCACCTCGGCGCAGGCATGCCGACAGAGGCAGCTCGAGCCGACCCGCCACCCCACGCGCCAGCACTCCCGCCGGGTCGAATCCTCGCTTCCACCGGCGCCCCGGATGCGCCGGCACGGGCACGACGGCGTCGACTCCACGCAGCCCCGCCGGGAGCCCGGCGGCCACGTGTGCCGCCATGAGGTCGGCGAGCGGTAAGGCGCCGCGGAACTTGAGCGCCTGGACGAGCTCGCGCGCGACGCCGTCGTAGGCCAGCGGCGACCACGCGGTCGCGAAGGCGGCGCCCGCGGCGGCGCACCCCGCGCGCCGGTGCCGCGGCAGTGCGCAGCGTGGGCAGCACACGCCGCGCAGCCACGGCAAACGCGCGCACGCACGTGCGACAGAGCACCCGATCGGCCTGAACGAGCGGCGCTCGGCACGCCGCGCAGGCGGGCGGCGCGACCAGGGCGAGCAGTTCGGCGAGGGCGCGTCCGGTCATGGATCCCACCATCCCGCGACGCGCGTCACGAGTCAGCACGCGAGCGTCACAATCCCGTGACGTGATCGTGCCGACGCCGCCGCCGCCGTGCGGCCTGATCGTGCCGACTCGCCCGCCGCCGCCCCGTCCGTGACGTGATCGTGCCGACTCCGCCCGCCGCCGCCCTCCCCGTCGACGCGGGCTGGACGTTCGCGCCGATCGTCCTGATCGCGCTGACCGGCTACGCGCTCGTCTACACGCTGCGCTGGCGCAAGGTGCGCGCCGAGGACGGCGCTCGCTCGGCCGGGGTGGGCCGGCTCGTGTTGTGGTGGGCCGGCATCGCCGGGCTGTTCGTGGCGCTCGCGTCGCCCCTCGACCGGCTCGGGGAGCAGCTCGCGACGGCGCACATGGTCCAGCACCTGCTGATCGCCGATCTCGTCCCGATCGCGTTCACGCTCGCCCTCACCAAGCGGATCCTGCGGCCGGTCACAAGACACGTCCACCGGCTCGAGCGCGCAGCCGGCCCCTTCGCGCACCCAGTGTTCGGCGTCATCGCGTACGTCGGGGCGATGTGGCTGTGGCACGTCCCCTCGATGTACAACGCGGCGCTCGAGCACTCGGCCGTCCACGTGCTCGAGCACCTGAGCTTCGCCGCCGCCGGGCTCCTGTACTGGTGGCACCTGCTGTCGCCGATCCGCTCGCGCTTCCGCCTGGGCGGGATCGGGCCGATCCTCTACATGGCGTCGACCAAGCTCCTCGTCGGCTTCCTCGGCATCCTGCTGACCTTCACGCCGACCCTCCTCTACGACTACTACGAGTCGGGAGGCACGCGCTGGGGGCTGTCCCCGCTCGAGGACCAGCACGTGGCCGGGCTCGTGATGGCGCTCGAGCAGTCGCTGGTGATGGGGGTCGCGCTCGCGTACCTGTTCTTCCGCATGCTCGCCGAGTCCGAGGCCGAGGACCAGCGCGCCGAGCGCTACGGCGCGGCGTAGGGCCGCGCCGGCTCGCGCAGCGCCAGCGTCCGCAGGTTCCGCGCCGCCCGCACGCCCAGGCCAGCGAGCATCACCGGCCGCCGCGAGCAGGCCGATCACGTCGAGCACGCTGACGCCGAGGCCGGCCACGGTCGCCTCGAGCCCCACACCCAGGGCGAGCGCCGTGTTGAGCGCGATCAGCCCGATCCGGGCCTCGGTCGGGCCGAGCCGGCCGTAGCCGAGCGAGAACACGCCGAGCGCCTGCGTCTCGAGGTAGGTGTTGATCGACAGCACGAGGTAGGCGACGACGATCGCGAACCCCACGGCGAGCAGCATGTACGGCGACAGCCCCAGGCCGATGCCGATGACGGCGGTCGCGACCGCGTCGACGAGGTGGTCGAGGTAGTAGCCGTACGTGGGCCGCTCGGCCTTGCGGACGCGGGCGAGCGTGCCGTCGAGCGAGTCGCCCAGCCAGTGCACGACGAGCAGCGCGCTGGCCGCCCACAGCCAGCCACGATCGCCGTTGGAGAGGACGTAGGCGGCGGCGATCCCGAAGGCGGCGAGAACGCCGAGAGCCGTCATGTGGTCCGGCGTGATGCGCGCCGGCATGCGGCGGGCGAGCCGCTCGAGGACGCGACCCTCGGGCGCGGCGAGCAGGAAGGTCTTCTCTCTCGGGGCGTGTGCGGACACGACATCGGCTCCTTGTTGACCGGCGTTCAACAAGAGGTACGCCGACGCGCGCCTCCGGTTACGGCGGTGGGACCTGGTCTCGCCGACGCGCACCTCCGGTTAGCGGACCGGCGCAGGGCCTACTAGCCCTCGAGGACGGCGTCGTCGTCGACCCGGGTGGGCCCGGTGACGGTGACGGCGCCGCGTACGACGACGTCGCGGCCGAACGTGACGTCGCCCTCGACGGAGATCCGCTCCGCCTCGACGAGCGACGGCGCGCCCTCCGGGAAGCGCGACTCGAAGTCGGCCAGCCTCTTGAAGTGGTCGTCGTCGAGGTCGACCACCGGCGGCGTGCCGTCGCGCCGGTCGTCGAGGTCGACGCGGGCATCGTCGCGCAGCACGTAGGCGTCCGAGCGCAGCGCGAGCAGGTCCTCGGTCGACTTGACCGGGGAGAACCGGGCGCGCGGGACGCGCAGCGGCCGCGCGCCGTCGAACACGCCCACCGCGGCGCCCATCGCCGTCTCGAGCTGGAACACCTCGGGGAGGACTTGTCGCCCGGGTCGACCGTCTTCTTGTTGACGATCAGCGGCAGCCCGAGCACGCCCTCGCGCTCCTCGAGCAGCGTCTTCAGCGCCCGAAGATCAACCCACAGGTTGTTGGTGTTCACGTAGCGGTGGCGGGAGATGTCCTGGAGGGCGTCGAGGTCCTCGTCGGGCGTCTGGGCCGTCTCGCGCAGCACGTAGCCGCCGTCCTTGCGCGCGATGTGGCCGCCCTTGCGGTCGGCCTCCGTGCGGTCGGTCACCTCCATCACGAACGGGATCTCCTCGCGGGCGATCCACGCCAGCACGCGCGGCTCGAGCACCGCGGCGAGGTTGTCCGAGTTGGAGATGAACGCGTAGCGGAAGCCGCCGTCGAGCAGCGCGTCGAGCATCCCGGAGGTCAGCAGCGCCGTGTAGAGGTCGCCGTGGCCGGGCGGGCACCACTCGAGCGCCGGGTTGTCGGGCCACTCGGCCGGCGTGAGCCCGTCGACGAGCAGCTTCGGCTCCTTGTGCTGGACGAAGTCGGCCGGGACGGAGGACTCCAGCTCGGGGTGCTTCTCGAGCGCTTCGAGCGAGTCGTCGCGGGTGGCGAACGAGTTCATCAGCACCAGCGGGACGGGCGCGCCGGCGCGCTCGCGCAGGGCCGCGACCTGACGCGCGACGACGTCGAGGAAGCTGAGCCCGTCCTTGGCCTCGATCAGCGACTTCGCCTGCGTCATCCCCATGCTCGTGCCGAGCCCGCCGTTGAGCTTGATCACGACCGCCTGATCCAGCGGGCCGTCCTCCTCGGGCAGCTCGCCGAACTCGGCGACCTCCTCGACCGGCTCGATGTCGGACTCGGGGAGCATCCCGGTCTCGCCGCTCTCGAGCTGCTCGTAGTAGTGGCGGAAGGTGTCGATGGCGGCCTGGGGGATCCCCTCGGCCTCCATCTTCTCCACGCTTGCCTTCAGGCCGTCTTCGCTCATCGCGCGGCGAGGCTAGCGGACAACGCCGCCGCGAGACGGTCGACGTCGGCGTCGGTCGTCGACCAGTTGGAGAACGACACCCGCGCGGCGGGGGCGCCGCGCCACACGGTCCCGCCGAGCCAGGCCTCGCCGCTGCGCTGGACGCCCTCGATCACGCGCTCCGTGTCGTCGCCGAAGCTCACGAGGACCTGGTTGAGCACGACGTCGTTGAGTACCTCGGCGCCCTCGAGCGCCTCCATCGCCGCGGCGAGCCGCCGGGCGTGCGCGCAGCAGCGCTCCACCAGCTCCGCCATGCCCGCGCGGCCGAGGAACCGCAGCGCCGCGTACACGGGCACCTGGCGCCCGCGACGGGACATCTCGGGAGAGCGCGTGAGCCCTTCCTGCCCGCCGAGCAGGTAGTCGGCCGAGGCGCTCATCGCCGCCTCGTGCGCCTCGCGGTCGGCGACGATGGCCAGCCCGCAGTCGTAGGGGACGTTGAGCCACTTATGCGCGTCGACGGCCCACGAGTCCGCCCCGTCGTGGCCGGCGACCAGATGGCGCAGATCCGGCGAGGCGGCCGCCCACAGCCCGAACGCGCCGTCGACGTGGACCCACGCCCCGCCCTCGTGGGCCGCGGCGACGATCGTGCTCGAGCGGGTCGCACGCGCCCGTGTTGACGTTGCCGGCCTGCGCGCACACGATCGTGGGGCCGTCGAACGCGAGGCCGTCCGCGAGCATCGCGCCGTTGGCGTCGACGGGCATCCGCACGAGCCCGGCCGAGCCGAACCCGAGGATCCGCAGCGCCTTGAGCAGCGCGACGTGAACCTCCTCGCCGACCACGATCCGCACCGGCGGCGCGCCGGTGAGCCCGCGCTCCTCGACGTCCCAGCCCACGTTCGCCAGCACGCGGTGCCGCGCGGCGGCAAGGCCCACGAGGTTGGCGACCGTGGCGCCGGTTACGAAGCCGACGCGGGCGCTCGCCGGCAGCCCGAGCACGTCGAGCACCCAGCGCTCGGCCACGGCCTCGACGGCCGCGCCCGCAGGCGAGGAGACGTGGCTGAAGTGCGGCCCGTCCCACGTGGAGATCAGCCAGTCGGCGGCGACGGTGACCGGCAAGGCACCGCCGGTGACGAAGCCGAAGTAGCGCGGGCCGGCGGTGGCGACCATGCCCGGCTCCAGCGAGGCCAGCACGTCGAGCACGGCCTCCGCGGGCTCGCCCTGCTCGGGCAGCGGGGCGTCGAGCGCGGCCAGCATCTCCTCGTGGCTGCGCGGGGCGCCGACGGGCCGCTCCGGGAGCGAGGCCAGGTAGGCCTCGGCGATCTCCGCGGTGCGGCCGAGCAGGCTCATCGCCCGAGACGATCCCAGCGAAGACAGGTACTTCGCCTGCTCGGGGGTGAGCTCGTCGATCGAGATGCCCAGCGAGTCGAGCTTCAGCCGCGCGACCTCCCGCTCCAGCTCGGGCGGCACCTGGTGCACGCGGCGCTCCAGCGTGCCCGCCGACCGCACGAGGTGCTCGGTCGAGAGCGCCTGCAGCGCGAACGACACGTCCATCACCGCGGCCGGGTGGCCCTCGGCGGCCGACAGGTTCACCAGCCGCCCCTGCGCGAGCAGGTTCAGCCTCCGGCCGCCGACCACGTACTGGTCCACGAGCGGGCGCACCTCGCGGCGCTCGGTCGCCGCCTTGGCGAGGGCGCGGACGTCGATCTCGACGTCGAAGTGCCCCGCGTTGGCGAGCACGGCGCCGTCCTTCATGCGCGAGAAGTGCTCGGCGCCGAGGACGTCGCGGGCGCCGGTGACGGTGACGAAGACGTCGCCGCGCTCGGCGGCGGCCAGCGCCGGCATGACCTCGAAGCCGTCCATCCGCGCCTCCAGCGCGCGCAGCGGATCGACCTCGCACACGACGACGGAGGCGCCGAGGCCCTTGGCGCGCAGCGCGACGCCCTGCCCCGTCCAGCCGTAGCCGAGCACGACGAACGTGCGCCCGGCGAGCAGCAGGTTGGTGGCGCGGATGATGCCGTCGAGCGCCGACTGCCCGGTGCCGTGGCGGTCGTTGAACGCGCGCTCGGTGAACGCCTCGTTGACGGCCACGATCGGGCATGCCAGCGAGCCGTCGGCCTCCAGCGCGCGCAGCCGCACGAGCCCGGTGGTGGTCTCCTCGGTGCCGCCGATCAGCCGCGGCAGCAGCTCGCGGCGGACCGCATGGATGGCGGTGACGAGGTCCGCGCCGTCGTCGAGCGTGACCTGCGGACCGGTGGCGACGACGGCCGCGACGTGCGCGGCCCACGCGTCCATATCCTCGCCGTTGACGGCGTGCACCTCGGCCTGCTCGTCGGCGACGAGCGCCGCGGCGATCTCGTCCTGCGTGGAGAGCGGGTTGGGCGCGCACAGCGCCACCTCCGCCCCGCCGGCGCGCAGGGCGCGGATGAGGTTGGCCGTCTCGGAGGTGACGTGCAGGCACGCGCCGACGGCGATGCCCTCCAGCGGGCGCTCGACCGCGAAGCGCTCCGCGATCGAGCGCAGCACGGGCATCTGCGCGTCGGCCCATTCGATCCGGGCCCGGCCTTGAGCGGCCAGGCCCGGATCTTGGATCTCACTCATCTCCGCATCGGCGGCCCTGCCAGCAGGGCCAAGGCGCCTAGTAGCGGTAGTGATCGGACTTGTACGGGCCCTCGACGGGGATGCCGAGGTAGGCGGCCTGGTCGGAGCTGAGCTCGGTGAGCCGGGCGCCCAGGGCGTCGAGGTGCAGCCGGGCGACCTTCTCGTCGAGGTGCTTGGGCAGCACGTAGACCTGCTTCTCGTACTCGTCCTGCTTCGTGAACAGCTCGATCTGGGCGATCGTCTGGTTCGTGAACGAGTTCGACATCACGAAGCTCGGGTGGCCGGTGGCGTTGCCGAGGTTCAGCAGGCGGCCCTCGGAGAGCACGATGATCGAGTGGCCGTCGGAGAACCTCCACTCGTCGACCTGCGGCTTGATGTTGATCCGCTCGATGCCCTGCGTCTGCTCGAGCTCGGAGATCTGGATCTCGTTGTCGAAGTGGCCGATGTTGCCCACGATCGCCTGGTGCTTCATGCGCGCCATGTCGCTCGGCGGTGATGACGTCGCGGTTGCCGGTGGCGGTGATGAAGATGTCGGCGGTCTCGACGACGTCGTCGAGCGTGGCGACCTGGTAGCCCTCCATCGCGGCCTGCAGCGCGCAGATCGGGTCGATCTCGGTGACGATGACGCGGGCGCCCTGGCCGCGGAGCGACTCCGCGCAGCCCTTGCCGACGTCGCCGTAGCCGAGCACGACCGCGACCTTGCCGCCGATCATGACGTCGGTGGCGCGGTTGATGCCGTCGATCAGCGAGTGCCGGCAGCCGTAGAGGTTGTCGAACTTCGACTTGGTGACCGAGTCGTTGACGTTGATCGCCGGGAACAGCAGCTTGCCGTCGCGGGCGAACTCGTACAGGCGATGGACGCCCGTCGTGGTCTCCTCGGTGACGCCGAGGATGTTCTCGGCGGCCTTGGTGAACCGCTGCGAGTCGTCGGCCAGCGAGCGCTGGAGCGTCTCGAGGATGATCTTGAACTCGGCGTTGTCGGCCGTCGCGGGGTCCGGCACGGCGCCGGCGGCCTCGAACTCGACGCCCTTGTGGACGAGCAGCGTGGCGTCGCCACCGTCGTCGAGGATCATGTTCGGACCCTCACCGTCCGGCCACGTGAGCGCCTGCTCGGTGCACCACCAGTACTCCTCCAGCGTCTCGCCCTTCCAGGCGAAGACGGGGACGCCGGTCTCGGCGATGGCCGCCGCGGCGTGGTCCTGGGTGGAGAAGATGTTGCACGAGCACCAGCGGACCTCGGCGCCGAGCGAGGTGAGCGTCTCGATCAGCACGGCGGTCTGGATCGTCATGTGCAGCGAACCCGTGATGCGAGCACCCTTGAGCGGCTGGGCGGAGGCGAACTCCTCGCGCGTCTTCATGAGGCCGGGCATCTCGTGCTCGGCGAGGTCGATCTCCTTGCGGCCGTAGGCGGCGAGGGAGAGGTCGGCGACCTTGTAGTCGGTCTTCTGGGTGGTGGCGGTCATCGGACTCCTGGGATCGTTGAGGTCAGCTGGTGGCGGCGACGGCGGCGAGCAGGCGCTGGTGCTTCTGCTGCTCGAAGCTCAGCCAGTCCGAGGGCGAGACGTCATCCGGACGCTCGGGCTGCGCCTCGAGCCAGCCCTCGGTGTCGTTGCGCAGGTCGGCCTCCTGGCGCAGACGCCGCGCGAACGCGACGTCGGAGAGGCCGATGTCGTGCTCGGAGAGCAGCTCGCGCAAGGTGCGCAGGCGCTGCAGCTCCGCGGGGCCGTACAGGCGGTAGCCGGAGGCCGACCGCGCGGGCTCGACGAGCCCGACGCGCTCGACGTACCGGAGCATGCGAGGCGACCATCCGGTCGTCTCAGCCGCCTCGTGGATCGTCAGCCCGTCCATCGTTGACGCCAGTGTAGCGCAACCCTGACACAGTTGTGTCAAGGTTGGCGCGGCTACTTCGGCTTCTTCTTGCCCGGCACGCAGGTGCGGTACTTGCGCGTGCCCTTGATGACCTTGCCGGTCGTCGTCGTGACCCGGATCGAGACCTTGAAGCGGCCCTTCGGGAGCCCGCGGAGGTCGACGGGCGCGGTGACGCGCTTGCCCTTGCGGGTCGCGACGAGCTTGCCGTTGACCTTGACGGTCGCGCGCTTGATGTCGATCCCGCCGGGCTCGCGCAGGCGGATCCGGAACTTGCGGCGGCTCACGCACTTCTTGGTCGACGGGAGGCGGACCACGTCGACGAACTTCGGCGGCGCGGCGGTCTGCGGCTTCGGGGTGGCGGTGGCTACGGGGGTGGCCGTCGGCTGCGGGGCCGCGGTGGCGACCGGGCTCGCGGTCGGCACGGGCGTGGCGGTGGCGGTGGCGGTGGGGAGCGGGAAGAAGTCCCAGCGGAAACGGCGCGCGTACACGCCGTCGAGATCCGCGTCGTCGGCCTCCCAGACGACGACGAAGCCGTCCGCGTCCGCCGCGATCCCGCCCGGGATCGGCGCGCCGGCGGCGCCCGACTCGCTGACCGGTATGTCGTCGCCGACCGGCTCCAGGTCGTCGGGGCGGATCTGGCGGAGGGCGCCCCGATCGCCCGCGCTGCTGTTGAAGGCGACGACGAGACGCCCGTCGGGAGCCGTGTCGGCGACCGGCGCGTCCTGCGAACCCCCCGCGTTCTGGTTGACGCGCTCGCGGTCCGTCCGCGGGTTGCCGGCCGAGTCGAAGCCCAGCGAGTAGACCTCCCCGTCCTCCGCGAAGGCGACCGTGAACCCGCCGGGGACGGCGACCACGTCCGGGTTGACGGACCCGCCCTCGAAGACGGTGATCTCAGCGCCGATCGGGTCCCCTCCGGCCTCGTAGCGCCGGGCGAAGATGTCTTCGCCGTCCTCGTCGGCGTACACGACGGAGAACGACCCGTCCGCGTGGGCGGCGACGTTCGGCGTCCACTGCACGCCGTCGCGCACCGCGACGTTCACGACGCCGCCCGCCGGGTCCCCGTCAGCCTCGAACCGGCGCATCAGCACGTCCTCCTCACCCGCGGCGTCGACGTAGACGACGACGAAGGCGCCCCCGGAGCTGACGGCGACCTTCGCGTCCTCCTGGTCGCCGGCCTGGTTCGCAACGGTGATCACGCCGCCGACCGGGTCGCCGTTGGCGTCGAGCCGGCGGGCGAAGACGTCGCCGGCGGTGACCCACGTGATCACCGCCGAGCCGTTGGCCGACGTGCCGATGTCGGGAACCTCCTGGTCCCCGGCCCCGGCGGCGGCGTTCTTGGCAGGCGGTCAGCGGGGCACCCTGGGCGTCGAAGCGGCGCACGTGGACGTCGTCGACGGCCTCGTCCTCCCAGACCGTCAGGAAGCCGCCTCCCGGCTGCAGCGCCACGCGCGGGAGGTGCTGCACGCCCGTGGTGGCCTGGTTGACCGCGATGTTGCCCGTCAGCGGAGCGGCGACGGCGGTGGCCACGACGGCGACGGCGGTCGCGAGGCCGGCCGCAGCCGCGAGGCGTCGCATCGGGAGCATACCTTCACGGTACCGCTCAACCAGCGAGTCGCGAGCGGGCGCGGAGCCAACGCCGGCCTTCAGAGGCGGCGCGTGGCAGAGCGTCGCGCGGACCGTCCTGCCGCCGCCGCGCGCCTCGATCCGCACGCGGTAGGCGCCGCGCGGGAGCGACCCGGCGCCGAGCCGCAGGCGGAACGTCTTGTGCGCCGCCCGCCGCTTCGCCTTGAAGCGCTTGACGACCTTGCCGCCGCGGCGCACCTGCACCGCCACGCGCGCGCGGCGACGCGAGCCGGAACGCGATCGTCGACGCCTTGCCGGTCGTCCCGCCGAACACGGGCGAGGAGAGCTTGTACTCGGTCAGCAGCCCGCAGGTCACGCGCCGGTAGAAGGCGCGACCGCGCGTGAAGCGACCGCCGCTGCGGCGCAGCGTGACGCGGCGCACGTCGGTGACGCCCTTGGCGACCTTGACCCGGAAGCGCACGAACAGGACCCCGTCGCGGGCGCCGCGGCCGTTCCACGTGAACGAGCGGCGGCGGCCGGTGAAGTGCGCCACGCGCCGGTTGTTCACGACGCGCCGGCCGACCGAGGACTGGAAGACGTCGATCGTCGCGCGCGAGCGCACGTGGCGGCCGAAGCCGATGCGCAGCCTACGTCCATGCGGGCGCACCTGGGCGCTGGTGAAGCCCGCCCGCGCGGCGCACGCGGTCGCGGCGCCCAGCGTCCCCGTGCACGCGCCCGTGGCCGCCGACCCCGCCTCGGCCGGCGGCTCCCCGGTCGCCGCCGCCGGGGTGAAGTTGAGGGTCTCGAGGCTCTTGGGGTCGGCGATCGGCATCTCGAACACGGGCCCCACCCCGTCGGGATCGGAGATCGTCTGCCCGTCGCTGTCGAGGAAGTCGAGGATCTGGGCCTGGCCGAGGTTGCGCCCGGCGAGCGTCGGGTCGAGCAGGAACCCGTGCGGGTTCGTCCCCGACGTCGGCGTGCGGTCGTTGCGGTAGAAGCTGACGACGTCCTGCAGCCCGCCCGCGCGCATCAGCGTCGCGCTCGCCGGGTTGGGGACCGTCTGGTCGCCGTAGGCGAACTGGTACAGGACCCGCTTCTCGCCGCCGACGCCGGGCAGCGGCGAGCTCCGCAGCTTCGGCGCGAACGTCTCGGGACTCCCGGGGCGGTTCAGCCAGTTGGTCGTGGCGGCGACGTCCTGGATCGCCACGGCGCCGCGGGCGGGCGCGGTGACGGGCGGCTCGCCGAACAGCGGCGTCGACTCGGTGAAGCCGTCGCGACCCCCGTTGAGCAGCCCGGGCCGGCGGTTCTTGAGCTCGGTGGCGATCTCGGTCCGGAACGCCGGCGAGAGGCGGGCGATGTCGAAGATCGGCCCGCCCGGCACGTTGAGCGCGCCGGACCGCACGAGCGGGTCGACCCCCATCAGCATCGTGCCGTAGATGCCGCCGAGGCTCTGGGCGTAGTAGACGACCCGGTCGCGCCGGAGGTCCTGGCTGCCGTTGCCGTCGACATCGACGCCGCGCCCGATGGCCCGCACGAGCGCCATGTTGTCGGCGGCGGTCTGGCGCAGGCCGTCGCGGAGCCCGATGTTGGACAGCCGGTGCGGCGCGCCGGGCGCGCGCACGCCCTCCTGGTTGGTGATCTCCTTGTCGCCGTTGAGGTCGCGCCCGCGGCCGAAGCCGGAGAAGCGCACCGTGCCGGGCGGCGCGACCTGGTCCACCGACGCCTCGCTGCGCGGCCCGAACGAGTGCCCGGCGGGATCGATCGCGATCGTGGCGATCCCGCGCCGGGCGTTGAGGTCGGCCGCCAGGAAGACGTCGTACTTCGAGCGGGTGATGCCGGGACCGAACACGGCGACCGGCCAGCCGCCGGCGGGCTTGGTGCCCGACGGGACGATGAGTGCGAAGCCGACCTCCTCCGAGCCGGTGACCTTCGGCGCGCCGGTCTTCGTGGGGGTGGCGGGGATGGCGCGCTCCGGGGTCAGCCACGACGGGGAGCGGAACGAGCCGAACGCGTACAGACCGGCTCCGGTGATTGCGGAGTTCGGGACCAGCGACTCCTCCAGCGCGGCCGCGCCGGTGTCGTCGTAGCGGCGGATCCGCGCGACGTTGGAGGCCTGGAAGACGGTCCGGGTGCCGTCGGGGCGGACGAAGTCCAGCCCGAGGTCACCGGCGCCGATACCGGCCGCGGCGTAGGCGCTGCCGTCGTCGAGTTGCGCGCGCATCTGCACGAGCCCGGCGGTGGCGCTCATCGTCGTGAAGGTGGTCGAGGCGGCGGCGCCGCAGATCGCCTCGGTCACCACGAGCCGGTAGGTCGTCGACTCGTCGAGCTGGCTGACGGGATGCCCGTAGAGGGTGTGGCGCCCAGGGCTCCACACGAGGCGGTTGAGCGCGATGCGCGCGCCGTCGGAGACGCGCTCGATGTAGACGGTCTCGCGCGTCACCAGCGAGACGTCGATCGGCTGGCCGAAGCCGATCTCCACACGCGGGTCGAGGTCGAACCCGTCGAGCTGGTTGAGCAGCTTGATGTCGTTGCACTCCGACGGGCGGATGTCGCAGTCGGGCGACGGCAGGTCCAACCGCTTGCCGGTTACCTGGCGGTCGTCGCGCACGGTCAGCGAGTCCGAGGGGAACAGCGCGGGCGCCGCGGTCGCGCCGGCCGGCGCCGCCAGCAGCGCGAGCGTGGCGGCGGCGGCGATCCACATCCCGTTCACGCCCGGGTCACTACCCCGCGCCACGCCTTTGTGCACGCCTTTCCGGACCGTCGTGGGTATGAGCTGACCTTCAACCGGGAAGGCTTGCATGAGCCCCGCCATGAACCTGGAGGTCCCGACACATGTCGCTCATGAACAAACTCGCCCGCTTCGCGCGCTCGCCCCAGGGCCGCAAGGCCGTTGACAGCGCCACGCGCTACGCCCAGAGCCCGAAGGGCCGGGCCAAGATCGATCAAGTGCGCCGGCAGTTCTCGGCGCGCGGCGCAGGGAAGCGCCGCCCGCGGTAGCGGCGCGAACTGGTTGTATTGCCCGTGATGGCCACGGGCGCACAACTGATCGTCGAACTGCTGGAGCGCGAAGGCGTGGAGGTCGCCTTCGGCCTCCCCGGCGTGCACAACCTCGCGCTGTGGGAGGCGGTGCGCGCCTCGCGCATCCGCCTCGTGGGCGTCCGGCACGAGCAGGCCGCCGGCTACGCCGCGGACGGCTACGCGCGCGCCACCGGGCGGCTCGGCGTGGCGCTCGTCACCACCGGACCGGGCGCCGCCAACACGCTCGGGGCGGTCGGCGAGGCGTGGGCGTCGCGGTCGCCGATCCTCGTGATCGCCACCGACATCCCCGCCGCGCTGCGCAGGCCGGACACGTACCGCGGGATCCTGCACGAGACCACCGACCAGGCGGCGATGTTCGCGCCGGTCACCAAGGGCACCTTCGTGGTCACGACCGCCGACGACCTCCCGCGCCGCGCGGCCGAAGCGATCCGCGCGCCCTCGCTCGCCCCCACCCGCCCCGCCTACCTGCAGGTCCCGACCGACCTGCTCGGCGCCGAAGTCGGCGCGCCACTCGGTGACCCGCCCGCCGAGGCTCCCGCCCTGGAGCCCGTCGGCGCCGCGGCGGAGCTGATCGCCGTCGCCGAGCGGCCGCTGATCTGGGCCGGGTCGGGCGCGGTCGACGCGGGTGGGCCGCTGGCCGCGCTCGCGGATCGCCTCTCGGCCCCGGTGGTGACCACCTACGGTGCGGCGGGCATCCTGCCGCCGGGCCATCCCTCCTCGGTCGGCATGCCGCCGCACGTCGAGCCCGTCGGGCGCCTGTGGGACGAGGCCGACCTCGTCATCTCGGTCGGCTCGGACCTCGACGGCGTCCAGACCCAGAACTTCGCCATGCCGCAGCCGCCGCGGATGGTGGCGGTGAACATCGACCCGGCCGACGCGACCAAGAACTACCGCGCCGACGCCGTCCTCGACGGGCTGGCCGCCGACCGCCTCGCCGAGCTCGCGGCGGCCATCCCGGAGCGAGACGGCGCCGAGGCCCTGAAGATCCTTGCGGCGCTCGGTCCGCGCCGACGCGTGCGGCGCGCTCGACTCGCGCGCGCTTCGCTTCCTCGACGCGATCCGCTTCGCGGTCCCCGACGACGGGATCGTGGTGGCCGACATGTGCATCCCCGGCTACTGGCTGGCCGGGTTCCACACGCCGTCCGCCCCGCGCCGGCTGCAGATCCCGCTCGGCTGGGGCACGCTCGGCTACGCGTTCCCAGCGGCGCTCGGCGCCTCGCTGGCGGGCGGCGGGCCGGTGGTCGCGGTGGCCGGCGACGGCGGCTTCCTGTACTCCCCCGGCGAGCTCGCCACGGTCGCGCAGGAGCGCCTCCCGCTCACGCTCGTGATCGTCGACGACGGCGGCTACGGGATGCTCCGCTACGACCAGGACGTGACCGGCACCGACCGCTACGGCGTGGACCTCGTGACACCCGACTTCGCGGCGCTGGTGCGCTCCTTCGGGTTGCGCGCGCAGGTGGTCGAAGGGCTCGACGACGAGTTCGGCGAGGCGCTCGCCAACCACGTCGAGGATCCCGAGCCGAGCGTGCTGATCGCCAACACGCCGGAGCCCCTCGTGCCCCCGCCGAACACCTCGCCGAACTGGTATCGCAAGAAGCATTGACGCGCGAGCGCGCGCTCGCGTTCCGGCTCGCCCGCCACCACGTGAGCGAGCGGGTGCCCGACGACCACCGCCGAGCATCGAGTCGGTTGTCGCCTGAGCCCCCTCTACGGGGGCGCAGGCGACAACCGATGGCTAGAGCTTGTAGTCGGCGTCCGCCTCGATCTCGACGTTGTCCATCTGGGCCTTCTGCAGCTTGCCCGCGTAGTCCCAGTTCATCGACTGCCAGCGGGTGAACTGGTCGAGCACCCAGATGCCCGACTGGCGCGAGCCGTTGCCCGACTTCCCGTTGCCGCCGAACGGCAGGTGCGCCTCGGCGCCGGAGGTCGAGTTGTTGACCGACACCATGCCGGCGCGTGATGCGCTCCCGGAACCGGAACGCGTTGGTGCCCGAGGTCGTGTAGATCGAGGAGGAGAGCCCGTAGCCGTGGTTGTTGGCCAGGTCCATCGCCTCGTCGAAGGTCGAGAACGTGGCGACGCCGACGATCGGCCCGAACGTCTCGGTCTTGTAGATGTCGTCGTCGATCGTCACGCCGTCGACGAGCGTCGGGTGGTAGAAGAGCCCGACCTCGGGGTCGCCGACGAAGCCGTCGCGCGGGTTGTCGGCGCCGATCCGGCCCTGGGCGGTGGAGCCGTAGACCGTGTGGTGGTCGCGCACCAGCCCGAGCCAGTCCTCGAACCGCTCGGCGAACCGCTCGTGGATCATCGGGCCGTAGAGGACGTCCTGCATCGGGTCGCCGATGGCGGACTCGCGCAGGCGCGCGTCGAGCTTGGCCACGAACTCGTCGTGGATCGACTCGTGGACGATCGCGGTGCCCAGCGACGTGCAGCGCTGGCCGGCCGTGCCGAAGCCGCCGAACAGCGCGCCCTCGACGGCGAGGTCGACGTCGGCGTCGTCCATCACGACCATCGGGTTCTTGCCGCCGAGCTCCAGGCACGGCGACTGGACGTGGCGGCCGCACAGCTCGCCGATCTTGGAGCCGACCGCGCTCGAGCCGGTGAAGCCGACCTTGTCGACGAGCCCCTCGTCGAGCGCGCTCTCGAGCCCGCCGAACGTCGCCGCGCCCTCGGCCTGCACCAGGTTGAGCACGCCGCCGGGGACGCCGCCGGCGTGGAAGATGCGGACCATCGCGTCGCCCAGCGCGGGCGAGTACTCGGCCGGCTTCCAGACGACCGCGTTGCCGCACAGGATCGCCGGCACCAGGTACCACGCGGGCACGGCGACGGGGAAGTTGCCGGCGGTGATGATGGCGGCGACGCCGACCGGCATGCGGAACGTGAAGAGCTGCTTGTCGGGCATCTCCGACGGGACCGTCTGCCCGTACAGGCGGCGGCCCTCGCCGATGAAGAAGTCGCAGGTGTCGATGATCTCCTGCACCTCGCCGAGCGCCTCGGGGTAGGGCTTGCCGACCTCGCGCGTGACGAGCTGGGCGAGCGACTCCTTGTTGGACTCGAACAGGCGGCCGACCTGCGCGATCACGCGGCCGCGGGCGGGAGCGGGCACCGAGGCCCAGGCCTTCTGCGCGCCGCGCGCCGCGCGACACGCGTCGGCGAACGTGGCGGCGTCGGCGAGGGCGACCTCGGCGACGATGTCGTCGGTGCGGGCGGGATTGGTGGAGGTCAGTCGGCCGCCGGGCGCATCGGTGCGGGCCTCTCCGTCGATCACCGAGGCGATCGTGGGGGCGCCGGCGCCGGTGCCGGGGCGCGAGCTTTCAAGGGTGGACATGCCGTCCACCGTAGCCGACGACTAGCGCTCGGCCAGTGCCGCTTTGAGCCGGTCGATCGGCTCGATGCTGACCGGATCGACGCCCGCCAGCACGGCGAGGTAGAGCGACACGAGGTCGCCGAGGAGCACGAGCGAGATCAGGCGCTCGAGCCGGGTCTCCCCGTGGGCCGCGATGCGTTCGACGACGCCCGCGCCCTCGCCGGCGATCGCCGCCGAGAGCTCGGAGCGCAGCCGGTTGCGCGGATGTCCGCCGCCGTCCTCGAGGAACACCGCCGAGAACGGCGCGTTGTCGCCGGCCCCCGGCCAGCCGACGACCTCGTTGTGGTCGAGCTCGGGCAGCTCGCTCGCGAACGCCGGCAGCTCGGCGTTCTCGTTGATCTGGCACTTCCAGCGGTATGCGACGGGCGCGGTCAGCTCGGCGCCCGCGATCACGGGCACGGTGCCGTGCAGGCGCTTGGCGAGCGCCTTCGCGTCGCTGTCCTCGGGAGCGTCCGGGCCCCACTCCGCCGCGAGCGCGTCGGCGAGCGCGGCGGCCGCCTCGATCTCATCGCGGATGGAAGGCGCGGCCCCGGCCAGCGCGGCGGCCTCCAGCGCGGACACGAGCCCGTAGCCGACCGCGGCGCGCGGCTGGAACCCGCCGGGCAGCGGGATCACGGGCATGCCGTCGCGGCGCGCGCGCTGGGCCAGCGCGCCGCCGGTGGTGGCCACCAGGCGCGGCGCGCCACGCCGGACGGCGTCGTCGTAGCCGCTCAGCGTCTCCTCGGTGTTGCCCGAGTAGCTCGAGCACAGCACGAGGTGCTCCGGGCCCGTCCAGGACGGGAGCTCGTAGCCGTCGGCGACCGCGAACGGGCGGGTCAGCCGCGCCCCGAGCGCGCCCACAGCGAGCCGCGCGCCGACCGCCGAGCCGCCCATGCCCGACACCACCAGGCCGCCCGCGGCGTCGACGGGCGAGATGCCGGCCGAGTCCACGCGCCACACCGCGTCGCGCAGGTGCGTGCCGAGGTCGCCGATCTCCGCCGACTGGCGGGTGGTGTCGACGGTGTCGACGGCGTCGCGGTCGAGCCGGGACATCAGAACCGGATCGCCCGGTCGGGGAGGGCGACTCCGGGGAAGATGCGCGCGCCGTTGGAGATGATGTTGCCGTCGCCGAGCGTGACGCCCTGGCCGAGCACGCTCAGCCCGTCGACGTGGCAGTCGTCGCCGATCCGCGCGCCGCCGCCGACGATGCAGCCGCTCAGCACGCAGTTCGCGCCGATCGTGGCGCCCTCGAGGACGACCGCGCTCTCGACGGTCGTCGCGGCGCCGACCGTCACGTCGCGCTCGAGCACGACGCGGCCGCCGATCCGCGCGCCCGCGCCGATCCGGCACCCGGCCTCGACGAGCGCCGGCGGGACGATCCGGCCGTCGTTCTCGACCCCGCCCTCGACGCACAGGAAGTGCTCGCCCAGCCGCGCCGCGACCTCGGTGCCGACCGAGCCCTCGAGGATGTCGAAGGTGCCCTGCAGGTAGCGCTCCGGCGTCCCGATGTCCATCCAGTAGCCACCGGCGACGAAGCCGTAGAGGCCGTCGCCGACGAGCCGCGGGAAGACGTCGCGCTCGATCGAGGCGGGGCGATCGGCCTCCAGCAGGTCGAGCACCGAGCGCTCGAGCACGTAGGCGCCGGCCGAGATGTTGTTGGTGTCGATCTGGTCGGCCGAGGGCTTCTCGACGAACTCGGTCACCTGGTTGTCGCCGGTCAGCCGCACCAGCCCGTAGGCGGACGGGTCCTCGACCGGGTACAGCGCCAGCGTGGCGCGCGCGCCGGTCGCCTCGTGCTGGCGGAGCTGGGCGGTGAGGTCGATGTCGGTCAGCACGTCGCCGTTGAGCATCAGGAAGCGGTCCTCGAGCAGGTCCTCGGCGAACTTGAGCGCGCCGCCGGTGCCCAGCGGGCGCGGCTCCTCGACGAACTGCAGCCGCACGCCGAACGCGCTGCCGTCGCCCAGCACGGCGCGCACGCCGTCGGCCATATGCCCGCAGGACATCACCACGTCGGTCACGCCGTGGCCGCGCAGCCAGTCGAGCATGAAGCCGATGAACGGCCGGTCGACGAGCGGCACGACCGGCTTGGGGTGCGTCGACGTGAGCGGACGCAGGCGCGTGCCCTCCCCACCCGCGAGGATCAGCGCCTGCACTAGGTGCGAGCGGGCTGGGGGGTGACGCTCGGGCGCCCGACGCCTTCGTAGACGAGGCCGGCCTCGCGCACGCCCGCGGGATCGAGGAAGTTCCGCCCGTCGATCACGGTGTCACCACGCATCGCGCTCGCGAGCTCGTTGAGGTCGATCTCGGCGAACTCCGGCCACTCGGTGACGAGCACGACGGCGTCCGCGCCATCGGCGACGCTGAGCGCCGAGTCGCGGAACTCCACGCCCGGGATCAGCTTGCGGGCCTCGTCCTCGGCGACCGGGTCGTAGACGCGCACCCGCGCGCCGGCCGCCTGCAGCCGCGCGGACAGCACCAGCGAAGAGGCCTCGCGCATGTCGTCGGTGTTGGGCTTGAAGGCCAGGCCGAGAAGGCCGACCTCCTTGCCGACGAGCGAGCCGAGGTGCTTCTCGAGCTTGGACATCACGCGCCGCTTCTGCAGCTCGTTGACCTCGATCACCGAGTTGAGGAGCTGGAAGTGGTAGCCCGAGTTGCCCGCGAGCTGCTTGAGCGCGGTCACGTCCTTCGGGAAGCAGGAGCCGCCGAAGCCGATCCCGGCCTGCAGGAACTTCGGGCCGATGCGGTCGTCGAGGCCCATGCCCCTGGCGACCTCGACCACGTCGGCGCCGGTCTCCTCGCACACGTTGGCGATCTCGTTGATGAACGAGATCTTCGTGGCCAGGAACGCGTTGGAGGCGAGCTTGACCATCTCGGCGCTCTTGATGTCGGTGCGCACGAGCGGCGCCTCGAGCGGCGCGTACAGGTCGACGACCGCGTCGCCCGCCCAGTCGCCGTCGTCGCCGACCACCACGCGGTCGGGCTCGAGGAAGTCCTTGACCGCCGAGCCCTCCTTGAGGAACTCGGGGCAGGACACGTAGGAGAAGCCGCCCTTGCCCTGCTCGGCGAACAGGCGCTTGATCGTCGCGCCCGTGCCGACCGGGACGGTCGACTTCATGACCAGCGCGTGGCGGTCGGAGGCCGGCATCGCGCCGACCACGGCGTGGACGGCCGACAGGTCCGCGTCGCCCGAGTAGGTCGGCGGCGTGCCGACGGCCACGAACAGCAGCCGCGCGCGCTCGAGCGCGTCGGGCAGGTGGGTGGAGAAGTGCAGGCGGTCGCGGTGGCGTTCCACGAGCTCGGCGAGGCCGGGCTCCCAGATCGGGATGCGGCCCTGGCGCAGGCCTTCGATCTTGGCCTCGTCGATGTCGATGCACCAGACGTCGTTGCCGAGCTCGGCGAAGCCGGCGGCCGTGACGAGGCCGACGTAGCCGGTGCCGATGACCCCGATGGGCTCTCTGTCGGTGAAGTCGTCTCATAAGCGGGTCGAAGAGGCTAGCGGCTGGCTATTGCTTCAGCCGCGTCAGCGTGCTGGCGATGGCCAGCATCTGCCGCGTGTTGAGCGACTGGGAGAGCGTGTTCGACACCCAGTAGACGGCCCTGCGGGTCTTCCATGCGACCAGGCGCAGGCGCCGGCCGTCGTAGTAGAGGCGCAGCTTGCGCCCGTCGATGGTGCGCACCTCGTCCGGGTTGTCGAGGATCGGCGGCGCCTTCCACTACATGCCCTGGACGCCGTAGTACTCGCCGGCCAGGCCCTTGGAGACCACGAGCCGGTACGCCTCGTGCTTCTTGCCGCGCTCGTCGCGGATCGTGTAGGTCCGCGGCTCGGTGCCCGCGTAGGCGGCGCCGCTGGTGCGCAGGCGCGGGAAGTAGAAGGGGAACTTGAGCTTGGGGTCGGCGAGCACGGCCTGGTCGACGCCCTGGGCGCGCGCCTCCTCCAGCCCGGGGACCTGCGCGCTGCGGTTGCGGTTGCGCTTCTTGCGCAGCCGCGCGGACTCCTCGTCGGCGGGTGTCGGCTTGGCCGTCTTCGTCGGCTTGCTCGAGCTCTTCGCGTTCATGAACTCGTCGACGGTCTTCTTCAGCGACTCGTTCGTCGTGTAGAGCCGGGTGTCGACCTGCGGGTTCGGGCGCGTCGAAGGCGCGGAAGCGGACCTCGTTGACGCTCGGGTTCTCCTGCACCAGGTACAGCGCGAGCCGCAGCATGGAGAAGATCTCCTTGTTGCGGCGGAAGCTCGCGTCGACCTCGAAGTAGCGCCCGAACGCGCGGGCCAGCCGCTGCCGGTCCTTGACCGAGAACAGCTTGCGGACGCCCGACATGTTGCGCGCCTGGCGCAGGAAGTCCTGCTGGCGCGCGGCCCGGATGAAGTCGTTGTCGGTGTGGCGGTAGCGGACGTAGTCCAGCGCGTCGCGGCCCTTGAGCTTCTGGTAGCCGGGGTTGACGTCGATCGCCGCGTAGCGCTCGCCGCCGCCCGAGTTGTCGTTGAAGTAGTCGCGGTCGATGTCGACGTAGACGCCGCCGATGTAGTCGACCGCGCGCCGGAACGACCCGAAGTTGACGTTGATGACGTTGTTGATCGGGAACTTCTCGCCGGTCGCGTCCTCGAACAGCTTCTTGATCGTGCGCACCGTCAGGCGCGGGCCGCCCTGCTCGTAGGCGGCGTTGATCTTGTCGGCTGCCGTGGCCGGGGATCTCCGCCTTGAGGTCGCGCGGGATCGACATCACCGAGATGGCGTCCTTGTTCGGGTCGGCGCGGACGAGCAGCATCGTGTCCGAGCGCGGCTTCAACCCGAGCTTCTTGTCCTCGTAGCGCGCGTCGGAGCCGAGCAGGAGGATCGTGCGCGCGCCGCCGGCCTCGGCCTTGGTGATCTCGGGGATCTCGATCTGGGCGCGGCCGGGGCCGAGGAAGGTGTTCTTGACGTCGTCGATCTCGAGCACGACGGCGGTGGCGACCGCCGTGGCGCTCATCGCGATGACGAGCACCATCGCGATGAGCCCGCGCTTGATGATTCCGAGGCCCACCCGTGGGGTGGCCTCGTCCTCCTCGTACGGCGTCACGACAGTCCGCCCTCCACCGCGCGCAGCGGCGGCGCGCCGCCCTCGCCCTTGGCGAGCTGCTCCGGCAGCTGGAGCACGAAGTCGGTCAGCGCGCGGCGGTAGCGCTGAAGCGAGGAGATCGAGACCCACTCCTCGGGGCCGTGGTGGCCGGCGCCGGCCGGGCCGAACTCGACGGCGGGGATGCCGGCGCGCAGGAACGACACGGCGTCCGAGGCGCCGTCGCGCCCGACGCTCATCGACTCCCCGCTGGTGAGCCGTCCCACCACCTCGGTGAGCGCGAGCACGTAGGGGTTCGTGCGCGACACGTGCGCGGGCGGGTGGATGAAGGTCCTGGCGACCTCCATGTCGGGGATGGTGCGGATCTGCTCGAGGATGTCGCCGGGATCCTGGTTGGGCAGGTAACGGATGTCGAGGACCATCGTGCACTCGTCGGGCACCATGTTCAGCGCCTCGCCGCCGGAGATCCGGCCGAGGTTGATCGACGGGCGGTCGAACAGCTCGGAGGATTCCCGCGAGAAGGGTAGGGACTCGATTCGCCGGAACACGTCGATCGCCTTCAGGACCGCGTTGTCGCCCAGCCACGGCGTCGAGCCGTGCGCGGCGCGGCCGTGGATGATCAGCCGGCAGGCGAGCACGCCCTTGGCCTGGATCCCGACGTGGAGGTCGGTCGGCTCGCCGGTGATCGCGAAGTCGCCCACGCAGCCGCGGCGGACGAGGTCGTCGCTGGTGCGGCGCTCGATGTCCTCGGACTCCTCGTCGGGGACGCAGACGAACCGCACGCGGACCTTGTCCTGGTCGGTGAGGTCGCGCAGGGCGCACATCATCGAGGCGAGCGCGCCCTTCATGTCGTAGGCGCCGCGGCCGATCAGCCGGTCGCCCTCGACACGCGGGATGAACTGCTCCGGGCGGCCGGGCACGACGTCGAAGTGGCCGTGGAAGACGAGCGTGGGTCCCTCGGCGGGACCGATCACCGCGCTGAGCGCGTGCAGGTCGCCGAACTGGTAGTCGACGACGTCGATCTCGCGCGCCTCGAGCCAGCCCTTGATGAAGCCCGCCGCCGCCCTCAGACCGTCCACGTTGGACGTGTCGTAAGTGATCAGGCGCTCGGTGAGCGCGCGCTCGTCCATCGGACTCAGGGTAACGTCGCCGAGGGCGACCGGCGACGAAGGAGCTCGTCTCGCCTGGCAGGCGAAACCCTATTTACAGGGGGTTCCTCCGCTGAGGACGACGGTGTTCCCATCCACTTTGCGGAGGCTCTGCGTGTAGCCGCCTTCGCGCGCGAAGACGCCGGGGACGCCCCGCGTCTCGGTGATCTCGGCGCCCTGATCGTGCCAGTGGCGGCGGACCGCGGCGAGCGCGGCAGCGGGATCGTCTGCGGTCGTCTTCGCTCGGAGCCCGTGCGTCCTGGTGCCCGTCGGACCGTCCGCGCCCTCGCACGGCGCGGGCTCGACCTTCTCGAAGCGCACCTCCAGCCCCGCGGCCTGCGCCGCCGCCTCCAGGCGCGTCCGCAGCTCCGCCGTGGGATCTGGCGCCGAGGTCGCCCGCCTCGGTCTGCAGGCGGCTGGCGTTGCCGCCGTCGAAGTTGTTGAGGTCGTTGCCCATGCCGGGGACCACGATGGCGACGTGGTCGGCCGTCTCGAGCGGCCCGAACACCTCGGCGACGCGGCCGTCGCCGGAGGGGTCGAAGAGCAGGAAGTGCCGGTCGGGGTCGTCGAACTCGAGCAGCTTGCTCAGCCGGCCGTCGCCGTCGGGCACCCCCTCGGCGCGCAGCCGGGCGATCTCACGGTCGATCAGCGCCGCGTTGGCGGTGTAGCGGGCGGGGATCGGCGCGCCGTCGAGGTCGCCGACCAGCTCCGGGTGCAGCTCGGCGAGCGCGGCGGCGACCCGCGGGTCGAGGCCCGCGAAGTGGTCGGCCACCTGCTGCGGCGAAGGATGCCCCTCGCGCAGGTCCCGCAGGTCGCGCGCGGCCTGGTCGACGACGGCCTGGTCGACGCCCTCCGTCGAGGGCGTCCCGGAGGCGCCACAGCTCCCGGCGATCTGGCACACCGCGCCGGAGACGGCCGTGGCGACCCGGTCGCCGAGCCCGAGCGTCCCGACGGCCACGAACACGGTGGCGAGGATCGCGAGCACGCCTGCGTACTCGATCGATGCCTGACCCTCCGCGCGCCGGAGCATGCCCCACACCGTCGCCCCTCGAGTCCGGCCTCAACAGAGGCGCGGGACCCAACTCGGGCCCGGGAGGCCCCGGATCGGCGTTTCGCCTGCCAGGCGAGCGAGCTCCCTCGTCGCCTTCGGCGACGTTACTTGCCGGCGATCTTCAGGAACGCCTCGTAGCGGCGCTTGGCACGCTCGGCGGCGCGGAGCTCCTCCGTGTCCTCCTCGGCCTTGGAGATCGCGTCCTCGGCGCGCTTGAGGCGGTCCTGCAGGTCGCTCGTATCGAGATCGTCGACGTCGAACACCTCGTCGACGAGCACCAGCGCGTGCTCGCCGGAGATCTGCAGGAAGCCCTCGCCCTGGGCGTAGCGGATGACGTCGGTCTCGGACTTGTAGAGGCGCAGCTCCGTCGGGTCGAGCATGGCCAGCAGCGGCTGGTGGTTGGCCAGGAGGCCGATGGACCCCACGCTCGTGCGCGTGGAGACCATCTCGACCTCGTCGTTGAAGACCTCGCCCTCGGGGGTGAGGATCTCGACCCTGAACGGCGTGCGCGCCACTAGGACTCGTCCTCGGACTCGTTCTCGTCGTCGTCCTTCTTGGAGTCGTCGTCGTCCTTCTTGGACGAGCCGCCCTTGGCGGCCTCGACCACCTGGTCGATCGAGCCCTTGAGGAAGAACGCGGACTCCGGCAGGTCGTCGTGCTTGCCGTCGAGCACCTCGCGGAAGGACCGCACGGTGTCGGCGACCGGCACGTAGACGCCCGGCGTGCCCGTGAACTGCTCGGCGACGTGGAAGGGCTGCGACAGGAAGCGCTCGATGCGGCGCGCGCGCTGCACGAGCACCCGGTCCTCGTCGGAGAGCTCGTCGATGCCGAGGATGGCGATGATGTCCTGCAGCTCGCGGTAGCGCTGGAGGACCTGCTTGACCTCGTTGGCCACGGCGAAGTGCTCCTCGCCGACGATCTCCGGCTTGAGGATCGTCGAGGACGAGTCGAGCGGATCGACGGCCGGGTAGATGCCCTTCTCCGAGATCGCGCGGGACAGCGTCGTGGTGGCGTTGAGGTGCGCGAACACCGAGGCCGGGGCCGGGTCGGTGAGGTCGTCCGCCGGGACGTAGACGGCCTGCACGGAGGTCACCGAGCCCTTGCGGGTCGAGGTGATCCGCTCCTGCAGCTGGCCCATCTCGGACTCCAGCGTCGGCTGGTAGCCGACCTGCGACGGCATCCGGCCCAGGAGCGCGGAGACCTCCGAGCCGGCCTGGACGAAGCGGAAGATGTTGTCGATGAAGAGGAGCACGTCCTGCCCCTCCTCGTCGCGGAAGTACTCCGCCATCGTGAGGCCGGACAGCGCGACGCGCATGCGGGCTCCGGGGGGCTCGTTCATCTGGCCGAACACGAGCATCGTCTTGTCGATGACGCCCGACTCGGTCATCTCCAGCCAGAGGTCGTTGCCCTCGCGGGAGCGCTCGCCTACGCCCACGAACGCGGACAGGCCGCCGTGCTCCTGGGCGAGGTTGTTGATCAGCTCCTGGATGATCACCGTCTTGCCGACGCCGGCGCCGCCGAACAGGCCGACCTTGCCGCCCTTGGCGTAGGGCGCGAGCAGGTCGATGACCTTGATGCCGGTCTCGAACATCTCGGTCGTCGGCGTCAGGTTCTCGACCGTCGGCGCGGGGCGATGGATGGGCCAGCGCTCCTCGACCTTGACGGGGTCGCCCTGGTCGATCGCCTCGCCGAGCAGGTTGAAGATGCGCCCGAGGGTCATGTTGCCCACCGGCACCGTGATCGGGCCGCCGGTGTCGATCACCTCGGAGCCGCGCGCGACACCGTCGGTGGTGTCCATGGCGACCGCGCGCACCCGGTCGTCGCCAAGGTGCTGCTGTACCTCGCAGACGAGGTTGGGGCTGATGTTCTCGTCCTCGTCGGAGCCCTGGCTGCCCTTGCGCTCGACGACGATCGCCGAGTTGATCTCCGGCAGCTTGTCGGGGAACACGGCCTCGATGACGACGCCCTGGATCTCCTCGATCCGGCCGACGTTGCGCTCGGCCTGCTCGTCCCCGTTGGTCGCTTCGGACTTCTCTTGGTCTTTCGTGCTGGCTTCCATTTCGAATCTCCTGGGGCGAATTAAGTGAGCGACTCGGCGCCCGCGACGACTTCCATGATCTCCTGCGTGATCTCCGCCTGGCGCTCGCGGTTCATCTGCAGGGTGAGGTCCTTGATGAGGTCGGTGGCGTTCTCGGACGCGTTGCGCATGGCGGTCATGCGGGCGCCGTGCTCGGACGCCGTGGACTCCAGCAGCGCCCGGTAGATCGAGATCTCGACGTAGGCCGGGACCAGGCGCTGGAGGATCTCCTCCGGGCCGGGCTCGTACTCGACCAGCGCGTGCGGCCCGTCGGACTTGGCCTCCTCGTCGCCGCCGCCGGCGCGGCCGCCGAGGCTGTCCTCGTCGCCTTCGCCGCCGCCCTCGAGGATCGTCGCGTCCTGCAGCGGCAGCAGCGTCTCGCGCGTGACCTCCTGGCTGAGGGGCGAGATGTAGCGGTTGTAGAAGATGTCCACCTGGTCGACCTTGCCGTCGATGTAGGCCGCCATCAGGTCCGACGCGATCTCGCGCGCGTTGGCGTACGCGGGCCGGTCGGTGAAGCCCGTGTACTCGCCGAGCACGTCGCGCCCGCGGAACACGAGCGAGGAGACGCCGCGGCGCCCGGAGGCGAACCACTGGACGTCGGCGCCCCCGACGTCGTCGGCCGCGCGGATGCCGGCGCGCACGATCTGCGAGTTGAACGCGCCCGCGAGGCCGCGGTCACCGGTCACCAGCAGCATGCCGACGGTGTTGACGTTGTCGTGCTCCTGGAGGATCGGCAGGTTGGGGACGTTCTGGGCCGCCTCGGCCGCCTGGCGGGTCATCCGCCGGATGGCCGACGCGTAGGGCCGCAGCGCCTCGATGCGCTGCTCGGCTCGGCGCAGGCGCGCGGCAGCCACCATCTCCATCGCGCGCGTGATCTTCTGGATGTTCTTGACCGAGCCGATCCGGTCCTTGACGTCCTTCTGGGCCATGGCTAGGCAGCCGCCCCCTCGCGCTCTTCGGTCTCCTCGGTCTCCTTGGACTCGTCATCCGAGTCCGAGTCCGAGTCGTCCGAGGACTTCGAGCGGTCGCGGGTGTCGCGGTCGGGCGAGTCGTCGTCGAGCGGGTGGCCCTCTTCGTCGAGGTCGTAGCCGAAGTCCTCGGCGTACTGGCCGATCGCGTCGTCGAGCGACTTCTGGACCTCGTCGCTCCAGTCGCCGCCGCGGATCTTCTCCAGCGTGTCGCCGATCTCGGAGTGCAGGCGCTCGACGAGGCCCTCGTTGAACTCGCTCACGCGGTTCGTGTTGATGCGGTCGAGGTAGCCGTTGGTGGCGGCGTAGACGACCGCGACCTGGTCCTCGACGGGCATCGGCTGGCGCTCGCCCTGGTTGAGCGTCTCCACGAGGCGCTCGCCGCGGGCCAGCGTGCGCTGGGTGTCCTGGTCGAGGTCGGAGCCGAACTGCGAGAACGCCTCGAGGTCGCGGTACTGCGACAGCTCGAGCTTGAGCTTGCCGGCCACCTTGCGCATCGGGCCGACCTGCGCCGAGCCGCCGACGCGCGACACCGAGATGCCGACGTTGATGGCCGGGCGGACGCCCGAGTTGAAGAGGCCGGGCTCGAGGAAGATCTGCCCGTCGGTGATCGAGATCACGTTGGTCGGGATGTAGGCCGACACGTCGCCGGCCTGCGTCTCGATGATCGGCAGCGCCGTCAGCGAGCCGCCCCCGAGGTCGTCGTTGAGCTTGACCGCGCGCTCGAGCAGGCGGGAGTGCAGGTAGAACACGTCGCCCGGGTAGGCCTCGCGACCCGGCGGGCGGCGCAGCAGCAGCGACATCTGGCGGTACGCGTACGCGTGCTTGGTCAGGTCGTCGTAGATGCAGAGCGCGTGGTCGCCGCGGTAGAGGAAGTACTCCGCCATCGCGCAGCCCGCGTAGGGCGCCATGTACTTGATCGGCGCGGCCTCGTCGGCGGACGCGGCGACGATGATGCACTTGTCCAGCGCGCCGGCGTCCTCGAGCGTCTTGGCGATGCCGACCACGGTGGCCATGCGCTGACCGATCGCGACGTAGACCGAGACGACGTCCTGGTCCTTGTTGTTGATGATCGTGTCGACCGCGATCGCCGTCTTGCCGGTCTGGCGGTCGCCGATGATCAGCTCGCGCTGGCCGCGGCCGATCGGGATCATCGAGTCGATCGCCTTCAGGCCGGTCTGCATCGGCTCCTTCACCGGCTGGCGCTGGACCACGCCGGGGGCCTTGAACTCGGCCGGGCGGAACTCCTCGGTGTTGATGTCGCCCTTGCCGTCGAGCGGGTTGCCGAGCGGGTCGACGATCCGGCCGAGCAGCTGCTCGCCGACCGGGATCTCGAGCAGCTTGCCGGTGCGCTTGACGGTGTCGCCCTCGACCACGTGGATCCACGGACCGAACATCACGACGCCGACGTTGTCGGACTCGAGGTTGAGCGCGAGCCCCGTCACGTCGTGCGGGAACTCGAGCATCTCGAAGGCCTCGCAGTTCTCGAGGCCGTGCACGCGGGCGATGCCGTCCGCGACGGAGAGGACGGTCCCGACCTCGGTCAGGTCGGCCTTGCCCTCGTCGAGCCCTTCGATGCGGCTCTTGAGGATGCTCGTGATCTCGTCTGGCTTGATCTGCATGAAGGTTCCTTACGTGGCTCTCGCCACTTGCTTTCGGAAGTTCTCGAGGCGGTTGCGGATGGAGGCGTCGATCACGGAGTTGCCGACCCTGACGATGATGCCCCCGAGGATGTCCTCGTCGACGATCGCCGAGAGGTCGACCTTGCGATCGGTCTGCTCGGCGACCTGGTCGCCGATCTGCTTGATGGTGGCCTTCGACAGCTCGACGGCGGAGGTCACCTGCACGGGCAGGAGGCGGTTCTCCTCCTCCCACAGCTGGTCGAACTCCGCGCGCACGCGGAAGATGACCGGCATCCGGTGCTTCTCGATCAGCAGCCGGAGGAAGTTGACCGTCGTCTCGTCGGCGTCGGAGATCGCCTTGTCGAGCCCCTCGGACTTCTCCTTGGTCGAGAAGTACGGCGAGAAGAGGAACACCTGGAGCTCGCGCGACCCGTTGAGCGCGTCAGCGAACTCGCCGAGCTCGTCGCGCACCGTGTCGAGCTTGTCCTGCTCCATGGCGACCTCGAACAGGGAGCGGGCGTAGACCGAGGCGATCTCCTCCATCGGACTAGTTCCGCTCCTCGTGGCCGGCGGCGAGCGCCGCGAAGTCCAGCTCGGCGAGGGCTTCCTCGACGAGCCGCTTCTGGTCGTCCGCGGTCAGCGTCTTGCGCGTGACCTTCTCGGTGGCGGCGACCGTGAGGTCGGCGACCTCCTTGCGGATCTCCTGGATGGCGCGGCGCGTCTCGGCCTCGATGTCCCGGCGCGTCTGCTCCATCATCTCCTCGCGCTTGCCCTTGGCATCGACGAGCACCTCCTGCTCGTGCGCCTCGGCGGTCTTGCGGGCCCGGGCGACGATGTCGTCGGCCTGGTTGCGTGCGGCGGAGAGGCGCTCGCGGTACTCGGCGAGCAGCTCCTCGGCCTCGCGACGCACGCGCTCGGACGTCTCGATCGACTCCTCGATCGCCTGCTGGCGCTTGTCGAGCGCCTCGGCGATGCGGGGGAACGCGAGCTTGGCGAGCACGAACATCGAGATGCCGAAGACGAGCAGCGTCCAGATCATCAACCCGATGTCGGGCGTGACCAGGAAGCTGCCGCCACCCTCGGCGGCGAACGTGACGGGAAGGGACAAGATCGGCTCCTAGAGGAAGAAGGCGATCAGGCCCGCCACGAGGCCGTAGAAGAAGCACGCCTCGGTGAGGGCGAAGCCGAGCCACTGGATGGACGTGATCTCGTCGCGCATCTCGGGCTGGCGCGTGACGGACTCGATGACCTTGCCGAAGATGATGCCGATGCCTACACCGGCGCCGACGGCGCCGAGGCCGCCACCCACACCGAGGGCGATCGCTCGGCCGGCATCGGCACCGGCGTCCGCCTGGCCGAAGATCGTGAACAAGGGAAGAAGCAGGTCAAGCACTGAAGGGCTCCTTAGTGGGATTCGGCGACGGCGCCGCCGAGGTAGATGGCAGAGAGCGTCGCGAAGATGAACGCCTGCAGCGTCGCGACAAGACCGAGCTCGAACATGAACAGGGCCACGGCGAACGGCAGGGTGAAGACACCGAGCCACTCCAGGCCCAGCAGGACCGCGAGGCCACCCGACATGAAGAGGATGATCAGGTGGCCGGCCAGCAGGTTGGCGAATAGTCGTACGGAGAGCGAGAGCAGCCGCATGAAGTTCGACAGGAACTCGAGGAAGAAGATCGGGATCGCGGCGGCGCCGCTGATGCCCTGCGGGATGAGGCTCTTGAGGTAGCCCCCGACCCCCTTCGCGCGGATGCCCTCGACGTTGTAGGAGACGAACACCACGAGCGCCAGCACGAGCGGGATCGAGATGTTCGCGGTCGCGGCGTAGATCGCGAAGGAGGGGAACTCGATGCCGCCGATCTCGATCGGGTGCTCCGTGTTCGTCGGCAGCGGGATGTAGCCGATGATGTTCGAGAACCAGATGAACAGGAACAGGGTGCCGATGAAGGGGAACCACTTCTTCGCCATCGCGTCGTCCATGTTCCCGCGCGTGATGTTGTCGCGCATCAGCGCGTACAGGGTCTCGACCGCCGTCTGCACGCGGTTCGGCCGCGCCTGCATGCGGTTGGCGATGTAGAGCATCGTCCCCACCGTCAGCAGCGCCGCGAGGACCAGGTAGAGGACGGCCTTCGTGATGTCGAACGGCCCCGGCAGCGCGATCCACGTGTCGAGCTGGAACTCGTTCTGCGGCGAGAACTCCTCGTTGTCCTGGCGCGTGGAGCCGAAGATCACGATCAGCGTGATGATCGAGAGGAGGTAGAAGACGCCGATGAACAGCAGGACCTTTTTCATGGGCGCGTGGGGTTCCTCTCGAGCGAGCGCAGGAGCAGCGAGGTGACGAAGTACAGGGTGAAGGCGGCGAGCATCAGGATCGCCGCCATGAGGCCGTCCTCCCGCTCGCCGGCCAGGCCGACGGCGAGGATGGTAAGGCCCACGAGCCACGAGCGCGCGATCAGCGCGCCGAGGTTCAGGCCGACCGCCTTGCGGACGTCGTCCTGCGCGGCCGCGCGGCGCTCGACCAGCGTCCCGATGACGCGGTTGAGGATCCAGGCGGCCGCGCCGACCGTGTAGCCCAGGACGGGCAGGCCGGTCAGCACGACGAAGGGGGCGGCGAGCACGACGAGGATCACGTCGAGCCAGCGGAACAGGACCAGCGGGTCAGCCATGGCGACCGCCGAGCGGCGCGGAGACAAGTCCGGCGCTTCGGCGGGCGTGGTCGATTGGCTGTGGATCACGGCGAGACTCGCATTCGGGCATGACAGGACGGGCCACCCTACAGGCCGTTCCCGCCGCGCGAGCGACGGTAGGAGCGGAGTTCCCTGGCCTGGGATGGCGCGGGCAGCATAGCGACCGTCTGGACTTTGTAACAACTTTGTGACACCCGGCTCAAGCGAGCAAGCAGACACGGGTGAGCGACGGATGAACCGCGGAGTCCGGGATGTGACCCGAGCCACTTCCGTAGCCGCCTAATGGTTGTCTGGCTAAGCTTTTCGTCATGCCCGCCGTCACCGCCCCGCCCGCCCAGGAGTTCGCCGCCGCCTGGGAGGCGTTCACGCGCGCGTCGCGCCGCGCGCGGGGCCGCGCGACCGCGCCGCTGGAAGGTTCGGGCCTCACGCTCGCCCAGTACCAACTGCTCGAGGGTCTGCAAACCACGGGCGAGATGACCGTGTCCGAGCTCGCGCTGTCGGCCGGCGTGGCGCCGCCCACGGCGACGCGCATGCTCGACGCGCTGGTGCGGGCCGGGCTCGCCGAGCGGCGCCCGTGCGCAGACGACCGCCGCGTCGTCCTCGTCTCGCTCACGCGCTCCGGGAAGGCGGCCGTGCGGACCGCCGGCATCCGCGTGGAGGCCAACCGGGAGCGGCTGCGCGACAGCCTCACCGCCGAGGAGCAGGTCCAGGCCGCCGCGCTGCTGCGGCGCCTCGCCGCCGTCATGGACGAGCTGTGACGGGCAGCGACGACGGCTACCTCCTCCCCCGCCGCCAGACCTTCGCGGCGATCGCCGGCGTCCTGCTGGGGATGCTGCTCGCCGCGCTCAACCAGACGATCGTCGCGACCGCGCTGCCGCGCATCGTCGCCGACCTCGGCGGCGCCGAGCACTACTCATGGGTGTTCAGCGCCTACATGCTCGCCGCCACCGTCACGACGCCCATCTACGGCCGGCTGTCCGACGTCTACGGCCGCCGGCGGTTCTTCATCACCGGGATCGCGCTGTTCGCCGCGGGCGGCATCGTCGGCGCCGCCTCCGCGTCGATGACCCAGCTGATCGTCGCCCGCGCCATCCAGGGGCTCGGCGCCGGCGCGCTCATGCCGCTCGCGATCGCGACGATCGGCGACCTCGTGCCGCCGTCGGACCGCGGGCGCTGGCAGGGCCTGACCGGGGCGGTGTTCGGCCTCGCATCGATCCTCGGGCCGACCACCGGTGGCTATATCGCTGACAACGCCAACTGGCGCTGGGTGTTCATCGTCTCGCTGCCGGTCGCGGTGATCGCGCTCGTCGTGGTGGCCGTGACGCTGAAGATCCCGCCGCACCCGGACCGCGGCACGAAAGTGGACTACCCGGGCGCCGCGCTGCTCGCCGCCGGGCTGTCGGCGCTGCTGCTCGCCACCGTCCGCGGGGGCCAGGAGGCGCCGTGGGCGTCGACGCAGATCGTCGCGCCTGTTCGCCGTCGGCCTGGTCCTGCTCGGGATCTTCCTGTGGTGGGAGCGGCGCGTCGAGCAGCCGATCGTGCCCGTCGAGCTGTTCCGCATCCGCACCGTCGCGGTCGCCAACCTCGCCGGCTTCGCGACCGGCATCGGGATGTTCGGCACGATCATGTTCGTGCCGCTCTTCGTGCAGGGCGTGCTGGGCGGCTCGGCGACCAGCTCCGGCCTCGTGCTGACCCCGCTGATGCTCGCGATGATGGCCACGAGCGTCGGCTCCGGCCAGATCATCACCCGCACGGGCCGCTACCGGTGGGCGCTGGTGTCCGGGCCGATCGTGATGGGCGCCGGGTTCGCGCTGCTGAGCATGCTCGACGCCGGCTCGACGCGCGTGTTCGCCACCGTCGCGATGGTGGTCTCGGGCCTGGGGCTCGGCCTGCTGATCCAGAACCTCGCGCTCGTCGTGCAGAACGTGGTCCCGAGCCGCCACATGGGCGCCGCGACGAGCGCAGCGCAGTTCTCGCGCTCGATCGGCGGCACCGTCGGCGTCTCGATCATGGGCGCGATCCTCTCCGCCGGGCTGCCCGCCGGCGCGGCGGCCAGCGCGCTCGCCGGCGGCGCGACGACGGCGAGCAGTCACCGCAGCGCGGGAGGCGCTCGCGGACGCCATCCACCCGGTGTTCGTGCTGGGCGTGCCGATGATGGTGATCACGCTCGCTGTGGTCTCGCTGATCCCCGAGCTGCCGCTGCGCCGCGGCGTGCGCGAGGACGTCGCGCAGGCCGAGGTGCGCGAGGCGCTCGCCGCCTGAGTCCTACCTCGGGTCGACGCGCAGCTCGGCGATCTGCTCGGCCGAGTCCTCGAACTCGATCTCGAAGATGCCGGTGATCGTGGCCTTGAACGACACCGAGATGGTCTCGCCGGCCTCGATGTCCTTCGCGATGTCGTAGCCGTGGATGTGGATCTCCTCGTCGACGTCGCTGCGGACGCGGAAGCGCACGGTCTCGCCCTCGGTGTAGCGCAGCTTCTTGACCTGCCCGCTGGTGAGCAGCGGCGGCTGCGGCTTGGGCTTGGGGGTCGCCGTCGGCGTCGGGGTGCTCGTGTCAGGCGTCCGAGGTCTCGGTCGGCGTCGGGGTCGCCGTCTCCTGCGAGGCCTGCTGGCCGGCGTCCTGCGACGGCTCGTCCGAGCCGCCGCCCAACGCGAAGATCGCGATCGCCACGACCGCGATGACGGCGGCAACGCCAAGGAAGCCCAGACGCTGGTTTCGGCTCATTCCTGCCAGGCTAGAGAATCCGTCACCGCGTCACGGCATAAAGGGAGGCACCGATGGCAGCTCGCACCGCCAACGCTCTGTGGGAAGGCTCGTTGCAGGAGGGCCGGGGGACGATGTCGCTCGGGTCCGGCGCGTTCGAGGGCGCCTACTCGTTCAAGTCGCGCTTCGAGGAGGGCGAGAACGGGACGAACCCCGAGGAGCTCGTGGCGGCCGCCCACGCCGGCTGCTTCTCGATGGCGCTCTCGCTCGTACTGACCGAGGCCGGCAACCCGCCCGAGTCGATCCAGACCGAGGCCAAGATCACGCTGCGCAACGTCGACGGCGCGCCGACGATCACGAAGTCGGCGCTGACGACCCGGGCGCGCGTGCCCGGGCTCGACGAGGCCGCCTTCCAGAAGGCCGCAGAGGGGGCGAAGGAGAGCTGCGTGATCTCGCGCGCGCTGGGCGGCGTCGACGAGATCACGCTCGACGCGACGCTCGAGGCCTAGAGGTACCCGCGGCCCGGCCTGAAGGCCGAGAACGGCGCGTCCTCGCGCCCGCCGTCGGGCGTGATGGCGTAGGGCCCGATCGCGGCGTCGGGCCGCGTGGGCTCGCCGAAGTAGGCGTCGATGATCGCCTGGCGCGAGCCTGCGCGGTCACCGGCGCTCTCGATGGCGGCGAACACGCCGCGGAGCGCCTCGTAGCCGACCGCCGCGTACGGGCCGGGCGCGCGGCCGTAGTGCTCGCGGAACCGCCCCTCGAACTCGCGCAGCGCCGCGTTGGAGCCGGGCTCGGGCGCGCTCGAGACCAGCACGGCGCGGCGGCGGGCGGCCGGGCTGAGGCGGTCGGCCACGCCTCCGAAGGTCAGCGCGTCGGGGAGCACCACGACCGCGCGCGGCGCCTCGGTCGCGAGGGCGTCGGCCACCCCGGCCGCGTTCTCGGGATCGTCGCCGGCGTAGATCACGGCGTCGGCCCGCGCCGGGTCGCCGACGAGGCGCGGGTCCTCGTCGCGCAACGCGTCGACAAGGGCGTCGGCCGCCGCGCCGGGCTCCTGCTCGATCGCGATCCGCGGCGCCTCGCGGCCGGTCGCCTCCCGGGCGGCCGCGAGCAGCGCGGGCGCCTGGGCGAGGTCGTCGCCCGCCAGCCGGGCCAGCGTGCGGTGCCCCGACGGCTGCCAGCGCTCGGGCTCACCGGGCCGCACGGCCTCGGTGAAGCCCGCGTACCCGGAGACGGGGAGGACCTGGAGGACGCCGGCCGCGTTGAACAGCGGCACCGTGGTCGTCGAGGCGTCGAAGCCCGCCGGGCCGATCAGCGCCGTCACCTGCGGGTCGGCGAGCACGTCGCGCAGCGCCTGCAGGGACCGCTTGCCGCCGCCCGGCTGGCCCTCGTCCACGGAGACGAAGTTGACCTCGAACTCGCCCGGCGTCCCGCCCGTCTCGAACAGCAGCAGCTTCTCGGCGTCGACGATGTCGCGCGCGTTGCCCTGCCCGGGCTGCGGCAGCAGCGAGTAGACCGTCAGCGTGTCGCCGACCACCTTGCCGCCGCGGGTGACGTTCTCGAGCGAGCCGCAGCCGGCCAGCGCGACCGTCGCGACCAGCGCGGGGAGCCACCGGCGCACCCCGCTCACTCGGCGGCGCGGCGCTTGGCGGCCGCGCGGCGCGCCGCTTCGAGCGCGAACTTCCGGATGAAGCTCTTGACGACCTTGTAGGCGGGGCGGGGCTTCCCGCGCGGGTCGACCAGCGCGGAGTCCCAGCTCGGGAGCGGCAGGGTGCTCGGCTGCCAGTGGTAGATGTAGATCCGCCGGACGCGGGGGCTCAGCCGGGCCAGCTTGAACACCTGCTTGGTCGCCTTCGCCGCGTGCTTCTTGTTGCCGGGGAACGCGATCCGCGACCGGTTGCGGCGCACCACGAGACCACCGGTCTCGGTGAACCAGATCTGTCCGTTGGGCGCGGCCTTCAGCAGCTCGCGCGTGCCCGAGGTGCGGAAGCGGTTCGCGTCGATGTAGTTGTGCAGGCCCCAGATCTGCTTGTCGTCACGGGCCGTGCGGCGGAACGCCTTGATCCACGGCGTCATCGTCGGGGTGTCCAGCACGTCGCCGCCGACCACGTTGCAGCCGAAGCAGTTGTGCCGGATGTTGTTGTAGAAGCGCGCGACGCGGCGCGGCATGTGGCAGGTCGGCTCGCCGCAGTGGTTGGCCTCGTTCCACGTCAGCCAGTCCTTCACCCACGGGTAGCGCTTCTTGTACTTCAGGAACTCCTTCGTGAACTCCTTGACCCCGGGGACGCGCCGGCGGACCGAGCGCTTGGCGCTGCGGGCGTGCCCGAACCCGAGCAGGACCTGCGTGCCGGACGCCTTCGCGGCGCCCATGTACGTGTCGAGCAGCTTGCGCGACCAGCGGTGGCGCAGCGAGTCCCACGCGGTGATGACCCGCACGTGCTTGACGCCGAGCGCCGTGAAGTAGGGGCTGCCGAAGATCTCCGGGTTCTGCTCGCCGATGCCGACGATCGGGATCGGCGCCTGCTTGGCGGGCGCGGCCGTCGCGGGTGCGGCGAGAGCCGCCGCGAGCACGACGGCGAGGAGCGTGGCGCGGACCATCAGCCCTCGAGGAGGACGGTGTCCTCGTGGGAGTAGGCGGGCGAGCAGCAGCACATGAGCACGAGCGGCTCGGGTCCGGTGTTGAAGAGCTTGTGGGGCACCCCGGGCGGGATCACCACGGCGTCCCCGGCGCGGATCGCGCCCTCGTCGTCTCCCAGTCGCATGCGTCCCATGCCCTGGGTGAACAGATAGATCTCCTCGGAGATGCGGTGGTAGTGCTCGATCGTCTCGGTGCCGGGCGGCACGGTGGCCTCGGCGAGCGACTGGTGGGCGGCGTTGCCGGTGGGGACGCCGGCGAGCTCCCGGATCGAAGAACCGTCGGCGGTGATGAAGGACTCGCGATCCTCGAGGCGGGCGATCTGCACGGCTCCAGAATCTAGCGGTCACCCCGGGCGAGGCCATGGGGAGATGGCCCCGCCCGGGTGTGTCCGCGGTTCACGCCACGGCGCGGCGGGCGGACTCGTTGTCCAGCCGGCCGGCGACTCGCGCGACGGCATACGCGACGTGCCTGCGTACAGGCGGCGGTCGGTGTCGTCGTGTGCGCGCTACGCCGCGGGCGGCGGACCGGAGGCGGTCAGCAGCGACGGCGTTGCCGTAGGCGGTGTGGTTGAGCGAATGCATTACGGCTCCCTTGTGGTGCTGCGATGGACGGGGAGCCGCCCTGGTCACTTCGGAAGGCTGCTTGGAGGACGCGGGCGGCTTTCGCCCGCGGCCCCGGACGAGTCAGGCCGCGAGCGGGCGATGGGCGGCGAAGGCGCCGCGCATCGTGATGGTCGGGTGGCAGGTGCTCGTCATCGGAAGCGAAGGTACCAGCGCCGGGGGGCGCCGTTGGTAGAGGTAGCACGAAGTGCGGTGGTGTAGCGGGTTCGAACCCGGCGCTCAGCGCGCGGGCACGAGCAGGCCAGGGCGGCGCATCGCCTCGAGCCACACGGCGCGTGCGGCCTCGCGCGTCATGCCCGCCACGAGGCGCTCGGCGACCCAGGCCGGACCCGGTGACGCCGGGCCGCCGTCGATCGCCGCGATTCCCTGTGCGCGCTCGGGCCCCAGCTGCTCGCCGGGGCCTGTGAGCACCTCGGCCAGCGTCTCGCCGCGGCGGATGCCGAGCAGCTCGATGGCGGCCTGGTCGCCGGCGCCCGCGGCGCGCCAGATCCGCTCCGCCAGCTCGCCGACCGACAGCTCGGCCGGGTCGTGGGGCGTGGCGAGCACCTCGCCCTCGGCGGCCAGCAGAGCCCCGTGGGCGAGCACGAGCGCCGCGTGGGCGCCGGTGATCCAGAACCGCATCATCCCCGTGTCGGTGACCGTCAGCGGGACGCCGGCGCGCGCCTGGCGCAGGAACAGCTCGGACGCGCTGCCCGCGCTGGCCAGCACGTTGACGAGCCGCACCGCGCAGCGGTTCGCGCCGCTGCTCCCGGCCGAGTAGGCGGTCAGCTGCTCCATGAAGCGCTTGGTGCGGCCGTAGAAGCTCGCGGCCAGCGCCGCCTTGTCCGTCGAGGCCACGACGACGTGCTCCACGCCCGCCGCCTCGGCGGCCCGCAGCACGTTCCAGCTGCCCTGCAGGTTGGTGTCGACGAACTCCTCGGGATGCGTCTCGGCCCAGTCGACGTGCTTGTAGGCGGCGAGATGGAAGATCACGTCGGGGCGCGTTCGTGCGACCGCCTCGGTCAGCCGCGCGCCGTCGCGGATGTCGCCGAGCACGTGCTCGGTCGCCTCCAGCTGGGCGGCGCTGCGCGAGCGGCGGTCGGCGGTCAGCGACGCCTCGTGGGAGTCGAGCAGCGTGACGCGCTCGGGCCGGAACCCGAGGAGGAGCGTGGCGAGGCGTCCGCCGATCCAGCCGCCGCCCCCGGTGATCAGCACGCGCCGGCCGCCGAAGCGCTCCTGCAGCTCGAGCACCGACGGCACCGGGTCGCGGCGGCCGACGACGGCCTGCCAGTCGAACGCGTCGACGGGCAGCCGCGCGCGACGGGTCGCCGGCTCGCGGGCCGGCGCCGCGAGCGCGCGCTCGACGGCCCGGTAGCCCGCCTTCATGTCCGGCGACCGGGCGGGGTCGGGCTCGTTGATCTCCGCCACGATGTAGGGGACCTTGTCGCCGAGGCGGCGCACGATCGGATCGAGGTCCAGCTCGCCGGTGCCGTAGGGCAGGCCCTCGCCGAGGAGGCCGTGCGCGTCGGAGACGTGCGCGACGTCGGCGAGCTCCAGCAGCTCCTCCGTGTAGCGCTCGAGCGAGAGCTCGGCGTCCGAGGCGAGATCGAAGAGCGACGGGTAGGCGGCGGCGAAGTTGGCGAACAGCGCCGCGTGGGAGGTGTCGAAGGTCACCCGCAGCCCCGGGACGCGCTCGCACCACGCGACCATGTCGCGCCAGTGGCCGCCGACGGGCGTCAGGTACACGCCACCTGTGCGCATCCGCAGCACCGGCGGGACGTTCTCGATCAGCGGCGTCACGCCCTCGGCGGCGCACGCCTGCGCGTAGAAGCGGAGGTACTCCTCGACCGCCGCCTCGTCGAGCGCACCGTGCGCGCGGTACTCGTCGGGCGTCATCGGCACGAACAGGTGGATGGTCAGCACCCGCGAGCCGATCGCGGCCGCGAACCGCGCCGACGCCTCGATCCCGCTCTTCGCCTCGTCGTCGAGGCGGTCGACGCGGACGAACGCCCCGCTCGGCCACGCCACCGGGCACTCCGCGGTCAGCGCGGCGCCGCGGTCCGCGGCGTCGCGGCCGACGGCGATCGCGGCCTCGAGCGCCTCGGGCGTCGCGACGTGCCGCGGCGCGAGGCACAGCTCGAGCCCCTGCCAGTCGCCGGCGGACAGGCGGTCGGCGATCTGCGCCGCCTCAGGAGCGGCTTTGAGCAGCGGGATGGCGGCGGAGCCACTCGACATAGGTCCCAACAGCGTCCTCGATCGGACGGACGTCCAAGCCTAGACCCGCCATGTCTCCCTCCGCCGGATAGCCGCTGCCCTCGCCGGGTGGAAGCTCGCCGCCCGGGGTCTCGATCTCGATCGCGGCCCCGGCCGCGTTGCGGACCAGCTCGGCGGCGCGCAGCAGCGGGGTCGGGCGGCCGGCGGCGAGCGTCAGCGTCTCGCCCCAGCGGCCCTGGACGGCGATGGCCTCGAGCGCGGCCACGACATCGTCGACGTAGACGAAGTCGCGCACCCGCTGGGGGTCGCCGGGGATCACGATCGCGCGGCCCTCGATGGCGCGCCGCGCGAAGGCGGCGATCGCCCCCGTGGCGCCCTCCCATGCGACCTGGCCGGGGCCGAACACGGACGTGAGCCGCGCGACGGTGGCGCGGGCGGCGTGGTGGCGGCACGCCTCCTCGCCGAGGCGCTTGGAGAGCCCGTAGGCGTCGGGCGGCGGCTCGAGCGCGGCGCGCACCGTCGACGGGTAGATCAGCCCGGCGCCGTGCTCCAGGCAGCCATCGAGCATGTTCACGGTCGTGCCCGCGTTCTCGCGCACCGCCGTCGCGGGATCCTCCCGCGCCCGGGCGGGATCCGGGACGCCGGCGAAGTGCAGCACCGCGTCGCAGCCGGCGATCAGGGCGCGCGCGGCCGGGTCGCCCGCGTCGACCAGCTCGGCGGCCACGTCACCGGCGTGCGCACGGCCGGCGCGGCCGGGACGCGCGAGGCCCAGCACGTCGTGCCCGCGCTCGGCGAGCAGCGTGGCGGTGCGCCAGCCGAGGAACCCGGTGACGCCGGTGACAAGGAACTTCACGACAGGTACGCCCGCACCGAGTGCTGGTAGTCGGCCTGCGGTGCCACGGTCCACGCCGCCTCGCCCGCCGCGTCGCGCCCCTCGGCGAGCGCCGCGACGTCGGCCACCGTCAGCGTCTCGGCGGCGACGTTGAGGCTCGCGGCCGCCCCGGGATCGGGCACCGGGCAGTCGAGCAGCAGCCGGGCCGCGTCGGCCACGTGCACGGCGCCGATCGTCGCGCGGCCGCCGCCGTCGAGGGTCAGCGCTTCGCCGGCCGCCGCCGCGCGGCGGAACTTGTCGATCACGGTCACGGAGTCGGGGCCGCTGTGCTCGACGGGGCTGGGGCCGTAGACGATGCCCAACCGGGCGTTGACGAGCCCGTAGCCGCCGCGGCGGGCGTGCATGCCGAGCACCAGCTCCGCGTAGACCTTGGACATGTGCGCGAGGTCGCCCTGCTCCCCGTACGGCGCGTCCGGCCCGACCTCGCCGCTCAGGCCGCCGCCGTAGACGTGCAGCGAGCTGCCGTGCACGACCGCGCGCGCCTTCGAGGCGGCGAGCGCCTCGGCGACCCGCCGCGCCCCGGTCAGGTTGACCTGCTCGGTGTAGTCGGGCTCGCGCTCGGACAGCGGCCGGCTCGCCTGCGCGGCGAGCATCACCACCCGGTCGGGCTCCAGCTCGAGCAGCGCGACGACCGCCGCGCGATCGCGCACGTCGGCGGTCTCCACGCGCGCGCCGGCGCGCTCCAGCCCGTCGAGCTGCTCGCGGCGGGTGGCGTGCCAGTTGTCGGCGAGCGTCACGGGCTCGCCCCTCGCGAGCGCCAGCTCCGCCACCGCCGCGCCGATGTAGCCGGCGCCCAGGATCAGGACCATTGCGGGGCCTAGCCTAGATCCACCGATCATTCCCGGACGGCTCGACGCCGGGAGAATCGGTGGATCGAGGCTCTATAGAGGGCGGACGTGCGGGGCGGCCGGCACGACGTTGCGCGTGTCGACCACGAGGCTGGCCTGGTCCCATCGCGGCGTCTCGAGGAACTCGCGGTGCTGGGTGAGCATCACGACGCAGTCCGCGGCGCGGACCTCCTCCTCGCTGTACTCGACGCTCGGGTACACCTCGTCGTCGAGCTCGACCGACTCGAAGTGCGGATCGCAGCAGCGGACGTCGCCGCCGCGGGCCACCAGCCGGCGCAGCACCTCGAGGCTGGGCGACTCGCGGAGGTCGGCCACGTCGGCCTTGTAGGCCATGCCGAGCAGCAGGATCCGCGAGCCCCTGATCGGCAGCCCGACGTCGTTGAGCGCGTCGCCGATCCTCTGGAGTACGAAGTTGGGCATCTGCGAGTTGACCTCGTGCGCGGCGTCGATCAGCTGCGCGCTGTAGCCGTACTCGCGCAGCCGCCAGGCCAGGAAGTGCGGCACCACGGGGATGCAGTCGCCGCCCAGACCGGGGCCGGGCCAGTGGGCGAGGAAGCCGAACGGCTTGGTGTTCGCGGCCTCGATGACCTCCCAGGAGGAGATCCCGAGCCGGTCGCACATGACGCAGAGCTCGTTGGCGAGCGCGATGTTGACGGCGCGGAAGGTGTTCTCGTGCAGCTTCGCCGTCTCGGCCACGATCGGGGACGACACCGGGACCACCGTGTCGACGATCGTCTCGTAGAGCAGCTTGGTGCGCCGCAGGCACTCGTCGCTCACGCCGCCGACCAGCTTGGGCGTGGTGTGGACGTCCCACTGGTGGTTGCCCGGGTCCACGCGCTCGGGCGCGTAGCCGAGGAACACGTCCTCCCCGACCACCGCGCCGGTTGCCTCGAGGATGGGGCGGATGACCTGCTCGGTGGTGCCGGGGTAGGTCGTCGACTGCAGGATCACGAGCTGGCCCGGGGAGAGCTGCTTCGCCACGGACTCGGCGGCCGCGACGACGTAGGAGAGGTCCGGCGTGCGGGTCTTGGACAGCGGCGTCGGCACGCAGATCGTCAGCGCGTCGAGCGTGGAGACCGCCGCGTAGTCGGTCGTGGCGTCGAGCTTGCCCTCCACCCCGGCGTAGCGCTCGGCCGGAACGTCGACCAGATAGGAGCGCCCGTCCGCGATCGCTTCGACGCGCTCGGCGCTGAGGTCGATGCCGGTGACGTCGAAGCCCGCCTCGGCGAACGCCATGGCCAGGGGAAGGCCCGCGTAGCCGAGCCCGACGATGCCGACGCGAGCGGTTCGCGAAGAGATTCGCTCGTCGAAGGCTGGTGCTGAGAGGATCTGAGTCATCAACGCTGAAGCTAGCAACGCACCCTGTCGACCCATGCTGCGCTATACCACAAACGATGTCCTTCGGTGAGTCACTACGCGCGCTGGCCGAGGACGGTTCGGCGCTGGTGGGATTCGCCATCGCGGCCGTGCTCGTCCTCGCGCTCACGCCGCTGGTCGGCCGGCTCGCGCCGCTGATCGGCGGGCTGGACGACAAGGCGGACCGCCCGCGCGTTCACAAGGGCGCGATCCCGCGCATCGGCGGGCTGGCCATCGTGGCGGGGATCCTGATCCCCACGGTGATCCTGATCGACCTCCGCGGGCCCTACCTGGGCATCGTGATCGGCACGCTGCTGGTGGCGGCGCTCGGCCTCGTCGACGATCTCAAGGGCGTCACCCCGAGCCGCAAGCTCGCGGGCGTGACGCTGATCGCGCTGATCCCCGTGGTCGGCTTCGACGTGCGCTTCGACCACGTGACGCTGCCCGCCATCGGCGACCATGACCTCGGCTGGGCCGCCTACCCGCTGACGGTCCTGTGGATCGCGTTCCTCGCCAACCTCGTGAACCTGATCGACGGGATGGACTCGCTGGCCGCCGGGATCGTGGCGATCGCGGCCGCCGCCTTCGCGATCCTCTCCGCCTCCTTCGGGCGCGTCGACGCCGCCGTGCTGTCGGCGATCGTGTGCGGCGCCACGCTGGCGTTCCTGTTCCACAACTACCACCCGGCGAAGATCTTCATGGGCGACTCGGGGGCGCTCGCGCTGGGCTTCCTGCTCGCGACGCTCGCGGTCGACGGCGTGCTCAAGACGGCCGCCGCGATCACCCTGGTGGCGCCGCTGCTGGTGCTCGCGGTGCCGATCCTGGACACGTCGTTCGTGGTGCTCAAGCGGCTCAAGTACCGCCGACCGCCGTGGCGAGCGGACCACAACCACTTCTACCACCGGTTCATGCGCATCGGCTTCTCGCAGCGGCGCACCGCCGCCTACCTGCACCTGTGGGCGCTGATGATGGCCGGCTACGCGCTGCTCGCCCGCTTCGTCCCGCCCCGCCCGCGCGGCAACTGGGACCTCGAGCACTCGCTGCTGCTGACCGGGATCGGCCTGCTGGTCATCGGCGCGTCGGTGTGGATGGTCTACTCGCTGGAGATCCTCAAGAACCGCCATCTCAAGGCGGTCGGGCTCAGGCGCTTCGGGGCGCCGGAGGCCGCTGCGGCGGTCGAGGGCGAGCCCGAGGCGGCCGTCGAGCGCACGCTGGAGGCCAAGGCCGGTTAGCCCGGTCCCGGCGGGACCTGCGGCTGGGTCTGGCGCGCCACGTCGATCGTGTCGGCCGAGACCATGCAGTTGTTGCCCTCGCGCTCCTCGCGGACCTTGCGTCGGGCGTCCGCGCAGGCGATCAGGTAGTAATCGCCGCCCTTGGTGGGCGCCGGCACGCGCAGCCTCGCGGTCTTGGTGAAGCGCTCGCCCGCCGCGATCCGGGGGATGCGCACCCCGCGCATGCGGATGTCGTGGCCGCGCTCGGCGTCGCGTGACAGGAAGTAGCGGGTGCGCGAGCGGCGCGCGGCACGATCGCCCTGGTTCACGACGGTGGTGGGCACGAGCAGCCGCCCCGAGGCGACGGCGCGCTCCTGGGTCGTGATCGACGCCACGCGCAGATCCGGCGCGGGCGCGAGCAGCGGGACGGCGACGAGCAGCGCGGCAAGTACGGCCATGCCCGGCAATCTAGACCCCGGGCATCGCCAGGGAGAGGAGCTCGCCGGGGTCGCGGCGCACCCGGTGCTCCAGCGCGCCCTCCGGCTTGGGCTCGAAGGCGATGGCGGCGGCGTCGGCGAGCAGCCTGAGCCGCCCCTCCCGCACGAGTTGCTCGTCGACGCCGCCCAGCCGCCCCTCGAACATCGACCACACCGGCGTGCCCAGCACCGCCGCCTCGCGGTTCATGGTGCCGCCCGCGGAGACGAGCACGTCGGCGAGCGCGACGAGGCTGCGGCCGTCGACGGTGCGCTCAGGCACCACCACCCGGTCCAGCCCCAGCGCGCGCACGTCGGCCCGCTGTGCGTCGGTGCGCGCCAGCACCACGGTGCGGACGCGCTCCTCGGCGGCCGCGCGGCGCAGCACCTGGGCTAGCAGCGGCGTCTCGGAGCCGCCGAGGTACAGCGCGTAGGACGGCGCGGTGCGCACGACGCACAGCACCTCACCGCCGCCGGCGCCCAGCTCGGTGGGGACGTAGCGGTCGGGCTCGAAGTCCGACAGGTAGTACTCCTCCTTGAGCCCCGGATAGCGCACCAGCTTCCGCCCGCGGGCGCCGTAGCGCGCCAGCCGCTCGCGCGGGATCGCGTCCGGCACCAGCACGCGGGTGGCGAGGCGGCAGTTGAAGTGGTGCTGGAGGGCGGCCCACTCGTAGTCGAACATCGTCGTGTTCGGGATCCGCAGCAGGCGGGAGACGACCGGCACGTCGGTCGAGCCGTGCGCCAGTGCGCGGTCGAAGCGCCGCCCGCGCGCCCAGCCGGTGAGGCGTCGCACGCGATCGGCGGCGGCCAGCGCCTTGTCGCGCCGGTGCACGCCGCCGTGGCGTCCGATGACGGTGTGGGGGCGGCCCCACTCCTCGAGCAGCTCGACCGTGTGCGACAGCGGACGCGCGGTCAGCAAGACGTCGTGGCCCGCCGCCTCGAGGCGCTCGACGAGCGGCCGGAGCACGATGACGTGTGCCGTGTTGGTGAAGTCGACCCAGATCCGCACGGCGGCTGTGTCTAGCATGCCGCGTCTCATGAAGGCCTTCGTCACCGGCGGCGCCGGGTTCATCGGCTCCAACCTCGTCGATGCGCTCGTGGCGCGCGGCGACACCGTCGAGGTCCTCGACGACCTCTCCACCGGACACCCTGAGAACCTCGAGGGCGCGCTGGCCGGCGGCGCCGTGCTGCACGAGGGCGACCTCCGCGACGCCGAGCGCGTGGCCGCGGTGGTGGCGGCCGCCGCGCCCGACGCGATCTTCCACCTGGGCGCCCAGATCGACGTGCGCCGCGCGGTCGCCGACCCCGCCTTCGACGCCGCGGTCAACGTCGGCGGGACGATCAACGTGCTCGAGGCGGCGCGGCTGGCCGGCGTCGGGCGCGTCGTGAACTCCTCCACCGGCGGGGCGATCTACGGCGACGCCGCCGCGATCCCCACCGCGGAGGGCACCGAGCCCGCGCCGATGGCGCCCTACGGGCAGAGCAAGCACGCGGCCGAGGGCTACTGCGGGCTGTACGGCCGCCTGCACGGGCTGTCGGTGATCTCGCTGCGCTACGCCAACGTCTACGGGCCGCGGCAGGACCCGCACGGCGAGGGCGGCGTGGTGGCCATCTTCTGCGGCAAGCTCGTCGAGGGCGGCACGCCCGTCGCGTTCGGCGACGGCCTGCAGACCCGCGACTACGTGTTCGTGGGCGACGTCGTGAGCGCGAACCTCGCCGCGGCGGACTCGTCGTGGGCCGGCGCTTGCAACATCGGGACCGGGACGGAGACGACGGTCGTCGGGCTGGCGGACGCGCTGCGCCCGCTGGGTTCCTCTGACGGATTCGAGCTCGAGTTCGCTCCCGAGCGGCCGGGCGAGGTCGTCCGCAGCGCCGTCGATCCCGCGCTGGCCCGCGAGGTGCTGGGCTGGGAGGCGCGCGTCGCGCTCGGTGAGGGCCTCGAGCGCACGCTGGCCGCTGTGCGCGGCTGACGAAGGGCACCGGCCCGCGGCGGCCAGCGCAGTAGCTGTGCCGCTGTGCGCGGCTGGGTCGAGCAGGTCGCGGGACCCTCGCGGCGAACTCCCGGATTGGGATCTCCGCACCGCGGGGAAACCTCTGGCCAGACGTGACCCGCCCGTGTGCGGCCTGCCCGATGCGAGATACCGCACCCCTCACCGCCCCGCAGTCCCACCGCCTCGCACAGGCGTTCCTCGCGCTCACCGACGACGTCGTCGTCGTGCCCGCCCGGCGCTCCGCGCAGCTCGTGCTCGTCGCCCTCGCCGCTGCGCTCGTACTCGCCGTCGCGGTGCCGATGGCCTGGATGGCGCCCGCCTCGCGCTCGCTGACTTCGAAGGTCGGCGACCAGCCCGCCGCCACGCTGGGCAACTCGAAGGCCGTCCTGGCCGCGGCCGACGACGAGGACGACGACGGAGAAGGGTGAGATGTCGGGGCCCACGGAGGCCGCCGGCCCGATGTCGACGGTCCCCGAGGCGCCGCCCTGGGAGCGGGCCGAGCGCGCGCGACCGACGTGGGGGCTGACCGAGGGCGACGCGATCGCGAAGGGACGCACGGTCCTGCGGCGCCTCGGCGGCGGGCGGCGCTACGAGGTCTTCCTCGTGTGGGACGACCATCGCCTGGCGGTGCTCGTCGCCAAGGTGCTCCGGCCCGACGAGGCCACCGAGCCGACCTCGCTGCGCGACTTGGTGCGCGAGGCCGAGGTGCTCCAGCAGCTCGCGCACCCGGTGGTGATGCGCGGCTTCGCGGTGGCGGCCGACGGCCCGTTCCCCCACCTGCTGCTCGAGCACCTCGAGGGTCCCACGCTGCAGTCGCTGCTCGAGCGCCACGGCCCGGTCGGCCTGGAGCAACTGCTGCCGCTCGGCCTGCACGTGGCCTCGGCGCTGCACTACCTCGCCCGCGAGGACGTCCTGCACCTCGACGTCAAGCCGGAGAACCTCGTGATGGGCGCGCCGCCGCGGCTGATCGACTTCAGCGTGGCGCGCAGCTCCGCGTCCGCCGCGCGCCTGCGCAGTCCGATCGGCACCGACAGCTACATGGCCCCCGAGCAGTGCGATCCGTCCCGCGCCGCGATCGGCCCGCCCGCGGACGTGTTCGGCCTCGGGAGCGACGCTGCACCACGCGCTGTCCGGGGAGCGGCCGTTCCCGCGCGCGATCGGCGCGGCCCGCTCCACCGACCTCGAGGAGCGCTTCCCTCAGCTGACCCGCGGGCCGGCCGCACTCCCGCGCCGCACGCCCGTCGCGCTCTGCGAGCTGCTCACCGCCATGCTCGCCCGCGAGCCGGCCGACCGGCCCGTCGCCGCCGAGGTGGCGGGGACGCTGGAGCCCGTCGTCGCCGAGCTACCGCGGCGGCTCGTGCTGAGCCGCCGCGGCTGGCGCCGCCGTCACTAGGCGACGGCGGCAGGCGCGCCCAGCTGGGCGTACAGCGGGTAGCGATCGGCGATCGCCGTCACGCGCTCGGCGAGGTCCGCCTTCGCCGCGTCGAAGTCCGGCTGCAGCGCGCGGGAGATGATCTCGCCGATCTCGCGGAAGTCGTCCTCCTGGACGCCGCGCGTGGCGAGCGCCGACGTGCCGACGCGCAGGCCGGAGGAGACCGCCGGCGGGCGCGGGTCGAACGGGACGGCGTTGCGGTTGACGGTGATCCCGATGTCGTGCAGCCGGTCCTCGGCCATCTGGCCGTCCAGCTCGGACTCGCGGAGGTCGACGAGCGCGAGGTGCACGTCGGTGCCGCCCGTCAGCACGTTGACGCCGTTCCCCGCGCCGAGCAGCTTCTCGGCGACCGCCTTGGCGCCCGTCACGGTGCGCTCCTGGCGCTCCTTGAACGGCTCGGTGGCGGCGATCTTCAGCGCGACCGCCTTGCCGGCGATCACGTGCTCGAGCGGGCCGCCCTGCTGGCCGGGGAACACGGCCGAGTTGATCTTCTTGGCGTACTCCTCGCGGCACAGGATCATGCCGCCGCGGGCGCCGCCCAGCGTCTTGTGGATCGTCGTGGTCACGACGTCGGCGTAGGGGACCGGGTTGGGGTGCAGCCCGGCGGCGACGAGGCCGGCGAAGTGCGCCATGTCGACCATCAGCAGCGCGCCGACCTCGTCGGCGATCGCGCGGAACGCCTCGAAGTCCAGGATCCGCGGGTAGGCCGACCAGCCGGCCAGGATCATCTGCGGCTTGCGCTCGCGGGCGATCTCCGCCACGCGGTCCATGTCGATCAGGCAGGTGTCGCGCTCGACCTCGTAGGGCGCGATGTCGTAGAGCCGGCCGGACACGTTGATCTTCATGCCGTGGCTGAGATGACCGCCGTGCGCGAGCGCGAGGCCCATGATCGTGTCGCCGGGCTGGAGCAGCGCGTGGTAGACGGACGTGTTCGCCTGGGCGCCCGCGTGCGGCTGCACGTTGGCGTGCTCGGCGCCGAACAGCGCCTTCGCGCGGTCGATCGCCAGCTGCTCGATCACGTCGACGAACTCGCAGCCGCCGTAGTAGCGCTTGCCGGGGTAGCCCTCGGCGTACTTGTTGGTCAGCACGCTGCCCTGGCACTCGAGGATCGACTGCGGCACGAAGTTCTCCGAGGCGATCATCTCCAGGGTGCGCCGCTGGCGATCGAGCTCCCCGTCGAGAGCCTCCGCGACCTCCGGGTCGACATCGGCCAGCGGGCGCTCGAAGTAGTCGTGCGGCAGCTCGGTCATCGGCGGTTCTCCATGGACGAAGTGGGCTCTGGACCGTACCACCGGTCGAGGCGTCTCAGGCCACCCGCTCGATGACCTCGGCGGGCACCGCGCCCTCGCGGATCACCGCCCATTCGCCGTCCTCCTCGTAGCGCCGCAGGTCGAGGACCGTGGACGGCGTGCCGGGGAGCTCGCCGCCGTCGAGGACGAGGTCCGCGTCGCGCCGGATCGCCTCCGGCACGTCCTCGAGCCGCCGTGCATCGGGGCCGCCGGCGCGGTTGGCCGAGCTCTGCAGGACGGGCCAGCGCATCGCCGTCAGCGGCGTGTCGAGGGCGGGGACGCGCAGCCCGAGCGTGGCGAGATCGGGCCCGCACGCCAGCGGATAGCGGCCGAGCGGGTTGGGCAGCAGCGCGGTCACGGCGCCGGGGAGCAGGCGCGCGAGCAGCTCCCGCGTGCGCCCGCCGAGCTCCGGGAGCGCCGCGAAGGCGAGCTCGAGGTCGAAGAACATCACCGCGGCGGGCTTGTCCGGCAGGCGGCCCTTGAGGGCGTACAGCCGCTCGACCGCGTCGCGGGTGTCCGGCTCGCAAGCGAGGCCGTAGACGGTATCGGCGGGGAACACGGCGACACCGCCGACCTGGATGCAGCGGGCGAACGTCTCCGCGTCGGCCGCGTTCACCGGCGCCCGACCACCACGCGGTCGATTCCGGCCAGGTCCGCGGTGACCTCGGTGTCCGCGAAGCCCGCCTCGGCCATCAGCGCCGCCACCGCGGCGGACTGGCCCTGGCCGACCTCGAGCGCGATCAGGCGCGCGCCGGTGGCGGCCGCCTCGGGGATCAGCCGCCGCACGACGTCCAGCCCTTCGGCGCCCGCGAACAGGGCAACGGCCGGCTCATGGTCGGTGATGTCGCGCGCCAGCGAGCCGCGGTCGCCCTCGGCCACGTAGGGCGGGTTGGAGAGCACCGCGTCGAGCGCGCCCTCCACCGGGGCCAGCAGGTCGCCCTCGGCGAGCTCGACGTCCAGGCCCAGCCGGGTCGCGTTGGCGCGCGCCACGTCGAGCGCGCCGGGGCTCGCGTCGGTGGCGATCACCTGCAGGTCCGGCCGCTCGGTCTTGAGCGCGAGCGCCACGGCGCCCGAGCCGGTGCCGACGTCGGCCACCCGGGCGCCCTGCGGGAGGTCGAGCGCCGCCTCGACCAGGAACTCGGTCTCCGGGCGCGGGACGAGCACCCGGCCGTCGACCTCGAGCTCGATGGTGCGAAAGCCCTTGCGGCCGAGGATGTAGGCGACCGGCTCCCGCTGGGTGCGCCGCCGCGCGTACTCCTGGAAGCGGCGCGCCTCGGCGGGCTCGAGGCCCCGCTCGGGGTCGGAGAAGATCACCGCGCGGTCGACCCCCATGGCGTCGGCGAGCAGCACCTCGGCGTCCAGCCGCGGCGTGTCGCACCCGGCGGCGGTCAGCGCGATCAGCGCGGAGTCCAGCGCGTCGCGGATCGTCGTGCGGGCGAGCGGAGTGCGGGCCATGCGCGCTCAGTGTGACGAAGCCCCGTCGGTTGTCGGGTTTCCCACGCCCCAGGGGGGACAACCGACAACCGATGCGCGTGCTGGATAGATGCAGCGGCGCGCGAACCTCCTCGGCTGCTCGCAGCCCGCCGCCGTGCGGGTGGTGGACCGCCTGGCCGCCGCCGTCGCGACCGGGTCGCTGGCGAGCCGGGTGGGCGCGCGGGCGACCGCCGCCGGGCTGATCGCGGCCCCCTCGTGGTGCCGATCGCCATCGCGCTGGGCACGCAGCGGCGCGGCGCTGCCGGCGGGCGCGATCGGGCTCGGGCCGGTGCTGCTGCTCGGCCCCGCCGTGGTCATGGCGGCCGGGCTGTTCCGCCCGCCTCCTGGCATCCTCGGCACATGACCTGGATCGAGCCCGTGACGCTCACCGGCGAGCACGTGCGGCTCGAGCCGGCCGGCGACGCCCACCTCGACGACCTGCTCGACGCCGCCCAGGACGACGAGCTGTGGGCGTGGATGCCGTGGTGGCGTCCGCGGACCCGGGAGGAGATGGCCGCGATCGTGGCCGACGCCGTGCCGAGCGGCGCGGTCCGCCTCGCGCAGGTGGAGGTCGCCACGGGCCGCGCCGTCGGCTTCACCAACTACATGGACATCAGCGAGCAGCACCGCACGCTCGAGGTCGGCGGCACCTGGATCGGGCGCCCGTGGTGGCGCACGCCGCTCAACACCGAGGCCAAGCTGCTCGTCCTGGGCCACGCGTTCGAGCACCGCGGCGCGCACCGGGTGACGCTCAAGACCGACATCCGCAACGAGCGCTCGCAGGCCGCCATCGCGCGGCTCGGCGCGCGGCGCGAGGGCGTGCTCCGCCACCACTACGTGCGCAAGGACGGCACCCTGCGCGACACCGTGATGTTCAGCGTGATCGCCCCGGAGTGGCCCGAGGTCCGCGACCGGCTTCAGGCCCGCCTGAAGTCCGCCTAGGCGGGAGCGGCCGGCGGGTCGGCGCCCTCGCGCGGCAGCGCCAGGTGGATGACCAGCGCGACGACCAGCACGCCGAGGCCGATGATGATCCACAGCGGCTCGAGGTAGAGCAGGATCGCCGAGCCGGCGCCGGCGAGCACCCGCAGCGGCAGCCGCACGTGCCCGCGCAGCCATCCGCCCAGCGCGACGCCGAGCCCGCACACCGCCACGATCGACACCCCGACGGCGAGGACGACCGTCTCGACGCTGCCCTGGAGCAGCAGGCCCTGGCCGTTCTCGGTCAGCACGAACGCGAACGGCACCAGGAACGCCGGCGCGGTGTAGCGCATCAGCAGCACCATCGTGCGGAAGCCGTCGCCGCCGGTGATCGCCGCCGCCGCGAACGCCGACAGCGCCGTCGGCGGGCTCACCTCGCTGAGGACCGCGTAGTAGAAGATGAACATGTACGCCGCGTAGTCCTCGACCCCGAGCGCGACCAGCGCCGGGGCGATGATCACCGCGGCGATGATGAACGAGGCGGTGACCGGCACGGCGAGGCCGACGATCAGCACCGCGATCGCGCTGAAGATGGCCGTCAGCGCCAGCGACCCGCCGGCGGCGTCGACGATCAGCGCGGACAGCTCGAGCCCGATCCCGGTGAGGGAGACGACCGCGACGATGATCCCCGCGGCCGCCGTGGTGGCCGCGATCGGCAGCACGCCGCGCGCGCCCGCCACCAGCGCGTCGAAGACCTTGCGCGGGCCCATCCGGTCGCGCTTGTCCAGGAAGGACATCAGGAACGCCAGCACGGTCGCGTAGACCACGGCGCGGAACGGCGAGAGCCCGATGGCGAGCAGCACGACGATCGCGATCAGCGACGAGAAGTGGTAGCCCCAGCGCGTGAGCAGCCTGAAGAAGCCGGGCGTGTCGAGGTCCAGCCCGCGGACCGAGAAGCGGCGCGTGTCGGCCTCGATGGCGAGCAGGATCCCGAGGTAGTAGAGGACGGTCGGGATCAGCGCGTAGACCAGCACGTCCAGGTAGGAGATCTCGAGGAACTCGGCGATGATGAACGCGGCCGCGCCCAGCGTCGGCGGCGACAGGATGGCGCCGATGCCCGCGGCGGCGAGGATGCCGGCGCCCTCGTCCTTGGGATAGCCGGCGCGGCGCAGCAGCGGCCAGGTCACGCTGCCGAGCGTGACCGTGGTCGCGACGCCCGAGCCCGAGACCGTGCCGAGGAGGAAGCCCGCCAGCGTCGTCGTGCGGCCCGGACCCGGTGCGGCTCTTGCCGAACGCGGCGTAGGAGATCTCGACGAAGAAGCGCGCGGCGCCCGAGTATTCGAGCACGGCGCCGTAGATGGTGAACAACACGATGTAGGTCGCCGCCACGTCGAGGGGGATCCCGAACAGGCCCTCGAGGCCCATGTAGGCCTGGCCGACGATGCGGTCCAGCCCGTAGCCCTTGTGCGCGATCCCGAACGACTCCGGGATCAGCCCGCCCAGGTAGGCGTACGCGATGAAGCCGAGCACGATGACGGGCAGGATCCAGCCGACGGTGCGGCGGGTCGCCTCGAGCACCAGCGCCATCGCGAGCACGCCCATCACGATGTCGAGGGTCTCGGGCGCCGCCGCGCGCCGGAACAGCTCGTCGGCGGTGACGGCGGCGTAGCCCACCGACACCGCGGCGGTCACGCCGAGCAGCCAGTCCACCACGGTGGGGTTCTCCCCGGGGCGGCTTGTGCGCTCGCCGGAGCGGAACACCATGAAGGTCAGCAGCAGCGCCCCCGCGAGGAAGGTCGGCCGGTACACCTGCGCCGCCATCGGCTGGAACACCCAGTAGATGGCGAACAGCGACAGCGCGCACGGCGACGACGTTCAGGATCGTCAGCGGCACGCCGCTCAGCTTGCGCCCGGGGCGCTCGCCCTCGAACTCGTCGATCAGGTGCTCGTCGGTGCGCGGCTCGAGCCCCGGGTCCGTCACCTCCCGCTCGGATGCCGCGGTCGAGCCCGGTCTGTCGGTGCTCGTCACGTCAGCTCCCCGCGACGGCGATGGTCAGGTGCGCCGCGCGCCCGTCGCGGCGGTAGAGCGGCACGCGCGCGCCGTCGGCGGCCAGCGTGCGGCGGCCGACCGAGGTGGCCGCCAGCGGCATCCGCTCGAACCGCGCGGGCCGGGCGAGCCGCAGCGTCCACCAGCCGTCGCGCCGCGAGCGGGAGCCCTCGACCTCGTAGTAGTCGAGCACGGCCTGGCTCGGCGAGCTGATCGCGACGAGCCGGAACGAGCCGTCCCCCGAGGCGCGGAAGCGCTCGACCGCGGGACGGCGGTAGTAGGAGTGCCGGTAGGTGAGGGCGAACGAGCGCGATTTCGGGAGCCCGAGCTCGGCCACCGTGCCGCCGTCGCGGTCGAGCGCGACCACGCGCGGCGGGCCGTCGGCCTGGACGGCCGCGGCGCCGCCGGCCAGCGCGAGCGCCACGCCGCCGATCGCAAGCGCGCGGCGGGTCACCCGCTCGCCTCCGCGTAGTAGCGGCGCGCGCCGGGATGCAACTGCACGGGCTCGACGACCTTCTGGCCCTTCTCCGGGTCCAGGCCCTTGGCCGCCGGCACGATCTCGGTCAGCTTCTTCTTGTTGTCGTACAGCACCTTCGTGATGTCGTGGGCGAGGTCGTCGCTCATGCCCTTGTTGACCATCAGCAGGTTCGGCACGCCGATCGTCTTGGAGGCGCCGACGCCCGTGTACGCGCCGTCCTCGATCTCGGCTTCCTGGTAGGCCTCGCCGTAGCGCTTGCGCAGCGCGGGGAGGTACTCGTCGACGGGGAGGATCCGGATCTCGTCGGTGGTGGCGAGGTCCACGACCGCCGCCGTCGGCACGCCGCCGGACCAGAAGAACGCGTCGATCGAGCCGTCGCGGATCGCCTGGGCGGACTCCCCCACGCCGAGGCCGCGCTTGGAGAGATCCTCGTCGGGGTCGAGGCCGGCCGCCTCGAGCAGCCGCAGCGCGATCACCTCGGTGCCGGAGTTGGGCGCGCCGACCGACACCGTCTTGCCCTTCAGGTCCTCGATCGTCTTGATCCCCGAGTCGGCCTTCACGACGACCTGGGTGATGTTCGGGTACAGCGTCCCGAGCGCGAGCAGCGGCTCCTTGCGATCAAAGGACTCGTCGCCGTTGACGGCGTCGATCGCGGTGTCGGCGAGCGTGAAGGCGACGTCGGAGTCGCCGTTGGCGACCAGCAGCAGGTTGTCGACCGAGGCGCTCGTCGTCTCCGCCGTGGTGGGCGAGTCGGGCAGGGTCTCGCTCATCACCTCGGCAAGGCCCGCGCCGTAGACCTGGTAGACGCCGCCGCTGCCGCCGGTGGCGATCGAGAGGCGTCCCTCGCCCCCGGGCGGGTCGTTCGGCGAGCACGCCCCGAACGCGATCGCCGACGCTACGACAGCCACGAGCCCCGCCGCCCAGCGGGCGCCTCCTCCCATGCACCGACTCGTGCCCGGCGCCATCTCACCTGAAACTCACCGCATCGCCCCGTCGTAGTAGCGCGCGGCGCCCGGGTGGAGATTCACCGGTGCGAGCAGCTCCCGGCCCTTCTCCGGGTCCAGGCCCTTGGCCGAGGGCACGATCGCGGTGAGCTCCTTCCTGTTCGCGTAGAGCGCCTTCGTGATGTCCGAGTCCCGTTGGCGACGAGCACCGCTCCCCAGCGGAGTCCTCCTCCCATCGCGGGTTCGTGCCCCGCGCAGGTACGCCGAAACTCAGGCCGCGGCCTGCTCCAGCCGCGAGCGCTTCTCCGCGTCCTGCAGCGCCGCCGTGACCTCGTCCAATTCACCCTGCAGCAGCGCGTCGAGGTTGTGGACGGTGAGCTTGACCCGGTGGTCGGTGACGCGGCGCTCGGGATAGTTGTAGGTGCGGATCTTCTCCGCCCGCTCGCCGGTGCCGACCTGGGCGCGGCGGTCAGCGGCGAGCTCGGCCTGCTGGGTCGCGAGCTTCGCCTCGTAGAGGCGGGCGCGCAGCACCTTGAAGGCGCGCTCGCGGTTCTGCAGCTGGGACTTCTCGTCCTGCATGGAGACGACGATGCCGGTCGGCTTGTGGGTGATCCGCACCGCGGAATCGGTCGTGTTGACCGACTGCCCGCCCGGCCCCGAGGAGCGGTAGACGTCGATCTGCAGGTCGTTGGGGTCGACCTCGACGTCGACCTCCTCGGCCTCCGGCAGCACCGCGACCGTCGCCGTGGAGGTATGGATGCGCCCCTGGGACTCGGTCTCGGGCACGCGCTGGACGCGATGGGTGCCACCCTCGAACTTGAACACGCTGAACGCCCCGTCGCCCTTGATCTCGAAGGTGTAGGAGCCGTCGGAGGCGTCGAGCGTCTCGGTCGAGAAGCCGCGCCGCTCGGCGTACTTGGAGAGCATCCGGTAGAGGTCGCCCGCCCACAGCCCGGCCTCCTCGCCGCCGGCGCCCCCGCGAATCTCGACGATCACGTTCTTGTCGTCGTTGGGGTCGCGCTCGACCATCGCGAGGCGGATCTCCTCCTCGAGGCGCTCGATGCGCTCCCGGGCGCTCTGCAGCTCGGCGCGCATCTCGGCGTCCTCGCCGCCCTCGTCGAGCATCTCCTGCGCGCCCTCCGCATCGGAGCGCGCGAGGCGCCACTGCTCGGCCAGCTTCGCCGCGGGCGCGAGCGAGTTGTACAGCCGCCCGGCCTCCGCGTAGCGCTTGCGGTCGGTGATGACCTCGGGATCGGACATCTGCGCCTGCGCCTCCGCGAAGCGTGCCTCGATCTGGTTGACGAGCGACTCGACCACGGTGAACAGGGTACGGCGCGCATGTGGCAGGATCGCGCGCCGTGGAGGTCCGGCTCGACGACGGCGCCGTGCTGCACGTGCGCGAGACCGGCCGCGCTTCGCGCTCCGCTGGGCCACGACACCTACGACCGGCTACCCGGCCTGCGGACGCCCACGCTGGTGCTCACCGGCGACGACGACCGGGCGATCCCGGGTGCGAGCAGCGACGTGCTGGCGGAGCGGATCCCGGACGCGCGGATCGAAGTGATCGCCGGGGCGGGCCACCTGCTCTTCGGCGAGCAACCTGCGGAGACCCTGCGGCTGCTCGAAGCGTTCCTCTAAGCGACGACCTCCATGCCGACCGAGTCCTCGGCGCTCGCGGCGCGCGGGTCCTCGACGGCGAGCACGGCGTCGAGCGCGGCGCACGCCACGGCGAGCTGAGCGAAGTCGGGCTCGCGCGTAGTGAGCTTCTGCAGCTGCATCCCCGGCCACATGACCGACCGGACCCAGCGCTTGGCGCGGTTGCGCCCGGCCCACTTGATGACCTCGAACGAGAGGCCCGCGATCAACGGCACGCCGAGGATGCGGGTGCCGACGAGGATGTACCAGGCGGGCAGGCCGATCGGGGCGAACACGAAGATGGCCACGATCATCACGATCAGGAGGAAGCTCGTGCCGCAGCGCGGGTGCAGGCGTGAGAAGCGCTGGGCGCTCTCGGGCTCGAGCGGCTCGCCGGCCTCGAAGCAGGCGATCACCTTGTGCTCGGCGCCGTGGTACTCGAACACGCGGCGCAGGTCGCGCATGCGCGACAGCAGCGAGAGGTAGGCGAGGAAGATCGCAGTGCGCAGGACGCCTTCGACGAGCCAGAACAGCACGGCCGAGCCGAGCTTGTCCTTGAACAGGCTGGTGATGGCGACGGGGACGACGAAGAACAGGCCGATCGCCAGCGCCAGGCCGGCGATGATCGTGCCCACCCACATGGCGCCCGAGATCTCCTTCTCGTCCTCGGGCAGCTGGGCGTTGGCGGAGATGCCGAGCGCCTTGAAGCCGATGTTGAGGGACTCGGCGAGCGCGACGACGCCGCGGATCACCGGCCAGCGGAGCACGCGGCTGCGGGTCCGCCACGCGACGAGCGGGAAGGACTGCACCTCGATGTCGCCGCCGGCGGCCTCCTCGGCCTCCAGGGCGCGCCCGCCCTCGATCTGCTCGGGGAGGGGCTTGCGGATGGCGACGGCCCACGTGGAGACGCCGCGCATCATCACGCCTTCGAGCACCGCCTGCCCGCCCACGGGAGCGTCTCGCTGCGCCGGAACGGCGCTAGTGGGCAGGCGGGTCTCGTTGGTCACTGTCTAGGGATCGGCAGAACCGACCCGAAGCTTCAGCCGCGCTGACGCTTGGCCGCGCGCCGCTGGAACCGCTCGACGCGACCGCCGGTGTCGACGAGCTTCTGCTTGCCCGTGTAGAACGGGTGGCAGTTGGAGCAGATCTCCACGTGCATGTCGCCCTTGGTCGAGCGTGTGGTGAACTGGTTCCCGCAAGTGCAGGTCACAGTCGCCTCGACGTAGGAGGGATGGATGTCGGTCTTCATGGTCCTTCCATTGTAGATGGGAGTACCAGCCCTCAGAAGAGCCGGGGACCCCGGGAACCCGGCCGTGCTGCTCGTCCATGGATATCCGGAGTCATCGCACATGTGGCGGGCCGCGCTGGACGCGCTCGCGGCACGCGATCTGTACGCCGTCGCGCCCGACCTTCCGGGCTTCGGGGACTCCGATCCCGACCCGCCGGGGACGTGGGAGCGCCACGTCGAGGCGCTCGAGCGGATCCGCGTCGACGAAGGCCTCGAGAGGGTCGCGCTGGTCGGCCACGACTGGGGCGGCCTGATCGGCCTCCGCTGGGCGTGTGACCATCCGGACGCCGTGTGGGCGGTGGTCGCCTCCGACACCGGCTTCTTCCCCGACGGCCGCTGGCACGGCATGGCGCAGGCGATGCGCACGCCAGGCCAGGGCGAGGAACTCGTCGACGGGACGACGCGCCAGGCCTTCGGCCAGATGCTCGCCTCCGTCAGCCGCGGGATCGACGACGAGGCGGCCGACGAGTACTTCAAGGCCTACGCCGACGAGGAGCGCCGCCGCGCGCAGCTCGAGCTCTACCGCAGCGGCGACTTCGAGAACCTCGAGCCATACCAGGGCCGGCTGGCGGCGCTCGGCGTGCCGTTCCTGGCGCTGTGGGGGGAGGACGACCCGTTCGCGCCGGTCGCCGGCGGGCAGCGGTTCGTGGACGAGATCCCGGGCGCGCGGCTGGAGGTGATCCCCGGCACCGGGCACTTCGTGTTCGAGGACGAGCCCGAGCTTGCCGCCGAGGCGCTGGCGAGCTTCCTCGGCGAGGTGGTCAGGACGGGCAGAAGCGGCTGAACTGGTTGTCCGCCTCGTCGCGCTCGTCGACCGCGTCGCCCGCGTCGATGTCGGCGACGACGGGCGACCCGGGCCGGCACGCCGGGCCCTCGATGGTCACGAGCGTGCCCTCGCCGGGCTCCAGCGGGACGACGGGCACCTCCGGCTGCGTGCCGCCGTCGATCGTCACGACCAGCGATGAGGCGTCGGCGAAGCTGCCGCCGGCGTTGCGCACGAACACCACGTAGCGGCGGCGCAGCGAGTCGCCTGTGGGCTGCACGCCGAGCGAGCGGACGATCAGGTTCGGCCGCGGGTCGGGCTGGCGGCACACGGGCGAGTACGACTTCGCGCGCTGGACGATCTTGCCGGCGGCGTCGACCCAGCGGAAGCGCAGCAGCACGCGGTAGGAGGCGGGCGCCAGGAGATGCTCGACGCGCTTCGTGTACGAGTAGCGGGAGGTCCCCGCCGCCGAGCTGACCCAGCTCCCGAAGCCGGGCGCGGTCAGCGCGCTCCAGCGGCCGGTGTCCGGCGTGCGGGCCTGCAGCGTGAAGCGCATCTGCATCCGCGACGCGCGCGAGACGGCGCGCATGCGGCCCTCGAACTCGGCCGCGCGGTCGGCCTCGTCGAGCCCGCGCTCGCACGAGTTCAGCAGCGCGCGCTGCGGCTTCGCCTGCGCCGCGGGGGCGAGGACGAGCAGGGCGCACAGCATGGTGAGTAGGACCGGCCGGGTGGGCATCGCGTTGCAGGAACGCACGAGAGGCCGTCGAGTTGCGGCGCCAAGCTCCTTCCAAGGTGGCGCCAAGGCGTTGGCCGCGCGCATGGTCGCGATCGGACTCGCGCTCGGCGCGAGCCTCGCATGGGGCGCCTCGGACTTCCGCGCCGGCACCCAGAGCCGCCGCGCCCCGGTGCTCACCGTGCTCCTGCTGTCGCAGGTGTTCGGGCTCGCGTTCTGCCTGCCCGTGGCGCCGGCGTTCGGCGGCGAGCTGCCCGGTACGGAGGCGGCGGCGTGGGCGCAGGGCGCCGGCGTGGCCGAGGTGGCGGGCTTCGCCGCGCTCTAGGTGATCTGGTAGAGCGGGCCGTCTCCGCCCTCGGGCGGGGTGAGGCGACCGCCCTTGGCGGTGATCGCCCCGCACTGCACGCAGTTGGAGGGGTTGACGATCAGGTCGACGGGACCTGTCTCGGGCGCGTCCTCCGGGACCTCGTAGACGCCGGCCGGGCACATCCACTGCCACGCCTCGGCGACCTCGCGCGGCACGTGCTTCTCGATGCGGATGTGGCTCGGGGCGTCGTCGCGCGTCGCGTTGCCGGTGAGGAAGACACCCGACAGCTTGTCGAACGTGTACTTGCCGTCCGGCTTGGGATAGCGCTTGTTGCGGTCGGTGAGCATCAATTCGCTCTCGGCATCGCGATGCGTCGGCCAGTGGCCGCCCGGAAAGCGGCCCTTGGTCACGGTCATCGCGTTCACGATCGCCCCGCCCACGACCAGCCCCTTGGCGAACGGCTGCTTCATGTTGCGCGACTCGTAGAGGTCCTTGCCGATGTGCGAGTCGTGGACCGCCGCCTCGTAGGCGGAGAAGTCGCTCGACCCGGACTTCAGCTGCGCGTAGATCGTCTCCGCCGCCAGGCGTCCGGACTCGATCGCGTAGTGGATGCCCTTGAGCTTGGGCACGTTGACCATGCCGCCGGCGTCGCCGGTGATGACCATGCCCGGGTGGCTGAGCCTGGGCAGCGCCCAATAGCCGCCCTCGGGGATCGCCTTCGCGCCCCACGCCACGCGCTTGCCGCCCTCGAGCACCTTCTTGACGAGCGGGTGAAGCTTGAACTCCTGCAGCACGTCGTGGACGGAGAGCCGCGCGTCGGCGTTGTCGAGCCCGCATACGAACCCGATCGAGACCTTCGGCTTCTCGCCCTCGCGGTTCATGCCGTAGATCCAGGAGCCGCCGAACTCCTTGTACTTCGCCTGCGGGCGCAGCGGCCAGCCGAGCGTGTGGATGACCTTGTTGAGCGGCTTCTCGACCTCCCAGACCTCCTTGACGCCGAGCGCCCACACCTGCGGATCGGTGCCCGCCAGGCCGAGGCCCTTCATCGCCGCGCCGGTCAGGTGCCCCCAGCATCCCTCGGCGAGCACGGTGGCCTTGGCCATCACGTCCGAGCCGGGCTCGAAGTTGCCCTTCTCGCCGCCGGACTTGTCGCGGCCCTTGTCGCCCGTGCGCACGCCGACGACCTTTCCTGCCTCGGCCGGAGGCCTCGTCACCGCTTCGCTCGTCCACGAGCAGCTTGTGGCCGGTGGTCTCGGTGAGGATGTACGCGCCGGCCTCCTCGGCCTTGTCGGACAGCCAGCGGTTGAGCTCGGCGACCGACACGACGTAGTTGCCGTGGTTGCGGAACGGCGGCGGGACGGGCCACAGCTTGATCGCGCGCTTCTTGTTGAGCATGAAGTGCACGCTCTCGCCGTCGACCTCGCCGTAGTGGGGCCAGGAGTCGTCGTCCGGGAGCAGCTCGCGGATCGAGCGCGGGTTCATCACGCCGCCCGAGAGCTGATGCGCGCCCGCGACCTTGCCCTTCTCGATCACGGCCACGGGCACCTCGCCGAGGCGCTCGGTCAGCTCCGGGTCGTCCTCGAGCAGCTGCAGCAGCCGGATCGCGCACGCGAGCCCGGCCTGCCCGCCGCCGACGATGGCGACGCCGACCTCGATCCGCTCCTCCACGTCGTCGGTCGGCGGGCCGATGAACTCCTCGGCGGAGTCCACCGGCGGCGGGAACTGGCTGGGCGCGAAATGCCCGTTCTGCGATGCCACTTAACTGCCCTTCTTGGCCTTCACGGCCTCGGTGAGCTTGGGGACGATCTTGTTGAGGTCGCCGACGATCCCGAGGTCGGAGAACTCGAAGATCGGGGCGTTGGCGTCCTTGTTGATCGCCACGATGTTCTCCGAGCTCTGCATGCCGACCTTGTGCTGGATGGCGCCGGAGATCCCGGCCGCCAGGTACAGCTTCGGGGCGACCGTCTTGCCCGTCTGGCCGATCTGGGCGGAGTACGAGTACCAGCCCGCGTCGACCACCGCGCGGGTGGCCGCCACGGCGCCGCCCAGCGCGCCGGCCAGCGCCTCGAGGGCCTCGAAGCCCTCGGCCTTGCCGAGCCCGCGGCCGCCGGCCACGAGGAAGTCGGCGTCCTCGATGTTCACGTCGGCGCCTCGCTGCTCGCCGCGCTGGACCATCGTGGCCTTGAGGCTGTGCGCCGCGTACTCGACGTCGACGTCCTCGACGGCGGCCGTGCCGGAGCCGCCCTCCTAGACCTCGAACGCGTTCAGGCGGCCGATGATCACGCCGACGCCCGCGTTGTAGTGGACGTCGGAGATCTGCGAGTCGCCGAGGATCGGGCGCTCGGAGACGAGCTTGCCGTCCTCCACGCGCACGTTGGTGACCTCCATGCAGACGCCGGCGTCGAGGCGCGCGGTGAGGCCGGCCCCGATCTCGAAGCCGAGCAGGCCGCCGCCGAACAGCGCGTAGCCGTGGCCGTTGTCGCCGATCACCTTCGCCATCGCGTCGACCACCGGCTGCGCGAGGCCCTCGGGGCCCTCGGCGCGGAACACCTTGGTGGCGCCGTAGGCGCCGAGCGAGCCGCACAGCTCGTCGGTCAGGCCGGCCTTGTCGCCGACCACGATCGCGTGACACTCGGTGCCCAGCTCCTCGGCCAGGCGTGCACCCTCGGAGACGGCGCCGAGCGAGTTCTTGTTGATGGCGCCCTCGTAGTGGAGCGCGTAGACCAGGATCCCACTCATGCCAGGAGCTTCCTCTCGTCCAGCCACGCGATGATCTGCTCGACCGTCTCGTTGGTGTCCTCGTCCTCGATGATCCGGCCCGCGGACTTCTCCGGCGGGGCCTTGAAGTCGGTGCAGCGGGCGCGCGCGTTCTCGAAGCCCACGCGGTCGGCCTCGATGCCGACGTCGCCCGCGGACTTGGTCTCGAGCGGCTTCTTCTTGGCGCCCATGATCGCCTTCAGCGACGGGTAGCGCGGCTCGTTGATCGCGTCGCCGACGGAGATCACGGCCGGCAGCTCGACGAGCACCGTGTCGTAGCCGTACTCGGCCTGGCGCTCGCAGCGCAGCTTGCCGTCCCTTCGACGTCGATCTTGATGACCTGCGTCAGCGACGGCATCTTCAGGTGGTCGGCCACGACGGCGCCGATCGTGTAGCACTCGCCGTCATCGGACTGCTGGCCCAGGAGGACCAGGTCGGGCTGCTCGGCCTCGAGCACCCTGGCGAGGGCGTAGCCGGTGCCGTTGACGTCGGAGCCCGCGAGGGCGTCGTCGGTGAGGTGGGCCGAGCGGTCGGCGCCCAGCGACACCGCCTTGTGCAGCGCGCGGACGGCGGACTGCGGGCCCATGGTCACGGCGACGACCTCGTCGACCTCGACCGCCCCACCCTCCTTGAGCTGCATCGCCGCCTCGATGGCGTGCGTGTCGAACGGGTTGAGGTTCTTCTCCCCGTTGCGGTCCAGGCGCCCCGTCGAAGGGTCGATCCGCTTCTCGACGGCGGCGTCCGGAACCTCTTTGACCAGGACGCAGATCTTCACTTGGTTTCACGCTCCTCGAACAGGCCGGGTGGGCGGGATCCCTGTCCAGCCGAATGTCGCCGGGCATCCTACTGCGGTGGGGTCCCGATTGACTTGTCAGTCAACGAGGATCGCCGCCGCGCCCTAGGGTTCGCCCTCATGCTGGCGCCGGGCGACGTGTTCGCCGGATACCTCATCGACCGGCCCGCCGGAGGCGCCGTCTACCGCGCGATTCATACCGCTTCCGAGCGGACGGTCGCGCTCAAGCTCGTCGCTGCGGTGCCTGCGGTCTCGCCCTCCCACCCCAACGTGCTCGAGGTGTTCGAGACGGGCGAGGCCGAGGGGTTGCGGTTTGTCGCCATGCGCTGGATCACCGGGCCGACGCTCGCCACGCTTCTCGGTGACGGTGGCGGCCTCGAGACCGGCCAGGCGCTCGCGATCGCGGGCCAGGTCGCCGCCGCGCTCGACGCCGCCCACGCCCAGGGCATCGCCCACGGCGCGGTCAAGGCGTCCAACGTCCTGCTCGAGGGCGATCACGCCTACCTGGCGGACTTCGCGGCGTCCGGCTCGCCGGAGGCCGACCTCCGCGCGCTCGGCCGCCTGCTGGAGGCGATGACGGGCCGGCAGGTCCCCGCCGGCGCCGCCAGCGCGCGAGCGCTCGTCCGCGCAGCCCGCTAGTCCTCGCCCGAGAGCTCTGAAGCGAGGGGTCTGACCCCGCGCTGGGGTCAGTCCTCACCCGCGAGCTCGAGCAGCCGGGTAAGGACGCGCTTCGCGGAGCTCGCCGGCCGGCGGGGCGAGGCCGAGGAGGTCGGCGAGCCAGAGCCCGTCGGCGGCGAGGCGGGCGACGGTCGCCTGGACGGGGTCGTCGGCCTCCTCGACGAGGCGGGCCTGCCATTCGTCGTAGCGGCCGCGGACCTTCCCGAGGGCGGCGGGCTCGTCGACCATGGCCGCGAGCAGGCCGAACTCCGTGGCGCGCTCGGCGGCGGCCCAGCCGCTCATGTCCGAGGCGCGCACCCAGCCGTGGGCGAACGAGCCGTCTCCCGTCGCGGCCTCGATCTCGTGGGCGAACTCCTCGAGCCACCCGAGCAACATGGCGTCCAGCAACTCGCGCTTGGAGCGGAAGTGGTAGAGCAGCCCGCCCTTGGAGACGCCCGCCTCGGCGGCGACGGCCTCGAGCGTGAGCGAGCGAGGGCCGTCGCGGCGCACCACGGCGGACGCCGCGTCGAGCAGCCGCTCGCGCGTGTCGGCGCCACGGGCCATCGGGACGAGACTAGTGCGCGTGGGCGAGGTTGAGGCCCACGACGCCGGCGATGATCAGCCCGAGGCTGGCCATCTTGAGCAGCCCGGCGGGCTCGTCGAACGCGACGATGCCGATGCCGGCGATGAGCGCGGTGCCGACGGCGGCCCACACGGCGTAGGTGAGGCCGATCGGGAGCGCCTTGAGCACGAGCGCGAGCATCCAGAACGACAGGCCGTAGCCCGCGACGACGATCGCCGACGGACCGATACGCGTGAAGCCGTCGGTGTACTTGAGGGCGATGGTGCCGGCCACTTCGGCGGCAATGGCTATGGAGAGGAACAGGACGGGCATGTCCCTAACTATACCGTCTGGACGGTTTAGTTACAGGCTGCGCAGCGATCCTTGCCGGGCGGTAGCGTCCGGGCGTCGATGAGCGCGGAGAGCGACAGCACGCGCGGCCTCGGCGCCCGCATCAAGCGCGCCGGGCTGCTGGCCGCGATGGCCGTGGTGGCGATCAACATCTGGACCGGGAGCCCGCTGCTGGCCCTGTGGATCGGCTCGCGGATCCAGGGCGACTCGAGCGTCTCGATGGGCGCCGTGTTCGCCGTCATCGCCTCGATGGTCCTCACGAGCCTGCTGCTCGTCCGCCTGCTCAGCATCCTCGGCGAGCGCCACGACCGCCTGTTAGGGCTCCCGCCCGCGCCGCGCCGCCAGCAGCCGTGGATGCGCAGCCTCAGCGGGGAGCGCACCAGCGAGCAGCGCCGGCGGGCGCGCGTGTCGGCGCTCGACGTGGTGCTCGTGGCGACCGTCGTGATCGCGGCCGCCGCGTTCGAGGTCTGGTTCTTCTTCTTCTCGGGCGCGTCGATCTGACCCGGGTGCTCGTGGCCGGCGGCGGTGTGGGCGGCGTCGCGGCGGCGATCGCCGCGGCCGAGCGCGGCGCGAAGGTGATCCTGACCGAGGAGACCGACTGGATCGGCGGGCAGCTCACGAGCCAGGCCGTGCCACCCGACGAGCACCCCTGGATCGAGGACTTCGGCTGCACGGCGCGCTACCGGCGCCTGCGCGACGGCATCCGCGCCCACTACCGCGAGCACTACCCGCTCACCGCCGCCGCCCGCGGCCGCCCCGCCCTCAACCCGGGCGCCGCCCGCGTGAGCCGCCTCAGCCACGAGCCCCGCGCCGCGCTCGCCGTGCTGGAAGCCATGCTCGCCCCGCACGATGTCGAGGTGCTGCTCAACCGCCGCCCGACCTCCGCCGAGGTCGACGGGGACCGCATCACGGCCATCGGCTTCGGGGATCGGACGATCGCCGCCGACTGGGTCATCGACGCCACCGAGACCGGCGAGCTGCTGCCGCTGGCCGGCGCCGAGCACGTCACCGGCGCCGAGTCGCGCGAGGTCACCGGCGAGCCGCACGCCCCCGCGCGGGCCGACCCGCTGAACATGCAGCCGGTCAGCGCCTGCTTCGCGATCGACCACCTCGACGGCGAGGACCACACGATCCCGCGCCCCGCGCTGTACGAGCCGTTCCGTGACGCCCGCCCGCCCGGCTTCCCCGAAGGCCAGCTGTCGCTGATCGCACCCGACCCGCGGACCAACGCGCCGATCGCCCGCACGCTGCGCCCCAACCCGCCCGGCGACCCGGCGCTCGTCGGCCCCGACCTCAGCGACCCCGAACTGGATCGCGACCTGTGGCTGTTCCGGCGCATCGCCGCTCGCCTCAACTTCGATCCCCCGCCGCCCAGCGACGTCACGCTCGTGAACTGGCCGCAGATGGACTACCTCGGCGGCCCCGTGTTCGGCACCCCCGATGCGGACCGCCACGCAGAGGCCGCCCGGCAGCTGAGCCTCAGCCTCCTGCATTGGCTCCAGACCGAGGCGGGCCTCCCGGGGCTGCGGCTGCGCGGCGACGTCACCGGCGGCACGCGGGACGGGCTCGCGAAGGCGCTCTACATCCGCGAGTCACGCCGCATCCAGGGGGAGTACACCGTCGTCGAGCAGGACATCGCCCACGCCGTCCGCGGCGAGCACGGCGCGGTCGAGTACCCCGACGCCGTCGGGATCGGCGCCTACCGGATCGACCTGCACCCGTCCACGGGCGGCGACCCGTACATCGACATCGCGTGCTGCCCGTTCCAGATCCCGCTCGGCGCGCTGATCCCCGTGCGGCTCGAGAACCTGCTGGCCGGGGCGAAGAACATCGCCACCACCCACATCACGAACGGGGCCTACCGGCTGCATCCGGTCGAGTGGAACATCGGCGAGGCGGCGGGCCATCTCGCCGCCTACTGCGGCGCCCGCCGCACGATCCGAGGGCCGTCAGGGCCGACCCCGGCGCGTTCCAGCGCGAACTGAAGGCCGCCGGCGTCGAGCTGCGCTGGCCGCCCGGCGTGTCCGCGTACTAGGGCGTGACGGCGCCCTGGATGAAGTCGATGATCGCCTGGGTCGGCGCGCCCGGCGTGAAGACCGCGGCGACGCCCAGCTCCTTGAGCTCGTCGATGTCCTGGGCCGGGATCGTGCCGCCGACCGTGACGATCACGTCGCCGGCGTCCTGCTCGCGCAGCAGCTGGACCACCTTGGGGACGAGCGTCATGTGCGCGCCGGAGAGGATCGAGAGCCCGACCGCGTCGGCGTCCTCCTGAAGCACGGTTTCGACGATCTGCTCGGGCGTCTGGTGCAGCCCCGTGTAGATGACCTCCATCCCGGCGTCGCGCAGCGCGCGGGCGATGATCTTCGCGCCGCGGTCGTGCCCGTCGAGCCCGGGCTTGGCGACGACGACGCGGATCTTCCGGTTCGAGGAGGCGGGCATCCCGCCGGAGTCTATTTGCGCACGACCCTCAGGCGCATCGTCATGTCCGGCTGGTGGATCGAGCAGACGATGGTGTAGCGGCCCGGCTTCTTCATCTTCTTGCTGAAGGTCCCGGACGACTTGTAGTCCGAATGGAACTTCCTGGGGCCCTTGGTGACCGTCAGGTTGTGCAGGTCCTTGCCCACCCAGTCCCACGTGACGCGGGTGCCCTGCGTGACCTCGACGGTCCGCACCTTGCCCTTCTTGACGAAGTAGTCGTCGCCGACCTTGACCGTCCGGCCGGCGGCGAACGCCTGCGAGGCCAGCACGGCGCACAGGGCAGCGATGAGCGTGACGGGGAAGAGCTTGCGCATGGCGATGCCTTTCAGAAGACCGGGGTTTCGGTGTACGTCCCGAAGACCGCCTGGAGCGATTCGACGATCTCGCCCTCGGTGGCGTGTACGCGCGCGCAGTCCAACAGGTTCGGCATCAGGTTCACGTCGTCACGGGCGGCGGAGGCCTTGAGCTCGGCGAGCGCGCGTTCGACGGCGGCGCCGTCGCGGCGGGCGCGGACGCCTTCGACGCGGTCGATCTGCTTGCGTTCCAGGGCGGGGTCGACGCGCCAGATCTCGATCTCGCCGTCGTCGCCCTCGGTGTAGGAGTTCACGCCCACGAGCTTGCGGGCCCCCGAGTCGTATTCCTGTTGGAGGGTGTAGGCGGCGTCGGCGATCTCGCCCTGCGGGAACCCGCGCTTGACGGCCTCGACCATCCCGCCCAACGCGTCGATGCGATCGAAGTACTCATACGCGAGGCGCTCCATCTCATCGGTCAGCGCCTCCACGAAGTAGGAGCCGCCGAGCGGATCGATGGTGTTCGTGACACCCGTCTCGTGCGCGATCACCTGCTGCGTGCGCAACGCGACGCGGACCGCCTCCTCGCTGGGCAGCGCGAGCGCCTCGTCGTGGGAGTTGGTATGCAACGACTGCGTCCCCCCCAGCACGCCCGCGAGCGCCTCGATCGCGGTCCGCGCGATGTTGTTCAGCGGCTGCTGCGCGGTCAGCGACACCCCGGCGGTCTGGGTATGGAAACGCATCAGCCACGACTTCTCGCTGCGAGCCCCGAACGTGTCCCTGAGCTCACGCGCCCAGATCCGCCGGGCCGCCCGGTATTTCGCGATCTCCTCGAAGAAATCGATATGCGCGTTGAAAAAGAACGACAGCCGCGGCGCGAAGTCGTCGACGTCCATCCCCCGCGCGACCTGCTCCTGCACGTAGGTCAGGCCGTCCTTGAGCGTGAACGCCAGCTCCTGCGCCGCCGTCGACCCCGCCTCGCGGATGTGATAGCCGGAGATCGAGACGGGATGCCAGCGCGGCATGTGCTCCGTCGACCACTGCATCATGTCCCCCAGCAACCGCATCGCCGGATCGACCGGGAAACACCACTCCTTCTGCGCGATGTACTCCTTGAGGATGTCCGCCTGCACCGTCCCCGCCAACTGGTGCGCCGGGACGCCCTTCTCCTCCGCCGCCGCGACATAGAACGCCATGAAGATCGCCGCCGGCGCGTTGATCGTCATCGACACGCTCACCGCACCGAGATCGATCCCCGCAAACAACGTCTCCATGTCATCCAGCGTGTCCACCGCCACGCCCTCGCGGCCCACCTCACCCAGCGACCGCGGATGATCGGAGTCATGGCCCATCAACGACGGCATGTCAAACGCCGTCGACAACCCCGTCTGCCCGTGATCGAGCAAGTACCGGAAACGCTCGTTGGTCTCCACCGCCGTCCCGAACCCCGCGAACTGCCGCATCGTCCACAACCGGCCCCGATACATGCTCGGATACACACCACGCGTGAACGGAAACTCCCCCGGCAGCCCGATCGACTCCGCGGCCGGCAGATCCGCCTCCGTATACAGACGGCCGGATCGGCTCGCCCGAGAGGGTCGTGAACGTCGCGTCGCGCTCGCCGGTGATGCGCCTCTCCTCGGTGGCCATCAGGCGATTGTACGGTCAGGCCGGCACGGGCACCGCCTCCGCGGGCGCCTGCCGGCGCGCGTGACGGGGCAGCGCGAAGGCCAGCGCGAACGCGAGGACGGCGAGGCCGGCGGTGACGACCGTGGTCACCTGCGCCGCCGCGACGAAGTCCGTCGCGCGGTCGGCGTGCGCGCCGAGCAGGCCGAAGTAGAGCGTCCCGATCACGGCCACGCCGAGCGCCATGCCGAGCGACTGCACCGACTGCAGGACGCCCGAGGCCGACCCGACCTCGTGATCGGCGACGTCGCCGAGGACGATGTCGAACAGCGGCACGAACACCATGCCCAGCCCGATGCCGGCCGTGGTCAGCGGGGCGGTCAGATCCCACGCGCCGACGCTCGCGCCGGCCACCTCGAGCGCCGCGAACAGCCCGGCCAGGCCCGCGCCCATGAACACCAGGCCCGCCTGCAGGACGGTGCGGCCGAGCTTGTGCATCGTCATGCCGCCGGCCGCCGAGCCGACGAACGCGCCGAGCGCGAACGGGGCGGTGGCGAGGCTCGCGTCCAGCGGGCTCCAGCCGAGGCCGACCTGCATGAGGATCCCCAGCGTGATCCCGAGGCCCGACATCACGCTGATGAACACGACCGCGAAGCCGAGGCCGGAGACGTACGAGCGGCGGCGCGAACACGCTGGTCTCGAGCAGCGAGGTCCCGCCGGCCCGGTTGCGGCGCGCCTGGTGGAAGCCGAAGGCGGCCAGGACCGGCACCGAGGCGGCCAGCATCGCCAGCGTCCACGCCGGCCAGCCCAGCTCGTGGCCCTGGACGAGCGGGTAGATCAGCAGGAACGTCCCGGCCGCGGCCAGCCCCATCCCGCTGCCGTCGAGGCGCCGCGACGTCGTCGTCGGGGCGACCGGGGGCAGGTACTTCGCGCCCGCGAGCACCACGAACGCGCCGACCGGCAGGTTGACGAGGAAGATCGAGCGCCAGCCGGTGCCGAGCACGTCGGCGTCGATCAGCAGGCCGGCCACCACGGGGCCGAGCACGGCCGCGAGGCCGGACACGGGGCCGAGGACGCCCCACGCCTTGCCCATCTCGTCGGGCGCGAACAGCTCGCGGATCATCCCGAACACCTGCGGGACCATCGCGGCGCCGACGGCGCCCTGGACGACGCGGGCGGCGATCAGGAACTCGATCGAGGGGGCGACGCGCGCAGGCGAGCGAGGCGACCGTGAAGCCGCCGGCGGCGATCAGCAGCACGCGCTTGCGGCCGAACATGTCGCCCAGCCGGCCGCCGGTCAGCAGGCCGATCGCCATCGCGATCGTGTAGGCGGCGGCGATCCACTGCAGGCTCGGCGTAGGAGCCGCCCAGATCGGCGCGGATCGCGGGCGCCGCGGTGTTCGCGATCGTCGCGTCGAGCAGGTCCATCATGCTCGCGGAGAGCGCGGCCGAGAAGGCGATCCAGCGCACTCGGTTGCTGCGGACGGGTGACTGACACAACTTCCCCCTTCGGGTCGAACGGAACGATTTGCTCCGTTCAATCTTCCTTTGTGGGAGGTGCTGCCACATCGGGTGTTCGCAGCCTCTTAAGGGGTCTGACCCCTTAGCTGCCCGAGCCGCTCCCTTACCCGAACGGAGTGATATGCTCCGCCAATGAGCGGCAGGCAGGCCGAGGCGGCGCGCAACGACCAGCGGATCCTCGAGGCCGCGCGGGCGGTGTTCCTCTCCGACCCCGGCGCCCCCGTGTCGGCGGTGGCCGAGCGGGCCGGCGTGGGCATCGGCGGCCTGTACCGCCGCTACCGCAGCAAGGAGGATCTGCTCCTGCGCCTCGCCACCGACGGGCTGGCCCGCTACCTGAGCGAGCTGGAGGCCGCGCTCGCCGACGACGGCGACGCGTGGGAGGCGTTCGCCGCCTTCATGCGCCGCAGCGTCGACGCCGGGCACGAGCTCGATCACCCGCCGCCTGGCCGGCCGCTTCACCCCGACCGAGGCGCTCAGCCGCGAGGGCCGCCGGGCGGCCGAGCTCACCGAGCGCCTGTTGGAGCGGACGAAGGCGGCCGGGCTACGACAGGACATCGGCGTCGCCGACCTCTCGCTGCTGTTCGAGCAGCTGCAGGCGATCGACGTCGGCGATGCGGACCGCAGCCGCGAGCTGCGCCGCCGCCACCTCGCGCTGATGCTCGACGGCCTGCACCGCCCCGGCGCCGAGCCGCTGCCGGGTCCACCGCCCAGCTGGGGCGAGATGAGCGCCCGCTACGGCTAGACCGTATGGCGGGTGAGTCCCGTTGCGCTGCTGGTTCTGTCCGGGCAAGGTAGGAAGGTCAGCACCCCGCGCAGCAGTGCGGGCCCGAGCGGCGGCTGGAACCCGGCGCCCGGGCGGATGCCTCACGCGGCCTGTGGTGGCGGCGTGGGCCGACACATAGCTGGGAGGTGCTGACCCGTGGCGGACGCTACCCGTTGGGTTGGGCTGGACGTGCATGCGACGCAGACGACGATCGCGGTGCTCGATCACGGCACGGGGGAGATCTCACGCGCGAGGCTGCGTGGGTCGCCGGAGAAGGTCGTCCCGGACTTCATGGCTGGCTTGGGGGGGCGTGTGATCGGCGTCTATGAGGCTGGGCCGACGGGCATGACGCTCGCTCGGGTCGCGCGGGCGCGTGGGTTGGAGGTGCGGGTCTGCGCGCCGGGGTTGATCCCGCGCAGGCCGACCGATCGGATCAAGACCGATGCTCGTGATGCCGAGCGTCTCGTTCGTCAGCTCGCGGCCGGCGGCCTGTCGTTCGTGCGTGTCCCCAGCGAGGGCGAGGAGGCGCTGCGTGACCTTGTTCGCGCTCGCGAGGACGTCCGCCAGGACCTTTCGCGTGCCCGTCATCGCTTGAGCAAGATGCTCCTGCGGCGCGGGCTTCGCTATGACGCCGGATCGAGCTGGACTGATCGCCACGTCGACTGGATCGTGCGGCTGCGCTTCGACGATCTCGCCTCCCGGATCGTCGTCGGCGAGTACGTCAACGCGGTCCAGCAGCTCAATCAGCGCCGCAAGGATCTCGAGGCCACGATCGAGCAGCTGCTGCCGTCGGCGCCGTTCGCGCAGACCGCCTACCGGCTGCGCTGCTTTCGTGGGCTGGCGACGCTCTCGGCGGTCGGACTGTGCTGCGAGGTCGGCGACTTTGATCGCTTCGCCAAGCCCGCCCAGCTCGCAGCGTTCCTCGGGATCGTCCCGACCGAGCACACGACCGACAGCAAGCGCCGGCTCGGCTCGATCACCAAGGCCGGCTCCAGCCACGCCCGCCGCCTGCTCGTCGAAGCGGCCTGGCACTACCGTCGCCTGCCCGCCACCGGCACCACGCTCGCGCGCCGCCAAGCCGGCATCGACCCCCGGATCGTCGCGATCGCGTGGCGCGCGCAGGTGCGCCTGCACAAGCGCTACACGCAGATGAAGGCGCGCAACAAGCCCGCCGGCGTGATCACCATCGCCAACGCCCGCGAACTCGCCTGCTTTTGCTGGGAGGCCGCCACGCTCGACTAACCCACCGAAACCCCAGCCCCCGGCAGCTCGACGCTGCCGGGGTCCGACGTCCACCACACGGATCAGCACGCGCCGCACTCGACAGGGTCGCGAACGTACGCGCTCACCGCCGGCTGCCGGACCGCCACTGCCGGTCGCGAGCGTGCTGAGCGGCCATGCGCAGGCGCTCCGGGATCCGACGTGGAAGCGCGCCGGCCGGCGACCGCGCCGGGCGAGAGTCGCCCGAGCGTATCCCGGTCTCGTTCACCGTCACGCTTCGGCTACGCAAGGGCGAGGCCAGACGCTGCGCGGGCGCGCCACCCGTGGGCAGCGAGGAGATCACCAGCCCGGGCGTGAAGGTGAAGGTCCGCCCGGCGCGCGGCTGGAAGACCAGCCGGCCGCGACGACGGCGCCTACAAGGGGAAGTCGGTGAGCCTAAGGTCGCGAAGCGGGGCCGCGAGATCCGGAACTTCAAGGCGTTCGTGCCGATGACGTGCCCCAGCGTCCAGCCCGGGCAGTTCACGACGCAGATCGGCACCGCGACGTTCAAGAAGGTGCGGATCGCGCCGGACGGCCGCTTCGTCGGCGCGGCGTCGCGCCAGGGGAGCACGATGCGCGTGCGCGGCAAGCTCCGCGGGCGCAAGGTGAGCGGCGGCCGCACCGAGCTGAGCGTCGGCAACTGCGTCGGCAGCGCCAAGTACAGCGCCAAGCGGTAGGAGCCCGTTGAAGAATCCCGCCACGCCCGGATCATTCTTCAACGGACTCCTAGCGGGCCGCCTCGCCGAGCAGCGCCCGCGCGATGACGAGGCGCTGGATCTCGCTCGTGCCCTCGTAGATCTCGGTCACCTTGGCGTCGCGGTAGTAGCGCTCGGCGGGGAACTCCTTCGTGTAGCCGTAGCCGCCCAGGATCTGGATCGCCTCGCCGGTCTGCCGGCGCGCGACGGCGGACGCGAACAGCTTCGCCTGGGCGCCCTCGACGGTGTGCGGGTGCCCGGCCTCCTTGAGCCGCGCCGCGCGCCAGGTCAGCGCGCGGGCGGCCTCGACCTCGGTCTGCATGTCGGCGAGCTTCTGCTGGATCGCGCCGAGCCGCGCGATCGGGCCGCCGAACGCGTGGCGCTCCTTCGCGTAGCCGGCGGCGAGGTCGAGCGCGGCCTGGGCGATGCCGACCGCCTGGGCGGCGATCCCGATGCGCCCCGCGTCGAGCGTGCGCAGCGCGATCCGCATGCCCGGTGCCCGGCTCGCCGAGGCGCTCGGCGGGCGTGGACTCGAAGGCGATGTCGGCGGTCGAGGAGGAGTTGCAGCCCCATCTTCTCCTCCTCGCGCGTGACGCTGAAGCCGTCGGCGCCGGCCCGCACGATGAACGCGCTCACCCGTTCGCCCTCGCGGGCGAAGACGAGGAAGGTGGAGGCGTAGGAGCCGTTGGTGATCCACTGCTTGGTGCCCGTGAGGCGCGCCGTCGGCGTAGCGGGTGCGCATCGCGCTCGCGTCCGAGCCCGAGCCCGCCTCGGTCAGCGCGAACGCCCCGATCTCCTCGCCCGAGGCGAGCGCGGGGACGTAGGCGCGAGCCGTGGTCGAGCAGCGGCAGCGTGCAGGCGCTGGTGTGCACGGCGACGGTGACGCCGACGCCGGCGTCGCCGCGCGAGCCAGCTCCTCGAGCACGAGCGACGTAGGAGAGGAAGTCGGCGCCCGGCGCCGCCCTGCTCCTCCGGCACGCACACGCCCATCAGCCCGAGCTCGCCGAGCTCGGCGAAGAGCTCGCGGGGGAAGACGTGCTCGCGGTCCCACTGCGCCGCGTTGGGGGCGATCCTGCTCGTCGGCGAAGCGGCGCGCGAGGGAGCGGATCTCCTGCTGCTCGGGGCTGAGCTCGTGGACGCTCATGCGCGCACCCGCTGCAGCGCCCGGGAGCCGATCCCGCCGACGGCGGCGGCGCCCATCGCGGCGGCCACGCACGCGCAGGCGGCGGCCGAGGCGTTCGAAGCGCAGGATCTCCCACCCCTCCTCGCGCGCCACCCGCGCCAGCACGCGTGTCCGGGTTGACGGCGACGGGATGGCCGACGGCGCGCAGCATCGGCAGGTCGGACTCCGAGTCCGAGTAGCCCCACGAGGCGGCGAGGTCGATCCCCTCGCGCGCGGCCAGCTGCCGGATCGCCTCCGCCTTGCCCTCGCGGTACGTGAACGGCCCGCCCGGCCCGGCCCGTGTACTCGCCGTCGATGACCTCGGAGACCGAGCCCGACCGCCCCGTCGAACGTGAGCACGATCGCCATCAGCTCCGCCATCTCCTGCGCGGCCGCGGTGCAGATGAAGATCGGCCGCCCCGCGTCCTGGTGCTCGTAGGCGATCGCGAGCATCCGCGGGTACAGGCGCGGGAGCACGCCGGCCAGCACGTCGGGCGCGAGCCGCTGCAGGTCGCGCACCTGCACGCCCTCCAGCAGCTGCCCGATCCGGGCGCGCAGCGCGTCGGTGCCGGCGTCGGTCGAGCCGCGCAGGCGGAACAGCACGTTCTCCCACGCGTCGCGCGCCAGCGCCCGCCGGTTGACCAGCCCGGCCTTGTAGGCGGCGCGGCCGAACTGGAACGCCGACGAGCCCGCCATCAGCGTGCGGTCGAGGTCGAAGAACGCCGCGCCCGGCTCGTCCGGCCTGCGCAGCGCGCCGCCCCCGGGCGGGGGCGGCAGGATGTGCGGGCGCTCCGTCAAACCTGGACGATCACTGCGTCGCCCTGGCCGCCGCCCGAGCAGATCGCCGCGCAGCCGTAGCCGCCGCCGCGGCGGCGCAGCTCGTGCACCAGCGAGGCGAGGATGCGCGCGCCGGAGGCGCCGATCGGGTGCCCGATGGCGACCGCGCCGCCGTTGACGTTGACGGTGTCCTCGTCGATGCCGAGCATCCTGATCGAGTTCAGCGTCACGGATGCGAACGCCTCGTTGATCTCCCACAGATCGATGTCGCCGGGCTGCAGGCCGGCCTTCTCGAGCGCGAGCATGGCCGCGTTGGCGGGCGTGCGGGCGAGGTAGGCGAACTCGTCGGCCACCGCCCCCTGGGCGACGATCGTGGCGAGGATCTCCTTGCCCTCGCGCTCGGCCCACTCGTCGGAGGAGACGACGAGCGCGCCGGCGCCGTCGTTGACGCCCGGCGAGTTGCCGGCGGTGTGCGAGCCCTCCTTGCCGTGCAGGCCGGGGAGCTTGGCCAGCGACTCCAGCGAGCTGTCCCGGCGCGGCGCCTCGTCGACCTCGACCACGGTGTCGCCCTTCGCGGCCCTTGACCGTCACGGCGACGATCTCCTCGGGGATCCGGCCCGCGTCGGTCGCCTCGATCGTGCGCTCGTGGGAGCGCAGCGCCCAGCGGTCCATGTCGGCGCGGGTGATCTCCAGCTCGTCGCCGACCTCGGTGGCCTCCTGGAACATCTGCTTGCCCGTGAACGCGTTGGTCAGCCCGTCGTGGACCATCGCGTCCAGCGCCTTGACGTCGCCCATCCGGAAGCCGAAGCGCGCGTTGGGGAGCAGGTAGGGCGCCTGCGACATCGACTCCATGCCGCCTGCGACGCCGATCTCCATGTCGCCGGCGCGGATCGACTGGTCGAGCAGGCCGACGGCGCGGATGCCGGAGGCGCAGACCTTGTTGATCGTCTCCGAGGAGACGGCCTTGGGGATGCCCGCCTTGATCTGGGCCTGGCGCGAGGTGATCTGGCCCTGGCCGGCCTGGAGGACGTGCCCCATCACCACGTGCTGGACCTGCTCGGGCTCCACGCCGGAGCGCTCGAGCGCGGCCTCGATGGCGATCCCGCCGAGGTCGGTGGGGTGCAGCGAGGCGAGGCCGCCGCCCATCTTGCCGACCGGCGTTCGGGCGCTGCCGAGGATCACGGTGCGAGGCATTAGGATCTCCAGAGTCCGGGGAAGACCGCGATCTGCGGCCGATGCTCGCAGCCGCCACTACCGACGCCCCGCAGGACACGGGCCCGACACGATCGTGATCGGCATCTTCGACGGCGAGCGCGATCGCGCACGACGTCGACGATGGCGTGCTGCAGGCGTTGGTGGACTCCGGCGAGGCGCGGCCGAAGCCGCGCAGCCTCGCCGTGACCCACGCCGGCGGCAAGCGCTACATGCTCGCCGGGCTGGGCTCCCGCGACGACTTCGACGCCGAGCGCGCCGGGTCGCCGCGGCGGGCGTCGTGGCGCGCGCGAAGGAGCTCGGCACGCGCAAGCTCTGCTGGGAGCTGCCCCACAAGGTCGGCGACGACGTCGCGGGCGGCTTCGTGGAGGGCACCGCTGCTCGCCGCCTACGAGTACCGCGCCTACAAGACCAAGGCGGCCGACGGCCCGCGGATCGAGCAGCTGGCCATCTCCGCCCACCACGACGTCTCCGCGCGCGGTCGACCGCGCCTACGTGATGGCCGTCGCCACCAACGCCGCGCGCGACCTCCAGAACGGCCCCGCCAACGAGATGACGCCCGACGCGGCTCGCCGAGCGCGCCGAGAGCTGGCCGCCGAGCACGGCACGCTGACCGTGGAGACGATGGGCCGCGCCGCGATCGAGGCAGCCGGCATGGGCGCGTTCGCGGCGGTCGCGAGCGGCAGCCGCGAGGAGCCGCAGCTGATCACGCTCCGCTACGCGCCGGCCGACGCCACCGGCCCCGTGCTGGGCCTGGTCGGCAAGGCCGTCACCTTCGACTCCGGCGGCATCTCGATCAAGTCGCGGGCCAAGATGAGCGACATGAAGTTCGACATGTCGGGCGGCGCGGCGGTCCTGGAGGCCGTGGGCGCGATCGCCCGGCTCGGGCTCCCCGTGCCCGTCGTCGCGGTGATCGGCGCCACGGAGAACCTCCCGGACGGGGCACGCGTTCAAGCCGGGCGACATCCTGCGCGCCAAGAACGGGACCACGATCGAGGTCATCAACACCGACGCCGAGGGCCGGCTGGTCCTGGCGGACTGCCTGACCCACGCGATCGAGCAGGGCGCCGAGCGCCTGGTCGACGTCGCCACCCTCACCGGGGCGATCATCTCCGCGCTTCGGCAGCACCCACGCGGGGCTGTTCGGGGCCGACGACGCGTGGTGCGCGGCCGTGAGCGCCGCGAGCCGCACGCTCCGGCGAGCTGGTCTGGCGGATGCCCCTGCACGAGGATTACGCGAAGTCGCTCGACGGCCGCTACGCCGACCTCGTCAACGTGGTCGAGGCCCGCAAGGCGGCCTCGTGCGTGGCCGCGGAGTTCCTGCGGCAGTTCACCGGCGACGTCCCCTGGGTCCACCTCGACATCTGCGGAACCGCCTGGAACACCGACTCGGCGTACGCGGGCAAGGGCGGCTCGGGCTTTGGCGTGCGGCTGCTGGTGGAGCTGGCCTCGGACGTCGCCCGCGGGGAGTGAAGCGCGACGGTCCGAGGGCGCCCCGGGGGCGCCCTCGAACCCACGCTGCGTCAACGCAGGCGAAGGGCGAAGTTCGCGCTGCCGACGCGGACGGTGTAGCGACCGCGCGCGAGCGCGCGGTCGCTGCGGAAGCGCACCGAGCGACCGGAGACGCGCCCACGCGCCACGGTCTTCCCGCCGCGGACGAGCCTTGCGGCCTGCGACTTCTTGGCGGTGGTGAGCTTGCAGGTGACCGTCGTCCTGACCGGTCGACCTGCACGTCATGACGCCGTCGCGACCGTCGCGGCCGTTGCGGCCGTCACGGCCGGCCGGGCCCGCGGAACCCGGGGCGCCGGTCGCGCCCGCCGATCCCGGCGCACCGGCGCACCAGGCGCCCCGCCGGCAGCGCCCGCGGTCCCGCCGGACCCGGCGCGCCGTCATCGCCCGGCGCGCCGCCGCCGGGGAACTTGCTCGGCGTCTTGCCGTTGAGCACGCCGAAGATGTCGGTCTGGTCGATCGTGCCCTGGATGTTCGCCGCCTGCGGACCCGTGGCCCACACCGGCACCTCGGCCCCGGTGTGCGACTGCGAGCCGAGGTCGTCGCGCCGGTCCCGGTCTCCGACGTGCCGTAGGCGACCCGGATGGGCGCGCCGTCGGCGGTCTGGACGGTGGCGTGGCTCGTGGCGGGCCGGCAGGGCGCCGTCCACGTACGTCATCTGCGACGTGTGCGCGTGATCGGCGGTGACGATCACCAGCGTGTCGGGGTGATCGGCTGGTAGTCGAGCGCGACGCCGATCGCGTCGTCGAACGCGAGCGTCTCGCCGATCTGCCCGCACAGTCCGCGGCGTGGTCGCGCTTGTCGATCGAGGCGCCCTCGACCTGCAGCGTGAAGCCGTCCTCGTCCTCGCTCGAGCAGCTCGATCGCCTTCGCGTCATCGCCGGCAGCGACGGCTCGTCCCGCGGGCCTGCGGCTCGCGCAGCGCGTGGTCGGCGCTGCCGCCCTGGACCTGCGGGTCGCGATCCGGGTTCGCGTCGTAGTAACGCCTTGTTGCGGGCGAACAGCGGCGCGTACTCCGTGGTCATGTTCCAGCGCGTTGAACAGCCCGAGCACCTTCGTCGTGCCGCTCGCAGCGAGGTCGTCGATCGCCGCCGAGCTCGCTGCTTGGTGTAGACGTACGTGTAGCCCTTGCTCTGCCGCGTAGTCGATCGACGGTCGTCGGTGCCGGCCGGCCGTCAGCGTCTGCTGGTACCGGCCGCGGCCGCCGCCGAGGTAGAGGTCGAAGCCCTGGTCGACCTGCTGCTCGGCGATCGAGCCGAGGCCCGGCGTGGCGGCCGTCTTGGCCTCGGTCGGGCAGGTGGTCCGCGCGTCGGCAGGGCCCTGGCAGGCGCGCTGGGAGATGTGCGAGCTCGGCGCCGGCCGGCGTGGCGTCGGTGATCTCGGCGGTCGAGACGTTGCCCGTCGCCTTGCCGCGCCCGGCGATCTCCATGTACGTCCTGTAGCCCGCGTTGGAGCCGGGCACGTTGTCCGCGGAGGACGGGCCCTGCGAGAGCCGGCCGTCCTGCGTGCGCTTGCCGGTCGACCACGCCGTCGCCGTCGGAGCCGAGTCGCCCGACGTAGTTGGGCGCGTAGCTCGGGCCAGGGCCCGGCCGCAGCACGTAGTGGATCGAGCTGCCGCGGAACGCCAGCCGGTCCATGTTCAGCCGTCCGGCGGCGCCCTTGCCGTAGTAGCGGCCGAGCGTCACCTCGGAGTCGCCCATGCCGTCGCCGACGAGGAGGATGACGTTCTTCGGGCTGCGACGAGTCGATCTTGCCGGCCAGCGCCGCGGAGTGCTCGTCGTCGCCGGCGGCGCCGATCGCGATCCCGGCGCCCGCGAGCGCGGCTGCCGTCCCGAGCAGCCCGACGGCCGCCTTCGTACTGATTCGCATTCGTTCTCCTGTAGGAGGAATGGTAAGCGCCCCGCACCCTTCACGCTGCCGGGGCGCCCGGTGTCGCCGGGCGGTGAAACCGCTCAGCGCCAGGCCAGCGCGCGAAGGGCACGGCCGCCGGAGAGCAGCTGCAGAACGTCGCGGCGGCGCAGCGCGCCGGCGGCGATCGTGCCCGCGACGATCTCGCGCTCGCCGATCTCGCGTTCCTCGATCGTGGCGCGCTCGCCGAGGTGCCCGAAGCGGTCGTCGAGCCGGCGCTCCATCGCGTGCAGGTCCCGGATCAGCCGCGGGGCGCCGCAGATCCGCAGCTGGATGCCGGCCGGGGCGTCGCCGCTCTCGGCCAGCCCGACGCCGAGGGCGTTGTCGTCGCCCAGGGTGCCCGGCCCGACGATCGTCTGCGCCAAGGTGTCGCCGAGGCAGGACTGCGCGGCGCTCTGCGCGATCGGCGTGATCGCGCTGGTCTCGGGCGCCGTCTCCTTCAGCAGCTCGGCAAGGTGCGGGGAGCCGCCGATCACGGTCGGCCCGGCATCGCGGTGCAACACGGTGGCGTCGGCGACCTGGACCGCCGTGCCGCGCTCGCCGCGCGCCAATCCCGCGCCACGTCCGAGCACCTGCTCGAGGACCCGGGCGCGAGGCAGGGGAAGCTCAGCGGCCGTGAGCCGGTCGAGGTCGACGAACGCGATGCGCCGCGCGGACTCGGGGGCGTTCGCGACCTTGCTCAGGGTGCCGGCGGGCGCCGGCGCAGGCGCCGCTCGGCGACACCGCTGAGCTCGACCTCGGGCGTGCCCCGCGAGGGCTTCGGGTCATCGCCGCCGCCTCCGCAACCGGTGAGGAGGAGGACGACCGCCAGGGCGAACGACCGAGATCGGGACATCGGTCGCCAGCTTGCCGCTCAGGCCGGGGCGCCGCGGTGAACGCCCGGTGAACGCCACAATGGCGGGCATGAACTTCGACCTCTCCGACGACCACGAGCTGATCCGGCGCACCGTGCGCGACTTCGCCGAGGGCGAGGTCGCGCCGGTCGCCGAGGAGCTCGATCGCGAGAAGCGCTTCCCGTACGAGATCGTGGCCAAGCTCGGCGACCTCGGGCTGATGGGGATCCCGTTCCCGGAGGAGTACGGCGGCGCGGGCGGCGACTCGCTGGCCTACGCGCTCGCCGTCGAGGAGCTCACGCGCGTGGACTCCAGCGTGGCGATCACGATGTGCGCGCACACCTCGCTCGGCACCCAGCCCGTCTACCTGTTCGGCACCGAGGAGCAGAAGCAGCGGCTGATGCCCGACCTGTGCGCCGGCCGCAAGCTCGGCGCGTTCGGGCTGACCGAGCCCGAGGCGGGCTCGGACGCCGGCAACGTCCGCACCCGCGCCGCGCTCGACGACGACGGCTGGGTCGTCAACGGCGCCAAGCAGTTCATCACCAACGCCGGCACCGACATCTCCGGGCACGTCGCGATCACCGCGCGCGACCGGCGACGGCGAGATCTCCAACCTGATCGTCGAGAACGGCACGCCCGGCTACGAGCAGGGCGAGCCGTACCGCAAGATGGGCTGGAACGCGTCCGACACCCGGCCGCTGACGTTCGAGGACTGCCGGGTGCCGGAGGAGAACCTGCTCGGCCCGCGCGGCGCAGGGCTTCAAGCAGTTCCTGCACATCCTCGACATCGGCCGCATCGGCGTCGCGGCGATGGGCGTCGGGCTCGCGCAGGGCGCGCTCGACGAGGCGCTCGCCTACGCCAAGGAGCGCCGCGCGTTCGGCAAGCCGATCTCCAAGTTCCAGGCCATCCAGGGCAAGCTCGCCGACATGGCGACGGAGATCGAGGCGGCCCGGCTGCTCGTCTACAAGGCGGCGCTGCTCAAGGACGCCGGGCGCAACTTCACGCTGACGGCGGCGCAGGCCAAGCTCAAGACCGGGCGCCTCGCCGTGCGGGCGGCCGAGGAAGCGGTGCAGATCCACGGCGGCTACGGCTACATCGAGGAGTACCCGGTGTGCCGCATGTACCGGGACGCGAAGATCCTCACCATCGGCGAGGGCACCGACGAGGTCCAGCAGATGGTCATCGCCCGCGCGCTCGGCGCGTGAGCCGGGTCGGCTGCTGCCCTCTGGGCGCTGCTGTTTGCCGTCTACGCCGTCACGCTGACGATCCCGGCCACGGCCGAGGACCGACTACGCCGGCGACGAGGTGCACCACCTGCTGGCGGCCGTCTCGTGGGTCGACGACGGCGACCTGGACCTGACCAACCAGTACGCGTCGCCGCGGTGGGAGGCGTTCACCGAGCGCGAGGTGCGGCCGAGCGCGGTGCCGGTACTGGGGCGCCTGCACGAGCCGCAGGGGATGGGGATGCCGCTGCTGATCGCGCCGGCCTACCGGCTCGGCGGCGCCGGCGCGGTGGAGCTGATGATCGCGCGCGATCGCGGCGTTCGGCTTCGTCCTGGCCGCGCTCCTCGCGCGCCGGCTGGTGCCCGAGCCGTGGGCCAGCACCGGAGCGCTGCTGGCCGGGCTGTCGGCGCCCGCCATCGCCGCCGCCACCGCCGTCTCCGCCGAGCCGGTGGCGGGCACGCTGCTCGCGGGCGCGACGCTGTGCGCGCTCAAGGTCCGCGAGCGCGCGCGGCTGCGCTACGCCTACGGCGGCGCGCTGATGCTCGCCGTGCTGCCGTGGCTCGACGCGTCGCTGGCGCTCGTCGCGCTGCCGGTCGCCGTCTGCCTCGTCCGCTGGGCGCTGGTCGAGCGGCGGCGCCTCGTGGCGCTGATCGCCGCCGAGCTGATGCTCGGCTCGATGATCTTCTTCGTCCGCTTCAACGAGACCTTCTACGGCGGGCCGGTGCCGGCGGCGGCGCGCGCGGGCGGCGACGACCCGGAGGCGGCCGCCGACCTACCCCGACCGGCTGCTGAACCTGCTCGGGGTGTGGCTCGACCCGCAGGCGGGGCTGCTGCGCTGGGCGCCCGTGTTCGCGCTCGCCTTCGTCGGCGCGTGGCTGCTGTGGCGGTCGCGGCGCGAGCACGTCGCCGCCGTGATCCCGGAGCGCCGCGAGAGCGAGCGGACCGCCGAGCTGCTGCTGATGGTCGCCGGGACGCAGTGGGTGGTCGCGGCGTTCGGCGTCGAGAGCGTCGAGGGGCCGTGGTTCCCGGGCCTGCCGATGGCGGCCGCCCTGCCCGCGCTCGCCGCCCTCACGGCGTGGGGGCTGCGGCACGCGCGCGTCGCGGGGGTGGTGCTCGGCGTGGCGACGCTGGCGCTGACCGGCTGGGCGCTCGGCGACGCCTGGCTCGGCCCGGCGGAGGGCTGGCTCGGCGTGGCCCGCTTAGCGCCGGCGGGCGCGGAACCGCAGCGCGTGGATCTGCGACTGCCCGTAGCTGCCGGGCTGCACAGGGCCCATGGCGGCCGCCTCGTCCCCCACGCGCGGGTCGCGGCGCGGGCGCAGGTCCTTGGAGACGTCGACCGCCGTCAGCCCGGTCAGCGTCACCCCGCCGCGGTCGGTGACGACGACGTGCAGGTCCCCGTCGCCGTCGGGGTCGACGCGCTCGACGAAGACGATCCGCCCGCTGGTGCTCGCGCACTTCGGCACGTCGTCCGGGCACGCGGGGCCGCGGCAGCCGCGGGCGCGGCTTCGGCTTCGCCGTGGCGGTCGGCTCGGGCGTCGCCTTCGAGGGCGTGCGCGACGTCTCGTCGCCGTCGCGATCCGGCCAGAACAGGACCGCCGCGACCGCGGCGAGGATCAACAGGACGAACTTGAGCACCCATCCGAGGGTATGCGCGCCGGCCGGCCCGGACGCGGAGCGCGCCCGGGCCGCCGGTTCGAGGCGTACTCGCGCTTTTACGCCACGGGTTGGATGTTCTGGTTGACCCGGAAGACGTTGTCCGGGTCGTAGGCCGCCTTGACCTTCGCGAGGCGGTCGTAGTTGTCGCCGTAGCTCGCGCGCACGCGCTCGGCGCCCTCCTCCATCATCATGTTCACGTAGGCGCCGCCGGCCGAGTACGGGTGCAGCGCCTCCTGGTAGGAGATGCTCCAGTCGCGGATCGCGCCGACGTTGCCGGGGTCGGGGTCGACGCCGGCGAACACGGCGCCCCAGTTCGCGTCGCGGTGGCCGAACGCGGTGTCGGACGGCCCCACGTCATGGGCGGCGCCGTCGATCGGGTACAGGTGCATCGTCGACTTCATCGTCGGCAGCTGGGTGCCGTAGCGGTCGTGGATCTCCACCGCGGCGTCCGGGATCTCCTTGACGAAGTCCGCCCGCCAGTACCACTGGTCGCCCGGCGGGTAGAGGCCGTCGAACGCGCCCTGGAGCGTGGCGTGCGGCATCGCCTGCACGCCGTGCATGAGCGGCTCGGGCACCGCGTCCATCAGCGGCGCCATCGCCTCCCTCGCGTCCGCCTCGTCGCCGACGTAGCACCACACGATGCCCGACACGGCGCGCAGGTGGATCTCCTCCGGGAACGGCGGGCCGGGCGGGACGACGTGGTAGGCGAAGAAGCCGTTGAGCTCGCGGGGCGCGGACGGCATGAACTCGCGGTAGACGGACAGCACCTCGGCTCCCTGCTCGGCCGGCCAGAACGTCGGGCCGCCGAAGATCGTCCCGACCTCGTGCAGCCGGAACGTGAACGAGGTCACGACGCCGAAGTTGCCGCCGCCGCCCCGGATCGCCCAGAACAGGTCGGGGTGGTCGCTGGCGCGCACCTGCTCGCCGCTCGCGAGCACCATGTCGGCGTCGAGCAGGTTGTCGATGGTCAGGCCGAAGCCGCGCGTCAGGTGGCCGAGGCCGCCGCCGAGCGTCAGCCCGCCGACGCCGGTGGTCGAGATGATCCCGCTCGGGGTGGCGAGGCCGTGCTCGCCCGTGGCCGCGTCGACCTCGGCCCACGTGCAGCCGCCGCCCACGCGGACGGTGCGGGCGCCGGGGTCGACCTCGATCGACTTCATCGGCGAGAGGTCGGCGACGACGCCGTCGTCGACGGTGCCGAGGCCCGCGCCGTTGTGGCCGCCGCCGCGGATGGCCAGCGGCAGGCCGTGCCGGCGGGCGAAGCCCACGACCCACGCGACGTCGTCGGGCGTGGTGCAGCTCGCGACGAGCGCGGGCTTCTTGTCGATCATGGCGTTGTAGACGCTGCGCGCCTCCTGGTAACCGTCGTCCTCGGGGGCGATCAGCCGTCCTCCGAAGCCGTTCTGCTCCTGGCGGGCCGCGTTCGCGACCGTGGTGGTGCTCATCCGGGTCCTCCGCTGCTCGGGGTCGGCGCGAGCCTGCACGAGCGCGCCTCCCACGTCATGACGAGCGCTGACCGACTTTATTCCCGGCGCGGGCGTCCGTCCGCTTGATCGGCATGGTCAGAATTGACTAGGGTCGGTTTGGCGTGGCCGTTCCGTCCCCCGCGTTCCCGTTCGTCGGCCGCGAGGCCGAGTTGGAGCGGCTGCGCACGCTCATGCCGCGCGCGCACGGCGAGCGCCGGCGCATCGTCCTGGTCGGCGGCGCCGCGGGCTCGGGCAAGAGCCGCCTCGTGCGCGAGTTCGCCGACGCAGGCCGCGGACGACGGCGCGCTCGTGCTCTACGGCTCCTGCGACGCGGTCGTGCGCCCGCCCTACGGGCCGTTCGTGGAGGCGCTGCACCAGCTGGCGCGGACGACGGACGCCGACGAGCTGCGCGAGGCGATGGGCGCGAGCGGCGGCGAGCTGACGCGGCTGCTTCCCGACCTGGGGGCGCGCGTCGGCGACCTCGCGTCGCCGGTGGCCGCCGACCCGGACACCGAGCGCCACCGCCTGCACACCGCGGTGGCGGATCTGCTCGCCGGCGTGACGGTCCGCCGGCCGGCGGTGCTGGTCCTCGAGGACGGGCACTGGGCCGACGCGCCGACGCTCCTGCTCCTGCGCCACCTGGCGCGCACCAGCGAGGCCCGCGTGCTCGTCCTCGTCACCTTCCGCGACACGGAGGCCGACGTGCCCGAGGCGCTCTCGGAGACGCTCGCCGACCTGCGCCGCTACGACGTCGTGCGGCTGCGGCTCGCGGAGCTCACCGGCGACGAGGTGGCGGAGTTCGTCCAGCTCGCCGCCGGCGGCGAGCTCGGCCCCGAGCCACGCGAGCTGGCGCGCGCGATCCGCGACCTCACGATGGGCAACGCGTTCCTCGTGTGCGAGCTGTGGCGCGCGCTCGTGGAGACGGGGACGGTCGACCTCACCGGCGGAACGCTGCGGATCACGCGGCCGCTGGCGGAGCTCGGCACGCCGGAGAGCGTCCGCGAGGTGGTCAGCCGCCGGCTCGCCCGGCTGGCGCCGAGGACGACCGACCTGCTCGAGCTGGCGGCGACCGCGGGGGCGGAGTTCGAGCTCGACGTCGTCCGCCGCGCCGCCGGGCTCGGCGAGCTCGAGCTGCTCGCCGCGCTCGACGAGGCGGTCCGCAGCGGCATGATCGAGGAGCACGGCATCTCGTCGCGCTTCACCCACGAGCTCGTGCGGCGGGCGCTCTACGACCGGCTGTCCGGGCCGCGGCGGGCGGAGCTGCACCTGCGCGTGGGCGAGGCGCTGGAGGCGCGCCCGGCGCGCTCGGGCCGCGCGCTCGCCGACCTCGCCCACCACTTCGCCGCCGCCGCCCCGTTCGGCGCGGCGGAGCGGGCCGTCGAGTACAACCTCCTCGCCGCCACGGCCGCGACGCGGGCGCTCTCCTTCGACGAGGCGGCGGCGCGCCTGAACACCGCGCTGGCGCTGGGCATCGACGACCCCGGCGAGCGCGTCGCCGCGCACCTGGACCTCGGCAACGCCCGCCACCGTGCGGGCAAAGCGCTGGAGGCGCTCGACGCGTTCGCGGCGGCGGCCGCCGTCGCGCGCGAGCTCGGCGACGCCGGCCTGCTCGCCCGGGCGGCGGTCGGCTACGAGGACGCGTGCTGGCGCCCGGGGATCGCCGACCAGGGCGCCGCCGAGCTGCTGGAGGAGGCCGCCGCCGCGCTCGGCGCCGAGGACTCCGAGGCGCGCGTCGGCCTCCTCAGCGGGCTCGCGCGAGCGCTCGACTTCCAGGGCCACCGCGCGCGCGGGCGCCCTCGTCCGGACACAGGCGATCGCGATGGCGCGGCGCCTGGGCGACCAGCGCGGCCTCGCCGCCGTGCTCACGCGCGCCTACTGGTCGCGCGGCACGACCCCGCTGGAGGAGATCGTCGCGATGCTCACCGAGGCGGGCGACCTCGCCACGGAGCTGGGCGACACCGAGCTCCGCGCGGAGGCGATGGCGTGGCGCGTCCCGGCGCTCGTCGCGCGCTGCGACCACGACGCCGCCCGCCGCGAGGTCGCCGCGCTGCGCGCGATGGCCGAGCAGACCGCGCAGCCGTTCATGCTGCACGTCGCCGAGCACTACGGGTCGGCGATCGCGCTGTGCGACGGGCGCCTGGACGAGGCCGAGGCGGCGGCCCTGCGCTCGCAGGACTGGGCGCGGCTGCTGACCGGCCGCGACCCCTCCGGCACCACCGGCATCCAGATGTTCAGCGTGCGCCGGGAGCGCGGCCGCCTCGCCGGGCTCGCCCCGGTGACGCGGATCCTCGCCGGCGACCCGAGCCGCTCCGGCCCTTGGCGGCCCGGCATGGTCGCCCTGCTGACCGATCTCGGCATGGAGGAGGAGGCGCGGCGCGAGCTCTCACGGGTCGTCGCCGAGGGGCTCGACCCGTACCGCGAGACGCTCTGGCTCGGCTCGCTCGCCTACCTCACCGACGCCTGCTCGGCGCTGGGCGACGAGACCGTGGCGGCGCTGGTCTACCCCGAGCTCGAGCCGTTCGCCGGCGGCAACGTGATGATCGGCCACCTCGTCTCCTGCTACGGCTCCGCCGACCGCTACCTGGGCATGCTGGCCGCCACGCTCGGCGAGGCCGACCGCGCCGAGGCGCACTTCGAGAGCGCGCTGGAGCTCAACCGCCGGATGGGCGCCGCGACCTGGGTCGCGCACACGCGCGTACGAGTACGGGCGGCTGCTGCAGGCGCGCCGTGGCGGCGACCGGGCGCGCGCCCGCGCGCTGCTCGCCGAGGCCGCGTCGCTGGCCGAGCGCATCGGCATGCCCACGCTGACGGGCCGGATCCGGGCGGTCGGCGCGCCCGCACCGGAGACGCGCCTCCCCGACGGCCTCTCACCCCGCGAGGTGCAGATCCTCAGCCTCGTCGCGCAGGGGCTGAGCAACCGCCAGGTCGGCGGCGCGCTCTCGATCAGCGAGCACACGGCGGCGAACCACGTCCGCGCGATCCTGCGCAAGACCGGCTGCCACAACCGCACCGAGGCCGCCACCTACGCGCACCGGCACAAGCTCGCGGAGGGCTGACGGCGAGGACGATCGCCGGTAGCATCGGCCCATGCCGCTCTACATGGTCGAGCGCGCCTTCGCGGAGCAACTCGAACTCACCAGCGAGGACGTCAAGCTCATCGACGACATCAACGGCGACGAGGGCGTGAGCTGGTTGTTCTCGTTCCTCAGCGCCGACCGCCGGCGCACCTACTGCCTGTACGAGGCCCCGTCGCCCGAGGCGATCATGTCGGCCGCCCGGCGGGCCGACATCCCGGCCGACGAGATCGTCGAGGTGGGCCCAGCGGCGGCGGAGCTCGCCGGCCGGCTGCGGGACTACTCGGACTCCATCCCCGTTCGCTGACGCCTATATCGGCAGGAGGTGCGAGACCAGCTCGCCGCCGAGCAGCGCGTGCAGCATGACCGCGGGCGGCTCGCGCACCACCTCGTAGTCGGAGGCGCCGATCTCCAGCCGCGCGGTGAGGTGCGTGCCCGGGCAGGTGAGCACGCCGCATCCGCCGAGGACCTCGTAGGAGGTGCGGTGCGTGTGGCCGGCGAGCACGCGCAGCACATGCGGGTGCCCGGCGAGCAGGGTGGCGAGCCCGCGGCGGTCCCACTCCGGGAGGCCGATCTCGTCGAGCGCGGGCATCCCGGTGCGCAGCGGCGGGTGGTGCATGGCGACGACGGTCGGCGACGCCTCCGTCGAGCTGCGCCTCGAGCCACGCGAGGTCGAGCCGGCCCTCGACCCGGCCGGGGATCGCCGTGTCGCAGGCGACGAGGCGGAGGTCGCCGACGCGCGTCGCGTACGCGGGCTCGCAGCCGAAGTGCTCGCGCAGCCCGTCGCGGTCGTCGTGGTTGCCGGGCAGCACGTGCACGGGCATGGGCAGCGGCGCCAGCAGCTCCGCCGCGCGCTCGTACTCGGCCGCGAACGCGCCGTCGGCGATGTCGCCGGACACCAGCACCGCGTCCGGGAGCGGCCGCATCGCGAGCACCTTCTCGACCGCGGCGGCCAGCGACGCGGCGGACCCCTGGTCCTGTGGCCCGACGTTGATGTGCGGGTCGCTGAGCTGGGCGAGGAGCGCGCTCACTGGCCGCTCACCTACCCCCCGGCCGCCTCCGCCTGCTGATCCGGACGCGCGGCGTCACCCGCGTCGACCGCTCCGCGCGCGAGGATCGCGCTGGCCGCGCTGGCGGGATCCAGCCGCCGCGCGACGACCTCGTCGAGCAGCTCCCGCACCTCGGGAACCTCCTCGAGCGTCGCCTCCAGCGCCCGCCGCAGCCGCACGGTGGCAAGGCCCAGCACCTCGTTCATCAGGTTGCGCCGCCGCCGCTCGGCGAGCGTGCCCTCTGCCTCCACGTGGGCGCGGTGCTCGGCGAGCTTGGCCGCCAGCTCCTCGATCCCCTCGCTGCGGTGGGCCTCGGTCTTGATGATCGGCACCGGCCAGCTGCCCTGCGGCGCCAGCGTCAGCACACCCTTGATCTCGCGCACCATCGTGTCGGTCAGCGGGTGGTCGGACTTGTTGACGACGATGATGTCCGGTATCTCCATCACGCCGGCCTTCAGCGCCTGGATCGAGTCGCCCGAGCCGGGGATCAGCACCAGCACCACCGAGTCCGCGTGGTCGATCACGTCGACCTCCGCCTGCCCGACGCCGACGGTCTCCAGGAACACGTCGTCGCGCCCGGCGGCGTCCATCAGCAGCGCCGTCTGCAGGGCGGCCTCGGCGAGCCCGCCCAGCGCGCCGCGCGTCGCCATCGAGCGGATGAACACGCCGGGGTCGAGGAAGTGCTCGGTGAGCCGGATCCGGTCGCCCAGCAGCGCGCCGCCGCGGAACGGCGAGCTGGGGTCGATCGAGAGGACCGCGACGGTGCGGTCCAGCGCACGCTGGTGCTTGACGAGCGCGCCGATCAGGGTGGACTTGCCGGCACCGGGCGGGCCGGTGAACCCGACCACCTGCGCCGAGCCGGTATGTGGATAGATCTCACGCACCAGCGCCCAGCCCTCGGGATCGTCGTCCTCGACGAGCGAGATGCCGCGCGCCAGCGCGCGTTTGTCCCCCGCGAGGAGGCGCTCGGAGAGGCTGCCCTTGGACGCGCTCATCGGCGGGGCATGATGGCAGCGAACGAGGATCGAACTAGGATCGAACCATGGCGACGGTGACTGGGCCACGCACGCTGCAGGAGCGCGGCGCCCCGGCCCCGCTGCACGGCGGCCCGCTCGTGCTGCTGCGCTTCATGCGGCGCCACGGGATGCTCAACCACAAGTACGCCCGCCTGATCGTGCGCTGGGCGTGGCTGAAGCTCCGCTTCCGAGGCCGCCTGAAGACCGACGGGCTGTGCTTCATCGGCCCGGGCGTCGAGCTCGAGATCGGCCGCGACGCCGTCGTCCGGCTCGGGCGCTGGTCGTGGATCGGGCACGGCACGAAGATCCGCGCCCACGAGGGCGAGGTGGAGATCGGGGCCAAGACCGTGCTCGGCCAGGAGTGCACGATCTCCTCCTTCCAGCGCGTCGCGATCGGCCGCGAGTGCATCGTGGCCGACCGCGTGATGCTGATCGACTTCGACCACGGCGTCGTCGAGCAGGAGCGCCCGATCCGCCTCCAGGGCATCTACAAGCGCGACGTGGCGGTTGGCCACAACTGCTGGATCGGCTACGGCGCGTGCATCCTGCGCGGCGCGACCGTCGGCGACAACGCGATCGTCGGCACCAGCACGGTCGTCACCAAGGACGTGCCGGCGAACGCCGTCGTGGGCGGCGTGCCCGCGCGCATCCTGCGGATGCGCGACGAGCCCGAAACCCTCCGCTGGACCTAGGCGTTCTTCCCGCAGACAGGCCAGGGGGCCGTCCCGCGGGCCGCGAGCAGCGCGGCGGCGAGCCGGTCCTGCTCGGCCTCGGAGGCCTTGGCCGGATCGCCCGTGCCGCCCATGGCGCGCCACGTGGGGCGCGAGAACTGGTACTTCCCGCGGTACTGGCCGGAGCGCGGAGACGGCGGTCGGGTCGCCTCCCGACTCGCACTGGGCGATGCGGGCCAGCGTGGTGCTCGGCGTTGGAGGACTCGGTGCCGGCGTCGTCGCTCCCGCCGACCCCGCTGCCCGAGATGCCGAGCGCGCGGAGCGTGGCCGGGCCGGCGATGCCGTCGACCGTGAGGCCGTGCGAGCGCTGGAAGCGCCTGACGGCGGCGCGCGTCTGCGGGCCGTAGACGCCGTCGGCCGAGATGCCGAGCGCGGACTGCAGGGCGGACACGCTGGAGCCGGCCGCGCGCACGCTGGACGAGCCTCCGCTCTGCGCGACGGCTCCGCCGGCGGCGACGGTCAGCGACAGCGCGGCGACGATCGCCGTCGTCTTGCGACTGCGCGTGCGGCGTCGGGCCTTGCGGGCCTCTGCACGGCGGGCGCGCGATCGACGCTTGGAGTCGAGCCACGCTGAGTGGCTCGAAAGATCTACGTTGGGCACAGCGAAATTCCCCCTGGTCTCAGCGCCTACGGGGTTAGCTGTCGGGCTCGCGCTTGGACCTGCGCTACGCCGCACGATGGCGGCGATTCGCCCCACGGAGCCGGAACTCGGCTCCAACTGGTTCCCCCGCTCTCCGCCGGACGACCGGCGGAGACTCGGCAAGGTGGTTCGACGTTATGAAGGTGACCACCCTACCGGGATCACGGACGGAGCACGGCCACCAGGTCCAGCGCGCGCTCCAGGCGGCCCCGGCGCAGGGCGAAGTCGCGCACCGAGATCGCGGGCGTGAAGCGAGCGTAGAACGGGTCCGTGAACCGCAGCGAGCGGTGGAGGTCGTCCCAGCGGGCGTGCTCGATCGCCCACTGGTGGGCGCGCAGCTTGCGCGCGTGGAACAGCCCCAGCAGGTCGACGCTCGCGAAGTGCCGCGAGCACAGCGCGGCGAACTCCTCCGGGCGGTACTCGTACACGTGCCACGGGTTGCCGGAGCGCTCGGCGCCCTTCGGGGCGAGCGTCAGCACGTTGGGCGTGGAGACGTACGCGACGCCTCCCGGGCCGATCTGCTCGCGGATCGCGTCGAGCACCGCGTCCGGGTCCTGCACGTGCTCGATGGTCTGCAGGAACACGACGCAGTCCACGTCGCCGCGCCACAGCTCGATCATGTTGCGCTCGAAGCGGACCGTCTCGCTCGTGTACTTCAGCCGCGCGTGCTCGAACGCCTCGGGGTTGGCGTCGACGCCGACCACCGAGGCGGCCGTGCCGCCCAGCACCGCCGAGCCGTACCCCTCGCCGCACGCGAGGTCGACGACCCGGCGCCCGTGCGCGCGGGCGGCGATCCACTGGTAGACGACGAGGTGGCGCTGGAACCAGTAGTTCTCCTCCGGCACGTCGGGCAGCGTGCGCTCGCCGGTGAGCGCCAGCGGCGGCACGCCGGGCGGCTGGTCTGACTGCAGGTACTCGCGCTCCACGGGGCGCGGGAGCTTAGAGCGGTGCTAGCGGCGGACCGCGCGGTAGCGGGCGATCGCGCGCTCGCGCTCCTGCTTGTGGTCGACGATCGGCTCCGGGTAGTCGCGGCCGATCACGCAGCCTGCCTCCGCCTGCTCGTCGTCGGTCATCCGCCACGGCTCGGCGAGGCGTTCGATGGGGACGTCGCGCAGCTCGGGCACCCAGCGGCGGACGTAGGCGCCGTCGGGGTCGTGGCGCTGCTGCTGGGCGGCCGGGTTGTAGAGGCGGCGGAAGTACGGCGCCGGGTCGACGCCGACCGACGTCACCCACTGCCAGTTGCCGTTGTTGGAGGCCTCGTCGCCGCACAGCAGGTAGCGCATGAAGTGCGCCTCGCCGCGGCGCCAGTCGACGTGCAGGTCCTTGGTCAGGAACGAGGCGACGATCAGCCGCGCGCGGTTGTGCATCCAGCCGCGGGTGCGCAGCTGGCGCATCCCGGCGTCGACCACGGGGAAGCCCGTGCGGCCCTCGCACCAGGCCTCGAAGCCCTCGTCGTCGTCCTCCCACTCGAGCCCGTCCATCACCGGCTGATGGGCGCGCAGGGCGTTGCCGGGGTTGTGGAGGAGGACGTGGGCGTAGAAGTCGCGCCAGCAGAGCTGGCGGACGAACTCGCCGGGCCCGGCCTTCTCCTCCAGCTCGCGCGGGGAGACGCACCCGAAGTGCAGGTACGGGGACAGCTCGGAGGTGCCGCCCTCGAGCCGGTCGTGGCGGTCGGCGTAGTCGGCGATCCCGTCGCGCAGCCATGCGTGCATGCGCTTGCGGGCCGCCTTCTCGCCCGGCTCGAACGGGTCGGCGAGGTCGTCGGTGAGCCCGAGCTCGTCGAGGCTGGGGATGTCTCCGGCGGCAAGGCCCTTCGGGAAGCCGAGCGCGCGCGGGGCGCCGTGGACCTCGCGCCGCTCCAGCCGCTCCCAGACGCGCCAGAACGGCGTGAACATGCCGAACGGCTTCCCGTCCTTGGTGCGCGGCTTGCCGACGTCGGCCACGAACAGGCCCGGGTGGCGGACGACCTCGACGCCGGCCTGCGCCATCGCCTCGGTGACCCGGCGGTCGCGCGCCATGGCGTAAGGCGACACGTCGGAGGCGAAGTGGATGGCGTCCGCGCCGGTCTCCTCGGCGAGCCGGGCGAGCTCGCGTTCGGGGCGCCCGCGACGGATCACGAGGTCGGCGCCGCGGACGCGCAGCGCGGCGCGCAGCTCGCGCAGGCAGCCGAGCATGAAGTTCGTGCGCGGACCACTCGGGAGGCGGCCGCGCAGCAGCGCGTCGTCGATCACGAACACGGGCACGACGCGGTCGGCCGAGCGTGTGGCGGCGGTCAGCGAGGGGTGGTCGTGGACGCGCAGGTCGCGCCGGAACCAGACGATCGCGGTAGTGGCCATGTGACGGGATACGAGCCGGCGGACAGCGCGCGACCACCGGGCGTACCATCTGCTGCCGTGTCGATCGTCCGGGACTTCCCGCTGTTCCCACTCGGCCTCGTGGCGCTCCCGAGCGAGCTCGTCCCGCTGCATATCTTCGAGGACCGCTACAAGGCGATGATCGCCCGCTGCATGGAGGAGGAGTCCGAGTTCGGGATCGTCTGGATGGCCGACGACGGGCTGCGGCCGATCGGCTGCGCGTGCGAGATCGCCGAGGTGCTCGAGGAGCTCCCGGACGGGCGGGTCAACCTGATCGCGCGCGGGACGCGGCCGTTCCGCATCAGCGAGCGCCAGGACGCGCTGCCCTACCCGGCGGGCGCGGTCGAGTTCCTCGACGACCGCGACGAGGACCTCGACGGTGAGGCCGCGGAGCGCGCCCACGCCGCGTACGCGGAACTGGTGCGCCAGGCCACCGACCGCACCCCGGATGCGGAGGAGATCGGGGCGATGAGCGCCTACCAGATGGCCGCCACCGTCGAATTTGGCCTCGACGCCAAACAGGGCCTGCTCGACCTCCGTTCGGAGTCGGCGCGGCTCAAGCTCGTCACGCGGCTGCTCCGCGCGGCGCTCAAGCGCCTGGACTTCGTCGAGCGCGCGCAGGCCCGCGCGCGCTCCAACGGCAAGGTCCACTTCGGCGGGACCCCTAGCCTAATCCAGGCTTAGCGTCCCGCGGCGCCCTCGAAGAACCCGGTGACCCATTCGGCGTCGGCGGGCTCGAGCAGCGACTCCGCGAGGTGGCCCTCGACGTCCGGGTACCCCGTCGCGCGCAGCTCGGCGGCCGCGGCCTCGACGTCGTAGGACGTCTCGCGCGGCTGCGGCTCGCCGTCGGCGACCACCATCCAGAACGCGCCCGCCCGCCCCTCGTAGGGCATCCCGACGCTGCCGGCGTTGGCGTAGCCCTCGCGGACGACCTGCTGGTGGGTGTGGCCGCCGACCACCAGCGCCTCGGCCACGTCGGCGAGCGCCTCGCGCAGCACCGGCTCCGGCGTGCTCCGGGTGAGGATCTCGTCGTCGCGGCGCGGGGAGCCGTGGCAGAAGCGCACCCCGTCGAGCGCGAGCGAGATCGGCCACGAGGCCAGCGCGTCGCGCCACCGCTGATCGAGCTCCCCGGCGCTCCACGCCGCGGCCCGGCCGGCCTCGTCCTCGGCCGGCCGCGCGCCGTCGAACACGGCGATCGCTTCGCGTTCGGCGTTCCCGGCGATCCAGAGCGTCGGCTCGGCGCGCGCGGCGAGCATCTGCAACACCGCGAGCGACCGCGGGCCGCCCACGACGTCGCCGGCGACGACCAGCGCGTCGACGGGCTCGGCGTCGAGCTCCCGCAGCACCGCCCGCAGCGCCGGGGCGTTGCCGTGGATGTCGGCGAGGACGGCGATCCGCATCAGCCGAGGATCGGCCGCACGCGCTCGCCGGCCATGGCGGCGGCGTCGCGGCCGTCGTCGGCGGCCAGCGTGCGGTCGGCGCCGTGGCGGAGCAGCAGCTCGGTCATCTCCGGGTCGTCGGCGTGCGCCGCGGCCAGCAGCGGCGTGAAGCCGCCCTGCTGGCGCACGTCGGGCGCCGCGCCGGCCTCCAGCAGCGCGCGGACGGCGTCGTGGTCGCGGGCCGCCGTCGCGGAGTGCAGCGGGCGCACCCCGGCGGGGTTGTCGGCGTCGGCGTCGGGCGGCGCGCCCGCGGCGAGCAGCACGCGCACGGCGGCGCCGCCGCCGAAGAACGCCGCGAGATGCAGCGGCGTGAAGCCGTCGGGCGAGCGCGCGGCGAGCGCGTCCGGGTCCTCCGCGAGGTGCTCGCGCAGCACGTCGAGCCGGCCGAGCGCGGCCGCCTCGAGCACGTCGAGCTCGAGTCCTGCGCCGGTCAGCACCTCGGCCGCTTCCGGCTGGCGGTGATAGAGGGCGACCAGCACCGCCGAGAGCCCGTTCTCGTCACGGGCGGAGGCCAGCGGCGGGTCGGCGGTGACGAGCTCGCGCACGGTGGCCACCTCGCCGGCCCGGATCGCGTCGAACAGCTCCGCGCTCATGGGGTGACGCTACCGCTCCAGGCCGCACACGCGCTCGGTCACGTCCTTCGTGAACGCGGCCAGCGCGAGGAAGCTCTTCGGGTTCTCGCGCGAGGAGTCCGAGAAGGCGATCGTGCCCGCCTCCATGCGCGCCCGGTAGGAGAGCGCGGTGGCGCGCCCGGGCGGGAGCTCGAGGTGCAGCTCGGCCTGCGGCTGGAGGTCGCGCAGCACCTGGCGGGCGGCCAGCAGGCGGTCGGCGTCGAGCTTGTGGCTGGTGCCGTTGCAGCTCACGTTGCCGGCGTCGTTGACGACCACGGTGACGTTGGCGTTGGGGTCGTCCCCGCTGCGCTTGACCTCGAACAGGTCGGGCGACGGCGTGCCGCACCCGGCGAGCGCCACGACCGTGAGCGCGAGCGCCGCCCACCACCTCATACGACGACGAGCTCCGCGCCCGCCACCTCGCGCATGAAGCGCGGCGTCGACATCACGCCGTCGAGGCGCGCCTCGACCTGCGCCCGGTCCACCCCGGTCGCCTCGACCGCGGCCGCGCACGCCCACATGCGGACCTGATCGAGCGCGGCGGCGGTCTCGCGCAGCTCGACCAGCGTGCGCGCGAACGCCGCACGCCCGGCGTCACCCACGTGCGGGGCGGCCTCCGGGCGCATCGCGCGCTCCAGCAACGCGTCGTCGAGGAGCACGCCGAGCGCGCCGAACGTCACCAGCGCGCGGGCGTCGCGCCCGCCCGCGGCGGCCGAGACGAGCAGCGACAGCCCGGTCGAGAGCCGCTCCAGCTCGCTCGATTCGAGGATGGCCGCGATCATGCATCCATCGTATGGAGCAGACCCTGGACGCCCGCGGGCTCAACTGCCCGCTCCCGCTGATCAAGGCCCGCGCCGCGCTCGCCGAGCTGGCGGCCGGCGACGTGCTGGTCGTGCTCGCCACCGATCCCGAGGCGCCCATCGACCTGGCGGCGCTGGCCGCCGACCACGGCCACGCCCTCGCCACCGAGCGCGCGGACGGCCACTGGCGGATCGCCCTGACGAAGTGACCGCCCGGCCCCGCCGTACGCACACGGCGGGGCCGGACAGGCTCTTGGGGAGGACCTACTTGATGGAGGAGAAGGCGAAGTCCCAGACGGTCGTGTAGCCGTTCATCACGCCCTGGACGTCCTTGGACTGCAGGTTGAACGAGTCATCCCACGAGTACGGGATCCCGGGCGCGTCGCCGACGATCCGGCGGTTGATCTCGGCCCACGCCTGGTCGCGCTTCGGCCCGGCTGGGATCGTCGCGGCCTTGTCCATCGCCGTGTCGATCGCCGGGTCGTCGAGCATCGAGAAGTTGACGTTGCCCTGCGGCTTGATCGCCGCCCCCTTGAAGGTGGGCTCCAGCACCGACTGGGGGTCGGTGAAGTCACGGAACCAGCCCACGTTGGGGCAGACGATGTAGCCGGAGCCCGGGACGTTGCAGAACCGTGTGTACAGCGTGTCCTGCGGCACCTTGCGGAAGTTGAGCTCGAAGCCCAGCTCCTCCAGCTGCCCCTGCGCGACCGTGGCCGTCTGCAGACCGGGGTCCGCGTTGGTCGCGATCGTGAGCAGGTCCCCGGGCCCGGTGTAGCGGCCGTCGTCGGAGACCGGCACGCCCTCGGCCTTCGCCTTGAGCATGTACTCCTTGGCGAGGTTGGCGTCGCCCTTCGGGTTCTGCATGAAGTCGAACTCCTCGAAGCCCTTCTCGCCGCCGGACTCCTCGAAGCCCGGCACGCCCGGCGGGATGTAGTGCTGGGCGATCGGCCCGACCTCGCGGCCGCCGCGGGTGAGCAGCAGCGCCTCGCGGTTGAACGCCGCGATCACCGCCTTGCGCACGTTGATGTTGTCGAACGGCTTCTTGTCCGCGCGCAGCGCGATCCACCGCGTGCCGCCGCTGGCGACGCGCGCGATCTGCGACTTCGCCGAGGTCAGCGCACGGCGCAGGATCGCGATCGGGGGCTGGCCCGAGTCGCAGCACATCAGGCCGTCGCCCTGCAGCGTCCGGCGGCTGGCGACCGTCAGGTCGTCGTTGCCCTCCTCGATGCGGATCTCGTCGAGGTAGGCCGGCCGGAAGTCGGTCGACGCGTCCCAGTTCGGGTTGCGGACCATCTCGATCAGCTTGCCTGGATCCCGCCCCACGACCTTGCCGTCTCTTGTCGTTGCGCACCATGTACGGGCCGGTGAACACCGTGTACTGGTCGTAGGTCGACGGGTTCTTCTTGTCGTACTTCGCGGCGTACTCCTGCGGCACGGGGACCGTGATCGGCATCACGAGCGCGGCGGCCACGGTGACCGCGGTCGGGCGCGTGAGCTCGAAGACGATCGTGCGGTCGTCGGGCGTCTGGATGCCCGCGATGTCGCGGAACTTGCCCGGGCCCTTCGGCGCGCCCTTGATGTCGGCGAAGTAGGACGTGGCGTAGCCGGACGGGACGTTCTGCGTGAACGCCCGCTCGAACGCGTACTTGACGTCCTTGGAGGTCACCTCGCGGTTCACGGGGGGCGAGAACTTCACGCCCGAGCGCAGCTTCACCGTGATCTTCTTGCTGTCGGCCGAGATCTCCGGATCGCCCTCGGCGAGGTCGGGTACCGGCTTCTCCGCGTCGTCGGGCTCGAAGGAGTACAGCGGCCGCTGCGTCGCGTACGCGACGGCGTAGCCGAACGTGTAATACGTCTGCCCGGGGTCGAGGTAGTCGACGTCCGCAGCGGCCAGGAACGTGACCTTGCCGCCCTTCTTGCCCTTGACAGGAGCGCCGTTGTTACCGGCGTCCCCGGACCCGCCTTCCGATGAGCCCCCGCAGCCTGCAGCCGTGAGGGCGAGCGCCGCGAGCAGCGCAACCCATGTCCTTGCACCCATGCGCCGATTGTCGGCACATGACGCTTCACTGTTCAAGGAAAGGGCGGAGCCCCAGGTCTGTTGGTTAAGCGGTGGTTACTGGTGAACCAGGGGTTACCTGATCACACCAGTGTTACCGCGACCGATCACACCGGTGTTACCACGCCGGAAGCTCGCCAGGCCCGCGAACGCGAACCACATCAGCGGCCAGATCGGCCAGAAGTACCCGGCCCCGGTCACGGCCCAGATCGCGATCAGCAGCAGCGCGATCGGGAGCAGTCCGCCGGGGTGGTGGCGATGGTGGTGGCTCGCGCGCTGGACGTGGTGCTGCCGGGGCGCGCTGCGCCGCGGCTGCGGCAGGTCGGCCGTCAGCGCCGCGAGCTCCGCCCGGGTGCGCGCCGTGAGCGCGCTCGCGATCCGCTCCTCGAGCTCGTCGGAGTCCAGCCGGCCGGCGCCGGCGTTGGTGCGCAGCATCTCGACGGTCCGGTCACGCTCGGCGTCGGAGGCGCGGAGGTGGTCCGGCTCCTCGGGCAGCGTCGTGGTCATCTGCGGTGCGCGGTCGTATCGGTGGTGGTGGGAGCCGTGGCACATGATCGTTTGGAAGTTACCACTCACTTCGGGGCTGTCAAGGGGTCGTGGGCTCGAAGGTCAAGGGCGGCTGGGTGGGGGAGCGAGGGTGCCGCCCTCGCGTCCGGGCTGGGCCGCATTCCGGTGCGCCATCCCGCCCGGATCCAGCCCACCCGCCTTCCGCGTCCGCATACAGAGCTCACTCACCGACGCGGCCGGCACCCCACCTCCGCACCCAGCCGCAGTGGACCGGCCGGTCAGCCACGCGCCCGGCAAGCCCAGCGGCCGCCCATCAAGTCGCTACGACCGCGCCCCCACGCCGAGGATCTCCGCCGCCTGACAGCTCCCCCGACCCCGCCGCGCGCTCGACCGCCTGGCACCCCCCGAAGAACAGGTTGCGATCACGGAAGCGCGCAATCGTGCGCCCCGAGGCCTCGAGCACAGACGTGTCGATCCCGGGCTCGACGTACACGATGCCGTCCTCGAAGTGCAACCGCGGCGCCTCGACGGCCGCCGCGGCGTCCATCCCGTGGTCGATCACGTTGAGGATCACCTGCAACAACGCCGAGCGGATCCGGTTGGAGCCCGCCGAGCCGAGCACGAGCTCGGGCGCCCCGTCGGCCAGGACGATGGTCGGGGCCATCATCGACGGCAGCCGCCGCCCCGGCGGGTGCGTGAAGAACCCCAGCGGCGACAGGTCCTGCTCGCCCATGATGTTGTTGACGTGCACGCCCGTGCCCGGGACGACGAGGCCCGAGCCCTCGCCGTTGGTGCACGTCACCGCGCACGCGCCGCCGTCGTCGTCCAGGACCGAGATGTGCGTGGTCGAGCCGAGCCGGCTGGCCATGAAGCGCTCGAGGAACCCCGGTGCGTCGAGGCCCTCGAGGAACGCGGGCGTGCGCTCCTCCTGGGCGCGCTCCATGGCGGCCACGATCTCGGCCGGCTCCGGCTGGCGCTCGCTCGCGCGCCAGCAGCGCCAGCGCGTAGGCGAGCAGCGTGCCGCCGGCGCTCGGCGGCGGGTTGGTCAACACCTCGCGGCCCCGGTAGCTGACGCGGACCGGCTCGCGCGGGATCGCCTCGTAGGCGGCGAGATCGTCGCGCGTCAGCGTCCCGCCGCGCTCGCCGACCCACGAGACCACCGCGTCCGCGATGTCGCCGGTGTAGAACGCCGCCGGCCCCTCGCTCGCCAGGCGCTCCAGCGCCACCGCCAGATCAGGGTCGGCGTACGTCTCCCCCTCGCGCCGGGGCCGCCCCGCCGGCATGTACAACCCGCGCGACTCCGGCGAGTGCTCGGTGATCGGCGAGAGGATCTCGAACAGGTACGCCTGCTGGGCGTTGACCTCCACCCCGCAGCGCGCCAGCGCGATCGCCCCCGCCGCCAACTCGGAGAGCGGCATGCTGCCGAAGCGCGAAGCCGCCGCCGCGATCCCCGCCGGCGTCCCGTACGCCCCGCACGAGGCGGCCCCGATGTTGAACACCTGCACGACGTCGCCGAACGACACGTCGACCGGCACCAGCGGCGCGCGATCGCCCGCGCTCGGCGCCGACACGAAGAAGTCCAGCAGCACCGGCTCCTGGCCGGGCGTGGCGACGAGCATGTAGCCGCCCGCGCCGAGCCCGGTGAGCAGCGGCTCGGTGACGAACGACGTGAGCATGGCCGCGAGCGCGGCGTCCACCGCGTTGCCGCCGGCGCGGAGGACGTCCGCGCCGGCGCCGGCGGTGACTGGGTGCCCGGCGGCGACGATCCCGGGCACGGGCTACCTCCCTGCGGTGGTCAGAACCGAGGGATGAACTCCGGCACGTCGACGTCGACCGACGAGGGCCGCGGCGCGAGATGCGCGGCTCGCCGGCGGGCTCGGTCCAGCGGTCCTCGCGCTCGAGGCTGCGGGGCGTCCTGGAGCCCGAGTAGCCGGTGGCCACGACGGTGATCCACACCTCGTCCTCGAGGTTCTCGTCGAGCATGGCGCCGAAGATGATGTTGGCGTCCGGGTGCGCGGCCTCCTGGACGGCGCGAGCCGCCTCGTTGACCTCCCACAGCGACAGGTCGCGCCCGCCGGTGATCGAGAGGAGGATGCCCCGTGCCCCTTCGAGCGTCGTCTCCAGCAGCGGCGACGAGGTGGCCTTCTCGGCCGCCTCCACCGCGCGCTTGTCGCCCGTGCCCATGCCGATGCCCAGCAGGGCGTTGCCCGCGTCGGACATGATCGTGCGCACGTCGGCGAAATCGAGGTTGATCAGGCCCGGGAGCGTGATCAGGTCCGAGATGCCCTGGACGCCCTGGCGCAGCACGTCGTCGGCGACCGTGAAGGCCTCCATCATCGACGTCTGCTTGTCCAGCACCGACAGCAGCCGGTTGTTGGGCACCACGATCAGCGTGTCGACCTCTTCGGAGAGCGACTCGATGCCGCGCTCGGCGGCCTGCAGGCGCCGCGAGCCCTCGAAGCCGAACGGCTTGGTGACGATGCCCACGGTGAGCGCGCCCAGCTCGCGGGCGATCCGCGCCACCACGGGCGCCGCGCCCGTGCCGGTGCCGCCACCCTCGCCGGCCGTGATGAAGACCATGTCCGAGCCGCGCAGCAGCGACTTGATCCGGTCGGAGTCCTCCATCGCCGCGGCACGCCCCCGCTCGGGATCCGAGCCGGAGCCGAGGCCGCGCGTGATGTCCGCCCCGAGCTGGAGCTTCACGTGCGCCTCTGAGGTGTTGAGCGACTGGGCGTCGGTGTTGAAGGCGAGGAACTCCACGCCCGGGACGCCCGCCTCGATCATGCGGTTGACGGCGTTCACGCCGCCGCCGCCGACGCCCACGACGCGCAGCTTGGGCTGCGCGATCTCGTTGGGCCCGGCCGAGCTCCACTCGTACTCCGCCGCCGAGGGAGGCGGAGCGCTGCCGCTGGGCGGAGCCATCAGGTTGTCCGGCAGGTCGGAGGAGAACGCGTGGCGCAGACGCTCCTGCGGCGTCGGGACGCGCGGCTCGTCGCGCGGATCCGGCTGCTCGGGCGGCGCCGGCTCCTCGGCCCGCGGCAGGTCCGGGGGCGCCTGGCCCTCCTCGAGACCGTCCTCCTCCGTCTTCCGGAACAGGGCGGCCAGCGGACCTTCCCGCATGCTCGCGCGCTTACCGCTTGCCATTCGAGAGCACCTCCTTCGCCAGCTGGCGGTAGGCGTCGGCCGCCGACCCGTTCGGTTCGTACTTGAGCACGGACATCCCCTTCACCGGCGCTTCCGCGAACCGGATCGTCTTGCGGATGCGCGCACCGAACACCCGATCGCCGAAGTTCTCCTCGAGAATCTCGATCGCCTCCTTGGCGTGCAGCGTCCTCGAGTCGACCATCGTCGGCAGGATGCCCGCGATGTCCACGTCGGGGTTGAGGTTCTCGCGGATCATCGAGAGTGTGTTCTGGAGCTGGATCAGCCCGCGCATCGACAGATACTCGCATTGAACGGGGACGATCACCTTGTCGGCCGCGGTCAGCGCGTTGATGGTCAATAGTCCCAGGGACGGCGGCGTATCGATGCAGATGAAGTCGTAGTCCTCCTGGATCGGACGCAGCGCCTTGTCCAGCGAGCGCTCGCGGCCGATCTTCATCGACATCGCGATCTCGGCGCCGGCGAGGTCGATCGAGGAGCACGCGATGTCCACCTCGCGGCGGCGGATCACCTCGCGGATCGAGATGTCGTGCACCAGCACGTCGAACATCGACTGCTCGAGCGTGTCGGGATCGATGCCCTGCGACATCGTGAGATTGCCCTGCGGGTCCATGTCGATGCACAGCACCCGGTGCCCCTCCTCGGCGAACGCCGCCGCGAGGTTCAGCGTGGTGGTGGTCTTGGCGACGCCACCCTTCTGGTTGGCGAAGGCGATGACCTTGGCCTTGCCGGTCACGTCGTGCTCCGATCACGGTTGCGGGAACCCATCGGTGTGGGCCTTTCGCCTCCCCGTCTGGAACTCCTGCTATGTGGCGCGACAGGCTTCGGGCAGCTCGATCACCGTGCGCGGGTCCGGGACGACCCGCTCGCCGGGCACCGGGTTGGTCCGGCACCACACGAACGAGAACGCGTCGAAGTCGATCACGGCGCGGAACGGGTACCCGAGCGTGCCCGAGACGTTGGTCTCGGTCGACGCGATCTTGCGCAGGGTGACGAGGCAGTCGTATACGCCCGCGCGCGCGGACAGGTCGTGCTCGGGCCCGGGGTCGCGTTTCGGGTACGGCTCGCACGCCGTCCCGCCCGGCCGGCCGCTCAGCTCGCCGCTCTCCGCGCGACGGCGGGCGTCGACCGTGATCGCCGCCTCGGCGCGCGAGAGCAGCGCCACCCGAGCGGCTTCGCGCCGGGCCGGCGGGGAGCCTGAGGAGGGACGCAGGTCGGCGGCCCGGGCGCGTCTCGGGCGCTGCTCGGCGATCACCTGCCGGCGGCGCTCGGCCTGCCGCGCCGCCTTCTCGCGCGCCTCCCGCGCCGCCGCCCGGTCCTTGGCGTCGTCGATCCGTGGGACCAGCACCGCTGCGAGCGCAGCCCCCACCACCACGACGACCGCCGCCCCGATCAGGAGCCCGCGCACGGGCACCGGCGGGACCTCGACGTCGCGCGGGGGCGTCCAGACCTTCAGCCAGGCCCCCACCATCTCGGGGAGCGACGCTCGCCTCTGACCACCGGATCGCATCCGGTGGTCAAGATATCGTGCCCGGGTGTGACCGTCATGCTGCCCGGACGGACCTTGCGGGGCGGGCGTGCGCGGCCGTATGCTCGCCCCGTGAGCTGGAGCGCCCAGCACGACCGCGAGCAGGAGCTCGAGCACCAGCAGCGGATCGAGCCGCCCGATGTACAGGAGCGCGAGCACGAGAAGCCCCTGCACCAACTGGCTTCCGACGTGGGCAACTCCGCGTTCTCGCAACTCCATCGCCCGCGAGGGCGCGGGGATCATGCCCACCGGCGAGGTCCACCCCGACGTGCAGGGCAAGATCGACGCCTCGCGCGGGAGCGGCACGACCCTGCCCTCGAACGTCCGCGGGCGCATGGAGGGCGATCTCGGTGACCTCGGCGACGTGACGGTGCACACCGACGACACCGCCGACCAGCTCAACCGCTCGGTGTCGGCGAAGGCGTTCGCCACCGGCACCGACGTCTACTTCGCCAAGGGCGAGTACAACCCCGGATCCTCGGACGGCGACCGCCTGATCGCCCACGAGCTCGCCCACGTGGTCCAGCAACGCGGCGCGCCCAACAGCGGGCCGCTGACCGTCTCCCAGCCCGGCGACGCCCTCGAGACCGAGGCGGACTCCGTCGCCGACTCCATCCGGTAGGTCTGAGTCATGACCGAGCTGGGCTTCGACTTCGTCGACCGTCGCGTGATGTCCGCGGTGCAGCGCGTCGCCTCCAGCGACCCGAACCCGGCCGACCCGTTCCGCGGGCTGTACATCTCCGACGAGACGGCGCTGCAGCTGTCGCAAGGGGAGTCGGCGTCGGGCGCCGACGATCGCCTCGCGGCGATCACCCTGGCGCTCGGGCTCGACCTGCTCGACGCCGCGGTGCTCGCCACGTGCGCGGCGCCTGAGCTCAACCCCCGCTTCGGGCGCCTGTTCGCCTACCTGCAGGACGACGTGACGCGCAAGCTCCCGAGCCCGCGTCTCGTCGGCCACCTGCTGGAGGGCGAAGGCGTCACCGCCGCCGACGTGATGACGGCGTTCGACCAGGACGGCCCGCTGCGCCGGCTCGGCGCGCTGAAGCTGCTCGGCGACGCCTCGACGCCGCTCGCCGAGCGCCCGATCAAGGTCGCCGACCGGCTCGCCGCCCACCTGCTCGGCGCCCGCATGGACGACCTGCCCGCGCCGGTGCGGCTGCGGCTGGTCCCCATCCCCGCCCACGACCCGGGCCGCCACGACCACGTGGCCGCCGCCGCGGCGATGCTCTCCCGCCCCAGCGACCTGCCGGTCGTGCTCTGCGGCCCCGACGCCGAGGCCCTGCTCGCCAAGGCGTTCGGCCGCCCGCTCGTCGTCGCGCACGCGCGCGACATGGAGCAGCGCGACGTGATGGCCGACGCGGCGCTGATCTCCGCATTGGAGGGCCGCCCGCTGATCTTCGAGGGGCTCGAGGACCTCGACCCCGCCGAGCGCGGCCGGCTGCTGCGCGCGCTCGACCAGCGGTCCGAGCGCGTGGTGGTGGCGGCGCCGTCGCGCGGCGCGTCGCTCGCGCTGGGCGATCGCACCGTGCTGCTCGTCGAGGCGCCGCCGCCCAGCTACGCCGAGCGGATGCAGGCGTGGTCGGACCTCACCGGCGTGGCCGACACCGGCGACGTGGCGGCGAAGTTCCGCCTCTCGATGGGCCAGATCGTCGAGGCTGCCGAGGTCGCCCGGCTGTCCGCCACCGCGCGCGGCGACGAGCGGCCCGTCGCGTCCGACCTGGACCTCGGGTCGCGCCAGGCGTCCTCCTCGCGGCTCGGCGAGCTGGCCGCCCGCCTCCCGCCCGGCTACCGCTGGGTCGACCTCGTGGTCCCCGAGCGCCAGCTCGAGCTGCTGCAGTCGATCTCCGCGTACCTCCGCCACCGGGACCGCGTGCTCTCCGACTGGGGCTACGACCGCACGGTCGCACGGACCCAGGGCCTGAAGGTGCTGTTCGCGGGCGAGTCCGGCACCGGCAAGACGATGGCCGCGCAGGTGCTCGCCGCCGAGCTCGGCCTGGAGCTGTTCCGCGTCGACCTCGCGACGATCGTGAGCAAGTACATCGGGGAGACGGAGAAGAACCTCGACCGCATCTTCGGCGCCGCCGACGGCTCCAACGCGATCCTCTTCTTCGACGAGGCGGACGCGCTGTTCGGCAAGCGCTCGGAGGTCTCGGACTCGCACGACCGCTACGCGAACATCGAGGTCGCCTACCTCCTGCAGAAGATGGAGGGCTACGCCGGCGCGGTGATCCTCGCCACCAACTTCCGCCGCAACATCGACGACGCGTTCGTGCGCCGCCTGGACTTCGTGATCGACTTCCCGTTCCCGGAGGTCGAGGACCGCAAGCGGATCTGGCGGCTGCTGCTCCCCGAGGAGGCGCCGCTCGGCGACGACCTCGACCTCGACTTCCTCGCCACCCAGTTCAAGCTCTCCGGCGGCGGCATCCGCAACTGCTCGCTGTCGGCCGCCTTCCAGGCCGCCGACGACGACGGCGTGATCGGCATGCGCCACCTCGTGCGCGCGGTCGCGCTCGAGTACGGCAAGCAGGGCCGGCTCACGCTGGAGGCCGACTTCGAGGACTACCACGGGCTGATCCACAGCAGCTCGCCGCGCAACGGCTCGGGCTGACGCGTTGTCGGCCAGCAGTGCCTCACCGGTGGGTTGCACCGGCCGCGTGTCCCGTCAGGGGGCGATTCGCCCCGACCGCGTGGGTGAGGTGCTCGTCGAGATTCGCGGCGGCCTGGAATCCTTCCTCGCCCGCGACGCCGACGGAGGCTCGATCGATGCCGACGAGGAGATCGTCGTCATCGAGCTGGTGGCTCCCCGCACCGTGCTCGTCACCCGGTTGTACGAACGGAAGGACCCGCCATGAACTCCACCCTGATCCTCGTCATCGCCGTCGTCGTCGTCGCGCCGCTGGTGATCGCGATCCTCTTCAAGACGCTGTGGAAGGTGCCGCGCGCCGACGAGGCGCTGATCGTCACCGGCCTCGGCGTCAAGGGCGCGCCCGCGCGCCGCGCCGACGTCGAGATCGGGCCCGACGGGCAGCCGACCGCCTCCGCGGCCGCCGCCAGCAAGACGTTCAAGATCATCACCGGCGGCGGCGCGTTCGTGATCCCGGCGTTGCAGAAGGCGCAGTACCTCTCCCTGCGCGCGGACTCCGCCGAGCTCGAGGTGACCGGCGTCGACAAGCAGAAGATCCCGGTCGGCGTGAAGGGCGTGGCGATCTTCAAGGTCGGCGACGACGACCAGTCGATCACCAACGCCGCCACGCGCTTCCTCGACGAGGGCGCCGGCGCGGCCGGCCAGATGCACAACCTCGTCAAGGAGGTCTTCCACGGCCACCTGCGCTCGATCATCGGCGGGCTGTCCGTCGAGGACCTGATCGCCAACCGCAACGAGCTCGCCGGCGAGACGCGCGACGCGTCGGTCCAGGAGATGCAGAAGCTCGGCCTCGTCGTCGACTCGCTGCAGATCCAGGACATCATCGATCCCTCCGGCTACATCGCCGCCCTCGGCGAGCCGCGCACCGCCGAGGTCAAGATGCAGGCCCGCATCGCCCAGGCCGCCGCCGACCGCGAGGCGACCGAGCGCGAGCAGGAGGCCGAGGCGCTCAAGGCCGCCGCCCAGCGCGACACCGCGCTCAAGCTCGCCGGCTACCAGGCCGAGCAGGAGCGCGCGCTGGCGATGACCGCCCAGGCCGGCCCGCTGGCCGACGCCGAGGCGCGCAAGCAGGTCGTCGTGCAGGAGACCGAGGTCGCCGACCTCGAGGCCCAGCGCGAGGAGAAGCGGCTGGAGACCACGATCCGCAAGCCCGCCGACGCCGAGGCGTACCGCCTCCGGGTGGAGGCCGTCGGCCAGCGCGAGGCGCGGGTCGAGCTGGCGGAGGCCGGCAAGCGCGAGGTCGAGCTCAAGGCCGAGGCCGACGCGCGCCGGGTGGAGCTCGACGCCACCGCCCAGGCCAAGCGCACGCGCGAGGTCGGCGAGGCCGAGGCCGCCGCGGCGACCGCCAAGGGCGCGGCCGAGGGCTCGGCGATCCGCGCCAAGGGCCTGGCCGAGGCGGAGGCGATCGCCAAGCGCGCCGAGGCGCTCGAGAAGGAATCCGACGCGGTGATCGGCCAGCAGCTCGCCGACAAGCTCCCCGAGATCGTCGAAGCGGCGGCGATGGCGTTCTCCAACGTCGACAACCTCACGGTGCTCAACGGCGCCCAGGGGATCGGCGAGATCATGAACCAGGTGATCGGGCAGGCCGGGCCGGCGCTCGACCTCGCCCGCAACGCCCTCGGGACCGAGCGCAACGGCAAGCCGGAGCCCACGAAGCCGTCCGAGCCCTGACGCCACATTGAACTGACGTTGACCGGGTAGAGCCATCCTTCGAGTTACCCGAGGGAGGAACCCGACACATGAGCAGCAACCTGGCCGCAATCCTGACCGAGACGGCGTCCGAGCACGGCGACCGTCCGGCGCTGAAGCTCGACGACACCGTCGTCACCTACGCGCAGCTCGACGACGGGTCCGCCCGCGTCGCCGCGCTGCTCGCCGACAAGGGCGATCGAGCCCGGCGACCGCGTCGGGATCATGCTGCCCAACGTCCCGTACTTCGGCGTCATCTACTACGGGATCCTGCGCGCCGGCGGCGTCGTCGTGCCGATGAACCCGCTGCTCAAGGGGCGCGAGGTGGGCTTCTACCTCGAGGATCCGGGAGCCAAGGTGCTGTTCGCCTGGGGCGACTTCGAGGAGGCCGCGGCCAAGGGCGCCGAGGACGCGGGCGCCGAGCTGATCCTCGTCAAGCCGGGCGAGTTCGAGAAGCTGGTGGCCGAGTACGAGCCCGCGAGCGAGGTCGTCGACCGCGACGACGAGCGACACCGCCGTCCTGCTCTACACGTCGGGCACCACCGGCACCCCCAAGGGCGCCGAGCTCACGCACGACAACCTGCGCCAGAACTGCGAGCTGTCCGCGCGCACCCTCGCCCAGGCCGGCGAGGAGGACGTCCTGCTCGGCGCGCTGCCGCTCTTCCACTCCTTCGGGCAGACCTGCGGGCTCAACGGCGCGGTCTCCGTCGGCGCCTGCCTGTCGATGATCCCCCGCTTCGACCCCGGCAAGGCGCTGGAGATCATCGAGCGCGACAAGGTCACGATCTTCCAGGGCGTCCCGACGATGTACCACGCGATGCTCAACCACGAGGGCCGCGAGGACGCCGACGTGTCCTCGCTGCGCGCGTGCATGTCGGGCGGCGCCGCGATGCCCGTCGAGGTCATGAAGGACTTCGAGGAGGCGTTCGGCTGCGAGGTGCTCGAGGGCTACGGCCTCAGCGAGACCTCACCGGTGGCGTCGTTCAACCACCCCGGCCAGGAGCGCAAGCCCGGCTCGATCGGCACGCCGATCGAGGGCGTCGAGATGAAGGTCGTCGACGACGACGGCAAGGACATCGAGGGCACGGGCGACGAGGCGGTCGGCGAGATCGCCATCAAGGGCCACAACATCATGAAGGGCTACTGGAACAAGGAGGACGCCACCAAGGAGGTCCTCGACGAGGACGGCTGGTTCCGCACCGGCGACATGGCCTACGTCGACGACGACGGCTACTTCTTCATCGTCGACCGCAAGAAGGACATGATCATCCGCGGCGGCTACAACGTCTACCCGCGCGAGATCGAGGAGGTCCTCTACGAGCACCCCGCCGTCTCGGAGGCCGCCGTGATCGGCGTGCCCGACGACTCCAAGGGCGAGGAGGTCGGCGCCGCGGTGGTCCTCAAGGAGGGCGAGGAGGTCGAGGCCGACGAGCTCCGCGACTTCGTCAAGGAGCGCGTGGCCAACTACAAGTACCCGCGCAAGATCTGGTTCCCGGACGAGCTGCCCAAGGGCCCGACCGGCAAGATCCTCAAGCGCGAGATCGAGGTCCCCGAGCAGGTGGCGGGCTAGACATGGCGGCCACCGAAGCACCGCAGGAGACCGCCGCGCCGAAGGGCGCGGCGTCCTCGGGCCTGGACACCATGCTCACCGACGCGTCGCGCGGGCCGCTGCGGCGGCTGCTGCCCGGTCGCGCGGCGGTCAAGCTCGGCGCCAAGCTCGTCACGCGGCCGGACACCGTGGTCACGCGCGGCGCCCAGCTCGCCGCGGAGCTGGCCAAGGTCGGCGTCGGCCGCTCGGAGCTGGAGCCCTCCAAGGGCGACCGCCGCTTCAAGGACGACGCCTGGCGCGGCAACCCCGCGTTCCGCCGGCTGCTGCAGAGCTACCTCGCCGCCGGCAAGGCCGTCGACGGCGTGATCGGCGACGCCGGGCTGGACTGGCGCAGCGAGCGGCAGATCCGCTTCGCGGCCGAGAACGTGCTCGACGCGCTCGCCCCCTCCAACGCGCCGTTCACCAACCCGGCGGTGCTGAAGGTGACCCTGGACACCGGGGGCAAGAACTTCGTCCGCGGGGCGAGGAACTTCGCGCGCGACATGTCCAAGCCGCCGCGGATCCCGTCGATGGTCGACAAGGACGCGTTCACCGTCGGCGAGGACATCGCCGTCACGCCCGGCGCGGTCGTGCTGCGCAGCCCGGTGTTCGAGCTCATCCAGTACGAGCCGCAGACCGCGAAGGTGCGCGAGCTGCCGCTGCTGCTCACGCCGCCGATGATCAACAAGTACTACATCGCCGACCTCGCCCCCGGGCGCAGCATGATGGAGTACGCGGTCAAGCACGGGCAGCAGGTGTTCGCCATCTCGTGGCGCAACCCGACCGGCAGCCACGCCGACTGGGACCTCGACACCTACGCGACCGCGGTGCTCGAGGCGCTGGAGGCCGTCGAGGAGATCACCGGCGCCCCCAAGACCCACGTGATGGGCCTGTGCGCGGGCGGCATCGTGCTCTCGACCGTCGTCGCGCACCTCGCGGCGAAGGGCGAGCAGGACCGCATCGCGGGCCTCACGCTCGGCGTCACCGTGCTCGACCAGCACAACGCCGGCACCACCGGCGCGTTCATGGGCGCCAACACGGCGATGGCGGCGACCGCCGACTCGGCGCGCAAGGGCTACCTGAGCGGGCGCTCCCTCGCGGGCGTGTTCGCGTGGCTGCGCCCCAACGACCTGATCTGGAACTACTGGGTCTCCAACTACCTGATGGGCAAGACCCCGCCGGCGTTCGACATCCTGTTCTGGAACTCCGACGCGACCAACCTCGCGGCCGCGCTGCACCGCGACTTCATGGAGCTCGCGCTGGACAACTCGCTCACCAAGCCGGGCTGCGGCGACCGTGCTCGGCACGCCGATCGACCTCGTCGAAGATCACGGTCGACACCTACGTGGTGGCGGGCATCGCCGACCACATCACGCCGTGGCAGAACGCCTACCGGACGGTGAACCTGCTCGGCACCAGGCCGCGCTTCGTGCTCTCCACGAGCGGGCACATCGCCGCGCTGGTCAACCCGCCCGGCAACGAGAAGTCCACGCTACCGCCTCAACGACGACCACCCGGAGGAGCCGGAGGCGTGGCTGGAGGGCGCGAGCACCACGCCGGGCACCTGGTGGGACGACTGGCAGGCGTGGCTCGAGGAGCGCTCCGGCGGCAAGAAGACGGCGCGCAAGACGCTCGGCGGCAAGGGGCACAAGCCGCTCGGCGACGCGCCCGGGAGCTACGTGAAGGAGTAGCGGCGTGCCGGAGGTCAACGTCAACGGCGCGCGGCTTGCACTACGAGCGCCACGGAAGCGGCGAGCCGCTGCTGCTGATCACCGGCTTCACGATCAGCTCGGCGGTCTTCGAGCCGATCCTCGACCTCTACGGGGAGCGCTTCGAGTGCATCCTCTACGACAACCGCGGCGCCGGGCGCTCGGCGTCGCCGCTGCGGCTCACCTCGATGGCCGAGCTGGCCGCCGACGCCGCCGGGCTGCTGCGCGAGATCGGCGTCGAGAGCGCGCACGCGTGCGGGCTCTCGATGGGCGGCATGATCGCCCAGGAGCTGGCGATCCGGTTCCCGGAGCGCGTGCGCGGGCTGGTGCTCGGCGGCACGTCGCCCGGCGGTCCGCGCGCCGCGCGGCCCGCGCTGGGCGAGCTCGGGGCGCTGGCGGTGGGCGCGGCGGGAGGCCGCCGCGGCAAGGACGCCGCCTGGCTGGGGAAGTGGCTGTTCTCCGAGGAGTTCCGGCGCGAGGACCCCGAGCGGGTGCGCGAGCTGCTGCGCAACTTCGCCCGCCACCGCGCGGACCCGCAGGGCATCTGGGCCCACCTGTGGGCGTCCGTCTACCACGACACGATGTCCCGGCTGCCGTCCATCCAGGCGCCGACGCTCGTCATGCACGGCGAGGAGGACGCGATGGCGCCGATCTCCAACGCGCGCCTGCTCGCCGAGCGGATCCCGAACGCGGAGCTGGCGCTCGTCCCGAAGGCCGGGCACGCCTACCTGCTCGAGCGCCCCGAGGCCTCCTACGAGCTGATGTGCGACTGGCTCGACCGTCATGCGCCGATCGCGGCCGGCGAGCCGCGTTCCGGCGTCGCCGCGCACGCCGAGCCGCTCACCCGCGCGTTCGGTCTGCCGATCGGCGCCGCTCGAACCGGTGCGAGCCTCGCCGGCCTGATGACCGAGAAGCTTTGGAAGAGGAGCGCCGATGTGGCGTCTGACCGATGAGCAGCGCGCGTTGCGGGAGGAGATCCGCAGCGTCGTGCGCGAGGAGATCCAGCCACGGGTGCGCGAGATCGACGAGAACTGCGAGTACCCGCGTGACCTCTATGCCGTGATGGCCGAGCACGACCTGCTCGGGCTGAGCTTCCCGCGCGAGTACGGCGGCCGCTGCGACACGGACGTGTCGTGGTGCGCGTACGTCGAGGAGCTGGCCAAGGTCTCGGGCACCGTCTCGCTGATGGCGGCCTACGTGAAGCTCGTGTCGCTGCCGATCCTGCTGGCGGGGAGCGAGGAGCAGAAGCAGAGCGTGCTGCCGGGGCTCATGAGCGGCGAGACGCTGGGCTCCTTCGCGCTCTCAGAGCCGAACGTCGGCTCGGACCCGGGGGCTTTGGAGACCCGCGCGGAGCGCCACGGCGACACGTACGTGCTCAACGGGAGCAAGCGCTTCATCGGCAACGCCGGGCTCAGCGACGTCTACGTCGTGTTCGCCCGCACCGGCGAAGCGGGAGCCAAGGGCGTCAGCGCGTTCCTGGTCGACGGGCACGCCGACGGCGTGTCCTCGGAGCGGCTGCGGACGATGGGCATGCCGGGCTGGCAGCTCGGCGCGCCGCGCTTCGAGGACGTCGAGGTGCCGGCCGAGAACCTGATCGGCCGCGAGGGCGACGGCTTCCGGATCGCGATGGCGACCTTCGACCGCTCCCGCCCGACGGTGGCCGCGCAGGCGGTCGGGCTCGGGCAGGGCGCGATCGACCTCGCCGTCGACTACGCCTCGCGCCGCTACGCGTTCGGCCAGCCGCTGCTCTCCCATCAGGGCGTGCAGTTCAAGCTCGCCGACATGGAGGCCGACGTCGCCGCGGCGCGCGCGCTGACCTTCCAGGCCGCGACCGCGGTCGACGAGGACGACCCGCGGCTGACCAAGCTCGCCGCGATGGCGAAGATGAAGGCCTCCGACGCGGCGATGCGCGCCACCACCGAGGCGGTCCAGGTGCTCGGCGGCAACGGCTACCTGAAGGACTTCCCGGCCGAGCGGATGATGCGCGACGCGAAGGTGCTGCAGATCTACGAGGGCGCCAACGAGATCCAGCGCACGGTCATCGCGCGGGCCTTGGCCAAGCAGGCCGCCGAGCGCGAGCCGATGTGGCCGGAGTGCATGCCCGGCGCGGAGGGCGTCGCGCACGGGCAGGGCGCGAAGTCGGGCGCCGAGGAGACGGTGGGCGCCCGCGCCTAGCGCGGAAGAGGCGGTCGGCGCCCGCGCCTAGCGCGGAAGAGGCGGTCGGCGCCCGCGCCTAGCGCGGCATCGTCGGGAGGGTCTCGGCGATGACGCGGTAGGCCTTGCGGTTGAACGCGAGGCCGACGTGGCTGCCGGTCACCTCGACGTTGCGCGCGTACGGGACCACGCACGCCTCCCACCACACGACCCCGTCCTCACGCGAGTAGACCGACGTCAGCGGCACCGTGTCCGGGAACGCGCCGCCGTAGTGCCGGGAGAAGTTGCAGCCGCAGCGCTCGGTGAAGCAGTCACGCTCCGTGCGCGGCGCGTGGTAGGCGCGGACGGCCGCGACGGCGGCCTTGGTCGGGATGCTGATGTCGAACGGGGTGTCCAGCCCGGCGCCGAGCGAGATCGCGCCGCTCACGTATTCCGGGCGCCAGTGCGCGAGCGCCTTGGAGAAGTGCGCCCCCCGGCTGTGGCCGATCAGCGCCACCTTGCGGCCGGTGTGCTCGTGGATGCCGGCGAGGCGCTTCTCGAGCCGGTCCAGCGCCTTGTTGGAGCAATCCACGTTCCAGGTGATGCCGGAGAGGTGCGCGTCGTAGCCGATCCGGCGCAGCCAGCCGTGCATGAGGTTGAGCGACGAGTCGCCGGCCAGGAAGCCCGGGATCAGCAGGGCGGGCATGCCGTCGCCGCGCTCCACGCCCTCCCCGCGGAACACCGGATCGACCAGCAGCCGCGCCATCTCGGCCTGCCAGCGGAACTCGGCGATGGGGCGGCCCCACCAGCGCCGGGGCTCGGCGGGGGGCGCGATGGGGGCTGCGGGGTCGAGCCCGACGTCGTCAAGGATCTCGGTCACGGGCGGGAGCGTACCCGGGCGGGCGGATCGGCCATGATGCCGCCCATGGATCTCGCCCCCTCCGAGCGCGCGGCGGCGCTGCGCGACGACATGCTCGCCTTCATGGACTCGCACGTGTATCCCGCCGAGGCCACGTATGAGCGCCAGATCACCGAGGGCGGCGATCCGCACCTGCTCCCGCCGATCGTCGAGGAGCTCAAGGCGGAGGCGCGGCGGCGGGGACTGTGGAACCTGTTCCTGCCCGACGAGCGCTTCGGCGCCGGGTTGACGAACCTCGACTACGCGCACATCGCGGAGATCACCGGCCGCAGCCCGGACCTGGCGCCGGAGGCCATCAACTGCGCCGCGCCCGACACCGGGAACATGGAGGTGCTGACGATGTTCGGCACCCCGGAGCAGCAGGAGCGCTGGCTTATGCCGCTGCTCGAGGGCGAGATCCGCTCGTGCTTCGCCATGACCGAGCCCGCGGTGGCGTCGAGCGACGCGAGCAACATCGCGGCCACCATCCGCCGCGAGGGCGACGAGTACGTCGTCGACGCGCGCAAGTGGTTCATCACCGGCGCCGCGGACGCGCGCTGCAAGATCGCGATCCTGATGGGCCTCACGGACCCCGACGCGGCCAAGCACCAGCGGCACTCGATGGTGCTCGTGCCGATGGACGCCGAGGGCGTGACCGTGGTGCGCAACATGGAGGTGTTCGGCTACACCGACCAGCACGGCCACGTCGAGCTGACCTTCGAGGGCGTGCGCGTCCCGGCCTCCAACCTGGTCGGCGAGGAGGGCGGTGGCTTCGCGATCGCCCAGGCCCGCCTCGGCCCGGGGCGCATCCACCACTGCATGCGGGCGATCGGGATGGCCGAGCGCGCCCTGGACCTGATGGTGGACCGGGCGCGCTCGCGCGAGGCGTTCGGCGGGCCGCTGTCCGACCAGGGGCTCGTCCAGGCCGCCATCGCCGAGTCGCGCATGCAGATCGACCAGGCCCGCCTGCTCGTGCTCGAGACCGCCCACCTGATCGACACGATCGGGGCCAAGGCGGCCCGCGGGAAGGTGTCGGCGATCAAGGTCGTGGCGGCGCGCGCCGCGTGCGAGGTGATCGACCGCGCGATCCAGGTCCACGGCGGCGCCGGCGTCTCCCAGGACACCCCGTTGGCGCGCTTCTACTCCGCAGCCCGCACCTTGCGGCTGGTGGACGGCCCCGACGAGGTGCACCTGCGCACCGTCGCCAAGCAGGAGCTCGCGCGCGCCGACCGCCGTTAGCCGCGGCGTCGGTTGTCGGATCTGCCCCCGATGCGGTGGAAAACCCGACAACCGACGCGTTCGCGGAGGGTGCGGGGTCGATCAGTGGTTCGGTCCGGGGCGCACCGTAGCCTTGGGGGTTCATGGTTCCCGCGTTGCTCGCAGAGTCCGGCGTCGTCTCAGCCCACCACCCCCTCGGTGCCTCCACCGGCTACATGGAGCCGACCCGTGGCGACTGGGAGGCGATGGTCGGCGAGGCGCTGGAGACCTCCGGCTTCGCGGCCGAGCTCGCCGCGCTGAGCGAGGATGAGCTGCCCGGCCTGGAGGCGTTCTTCGACGCCGGGCCCGAGCTGCCGTTCGCGTACCTGAGCGTCCACGCGCCCGTGAAGCACCTGCGGATGCCGGAGTCCGAGCTGGTCCGGCGGCTGTCCCGGCTCGCGCCCGCCGTGGACGCGATCGTCGTGCACCCGGACGCGATCGACGACCCGCACGCGTACCGGTCGCTGGGCTCGTGCCTCGTGCTGGAGAACATGGACGCCCGCAAGCCGACAGGCCGCACGGTCGCCGAGCTGCGCCCCTTCTTCGCCGCGCTGCCCGAGGCGGGGCTGTGCCTGGACGTCGCGCACGTCCTGTCGGTCGATGAGTCGCTCGAGGAGGGCGAGCGCCTGCTCGACGCGTTCGCCGACCGGCTGCGCCACCTGCACGTCTCCTCGATCGACGACGAGTGCCGGCACGTCCCGCTGACCGCGGCTCACGAGGCGCGCTTCTCCGCGCTGCTGCGCCGGTGCCCCGACGTGCCGTGGATCCTCGAGGCGCCGCTCGTGTAGCTCTCGGCCGGGGGCGTTGCCCGCGGCGGAGGTCAAGGGCGGGCTGGGTACGGGGTGAGGGCGCCAGCCGCGGCGGGGTGGTCCGGGTTGCGTCCGGATGGCGGTGAGGGCGCCAGCCGGATCGTGTCGCGATAGCGGACACGAAACGGCCCAGCGGAGGGCGTGGGCCGTTCTGCGTTCGGATAGCGGACGCTAGAGGGCCCCGCCGAGGGGTGGGCCGTTTCGTACGTGCAGGGAGCCGCCAAGAACGGCCCAGCCTCGCCGCACGGCCGGCTCCCTCACGTCCCTTACCCAGCCGCAGTTGGACCGGCCGATCACGCAGCCACGCGCTGAACTCGTAGTCTGGCCCGACGATGAGCGCCGCGACGGCCCTCACGATCGACCCTGCCGGGGCGCTCGACCGACTGGACGGCGGCTTCCCGAACCTCAGCGCAGCCCGCGCCCGCACGCGGGAGGCGGTGTCGGACCGGCGCGCCACGCTCGCAGCCCTCGACATCGACCCTGACGCGAGCGTCGTGCTCTTCGGCTCGTGGGGGCGCGGCGAGCTGACGCGGCGCAGCGACGACGACTGGGCCGTCCTGGTGGAGGGCGCCGAGCGCGACGGCGTGCAGCCCGACCCGCCGACCCTCGCGGCGGCGCTGGGCGGGGAGCGCACGCCCGGGCGCAGCGGCGTGTTCGGCGGGACGATCTTCAGCGAGGACCTCGTGTCGCGGATCGGCCTCGACGCGGACTCCAACGCGAACCTCACGCGCCGCATGCTGCTGATGCTCGAGTCGCAGCCGGTGGCCGGCGACGCCGTGCACCGGCGCTGCTGGGAGCGGGTCCTCGACGGCTACCTCGAGGACGCCGACCGCCCGTACCGGCCGCCGCGCTTCTTCCTCAACGACCTGATCCGCTACTGGCGCACGATCTGCGTCGACTTCGTCGGCAAGGAGCGCGAGGGCGGCGAGAAGTGGGGCATCCGCAACGCCAAGCTGCGGACGTCGCGCAAGGTGCTGTTCGCGGCGGGACTTGTCCCGCTGCTCCAGACCCACCGCTTCACGCGCGAGGAGCGGCGGGAGTACCTGGCCGCCCAGCTCGCGGCGCCCGCCACCGACCGGCTCGCCGCCGCGTTCCTGGACTGCGGCGCGCGCGACGCGGGGGTGCGGGCGCTGAGCGCCTACGACCGCTGGCTCGGGGTGCTCGACGACCCGGAGCGCCGCGCCGAGCTCGAGGCCCTCACCAAGGACACCGCGCACGGCTCGACCGTGTTCCGCGACGTCCGCCGCCACGCCACCGAGCTGGAGCGGGGGCTGCTCGTGCTGCTGTTCGACACCGAGCTGCTGCCGCACGTGCGCGAGCACGGCATCTTCTGACGCCGCGTCAGGATTCGAACAAGAGGAACAGGCGGCCGAGCTGCACGAGGTTGGCGTCGAGGTCGTCCGCGCTGAGGCGCACGCCGGTGCGCTGCGTGAACTCGGCGCGGATCGCCGCCCGGTCGCGCGTGCCGTCGAGCAGCGTCAGCAGCAGCCGCGCGGCGGGCTCCTCCATGTGCACCGTCGTGTAGGCGAGGCTCGTCACCTCGGCGCCCTGCGCCGCCTGCCAGCGCGCCAGCGGGCTGGCCACCGGCCGCTCGGAGCCGCCCGCCGAGACGGCCCGCAGCGGCGCGGCGTGCGGCATCAGGAGCTCGGACTGGAAGCCCTGCAGGATCGTCTCGGCCAGCTCGTCGGCGTCGGCGCCCAGCGCCGCCCGCAGCTCGTCGAAGCCGAGCGCGTCGGGCAGCCGCGCGCGCAGCAGCGACATCGCCGAACCCAGCAGCCCCTCCGGGTTCGCCTCGGCCCGCTCGCGCGCCGCGAAGTACAGCCCCCGCACCGCGTCGGCGTCCGGGCCGTCGGCCGGCGTGAGGCTGTCGCGGCAGAGGATCGTCTGCCGGAAGAAGATGCAGCGCAGCAGGTCGGAGATCTGCTCGTTGGCGATCCTGTCGCCGCCCGTGAGCTTGTGCATCTCGTCCGCGACCGGGCCGGGGACCCGCTCCGGCAGGAGGTTCGAGAGGTCGCTGTCGCCCACGTAGGCGAGCCGGTGGCGGGCGGCCCGCTCGACGAACTCCGACAGCCACACCGGCGCCCAGTCGTCGGACAGGTCGTCGTGCACGAGGCGATACGCCGGGCCCCAGGCGAACGGCTCGATCGTGCTCTTGAGCATGCCGCCCCACCAGTCGTCGGCGTCGGTGCGGCTGACCTCCAGGAAGCGGTACAGGGACTGCGCCTTCTCGGCCCGCGCGATCGGGTCGGCTTCGTCACGGCCGAACCACTGCCCGGCCTCGCGCAGCAGCCGCCGCAGGTACCCGCCGGGGTGGGCGTTGTAGGAGATGTACGCGAGCCCGTCGGCCGCGAGGTGCGCGTAGGAGGCCGCCAGGACGGCGTCGCGCACGGGCTCCGGGACCCACGCGTAGAGGCCGTGGGCGATCACGTAGTCGAACTCGCCGAGGCTGCCGTCGGTCAGCGCCGACACATCGCCCTGGCGCAGCTCGACGTTGTCGAGGCCGACCTCCGCGATCACCCGATTGCCCTCGGCGATGGGCTCAGACGCAAGATCGATGCCGAGCGCCGTCACCCCCGGCGTGGCGACCGCCATCGCCGTGAGGTTCCCGCCGGCCCCGCAGCCCAGCTCGAGCACGCGCGCCGTACGGGGATCCGGGGGCCGGAGGCCGTGCAGGGCGGCCACCGTCGCGAGCCGGTCCGGGTGCGTCTGGGCGTAGGGGTAGTTCGAGTAGCGGACCTCGTCATAGGGCGTTCTGGTCTCCATCTGGGCGGCGAACCTACACGGGATCTGCCCACAAGTCCGCCCGGTTTTCTCCCACCGCTCGCCGCGTTCTGTTTAGGGTCGGCACATGCTCAGCGTCGAGGTGCCTCTGAACACGATGCTCGCGGACCTCGACGAGTCGCTCCGGACGATGCTCAAGGGCGAGCTCGGCCGCCACGGCTTCGAGGGCATCGAGATCGCGTTCGACGCGCCGACGCGAGAGTGGGCGGGCCAGCTCTCGGCCCCGGCGGTGAACCTCTTCCTCTACGACATGCGCGAGTCCGAGGACGACCGCCCGTCGGGCTGGACGAAGCAGCGGATCGGCGACGAGTTCGTCGAGGGCCCGCCGCCGCTCGTGATGGAGGTCTCCTACGCGATCACCGCCTGGGCCCAGGCCGTCGAGGACGAGCACCGGCTCCTGTCGCAGGTGCTCGCCGTGCTCTACGCCTTCCCGCGCCTCCCCGAGGAGGTGCTCAACGGCCGGCTGCGCAACGGATCGCAGTCGCTGTCGATCAAGGCGAAGGTCGGCCAGGCGAAAGGCGACAAGGCCGACTTCTGGACCGCCGTCGGCGGCCAGTACAAGGCGTCGCTCGACTACGTCGTGCGCCTTTCGGTCGAGTCCGGCTTCCGGCGCCAGGTGCCGCCGGTCCGCACGCAGACGATCCGCACCCGTCTGCTCGACGGCCCGCCGTCCGCCGTGGTCGAGATGCACCGCTCCGGCGGCACGATCGCCGACGGCGAGGGCGAGCCGCTCGCCAACGTGTGGGTGACCCTTCCCGACTTCGGCCGCTGGACCTCCAGCGACTCCGATGGGCAGTTCCTCTTCGACCGCGTCGCGCCCGGTTCGCACCGCGTGCTGGCCCGTACGGCCGACGGGCGCGAGACCTCGGGCACGCTCGAGGTCCCGGGCGCGCTGCTGGATCTCGTCCTCGACGAGGGCAAAGCCACCGCGGGCGGCAAGCGGAGCGGTAAGCGCGGATGACCGTTCGGGCAGCGGACGGTGCCCGAACGGCTCTTGCCGAGCACCGTGCCGTGCGGGGAGGCTTGCGCCGATGGACGACGTCCGCCGGCCGCGCATCCTGCTCGGAAACCTTGGACCCATCATGCGGATGGGGATGCGCAGGGTGCTGACCGAGCACGGCTGCGACGTGATCGGCCAAGAGGAACGGCCGAGCGCCATCGTCGGGGAGGTCCACCGTCTGCGCCCCGATGTCGTCGTCCTGGATCTCGACGGCGGCTCCGCGCATCAGCTGGGCCGCCTCGTGGCGGGGGCGTCTCCGGACACCACCGTCGTGCTCTGGGCCCGCGAGGAGGACCTGATGGAAGTGATCGACCCAGTCTCACCCGATTCGCGACGGGTCTCCGCCCCAGTCCTGGAGCGGCTCCGGAGCGAATTGAACTCAAGCAACGTCCAGCGAGTGGAGGAGTGACATGCCGACGTACCTGACTCCCGGCGTTTATGTCGAGGAAGTCCCGTCAGCAAGCAAGCCGATCGAGGGTGTCAGCACGTCGATCGCCGCGTTCGTGGGCCTGGCACCGGGAGGCCCGGTCAACACGCCGATGCGCATCTCGAACTGGACCCAGTTCGCGAAGATCTTCGGCGATCCCAACGAGCCCGACAACGGGCCGTTCATGGAGGGCGCCTACCTGGCCCATTCCGTGTACGGGTTCTTCCAGAACGGCGGCAACCTGTGCTGGATCGTCCGTGTGGGCGACGAGGGCGGCAACACCGCCGCGGCGCGTGCGGCGCTGCCGGCCGCGGCCGACTCGAGCCTCGAGACGTTCCGCGTCGTGGCGCTCGACGCCGGCAACGGCGACGTCAAGGTCGAGCTCACCGAGGAGCCCTCGGCGGGCGAGAAGGACGGCGACGCGACGTACAAGCTCGTCGTCTCCTCGGGCACCGAGAAGGAGGAGCACTCCGGGCTGACCCTCAAGAAGGGCCGCACGAACATCGCGACGAAGGTCAACTCGGCCTCGAAGCTCATCAAGGTCGAGGAGACCGGCGGCTCGCTTCCCGAGGCGCAGCGGATCCCGGCGACCGGCTCCTACACGCTGTCGAAGCCGTCGGTCGACCCCACCAAGGTCAAGCCGACGCACTTCGAGGGCGACGTGGCCCGCCGCCAGGGCATGGGCGGCCTCGCGGCCGTCGACGAGGTCACGATGGTCTGCATGCCGGACCTGATGGGTCTCGCCGCCGACGGTGACGACGCCCAGGTCCGCGACCTGCAGGGCAAGATGATCGCCCACTGCGAGAACGCCGGGGACCGCATGGCGATCCTCGACTGCCCGCCCGACATGCTCCCCCAGGACATCCTCGAGTGGCGCATGAACACCGCGGGCTACGACTCGAAGTTCGCGGCGCTCTACTACCCCTGGATCGAGGTCATGAACCCGCTGACGAATCAGCCGATGCTGATTCCGCCGTCGGGCCACGTGGCCGGCGTCTGGTGCCGTACGGACGCCACGCGCGGCGTCCACAAGGCCCCGGCGAACGAGGTCACGATGGGCGTCAACGGGCTCGGGTTCCAGATCACCCAGGCCGAGCAGGGCGGGCTGAACAAGGTCGGGATCAACTGCATCCGGTCCTTCCCGGGCCGGGGCATCCGGATCTGGGGCGCCCGCACGCTCTCCAGCGACCCGGAGTGGCGCTACATCAACGTCCGGCGGCTCTTCAACTACGTCGCCGAGTCGATCATGGAAGGCACGCAGTGGAGCGTGTTCGAGCCCAACGACGAGAAGCTGTGGATCCAGCTCCGGATCGCGGTCTCGAACTTCCTCACCCGCACCTGGAACGAGGGCGCGCTGTTCGGCTCGACGCCGAGCCAGGCGTTCTTCGTCAAGTGCGACTCCGAGACCAACCCGCCCGAGGTCATCGAGGCCGGCCAGGTCATCTGCGAGATCGGCATCGCGCCCGTGAAGCCCGCCGAGTTCGTCGTGTTCCGTCTCAGCCAGTTCAGCGGCGGCGACGGCTCCGAGGTCGGCTAGCCGCACCCCCAGTCAACGTTCATCTCTAGCGAAAGGACGGCGGAATGCCCGCCAAAGACAAGGAAGCACACGTACCTATTTGGTTCACCTTGAGCATCGGCGGCGCCGAGTCGGCCGGTTACTTCAAGGAGGCCACGGGCTTCGACTCCGAGAGCGAGGTCACCGAGATCAAGCGGTCCATGCCCAACGGGCGGACCGACATCATCAAGGCCATGGGCAACAGCAAGTGGTCCGACATCGAGCTGAAGCGCGGCATCGATCAGGACAAGACGCTGTGGGAATGGCGCAAGATGATCGTGGACGGCAAGCTCAAGGAGTCGCGCAAGGACTGCACGGTCACGATGCTCGACTACAACGGCGCGCCGGTCGTGACGTACTCGATCATCAACGCCTGGCCCAAGAAGTACACGGGCGTCGGCCTCAAGGCGGACTCGAACGAAGTCGCGGTCGAGGGCATCACCCTCTGCCACGAGGGCTTCGAGATCCAGTAAGGGACCAACGCCGGTGAAGTCCGAGTACGCGTTCCAGTTGCCGCGAGGGTACGTCGACGCCGAGGGCCAGGTGCATCGTGAAGGCACGATGCGCCTGGCCACGGCGCGCGACGAGATCGAGCCCTTGCGGCAGGTGGAGGTCCGCCAGAACGAGGCCTACCTGTCGGTGCTCCTGTTGGCCCGCACGATCACCAGGATCGGCGAGATGACGGAGATCACCCCCGACATGGTCGAGGACCTCTTCGCGGCGGACTTCGACCACCTCCAGCGTCTGTATGAGCGCATCAACACCGACGGCGAGGCGGTGGGGGTGGTCGCGTGCCCGGAGTGCGCGAAGGAGTTCGAGGTCGACCTCACGGAGATAGAGGACGGGCGCCTGGGGGAATGACCCGGCCGTCTCTCGAGGAGGTCCTCTCGGAGACGGCCCGGCTCGCATATCACCTCCACTGGCCGCTCGACACGATCCTCGACCTCGAGCACAGCGACCGGCGCAGGTTCCTCCGCGAGGCAGAAGCCATCGCCGGCGCCCCCACCGCTGCAGCAGGCCCAGTTCAGTTCGACTTCTGATCCATGAGCGACGACTCAAACCCCACCTCGCGAGACTCCCTCCCGCCCGTGCGCATGGCGCTCCGGGTGATCGGGCGGCACGGCCATCGCGGCGGGCCGCACCTCGCCCGTGCGGTGAGCGCGGCGCGCACGCCGAAGCACCTCGCCGCCTCGACGCGGCTGGCGCACCCGGCCACGGGCGCTCCCGCGCCGGCGCCGGCGTTTGAGCAGCCGGCCGCGCCGTACTACGCCGAGGCGCCGTACGCCGAACCCACGTACGCGGAGCCGACGTGGCCCAGCTCGGCCCCCGCCGAGAGCGTGGCCCGCGAGCCGGCCTTCGACCGCCCGGCCGTCCCGGGGATGAGCGACTTCGCGTCCGAGTTCCTGTTCGGCGACCGCGACAACGCGGCGTCCGGACTCACCTCGATGGCCGCTGCGGAGAAGCTGCCCGACAACAAGGAGGCGAAGCTCGCCCGCCGCAAGGCGCGCGGGGCGCTCGACGTCTCGCGCGCGGCGAAGATCCTCGAGGGCCCGGCGTCGGGGCCTGAGGGCCCGGAGGAGACCGCGCTGCCCGGGATGGACCCGGATCCGCGCCCGAGCGGCCCGGTCAAGGTCTCGCGGACGCCGGGCGAGGCGCCCAAGGCGCCGAACGCGCCGCAGCCCACCCCGTCGGCCGCCGCTGCGGCGGCGACGGCCGCCGCGGCCGCGAGCGTCGCGCGCACGCCTTCCGACACGCCCTCGGCGCCGACGTCGTCCTCGTCCGCGCCGAGCGTGGCGCGCACCCCGTCCGGCTCGCCCCCGGCGCCGGCATCGTCCGCGCCGGCGCCGACATCGTCCGGGCAGACCGCCGCGCGCACACCCGCCGACGCACCGGCGTCCGCGCCCGCGCCGACCTCGTCCGGGCAGACCGCCGCGCGCACACCCGCCGACGCAGCCGCGCCGACCTCGTCCGGGCAGAGCGTCGCGCGCACCCCCTCCGACACGCCGTCCGGGTCGGCCCCCTCCGCCCCCACCTCGTCCGGCCAGAGCGTCGCGCGCACCCCCTCCGACACGCCCTCGGGGTCGGCCCCCTCCGCCCCCACCTCGTCCGGCCAGAGCGTCGCGCGCACCCCCTCCGACACGCCCTCGGGGTCGGCCCCCTCCGCCCCCACCTCGTCCGGCCAGAGCGTCGCGCGCACGCCCTCCGGCGGCGCGCCGTCCGCCGCCCGCCCCGACCTCGTCCGGCCCGAGCGTCGCCCGCACGCCGACCGACGCGCCCTCATCGCCGAGCCCGCAGCGCATCGCGCGCAAACCTTCCGGCGACGCTCCGAACGCCCCGACCTCCTCGGCGCCGAGCGTCGCCCGCACACCCGCCGACGGTCCGGCCGCTCCCCCCTCGTCCAGGCCCAGCGTCGCCCGCACCCCCGCCGCGCCGAGTGCACCGAGCGCGCCCGCCACTCCGAGCTCGTCCAGGCCCAGCGTCGCGCGTGCACCCGCCGACGCACCGGCGTCGCCGAGCTCGTCCGGGCCGAGCGTCGCGCGGACCCCCGCCGCACCGGGCGACACGCAATCGCCCGGTGGCGGCGCCCCAAGCCCGTCCGGCCCGAGCGTCGCGCGCACCCCGGCCGACGACGCTTCAGCGCCGCGCGGTGACGAGCGCTCGGACGCGCCGACCGCCTCAGCACCGGGCGGCGACGAGCACTCGGACGCGCCGACCGCCTCAGCACCGGGCGGCGACGACCACTCGGACGCGCCGGCTGCGTCCGCGCCGAGCGTCGCCAGGACCCCCGCCGACGACACCCCGGCCGCGCCCACCCCTTCCGCGCCGAGCATCGCGCGCGCCCCTGCCGCGCCGAGCACTGACGCGCCCGCGCCGCAGCACGTCGCTCGCAAGCCCGCCGCCGAGGCGCCGAGCGGCGACGCGCCCGTCAAGCCCGCGGGCGTGCGGCTGTCGCGCAAGCCGCCCGCCGAGACGACCGGCCCTCCGGCGGCGCCAGCCTCGTCAGGCCCCGCGGTCGCGCGCACCCCCGCCGACTCGTCAGGCCCCGCGGTCGCTCGCACCCCCGCCGACTCGTCGGCGCCCGGCGCGCCCTCGTCCTCGTCGCCCGCGAGCCCGGGCGGCGGCGCGCCCACCTCGTCGGGTTCGGACGCGCCGGGTGGCTCGGCCCCGACCGGATCGACGCCCGCCGCGGCCCCGTCGGGCGACGCGCCGTCCGGCCCGTCGTCAACCGCCCCGGCCGCCTCGTCTTCGTCCGCCGGCATCGCGCGCACGCCCTCGTCCGCCCCGTCGTCTTCCGACCCGTCTTCGTCCGGTTCGTCGTCGTCGGGTTCGTCTTCGTCCGGCTCGTCGTCGTCCGGCCCGTCGTCGTCCGGCCCCTCTTCGTCCGGCCCGTCCTCGTCCGGCCCCTCTTCGTCCGGCTCGTCGTCGTCGGGTTCGCCGTCGTCCGGCCCGTCTTCGTCCGGCCCGTCTTCGTCCGGCCCGTCTTCGTCCGGCCCGTCGTCGGCCCCCTCTTCGTCCGCCCCCGCGGGCGTCGATCGGATCCCCTCGTCGGACCCGTCTTCGTCCGCCCCGGCCGCCTCGGCTTCATCCACCGGCGTCGCGCGCACGCCCTCGGCGCCCGCCGAGACCACCGCGCCCGCCCCAGTGCCGGTCAAGCTCGCCCGCAAGGCCGCACCGCAGCCGGCCCGCCCCGCGCTGCGCCGCGTCGCCCGTGCGGCGGCCGAGCCCGAGGCGCTTGGGCCCATCGACGCGCCGGAGATCGACCTCGAGGGCGAGCTCGAGGACCTCGCCGACTCGCCCGCCCCCGAGCCGTCTCCAGCGCCGCGCAGCATCCTCGGCCGGATGGTCGACGCCGTCCGCGGCCGGTCCGCCCGAGCCCGCGCCCGCGCAGCCGGCCGAGACCGCGCCCACCTCCGCGCCACCGTCCGGCTCAGGGTCAGCCCCCGCCGCATCCGCCACGACCCCCACCGCGGCCCGGCTGCAGCGACAGGCCGCGGCGACGGCGACGCCGCCCGCCCGCCCGCAGCAGCCCGCTCGCACGGCCGCCCCCACCGCCACCCCGCGGACGTCCTCCTCCGCCATGCCCAGCGCCGCCACGCGCGGCGGGCCCGGCGCCCGCGTCATGCGCTCGCTCTCCCGCACGGGGACCGCCACCGCGGCCGCCCCGGCGCTCGAGCCGCTCCCCAGCCGCCCCGCGCTCACCCTGGTCCCGACGCCGCCCGCCGAGGACGCCGGTCCGGCCCCGCGGTCGATCGCCCGCTCGGGCGTCGACGAGCTCGCCGGCGCGGGCGGCGGCGAGGTCTCCTACGGCGACGACGGCATGGCGACGATCGACTTCACCGGCCGCGGCACGCCCGACATCCCCGCCTTCAGCACCACCCCCGTGACCGTGTCGCGCTTCCTCGACGGGATCGCCGACAACGCCCTCGGATCCGCGCGCGGGATGGCCGACAACGCCGATGGGCCAGGCCCGGGGCGCCGCCGACAACGCCGTCGGCCAAGCGCGAGGCGCCGCCGACAACGCCGTCGGCCAGGCCCGCGGCGCGGCCGACAACGCGCTGGACTCCGCCCGCGGCGTGGCGAGCAACGCGATCGAGTCGGCGCAGGGCCTCGCGGGCCAGGCGCTCGACGCCGCGGGGAACGCCCTCGGCGGCAAGCAGGACCCCGACGAGATGTACGAGCAGGTCCTCCAGCGGCTCCGGCGAGACCTCGTCGCCGAGCTGGAGCAGAACGGCCACCTCCTCCGAGACCACCCCTAGAAACCGAGCTGCCCATGCCCGTCAAAGAAGAGCTGTTCAACCCCGCAATCTGGTTCAAGCTGGACATCCAGGGCAAGTCCGTGGGCTACTTCACCGAGGCCAGCGGGCTCTCCGCCGAGGTCGAGACGATGTCCTACAACGAGGGCGGCCGGAACGACTTCATCCACAAGCTCCCGTCGCGGATGAAGCACCCCAACCTCGTCCTCAAGCGCGGCATGACGGCCGTCAAGGACCTCCAGGCCTGGTTCGACGACAGCTACAACGGCCCGAGCCGGACGTCGGTCACGATCACCATGCTCAACGAGCACGGCGAAGACGTCCACGCGTGGACGTTCGAGAACGCGTTCCCGGTCAAGTGGACCGGGCCGACCTTCAACGCCGCCCAGAACACCGTCGCCACGGAGGCGATCGAAATCGTCCACGAAGGGATCAAGGTGGTCTGATGCCGGTCCCGCAGGGGTTCGAGAAGGCTGTGCTGGAGATCGAGAGCATCGGGAACATCCCGGTGTACTTCAACCCGACCGAGTACTCGATCTCCAAGTCCAACGAGTGGAAGTACGAGAAGGTCACCGGCACCCCGTTCACGCCTCCGCAGTTCGGCGGCGGCAACCCGCGCGAGCTGACGATGAGCCTGCTCCTCGACGCCTCGCTGCTCGGCAAGGACGCCCACGTCCGCGACGTCACCAACTCGCTGTTCCGGATGATGGAGGTCGGCGGCGGCTCGGGCGCCGGCGGCGCGGACGCCGCGCCGCCGTTCATGAAGTTCCGCTGGGGCACCGAGACGACCTTCAAGTCGGTCTGCACCCAGCTGACCGTCGCGTACAAGCTCTTCCGCCCCAACGGCGACCCGATCCGCGCCGACGTGAAGATGACGCTCAAGCAGGCCGAGCCGGCCAGCACCGCGTCGTCCAACGGGGCCAACCAGGGGCAGAACCCGACCACCCGGGCGAACGCCGGCCACGGCGTGCACACGGTCAAGGACGGCGACTCGCTGCCCTCGATCGCCTATGACGCGTACGGCGACGCGACCGTCTGGCGCGCCATCGCCGACGCCAACGGGATCGAGAACCCGCTGCACCTGCGGCGCGGGCGCTCGCTGAGCCTCCCGAGGCTGGCGGACTGATGCCGGCTGCCGCCGCCAAGCACGTCGCCAGCCTCTCGGTGAAGATCAACGGCGCGCCCGCTCAACCCCGAGATCGCGGCGAACGTGGTCGAGGTGCGGGTGCGCGACTCCCTGTCGCTGCCCGCGTCGGCGGTCGTCCGGATCACGGACCCCAAGCACGAGCACGTCGACAACGCGCTGTTCCTGCCCGGCAACCCGATCGAGATCGGCATGGGCGGCCCGCCCTCGGCCGGCGGCGCACCGATCTTCAAGGGCGAGATCGTCGCCGCTGGAGCCGGAGTTCAGCGAGCAGGGGATCGTCCTCTCGATCCAGAGCTACGACAAGTCCCACCGGCTCCAGCGCAATCGCATGGTCCGCACCTTCAAGGACGTCGGCGTCGGCGACATCGTCAACACGCTCACCGGCGAGGCGGGGCTGTCGGGCGCGGTCCGCTACTCGGGCAGCGGCCGGTACGAGTTCTTCCAGCAGAGCGGCGAGACCGCCCGCGAGGTGATCGCCACGCTCGAGCGCGACCACGACTGCCGGTTCTTCGTGCGCAACGGCAACTACGTGTTCGCCAACGCCGCGGCGGTCGGCGACGAGACCGTCGAGGTGGAGTACAGCCAGCAGCTCCTCAGCTTCCGCCCCCGGCTCACGACCGTCCAGCAGGACAAGGAGGTCCAGGTCGTCGGCTGGGACCCCAAGGCCAAGCAGGCGATCAACGGCAGCGCGTCGTCCGCGGAGACCACGAGCAACGCCGGCATCCAGCGCTCCACCCTCCCAGGCAAGTTCGGCGACACGAAGGTCCTGATCGCCGACCGCCACGTCGACAACACGGGCGAGGCCGCCGCGATGGCCAAGAGCGCGCTCGATCGCCGGGCCGACGCGCACTTCGAGGCCGAGGGCCGCTGCGTCGGGACGCCCGAGATCAAGGCCGGCTGCAAGCTCAAGCTCAAGGGCGTCGGCACGACCGTTCAGCGGCACCTACATCGTGTCCTCGGCGACGCACCTCTACCGGGGCGAGAAGGGCTACACGACGGGCTTCGTGATCTCCGGGCGCTCCGAGCGCGGGCTGCTCGATCTCGTCCATCCGCCCGAGAAGCGCGACTTCAGCCGCCACATGGTCGTCGGCCTGGTGACCAACGTGAACGACCCGGACAAGCTCGGGCGCGTGAAGGTCAAGTACCCGACGCTGCCCAGCCAGTCCACGCCGCTCGAGAGCACCTGGGCGCGCGTGATCACGCTCGCCGCGAGCACCTCTCGCGGTGCGCTGATGCTTCCTGAGGTCGACGACGAGGTGGTCGTGGCGTTCGAGAACGGCGACACGCGCCGCCCGCTCGTCGTCGGCGCCGTCTTCAACGGCAAGGCCAAGCCCGGCGAGGAGCTCTGCAGGCCAACGACGGCAGCTTCGCCGTGGTCTCCAACAAGAAGGCCTTCATGCACTCCAAGGAGGACATGACCTTCAAGAGCGACAAGAAGATGATCATCGAGGTCACCAACGACCGCGAGGAGAAGATCGACGGCCAGATCAAGCTCAAGGCCGGTGACGGCCTACTCGATCGAGGCCGGTTCGGACATCAAGGTCAAGGGGGTCTCGGTCACGATCGAGGCCTCTGGCTCGCTGAAGCTCAAGGGGGCCACCGTCGACATCGAGTCCAGCGGCCCGGCGAACTTCAAGGGCGCTCTCGTCAACGTCGAAGCCAGCGGCCCCGCGAGCCTCAAGGGCGCCATGGTCAACATCGGATAGGTTCGCCAACGTGACGGAAATCATCGGATCCGGCCTCGCCTTCCCCCTCCAGGTCGATCGCCGCGGGGGCATCGCCCTCGCGCGCGACGAGACCGACATCGAGCAGGCGATCGAGCTGATCCTCGCCACCGCGCCGGGCGAGCGCCCGATGCGCCCCGAGTTCGGGTGCGGCGTCCACGACTTCGTGTTCGACTCGATCGACGCGACGACCGTCGGCGGGATGGAGCTCGCGATCCGCGCCGCGCTTGACCGCTGGGAGCCGCGAGTCGTCGTCGTGAGCGTCGACTTCGGGCTCGACGAGGTGGACGAAGGCCGGCTGATCATCGACATCGGCTACCGCGTGCGGGCCACCAACACGATGCGCAACCTCGTCTATCCGTTCTACGTGATTCCTGCGGAGGAACTCGAGTGAAACTGCCGGAGATCCAACTCGACGACCGCCGCTTCCAGGACCTCGTCTCCGAGGCGCGGATGAAGATCAGCCGGGCGTGCCCGGAGTGGACGGAGCACAACGTCTCCGATCCCGGCATCACGCTGATCGAGCTGTTCGCGTGGATGACGGAGATGACCATCTACCGGCTCAACCGCGTGCCGGACAAGCTCCACGTCTCGCTGCTGGAGCTGCTGGGCATCCGCCTCGACGGCCCCAGCGCCGCCCAGACGAGCCTGCGCTTCAAGCTCCCGGAGCCGGCCACGGATCCGCTGATCATCCAGGGCGGCGCGACCGAGGTCGGGACCCCCCGGACGGCGACGGAGGAGCCGATCGTCTTCCAGGTCGACGAGGACTTCACGATCCCGTCCGCGCTGCCCGACGCCTACGTGCTCCAGCGCGGCGGGCAGGTCAAGAGCATCGGGCTCGCCGACGGCGTCGCCAAGCCGTCCGGCGCCGACCAGCTCGCGTTCGCCAACCCGCCCGCCGTCGGCGACGCCGTCTACCTCGGCTTCGAGGAGCCGCTCGGGCGCCTGCTCATCGAGGTCGACGTCGACGCCTCGCAGGCGCGCGGCGCCGGCGTGAACCCCGAGGACCCGCCGCTGCGCTGGGAGGTCTCCCAGGGCGACGGCGAGTGGTTCGAGGCCGAGGTGCTCGAGGACCTGACGGGCGGCTTCAACTACGGCTCGGGCACCGTCCTGCTCGAGCTGCCGCCGCGCTCGGCGATCCAGCCGCTGGCGGGCCGGCGCATGCACTGGCTGCGCTGCCGGATCGACGACAAGACCCGCCACGGCGGCGCGGCGACCACCTACTCCCAGCCGCCCGAGATCTACTCGATCACCGCCGGCGCCGTCGGCTGCCTGCTCCCCGCCACGCACGCGTCGCAGATCTACCAGGAGATCCTCGGCGTCTCGGACGGCACGCCCGGCCAGATCTTCCCGCTGCGCAACGCGCCCGTGCTGAAGCCGATCGCCGGCGAGACGCTCGAGGTGCAGGACCCCGAGTCCGGCGACTGGGCCCGCTGGGAGCTCAAGGACGACTTCGTCGGCTCGACCGAGTTCGACCGCCACTTCAACCTCGACGTCGTCTCCGGCGAGGTCGAGCTCGGCCCGGCGATCCGCGAGACCGACGGCGGCTGGACGCAGTACGGCTCCGTCCCGCCCAAGGGCGCGGTGCTGCGCTTCTCCCGCTACCGCCACGGCGGCGGGCGGATGGGCAACGTCACGGCCGGCACGCTGACCGTCCTCAAGAGCACGCTGGCCGGCGTGGACACCGTCACGAACCCGAACCCGGCGGTCGGCGGCGTCGACGCCGAGGCCCTCACGCACGCGCGGGAGCGCGCGTCGATGGAGATCCGCAGCCGCTACCGCGCGGTCACCGCCGAGGACTTCGAGTTCCTCGCCGGCGAGGCGAGCCCGCGCGTGGCCCGCGCGGTCTGCATCGCGCCGCGCGAGGGCGGCGCCGTGCCGCTGCACATCGTCCCCCGCGTGCTGCCCGCCGATCGCCTGCTGCGCTACGACGAGCTCGTCCCGGACGAGGCGCTGATGACCGAGGTCGCCGAGTACCTCGACGAGCGGCGGCTGATCGGCACCACGGTGCAGCTGCTCCCGTGCCGCTTCCGCGGGCTCTCGGTGGTCGTCAACCTGCAGGCCTCCCCGCTGTCGGACACCGCCCGCGTCGAGGAGGACGTCGCCCACGCGCTCTACACGTACCTGAACCCGCTCGTCGGCGGCAGCCCCACCGGCATCGGGCCGGGCTGGACGTTCGGCCGCGCGCTCAACCAGGGCGAGCTGTACGGGATCGTGCACGCCGTCGACGGCGTCGAGTTCGTGAAGATCCTGCGGATCTACGAGACCAACCTGCAGACGGGCGAGCAGTCGTCCAAGCCGGCCGGCACGCACATCGTCCTCGAGGGCGACGAGCTGATGGCCTCCGGCCAGCACATCGTCAAGGCCACCCACCGCGAGGACTGATGGCCGAGGCCGAGCACCAACGGCGACGGGACCGACGACTTCAAGACCTTCACGGGGGCCGGCTTCGGCACGATGATGATCCGCCTGTCGGCGGGTCCGAAGGACACGCCGCCGGTCGCCTCGAGCCGCGCCTACCTGCGCGGCGGCCTCCCGGCCGTCTACCAGGAGAGCGACTTCGGGATGCGCTTCATCGGCGGCCTGGAGTCGGTGCTGGATCCGATCGTCGCCGTGCTCGACGCGCTCCCCGCGCACTTCAACCCCGACCACGCGCCGCGCGACATCCTCGGCCTGCTGGCCGCCTGGCTGGGCGTCGACCTCGACGAGTCCCAGGACATCCGCCACCAGCGCGAGATGGTGCGCCGCGCCGCCGATCTGGGCCGCAAGCGGGGCACCGTCGCCGGGATCGAGCTCGCGCTGGAGCTGCAGTTCCCGGACGTCCCGCTGCGCGTCGAGGACCAGGGCGGCGTGCGCTGGAGCCTCGAGCTGCACCCCGTCGAGGCGCCTCCGCCGTCGTTCGTCGTCTACTGCGATAAGCCCGTCACCGAGGATGTTCAGGCGGCCATCGCTCGTTGCATAGAGCAGCACAAGCCGGTAGGAACTTCCTATCGCCTACGCGTGAAGGCACCGAAGAAGAAAGACACGTCATGAGGACCTGCCAGAGCTGCGGACTGGAGAATCCGCCCGATCGAGACTTCTGCGAGTGCGGCGAGTACCTCCGCTGGGAGCCGACCGGTTACGTCCAGGCGATCACGCCGGAGATGGCCGCGCAGGCGGCAGCGGACGCCGCCCCGCCGCCTCCCCGCCGCCGGCGCCCGCCGCCGGCCGAGCCCGCCCCCGCCGGCGCCGCCCGCCGAGCCCGCCGCCCGCCGCCGCCCCCGCCGGCCCCCGCGCCGGCCTCCGCAGGTCAGCCAGGCGCCCCCGCCCGAGGCCCCGCCGGGCAACGGCCCGGATCGGAACATGGCAGCGGTCTGACATCCGGCGACCCCCTCGGCGGAGGTTCCGCGGCCGCCCCGCCGCCGCCCCCGCCCGCGGCCCCGCCGCCGCCCGCCGGGCCTCCCGCGCCCGGTCGCGTCGAAGACGGCCGTCCAGAACGCCGTGCCGGCCAGGCCCCCAGCAGGCGTCGGCGTTCGAGGACCCGGAGATGGCGCGCATCACGCTGCGCCTGCCCGATCGCGACGCCGACAAGGAGACGACGCTCGCGACCGCCGTCGAGCCGGGCCAGCGCGAGCGCGTGCTGGCGCTGGTGCGCAACCAGAGCGGCATCGTCGACAACTACCAGCTGCGCATCGAGGGCCTGCCCGACGACTGGTGGTCGATCTACCCCGACACGGTCTACCTGGTCCCGTTCGGGACCGGCGGCACGTACGAGCAGGAGGTGGAGATCCACCTCCACCCGCCGCGCTCGCCCTCCGCCGAGTCCAAGATGTGGGACCTCAAGGTCGTCGCGCACTCGAAGGCGAGCGAGGTGACGGCCGCCAGCGCGCCGCTCGCGCTCGTCATCAAGCCCTACATCGAGACCGCGACGAAGGTCCGGCCGGAGCGCAAGAAGGGCCGCCGCAAGGCCAACTTCGAGGTCTCGGTGGAGAACAAGGCCAACGCGCCGGTGCTGATCGCGCTCGAGGGCCAGGAGCCCGACGGCGAGCTGAAGTTCGGCTTCAACCGCCCGCCGTCGGAGATCCCGCCGGGCCAGACGGTCCAGACCTCGATGCAGGTCCGCCCGCCGAAGCAGATCTGGATCGGCCGCCCGGCGGAACGCCGGCTGTCGGTCATCACGCTCACGGGCGACGAGGCCGAGGAGCGGCTCGCCGCCGAGCCGACCACCGCCGATGAGCTCAAGGGCCAGCCGGCCGGGGCGCCGCAGCGCCGCGGGCTGTTCCGCCGCCGCAACACGCAGAACATCCCCGGCGTCTACGCGCCGCGCGTGTACAAGCCGCAGGTCTACGAGCCGGGCCTGCAGATCGGGCCCGAGCGGCATCTCCTTCCGCAAGCCCCAGCTGATGGGCCCGCAGATGCAGGGCCCGGGCATGAAGGCGATGAACGTCGACATGAACAGCCTGAAGGGCAAGCTGGGCTCCGGCGGCGGTCAGGCGACCGCGCCGAGCGGCCCGCTGCTGCCCTCCCAGGGCGTCTTCAAGCAGATGCCGTGGCTGCCCTGGTGGCTGGTCCCGGTCGGGATCGCGCTCGCCGCGCTCGCGGTGATGCTCTACCTGCTGCTGCCCAAGAACACCGTCGTGCCGGACGTCGTGGGCAAGGAGTCCACGTTCGCCGCGGAGGAGACGCTCACCGACGCCGGCCTCAAGCTCGGGGCGGCGCCGAAGGAGAAGGTCGACCCGGACGCCCCGGCCGGCAGCATCCTCAGCCAGACCCCGAAGGCGGGCGAGAAGGCCGAGAAGGAGACCGAGGTCACCGTGGAGTCGCGGTGGGCGACGGCAAGATCAGCGTCCCCAACGTCACCGGCCTGTCGCTGTCCGACGCGGAGGCCGCGCTGCGCGACAAGAAGCTCTCGCTCGGGCAGTCCAACCCGCAGCCGCCGGATCCCGAAGGGCAAGATCGAGACCCAGATCCCGGCCGCCGACGAGATCGTCCCCGAGGGCAAGCCCGTCGACGTCTTCTTCGCCGACCCGAACGGCAAGAAGGGCGGCGACGCCAAGAAGAAGGAGGACGGCGGTGCGGCGGAGGCGGAGGCGGCGGCGGCGGCGGAGGCGGCGGCGGTGGCGGCGAGGGCGCCGACATCGTGATCCCGGCCATCGACGGCGCGGGGCTCGCCGACTTCGCGAAGCAGCTCGGCGAGGACGGCCTCGTCCCCGAGCAGGTGCGCCAGTTCGACAAGTCCAAGGCCGGCACGCTGTTCGCGACCGACCCGCCCGGCGGCACCAAGGCCAAGGCCGGCGACAAGGTCAAGCTGCTCGTGTCGGCCGGCTTCCCCAGGCTCGCGTTCGACGACGAGAAGAACGTGCGCCTGATCGACGGCGCCACCGGCAAGCCGTTCGACCCGGTGGCCAAGGGCCCGCCGCGCGACAAGGACCCGACCTGGAGCCCGGACGCCAGCCGGATCGCCTACGTGGCCAGCGGGCGGGTGACGCTCAAGGACATGACCAAGCCCGATGAGCCGGCCAAGACGCTGACCGGCGACGACGAGGACTTCGCGGACCTCGCATGGGCGCCGACCGCCGACGTGAACCTGCTCGCCATGGCGCGCAGGGTGAGCGACACCGACGCCGACCTCTGCCTCGGCCAGATCACCGGCGACGGGATGGAGCCGATCCAGTGCATCCCCGAGCCGAAGTTCCAGGTCACCCGCTCGATCCACTGGACGAAGGGCGGCAAGGAGATCCTCGCGTTCGGCATCGTCGGGCCGGGCGAGTTCGGCATCTTCCGCTGGCGCTCGAAGAAGGCGTTCTCACCCGACAGGGACGACTGGGGCAAGGGCAAGCTCGTCACGGACACCTCCAAGAGCGGCGAGGGCGTCCTCGACGCCGAGGTCTCACCGGACGGCAAGCAGCTGGCGCTGGTCTCCAACCAGGGCGGCGGCCCGTTCTCCCTCTTCCTGACCAAGGCCGGGGACACGCTGATGACCAACGCCAAGGAAACGGGCGTGCGGGCGTGCAAGGTCGTGTGGCGCAGCGACGGTAAGGAACTGGTCGTGGTGCAGGCCGACGAGGCCTGCGGTGAGAAGAACGGCGTACTCAGGCGACTGCCGGTCAACAATCCGGCGGACGGCGAGCAGATCGCGGCCAACGGCGACAACCCGGCGTTCCAGCCGCTCCAACTCGAGGGGTAGCCATGCTCTGCCCGAGCTGCCGGCGACAGCTCGACCGGGGCGCCGGGTTCTGCCTGGGCTGCGGCGCGCCCGTCGCCGGGCACGCGGCTCCGCTCGAGCTGGTGCTCGGCGACCGGACGCGCGTGGCCGTCATGGCCGAGATGACGATCGGGCGCTCCCCCGGCTCGACGCTCGTGATCGACGACCCGACGGTCTCGCGCGTGCACGCCCGCATCTCCGGCAACGGCGGCGGGCCCACCGTGATCGAGGACGCGGGCTCGAGCCACGGCACATGGGTGAACGGCGCGCGGATCTCGAAGCCGATCGAGCTGCGCGACGGGATCCGGCTGCGCCTCGGCGATCAGGAGCTGCTCGTGGAGCGGCGCCGGGAGTCCACCGAGCCCGGCCGGACGATCGTCGTGCGGCCCGGCGCGAGCCTCGTCGTGCCTGCGATGGGCACGCCGGGCGTGACGAGCCAGGCGACGCAGTTCGGGATGCGCCCGCGGGTGCGCTCGGGCTACGCGCTCAAGCGCCTCGAGGCGGCGGAGGGCAACCGGCGCTGGGTGCTCCGCGACCTGGAGAGCGACGTCTTCCTGCGCCTCAGCGACAACGACGCGCAGCTGTTCGAGCTCTTCGACGGCACGCGCTCGCTGGTTGACCTGATCGGCGAGGCGGAGCAGCGCTTCGGGGCGATGGGCCCCGCCCGGCTCGCGCGGCTGCTCGCCGATCTCGGCGAGCGGGGCTTCCTCGCCGGCGTCGCGAAGGCGACGCCGGCCGGCGGGCAGGAGGCGCCGCAGAGCCTGCTCAAACGGCTCTTCACGCCACGATCGAAGGTGTTCCCGCGCCTCGGATCCGCGTTCGAGCGGCTCTACCGGCTCGGCGGCTGGGTCCTGTTCACGAAGCCGGCGCTGATCGCCATCGGCGTGCTGATGGTCGTCGGCCTCGGCGTGTTCGCCTACCTGATCGGCGGGCGCTACGGGACGCCGTTCGTGGTCGCCGACAAGTTCGGCCTCGGCGGGCTCGTGTTCCTCAGCGGCCGCTTCATCGTCGTGGTGATCCACGAGAGCGCGCACGGGCTCGCGATGGCGTCCTTCGGGCGCAAGGTGCAGCGCGCCGGCCTCAAGCTGCTGTTCATCTTCCCCTATGCCTTCGTGGACACCTCGGAGGCGTGGTTCGAGCCGCGCCGGCGCCGGATCGCGATCAGCGCCGCAGGGCCGGTGTCGGACTTCTCGATCGGCGCCGTGTTCGCGCTGTGCTGCCTCGCTCTTCCCCGAGGGCACGGTCCGCGACATCTTCTTCAACCTCGCGTTCGCCGCCTACGTGGGCGCGTTCTTCAACCTCAACCCGTTCATCGACCGCGACGGCTACCAGATCCTCGTCGACGTGCTGCGGGAGCCGGGCCTGCGGCGGCGCGCGAGGGAGCAGTTCTCGCGGCGCCTGTCCGGGCAGCGCAACGACGAGACCGATTCGCCGGTGCTGATGCGCTACGGCGCGTTCGGGCTCCTGTGGTCGGTCGTGTTCGGGGCGATTGCGAATCTGGTTCACCTGGCGCTACAAGCCGATCATCGACAACTTCGCGGCCAGCTACGTGGTGTGGACGGTGCTGATCACCCTGTGGGTGGCGTTCTTCATCCCCGCCATCGTGGTGGTCGCCAAGCCGCTCGTGAACCGGGTGCGCGGAGCCTGAGATGGCGACGCCCGAAGCGGACATCGCGGCCCACCTGATCGAGCGCCTGCTCTCCGATCCGACCTTCCGGGCGGACTTCCGGCGCGACCCGTCGGGCGCCTGCCGCGCCGCCGGGCTGGACGAGCTGGCCGACGAGATGGCGCTGGGCGCCGGCAAGGCGATGCTGACCCTGGACGTGCGCGAGTCCAAGTCCAGCCTGGCCGGCGTGATGATGGCCGCCGCCATGGAGGGCGTGGCCGTCTACCAGTTCGGCGAGAACGTGCTGCCGCACCTCGCCGAGCTGCCGGGCGAGGTCAGCGACGTGCTGAGCCGCGTGAACCTGCCCGCCGTCGGGCTGCCCGACCTCGGGCTCCAGGGGGCGCTCGCCGGCTCGCCCGCCACGGCCGAGCCCCCGCCCGCCGCCGCGAACGGCGACGGCGCGGCCGAGGCGACCGGCAGCGCGGCGGGCGCACCCGCCGCGGCCCCGCCTCCCCCGGCGGCGCCGCCTGAGCCCGCGGCGGCCGGCGCGGCAAGGAGGCGGCCGAGGCCGCCAAGGAGGCCGCCGCGGCGAAGGCGGACGCGGCCAAGCCGTCCGCGGCCGAGGAGGCGGCGGCGAAGATCGCCGCGGCCGAGGACCCGGAGACCAAGCAGGCCGAGGAGGTCAAGGAGGCGGTCTCCAAGATCGCCGAGGACGCCAAGGACCTCCCCTCCGCCAGCGACCTGCCCGACTCCGGCGTGGCCCCGGCCCAGGTCGAGGGCGGCAGCAAGCCCGAGCCGCGCGGCCGCCCGAGCCGGCGCCCGCGCGCCGCCGCGCCCGTCGAGCCGGCGCCCGGCGCCGCCGCACCGGTCGAGCCGCCGCCCGCTCCGTCGGGCGGCGGCGACGCCGCGGCACAGGCGCTGTTGAACAACGAGAACCTCGTGCTCGACGCCGACGCGCAGAAGGACCTGAGCGACGGGCGTGGTCGACCCGCGGATGGTGGCGCTGCTCGACCAGCTCACCGACAAGCACAAGATCGAGCTCTCGGTGATCAAGACCGGCCACGACCAGTTCACCTCCGGCGGCTCCGTCTCCAACCACTTCGAAGGGCGCGGGATCGACATCTCCCGCGTCGACGGCGAGATCGTCAACTCCGGCAGCCCCGCCGCCAGGGACCTCGCCTCCACGATCGCCGAGATCACCGGCGACCTGCGCCCCACCGAGGTCGGCACCCCGTGGTCGATCGGCGCGCCGGGCTTCTTCACCGACGGCGCCCACCAGGACCACCTGCACGTGGCGTTCGACGGCGAGCCGCCGCGCAGGCTTCACAGCCGCCCGCTCCGGCGGCCGCGGCAGCGGCCGCCGTGACCCCTGGCCAGCCCGCGGCGGCCGCCGCGGTGCCGGCCGAGCCGAAGCCCAAGGCGGGCGACTCCGGCAGCTTCCTCGCCGTCAAGGCCGACGCCGCCGCGCGAACGACGCGCCCAAGAAGGGCGACTCGGGCGTCGTTCATGGCGGTGAAGTCCGACCAGCCGCCGGCGGCCGCGGCCGCCGCCGAGCCCGCGGCGCCCGGCGCGGCCGCCGTGCCGGGCGACTTCTCCGGGGTCGCCGACGCCTACCCCGGCGACGACGCGCCCAAGGAGGAGATCGCGGCCTGGATGGCCAAGCACGCGCAGGACCGCGGGCTCCCGCCCGAGCTCCCGGTGATGGCGTCGCTCGTCGAGTCGGGCATGAAGAACCTCAACTTCGGCGACGCCGACTCGGTCGGGTTCTTCCAGATGCGCGTCGGGATCTGGAACCAGGGCGAGTACGCCGGCTACCCGGAGAAGCCCGAGCTGCAGATGAAGTGGTTCCTCGACCAGGCCGAGGCCGTCAAGGCGCAGCGCGTCGCCGCCGGCAAGCCGATCGACGACCCCAACTCCTTCGGCGAGTGGATCGCCGACGTCGAGCGCCCCGCCGAGCAGTTCCGCGGCCGCTACCAGGAGCAGCTCGACGCGGCCCAGGGGCTGCTCAAGAACGCGCCGGCCGCCGGCGGAGCGGCGCCGGTCGAGCCCGCCGCCGCGGTCGTCGCCGCCGCCCGCCGCGATCGAGCCGGCCGCCGGCGGCAACGCGGCCGAGGCCGTCGGCGGCGGCGGCGACGCGGCGGCCAAGGCGCTGCTGGAGAACAAGAACCTCGTGCTCGACGCGGACGCGCAGAAGGACGTCGGCGACGGGTCCGTCGACCCGCGGATGATCGCGCTGCTCGACAAGCTCACCGAGAAGCACAAGATCGAGCTCTCGGTGATCAAGACCGGCCACGACCAGTTCACCTCGGGCGGCTCGGTGTCCAACCACTTCGAGGGGCGCGGCATCGACATCGCGCGCGTGGACGGCGAGATCGTGAACTCCGGCAGCCCGGCGGCGCGCGAGCTGGCGACCGAGATCGCGGAGATCACCGGCGAGATCAGGCCGACCGAGGTCGGCACGCCGTGGGCGATCGGCGCCGAGGGGTTCTTCACCGACGGCGCGCACCAGGACCACCTGCACGTGGCGTTCGACGGCGAGCCGCCGCCCGGCTTCCGGCGCCGGCGCCCCGCGCCGGCGGCGGCCGCGGCCGCCGTGACCCCCGGCCAGCCCGCGGCGGCCGCCGCGGTGCCGGCCGAGCCGAAGCCCAAGCCGGGCGACTCCGGAAGCTTCATGGCCGTCAAGGCCGAGGCCGCCGCGTGCGGCCGACGCGCCGAAGAAGGGCGACTCGGGCGTGTTCATGGCGGTGCAAGCCGGTCGGGCCGGCGAGCGCGCTGGCGGCGCCGGGGACGGTGCCCGCGGCGGTCGCCGACGCCGCGACGGCGACGGCCTCGGGTTCGAGCAGCCTCGGCGCGTCGGCGCTGGAGGTCGCGAAGGGCGAGCTCGCCAAGGGCGTCCACGAGGAGGGCGTCAACACCGGCACCGACGTCGACAAGTACCTCGCCGAGGCGGGGGTCGCGCCCGGCAACCCGTGGTGCGCGAGCTTCGTGACGTGGGCGCTCGCCCAGAGCGGCCACAAGATGGAGGGCGGCGGCTGGGCCGCCGTGCAGACGTGGGTGCGCGCCGCCGAGGCGGGCACCAACGACCTCCAGATCGTCAGCGCCGACCAGGCCCGCCCCGGCGACATCGTCACCTACGACTGGGGCGGCCAGGAGGACTTCGGCGCGGACGGCCACATCGGCTTCCTGGCCAGCAACGTCGAGGGCGGCAAGTTCACCGCGCTGGAGGGCAACAACCAGGACGCGGTGATGAGCGTCCCGCGGCAGACGACCGACGCCAACGTCAAGTTCCTGCGCATCGGCGGCGACGCGCCGCCCCCGGCCGCCGCCGCGCCCGCCGCGGCGGTGCCCGCCGGCGGGGCCGCCCCCTACCCGGCGCCGGCCGGCGGCGGCGCGGCCGACGTCGCCGCCGCGGCGACCGACGCCGCCGCGGTCAGCGACCAGTACCCGGGCGACGACGCGCCCAAGGAGCAGATCGCGGCCTGGATGGCCAAGCAGGCCGAGGACCGCGGGCTCCCGCCGCAACTGCCGGTGATGGCGTCGCTCGTCGAGTCGGGCATGAAGAACCTCAACTTCGGCGACGCCGACTCCGTCGGCTTCTACCAGATGCGCGTCGGCATCTGGAACCAGGGCGAGTACGCCGGCTACCCCGACAAGCCCGAGCTGCAGGTCAAGTGGTTCCTCGACCAGGCCGAGGCCGTCAAGGCGCAGCGGGTCGCCGCCGGCGAAACCGATCGACGACCCCAACTCCTTCGGCGAATGGATCGCCGACGTCGAACGCCCCGCCGAGCAGTACCGCGGCCGCTACCAGGAGCAGCTCGACGAGGCCAACTCCGCTGCTCGGGCAGGCCGCCTCGGCGCCGCCCGTCGCGGCCGCGTCGGCGGCGCCGGTCGTCGACCCGGCCGCCGCGGAGGCGCAGGCCGCGGAGGCCCGCGACGCCGCCGAGGCGCGACGCGGGGACAGCGGTCAGTTCATGTCCGTCAAGGCCGAGGACGCCAAGGAGGCCAAGCCCGACCGCCACGCCTCGGTCCAGTTCATGAAGGCCATCGACCCGAAGGAGGCGAAGGCCGCGGCGGGCCAGGTGGCCGCCCCCGCCGCCGCGGCGCCCGTCACCCCGCCAGCCGCGTCCGCCGCGTCGGACGCCTCGATGAACCAGGCCGTCGGCGCCCCGGTCCCCGCCAACGAGCTGGCGCTCGCGGACGTCGGGCCGATCGGCGACTACCCGGGCGACAAGGCGTCGCAGGCGGAGCTCGCCAAGTGGCTCGCGACGGAGGCGAAGAAGGCGGGGCTGCCGCCGGAGCTACCGGTGATGGCCGCGCTCGTGGAGTCGGACGTCAAGAACCTCAAGGGCGGCGACGCCGACTCCGCCGGGTTCTTCCAGATGCGCGTCGGGATCTGGGACACGGCCGAGTCCGGCTACCAGGGCTACCGCCAGGACCCCAACCTGCAGGCCAAGTGGTTCATCGACAACGCGCTCGAGGTCAAGCGCAACGCGATCGCGGCAGGCAACACCGGCTTCGGCAAGGACGCCGGTTCGTGGGGCAAGTGGATCGCCGACGTCGAGCGACCCGCGGCGCAGTACCGCGGGCGCTACCAGCTTCGGCTCGACGAGGCGCGCAGGCTGCTGCGCTAACCCTCGCCGACGCCGCCGCCGCCACCACCGCCGCCACCGCCACCGCCGCCTCCGCCGCCTCCGCCGCCGCTGGGCGGGGGAGTCGGGACGGGCGTCTGGACGGGGGGCGCCACGGTCTGGGTCGGGGGCGGCGTGGTCGTCGTCTCCGGCACCGGGGTCTGCTGAGGCGTGGGCGTTGAGCTGAGCTCGAGCTCGGGCTGGGCGTCGGGGTACTCTTCGGCTTCCGCTTCTTCTTCTTCGGCGGGTCCTTCAGCCCGGGCACCGGCCCGCCCTGCTCGAGCGTCGAGGCGACGGGGACCGTCGCAAGCTCGAGCGGCTTCGTGCCGGCGGCCGCACTCGCGTTCGCGTTGCCGTCGTCGCCGCCTCCGGTGGCCTTGCCGATCCCGAACGCGACGGCGAACGCCGCGATCACCGCGACTGCCGCTATGCCGATCTGACGTGGTTGCATGAGTGGCTCTCTCGTTCTGGTGGAGTGGCTCAGCTGGCCACGTCGTAGCCGGCGTTCTTGAGGCCCGCGAGCGCGTCGGCGACGGCCTTGCGGCCGTCGCTCACATCGCCGCCGGCCTTGCGGTAGGCGCCCTTGTCGTTCTTGACGGCCGCCGCGGCCAGCTTGCCGTACGCGGCGCCCGTCTGGCGCAGGGCCTTGACGAGCGGCGTGTGCACGGACCGGTCGGCCAGGGGGACGTCGACGGCCGCCAGCGACTTCGCCGCCTTGCCCGACGTCGCGCTCAGCGAGCGCGACGCGGCGGCCTGCGCCGTCGGCGTCTTCGCGGAGGCGAGGTCGGCGCGGCCGGCCTTGTCGCCCTTGTCGAGGCCGGCGAGCACCTTGCTCACCGCCGCCGCGTAGTCCTTGCTCGGTCCGACCGGGAGCGGCTCCGCGGAGTCGCCGACCTGGAGCGTGTTGGCCACCTGGTCGCAGGTCTTCGCGAACGACTCCGCCTCCGCGGCGGGCGCCAAGCAGGCCACCGTCGCGACGCCGGCCGAGGTCGGCGCGGCGTACACGGTCACCGTGCGGTCGAACCCGTTCGGCTTCAGCGCGTCATAGCGGTACGCCTGCAGGCCGTTCTCGAGCTCGACGGCGCCGGACGGCGCCGGACGCTCACCGATGGCCTGTAGGAACGGGAACGCCAGCAGCGTGGGGTTGTCGCTGTCGCCCTCGACGTTGCCGACCATCACGACGGTGCCGCCGGCCTCGCCCTTCGGGCCGTACGCCGCCACCTTGTCGATCGAGAGGCCGGGGACGTCGGGAGCGGCGTCGACTCCAGCGAAGCCCTCGGGCACCTTGACGGAGACGTCGCCGGATTCCGCGGTGCCCGTCAGCGCGCCGGACGAGGCGTTGTCGCCGTCGCCACCGCCACCTCCGGAGCCGCCGAGCACGAAGCCGAGGATCACGGCGACCAGGGCGCCGACGACGAGGACGATCGGGAACGCCTTGCTGGGGGCGCCGGGCTCGCGCGGCGCCTTCGGAGCCTTCGGCGGCTTCGCCGGCTTCGGGGTGGGCGCGGCCTTCGGCGTGCGCGGCTTGCGCTCCCTCGGCGGCTTGCGCTCCTTAGGCGCCTTGGGCTCGGGCGTCACCGTCTCGGCCTGCCGCTTGAGCGCCTCCGGCATCACCGTGGCGCCGGGATCCGGCGCCGGCGCGGAGGCCACGGGCTCGGGGGTCGGCGCGATCGGCTCGGGCGTGGGTGCGACCGGCTCGGGAGCCGGAGGCGGTGGCGGCGGGGGTGCGGCGGCCGCGGGCTCCGGCTCGGGCGCCGGGGCAACCTCGCGCTCGATGTACTCGGGTTCGGGCTCCGGCTCCGGCTCCGGCTCGCGCTCGATGTACTCGGGCTCCGCCGCGGGCTCCTCGCGCAGGTGCTTCAGCGAGTCGGTGCCCGGGTCCTCGGACGGCGGGCGGATCGTCGGAGGGGCGATGAAGGTCTCGAAGCCCGAGTCCATCGCGGGCGGCTCCGCGGCGGCGGCCGGCGGCAGCTCCGGCTCCGGCTCCGGCTCCGGTTCGGGCTCCGGCGCGGGTACGGGGGCCGGCGGCTCTGGCACCGGCTCGAGGGGCGGAGGCGTGACGGACCGCCGAGCCGCGTCGGCGGGCGGCGGCGGCATCAGCGCGTCGGTCGGCGGCGCCGGCGCCGGGCTGCCGAAGGTGACGAACCCGGAGTCGATCTGCTCGTCGGACGCCGTGGGCTCGGGCTCAGGCGCGGGCGGCTCGAGCGACGGGAGCCTCGGGGGCGGCCGCGGCGGGCTCCTCGACCGGGGCGGGCGGCGCCGGCGGCGCCGGTGACTCGTCCATCGGCCCGGGCGGCAGGTCCTGCGGCGGCGGCGTGTATGGCCCCGGCGACGTGCCGGAGCCGCCGGTGTCGCCCGCCTGGCCCCACGCGAAGCTCTGGAACTCGTCGGATGCCGACGCCCCGGAGGTCGTGCCCTCGAACGGCGCGGGGGTGAGCGGGTTCGGGGCGTTGGGGCTCTCCGGGCGCTCGACCAGCCGCGCGGCGCGCCGCCAGCGCGGCCCGAGGAGGCTGATGATCAGCTCCTCGAAGTCGTCCCACGCGTCGGTCGCCGACTGGGTGCGCTCACCCGGGTCCTTGACCAGCATCTTCTCGATCCACTCGGAGATGCCCTCGTCGATCGACGAGTCGATCGAGGACACGGGCGGGATCGGCTCGTTGACGTGGCGCAGCAGGATCGCCATCGGAGCGTCGGAGTCGTGGAACGGGACCTTCCCCGTGAACAGCTCGAACGCCATGCAGCCGACGGAGTAGAGGTCCGTCCACGGACCGATGTCCTGCGCCATCGCCTGCTCGGGAGCCATGTAGGTCGGCGTGCCGACCGTGGTGCCCGTGGCGGTCAGGAACGCGCCCGTCTGCATCTTCGTCGTCGCCTTGGCGATGCCGAAGTCGGCGATCTTCACGCGCCCGTCCGAGGTCACCATGAGGTTCTCGGGCTTGAGGTCGCGGTGGACGATGCCGTTCTGCTCCGCGTTCGTGAGCCCGGCGAGCAGGCCCTCGAGCACCCCGCCGATCTGCGCCAAGGTCATCTTGCCGACGTACGGGCGCAGCGATCCGCGCTCGACGAACTCCATCGCGATGTACGGCGTGCCGTCGTGCTCGAAGTAGTCGTGGACGGTGACGATGTTGGGATGGCTCAGCGAGCCGGCCACGCGGGACTCGCGCAGGAAGCGCTGGGCGAACGAGGCGTCCGAGGCGTGGAACGCGCCCGAGCTCCTTGAGCGCGACGAAGCGGTCCAGGTCGGTCTGCCGCGCGAGATACACGAGCGCCATGCCGCCCCGCCCAAGCTCGCGGAGGATCTCGTAGCGGCCCACTGTCTTCATGACGTCCGGCATCGGGGTCAGTCCCTTCGTTTCCCTTCCGACTCGTCCCCTGCCGGGCCGTCAGCCGCTCGCTTCGTGTTCTTGACCAAGTAACGGATCCCGCCGAGGTCCGCTGACGACGCACTTTCCTTGTGGCGGGGCTGGGCGTAGTATCGCCGGACCCCACGAGCACGGCAACTCTCGCGCACGGACGCAAGGCAGGCACGAAGGTGAAGCTGTTCGTCCTGGACCCTCACACGATCTACCGGCGTGGCCTCGCGGCCTGCCTGGAACTCCTCGACGGCGTCGAGGCGGTCGCCCATGCCGAAACGGTGCGGGAGGCGTGGGAGAACCCGGCGCTCTTCGAGTCCGACGTGGTGATCCTCGACCACGCGAGCCCCGGCGGGCCTGACTTCATCGGGGCCGTCGCGGAGGCCACCGGCGCGCACGTGCTCGTGTGCACGTCCGACTGCGCGGAGGAGAAGGTCCTGCAGGCGATGCAGTCCGGCGCCATCGGCTATCTGCGCAAGGACACGCTGACCATGGGCGGCCTCAACGCGGCGGTACAGGCCGCCGCGAGCGGCTCCGGCGTGGTCACACCCGAGCTGCTCGGGACGATCGTGCGCTCGGCCGCCACCGAGCTCAACGGCGGCAACAACGGACGCGCCACGCACGCCACGCTCACCGACCGCGAGCAGCAGGTCCTGTCGCTGATCGCCGACGGACATCCGACGAGGGAGGTCGCACAGCAGCTCTGCTACTCGGAGCGGACGGTCAAGAACGTCCTGCACGACGTGGTCACCAAGCTCAACGCGCGCAGCCGTTCCCAGGCCGTCGCGTTCGCGGTCCGCGAGGGACTGATCTAACCAAGCCGGGGAGTGCGCTGGTGGCGGGGCCGGCGGCTGCCGGCTTTCTCGCCTTGCGTACGCTGGTCGCGATGCCGTCTGCCGGAATGTCAGTGTGATGACCTCCGTGGCCGCGCTGCTCGAAGGAAAGCGGATCGTCATCTGCGCCGGCTCCGGGGGCGTCGGCAAGACCACCACGGCGGCGGCGCTGGCCATGGGGATGGCCGAGCGCGGGCTCCGCGTCGCCGTCGTCACGATCGACCCGGCGCGCCGTCTGGCGACCTCCCTCGGGCTCGAGGAGCTGGGCAACGAGCCGAGCCTCGTCGACCCGGCCCGCTTCGCCGCCCACGGCGTCGAGGTCGAGGGCGAGATGTGGGCGATGATGCTCGACGCCAAGCGCACCTTCGACGCGCTGATCGAGCACCTCGCCCCCGACGAGCGGACCCGCGACGAGGTGTTCGCCAACCGGATCTACCAGCAGCTCTCCAGCGCGGTGGCCGGCTCGCAGGAGTTCACCGCGATCGCCAAGCTGTACGAGCTCGACCAGGAGGGCGACTACGACCTGCTGGTGCTCGACACGCCGCCGTCGCGCAACGCGCTCGACTTCCTCGACGCGCCGCAGCGGCTGAAGGGCTTCTTCGGCGGGCGCGCGATCCGCATGTTCCTGCGCCCGGCGGGCCTGAGCGGCAAGGTCCTCGGCCGCGGCACGGGGATGGTGTTCTCGCTGCTCAAGCGCGTCACCGGCGTCGACCTGCTGCAGGACCTGTCGGTGTTCTTCCGCACGCTGGGCGGGATGATCGACGGCTTCATGGAGCGCGCGGACCGCGTCGGCGCGCTGCTCGAGGACCCCGCCACGACGTTCCTGATCGTGACCTCGCCGCGGGACGACCCCTCCGAGGAGGCGATCCATTTCCACAGCAAGCTGGCCGACGCGGGCATGCCATTCGGCGGCCTCGTCGTCAACCGCGTCCACGCCGCGCCCGAGCTCGACGGCGGGTTGCCGCCCGAGCTGGCCGAGGAGCTCGGCGCCGACCTCGCGAAGCGGGTCGACATCTCGGCGCGCGAGCTGGCCGCGCTGGCCGAGCGCGACGAGATCGGCGTCGAGCGCCTGCTCGTCGCCCTCGGCGACCCGCCGGCCATCGTCATCCCCGAGCTCGACGACGACGTCCACGACGTGGAGGGCCTGGTGCTCGTCCGCGAGCACCTGTTCCCGACGATGGACGAGGCTAAGCGGGCTCGGGATGCGGCTGCTGGACGAGCAGCTCGTCCGCGAGGCCGCGCAGCCCCGGGTCGAGATGGCCGCACAGCACGTCGCGCAGGATCGCGCGCAGGTTCGCGCCGAGCTCGGCGATCAGGTCCTCGACGTGCGTCTCCGGCCGGACGAGGCCGGCGACCGAGGCCCGCTCGAGCGAGATCGCGTCGCGCAGGTTGCGCTCAGCGTCGAGGCGGTCGTCCGGGGCCGCGCAGATCGCCGCCATCCGCTCGGCCATGCCCGCGTAGCCGGGCTGGTCGGGGTCGGCCAGCAGCGCGCGGCCGGCCAGCAGCCAGTCGGTCAGGGCCTCGACCGCGCTCGCGCGCTCGCAGCCGAGCTCGAAGCGCCGCAGCGCCCACGCGAGCTCGCCGGCGCGCGGGGTGCGGCGGGAGACGAGCGAGCAGAACGCGCGCAGGGCGTCCTCCTCCTCGGCGGCCAGCAGGCAGTCGTCCTGCGGGCGGCGGAAGCCGGTGGCGAGCGGCACGGCCCACCACGCGCTGCCGTCGGTGCGCGCCCAGGCGGTCGGGCCGAGCGCGGGCTCGGCCTCGTCCCACAGGCGCAGGGCGGTCTGCAGCCGCCGCAGCCGGCGCCCGGCGCCCTCCAGCGCGCGCTCGTCGCCGGGGGCGCCTTCGAGGGCGAGCACGGCCACGGTGGCCATCTCGTCGCTGCCGAGGTCCCCGGGCGCGTCGCTCAGCGTGCCGGCGCGGACCAGCGCGAGCCCCTCGCCGAGGGCGAGCTCGTCGGACTCGATGACGAGGCCGTCGACCGGGGCGAGCACGACCGACAGCGTGCAGCCGTCGTAGGCGGTCGACTCCAGCTCGGTGAAGGCGTCGGCGAAGCGCTGCGGGTCGAAGCCGAACTCGGTCGCCTCCGACCAGACCGCGGTGAGGAAGCACTGCAGCGCGGCGTCCGCCCGCGAGCGGGCGTCCGGGCCCGGCGTGCGCCGGCCGCGGGCCACGAGGTAGGCCGGCAGGTCGGGCAGCGTGCCCGAGGCCCTGGGCGGCGGCGGGATAGGAGGGGAGGCGCGTCGAGCATGCTGAGCCGCTCGCCGATGAAGCGGCCGGTGAGCGGCCGGTAGCAGTACATCGGAGCGGAGGCCCGGCCTTGCTCGATCAGCTCGAAGGGGATCTCGGCGCCGCCGGAGACCTCGTCGGCGAGTTGCCTGGCGGCATCCTCGACGAAGGCGGCGAGCGCGTCATGAAGCGCGCGGTTATGCATGCTCCGCCGGTTCGCCGCGCGCGGCGGCGATCCTCCCGGGGCACCCGCGCACGCACGCTTGCAGCCCCGCCGGACGGAACGAGTTAGGCGACGGCGACGGCGAGCGACACTTCGGCCGGCTCCCCGCAGGTGCCGGCGGCGCCGAGCCATTCGGTGCCGTAGGCGCGCATCGACTCGATGATGGGGATCAGCGCCCGGCCCTTCTCGGTCAGCGCGTACTCGACCCGCGGCGGGACCTCGGGGAAGGTCTGGCGGGCGACGACGCCCTCCTCCTCGAGCGCGCGGAGGCGCAGCGAGAGGGTCCGCGGGGAGATGCCTGCCAGCGAGCGCTCCAGCTCGCAGAACCGCGAGCGGCCGTCGGCGAGATCGCGGATCACCAGCAGCGTCCACTTGCCGCAGACGATGTCGGCGGTGCGGCAGACGGGACAATCAGAATTCGGCACGTTGGACAGTCTAACGCAAGACTTCACGAACTGAAGTGCATGCTAGCCGCCGAGCGCGACCTCGAGGTCCCGCTCGTCGGTGCCGCGCAGGACCCGCAGGACGAGGGTCTCGCCGGCCGCGTCGAGGGCGTCGAACAGGTCGTCGACGGCGCCCAGAGCCCGTCCGTCGGCGCCGATCAGCAGGTCGCCGCGCTGGAGCCCGGCCGTCTCGGCCGGGCTCCCGTCCGACCACGCCGCGGACGAGCAGCCCCTCGCGCTCGGGCAGGCCGACCGCGCTGCGCATCCGCCGTGCGTGGCGGGGCGGCGCGAGCGCCACGCCCAACCGTGGGCGCCCGGCCGCCTCGCCGCGCGCGAGCGCGTCGACCCGCGCGCGCACCGCCTCGTCGGCGGGCACCGCGAGGATCAGCCCGCCCTCGCGCCGCACGGCGTTCAGCCCGACCAGGCGGGCCGAGGCATCGACCAGCGGGCCGCCGCTGGAGCCGCGGGGGAGCGGCGCGGTGTGCTCGATCGAGCCGCCCACGCGGCGGCCGCCGGGGCCGCGGAACGAGCGATCGGTGGCGGAGACCATCCCGAACGTGGTGCGCAGCCCGCGACCGCTGGGGTCGGCGAGGGCGAACACGGCGGCGCCGAGCGAGAGCTCGCCGACCGCCGCCGGCTCCCACGTCACGGTGCGGCGCGTCGCCGGTCTCGACGTCGATCACGGCGAGGTCCAGGTCGGGGTCGGCGCCGGCGACGCGGCCGTGCTCGGTGCGCCCGTCGCGGAACGCGACGGCGACCTCCTGGCCGCGCAGGACGTGCGCGCACGTGAGCACCCGGCCGGGGGCGAAGACGACGCCGGAGCCCCGGCCCCACCCGCGCCCGAGCCCGACCACCGCGGGCCCGACGCGTTCGGCCGCGTCCGCCACCGCCTGCTGGAGCGCCTCGAGCACCTGCATCGAATCCGGACCTCCGAGAGTGACTTGCAACTTGCAAGTCACTATACATCACTGCACTTCGGGGTCCGACCCCTCAGTTCATGTGCTGCGCCGCGGGGTCAGACCCCTACGCTTTGCGGCGTGGCCCGGCGTGCTCCCTCCTCTCCGCTCGCCGACGCGCTCGCGCGGGTCGGCGACCGCTGGACGCTGCTCGTGGTGGCCGCGCTGCTCGAGGGGCCGAAGCGGTTCAACGAGCTCCAGGAGGAGCTCGACGGGATCGCGCCCAACGTGCTGAGCGCGCGGCTGAAGGCGCTCGCCGAGGAGGCGCTGGTCGTCGCGCAGCCGTACTCCGAGCGCCCGCCGCGGTTCGCGTACGAGCTGTCGGAGTCCGGGCGTGAGCTGGCCGGCGCGCTGCGGCTGCTCGCCGACTGGGGCGCGCGGTCGGCGGGCGCCGAGCCGTACCGCCACGAGGTGTGCGGGAGCGCGCTCGAGGCGCGCTGGTACTGCCCGACGTGCGGGGACGTCGTCGACGACCCGGACGCCGAGGACGTCGTCGTCGTCTAGTGGGCGTCCGTCCGGCGCGCGCGGTCGGGGCGGCTAGGCCAGCGCGTCGACCGCGAGCCGCGCGGCGGTGCCGATCGCCGCGTCGGCCTGGGGGAGGTTGAGGCGGGTCGAGGCGCTCCGGGTGAACACGGCGACGGCGTACCGGCGCCCCTCCGTCTCGACCACGCCCACCTCGATGCGCAGGCTGGGCAGCGTCCCGGTCTTGCCGCTGACCACCACGTCGTCGGACGGGAAGCCGGCCGCCAGCCGGTGCGGCCAGACCTGGAGGCCCATCAGCCGCCGCAGCTCGGCGCACCACTCGGGCGAAGCGGCCTCGTCGCGCCAGACCGCGCCCAGCAGCCGCGTCATCTCGCGCGGCGTGCTGCACGTCGTGCGGGCGGGGTCGAGCACCGCCAGGCGGTCGAGCACGCCCGGCTCGCGGACCCGCGCGAAGGCCTCCGCGGTGTCGCGGGCGCCCGTGTCCTCGAGCATGCTGCGGCTGAAGTCGCGACAGCACCCGCGGATGACCGTCGAGCGCAGCCCGAGCGCGCGCACCGCGTCGTCGATCGCCTCGGCGCCGATGCGGTCGTAGAGCGCGTCGCAGGCCGCGTTGTCGCTGACCGCGAGCATCAGGTACATGAGGTCGCGCACGCTTACGCGGACGGGGTCGCGCATCGCGGCCAGCCCCGTCGGCCCCACGGTCCGGCGCGCGCCGACGCGGACCGTCTCCCGCGCGTCGAGCTCGCCGGCGTCGATCATCCGGAGGGCGGCCACCGCGACGTGCAGCTTGAACGTCGAGGCCAACGGCACGCGATGGCCGCCGTCGAGCTCCACGCTGCGGCCGGGATCGTCGACGTCGCACGCGTGCAGCCAGCCGCGGACACCCGCGCCGGCGAACACCCGGCGCAGGCGGGCCTCGGCCCGCGACCGCAGCTCGCTCACGCCAGCATCCCCGACGCGGGCCGCGGGAGCGGGCGGCTCGCGGGCGGCGTCTCGGCCAGCCGCCAGCCATCGGCGTCGGCGATCAGTCTCGCGAGCGCGTCGTCGAGCGCGCCGCCGTGCGAGCCGGGCGCCCGCGCCAGCGATACCCGCAGCCACAGCGGCGAGCCCGCCAGCGGGCGCCACGCCAGGCCCGCCGCGTCCGCCGGCGCGCGGTCGGTGAGCGCGACGGCGCCGCCCGCGTGGACGAGCCCCGCTGCCACCGCGAGGCCGTCGGCCGCGCGGATCGACGCCGGCGCGAAGCCGAGCGCCCGCAGGTCGGCCACCAGCTCGTCGTAGTGCTCGGGCGCCTGCTCGCGGGGGAACAGCACGAGCTCGTGGCCGGCGAGATCGAACACCTCGACGACATCGTCGGCCGCGAGCGGAGAGCTCCTCCCGAACCAGCGCGCCCAGCGGCCGCCGGAGCACCGCGCCGGAGTGGAGGTCCGGCGCGATCGGGTGCCGCAGCAGCGCCACCGCCACGGTCCCGGCGCGCAGCTCCTGCTCGAGGCGCCGGGGGTGGCCCTGCATCAGGTCGACCTCCGCGCCTGGGTGCTCGTCGCGGCACGCGGCGAGGATCGCCCCCACGAGCGCCGCGGGGAGGTCGGGCGCGAGCCCGACGCGCAGCTCGTGGACCTCCTCGTCGGACAGCGCGTCGAGCAGGCCGGACACGCGGTCGGCGTGGGCGAGCAGCTCCTGCGCCTCGGGCAGCAGGCGGCGCCCGAGCGGCGTCAGCTCCACCTTCCGCGAGGTGCGCCGCAGCAGCCGGCCGCCGACGCGATCCTCCAACGCGCGGATGCGCTGGCTGAGCGGCGGCTGCGACATGTGTAGCCGCTCCGCGGCCCGTCCGAAGTGCAGCTCCTCGGCGACCGTGACGAAGTACCGCAGGTGGCGAAGCAGGTCCATCACCACGATTGATATCGCAAACGACTCGATCTGCAACCTCAGTTGGTCTTGGACTCGCCGCCGATCTGCGCTGCAGTGAACGGCATGACGTATCGACGGAGACGACGGGCCGCGGTCGCGGCGCTGGTGGCCGCGATCGCCGCCGTCGCCGCGGTCGCCTACGTCGCGCTCGCCGGCGGCGGGCCCGAGCCCGAGCCCGCGCTCGACCGCTACCTCGCCGCCTGGTCGCGCGGCGACGACGCCGCCGCCGCGCGCGCCACCGACCGTCCCTCCTCAGCGCGCGACGCGCTCGAGGCATCGCGCGACGGGCTCGACCACGCCAAGGTCAGCGCGCGCCGCACCGGGCTCGAGCGCTCCGACGGCCGGGCGACCGCTCGCGTGCGGGTCACGTGGAAGGTGCCCCGCTTCGGCGACTTCGCCTACGACACGACGATCGCGCTCGTGCAGCGCGAGGACCGCTGGCTCGTCGCGTTCTCGCCGAAGGCGATCCACCCGCGGCTGCGCGCGGGCACGCGCCTGGGCACCGCGGTCGACCGGCCCGACCGCGGCGACCTGCTCGACCGCCGCGGCCGCAAGCTGATCACGGAGCGGTCCGTGATGGACGTCGCGCTCGAGGCCGACCGCGTCCGCGACCCCGCCGCGACCGCCGCGACGATCGCCGGGCTGATCGACGAGGTCGACGCCGCGGATCTGCCGGAAGCGCCTGGAGGGTGCGGGCCGCGGCCGCTTCATCCCCGTCATCACGCTGCGCATGGCGGCGTTCGACGCGATCGAGGATCGGCTGAACCGGCTGCCGGGCATCTCGCTCGCGCCCTCCGAGGCGCCGCTCGCGCCGTCGCGCGACTTCGGGCGCGCCGTGCTGGGCGCGGTCGGGGCGGCGACGGCGGAGCAGCTCGAGGAGAACCCCCGCCTCGCGCCGGGCGAGGAGATCGGCCAGTACGGGCTCGAGGCCGCCTTCGAGCGCCGCCTGGCCGGGCGCGCCGGAGGCCGGATCGTGGTGCGCGTCCCGCGCCAGCGGCGTCGAGCGGCGCGACGCTGCTCGAGCGGCGCGCGAGCAAGGGGCATCCGGTCCGCACGACGCTCGACCTCGACGTGCAGGCGGCCGCCGAGGCGGCGCTCGGCGACAGCAAGGGCAACGCCGCGCTCGTCGCCGTCCGGCCCTCGACCGGCGACGTGCTGGCCGTGGCCAACCGGCCCGCGGACTCGTCGCTCAACCGCGCGTTCACCGGCCTCTATCCGCCCGGCTCGACCTTCAAGGTCGTCACGACCGCGGCGCTGCTGCGCGCGGGCCTCGGCACCGGCGAGACCGTCGAACTGCCCCGCCACCACCGTCGTCGACGGCCGCTCGTTCCGCAACTTCGAGGGCGGCGCGGCGGGCGCCGTCCCGTTCCGCACCGACTTCGCGAAGTCGTGCAACACGGCCTTCATCTCGCTCGCCGACCGGCTGGGCCGGGACGACCTGACGAAGACGGCGCGCGACTTCGGCCTCGGGGAGAAGCTCGCGCTCGGCCTCCCGGCGGCCGAGGCCTCGGTGCCGGCGGCGACGAGCGCGGTCGGCCGCGCCGCGATGACGATCGGGCAGGACCGCATCGTGGCCAGCCCGCTCGCGATGGCTGGCGTCGCCGCGACCGTCGCGGCCGGGCGCTGGCACGCGCCGCGGCTCGTCGCCGCCGACCGGCCGCCGCGCCACGGCGCCGGTCGCCGAGGCCGGCACGCTGCGCCAGCTGATGCGGACCGTGGTCGAGAGCGGCACCGGCACGGCGCTGGCCGGCGTGCCGGGCGACGTCGGCGGCAAGAGCGGCACCGCCGAGTACGGCGGCGGCGACCCGCCGCCCACCCACGCGTGGTTCATCGCCTACCGCGACGACGTCGCGGTGGCGGTGCTCGTGGAGGGCGGCCGGGCCGGGGGCGAGGTCGCCGCGCCGATCGCGGCGCGGTTCCTCGCCCGTCTCGCTACTGGTTGAGCAGGCCGCCGAGCCCGCCGCCGCTGCTGCTCTGCTGCCCGACGCCGGCCACCTGGCCCTCGGAGGGCTGCACGAGCACCCAGCCCTGCCCGGCGAACGACATCTGCACCGACTCGCCGGAGCCGCGGCCGATCAGGTTCTTGAGGTTCACGTCGGTCTTGATGCCGGTCGTGACGCCCGAGCTCCACGTGATCGCGGCCTGCGCGTCGGCGAACGTCGGGGCGCTGGCGACGTTGAGCAGCACGGGCGGGCCGTCGGAGAGGATCGCCACCCAGCCGGTGCCGGTGCAGCGACATGTTGAACAGGCCGCCGCCCATCATCGAGCTCGCGCCCTGGACGCGGTGGATGTCCCAGTCGATGCCGGAGTCGAACGCGAGCAGGTTCGGGCCGTTGACCGTGATGGAGTCGTTCTCGAGGTAGATCGAGGTGGCACGTCCTGCGCCTGGTGGGCCAGGAACACCTCGCCGGACCCGCTCATCTTCATCAGCGACGTCCCCTCGCCGCTGACGGCCTTCTTGAGCATGCGCCCGAGACCACCGGAGCCGGCGTGCTCGAACTTCACGTCCCCCTGGTAGGCCACCATCGAGCCGAGCTTGGCCTGGATGGTCACCTGGTTGAGCTCGACCTTGAGCAGCTTCGAGTTCTGCAGCGAGAACGCGTTCTGCGACTCGACTTCCTTGAAGTTCGCGAGGGTGGTCTGCACGGCGGGATGAAGTCCTTTCGGATCGACGGGGGCGGCCGAACACTCTCTGCCGACCGCGGAAACGTCAAGGCCGGCTCTCGCGAGCCGGCCTTGGGAAGACTAGAAGCTCTGGCCCGGAGGCGGCGAGGGCGGCGGCGGCGGGACCGGCGCGGCGGCGCGCCGGCGGGACCGGCTCGGGAGCCGGGGGAGCGCTGTGGGCGACCGGCGCGGGCGGCGGGCGGAGCGCGACCGGCGGCGGCGGCGCGGCCGACGGAGCGGACGGGCACCGACGGAGCGGGCGCGGGCGCGGCGGACGGCTCGCGGCCCGGGCAGGTCCGGGTCGACGCGTGACGGCCGGCCTTCGGGGCCGCTTGCCCTTCTCCTGCGCGGCGACCATCAGCTTGAAGTCGTGCGGCGAGGTCGCGACGTGCAGCGCGTCCTCGAAGGTGACCCGGCCGGACTGCAGGTGCGCCAGCAGGTGCTGGTCGAAGGTCTGCATGCCGTAGTAGGCGCCCTCGGAGATGACCTCGGGCAGCTGCCCGGTCAGCTTCGGGTCGAGGATCATGTCGTGCACGCGGCCGGTCATGACCATGATCTCGCAGCACGCGACGCGGCCCTTGCCGTCGGCGGTGGGCACGAGGCGCTGGGACACGATGCCCTTCAGCGTGCCGGCGATCATCGCCCGCGCCTGCTGCTGCTGATGCGGCGGGAAGAAGTCGATGATGCGGTTGATCGTCTCCGACGCGTCGACCGTGTGCAGCGTGGAGAGCACGAGGTGCCCGGTCTCGGCCGCGCTCAGCGCGGTGTGGACCGTCTCCTCGTCGCGCATCTCGCCGACGAGGATCACGTCCGGGTCCTGGCGGAGGACGCGGCGCAGCGCGCGCTTGAAGGACGCCGTGTCCTGGCCGACCTCGCGCTGGTTGACGATCGAGTTGCGGTCGCGGTGCAGGAACTCGATCGGGTCCTCGATCGTGACGATGTGCTTGGCCATCGTCTTGTTCATGTGGTCGATCATCGCCGCGAGCGTGGTCGACTTGCCCGAGCCGGTGGTGCCGGTGAGCAGGATGATCCCGCGCTCCTCCTCGGCGAGCTGGGTGACGACCTCCGGGAGCCCGAGCTCCTCGACGCCCTTGATGATCACGGGGATGGCGCGCATCACGACCGAGATCGAGCCGCGCTGCATGAAGGCGTTGACGCGGAAGCGGCCGAGGCCCTCGACGGAGTAGGAGAAGTCGACCTCGTTCTCGGAGTCGAACTCCTCCAGCTTCTCCGGCGTCGTCCAGCATCTGCTGCGAGCGCGCTGCTGCGTGTCCTCGGGGAACAGGCGCTCGGTCCCGGGGATGGGCTCGAGCGTGCCGTGCAGGCGGATGAGCGGGTAGGCGGGGACCTTCAGGTGAAGGTCCGAGCCCTCAGCCGCGATGAGGTACCGGAGCGCGTGATCGAGATCGAAAGCCATATCGGGGCTTTCATCGGCCCCGATGTGGCGCGCGCTTTAGATCAGGCTACGTCGCGCAGCTTCTGGGCTTCGGCCAGCGACTGCAGCTTCTTCAGCGACTGGTTCTCGATCTGGCGGATCCGCTCGCGCGTGACGTTGAACGTGCGGCCGACCTCGTCGAGCGTGCGGGGGTGCTCGCCGCCGAGGCCGTAGCGCAGCTCGAGCACGCGCCGCTCGCGGTAGGAGAGGTTCTCCAGCGCCTCGCGCAGCGCCTCCTTGGTGAGGATCTCCGCGGCGCGCTCGTACGGCGACTCGGCCCGCTCGTCGGCGATGAACTGGCCGAACTCGGACTCCTCCTCGTCGCCGACCGGCTTCTCGAGCGAGACCGGCGCCTGCGCCGAGCGCTTGATCGAGTCGACCTCCTCGGGATCGATCCCGGTGACGTCGGCGATCTCCTCCGGCGTGGGCTCGCGGCCCAGCTCGGTGACGAGCTTGCGCTCCGCGCGGCCGATCTTGTTCAGCTTCTCGACGACGTGGACCGGGATGCGGATCGTGCGCGCCTTGTCGGCGAGCGCACGGGCGATCGCCTGGCGGATCCACCAGGTCGCGTAGGTGGAGAACTTGAAGCCCTTGCGGTAGTCGAACTTCTCGGCGGCGCGCACCAGGCCGAGCGTGCCCTCCTGGATCAGGTCCAGGAAGGGGAGGCCCTGGTTGCGGTAGTTCTTGGCGATCGAGACGACCAGGCGGAGGTTGGACTCGACCATCTTCTGCTTGGCGTCGAGGTCGCCGCGCTCGATCCGGCGGGCGAGGTCGACCTCCTCCTGCGCCGTGAGCAGGCGGACCTTGCCGATGTCCTTCAGGAACAGCTGAAGGGAATCGGTGGTCATGTCCGGCTTGAGGTCGATCGTCGTCTTCGCCTTGCGGCGGCCGCGCTTGTCGGGCGCGCGCTCGACCTGAGAGGCCGCGACGGCGGGATCGATCTCTTCGACGATCTCGATCTCGGACTTCTCGAGGAAGCCGTGCAGCTCCTCGATGTCGGTCTCGTCCAGATCGATCTCGGCGACGGCGGTCTGGATCTCGGCGAACGTGAGGACGCCCACCTGCTGCCCCTTGAGCAGCAGACCCTTCACCTCTTCGAGCTCTTGAAGATCAACTACAGACATCGCCGTCCGTTCTAGCGCAACCCGCTCACGCGGTGGCTCCGAGGTGGTCTCCGACCCTTCCGCGCTGAGTCTAGACGCGCCGCCGCGCGAGTCCAAGACCTGTGTCGGGAGGGAGGCCTAGAGTAGGTGGCGGGATGACCAAGAAGAACGACCAGAGCGTGCTCGGCAACCTCCCCAGCACCCGCCCCGCCCGCATCGGCCGGCGGCGCGAGGGAGCCTCGGCGCGCGCCGAGGCGCCGGCGGCCAAGCCGGCCACGGCGACGAAGGCCAAGCCGGCCGCGAAGCGCAAGCCCGCCGCCGCGACCGCCGCGAAGGCGAAGGCGGCGGCGAAGCCGCGCGCCGCGGAGCCGAAGCCGCGCCCGGTGACGCCGCGCGCGCCGACGCCGAAGAAGTCCACCGGCCCGCGTGCGGTCCGCTCCGGAGCCCCCGCGCTCGACCGCGAGCCGCGCCCGTCCGCCAGCGTCCCGCCGCCGCCGCAGTCTGTCCCGCCGAAGGGCACCGGCGTCGTCACCACCGCGGTGCAGGCCGCCGGCGAGCTCGCCCAGATCGGCATCACGCTCGGCGGCCAGGTCGCCAAGCGCGCGCTGAAGCGCATTCCAAAGCCGTAGGACTGCTACATTTCGCGCCGCCGAATCGTTGTGGTTCCAACCATGACGAACGGGGGAACCAATGTGGCCTGGGGAAGGGTCACGGGGGCGAATCGGATCATCTGATCCATAGCGCTGCTTTCTCTGCGCGAGCCCGTCAGCTCACCTCGTAGGCACCGGAGAAAGATTTCAATGGCGCTTGCTCACAGCACCCGGCTGCTGCCGGCCCTCGTGGTCGTCGGCTTCGCGCTGCCCGCCACGGCGGGGGCGCAGACGACCGGCGGCAGCTCCGCCCCCGGCGCCCAGCCCGCGACCGGCGTCGCGCTGACGGCCGGCCCGCACGCGCTGCTCGGCCGCGCCACGAAGCTCACCGGCACGGTCAAGCGCCGCTACCGCGGCCGCGTCGTGCGGATCCAGCGCTACGACGAGGCCGCCGCCAAGTGGCGCTCGGAGGCCAAGACCGTCGTCGCCCGCGACGGAGGCTTCGCCGCCCGCTGGCGCCCGCAGGCGCTCGGCGCCACGCGCGTCCGCGCCGCCCTGCAGCGGCGCCGCGCCGCGACCGTGACGAACGCCTCCCCCGAGGTCGCCGTCCGCGTCTTCCAGCCGGGCAAGGCCACGTACTACGGCCCCGGCCTGTACGGCAACCAGACCGCCTGCGGGCAGGAGCTGACGCCCGACCTGGTGGGCATCGCGCACCGCACGCTCCCGTGCGGCACGCCGGTGGAGATCGCCTACGGCGGCACCAGCATCGTCGTCCCGGTCATCGACCGCGGCCCGTTCGTCGACGGGATCACGTGGGACCTCACCGAGGCCGCCGCCACGCAGCTCGGCATCACCTCGACCGTGCGCGTCGGCGCGCTCGTCGAGCCTTAGCCTACGTCCAAGTAGCCGACGATCCGGTTCGTCAGGGCGGTCAGCCCGGGCACCGGCGCCTCGTACGGGAGCGGCCGGTCGCGCAGCATCTGCTCGAGCCGCTCGCCCAGCGCCGGTCGACGCGCCCGGCGAGCGCGGCTCCCGCGAGCGACGGCGCGGCGGACCACGCGCGGGTCGAGCGTCCACAGCGCCTCGAAGATCCGTTCGCGGTCGGGGAGGTGATCGTCGCGCGAGGACTCCGGCGTCTCCCACGCCAGCAGGCAGACCGCGTAGCCCGGCGCGTCGACGACCACCGCCCACTCGTTGCCCAGCGCGTCGTCGCGCGTGATCGGGATCTCGGTCGGGTGCCCGTCGCGCTCGCGCAGCGCGGGGAAGTCGGCGAACACGATGCACGCGTCGGCGTTGCGCGGCCATGCGGTCGTAGCGGTGCGCGACGGGCGCGAAGTTCTTGATCGCCTGGAAGGCGCCGACCACCACCGGAGCGGCGGCGCGGGCGAGCGTCTCGTCCTCGATGGCGCGGGAGATCGCGAGCAGCGTCCGCTTGCGCAGGCGCCGGACGGGGACCGGGTCCTCGGAGCTGGCGATGGCGCCGAAGATCGAGGGGTGGTCGCTGACGCCGGTCGAGGCGCGCGCCCGGTCCAGCGCGGCCGGCACCGACAGCCCGTCCTCGCGGTAGGCGACGACGCGGCGGAGCATCGCCACGTCCTCGTCGGTGTAGACGCGGTAGCCGGATGCGGTGCGGGCAGGCTCGGGGAACCCGTAGCGCTGCTCCCACATGCGGATGGTCGCCGCGGCGATGCCGGTGCGCTCCGCAACGTCTTTTATCGCGAGTCCGTTCACAGAGTGTCCAATTATCCTTCGACACGATGTCCAAGGCATCCTCCCCGTACCTTTACGGGCACGACGGCCACCGGGATCGAATCCCGATGCGCCCGAACGCCGTACCTTGGCGCGATGACCCAAGACACGCGCGAACCCGACCCCATCCTCGTCACGGGCGCCTCCGGCTACGTCGGCGGCTTCCTGATCTCCGAGCTGCTGCGCCGCGATCGCAAGATCCGCGCGCTCGCCCGCGATCCCGATCGCTCGCCGCAGCCTGCGGGCGTCGACGTCCGCTCCGGCGACGCCGTCTCGGGCCGCGGCCTGCGCGAGGCGCTCGAAGGCTGCCGCACCGCCTACTACCTGATCCACTCGATGGGCCGCGGCTCGGGTCCGACGACGACTTCGCCCGCCGCGACCGCGAGTCGGCGGTCAACTTCGGCGAGGCGGCGCGCGACGCGGGCGTCGAGCGCGTCGTCTACCTGGGCGGCCTCGGCCCGACCGGCGAGGACGCCTCCGAGCACCTGCGCTCCCGCCACGAGGTCGCCGAGCTGCTGCGCCAGCGCGTCCCGGAGCTCGTCTACGTGCGGGCGGCGATGATCATCGGCAAGGGGAGCGCGTCGTTTGAGATGCTCCGCCACCTCGTGACGCGGCTGCCCGTGATGCTCACCCCGCGCTGGGTCGACACCCGCTCACAGCCGGTGGCGATCGACGACGTGGTGCGCGCGCTGGCCGACGTGGCCGAGCTGGCCGAGGCCCCGGCCGAGGTGCAGCTGGGCGGCGCCGACGTGCTGACCTACCGCGAGATGATGTCCCGCACCGCCACGGTCCTCGACCGCCGCTCGCCGAAGATCGTCAAGGTGCCGCTGCTCACGCCCCGCCTCTCCTCGCACTGGGTCTCGCTCGTCACCCCCGTCGAGACGGGACTGGTGCGCCCGCTGGTGGACGGGCTGAAGTCCGAGATGGTGGTCGAGCAGGAGCCGCCGGAGCACATCAACGAGCACCCGCTCGGTTTCGAGGACGCCGTGAGGGCCGCGCTCTAGTGGGGCTGCTGAAGCGCACGAAGGAGCGGCTCGTCGCGAACTCGGTGATCGCGGACCCGGAGCAGCACACGACGATGAGCCGCGAGGGCGCGGTGCGGTCGATCCAGGCGGCCGACGTCACGATGCCCGCAGGACGAGCTCGTGGAGATGTGGACGCCGCGGCACCTGGAGCGGCTCGCCCGCACGTACTGGAAGTACCTCTCGCGCGTGACGCTGGGGCTGATCCGGGTCGAGTACACCGACACCGGCCGCGACGTCGTGTTCCTCCGCCGCCCGTTCGTCCTGCTGCGCTTCGCCGCTCCCGAGTACGAGATGACCCCGGGCCGCGGCGTCGTGCGCTGGACGATCAAGGAGGGGATCCTCGTCGCGCGCCCGGGCCGGACGTCGGACGGCTACCTGGAGATCGACGTGCAGCGCGGCGACTCCGACCGGCCGGACCAGGCCCGCGTGCACGTCGAGGTCGAGATCGCGAACTTCTATCCGTCGCTGGCGACCTGGGTGGCGCGCTGGTTCTACTCGATCACGCAGTCGCGCATCCACGTGCTCGTCACCCACGGGTTCCTGCGCTCGCTGGCGCGGCTCGACCTCGAGGAGTCGGCGGTCGGGCGCTTCGCCGACGACGGCGGCGCACCCGGCGCCGCGCGCGGGAGAGCCGCCCGTCAACGTCGGCGACACGCCGTGGCTGGCCTGGGCGGGCATCGCGGCCGGCGTGGCGGCCGCGTGCTCCTTCCTCTATCTGCGCTTCGGCGGGCGCCGCTAGCCGAAGCGGTACCCGGCGAGCGCGCGCAGCTTGTCGCGGTCGTGGCGGGAGGAGATGCGCCGGACCGTCCCCGACCGGCTGCGCATCACCAGCGACTCCGTGCTCGCGCCGCGGCCCAGGTAGCGGACGCCCTCGAGCATGTCGCCGTCCGTGACGCCGGTGGCGGAGAAGAACGCGTCGTCGCCCTTGACGAGGTCGTCGTGGGTGAGCGTGCGGTCCAGGTCGTAGCCCGCGTCGATCGCCGCCCGGCGCTCCGCATCGTCGCGCGGCCACAGCCGGCCGACGAGCCCGCCGCCGTAGCACTTGAGCGCGGCGGCGGAGATGACGCCCTCGGGCGTGCCGCCGATCCCCCACAGGAGGTCGACCGGCCGGTCGGGCGCCACGGCGAGCAGCGCGGCCGCGACGTCGCCGTCGGTGATCAGCCGCACGCGCCCGCCCGCCTCGCGGATCTCCTTGATGCCCTCCTCGTGGCGAGGACGGTCGAGCACGACGACCATCACGTCGGTCGGCTCGGTCCCCTTGCGCTCGGCGACCAGCTCGATCGTCTTGCCGAGCGGGCGGTCGAGGTCGAGCAGGTCGGCGATCTGCGGGCCGCCGGCCATCTTCTCCATGTAGACGCACGGGCCCGGATCGAACATCGAGCCCCGCTCGGAGAGGGCGATCACGGCCAGCGAGTTGGGGCGGCCCTGCGCGCACAGGCGCGTGCCCTCGAGCGGGTCGACGGCGATGTCGACCTGCGGCGGGGAGCCGTCGCCGACCGTGCTCGCCGTTGTGGAGCATCGGAGCCTCGTCCTTCTCGCCCTCGCCGATCACCACGACGCCGTCCATGTGGATCGAGTGCAGCACGGCGTGCATGCCGTCGACGGCCGCCTGGTCGGCGGCCTCCTTGTCGCCGCGGCCGACCCAGCGGGCGGCCTGCAGGGCGGCGGCCTCGGTCACGCGCACGAGCTCGAGCGCGAGGTTGCGGTCGGGGTGCATCTCGGGGCGGTCACTCATCGGCTCACAGCACTCCTGGTGGCTTACGGGGACGTTCGGAGGCGCCTGCGCGCATGGCGCCGCCGGCGGCCATCAGGATCACGCCGAGCATCGCGCCGAACCAGCCGTACTTCAGCGAGATCTCGCCGGAGGGCTCGCCGGGGCGGTCGATGATCCCGAGGTAACCGATGAAACCGAAGGCGGCGATGGCGAGGACGGCGGTCAGCTCCCCGCGCGGCCACGACAGCTCGTGGTCGCGCATGACGATGTAGGCCAGGACGACCGGCGCGATCGCCACGAGCAGGAAGAAGTAGCGCAGGATCATGTGGGCGTCCCAGGCGCTGACCGCCTCGCGCGAGCCGGCGACGATGGCGTTCTCGTTGGCCGCGTTGGGCTCGTACCAGGGCAGGAACACGCAGACCCCGAGCAGGATGCCGCCGAAGGCGGCGATGAACTCGCTGCGTGAGAGGTTGCCCGGGTTCATGGTCGGGCGCACCCTACCTGGCACCGGCTTAGGATCCGCGCCATGGACGACGGCCTGATCACCGGTCCCGACGGCGCGGCGCGCTGCCCGTGGGGCGTCTCGACCCCCGACTACGTGCGCTACCACGACGAGGAGTGGGGCAAGCCGGTGCGCGAGGAAGCGGCCTTGTACGAGCGTCTGTGCCTGGAGGCGTTCCAGTCCGGCCTGTCGTGGATCACGATCCTGCGCAAGCGCGAGGCGTTCCGGGCCGCCTTCGCGGGGTTCGAGCCCGAGGCGGTGTCCACGTTCGGCGACGACGCCGTCGCCCGGCTGATGGGCGACGCCGGGATCGTGCGCAACCGGGCCAAGATCGAGGCGGCGATCTCCAACGCCCGCGCCGTCGGCCTGATGCACGCGGAAGGCGAGTCGCTCGGCGATCTCCTGTGGTCGTTCGCGCCGGAGGGCCGCCCCGCGCCGCGGACGTTCGCCGACGTGCCGGCCGTCACGCCCGAGTCGAAAGCGATGGCGAAGGAGCTCAAGCGCCGCGGCTTCCGCTTCGTCGGGCCGACCACGGCGTACGCCCTGATGCAGGCGTGCGGGATCGTCAACGACCACCTGGAGGGGTGCGTGGCGCGGTGAGCTTCGCGCGCCTGGAGCCCGCCGGCGGCGGGGCGAGCGCGCGCGAGTTGCTCTCGGAGGTCCGCCCGCGCGAGCGCGCGCCGGACGACCGCCCGTTCGTGTTCGCCAACTTCGTCGCCACGCTCGACGGGCGCGCCGCGATCGGCGGCAGCACGCGCCCGCTGGGCGAGGCGCCGGACCTGGAGATGCTGCTCGAGCTGCGGGTGCTCGCCGACGCGGTGCTGATCGGGTCGGGCACGCTACGCGCCGAGGGGTACGCGCGGCTGGTCCGCAGCGAAGAGCGCCGCGCGTTCCGCGAGTCCCGCGGTCTGCCGGGCGACCCGCTCGCGGTCGTGATCTCGCGCGGCCTCGACCTGCCGTGGGACGCCGGGCTGTTCGCGGATCCACAGCAGCCCGTGCTCGTCTACACCGGCGTCGAGCCGCGCGTGCCGGACGTCGCCGCCCCCGTCGAGGTCGTGCGGCTGGAGGGCCCCTCCCCCGCGGCGGCGCTGGCCGACCTGCGCCGGCGCGGCGTACGCGCGCTGCTGTGCGAGGGCGGGCCGCACCTGTTCGGCTCGCTCACGGCGGACGGGCTCGTCGACGAGCTGTTCCTCACGCTGGTGCCGCTGCTGACGGGCGAGGCCGAGGCGCCGCGGGTGATCGAGGGCGGCGACCTTCCCGAGCCGGTGCGAGGCGAGCCACTGTGGGTCCTGCGCGCGGGCGGTGAGTTGTTCTTACGCTACGCGCTGTGAGGCGCTGCTCGCCTGCGCGTTCCTCCTCGTCGCCCGCGCGCGACGACGGCGACCGGCGGCTGCGCGCGCGGCTCCTCCGGCTTCGTCAGCTAGGTTCGGCGCCATGAGGATCGACGGCGCGAGCGCTCTCGTCGCCGGCGGGGCCAGCGGCCTCGGCGCCGCCACCGCGCGGCGCCTGGCCGAGCGCGGCGCGTCGGTGGTCATCGCGGATCTCAACCAGCATCGCGGCACGGCGCTCGCCAACGAGCTCGGCGCCGTGTTCGTGGACTGCGACGTGACGCAGGCCGACCAGGTCGCGGCCGCCGTGGAGGCGGCGGGCAAGCTGCGCATCTCCGTCTGCTGCGCCGGGATCGGGTGGGCGGAGAAGGCGGCCGGGAGGCGCGGCGCGCACACGCTGGAGCCGTTCGAGCGCGTGATCGGCGTGAACCTGATCGGCACCTTCAACGTGCTCCGCCTCGCCGCCGAGGCGATGCTCGCCAACGAGCCCGACGACGGCGGGGAGTGTGGCGTGATCGTCAACACCGCCTCGATCGCCGCCTACGACGGCCAGATCGGCCAGCTCGCCTACTCGGCGTCCAAGGGCGGCATCGTCGGGATGACGCTCCCGGCCGCGCGCGACCTCGCGAGCGCCCGCGTGCGCGTGTGCACGATCGCGCCCGGCCTGTTCGACACCCCGCTGCTCGCTGGCCTGCCCGACGAGGCGCGCGGCGCGCTCGGCGCGCAGGTCCCGCACCCGGCCCGCCTCGGCGCGCCGGACGAGTACGCCGCGCTGGCGGCGCACATCGTCGAGAACCCGATGCTCAACGGCGAGGTCATCAGGCTCGACGGCGCGCTGCGCATGCCGCCGCGCTGAGCGGCACAACATCTCAGTCGCTCCGACTGAGATCGCTCTTGCGAAGCTTCCGGGCGCCCGCTACCCTTCTACGCACGATTCGTAAGTCGCTACAGAAGGCGAAGTCTGTATGAGCTCTTTGCTCCTCGTACCCCTAGAAGACACCGTCGTGTTCCCCACGATGGACGTCACCCTCCCGGTGGACGTGGGGGACGAGACCCGCGTCCTCCTGATTCCGCGCCATGACGGCGAGTACGCCAAGGTCGGCACGATCGCCGAGGTCACGGACACCGTCCGCCTCCCCGGCGGCGGCCGCGCCGTGTCGCTCTCCGGCGTGTCCCGTGGCGTCGCCGGCGCCGCACACACCGATTCCGCCGGCCGCCTCCGCATCGAGGTCGCCGAGCATCCCGACGACATCCCCGTCGACGGACGTACCCGCGTCGCCGAGCGCGAGTACCGCGCCGTGGTCGAGGAGATCCTCGAACTCCGCGGCGCCGACGACCGCGTCGCGCAGTTCCTGCGCGCGATCGCCGAGCCCGGCGCGCTCGCCGACACCATCGGCTACGCGCCCGACGTCCCCTTCGAGCAGAAGGTGGAGGCGCTCGAGACGCTCGACGTCACCGACCGCATCGAGCTCGCCGTGCGCATCCAGCGCGAGCGGCTCACCGAGCTGCAGCTGCGGCGCAAGATCCGCGACGACGTCCAGTCGGGCGCTGACCAGCAGCAGCGCGAGTACTTCCTGCGCAAGCAGATGGAGTCGATCCAGCGCGAGCTGGGCGAGGATTCCGGCTCGGTCGCGGAGGAGTACCGCACCAAGATCGACGAGGCCGGCATGCCGGAGGAGATCAGCGAGCAGGCGCTCAAGGAGCTCGGACGCATGGAGCGCATGGGCGAGCAGTCCGGCGAGGCCTCGATGATCCGCAACTACCTCGACTGGCTGATCGCGGTGCCGTGGAGCAAGCGCTCCGACGAGAAGCTCGATCCGGTCGACGCGCGCGCGGTGCTCGACGCCGACCACGCGGGCCTCGAGGACGTCAAGGACCGCATCACCGAGTACCTGGCGGTGCGCAAGCTCCGGAAAGACCGCGGTATCGACCGTAACGTCGACGGGACGTCCGAGCTTGGGAGGACGGGACGGCGAAACTCCAATACCGGGGCGATCCTCACCCTGATCGGCCCCCCCGGCACCGGCAAGACCTCGATCGGCGAGTCGATCGCCCGCGCCACCGGACGCGAGTTCGTCCGCATGTCGCTGGGCGGCGTCCGCGACGAGGCCGAGATCCGCGGCCACCGGCGCACGTACATCGGCGCGCTCCCCGGCCGCCTCGTGCGGGCGCTGCGCGACGCCGGGACGATGAACCCGGTGATCATGCTCGACGAGGTCGACAAGGTCGGCGCCGACTGGCGCGGCGACCCCAGCTCGGCGCTGCTCGAGGTCCTGGACCCCGCGCAGAACCACTCGTTCCGCGATCACTACCTCGACGTCGAGCTCGACCTCTCGCAGGTGCTGTTCATCGCCACCGCCAACGTGGCGGAGACGATCCCCGGACCGCTCCTGGACCGTATGGAGGTCATCCGCTTCGACGGCTACACCGTGGCTGAGAAGGTCGCCATCGCCCGCGGCTACCTGTGGCCGCGCCAGCTCGAGCGCAACGGACTGCGCGAGGACGAGGTGAGCGTCACCGACGCGACCCTGCGGCTGGTCGTCGACGAGTACACCCGCGAGGCGGGCGTGCGGAACCTCGAGCGCGAGCTCGGGACCGTGCTGCGCAAGACCGCCACGAAGATCGCCTCCGGCCGACGCGTTCGGAGGCCGGCCGGTCCGAGATCGGCCTGGACGAGGTGCGCGACGCACTCGGGCGCCAGAAGATCTTCCAGGACGCGGCCATGCGCACGGCGGTGCCGGGCGTGGCCACCGGCCTGGCGGTCACCGGCGTCGGCGGCGACGTGCTGTTCGTCGAGGCGACCGTGATGAAGGGCAAGGCGGGCCTCGTGCTCACCGGCCAGCTGGGCGACGTGATGAAGGAGTCGACGCGGATCGCGCTCTCCTACATCCGCGGGCACGCGGACGAGCTCGGCATCGCCGAGGACGCCTTCGAGGACCGCGAGTTCCACGTCCACGTGCCGGCCGGCGCGATCCCCAAGGACGGCCCGAGCGCGGGCGTAACCATGACCACGGCGCTCACATCGCTGTTGACCGGCCGCCCGGTCAAGCACACTGTCGGGATGACCGGTGAGGTCACCCTCCAGGGCCGTGTGCTCCCGATCGGCGGGCTCAAGCAGAAGGTGCTCGCCGCCCACGCGGCCGGCATCACGGAAGTCATCCTGCCCGAGCGCAACCGCGGCGACCTGGACGACGTCCCGGCCGACGTGCGCGAGCAGATGACGTTCCACCCGGTCATGAGCGTCAGCGAGGTGCTGGAAGCGGCGCTGGAGCCGGCGGCCCCGAGGGTCACCGCTTGAGCGCCGCGGGCGGGACAGCGCGCGGGCACGCCCGTCGCATCGCCGCGCTGTTCCGCCCGTACCGGGGCCGGCTGGGTGCCGTCCTCGGTCTGATCTTCATCTCCGCCGGCCTGGGGATGGTCTCGCCGTTCCTGCTGCGCGAGATCCTCGACGTCGCGATCCCCGACAAGGACCGCGACCTGCTGATCTGGCTGGTCGGCGGGATGATCGGCATCAGCGTCGTCACCGGCGTGCTCGGCGTCGGACAGACGTGGCTCTCCAACCTCGTCGGCCAGCGCGTGATGCACGACCTGCGCACCCGCGTCTACCAGCACCTGCAGCGGCTCTCGCTCGCGTTCTTCACGAAGACGCGCACCGGCGAGATCCAGTCGCGGATCGCCAACGACATCGGCGGCGTGCAGACCGTCGTGACCACCACCGCGACCTCGATCGTCTCCAACGTGACGACGGTCCTCGCCAGCGTGGTGGCGATGTTCCTGCTCGACTGGCGGCTCGCGCTGTTCTCGCTCGGGCTGCTGCCCTTCTTCGTGCTCCTGGCCCGGCGGGTCGGCGCGCAGCGCAAGAAGATCACCACCGTCAAGCAGGGCGCGATGGCGGACATCTCCTCGCTCGTGCAGGAGTCGCTGAGCGTGTCGGGGATCCTGCTCGGCAAGACCACCGGCCAGGGCGGCGAGCTGGCCGAGCGCTTCGAGGGCGAGTCGGCGCGGCTGGCCGACCTCGAGGTGAAGTCGCGGATGGCGGGGCGCTGGATGATGGCCTCGATCCAGACCTCCTTCGCGGTCATGCCGGCGCTCGTGTACCTGTTCGCCGGGCTCTCGCCCAGCGCGGTCTCGATCGGCACCGTGGTCGCGTTCACCACGCTCCAGACGCGCCTCTTCTTCCCCATGCAGTCGCTGCTCAACGTCGGCGTGGACATCCAGACCTCGACCGCGCTGTTCGACCGCGTGTTCGAGTACCTCGACATGCCGGTGGACATCCACCCCGGCACGCGTCGAGCTGCACGACGTCGAGGGCGAGCTGCGCTTCGACGACGTGTGGTTCTCCTACGCGGACGAGCCGACGTTGCGCGGCATCGACCTGGTGGTCGCGCCCGGCACGAAGACGGCGCTGGTGGGCGAGACCGGCTCGGGCAAGACGACGCTCGGCTACCTCGCCGCGCGGCTGTACGACCCGGACCGCGGCTCGGTGTGCCTCGACGGTGCTCGATTGCAAGATCTGACCCTCGAGTCGCTCGCGTCGGCCGTCGGGGTCGTGTCGCAGGAGACGTACCTGTTCCACGCCTCCGTGCGCGAGAACCTCCGGTTCGCTCGGCCCGACGCGACCGACGAGCAGGTCGAGGAGGCGGCGCGGGCGGCCCAGGTGCACGAGACGATCGCGGCGCTGCCCGAGGGCTACGACACCGTGGTCGGCGAGCGCGGCTTCCGCTTCTCCGGCGGCGAGAAGCAGCGGATCGCGATCGCGCGGACGATCCTGCGCAACCCGCCGGTGCTGGTGCTCGACGAGGCGACCAGCGCGCTCGACGTGCAGACGGAGCGGGCGGTCGGCGAGGCGCTCGAGCGGCTCTCCGACGGACGCACCACGCTCGTGATCGCGCACCGGCTCTCGACCGTGCGCGACGCGGACCAGATCGTGGTGCTCGACCACGGCGAGATCGTCGAGCGCGGCACCCACGAGGATCTGCTGGCGCTGGGCGGCCGTTACGCGGCGCTCGTCGCCCGCGACGAGGGCTCTCCCCTCACGGTCTGACCGGCGGGAGATCACCGTCGTGATCTCCCCTTCAAGTGGCGATGCTGGACTCGTGGCTCCGATGCGCCGCATCCCGCTGACCCTGCGCGCCCTCGTGCTCGTGCCGCTCCTGGCGGTGCTCGCCGACCAGGCGCGCGCCACGCTCGCCTGCGGGCCGCAGGCGCAGACGTGCCTCGAGGCGGCCGGCCGCGGCTGGCTCGGCAGCGCCGGGATCGCGCTGCTCCTGCTCTACGCGGTCGGCCTGGCGCTGCTCGTCGGGCGCCTCGCCCGTGGCCGCACCGCGGCCGAGCCCGTGCCGGTGTGGCGCCTGTGGCTGCTCGGCAGCGCCGGCGTCGGCCGCGGTGTGCGGCGGCCAGGCGCTGCTCATCGGCGACCCCGCGGCGCTCGGCGGCGGCTGGCTCGAGCTGCTCGCCTTCTCGGCGGCGGCCGGCGGCGTCATCGCCCTCGCGCTGCGCGCCGTGCCCGCCGCCGTCGGGCTGATTCGCGACCTGCGCCCCGCCGCACCGCGGCCACGGCCCGGCCTTGCGCTCGCCGCCGCCTTTCCCGTGCTGTCCGCCGGCTTCGCCGGCGACCCCCGCTCCCCGGCCACCGCCGGGCGCGCGCCCCCTCGCTCCTGACGCCCGCAGCACCGACCTGTGCCCGCCATCCGGGCCTCTCGTCCATTCGCGTCACAAGGAGCACCCATGTCCAAGCAGGCAACCCTCGAGCAGCGCCGGGCGGCCCGTGTCGCCGCCCAGCGCGCGGAGGCTGCGCGCGAGGCGCGCGGCCGGCGGCTGAAGCGCCTTTCCGTCGCGGCCGTCGCCGCCACCGTCCTCGTCGTCACGGCCGTGGCGGTGTCCTCGTCGTCGGGCGGCACAGCGAGCTCCACCGCCGCCGCGTCCGTGTTCGCGGGCGTCCCCGAGCGCGACGGCGTCGCCGGCGCGCAGGACGCGCCGCTGACCGTCACCGAGTACGTCGACCTCCAGTGCCCGATCTGCGCGCGGGCGGCGCACGACACGCTCCCGACCGTCGTCCGCGACTACGTGCGCACCGGCAAGGTGAAGCTCGCCGCGCGCACGCTGCACTTCCTCGGGCCGGACTCCGTCCGCGCGGCGCGGGTCGCGGCCGGCGCCGACAGCCAGGGACGGTTGTGGCCCTTCCTCGAGAGCTTCTACGCCCGCCAGGGCACGGAGAACTCGGGCTACGTCACCGACGGCTTCCTGCGCGAGGTCGCGGACGCGGCGGGCGTCGACGCCCGGGAGGCGCTCTCCGAGGCCGACACGTCGTTCGCCTCCGGCCGGCTCGCCCGCGCGACCGCGGACGCCTCGCGGCTGGGCATCGACGCCACCCCGACGCTGACCGTGCGCCGCGGCGACGGGCCGGAGCGCGTGCTGAACGCCAACCCGCTCGACCCCGCGTCCGTCTCCGCCGCCCTCGACCGCGAGCTCGCGCGATGAGGGCGGCGGCGGCCGCGTTCGCGCTCGCGGGCCTGGCGATCTCGGGCTACCTGACGATGGTCCACTACGCGGGCGGGGACCCCGTCTGCGCGATCGCGCACGGGTGCGCGACCGTGCAGCAGTCCCGCTACGCGGAGCTGGCGGGCGTGCCGGTGGCGGTGCTCGGGCTCGCCGGGTACGTGGCGATCCTCGCCGCGCTGGCCGTCGACGGCGAGGGCGGGCGGACCGCTGCGGCGTTCCTCGCGCTCGCCGGGCTCGGCTTCTCCGCCTGGCTCACGTGGGTCGAGGTCGGGGTGCTGGACGCGGTCTGCATCTGGTGCGTCGGCTCCGCGGTGTGCATGGCCGCGCTCGCGGCGTTGTCGGTGGCCCGCGTGATCGGAGCGCCCGTACGGGCATAGTCACCGCGATGTCCCACTTCCGACAGCGTCTGCGCGACCCCGTCCTGTGGACGGACGCGCTGCAGCTGCTCAAGACGGTCGCGGCCGCCGTGATCGCGTGGGTGCTCGCCCACGAGGTGTTCGGGCTCGCGCAGCCGTTCCTGGCGCCGTGGGCCGCCCTGCTGACCGTGCACGCGACGGTCTACCGCACGTTCGCGCGCGGGCTCCAGCAGGTCGGCGCCACGGTGCTCGGCGTCCTGCTCGCCTTCGCCGCGGGCTCGCTGCTCGGGGTCAACGCCACCTCGCTGGCGATCGTCCTGCTGATCGGGATGGTGGCCGGCGCGACGCGCTCGCTGCGCGCCGAGTCGACGACCGCCGCCGCCACCGCGCTCGTCGTGCTCCTCACCGGCTCCAGCGGGGACTCCGACGTCCTCGGCGCGCGGCTGCTCGACACGGTCATCGGGATCGCGCGTCGGCCTGCTGATCAACCTGGTCGTCGTGCCCCCGCTGCGCGACCGCAGCGCCGCGCGGCGCGTCGACGCCGTCGACGACCGGATCGGCGAGCTGCTGTGCGACATGGCCGCGCGCCTGCGTGCCGGGGAGACCGCGGGCGACGTCGAGGAGTGGACGCAGCGCACGCGCGACATCGACCACGAGATCGACCTCGCGTGGTCGCAGGTGCGCCAGGCGCGGGAGAGCGGCCGGCTCAACCCAAGACGCCGCGCCGCTCCGCGGATCCGCGCTTCGAACGCCTTCACGGACCTGCTCAGCCGCCTCGAGCAGGCGGTGGCCGAGACGCGCAGCATGGCCCGCACGATCGACGGCGCCGCCGGGTCGGCGCCCGACTGGGACCCAGCCTTCCGCGAGCGATGGATCGACCTGCTCGCGCGCACCGGGACCGCGATCGTCGAGGCCGACGTCGAGGGCGTCGAGCGGCGTGCGGGAGGACATCGAAGCCGCGGGCCGGGAGCTGTCGGACCACGAGGCCGAGAGCCGCCTTCCGCCCGAGCAGGGCGCGCTGCTTGTCAACCTGCGCAACATCGCCGACGCCATGGGACGCGTGGCGAGCGCGCAGCCGGTGCGCGGCGAGGCGCCCGACCATCCCGCGCTGCCACGCCGGATGCGGCCCGGCCGTTCCATCTGACTGAAAATCGGCATGTCGACAAGCTGACGTATTGACACATCGTTCATTCGCTGAGATGTGCCACACGGGCGCCGCGGGCGCGACTAGGGTTGGGGCCGGTTCACCCCGGCCCCTGCCCCTGCCCGTGCCTTCATTCCTCATGCGCCGCCCGTCGGCCGCACTCGTGATCTCGATCCTCGCGCTGTTCGTCGCCCTCGGCGGCCCGGCGCAGGCGGCCAAGCTCGTCCGCTCGTCGGACATCAAGAACCGCACCGTGCAGTTGCGCGACCTGTCGCGCAAGGCGGTCAAGGAGCTGCGCGAGACGCCGCGCGGCTCGGTGGGCGAGCGGGCGCTGGCCAACGGCGCCGTAACGAACCCGAAGCTCCGCGACGGCTCGGTGACGGCGAACAAGCTCGGCCCGTCGTCGGTCGGCACGGCGCAGCTCGCCCCCGCCGCGGTCGGCGCGCGCGAGCTCAAGCCCGGCGCGGCCGGCCCGGGGCAGATCGCCGACGGGGCCATCAACGGGGCCAAGATCGCCGACGGGTCGCTCGACGCGCGCGACATCGGCCGGTTCTCGGGCCGCTTCCGCGTGTCGGTCCCGGCGGTCGAGCCGCATGAGTGCTGGTCGGGCGAGCCGGTCGGCCTCGCGCCGGAGCAGGCCGGCGCCGACATCTCCAGCGACCTCGTCGTCGTGACGCCGGACGAGGCGTGGCCGGAGCGCTCGCTCTCCTTCACGCAGCGCAACTCGGCCAACCGGAGCCGCTTCGTGCTCGCCGGCTGCAACGTGACGGACGCTTGCGACGCCCGCGTGGACGTCGGCTTCCGCTACGCCGTCATCGACATCCCGTAAGCGCCCGCGCTCAGACGATCGTCGCGACGGTGCCGCCGTCGACCGACCACGCGGCGCCGGCGACCATCGACGCGCGCTCGGAGCACAGGAACGCGACGACGGAGGCGATCTCCTCCTCGGTGGCGAAGCGGCCGATCGGGATCCTGGCCGCCTGGACCTCGAGCGCCTCCTCGCGTGAGATCCCCTTCGCCGCGGCGGTCTGGTCGGCCATGCCGCCCTCGCCCATCCACAGCGAGCTCGCCACCGCGCCCGGCGCGACGGCGTTGACGAGCACGTTCGCGCGACGGCGTAGGTGTCGGCGAACACGCGCGAGAGCGAGAGCTGGGCGGCCTTGGTCACCGCGTAGGCGGCGTTGCTCAGCGAGGGGCGCTTGCCGGCGGAGGAGGAGACGTTGACGATCCGCCCCCACCCGCGCTCGGCCATCGCCGGGGCGAACGCGCGCATCAGCCGCATCGAGGCCATCACGTGCAGCTCCCACTGGCCGTACCACTCCTCGTCGGTGAGGTCGTCGATGCGAGCGGGCGAAGCTGGTCCCGGCGTTGTTGACGAGGATGTCGACGGGCCCGCCGGCGAGCTCGGCGATCCGCTCGGCGGCGTCGGGCGCGGTGACGTCGATGCCCTCGCCGCGCGACACGCCGACGACGCGCGCGCCCTCGGCCTCGAGCAGTCGCACGGTGGCGGCGCCGATGCCGCGGCTCGCGCCGGTCACGACCGCGGTGCGGCCTTCGATCTTCAGGTCCATGGCGCTTCAGCCTACGTAGCGCCGCGCCGCCGCCTCGGCGGAGGCGCCGTAGCCGCCGCCGAACAGCACGGCGTGGACGAGGAGGGGGAACAGCTGCCACAGCTCGACGCGGTCCTCGTGGCCGTCGGCGAGCGGCGTCGCCTCCTCGTAGGCCGCGACGTGCGCGGGGAGGGCGCGCCGAACAGCCGCAGCATCGCGAGGTCGACCTCGCGGTGGCCGCCGTAGGCGGCGGGGTCGACGAGCCACGGCCGCCCCTCGGCGTCGGCGTGGACGTTGCCGCTCCACAGGTCGCCGTGCAGCCGCGCGGGCGGCTCGGGCGGGCCGGCGAAGTCGTGGATGCGGTCGCACACGCGCAGCGCCGCCGTGCACGAGACGCGCTCGGCGAGCGGGCGGACGAGGCGCTCGGCGTAGAACGCGGGCCAGTCGCCGCCCGGCGTCGGCGTCGAACCGAGCGGGCCGATCGGCGTGCTCGAAGGTGAGCGGGCCGATCCCGAGGTGCTCGGCGCCGAAGGCCGGCGCGCCGGCGGCGTGCAGCCCGGCCAGGCCGCGGCCGAGCTCCTCCTCGCCGTCGCGGTCGAGCGACCCCGGCTCGACCCACTCCAGCGCGAGGTAGGTCGTCGTCGACCTCGATCACCTCGGGCACGCGCACGGTGCCCGGCTCGGCGAGCCAGGCGAGCGCGGCCGCCTCGGCGGCGTACTCGCCGGGCGGCGCGTCGCGGCGCGTCTTGACGAACGCGGTGCGGCCGTCCTCGAGCGGCACGCGGTAGGCCTCGTTGATCGAGCCGCCGGCCACGCGGCGGCCCTTCGAGAGGTCGATCACCGGACCTCGGCGAGCAGCCCCCGGCAGGCGGCCTCGACGAGGTCGAGGACCTCCTCGAACCCGTCGTCGCCGCCGTAGTAGGGGTCGGGCACGTCGAGGTCGCCGGACGACGCGGGGTCGAACTCGCGCAGCAGCCGGACCTTGCGCGCCGCCTTCTCCGACGGCGCGACGGCGAGCAGTTCGCGCACGTTCTCGCGGTCGGCCGCGAGCAGCAGGTCGTAGTGCTCGAAGTCCTCGGCGCGGACCTGCCGCGCGCCGCCCTCCAGCGTCAGCCCGCGCGCCTTCGCCGCGGCGGTCGCGCGGGCGTCGGGCGGATCGCCGATGTGCCACCCGCCCGTGCCCGCGCTGTCGATCTCGATCTCGTCCTCCAGGCCCGCCTCGCGCACCAGCGAGCGCATCACGCCCTCGGCCGTGGGGGACCGGCAGATGTTGCCCATGCAGACGAAGAGCAGTTTCATACGTCGCCGAAGACGAGCGGCGGAGCGTGCGGAGCACGCTCGGCTGGCAGGCGAAAGCTCATAGCCGTTCGACGATCATCGCCTGGCCCATCCCGCCGGCGACGCACATCGTCTCCAGGCCGATCGTGCCGTCGTTGGCGTCGAGGTTGTTGAGCAGCGTGGTCATGATCCGCGCGCCGGTCATCCCGAACGGGTGGCCGAGGGCGATCGCGCCACCGTACGGGTTGAGCTTCTCGGGGTCGATGCCCCACTCGTCGCGGCACGGGACGACCTGCGCGGCGAACGCCTCGTTGAGCTCCAGCACGTCGATGTCGGCGATCGACATGCCGGCCTGCTCGAGCACCTTCTCGACCGCGGGGATCGGGCCGAGGCCCATGATCTCGGGGCGGATGGCGGCGACGGAGGAGGCGATGATCCGCGCGCGCGGCGTGAGCCCGAGCTCCTTGGCGCGCTCCGCGGACATCACGAGCACGGCGGCCGCGCCGTCGTTGAGCGGGCAGGCGTTGCCGGCCGTGACGGTGCCGCCGTCCGGGCTTGAAGGCGGGCTTGAGCTCGGCGAGCTTCTCCAGCGTGGTGCCGGGGCGCGGGCCGTCGTCGCGCGTGACCTCGGTGCCGTCGGGCGTCGTCGACGGCGACGATCTCGCGGTCGAAGTGGCCGCTGTCGCGCGCCGCGACGGCGCGGTTCTGGGAGATGACCGCCCACTCGTCCTGCGCCTCGCGGCTGACGTTGCAGCGCTGGGCGACGTTCTCGGCGGTCTGGCCCATCGGGATGTAGACGTCGAACAGCGAGCCCTCGGAGCCGTTCAGCTTCGGGTGGAACTCGAACTCGCCGCCCGGCGCCGAAGCGCGAGACGGCCTCGACGCCGGCGGCGATGTACTGGTCGCCCTCGCCGGCCTTGATCGCGTGGAAGGCCATCCGGATCGTCTGCAGCGAGGAGGCGCAGAAGCGGTTGACGGTCGTGGCGGGCACGTGATGGTCGATGCCCGCCAGCAGCGCGGCGTTGCGGCCGACGTTCATGCCCTGCTCGCCCGCCTGGAAGCCGCAGCCCATCATGATGTCGTCCGTCTGCGAGAAGTCGACCCCGGGGTTGCGGTCGACGAGCGCCTTCAGCGGTATGGCGGCGAGGTCGTCCGCGCGGACGTCCTTGAGCGACCCCTTGCCCGCGCGCCCGATCGGGGTGCGGATGGCGTCGACGATGACGGCTTCAGGCATCTCGGCTCCTCAGTTGACTGACCAGTCAATCATAGCCAGGACGGGCCCCGATCCGCCCCACCGCGCGCGCCGCCAGCGCGCACCCGGCGGCGAGCGCCTCCTCCGGCTGCGGCGCCGTCCGCGCGCGCCGCCAGCAGCCCCGCGGCGAACGCGTCGCCGGCCCCGGTGGTGTCGACGACGTCGACCGCCTCGGCGGGCACGCGCACGACGCGCGCCCCGTCGCTCCACACCGCCCCGTCGGCCCCCGACGCGTCACCACCACCTCCGTCGGTTGTCGGGTTTCCCCCGCCCGGGGGGAGACCCGACAATCGACGCGCGAGGAGGGTGGCCGCGCGCTCCGGGTCTGGTTCGCCGGTGAGGACGCGGGCCTCGTCGGCGTTGGGGAGCAGCAGGTCCGCTGCGCTCACCCAGTGCGAGGAAGTGCGGGGCGGTGGCGAGCGGCGCGGCGCTACGAGGGGTCGACGGAGATCGTCATCCCGCGCTCCCGCGCCGTGGCCAGCGCGCGCAGCACGGCCGGGCGCGACCCCTCGCGCAGCAGCCCGTAGCCCGTCACGTGGAGGTGCTCGGCGACCGGCAGCTCGGCCAGCTCGAGCGCGTCGTTGGCGCCCGCGTCGGGGATCATCGTGCGCTCCCCGCCCGGGTGCACGAGGACGATGCACGTCCCGGTCGGGCGGTCCAGGTCGCGCTCGACCGCCACCTCGACGCCGGGCAGGGCCTGCGACGGCCGCGTCCCCGAGCGCGTCGTCGCCGACGCGGGCCGCGAGGATGGCGCCCAGGCCCAGCCACGCCGCCACGTTGGCGCCCGAGCCGCCCTGGTGGTGCTCGATCGCCGCCGGCGTGTCGCTGCCGCGCGCCAGCTCGCCCGGCAGCACGGCCACGACGTCGACCATCACGTCGCCGACGACGAGGATGCTCACACGGCCGCCGCGATCCGGGCCGCGAGCGCGGCGTTGCGCAGGACGATCTTCACGTTGACGTCGAGGCTGCGCCCGCCGGTCTCGCGATGGAAGAAGTCGAGCAGGAAGGGGGTCGTGTCCTTGCCCGTCGCGCCCTCGGCGGACGCCGCCTCCAGGCCGGCGGCGAGCACGCGGTCGTGCAGCTCCGGGTCGAGCTGCTCGGCGACGGGGAGCGGCTGCGCGACGATCACCGCCGCGTCGGTGCCGAGCGCCTCGCGGGCCCGCAGCACGGCGGCCACCTCCTCCGGGGAGTCGACCCGCCAGTGCACGGGGAAGCCGGAGTCGGCGAGGTAGAAGCCGGGGAACGCGTCGCTGCCGTACCCGAGCACGGTGACGTTGAGCGTCTCGAGGCGCTCGAGCGTCGCGCCGACGTCGAGGATCGACTTCACCCCTGCGCAGACGAGGGTGATCGGCGTGCGCGCGAGCGTGCCGAGGTCGGCCGACTCGTCCCAGCTCTCGCGCGCCTGGCGGTGCACCCCGCCGAGCCCGCCGGTGGCGAACACGCCGATCCCGGCCGCCACCGCCAGCCGCGACGTGGCCGCCACCGTCGTCGCCCCGTGCACCGCGGCGGGCGATCACCGGCGCGAGGTCGCGGACGCCGCACTTGACGACCTCGTCGGACAGCGCGATCGCCTCCAGCGCGTCGTCGTCGAGCCCCACGCGGACCTCGCCGCCGACGACCGCGATGGTGGCCGGGACGGCCCCGGCCGAGCGCACCGCCGCCTCGAACTCACGGGCCACCCGGAGGTTGTCCGGGCGCGGCAGTCCGTGGCTGATGATCGTGCTCTCGAGGGCCACCACGGGACCCCCCGCGGCCAGCGCCTCGCGCACCTCTTCGTGTACGCGCATGTCGCGCGCCACGGTACCGATCGGCCTTGTTCTGGGGCGCCGAGCGCGTGTTCTGGAAGGCGCCCGGCGTCTACACCACGGCGGTCGGCTACGCCGGCGGCCAGACGCCGAACCCCACCTACGAGGAGGTGTGCGCGGCGCGCACCAACCACACCGAGGCGGTGCTCGTCGTCTTCGACCCGCAGAAGACCTCCTACGAGGAGCTGCTGGAGCTCGTTCTGGGAGAGCCACAACCCGGCCCAGGGCATGCGCCAGGGCAACGACAGGGGCAGCCAGTACCGCTCGGCCGTCTCCGCGACCACGCCGGAGCAGCTCGAGGCGGCCGAGGCGTCGCGCGAGGCCTACCAGACCCGGCTCGGCGAGGCCGGCTACGGCGAGATCACGACCGAGATCGCCGAGGCCGGGCCCTTCTACTACGCCGAGGGCTACCACCAGCAGTACGTGGCCAAGCACCCCAACGGGTACTGCGGGCTCGGCGGCACGGGCGTCTCCTGCCCGATCGGACCGGCGTCTCGAGCTAGACGAGGGGCGGGACCTTGCGCCCCTCGCGTGAGCACTCGACGAGCGTCGCCAGACGGCGCTCGCGGGTCTCCTCGCGCTTCGCGCTCGTGACCCAGTGGGTGGCCGTCCGGCGATAGCCGGGCGGCCGCGCCGACCAGTCGGCCCACGCCGCCTGGTCGGCGCGCAGCCGCGCCTCGTACTCGGGCGGCAGCTCCGCCGGCCTGTCGCGCTCGAACGAGTAGACGCCCGAGTTGTCCTCGGTGCGGCGCGCGAACGCCGCGTCCCCGGCCGGCTCCATCCGGCCCTGGCGCGACAGCTCCGCCACCTTGGCGATGTTGACCTTGCTCCACGTGCTGCGCGCCTTGCGCGGCGTGAAGCGGATCCGGTAGCTGGTCTCGTCGATCCCGCGGCGGACGCCGTCGATCCAGCCGAAGCACAGCGCCTCGTCGACCGACTCCGACCACGTCAGCGTCGGGAGGCCGGTCGCCTTGCGGCGGAAGCCGACCTCGACCTCGGTGGCGGTCTCGTGGTGCGCGGCGAGCCAGGCGCGCCACTGCGCGGGCGCTCTCGAAGAAGTGCACCTCCACGCCGCCAGTATGGTCCGCGGCACCTCCCCGGTCCGTAGCTCCCCTGCAGTGCCCGACGACCCCAAACCCCCCTCCAGCTCCCGCCTGGGCCGCACCGGCCGCGTCGGCGGCCTCGTCGCGGGCCAGAGCCTGCGCTGGGCCGGCACCCGCGCGGCCAACCTCGTCCGCTCGCCGGAGAAGGCGGACGCGGCGACGGGAGAGCGCGCCACCGCGCTGGCCCGCGAGCTGGTCGAGCAGCTGGGCCAGATGCGCGGCGCGGCGATGAAGATCGGGCAGGTCCTCTCGACGGTCGAGTTCACCGCCATCCCGGAAGCCGACCGCGAGGAGTTCAAGCGCACGCTCGCCTCGCTGCGCGACGAGGTCCCGCCGCTGCCCTTCAAGCGCATGGAGAAGCTGCTCCGCGAGGAGCTGGGCGGCCCGCTCGGCGACCACTTCGCCGAGTTCGAGCGCGAGGCGTTCGCCGCCGCCTCGATCGGCCAGGTCCACCGGGCGGTCACCCACGACGGGCGCCGCGTGGCGGTCAAGGTCCAGTACCCCGGCGTGGCGGAGGCGGTCGAGACCGACCTGCGCAACATGCAGGTGCTGCTGCCGCTCGTGAAGCGCCTCGCGCCGGGCCTCGACGTGCGCGCGCTGGCCGGCGAGCTGCGCGAGCGGATCGCCGAGGAGCTCGACTACGAGATCGAGGCGCAGAACCACCGGGCCGTCGAGCGCGCCTGGCGCGGGCATCCGTTCGTCCACGTGCCGCCGGTCGACACCAGCCTCTCGAGCCGCCGCGTGCTCGTCACCGAGCTGCTGGAGGGCCGGCGCTTCGAGGCGGTCAAGGCGCTGGGCGAGGCCGAGCGCGACCGCTTCGGCGAGATCGTCTTCCGCTTCTTCTTCGGCACGCTCAACCGGCTGCGGCGCGCCTGCGGCGACCCGCACCCCGGCAACTACCTGCTGCTCGACGACGGCCGCGTCGGGTTCCTCGACTTCGGGCTGATGCGGGTGGTCGACGCCGACTACCTCGCGGGCGAGCGCGAGCTCGCCCAGGGCCGCGGTGGCCGGGGACGCCGACGCCGTCCACGCCGGCCTGTCCGCGCTCGGCTACCTGCCCGACCCGCGCGCGTTCGAGCCCGAGCGCGTGCTCGCCCAGCTCCGCACCGGCGCCGACTGGTACCTCACGCCCGGCTTCCGGCGCCTGTCCCCCGGCTACGTGGCGGAGCTGATCGAGAGCGGCTCCTCGCCGCGCTCGGAGTACTTCGAGGAGATGCGCCGCGAGACGATCCCGCCGCAGGCGCTGCTCATCCGCCGCATGGAGGGCCTCGTGCTGGCCGTCCTCGGGGAGCTGCGCGCCGGCGCCGACTGGGCCGCGCTGGGCGCCGAGTACTTCGCCGCCGCGCCGCCCTCCACCCCGCTCGGGGAGCTGGACGCCGCGTTCTGGGGAGGCGCACGCGCGCCGACGCCGCGTAGGCTGGCGGCCGTGGTGTCCCGGACCCTCCTGATCTGCGCCTGCGCGCTGCTCGCGCTCGCACCCTCGGCGTCGGCGGCCACCCGCGACGTCGACCTGCCGGCGCTGTTCACCAAGCAGATCGCGCGGGCGAAGGAGCGCACGACGGTCCCGATCCTGCTGCCGCAGAAGCTTCGCTCGGACTTCAAGCGCCACCACCCGGCGGGGAAGGCGAACGCGGGCGGCTGGCACTTCGACATCGGCGCCGTGCGCGGCTGCCACACCGCCACCGTGTGCTTCATCGCCGAGTTCCGCGGGATCCGGGGCGCCAAGCCGAGCGCGCCCCGCGCCGTGAAGCTGGCGCGCGGGCGCACCGGCTACTTCCGCCCGTCGCAGTGCGGCGCGTCGTGCTCGCCGCCCAGCGTCAGCTGGCGCGAGCGGGGCACGCTGTTCTCGATCTCGGCCAAGGTCGCGGGTCGCCGGCCGCTCGTGAGGATGGCCAACTCGGCGATCCGCAACGGCCCGCGCTAGCCGCCGCGCGCTTGATCCCGCCGTTCATCTTCTGTTCACTCCCAGGGGCGAACAACCCTGGGGAGGGCATGCGGTGGCTGGCGAGGCCTACGACGCGAACGGTGACGAGCGGCTGACCGAGGAGTTCGTCGAGCAGTGGCGCGGCAACGCGTACGGGTGCTTTTCCTCCGGGCACAAGTTCTGCCGCGAGGTCTGCCCGGTGATGCAGGTCACGCGCAACGAGAACCACACGCCGACCTCCTTCCACGCCAGCATCGTCGCGATGGAGAAGGGCCTCGTCGACGTCGAGCGACGTGGCCGACGACTTCGTCCACTGCACCCAGTGCGGGGCGTGCGAGCTGCGCTGCCCGAACACGCTGATGGCTGGCGACTTCTACCGCCACCGCACGCGCACGGTCGACGTCGTGAAGGCGATGCGCGCGCTGATGGTCGCCACCGGCAACGAGCGCGAGGGTTGGAAGCTGTGGAACGAGCGGCTGGCCGAGGACCACAACGAGCCCGTGCTCGGCGACGTGCGGGTCTCCCAGGAGCACGTGGCCGACTGGGCGGAGGGCCTCGACATTCCCGTCGGCGGCGAGACGATCCTGTTCGTCGACTGCGAGGCGGCCTTCTACCGCACCTCCTACACCCGGGCCTTCGCGCAGCTGCTGCAGGCGGCCGGCTTCGAGTTCGGGCTGATGCGCGAGCAGTGGTGCTGCGGCGGCCCGGCGGCCGAGATGGGCTACGTCGACCTCGCCCGCAAGCACGCCGACCACAACGTCGCGGACTGGCGCGCGGTCGGCGCGAAGCGCATCATCGCGCCCGACCCGCACGACTTCATCGCCTTCACGGAGGACTACCCGAAGTACTACGGCGACGACTACGAGTTCGAGATCGTGCTCGGGGTGGAGCTGGTCAACGACCTCGTCAAGGAACGCCGCATCCAGCTCACCCAGCCCGTGGAGCGGACCGTGACCTACCACGACCCGTGCCGGCTCAACAAGCGCAAGGGCGTGCACGCGGCGCCGCGGGAGCTGCTGCGGGCGGTGCCCGGGATCGAGTTCCGCGACGTCGACCACGTGACGCAGTGGGCGTACTGCTCGGGCGGCGGGCGGCGGGCTCCCGGTCGAGAAGCCCGAGATCACCGAGGAGATCAGCCGCCGCCGCGTCGCCCGCGCGCAGCAGCTCGAGGTCGACACCCTCATCAGCGCGTGCCCGTGGTCCGAGCGGCCGCTGACCGCCGCGGGTGCCGCCGCCGAGCAGCCGCTCGAGGTGATGGACCTGTTCGAGCTGGTCGCGCAGTCGGCGGGGATCGAGGTGGGCGGGCACACCGCCGCGCCGGCGGCCGAGGCGCAGCCGTGAGCGTCGCGTTCAAGAGCGCCGTCGACGAGCACGTCGTCGCCGAGCTGCGCGCGATCACCGGCGACGACGACCGCGTGCTCGACAACCTCAGCTCGCGCGTGAACCGCTCGCGCGTCCCGGCGCCGTTCCCCGTCCACCGCTGGGCCGACCACATGCCCGACGTCGCCGTCCTCCCGCGCACCGCGGAGGAGGTCTCGGAGATCGTCAAGCTCGCCAACCGGCTGGGCATCCCGGTCGTGCCGCGCGCCGGCGGGACGGGCCTTGCCGACGGCGCCGTCCCGCTGCGCGGCGGGATCCTCGTCGACGTGAAGCTGATGAACCTGATCCACGAGGTCGACCTCGTCGACCGCACGGTGACGGTCGGCCCCGGCATCAACATGCTCAAGCTCAACGAGGAGCTCAGGCCGCACGGGGTCTTCTATCCCGACGACCCGGCCTCGTACCCGTGCTCGCTCATCGGCGGGCGGATCGGCGCCGGTGGCTTCTCGCTGCTGGGCGGCCGCTTCGGCCACACGCGCGAGAACGTCGTCTCGATGCAGGTGGTGCTCCCGACGGGCGAGATCGCGGAGATCGGCGACGGCGGCGGGCGCAAGCTGCGCAAGTCCTCCACCGCCTTCAACCTCAAGCAGCTGTTCACCGGCCACCAGGGCACGCTGGGGATCTGCACCGAGGCCACCCTCGAGCTGGCGCCGCGCCCCGAGACCGAGTTCGCCGCCTTCTTCGCGTTCGAGGACTACGCGAGCGCGTGGGAGACGACCGGGCTGCTCTCCAAGTCGGGGCTGGCGACGCTCGCCGGGGTGGTGCTGTTCGACGAGTGGAAGATCGACTACCTGCGGCGCGACGACGAGGCCTACATCGAGCAGCCCGCGTCGGTGCGGGCGGTGGTCGCGGTGGCGATGTACGGCCGCCGCGTCGAGGTCGAGCCCGCCTCGAAGGTGATCATGCAGCTCGGCCGCAGCGCCGGCGGGAAGTACCTCGGAGATGAGATCTCGGCGGGCGACTGGGCGTCGCGCCACGACCGGTACGCGATCCCGCTGCACGGCCGCTCCCTCGAGGGGCAGGCCGTCCCGATGTCCTGGCATTGCGAGGACGCCGCGCTCAACTACTCCGTGCTCCCCCAGGTGCGCGAGGCGTGGCACGCCATCGTCGCGCGCTACCGCGAGCGGTACGGGATCTTCGACGACTGGGGCATGTTCGCCTACACCAACGGCCCGTACAAACCGTGGGGGGACTACCTCGTCGAGATCGACGTCGGGATCTGGGAGGAGCGCCTCGACGAGGAGACGTGGGCGGCGTGGGTGGATTGCAAGCGCGAGATCTCCGAGGTGACGCTCGCGCACGGCGGCTCGATCACGGCGTGCCACGGCGCGACCCGGGCGGGCGACGCCGAGCTGGTCCCGGCCGAGATGGGCAGCGCGTGGCCCGTCGTGAAGGCGATCAAGCGCGCGCTGGATCCCAACAACGTGATGAACCCCGGCAAGCAATCCCTCGACGAGGCCTACGAATGAGCATCTTCCGGCTTGGAGAGCAGACCCCGCCGGAGCCGCGGCGGATCACCGACGACGTGGTGATGCGCTTCGACCACGTGTACGAGGTCGATCCCTCGCTGATGGAGCTGACCGGGCAGCAGCCGATGCCGGCGTGGGACACCCACCGCATCGTCGGCAGCCGCCTCGACTACCTGGACTGGATGCACGAGCACTTCGCCGACGAGGTCCTCCTCGCCGGCGAGGAGAGCGAAACGATGGGAGAGGAGCACTGATGGGGAACGGGATGCGCTGGAGCTTCTGCATGCTGCCGGACTATCCGCTCGGCGAGTCGATCGAGACGATCAAGGTGGCCGACGAGCTCGGCTACTACGCCGCGTACTCGGTCGACGAGACCTGGCACAAGGACCTGTGGGTGCTGTTCGCGGCGGCGGCCGACAAGACCGAGCGCATCCGCTTCGGGCCCAACGTGACCCACGTGTTCCTGCGCGAGCCGACGCTGATCTGCCAGCAGATCGCGACGCTCGACGAGCTGACCGACGGCCGCGCCGAGCTCGTCGTGTCCACCGGCAACTTCGGGCTGCTCTCCCAGTACGGGATCGACTGGGCCAACCAGAAGCCGCTGTCGCGCCTGAAGGAGGCCATCCACGTGATGCGCACCTTCCTCGCGGACGGGGCGATCACGTTCGAGGGCGACTTCTTCAAGTACAACGGCCTGTACACGTTCGCGCGGCCGGTCCAGGAGCAGATCCCGATCAAGATGGGCGGCATGAAGGGCCCGCGGTCGTTCCGCACGGCGGGCGAGATCGCGGACGGGCTGCACCACGCGCTGTCGTACTCGCGCGAGGCCTACGACTACATGACCGAGAAGTTCCGCGAGGGCGCCGACAAGGCCGGCCGCAACGCGGACGAGCTCGACATCGGCGCGTGGGTCGTGACCGTGGTCTCCGACGACTCGGCGGCCGCCAAGCGCGCCGCGCGCATCCTGGTGGCGTTCTACATCTCCTCGATGCCGCCCGAGCAGCTCGCGCGACACGGCATCGACGCCGAGGAGCTCCAGCCGGTCGTCGACGCGCTCGGCGCGGGCGACATCCCGAAGGCGGTGGAGCTGTTCAAGCCCGAGTACGCCGAGAAGCTCTCGATCGCCGGCACGCCCGAGGAGGTCGTGGAGAAGATCAGGGCCGACATCCAGCCGACCGGGGTCAACCACATGATCCTCGCGCTCGCCGACGCCGCGATCGTGAAGCTCTTCTCGGGCGAGGAGGTGGAGAACGTCCCGGACATCAGCGGCCAGCTGCGGCTCGTCGCGGAGCGGGTGATGCCGGCGTTCGAGGGGGCGCGGGCTTAGCCTGGATCCACCGATGGTCCGTGACCGGCTCGGCGCCGTGGGCAGAGTCAGAGGCGATCGGCCGCGATCTCATGTGGTCACCCACCTGGTTCTCGGCCGATCGGCTCTGGCGAACGGCCACGGCGGCGAGACGCCACGGGAATCGGTGGATTCAGGCTTAGCCTGAATCCAGGCTTAGGCGACGGCGCGGCCCACGAGCGACGCGTGCGCCGCGACGTGCTGGGCGAACTCGGCGAAGTCGCGCGCGTAGAGCGCCTGCGGGCCGTCGCACAGCGCCTCGTCGGGGTCCTCGTGGACCTCGACGATGATGCCGTCGGCGCCGACCGCGGCGGCGGCGCGGGCGAGCGGCTCGACGAGGCGCCGGTCGCCGGAGGCGTGGCTGGGGTCGACGATCACGGGCAGGTGGGTGTGGAGCTTCAGCCACGGCACCGCGCTGAGGTCGAGCGTGAAGCGCGTCGCGGTCTCGAACGTGCGGATCCCCCGCTCGCACAGCATCACGCGCTCGTTGCCCTCCTTGAGGATGTAGTCGGCGGCCATCAGCAGCTCGTCGAGCGAGGACGACAGCCCGCGCTTGAGCAGCACCGGCTTGCCGAGCTTGCCCGCCACCTCCAGCAGCGCGTAGTTCTGCATGTTGCGCGCGCCGATCTGGATCACGTCGGCGTGCTCGGCGATCGCGTCGCGCGTGCTGGCTGTCGAGCAGCTCGGTGACGATCGGCAGGCCGGTCTCCGCGCGCGCCTCGGCGAGGATCTCCAGCGCGGCCACGCCGAGGCCCTTGAACGCGAACGGCGAGGTGCGCGGCTTGAACGCCCCGCCGCGCAGCATCGAGGCGCCGCCGTCGCGCACCGTGCGCGCCACCGCGAGCGTCTGCTCGCGCGACTCGACCGTGCACGGCCCCGCGATCAGGCAGAACGTCTCGTTGCCGCCGACGCGCCGGCCGTCGACCAGGAACGCGGTCGGCTCGTGGTGGGCGAGCTCGGAGGACGCGAGCTTGTAGGGCCGCGAGATCGGCACGACGCGGTCCACGCCGGCCATGCCCTCGAGGCCGAGCTCGCGGACGCCCTCGGGGTCGCCGATCGCGCCGATCGCGGTGGTCAGCTCGCCGGGAAGGACGAGCACGTGGACGCCGGTGGTGGCGAGCTTGGCCTTGACGGCCGTCGATCTCCGGCTCGCCCGCCTCCGGTGTCATCACGATCATCACAGGCCCATCTCCCGCACCCCGAGCTCGTCGGCGCCGAGGTGGTGGGCCAGCTCGTGGCGCACCGTGCGCGTGACCTGCGCGCGCAGCTCGTCGGGGTCGTGCCCGAAGTCGCGCAGCAGCGTGTCGCGGAAGATCACGATCCGGTCGGGGTAGTTGTCGCGCGCCACCGTGTCGCCCTGGTAGAGCCCGTAGGCGCGGTGCCGGCGGCCCTTGTCGGAGATCACGACCGGCGACGTGGTCGAGCGCGCGCAGCAGCAGGTCGGGCAGGTCGTCGAGCGCCTGGCGCACCAGCTCCTCGAAGTCGGCGGGGTTGCGCGGGTCGAGCTCCATGAACTCGGACTCGTCGGGCTCGGCGGCGAGGTTCTCGCGCGCGAGCCGCTCGGTGCGGCGCACGAGCAGCTCGAACTCCTCCTCGTCGGCGGGCTCGGAGTAGTGCGCCAGCCGCGTCGTGATCGCGCTGACCACGACCGCGATCACCGCGATCGCGCCCGACCGCGCACGCCGAGCACCTGCGACCAGCCGGACCGGATAGGAGGTCGGAGAGCCCGTTGAAGATCACGGCGATCAGCACCGCCAGGCAGCACGCAGATCGCCGTCGAGGCGAGGATGCGGCGCGCCGATCGACCAGGTGGCGAACATGCCTTCAGCGTACGCGCCCGGCGTCACCGGCGGGAGACACTTGGGTTTGCGCCGCGCCTGCGGCGGAGACGATGGCCTCATGGGCATCGGCACAGGACTCTTCCTGATCGCGGTCGGCGCGATCCTCTACTTCGCGGTCAACGCGGACATCTCCGGGCTGGAGATCACGACCATCGGGCTGATCCTGATGGTCGTCGGCGTGATCGGCCTCGTGATCTCGCTGTTCATGCTCTCCCGGCTCGCGCCGCGCAACCACGGAGCGCACCGTGGTCCGCGACCGCGAGCCGTACTAGTCGCTCTACAGACCGCTCGGGTGGCGCGCCGTGTAGCCGTCGCCCGGGCGCATCTTCGTGCTCCAGTCGGGGCCGTCGGAGTCGCCGTCGTTGTAGCCGGTGTCGAAGCGCAGGCCGGCCACGACCATGTAGGAGTGCCCGCCGCTGCCGTAGGTGGTGACCCACTCGCCCTCTGCCGGCCTCGCCGAAGCTGGAGAAGTCGCCCGAGGTGAGCGCCTCGTCGAGCAGGCCGGCGCCGTGCAGCGCGTAGGACATCGAGCCCGAGCAGTCGTAGCCCGAGTCCTCCCACTTGCCGTGCCCGCCGCCGTACTTGTACGGCTTGTCGACGATGCGGTTGCCGGCCTCGATGATCGCCTTGACCGCCTCGGGGGCCGACGCGGGAGCGGTGGCGGTCCCGTCGGGGTTGATGGACGGCGACCTCGCCGGTGTTCGGCTGCGGCGGGCTCGGGCGCCGGCGCCGTCGTAGACGGTGATCGCCGGCGGCGACCTGCTGCTTGAGCTTGCGCGCGTCGGGCCGCTCCAGGCGGCCGTTGACCTTGCGCTCGGAGCGCCGCTCCCAGGACTTCACGCGGCGGGCGGTCGCCGGCCCGTACTGGCCGTCGACGGTGCGTCACGATCCCCACCTTGGTGAGGAACTTCTGGAGCTTGCGGACATCACCTCCGGACATCCCCTGGCGGAGCGTGCGCTTCCCGAGCGCGGCCGCGTCGGCCTCCGCGACCGATACGGATGGAAGCAGCAACCCCGGCTACTGGCCAGGGTCGCGACGAGCGTACGACAGCGCGACAAGACGATTCCCTTTCCTCAACCGCCTACGGGGTTAGCTGTCGGGCTCGCGCGGAAGAATTCGCGCTACGCCGCATTACACGGCGATTCGCCCCCGGCCCTGGTTTCCCTGGGCCACTTTCCTGTGGTTCCCCCGCTCCCACTACGGCCTCGCACCGGGCGGGATTCGGCGTTATGTCCTGTTTCGCGGCGCGCCACTCTAGCGAAGCGCCCGGCGGGTAGCGTCCTCCCGTCGTGACCCGGCTCTCCTCCGCCGACGGCGAGCGCCTGGACGCCGCCACTGCCGCCCTGGACCCGCCGTTCGCGGTCGTCGACCTCGACGCGTTCGACGCCAACGCGGCCGACCTGCTCCGCCGCGCGGGCGGCACCCCGGTGCGCCTGGCGTCCAAGTCCGTGCGCGTGCGCGCGCTGCATCGAGCGGGCGCTGGGCGCCGGCTTGCAGGGAATCCTCGCGTTCACGCTGCCGGAGGCGCTGTGGCTCGCCGGCCACGGCCACGAGGACCTCGTGGTCGCCTACCCGACGGCCGACCGCGCCGCCCTGCGCGAGCTGGCCGCCGGGCGCGCGCGCGAGCGCGTGACGGTGATGGTCGACTGCCGTCGAGCACCTCGACGCGATCGCCGCGGCGGCGCGACCGCCGCCGCGCCGGTGCGCGTGTGCCTCGACGTCGACGCCGGCTGGTGGCCGCTCGGCGGGCGCGTGAGGATCGGCGCCAAGCGCTCGCCGGTGCGCACGCCGCAGGACGCCGCCGCGCTCGCGCGCGAGGTCGCCGCCCGCCCGGAGCTCGTGCTCGACGGGCTGATGAGCTACGAGGCGCACATCGCCGGCGTCGGCGACCGCCCGCCGGGCCGGCTCGGCGGCGCGACGGGCGCCGCGATCGCCGCCATGCAGCGCGCCTCCGGGCGCGAGCTGGCCGAGCGCCGCGCGGCGGTGGTGGCCGCCGTCCGGGAGGTCGCGCCGCTGCGCTTCGTCAACGGCGGCGGCACCGGCTCGGTCGAGCGCACGGCGGCCGAGCCCGCGGTCACCGAGGTCGCGGCCGGCTCCGGGCTGTTCGCGCCGACGCTGTTCGACGCCTACCGCGCGTTCGCGCCCCGCCCGGCCGCGCTGTTCGCGCTGCCCGTCGTCCGCCGCCCGTCGGCGCGACGTGGCGACCGTGCTGGGCGGCGGCTACCTGGCCTCGGGCGCGGCCGGCGCGGACCGGCTCGCCCGCCCCGTGCTCCCGCCCGGCCTGCGGCTGGACGGCCAGGAGGGCGCGCGGCGAGGTCCAGACGCCGCTGCTCGGCCCCGGCGCGCGCGGGCTGCGGATCGGCGACCGCGTGTGGTTCCGCCACGCCAAGGCGGGCGAGCTGTGCGAGCGCTTCAACGAGGTCCACCTCGTGCGCGGCCGCGAGCTCGTCGCGACCGTCCCGACCTACCGCGGCGAGGGCAAAGCCTTCCTCTGACCCGGGGCTTGCGGCGAGCCACCCGGCGCGCCCAGTCGTTCTCGAAGCGCCCGTCGGGGTCCAGCTCGGCGCGGATCGGCGGCGAAGGCGTCCCAGCGCGGGTAGCGCGGCCTCAGCTCGCGCGCGCTGAGGAACGAGCGCTTGCCCCAGTGCGGGCGCCCGCCCCAGCCGGCCATCAGCTTCTCGACCTCGCGGAACGGCGCCTCGCCGTCCATCCCCTCGAACACGTGCACGGCGACGTACGCGGTGTCGCGCGCCGTGGGCGGGCGAGAGCAGCGCGTCGTCGGCGGCCACGAAGCGCAGCTCGATCGGGAACGAGACCGGGTGGCGCTCGAGGATCTCGCGGCAGCCGCGCACGGCGTCGGCGGCGTGCTCGCGCGGGATCGCGTACTCCATCTCGTCGAAGCGCACGAGCCGCGGGCTGGCGAAGATGCGGTGCGACCAGTCGACGCGCTCGCGGCCGCGAGGCGGCGCGCGACGCGAGCCGGTTGATGGCCGGGATCGCGCGCGGGAACCGCGCGGCCGGCGAGCATGAGCCCCAGCAGCGCGTGGTTGTCGAGCAGGATGTCGTGCACCCACGCGGCGGCCGCGGCCCGGGCGTGTCGACCGGCGCGTCCGTGCGGTCGTTGGTGCGCGTGAGCGCGAGCGGCGAGTGCGGGAACGTCCAGAACTCGAAGTGGTCGTGGCGCGTCGGCGCGCTCGTCGAGCGAGTCGAGCACGTCCTCCAGCGGGAGCGTGCGGTCCACGCCGCGCAGCCGGAACGCGGGCACGCAGCGCAGCGTGACCGCCGTGACGACGCCCAGCGAGCCGAGGCCGACGCGCGCGGCGCGCAGCAGGTCGCCGCCGGCGATCTCCCGGTGCGTGCCGTCGCCGAGCACGAGCTCCGATCGCCTCGACCTGCGCGGAGAGGTTCGGCAGCCCCGCGCCGGTGCCGTGCGTCGCGGTGGCCAGCGCGCCGGCCAGCGTCTGCACGTCGATGTCGCCGAGGTTGGGGAGCGCCAGGCCGTGCTCCAGGAGCCCGCGGTTGAGCTCGCCGAGCGTGATCCCGGCCTCGACGCGCACGAGGCCCGACGCCGCGTCGACGTCGAGGATCCGGTTCAGCCGGCCGAGCTGCGGAGCAGCGTGCCGTCGGTCGGCACGCACGGCGCTGAACGAGTGCCCGGAGCCCGCCACCCGGACGGTCCGGCCCGCGCTCCGCGGCGCGCTCGATCGCCTGCGCGACCTCGCGCCGCGACTTCGGGCGCTCGATCGCCACCGGATCGCAGTGCTGCGTCCGGGCCCAGTTGCTCCACGAGGCGCTCGCCGGCATCGCCTGCCACGCTACCGCCCGATGTCCTGGGAGCCCGAGCTCGAGGAGCTGCGCCGCCGCGAGGCGCTCGCCCACAAGATGGGCGGCGAGGAGCGCGTCGAGCGCCAGCGCGCCGCCGGCAAGCTGACCGTCCGCGAGCGGATCGAGCGGCTGCTCGACCCGGGCACCTTCCACGAGACGGGCGCGCTCGCGGGCGTCGGCCGCCTACGGCGACGACGGCGAGCTGGAGGACTTCCTGCCCGGCCAACATGGTCATCGGCCAGGGCGAGGTCGAGGGCCGCGGCGTCGTCGTGCAGGGCGACGACTTCACCGTCCGCGGCGGCGCGGCCGACGCCGCCATCTGGCAGAAGATGGTCCACGCCGAGCGGATGGCGCACGACCTCCGGCTCCCGCTGATCCGGCTCGTCGACGGCACCGGCGGCGGCGGGTCCGTCAAGTCGCTGGAGCACGATGGGCTTCACCTACGTCCCGTTCCTGCCCGGGATGGAGATCGCGGTCGCCAACCAGGCGATCGTCCCGGTGGTGGCGGCCGCGCTCGGCCCGGTGGCGGGCCTTGGCGCCGCGCGCGTGGTCGCCTCGCACTTCAGCGTGATCGTGCGCGGCACCGGCCAGCTGTTCGTCGCCGGGCCCGCCGGTGGTGGCGGCGGCGATGGGCGAGTCGCCCGACAAGGAGACGCTCGGCGGCGCCCGCGCGCAGACGCGCGCCGGCGCCGTCGACAACGAGGCCGCCGACGAGGAGGACGCGCTCGCCCAGCTGCGGCGCTTCCTCTCCTACCTGCCCGCCAACGTGTGGGAGCTGCCGCCGGTCGTCGCCTCCACCGACCCGGCCGGACCGCCGCGAGGAGGAGCTGCTCTCGATCGTCCCGCGCGACCCGCGCCAGCCGTACGCGATGCGGCGCGTGCTGGAGGCGGTGTTCGACCGCGGCTCGGTGTTCGAGCTGGGCGCGCGCCACGGCCGCTCGCAGATCTGCGCGCTCGCGCGCCTGGAGGGCCGCCCGGTGGGCGTGCTGGCGGCGACCCCAAGCACTACGGCGGCGGGCTGACCGGCGACGCGTCGGACAAGCTCGCGCGCTTCGTCGACCTGTGCGACCAGTTCCGGCTCCCGGTCGTCAACCTCGTCGACCAGCCGGGCTTCGTGATCGGCACCGACGCCGAGCGCGCGGGGACGATGCGCCGCGGCGCGCGGGCGCTGTTCTCCGTCCACCAGGCGTCGGTGCCGTGGGCGTCGGTGCTCGTGCGCAAGGTCTACGGCGTCGCGGGCGCCGCGCACGGCGACGCACTCGCGGCTGAACACGCGCTACGCGTGGCCGTCCGGCGACTGGGGCTCGCTCCCGATCGCGGGCGGGCTGGAGGCGGCGTACCGGCGCGAGCTCGAGGCGGCCGAGGACCCGGTCGCGCGGCGGGCGGAGATCGAGGAGCGCCTCAACGCCGTCCGCTCCCCGTTCCGGACCGCCGAGCGCTTCGGCGTCGAGGAGATCATCGACCCGCGCGACACCCGCCCGCTGCTGTGCGCGTGGGCGCGCCGGGCGCACGAGCTGGTCGCGCACGAGCTCGGCGGCGGCCCCAAGTCCCGCGGCCCGCGGCCCTGACCGTGATACCGTGTGAGCGATGGACCGAGACGTCACCCCCGAGCAGGTCGACCAGCTCCTGCAGGACCAGGACGCCCAGTTGATCGACGTGCGCGAGGACCACGAGTGGGACGCGGGCCGGATCGCCGGCGCCCGCCACGTCGGGCTCCAGGAGGTCGCCGCGCAGGCGGAGACGATCGACCGCGAGCGCCCGGTCGTGTTCTACTGCCGCGTCGGCGGCCGGTCGGCGATGGCGGCCGACGCCTTCCGCAGGGCGGGCTACGAGGCCTACTCGCTCGACGGCGGGCTCGAGGCGTGGGCCGGCGCCGGACGCCCGCTCGAGCCCGAAGACGGCACTGTCGCCGCGCACTGAGCGTCTACTGTTCCGCGCGATGAGCGACCACGTGTTCCACGCGGACGACGTCGACCTCGCGCCGGAGCGCGCCGCCGAGCAGCTGGGCGACGTCCAGCTGATCGACGTCCGCGAGGCGCACGAGTGGGAGGCGGGCCGCATCGCGGGCGCGCGCCACATCGAGATCGAGCGGGTCGCCTCGCAGGCCCTGACCATCGACCGCGACCGGCCCGTCGTCTTCTACTGCCGCCTCGGCGCCCGCGCGGGCATGGTCGCCAGCGGCTTCCGCCGCGCCGGCTACGACGCCTACTCGATCGACGGTGGCCTCACCGCCTGGGCCGAGCGCGGGCTCCCGCTGGAGCCCGACGGCGGCACCGTGGCGGAGCACTGAGCGCCCGGATCATGCCTTCGGCATCCCCGGATCGCTCACAAGGGTTACTGATTTGGTCGTGCGCCCTCGCCGCGATCGTGCTCGCCCTCGCGGCTGCGCTGATCGCCACGGCGCCCGCGTACGCCGCGCCCAGCCTGGTCAAGGTCGGCGACTTCGACTCGCCGGTGCACGTCGACCTCGCCGCCGAACGACCCGCGGCTGTTCGTCGTCGAGCAGCCCGGCCGCGTCAAGGTGATCTCCGGCGGGACGGTCAAGACGTTCCTTGACGTGACCGCGATCACGAACACGAGCGGGAGCAGCGAGCGCGGGCTGCTCTCGATCGCCTTCCCGCCCGACTATGCGACCTCGGGGCTGTTCTACGTGCTACCTCACCGGCGCCGAGGGCGGCTCTGGAGGTCTACGAGCACCGCCGTTCCGCCGATCCCGACGTGGCCGACCCCGCATCGCGCCGGCCGGTCATCTCGATCCCGCACCCCGAGCGCAGCGGCAACCACAACGGCGGCCAGCTCGCAGTTCGGCCCGGACGGCTGCCTGTACGCCGGCACCGGCGACGGCGGCGGCTCCAACGACCGCCGTCGACGACGCCGAGCACCCCGCGTCGCTGCTCGGCAAGATCCTGCGCTTCGACCCGCGCGGCGGGCGACGGCGCCCACACGGTGCCCGCCGACAACCCGTTCGGCAACGAGGTCTGGGCGTACGGCCTGCGCAACCCGTGGCGCTTCTCCTTCGACCGCGCCACCGGCGACCTCACGATCGGCGACGTCGGCCAGGGCGCATCGCGAGGAGATCGACTTCGCGCCCGCCGCCGCCGGCGGCGGGCGCGGCGTCAACTACGGCTGGCGCTGCTTCGAGGGCAAGATCCCCACGCCGGCCGACACCAACCAGGACGCTCCGGAGACGCCCGCTCTGTGCGACCCGGCCGACCGCCCCGCCGGCGCCACCGGCCCGGTCATCGACTTCACCCACGCGGGCGACGGCTTCTGCTCGATCACGGGCGGCTACGTGGTCCGCGACCCGGGCCTGCCGACGCTCGAACGGCCGCTACCTGTACGGCGACTTCTGCGTCGGCCAGCTGCGCTCGCTGGTCGCTCGTCGGATCCCGGCGACCGACGCCCGCGCCGGGCCTCGCAGGTCGCCAGCCCGACCTCGTTCGGCGAGGACGCGTGCGGGCGCGTTGTACGTCGCCGCCCGCGACCGCGGCCGCCGTCTACCGCATCGAGGACGGAGCCGCGACGCCGTGCGTCCCCACAGCCGGTCCGGGCACGCCCGGCGGCGGCGGCGGCGCGGCGGGCCAGCCGGCCGGCGCGACACGCGCAAGCCGTCGCTCAGCGTGCGGGTCCGCGGCCTGCGCAGCCTCGTGAGCCGGCGCCGGCTGCGCGTGTCGCTCGTCAGCGACGAGGTGACCGCGGCGACGGTGTCCGGGCGCCTGCGCGGCGTGGCGCGCTTCAAGACCGTCCGCCGCCAGCTGACGGCGGGCAAGCGCCGGGTGATCGTGCTGCGCGATCACGCGCAAGTCCGCGCGGAAGCTGCGGCGCACCGTGCGCCGCCGCCGCGTGAAGATCCAGCTGACGGTGCGGGCCCGCGACGCCGCCGGCAACCAGCGCGTCGCGACCCGCCGCCTGACGCTGCGCCGCTAGGCGGCGTCGTCCTCCGAGCCGTCGTCGTCGCGCGCGGCGTCGTCCTCCGAGCCGTCGTCGTCGCGCGACTCGTCCGCGTCGTCTGAGTCCTCGTCCTCCTGGCCGATCATCGCCGGGTCGGGCGGGGCGTCGGGATCGCTCGGGCCGCCGGGGATCGGCTCGCCCTTGTACTCGTCGGGATCGTCGACCTCGTCGCCGTCGATCGTCACCGAGCCGTCGTCGTGGTGGCGGAGGTTGGAGGGGCCGAGCTTCGCGGTGGCGCCGTCCTCGTAGCCGCCCTCGGAGTCGGGGCCGCCGTAGGTCTGGTACTTCGCCTTGCCGCCGGGCCAGTCCTCGAGCTTGTCGGGCGGGTCGCCCTCCTCGATCTCCTCCATCTTCTGACGGGCTTCCTCGACCTCTTCCTCCTCGCTCTGGGCCTTGGTCGCGGCGTCGTCGTCGTCAGCCATGCGGGAGCTCCTCGTCAGAAAACCGGTGGGGCGGCGTCTACCCGAGGCCCGAAAACAGAAACGGCCGCGCGGTCAAGGCCGCGCGGCCGTCTCAAGCGAATCCTTCCGCATCTCCTCCATGAGCGGGCCCTAAGGCCCAATCCGTACGCCCTCCAGGACGCTTTCCAGCCTCGCACCGCTCCCCGAAACCGACCATCGGACATGCGTCCAACGGAGGTTTCGAGGGGGTGAGGTTTCTAGCCCTTGGACGCCACCAGCGGCTCGCGCATCGACTTGGTCTCGGGCGCGCGGCGGTACGGGTGCTCGTCCGCGACGCCTTCCTCGTGGTAGACGGACTCGGCGTTGACGGCCCAGATGTCGTGCGTCGTACCGTTGACGACGTTGTCCACCGCGCGGATCGCGGTCAGCATCGAGTGGTCCGAGTTGTTGTAACGGTGCAGACCGTTTCGGCCCACCTGCTGCAGGTTCTCGATGCCTCCGAGCCACTCGCGGATCGAATCGACGCGCTCCGCGTAATCGGCGTCGTACATGGGATAGGCGAGCGGGACGCGCGTGACGAACCCGCGCTCGACCTTCTTGGGATCGGCGAGGCCGAGGATCTCGAGCTCGCGCTTGGCCAGCTCGACCAGGTCGTCGTCGGCCATGTCCCACAGCTTGTCGCCCTGGAAGCAGAAGTACTCGAGGCCCACGCACGCCTTGGTGGGGTCGGGCACCATCCAGGGGCTCCAGGAGCGGTAGTTCTGGATCCGGCCGACGTTGACCGAGTCCTCGTGGATGTAGATCCAGTTGTCGGGGAACAGGTCCTCGCCGTCGAGCACCAGCGCGACGGTCAGGAAATCGCGGTAGCGCAGGCCGGTGGCGGCCTTCTTGACCGGCTCGGAGGCGGCCTCGCCGGCCAGGCCGACGGTGGCGCGCAGCGGCAGCGAGGAGATGACCTCGCCCGGCTCGATGCGCTCGCCGCCCGCGGTCAGCGCGACGATCCGGCCGTCCTCGATCTCGATGTCCTCGACCGGGGAGTTGAGCCGGACCTCGCCGCCGAGGGCGATGATCTCGTCGCACATCGTCTCCCACATCTGGCCGGGGCCGAAGCGGGGGTAGTGGAACTCGCTGATCAGCGACTTGATCTTGTTGTCGCCGTTGCCGAAGAACGCGGCCTTGGCGGCGGAGAAGAAGGACAGGCCCTTGATGCGCTGGGCGGCCCACTCGGCGCGCAGCTCGGTGGTCGGGACGCCCCACACCTTCTCGGTGTAGCCCTTGAAGAAGTGGTTGTAGAGGCGCCAGCCGAAGCGGTTGGAGACCCACTGCTCGAGGTTCTCCTCCTTGCCCTTGGGCTTCACGGCCGCCCACAGGTAGGAGAGGCCACAGCGCATGAGCTCGATCGGGCCGAGCTTCTTGACGACGTCCATGCCGTTGAGCGGGTAGTCGAGGAACTTCCCGTTCCAGTAGATCCGCGACATGCGGGGGCGCTTGAGGAACTCCTCCTTCATCACCTCGTGCCAGAGGTCGTCGACCTCCTTGGACTTGGTGAAGAAGCGATGCCCGCCGAGGTCGAAGCGGTAGCCGTCGCGCACCTCGGTCTTCGCGAGCCCGCCGACCTGGTCCTCGGCCTCGAGGACGATCACCGGGCGGCCCTGCTGGGCGAGGAGGTATCCAGCGGTCAGGCCCGCGGGGCCACCGCCGAGCACGGCGACGGGCTTGGGGGAGCCGTTGCGGTCGCCGCGAGCGCGGGGTTCAGTGGGGAAATCGAGAGCCATATGCGGCCATCCTGCCCCCGAGGCCGGGAAAGCCCTCGTTCCTCTAACTGCCGCTAACAGCCCTTAATCGCGCTTGTAGAGCGGCGCGGCGGGCACTCATACCCGGTCGGCCAGAACGCTACGCTCAAGCCGGTGGCCCCCTCCACGGCGCTTGAAATCCTGCTGGTCGACGACGACCAGCCGCTCCGCGAGATGCTCACGCGCTCCTTCGAGCGCGAGGGCCATCAGGTGACGGCCGTCGCCGACGGCCACGCCGCCCTGCGGGCGGCCGCCGAGCGCAGCTACGACGTGGTGCTGCTCGACGTCGCGCTCGGCGAGGGACCGACCGGTCACGACGTCGCCCGGCTGCTGCGCTCCCGCCGCGACGTGGTGCCGATCATCATGCTCACCGCGCTGGACTCCGAGGCCGACGCGGTGCAGGGGCTGGAGGCCGGCGCCGACGACTACGTGACCAAGCCGTTCGGGCTGGCCGAGCTGCGCAGCCGGATCCGCGCCGTGCTGCGCCGCGCGCACGGCCGCGTGGTCGAGGGCTCGCTGTCGATCGGCAACGTCACGCTGGACCGCGAGCTGCGGCGGGTGACCGTCGAGGGCGAGGCGGTCAAGGTCACGTTCAGCGAGTTCGAGCTGCTCGCGCAGCTGATGGCGCGCCCGGGCCACGCCTTCAACCGCCAGGAGCTGCTGCGCGCGATCTGGGGCGACTCGGCGTACCGCGACCCGCGCGCCATCGACGTCCACATCCGCCACCTCCGCGAGAAGGTCGAGCTCGTGCCCGAGCAGCCGACGCTGATCCTCACCGTGCCGGGCCGCGGCTACCGGGTCCGGGAGCGATGAAACCGCAGCGCCTGCCCCGCGGCCTGCGTACCCGGCTGCTGCTGGCGCTGCTGCTCACCAGCCTCATCACGCTCGGCGTCGCGGCCACCGTCCTGCTCAGCCCGCTGTCGGACCGGCTGCGCGAGCAGAGCGCGTCCAACCTGCGGGGCGCCGTGCTCGCCTCCCGGCCCGAGTTCGAGAAGGCGGTCCGCGAGCGGCAGTTCGCCGTGCCGTCCGAGCAGCTGCGCCAGCGCACCGACGGGCGCGTGCTCGTCGACGACCTCGTGCCCCTACGACTTCGCGTACGACACCAGCACCGGCGCCTCCACCCGCGGCGCCACGCTCGTGGCGCTGCGCACCCTGCGCACGCAGACCACCACCACCGACGTCCAGGGCGACGTCGTGCGGATCGGGATCCGCCTGTTCGGCCCGAAGGGGCCCGTGGGCGTGCTGGTCGTCGAACGGCGGCTGACCGAGGTCACCACCGCGGTCCAGCAGGTGCGCAACGCTCTGCTCGCCGCCGGCGCGGTCGGGCTGCTCGTCGCGATCGCGCTCGCCGTCGCGCTGTCGAGCACGCTGCTGCGCCGCCTCGGCCGCCTGCGCGCCGCCGTGATGCGGATCACCGAGGAGGGCGTCCCCGACACGCCGCTCCAGCACGACGAGGGCCGCGACGAGGTCGGCGACCTCGCCCGCGCGTTCGGGCGCATGCAGGAGGAGCTGGCGCGGCAGGAGAACGCCCGCCGCTCGTTCGTGGCCACCGCCTCGCACGAGCTGCGCACCCCGCTGACGATGCTCCAGGGCACGATGGAGCTGCTCGAGGAGGACCTGCGCGACGGGCGGGTGGACATCGACGACGCCCAGAGCCAGGTGGCGATCGCGCGGCGCGAGCTGCGGCGCCTCTCCAGCCTGGCCGGCGAGCTGCTCGACCTCAGCCGGCTCGACGCGTCGGTGCCGCTGCGCTCGGAGGCCGTCGAGCTGGGCGAGCTGGCCCGCGCGGTCGCGGCCGAGTTCGGGCTGCGCGCGCACGAGCGGGAGGCAGAGGCTGGAGATCGTGCCGCCCGAGGGCCCGTGCTGGAGCCGCGGCGACCCGGACGCGATCGCCCGCGTGGTGCGCATCCTGCTCGACAACGCGCTGCGCTACGCGCCGAAGGGGGAGCCGATCCGCCTTTCCGCCGGGTGCGACGCCGAGCGCACGTTCATCGAGGTCGCCGACCGCGGCCCGGGCGTCCACCCCGCGGAGCGCGAGGAGATCTTCGAGCGCTTCCAGCGCGGCCGCACGGCGGGCACCGAGGGCGGCTTCGGCCTGGGCCTTGCCATCGGCCGCGAGCTGGCCGAGCGCATGGGCGGCTCGCTCACGCTGGTCGGCGAGGACGGCCACGGCACGTGCTTCCGGCTCGAGCTGCCCTCCGCCGACCCGGGCTCCGACCGGGCGCCATTGCCCGGTGAATGGCCGACGGCCGTCAGTCCTTGACGAGCACCGTCGCGCTGACCATGTGGTTGCCCGGACAGCAGGAGCGGGTCCTGGGGCGCACGGCCGTCGCGGTCAACCGCGGGTCGTTGGAGATGAAGCCGCGCCACTCGGTCGAGCGCACGCGGATCAGCTGCGTCCACGGGGCGAGCCACGCCCCGATGTAGTCGATCACCGGCGTCACCAGCACCACCCGCCGGCCGCGCGGCATCTGCGTCGAGCAGCGGGGCGAGGTCGCGCTGGGCGGTGGTGCCACGCATCCTGGCCACGCCGTCGCGCCAGTCGGTGACCCCGAGGTCGTCGACCGGTCCCCACAGCGTGGCGTAGCGCAGCCCGTCGGGCAGGTAGTAGTGGAGCACCGGGATCTGCTCCGGCTGCGTGGAGATCACGAGGTCGCCGGGCTGCAGGCTGGGGGCGATCGACTTCGACACCGAGCGCACGTTGCTCTTCATCGAGGGCGCTCCGTCGCCGGCCCAGATCAGCGCCACCACGATGACCGCGGCGACGCCGAGGCGCCCGGCGTGGGCGAGCCCGGCGGCCGCGACGAGCAGCAGCGGCGCCAGCGCGACGGCGAGGTAGCGGCACGCCCACGCGGGCGAGACCTGCGAGGAGACCCAGGCCGCGAGGACGGTCACCACGAACACGCCGGCGATCACGAGCAGCGCGCGCCCGCGCGGGCTCAGGCGGCCCTCGGAGCGGTCCAGCAGCGCCACGATCCCCACGCCCGCCGACAGCAGCAGCGCGATCTGGCCGACCGCGCCGAACAGCTTGCTCGGCACCTCGAGCAGATCGCCGACGCTGGGCGCGGTCGACCACGGGGCGCCGGTGTGCTTGGCCTGGAAGAGGAGCGTCGGCAGCCACGGCGCGAACAGCACCAGCGCGCCGCCGAAGCCGATCAGCCCGTCGATCAGCAGCTCACGCCGCGCACCGGACGGTGCGGCGGCGAGCATCCCCAGCCAGCCCACGCCGCACCCGACGGCGAAGAACAGCGACCAGTTGTGCGTGTAGAACATCGCCGCCAGCAGGACGGCGAACACCACCGCCCAGCGTCGCCGCGTGCCGGAGTCGGTGCCGGCCGATCACGTAGGCGCGGGCGTACGCGCCGCAGGCGAGCATCCCGGTCAGCATCAGCAGCGCGTACATGCGCGTCTCCTGCGCATACAGGGTCATGAACGGGTTGGTGGCGGCCAGCAGCGCGGCCACCCAGCCGGCCCGGCGTGCCGAACAGCCCGCGGGCCGCCCACCACGCGGCGGGGATGGTGAGCGTCACGAAGATCAGCGACAGCACGTGCGTCGCCTCCTCCGTGCTCCCTGCGAGCGCCATCCAGACGTGCAGCATCGAGTAGTACAGCGGCGGCGAGCCGTCGATCCGCAGCACGCCCGGGATGTCGGTCAGCGGCCGGTCGGCGATGCCCACCGACAGGCCCTCGTCGATCCAGAAGCCCGTGTTCAGGTCGCGGGTGCGCAGGTACAGCGACAGCGCCACGAACGCGAGCAGCGCCAGCGGGGACGAGTACGCGGACACGTTCGGCCGCGACGGCCTTGAGGGTCCAGGCCGGGCGGCGCGGGGCGATCGTCGCCATGGAGGGGAGGGTAGAGCGCACCGGTCAGCGCGAGCGGCAGGAACTGCCGACCATCCAGCGCGTCGTCTTCGTCACGAGCGGGAAGCGCGGGTCGCGGGCGAGGCCGGTGTAGTGCGGGGCGACGATCGTGCCCGGCGGCATCGGGAAGATCCCCACCTCGGTCTCGTGCAGGTGCAGGTACCAGGCCACCGCCTGGGTCTGGAAGGCCGCGGTGTAGACCGGCCCGCACGCCTTCACGGCGCGCTCCCCGCCGGCCTTGGCGATCACGGCCTCGAGGTTCGGGCCCGTACAGGTCGGCCTCCCTGACGAGGCGCTGCGCCCCGAGGTCGAGCTTACGCACGTCGACGACCGCGAACGGCACGAACAGCACGACCGCCGCTGCGGCCAGCGCGACGCCGGCCCGCGGCCCCCACCGCTCCCGCACCGGCGCGCACCGCTCGACCCAGCCCGCGCCGGCGAGGATGCACACCATCGCGGCGGGCAGTGCGACGTAGCGGAGGTTCCCGGCGAAGCCGCCCTCGGTCATCAGCGCCACCGCGATCATCAGCACGGTCGAGATCGCGGCCAGGCTGAGGATCACCTTGCCCCGCCACTCGTGCCGGCGACGCCACGCGAACGCACCGCCATCGGCGGCGCCGAGGTAGACGGGGATCGTGAGGATCAAGGAGGAGCGGCGGAACACCTCGAGGAACGGCGAGGCGGCGAACGCGGCAGAGTCCGGGTTCGGCTGCAGGGCGCGCTCGGCGGCACGCAGCGCCGAGCCGGAGCCGTAGTACTCGGGGACGAACCACAGCACCAGCGTCAGCACGCCGGCGACGCCGACGAGCGCGACCTCGCGCCACGGGATCCGGTCGCGCCACGCGCCGAGCGCGAGCCACAGCCGTAGAGCGCCAGGAACGGCCACACCTCCGGGCGCAATAGCCCGGCGGCGAAGCCGAGCACGAACGCGCCGCGGCGGCGGCCGTCGAAGTGGAGCTCCATCGCCCACAGGCACAGCGCGACGAGCAGCCCCTCGGAGTTGCCGCGCCAGAAGTTGCGGATGAACTCGTCAGAGAGGATCAGCGCGAGCGCGGCGAGCGCTCCCGCGGCGGGCCCGGCGAGCCGCGCCGCGAGCCGGAACGTCATCGCGAACGCCAGCAGCCCGCCGGCGCGCGCGACGAGGAGCCACAGCTCCGGCGCCGCGTCGTCGCCGACCAGCGAGAACGGCGCCGTGAACAGGACCGGCAGCGGCTTCCACGACGGCCCGTTCGTCGTGACGAGGTCGAGGTGCATGACCTCCCGGCCCCAGATGATCCACGCCCACGGGTCGTAGGTCGGGGTGGAGGGGCCGAGCAGCGAGAGCGCCGCCAGCGCGACGCAGGCGAAGACGAGCAGCCGCCACGGGCGCGCCGGGTCCAGCGGCGGTGCGGTGGGCGCGGCCGCCGCGCGCAGGCGCGCGAGCACGCCGCTGGACGGCTTGGAAGTTGCGGTCACGACGTCCGGCGAGGCTAGCGGCCCGCGGTCCGCTCCATGCGCACCCAGCGCACGCCTCCGGGTTCGATCCGCTCCTCGACGGGCGCGAACCCGCGCCGCTCGTACAGGCTGCGGGCCGGGAGGTTGGCGGCGCCGGTGCCGACGATCCAGTGGCGTCGCGCCCCCCTCGCGAGCCTCGAGCGCGTCGAGCAGCGCGGTGGCGACCCCGCCGCGGAACGCGCCCGGGTCGACGACGAGGCGGTGGATGTCGACGGTCGCCTCCGTCGCGCTTGTAGGACACCGCGCCGACGAGCGCGCCTTCGCGGCGGGCGCCAAGGAACGTCTCCCCGCTCGACCGCAGCTGCTCTGGCGTCTCGCGCATCGGCGGCAGCGACGGCGCGCCGATCAGCTCGGCCTCGACCGTGTAGCTCGCGCGCTGCAGCGCGACCAGCGTCTCGAGCGTGGCGTCGTCGCCGAGGTCGAGCGGCGCGATCTCGAGGCTCACTGCAGCCCGAGCGCAGCCCGCGTCGCGGCGGAGGGATCGGCCGCGAGGTCGATGGCCCCGGGCTGTGTTCCACACCGCGAGGCCGCGGTCGAGCGCGGCGAGCGGCAGCTCGCACGCGTCGGCCAGATCGCGCGCGCGGCGCTCCAGCAGCCGGGTGTCGCCGGACACGAGCAGCCGCTTGGCGGCCAGCGTGGTCGGATCCTCGTCGGCGCCGAGCTGCAGCTCCCCGGCCTCCAGCTCGTACAGGCCGGCGGCGCCGAGCGCGGTCAGCAGGTCGAAGCGCCGGGCGCGGACGAAGCCGGGCAGCGCGAGCCGCTCGTAGACCCGGGCGAAGCGCCGCACCGCGTTCCACCCCGCCTCGCCCTCGAACGCGGCGGCCTGGGATCCCGCGCGACCCGCCCACGCGCGGTAGGAGTCGGCGGTCCGGCGCAGCGCGGCGGACAGGTCCTCGGGGACGCCGTCCGCCCACGACGGAGGCGCGTCGAGCAGCGCGCGCTGGAGGTCGGGCGCGTCCGGGCTCGCGAGCGCGACCAGGAACGCGAGCCAGGTGGCGTCCTCGCGATCGGGCACGTCGCGGATCTCCCCGTAGGGGCCGGGCGGCTCGAGCCGCGCGGCGGCGGCCGTGAGCGCAGCGGCGAGGCGCTCGGCGTCGGCGGTCGCGCGCAGCCCAGGGGCCAGCACGGAGCGGTAGCCGTCGTCGGCGGCGCGGGCGACGCGCTTGGTCACGACGCCCGAGCGCGTCGTGCCGCGGGCGCGCTTGGCCGTCGAAGTACGCGCCGTCGTCGAGCGGGGCGGCGCCTTGGAGCGCAGCTCGGCCTGCAGCTCACGACTGCAGATCGGGCAGTTGGTGGTCAGGCGGTTGTGGCGGCAGAAGAGCGACACTCAGACCTGGTTGTAGCGCCTTCGGCATGAGGGTCGCTCCGCGCGCCGGTGTCAGGGTCACCGAACCGCGCCGCATGCGCTCCCCGCGAGCCCCGATCGGGCTCAGCGCAAAGCGCCGCGCGACCGCCCGCAGCACCTCCCGCATCTCGAGCATCGCGAACGGCGCGCCGGCGCAACGGCGCACCCCGCCGCCGAACGGGAGGTACGTGTACGGCGCGGGCGGCGCGCCGAGGAAGCGCTCCGGCCGGAACGCCGTCGGGTCGCGCCACGCCTGCGGGCGGCGGTGGGCGAGGTAGATGCACGGCGCGACGTGGACGCCCGGCGGGAGCACGTAGCCGCCGACCTCGTACGGCGCCTCCACCTTGCGCGCGGCGATCGACAGCACGGGCCGCACGCGCAGCACCTCCCTGACCGTCGCGTCGAGGTACGCGTCGTCGCCCTCGCGGATCCGGTCGAGCACCTCCGGATGGTGCGCGAGGCGCTCGAGCGCCCACGCGAGCGAGCCGGCCGTCGTCTCGTGGCCGGCGGCGAGGATCGTCACGACCTGGTCGCGCAGCTCGGCCCGCTCGGCGGTGTGCCGTCTTCATGCCGCGCGGCCTGCAGCACGGCGAGCAGCGAGCCGGGCTCGGCGTCGTGGGCGAGCTCGCGATCCAGCAGCGCGTCGACCTCGCGCACCGCGCGCAGGAAGCCGCCCCACGGGCCGCGCTCGTCGCGCACCAGCGACATCGCGACGAGCCGCGGCAGCGACGCGGTCATGTCGAGCGCGCGGCGGATCGCGGCGCGCAGCGCGGGGCGCTCCCGCCGCCGAACACGACGCGCAGGATCACGTCGAGCGTCAGCGCCTGCATGCGCGCGTGGGTGCGCACCGGCTCGTTCGACCGCCACCCGTCGAGCTCGCGGTCGGCCAGCTCGGCGATCGTGCCGCGCCAGCGCTCGAGCGCCTCGCCGTGGAAGGGCGGCAGCAGCAGCCGCCGCTGGCGCAGGTGCTCGGGGCCGTCGAGCAGCAGGATCGAGGACGGGCCGGCGAACGGCTCCAGCATCGTCGAGCTCGACCCGCCGTGCAGGACGGCCGGGTCGGCGGTGAAGATGCGCCGGATCTCCTCGGGGTCGGAGACCAGCACCATCGGCGCGTCCGCCCACGCGACGCGCACGGTGAACGGCTCGCCGTGGCGGGCCTGGCAGCGGCGCAGGAAGGCGGTCGGGCGCGCGATCCACTCCGCCGTCTGCAGGGCGGCCGGCTCGCGCGGTCCGGGCGGCAGCATGCCGCCCATGATGCCCGCTAGTCGAGCGGCTGCCGGCCGGCGAAGCCGCCCTCGACGGCGTGCCAGTGGCCGACGGAGGGCTCACCGAGCAGCCAGCAGAGGTAGACCTCCTCGCCGCCGATCAGCGACGGGAAGTCGATCAGCCCCTGCTCGAGGTCCCGCACGACGATGTCGAGCTCCTCCAGCTGGGCGAACCCGAGCGCGATCTCGACCGACGCGGTCGCGTGCTCGGCGCCGGGCCAGGCGCCGCCGGTCAGCTCGGCGAGCGTGGAGAACCCGGAGTCCTCGTCCTCGTCGCTCAAGCGGTGGCGGGCATCCCGGATCCGGAGCACGATGTCCCCGACGGCCTCGAGATGCTGGTTGGCCTCTTCGACGGTGTAGTGGCGGTGATGGAGCATCGGGGTCTGCCTACCCACTCCGGCCGGTGCTCATCCACGCTCCGAGAGCACGCGCTGCTCCCAGTCGGAGACCTCGAACGCCTTGCCGCGCTCGGCCCCGATCGCGAGCACGAGCGTGCCGTCGCGCTCGGCGACGGCTCCGCGCTGCAGCGCCGGGTCCTCGACGAAGACGACCGTGCCGGCCGGCGCGGCGATGTCCTCGCCACCGACGGTGAAGCGGGCCTCGCCCTCGAGCACGACGTAGACCTCCTGGTGCGCCGCCGTCCGATGCGTCGGACTCGTCGTGGCGCTCGATCACCTCCTGCCCCTGCTGGGCGCGCCAGGCGTTGATGCCGAACGCGTTGACGTCGAGCGCGCTGCGCAGCGGCAGCCAGTCGGCGCCGCTGTCGGGGTCGCGGACGGTCCAGGCGTCGGCCAGCGCGAGTGTGGTGTATCCGGGCATATCACCACTGTAACCGTTTTAGGGGTTAGTCCAAACCGCCTATAGTTGTTTGGCGGTGACGGACCAGGACAGCGCTCCCGGTGAGCTCGCGCTGATCGAGCGCTTCATCAACACCGCCGCGCTCGACACCGGCCGCGACGACATCGCCGACCCGCGTGGGCTCGCCCAGTGGGCGCGCGAAGAGGGCTTCGGCCGGGCGTCGTTCGGCGACGCCGACGCGACCCGCGTGGTCGCGTTCCGCGAGGCGCTGCGGGCGCTGCTGCTCTCCCACCACGGCGAGCCGCCCGATCAGGACGCGCTCGCGCTGCTCGGATCGGAGGGCGCCCGCGCGCCGCTGGCGATCGCGTTCGCCGACGACGGCGCGACACGGCTGGAGCCGGCCGGCGGCGGGGTCGACGCGGTGCTGGGCCGGCTGCTCGCGGTGATCGCGCGAGCCGACGCGGAGGGCACGTGGGCGCGCTTGAAGGCGTGCCCGGCCGACGACTGCCGGTGGGCCTTCTTCGACCACTCCCGCAACCGCTCGCGGACGTGGTGCTCGATGGCAGGGTGCGGGAACCGCGCCAAGGCGCGCAGCTACCGCGCCCGCCTGAGCTAGGGCCGCCACCTCCCGCCGGCCTTCGCCCACTCGCGGAGGTGGTCGATGCCGCAGAACCCGTCGGGGATCCGGTGCTCGCCGCGCGAGCGCACCAGCGCGACGTGCACCTCGCCGAGCGGCGCCTCGCACCACGCGCACGCCTCCAGGCCGTCGGCGGGGTCGCTCTCGCCCGCCTCCCAGTGCGCGCCCCGGATCGTCCACGGGACGACGTGCTCGAGCCGGCAGAACACCGCGCGGCGATCGCCGGCCGCCTCGTAGGCGCGGAAGCCGTCGCCGGCCTCGACGGGCGCCCCGCACCAGGTGCAGCGCTCGCCCGCGCTCACTCGATCGGCAGCTCGAAGCGCCCGTCGCCGACCGCGAGCAGGAGCGGCTCGCCCTCGCGGGCGACGATGGTCATCGGCAGCTCGGGATCGTGGGTGCCGAACTCCGCCGATGCGACGCTGCGGCCGCCGAACGCCCGGGCCAGCCCGAGCACGGCCTCCCCGAGGTTCGCGATCGCGCCGATCGGCGCGGCGAGCTCGCCGGTGTCCGGGTCGGCGCGCACGGCCGACGACGGCGCGGGCCGGATGTCGGGCAGGTCGCGCGGGCGGGCGGGGACCGGCGTCGCCGGCGGCACGGTCCACGCCGAGCCGGCGTGGGTCAGCTCGACGGTGCCGTCCGCCGTGCGGTCGAGCATCGCCGGCTCGTCCCGCGGGCCGTTGTCGACGAGCAGCACGACGCGCAGCGCGTCGGCGCGCTCGGCGAACTCGCGCACGGTCGCGAGGGCCTCCGCGTGGAGGGCGAGCGCCTTGAGCGCGCCGGGATCCTGGGCTCCGGACACGGCCGCCATGGTGGCACGCTCCGCGCTCGTCTGCCGCCGGTACGATCGCTGGGCCTCGCGACCGGTTCACGTCACCAACGGCGGCTCGACCGTGCTCGGCCTCCGGGGGACCGGCCTCGCGCACGAGATCCTGCCGTGGCGCGACGTCCTCCACGAGGGCCCGGTGCCCGATGTGCCCGACGACGAGCTGCGCCGCGTGCGCGCCGCGTTCCTGTCCGGTGAGGACGCCGCCGACGTCGGCACGGTCGCGGAGTTCGAGTCCCGCGACCGCGAGTTCGAGGCCCATCGCGACGGCGAGTACGTCCTGTGGTTCGAGGCCGACCTCTACGACCAGCTGCAGCTGGTCCAGATCCTTTCGAGGCTGCACACGCTCGAGGTGCCGCCGGAGCGGATCACGCTGGTCTGTGTGGGCGAGCACGTCGGGATCGCCCACTTCGGCGGCCTTGGCGAGCTCAGCTCCGAGCAGCTCGCCCGGCTGCCGGAGACGGCGCTGACCCCGGCCGCGCTCGACCTCGCCGCGCAGGCCTGGGACGCGCTGCGAGCGCCCCGACCCGTCCGGCCTGGCGGCGATCGCGGCCTCGCGCTTGCCCGAGCGCCGGTTCCTCGGCGAGGCCTACGACCGGCTCGGCCGCGAGTACCCATCGACGCGCGACGGGCTCGCGCTCACCGAGCGGCGCATCCTCGCCGCCGTCGCCGCGGGGGCCGGCGACCGCTGGATCGGCGGTGTCCACGTGACCGGGGATCGGCGGTGGGACGAGGGGACCGAGTCGGTCAGGGCTCGCTGACGAGCCCACGCTTCGGCCTCGCTCATCGCGTCTCGGCGACGGCTCGGCGCGCCTCGACCTCGTTGGCGTTCTCGCGGTAGCCCCTCAGGTAGGAGAGCCACATCCGCAGGCGGCCGTGCTGCTCCTGCCAGACGTGGCACAGCTCGTGGACGATCAGGTCGTCGGAGACCTCGGCGAGCGGGCGGCGGATGAAGATCTGCTCGCACGACTCGTAGCCGTGGAAGCGCCGGAACCACGGCAGCCGGAACAGCCACGGCGCCTCCCAGATCCGCGTGCGCGCCGTGCTGCACCGGCCTCGGGTGGTAGTCGAGCCGGTCCAGGCGCGCCTTGGCGCGGGCGAGCGCCGCCCGCTCCTCGGGGCTGCCGTGCGCCGCCACCTACAGCCCGCCGAGGAGCTCCCGGAGGCGGACCTGCTCGCGGTCGTCGAGGCCGGCGAGCAGCCCCTCGAAGTAGGCGTTGTAGCCTCGCGGGCGAGCGTGCGCTCGTCGGCGGGCTCGATCGCGTTGCGCTCGGCGGCGTGGGCGGCCGCGTCGACGTAGACGCCGGCACCGATGTCGCGCAGCTCGCGCAGGACGAGCAGGCGGCGCGCCGCGCCCGCCGCGGTCCAGTCGCCGCCGGCCGCGGCGACGATCGCGGCCTCGATCTCCTCGTCGGAGGAGGCCGGCAGCTCGACGTGCGCGAAGCGGCGCCACAGCGCCGGCGTGGCGTCGAGCGCCCGGGCCGCGGTGGCGATGATCCGCCAGTCCTTGGGCGCGCTCGCCTCCTCGCCGCTCGGGAGCGTCACGGGGAGCCCGGCGAGGAACGAGGACAGCCCGCCGAACGCGCGGTCGACGTCGGCGCGGTCGAGCTCGTCGATCACCAGCCACTTGCCGCGGCTCGCGGCGGCGATGACGTGGCCGGGCCGCGGCGTCTCTGCGCCGGGGCGCGGGCGGGCGCCGAGCGTGTCGCGCGACGTCCAGCGCTCGCCGGCCGTGACGAGCACGGCGCCCGAGGAGCGCCCGGATGTGGCGGCGGCCTGCGCGATCGCCAGCGCCAGCGTCGTCTTGCCGGAGCCGGGCGCGCCGGTGAGCACGAGGTGCTTGCCGGCCGACAGCGCCGACGCGACGTTCGCGTAGACGGAGCCGCGCAGGCGGAGGCCCTGGGCCTCGGCGGCGGCGCGCACGGCGGCGGCGTCGAGGAACCCGCTCGCGGCGCGGGGCGCCCGTGCGGGGGCCGGTGGCGGCGCCTCGGCGAGCCGCGGCTGCGGGGCGGGGGCCGCCGGCTGCGCGGCGCGGCGGCTGGGGCGCGACGGGCGGGGGCTGTTCCGTCGGCGAGATCACGGTCGGCGCGTCCTGCGGGCGATCGGCCGCCAGCGGGTCCCCGGACGTGAAGCCGGGGCCGGCGGGCGGCTCCGGCTCGGGGGCGGCCGGACTCGGGCGGCCGGACCGCGGAGTACGCGCTCGTCGTCTCGTACGGCTCGGCCGTCTCCCACACGTCGGCGGGCGGTCGCGGCGGCTCGGCCGCGGCGGGCGCCGGCGGCGCGGTGGGCGCCGGAGGCGGGGGCGGCGGCTCCTCGGGGAGCGCGGGTGCGCGCGGCGCGCCGGGGCTGACGTCCTGCCACTCGCCCGTCTCGTCGACGGCCTCGGCGGTCTCGGCGGGCGCGGCCTCCGGGACCGGCTCGGCCGTCAGGCGCGCCCACTCGGCCTCGCCCTCTGCGCGCACCGCCTCGGCGCCACCGGGGTTCAGCTGGCCGGCGATGTCGGTGAGCGACATGTGGATCGGCAGCGTGAGCTCGGTCTTGGTCTCGGCGCCGATCGTCGTCACGCTGCGCTGGTCGTCGATCACGTCCAGGTCGATGAGCAGGTCGAGGTAGCGCTCGCCCTGGATCTGCAGCGTGGCCTCGTTGTCCCACCCCGCGCGGCCGAGGTACCCGAGCGCGCGGCCGAAGTCCAGGGTGGAGATCCGCGTGCCGGGAGCCACCGACGACAGCAGGCTCAGGCCGATCGCCAGCCCGTGGTAGATGCTGTCGGTCATGTGCTTCTCGAGCAGCTGGCGGCGCAGCCAGTCGCCCTGCGCGTCGGAGACCGAGAACGGCGTCGGCGTCGTCGCCGGCGCGCACGTAGCGCTTGCCGATCTCTGTCAGCTCGACGACCCCGCGGTCCTCCTTGAGCAGCCCGGCGGCGCGAGCGAAGGAGACGAACTGCCGCGTCCGCCCGAGCGCGTTCTCGAGTCCGGGCGGATACAGGTCCTCGGCCGAGAACTCGGTCACGAACTCGTCGAGCCGCATGCGCTCGCGCTGGTTGATCGCCCGCAGCAGCCCGTGGGACTCGCCGATGCGGGGTGCCGGGATGGGACGCATCGCCCGACCTCTAACGGGCGATGCGCCACCGCGCCCGCAAGAACTAGCTGTTGGTGGTCCCCGCGGGCGTCTTCGCCGCGTCGTCGGCCTTCGCCGCCGGCGTCGTCTCGGGCGCCTTCGGGTCCGGCGTCGGGTCGGTCTTGGCCGCGGCCGGCTTGTCGGCCGGCTTCGGCGCCGCCGCAGCGGGCTTCGCCGGGTGGGCTTCGCCGCCGGTCTGGCCGCGGTGCGTTGGCCGCAGCGGGCTTCGCCGCCTCAGCCTTGGCCGGAGTGGGCTTCGCCGCCGCGGGCTTCGCCGCCTCGGCTTGGCCGGAGTGGGCTTCGCCGGCTCGCCAGCCTTGGCCGGAGTGGGCTTCGCCGCGCGGTCGGCTTCGCCGCCGCGGGCTTGGCCGGAGTCGGCTTGGCCGCCGCGGGCTTACCCGGCGTGGTCTTCGCCGCCGCGGGCTTGGCCGGCGTGGCCTTCGCCGCCGCGGGCTTGGCCGGAGTGGCCTTCGCCGCCGCAGGCTTCGCCGGCGTGGCCTTCGCCGCCGCAGGCTTGGCCGGCGTGGCCTTCGCCGCCGCGGGCTTGGCCGGCGTGGCCTTCGCCGCCGCGGGCTTCGCAGCCGCGGGCTTGGATTGCGCCGGCTTCGGCTTCGCGGTCGCGGACTTCGGGCCGCCCGCCTCGCCGGGCTTCGGAGCAGCCGCGCGACCGGCGGGCTTCGCCTTCGTCGTCCCGGCCGCGGCCGCACGAGTGCGGGCCGTCTTGGTGGCGCCCGACGTCGAGCGGCCGGACTTGGTGCCCCCGGCGCGCGCGGCGCGCGGCTTGGCCGGCTTCGTCGGGCGCGGGAGCGGCCGGCGGAGCCGGGGTCGCGGGCGTGGCGGCGGGAGCGGTCAGCTCGGTGTCGGACTCGTCGCGGCGGAACCGCTTCGCGAGCCCGGTGACCTCAGAGACGGCGGACTTGCCGGCGCCCGCAACGGTGTCAAGAATGTCTTTCGGTTTAAGAGCCATGTGGAACAGGGTGCCACGTGGCGGCCGGACTTACACGAGCATCGACTGCGCGCGTCGCGGAACGGGGTCGCCACACGCGATCGCAAGCGCCTGGCTGGCGGTCAGCCGGCGCTCGAGCGTGCCATCGCTCCGGCGGAGCTCCCCGAAGGCATGATGCGGCCGCTCGGGGTCGATCTCGAAGTGCAGCTCGAAGCCGACGAGCGCCTGAGCCCGCTCCCACGCCGCGTCGATCTCTTCCAGCACCTCAGGCGGCGGGCCGGCAGGGAGATCGGGCGTGAAGCGCGGGAAGCGGAGCATCAGGAAGCTGGTCGATTCAGGAGGATTCACGCTGCAATTCCTTCATCGGCTCGCTTGAGCCGACGCCGATGGGGTCGACACCCCAAGCGGCTCTTAGAGCCCGGTGGGATGCCGCGCGACGAACCCGGCGTTGGTGCGCAGGTCGTTCTGCCAGCGCGATCCCGTGACCTTCGCGCCGGAGGTGTCGAACCGGATGCCCGCCACCACGAGGTACACGTGCCCCGGGTTGGCGTAGATCGTGACCCACTTGCCGGGCCCCGCTCGCCCCAGGACATCAGCGGCCCGGAGGCCAGCGGGCCTTCGAGCAGGCCCGCCGCGGCGAGCGCGAACGAGACCGAGCCGGAGCAGTCGTAGCCGGTGTCCTGCCACTTGCCGTGGCCGCCGCCCCACTTGTACGGCGTGCGGGCGATCGAGTTGCCCGCCTCGATGATCTGGTGGACCGCCTCGGGCGCCTCGAACGGCGGCAGCGCCACCCCGTTGGAGAGCGCCGTCGCCTTGTTCACGCCACCGCCCACGCCCCGCAGCACGCCGTCCAGCCGGCGCCCGCCGGAGCTGGCCGACTGGCTCGCCTTCGGCGCCGGGTCCTTGACGCTCGGACCCTCGTCCACCACGGGCTCGTCGGACGGGGTCGCCCGCGCCCGCCTCGGGCTCGACGACCCGGGGCCGCAGCTTGTCGGGCAGCGGCGGGAGCTTGGACTTGCCGGCCGGGGAGCTCTCTTCGCGACCGGGACGCGCCGGCTTGTCGTCGCCGGCCGCCGCCGATCGCCAGCCATCCGGCGCCGAGCGCCACGACGCCGAGGATGCAGACGAGGATCACGCTGCGACGCATCCAGCGAGTATGGCGCCGGTCATCCGCGCGCCGGTCCAGAACGAGGTCCGGGCCGCCGCGCCCGTGGTCAGGCCGAGGTGCATGTGGTCGCGGTGGGCGACCGTCGTGTTGACGCGCTTGCGCAGCCGGCCGCGCTTGTAGCACGGGCTGTACTGGTTGAACTCCGTCATCCCGGCGCCCCAGTACCCGCAGTCCCAGATCAGCTCCTCGACGCCCATGCGGCGCGCGAGCGCCTGCGGGTTGCCGGCCGCGTCGGGCGCGAGCAGCAGCCGGATCAGCCGTCTCGGCGGCGCGCTTGTCGGCGGGTCGAAGACGTCCAGGTGCCAGTCGATGGCGCGGTTCTCGGCGTGCAGCGACGCCTCGTGCTTGCCCCACTTCTCGCACCGGTACGAACCCCAGAACACGCCGCGGGTGTTGGCCTGCAGCCAGCGCGTCATGGCGGCGACGCCGGGCGGGGCGCCTTCGGCGTGCACTTGTGGCCGGGTCGTAGACCGAGTCCTCGATCGGACGCCGAGCATCCGGTCGGCCGGGTTGCCGGCGACGGCGGGCGGACGGGCGGGAGCTGCACCATGGCGCCGCGGACGCGGCGGCGAGCAGCAAGGCGACGCGAGCAGCGGGAGACGGAGCATCTCCCCGAGGGATCGGCGAGTCACGCCGATCGCCTGGGCGAGATCCTCGACCAGGTCGGCGGCGTCCTCGATCCCGCACGACAGCCGCACGAGGTCGGCGGGCACCGCCGCGTCGGAGTCCTCCACCGACTGGTGCGTCATCGCCTGCGGCACCTCGACCAGCGACTCGACCCCGCCGAGCGACTCGGCGAGCGCGAACACCTTCGTGTCGCGCGACGATCCGCATCGCCTCGGGATGGCGGAAGCAGACCATGCCCGCGAAGCCGGGCCAGCGGACGTCGCTGACGCCCGGCGCTCCCGGCCAGCCACTCGCTGACCGCGCGCGCGTTCTCGGTGTGCGCGGCCATCCGCAGGTGCAGCGTGCGCATGCCCGCGGTGCACGAGGAAGCAGTCGAAGGGGCCGGGCACGGCGCCGACGGAGTTCTGCACGAACTTCATGCTCTCGTGGCGCGCGGTTGTCGCGCACGACGACCGCGCCGCCGACCGCGTCCGAGTGCCCGCCCAGGTACTTGGTCGTCGAGTGCACGACCGCGTCGGCCCCGAGCTCCAGCGGGCGCTGGTAGATCGGCGTGGCGAAGGTGTTGTCGACCGCCACGAACGCGTCGCGCTTGCGGGCGACGATCCCCTCGACGTCGACCACGTTCAGCGACGGGTTGGTCGGCGTCTCGACCCAGATCAGCTTCGTCTCCGGCCCCACCGCCGCGGCTGACGGCGTCGAGGTCGGACTGGTCGACCATCGTGTACTCGCAGCCCCCAGTGCGAGAGCACCTTGTCGACCAGCCGGAACGTGCCGCCGTACAGGTCGCCGGGGATGATCGCGTGCGAGCCCGCGCACGCGACCGCGGTGATCAGCGCGTGCGTGGCCGCCATGCCGGAGGAGAACGCCGTGCCGAGGCCGCCCTCCAGCTCCCCGAGCGCCTTCTCGAGCTGCGTCCGCGTCGGGTTCGCCGAGCGCGAGTAGTCGTAGTCGCCGACGAACTCGCCCGGCGCGGGCTGCACGTAGGTCGAGGCCTGGTGGATGGCGGGAACGACGCCGCCGAACGACGGGTCGGGATCCAGCCCGGCGTGCACCACGCGGGTGCCGAAGCGGGTCACGAGATCAGCGACTCCAGCAGGTCCGCGCGGGTCACGATCCCCACCGGCCGGCCGTTCTCGGAGACCGTCATGGCCTGGCTGCCCTCGCCGGACAGCAGCTCGACCGCCTCGCGCACCGGGTCGGTGTTGCTCCACGTTGGGGAACGGCGGCTCCATCACGTCGGCGATCGTCGTTGCACATCAGCTGCGGGTTGTCGATCGCGCGCTTGAGCAGCCCGCGCTCGCCGACCGAGCCGACCACCTCCCCGGAGCCGTCGACCACCGGCAGCTGCGAGACGCGGTGCTCGTGCAGCAGCGTGATCGCGTCGCTGACCTTCTGGTTGGTCTGCACGACCACGAACGGCGGGATCTCGCCCGCCTGCGTCTTCGCGCGCAGCACGTCGCCGACGTGGCGCTCGCCCGAGCGCTCGAGGAACCCGTACTGGGTCATCCACTCGTCGTTGAAGATCTTGCTCAGGTAGCCGCGGCCGCCGTCGGGCAGCACGACCGCGACCATCGCGCTCGGGATCGTCGATCCCGCCCGCGACCTCCAGCGCCGCGTGCATCGCGAGCCCGCAGGAGCCGCCGACCAGCAGCCCCTCGGTCTCCGCCAGCCGGCGGGTGGTCAGGAACGCGTCGCGGTCGGAGACCGTCACGTAGCGGTCGACCACCGACGGGTCGTAGGTCTTCGGCCAGAAGTCCTCGCCCACGCCCTCGACGAGGTACGGGTGGACCTCCTCGTTGGAGTAGATCGAGCCGACGGGGTCGGCGCCGATCACCTCGATCTCCGGGTTCTGCTCCCGCAGGTAGCGCGCCATCCCGGTGATCGTCCCGCCGGTGCCGACGCCGACGACCAGGTGCGTGACCTTGCCGCCGCTCTGGCGCCACAGCTCCGGCCCGGTGGTCAGGTAGTGCGTCTCCGGGTTGGCGGGGTTCGCGTACTGGTTGGGCTGGAACGCGCCCGGGATCTCGCGCGTCAGGCGGTCGGCGGTGCGGTAGTAGCTCTGCGGGGAGTCGGGGTCGACGTCGGTCGGCGTCACCACGACCTCGGCGCCGTAGGCGCGCAGCAGGTCGATCTTCTCGCGCGACATCTTGTCCGGCATCACCGCGATCACGCGGTAGCCCTTGATGCGGGCCGCGATCGCCAGGCCCGGTGCCGGTGTTGCCCGACGTCGGCTCGATGATCGTGCCGCCGGGCTTGCAGGCGCCCGTCGCGCTCCGCGGCCTCGACGAGGCGCATCGCGACGCGGTCCTTGATCGAGCCGCCGGGGTTGAAGTACTCGACCTTCGCCACGACCTGTGGCTTCAGCCCCGCGCGCGATCCGCGAGAGGCGGATCGAGCGGCGTGTCCCCGACGGTGTCGAGGATCGAGTCCTTGATGTCGGCTTCGAGGCGCTCGGTCGCGGCCATCGGCGCCAACTCTAGACGACAGCACAGGGCGCCAACCGCCGAGGGCGACGCACGCTGAGCGCGGTGCCGATCAGGCCCAGCACCATCCCGGCCTTCGCCGGCCCGGGAGCCCTTTCCGGCGCGCGCTGCGCCCGATCACCCACGCGGTGGCCGAGATCGGCAGCGTGCAGCAGCGACAGGAACCCGACGCTGAACGACGAACAGCGTCGAGGCCGATCATGCCGAGGATCAGCGCCGTCGTGGCCGCCGACGTGTCGGGCCCGGCGGCGCGGGCAGCACCAGGAGCTCGCGCAGCGCGCGCGCGAGCTCGAAGTCGGTGCGCGCCGCGCACACCTCCGCGCAGCGCTCGTCGAACTCCGTCGCTGTCCAGCCGCCCCGCCATCCAGTGCTCGCGCAGCAGGTCGGCCGCCCGCTCGCGATCGGCGTCGGACACCCGCATCGGAGCCGGCTCGAAGCTCATGCGTTCAGGAAGGTCGTGACAGGCCGCCGCGCGACCAGCCGCAGGTGCGTGTCCGGCCACGGCAGCGCGCCATCGGGCTCGCCGGCGGGCCGCAGCGTCGCCACGGGCGCGAAGCGGTGCTCGACCAGCCACGTCGTTGGTGAAGCCGCCGGAGCCGGGCGCGAGCTCGAAGCCGGCCGCGCGCGCCTCGCGCGCGTAGTCCTCGGCGCTCCAGAAGCAGAACGCCTCGTGCATCTCGGACTCCCAGTTGTCCGTGTAGTCCTTCTTGGACAGCCACTCCATCGCCCACCGCAGCCGCGTCTCCACGAAGCGCCGTCGCGGAGCTCGTACTCGACCCGCTCGGGGCGCCAGTCGGCGACGAAGCGCTCCCAGCTCTCGCGGCCGTCGTGGAGCTCCATCCAGATCACGCGGTCGCCGTCGGCGGGGCCGCACACGTCGAGGTCGATCCACACGCCGCCGGGCACGGTGTGCTCGCGCGTGTCGCGCATGAAGCGCCGCAGCGTCTCCACGCCGAGGTAGGAGTACAGCTCGTGGCACAGCGCGACGGTCAGCGTCGTGTCGACGCTCGCGGGCTCGAACAGCGGCCCCTGGCCGATCGTGCGCTGGAAGAAGAACGTGTTCGGGTTCGCGGAACGCGCCCTGGGAGCGGCGGTGCACGCACTCGTCGTGCAGCGGCCGCGCGGCCTCGATCCCGTACAGGTCGGACTCGGCGAAGCCGGGGTCGGCGGCGATCTCGCGCAGCAGCGAGCCGACGCCGCAGCCGACGTCGACGATCCGGCCGGGCCGGACGTGGTCGCGCAGCTGCTCCCACTTGCGCGCCGCGCCGGTGTCGAACGCCCGCGCGTAGGTGTTGTAGTCGCGCGTCTCGGTCAGCTCGCCCTCGTCGGAGAGCAGCGGGTCGGCGTGCACGCGGCGGATCTGGGCGAGCAGCCCGTAGCGGTCGTAGACCTGCTTGGAGGCGGGGTGCACGTCCTCGGCGGGCTCGCCCGCCACGAGCGCCTGCAGCACGTCCCACGGGCGCCGCACGCCGGTCTCGAGCTCCACGCGGCAGGTTCTCGAAGCCGAGCTGCGGCGAACAGCTCGATCACCGCGGGCGTCGAGCACGCCAGCACCGTGTTCTCCGGCGTCAGCTCCGGCCCGCCGTCCTGCGCGGCGATCGCGGCCAGCATGTACTCCGCGAAGCGCTCCGTGGCGGGCACGTCGGGGATCGGGAACACCAGGCACTCGAGCCCGGTCTGGGCGGCCAGGCGCTCGATCTGCGCCTCGCGCCGGTGCCCGGGCACCGGGTTGCGCCGCGTGTTGCCGTGGTCGGCGCTGGTGACCGCGAACACGATCTTCGCGCCGTCGGCCACCTGCTCGAGGTACTCCGCCTGGAAGCGGGTCAGCAGGTGGTGGCGACCCGGGAAGAGGACGTACTGCACGCGGCTCATTGGACCAGACGCAGGCGCCTCGCCGAGGCGCCGACCTCGATCCGCTGGCCCCAGTCGACGCTGCACGCGGTCGGCCTCGATGCCGTCGCCGAACACGACGCCGCCCTCCCCCAGCTCGCACGTGATCGACGAGCCGCGTCGATCACGCCGCTGGTGATCGTGGTGCGGGTGGCCGCGCTCGGCCACGCCTCGCGGACGAAGAACGCGAGCCGCGGATCGGTGGGCGCGGGGAGCGCGAGCCCGTATGGCGGTTGATGCTCGCCGCCCAGCCGGTCGCGCCCGTGCCGGTGCTCACGATCAGCCCCGAGCTGGACTGGCGCTCGGCGCGGCCGGCGACCTCGATCGTGTAGCGCGCCGACTGGTGCGACTCGTGGCCGACGAAGACCTCGTTGAGCGCGGTCACCACCTGGCCGTCGTCGAGCCGCGCCTCGGCCATCGTGCGCTCCTCGATCCGCGCGCGGCCGCGCGGCGAGGTCGGCGATCAGGTCGCCGCACCGCCTGCGGCGGCGTGGCCGGCGCGATCACCGCCGCCCGGGTTGATGCCGATCACCGGCTGGCCGTCGAGGTACTTGGAGACGTTGGCGACCAGCCCGTCCTGACCGAGGGTCAGCACGACGTCGTCGGGCTCGAACAGGAAGCGGTCCAGCTCCGCGCGGGCCACGGTCGCCGTCCGCCACTCGGGCGGGACGGCGCCGAGCACCGCGCGGTGGTCGCGCGCGTGGGCGGCGTGGCGCTCCAGCACCTCCTCGAGCGACCGCTCGCGCCGCTCGAGGAAGAACCGGACCTGCTCGTGGGTGGCGTGGCGGGCGAGCAGCTCGTCGTACTCGCTCGGCCGCTCCACGAGGACGGCGCGCGGGACCACCTCACGCGCCGTTCCCGTTGGCGCGGCTGAGCAGCGGCGCGAGCAGGTCGGGCGTGATCGTCAGGTGGTCGATCTGCCCGAGCTGGCCGGCCAGCTCCTGGAGCGCGACCGCGAGCAGCACCTGGGGCGGGACCGCCGACTGGATCTCGGCCCGCTCGCGCTCGGCGCGCAGCTTGGCGCGCCTCCACGACGTCGATCTCGTCCGCGCGCGCCTGCGCCCGCAGCCGGTCGTTGGCGGCGCTCTGGGTCACGAGCTCCTCCTCGCGCCGGGTCAGCTCGATGCGGTTGGCGAGCTCGTTCTCGCCGATCGCGCGCTCCTTGTCGACCGCCATCGCGCGGCGGCTGAAGGTGGCCTCGTCGGCGCGCTGCTGGATCGCCTCGCGGGTCGGCTGGCGCAGCGCCTTCTCCAGCTCGGCGGTCGGCGCGAGGTCGGCGACGCGGACCGCCACCAGCTCGATGCCCAGCTCCTGCAGCGCGGGCTCCTGCGCGAGGCCCTGCGCGATCCGGTCGCGGATCGGCGCGACGCCGCCGTGCGAGGATCGTGCGCACGTCGAGCTTGACCAGCTCGTCGACGACGAACTGCTGGGCCAGCTGGGAGAGCAGCCCGGCGACCTGCTCGAGCGGGGCCTGCGCCCAGCGGCCGGTCCCGAGGTCGAGCGTGAAGTCGACGCGGCGGGCGAGGCTCTGCGGGTCGCGCGACCCGGAACGTGATCACGCCCTGCACGGTCAGCTCCTGGAAGTCGGCGGAGCGGACGCGGAACAGGAACGGCAGCTCGCGGTCGTCGACCGGGACCTCGGCGACCGCCGTGTTGATCGGCCGGAACCAGAACGCGAGGCCGGCGCCGTCGCGCGTGAGATGCGCCGCGGCGGTAGCGCAGCACGTGGTAGGTCGGCTCCGAGCGCAGGTGCCTGACGAGCGGGAATCGGGTGATGTCGGCCATCTCGTGCTCCTGTTCTGGTCGTCTTGACCAGAACCCTACCAGAATTATGGTCGTTACTGACCTGAAGTACGATCCGGGCGGTGAGCACGGCGCTCCACCACCGGCGGGCGCGCATGGGCGGCCGCGACCCGGACGAGTCGCATCGCGCCGCGACGCCGCTGGAGCTGCTGTTCGACCTCACGTTCGTGGCCGCGTTCGGGCTCGCCGCCAACGAGCTCGCCCACTACCTCGCCGAGGACCACATCTCGCACGGCGCTGCTCGGCTTCGCGCTCGGCACCTTCGCGATCACGTGGGCGTGGGTGAACTTCTCGTGGTTCGCGTCGGCCTACGACACCGACGACTGGATCTACCGGCTCACGACGATGGTGCAGATGGTCGGCGTGCTCGTGCTCGCGCTGGGCCTGCCCGTGATGTTCGAGTCGATCGACGAGGGCGCACACCGTCGACAACCGGGTGATGGTCGCCGGCTACGTCGTGATGCGCGTCGCGCTGGTGCTTCCAGTGGGCGCGCGCGGCCCGGCAGGACCCGGACCGCCGCGCGGCGTGCATCGACCTACGTCACCGCGATCCTCGTCGCGCAGGCCGGCTGGATCGCGCTGCTGGTCGCCGAGACCTCGGTGGCGGTCACGTTCGCCTGCGTGGTCGCTGCTGGTGCTGGTCGAGTTCGCCGGCCCGTGGATCGCGGAGACGCGCAAGGGCGGCACCCCGTGGCACCCGCACCACATCGCCGAGCGCTACGGGCTGCTGGTGATCATCGCGCTCGGCGAGGGCGTGCTCGGCACGGTCGTGGCGCTGTCGGCGCGGTCGTCGGGCCCGAGGGGCCCGGGCTGGTCGGTCGACGCGGTCGCGGTCGCGCGTCGCCGGCACGGCGCTGACGTTCGGCATGTGGTGGATCTACTTCGTCGTGCCGTCCGGCGAGGTCCTGGACGTGCGGCGGGAGCGGTCGTTCGGGTGGGGCTACGGGCACATCCCGCTGATCGGCGCCGTCGTGGCGACGGGCGCGCGGGCTCCACGTCGCCGCCTACTACCTCGAGGGCATCATCCGAAGCTGAGCGCCGCGGCGACCGTGCTCACCGTGGTGGTCCCGGTGGCGGTGTTCCTCGCTCGGCGTCTTCGCCCTCTACGCGTTCCTGACCCGGACGCTCGACCGCTTCCACTTCTGGCTGCTCGGCGGGCACGGCCGTGCTGCTCGTCGGCGCCGCTGGTGATGGCCTCGGCCGGCGCGTCGATGGCGTGGTGCCTGGTCGTGCTCAGCGCGAGCCCGTGGGTGTCGGTGGTCGGCTACGAGCTGCGCGGGCACCGGCACAACGCCGAGCGTCATCGAGCGGCTCAGAGCCGGCGCTGAGCTGTGAGCCGCTCGCTCACGCCGCGCGCGGCGCGAGCCGCACGCGGTAGACGCCGCGGCGCTTGGCCTTGATCTTGAGGCGGTAGGTGCGGCCGGGCTGCGCGTTCGTCGTGCGCCGCGCCACGATGCGGCCGTCGCGCTTGGTGACCGTGATCGCCACGCGTGCCGGCTTGGTCACGCGGTACGCGATCGCGCAGCGGCGTGTTCTGGCGGCCGCCGAACACGGGGCGCTCGAGCTTGTAGGAGCGCAGCGTCTCGCAGCTCCCGCGGCGGTAGTGGCGGGCGACGTTGTGCCAGCGGCCGTTGTGGCGGCGCAGCACGATCCGCCGGCGTGCGCGTCGACGTCCGGCCATCGTGAAGCGGGCGAAGTAGTAGCCGTCGGCGCACCTCGCCCTTGAACGTGCGCGGCTTGGTGAAGCGCGCGACGCGGCGCTCGCTGATGACCACGCGGCGGCCCTGGGAGACCTGGAAGACCTCGACCTTCACGGGCAGGTTGCGGCGCTGGTGAAGGCGAGCCTGAGGCGCGTGCCCTGTCGGCTTGGCGGTGACCGAGCTTGAAGCCCGCGTTCGCCCGTGCAGTCGCCGGTCGCCGTGCCGGACGGCCGCCGCGAACGGCCAGTTGTCGAGGCTGGACGTTGTAGAAGCCGCTGTTGCCGTCCGTGTACCAGACCTCGCTTGCGCTCGGGCGCGAAGGTCGGGCTCGACATCGCGTAGTTGCGAGGGCGCCCCGGCGGTCTGGCTCGCCTTGTTGGGCGCGACGTAGTACGCGATCTCGCTGCGGCTTGTACGGGTCGCGGATGTCGAACACGCGCAGGCCGCTGACGATCATCGAGCAGGCCACGATCCCCGGGTCCTTGCGCTGCGGGACGTTGCAGTAGTGCCCGGCGTAGCCCTGCACCGGGCTGGTCGCCCCCGGGTCGGCGGCGATCGCCGCGCGGTTCTCGGGCTGGTGGACGGCGAGGCGGATGTTGGAGATCACCTTCGGGTCCTTCTCGTCGGCGATGTCGATGATCCGCGCGGCGCCGACCTTGCTGCCGTTGGATGGCCACGCACGTGGAGTCGCCGTTGGAGGAGAACTCGTCGATCTCCATCAGGTAAGGGTGGCCGCCGATCGTGATCGGCGTGGCGATCTGCGGGATCGTCATCTCCGGCCACGTGAGCGAACTGATCGTCTTGAACTGCGGGCTCGCGCTTGCGCTGCTGGATGTCGGAGACGTCGACGATGACCAGGCCGTCGCTGCCCGCGACGTAGGCGCGGTTGCCGTCGTCGGAGACCATCAGCCCGTGGCGACGGGTACATGCCCACCGCCAGCGTGCGCGGGACCTTGGGGTCGGTGAGGTCGACGGCGGTGATCGTGCCCGGTCGAGATGCTGGTCGCGTAGAAGGTGTTCCCGTCGGGCGCGAAGCCGGACTCGTGGCCGAGCAGGCCGACGGGGAGGCTGCTCTGCAGCGCGGGGGCGCGGCAGTCCTCGTTGAGGTCGTAGACGTCGACCCAGCCGGGGGCGAACGCCGGGTTGCCCATCACCGCGGCGAGCAGTCCGCGCTTCTCGTTGAGGACCAGCGACTCGTGCGGCGACTGCATCGCGGGCGTCGGCAGGCTGGCCGTCTGCACCGGCTTGGCGGGGTTGGACATGTCGAGCACGGCCGTGCCGGTGGGACGCTCGCTGAGCGTCTGGGCGTTGGTCGGGAACAGCAGCGTCGTGTCGTAGTACGCGCACTCCCGCCCTGAGCTGTCCTTGAAGCGCAGCGCCTTGTAGCCGCCCGAGGAGCCCTGCTGGCCGACGAGCGTCAGGTTGCAGTTGAAGCCCTCGAGCGAGCCGGGCGGGACGCGGCCCTGCATGTCGCCCTCGGGGCGTGCGCCGGGCGCGCACTCCGCGCGAGGCGTGGCGGGCGGCGTCTGGGCGGCGTTCGCCGTGACCTTCTTCCCGCTGCGGTCGGGAAGGTTGTCCTTGCCGATCGAGAGCTGGAGGCCCGTGTTCCCGAGTGGGTGGGCCGCGGCGGGAGCGGCGAGGAGTCCAGTCAGGAACAGCGCGAGGGCGAGGCGGCGCATCGACGGAACGATGGCGTTTTCGCGCGCGGCGCGCGCCGGTCGTTTTCGGCGGTCCGGACGAGAACTGTGATGTTGCACGAAGTTTCCGCAATTTGCGAACGATTGAGGTGGCCGGGGGGCGACGTTTGCGACGAAGTGCCCTAATCCGGTCGGAGCCCGCCAAGGAGGCAGGCCTCCTATCCGTGATCCGTCGGTGGAGGTCCCGTGAGGGCAGGAGGGGTGCAGGGGAGAGTCGCGCTCCGGGAGCCAACCCCGGAGCAGCGCGTGGCGGCCGTCATGGCGGCACACGGACGGCTGCTCCTGCACGTCGCGCACCAGTGGTCGCTCTGCCACGACGACGCCCTCGACGCCTACCAGCGCGGCCTGGAGATCTTCTTCAAGCGAGCCGACACGGTCGAGCCCGCGACCGAGGTGGCATGGCTCAAAGTCGTCGTGAAACACGAAGCGATGGCGATCCGCCGTTCGCGACAGGACTCGGTCGCGGACGCCGAGCCCGACCTCGACTCGCACATCCCGGCCGGCCAGCGCAGCGTCGACGAGCAGATCGAGAGCGGCGAGCGCGTCGACCGCTCCGCCGAGGCGCTGCGCTCCTTGAAGCCCGACGAGGCCAAGGCGTTGCTCCTGAAGGCCGAGGGGCTCTCCTACGTCGAGATCGGCGAGCAGTGCGGCTGGTCGTACACGAAGGTCAATCGCGCTTTGACAGAGGGCCGCAAGCGGTTCCTGAAGGCCTATCGCGCCATCGAGGCCGGCGACGAGTGCAAGCGCTTCGCCCCGGTCTTGCTCCAGCTCGCGCAGGGCGAAGCCAGCAGCGCGGAACTCGTCGAGGTTCGCCCGCACCTGCGCCACTGCACCGCGTGCCGGGCGACCGTCCGCGACCTCCACATGTCCGCGCTGCGCCGGATGCGCATCTTCGCTCCGGTCGCACTGCTCGCGCCGGTGCGGTGGCTCCAGGAGCGGATCGGCGTGAGCGCGCATCCGGACGGGATTCAGTCCGCCGAGGAGCTGATCCGCGAGAGCGGGACGATCAACGTGCCCGCCTCGGCCGCGCCGCCCGAACCCCACGCGATCGACCTCGGAGGGCAGCTCGCGATCGAGCTCCCAGAGCGCGCTTCGCGATTGCGACTCGGTCGCGCGAAGGACGAGGCGATCGCCCTCCTGCACCGCTCCAACTCCTCCGACGTCGCCGCCGGGATCCACATCGCGTCGAGCAGCGGAGGAGGCCGCCTCGCGACCGTCGCCACGCTGATCGGGTTCTGCATCAGCGGCGCTGGCGCGGGAGCCCTCTGCGTCGCCACGGGTGTCGTCAACGCGCCCGGCTGGATGTTGCCGCGCCAGGCCGAACCGGCGAAGCCACGCTCGAAGCCGGTCGCCCGCAACCCCTCATCGCCGTCGAAGGCCAAGCTCGCCGCATCGGTCCGCACGACCGAGGTCGTCGCCACGCCCACCCCGGCTCCGACGCCGCCGCGCGCAACGCCGCTCAGGCGAGTCGCAGCGACGGTCCCCAGCCAAGGACCCCAGCCAGGGCACCGGCCCGAAGTCGCACGAGTCCGCCCCGATCGCCGAGCCCTCGTCGCAATCCGTCGCCGAGTTCTCGATCGAGCAGTCCGCAGGTTCCACACAGAGACCACCCGACCCACCACCCGCCACCGGCGGCGGGGAGTTCATGCCGTGAGAAGGAGCCCCGAATGAAGCGCATCCTTGGCCTCGCGATCGCCGCCACGCTCGCGGTCCCCGCGACCGCGTCCGCCGGCACCTACGAGGTGAAGGCGTGCCACGGCTCGACTGGCAACGGCTCTTGGGGAGCCGAGAACTCGAGCCCGTACGCGAACGCGAACGCAGCCTGCACCGCCGAGGGCTTGGTCGTCTCGAACACCGTCGCGTCGGGCCGCGCACCGATCTACTCGGGCGCCCGTCTAACCATGACCGCCCCGCCCGGCACGTTCATCTGGCACTTCGACGCGGACGTCAACCAGAACGCGATGCACGGCTGGCACGCGGGGCTCTCTGGGGACAGCGGCTGGATCTGGTGCGGCCCCAGCTGCACGAGCTGGGGCGAGTACAAGCCAGAGAACGCCTTCATGGTGACGTCTGTGCTTCGAGCGCAGGTCATCTGCGCCGACGGCAACGGCTGCCTCCGCCCCGCAAGGAACGGTCTGCTTGCCATGCGGAACGTGGTCGTGACCATGAGAGACGACAACGCCCCTGGCGTCGCGATCACCGGTGGATCGATCACTGCCGACGGGTGGCGTCGAGGCGACCAGGACCTCGCCTTCTACGCGGCACGACGGCTCGGGGATCCGCCGGGTTTACGTGTTCGTCGATGGCGTCGAGCGGGCTGGCGGCGTCGGCAGGTGCGTCGAATGGACGCCGCGACCATGCGACGACTTGGCCGGAGCGCCGCCCACTGGGCGCTTCGTTCTTCTCCGGCGACGGGCGCCACACGGTCACCGTGAGAGCCGAAGACGCGGCGACGAACACCCACGAAGTCAGCCGAGTCGTTCTGATCGACAACACCCCTCCGGTCCAGCCGCTCGACGTTCAGCTCGACCGCGGCGATGCATGGCGGGCCAAGAACGCGTTCACGATCCGTTGGCAGAATCCAGAGGCAATCAGCCGCCCCTATCGCAGCCGCGAGATACCGGATCTGCCCCGATGCAAACGCAGCGGGTGACGCGAAGGGATGCCTCCAGGGCGGAGTCAAGGGCCGCGACATCCAGGCGCTCAATGACCTGCAGGTGCCCGGGCCGGGCGATTGGCGCCTCACGCTTTGGCTCGAGGACGAGGCCGGCAACACCGACCCTGAGCGCTCGATCACGCTCCGCGGCCTCCGCTTCGATGCCGACGCTCCGGATCTGGAGTTCGACGCGCAGCGGGCCGCCGATCCCGCGCGTGTCCGGATCACGGCGACTGACAAGACGTCGAAGATCGCGCGGGCGTGGGTCGAGGCACGCCGACGTGGCGAGCGCGCGTGGCGCTCGCTTCCGACGACGCTCGAAAGCAAGGGCTTCTCCGCGGTTCTCAACGATGAGCGACTCCCGAAGGGCCGCTACGACCTGCGGGCGCGTGCCCGGGATCTCGCCGGCAACGAGCGGACCATCGACGAGGAGGCGGACGGCCGCGCTGCGACACGGAGCCTTCCGATCCGGCTTGGCACCCGGCTGGCCGTAGGACGGCCGACGCGCGTTCGTGCCCGTCGAACCGGCGGGAAGCGTCGCTATCGCACCGTGCTCGTCGTAAGCCCCCGCGCCCGTTACGGTCGGACGATCCCGCTCCGCGGCCGGCTCACGATGCGCGGCGCGAACCCCCTCGCGGGCGCGCACCTCGACGTCTGGGAGCGCGTCAAGTTGCCGCGGTGCGTCGTGGCGGCGCGTCGGACAAGTTCGCACGTCGGCTACGGGGCGTTTCCGGTTCAAGGCGCTCCGCGGGCCGAGCAGGCTTCTCCGCTTCCGGTACCCGGGCACCGCCACCATCCGCGCCCGATCGACGCAGGTCGACCTCCGGGTTCGAGCGGCGACCTCGATGAAGGTCACGAAGCGGCACGTCGTGAACGGCGAGGAGGTCCGGTTCCACGGCCGGCTCAAGGGGCGTCAGAGGGGCGACACCGGCAAGCTCATCCACCTGCAGGTGTACACACGCGGCCGGTGGTCGACGTTCGCAACACCGCGAGCCAGCCGGCGAACGGGCACCTGGAGCGTCCCGTACCGCTTCACCGCGACCCGCGGAACGGTGACCTATCGCTTCCGGGCTCTGATCCCGCGCGAGTCGACATTCCCATACGAGACGGGCACGTCGCGCTCGGTCCGCGTCTGCGGTGCGAGGTCTGTAATGCGCAACTCTCGGCCCTCTCGACGTATCTTCCGGCAGATGCGACCACACCTGACGTACGCGAACGTGATGGCGACGGCCGCGGTGTTCATCGCGCTCGGCGGCACGTCGTACGCGGTCACGGCGCTACCGAGAAACAGCGTCGGGTCGAAGCAGATCCGGTCGAACGCCGTCGGGACCTCGGAGTTGCGCAAGGGCACAGTGCGGTCGTCCGACATCAGGCGGCGGACCATCCAACTCGATGACGTGTCGCTGTCCGCCCGGCGGTCACTGCGCGGACAGGCCGGAGCGGTAGGACCGCCAGGACCGCCAGGACCGGCCGTCACGCCGTACACCGCTGCCGTCAATGCAGGGGGGAGTGTGCGGAGCTCGACTGCTCTGAACCCGATCGAATCACGGCGGAGGAACCGGGAACGTACGAAGTCGTGTTCAACCGCGACATGCGAGCCTGCTTCGCCGTCGCGACCCCCTCCCGCTTCGAAGGTGACCTGCCCGGCCCCGAAGCCGGGCAAGCCGCGACCGAGACGATGTTCCGAGGCGTCATCGTGCGCACGCGGAACGCAAGCGGCGCGGTCGAGGACATTTCCTTTCATCTGATCGTGGTTTGCTGACCGCGTGACACGCGGCGTGAAGACGAGCCTTTCCCCCGAGGCGCTGGACTACCTGGCGGGGCACACGCGCCAGGACGACGTGCTCGCCGCGATCGAGCGCGAGACGGCTGAGATGCCCAGGGCGACGATGCAGATCTCGCCCGACCAAGGTGCGCTGATGGAGTTGCTCGCGCGGCTCACCAACACGACGAACGCGCTGGAGGTCGGGACGTTCACCGGCTACAGCGCGATCTGCATCGCCCGTGGGCTCGCGCCCGGCGGGAGGCTCACGTGCCTGGAGCTCGACGAGGAGTACGCGCAGATCGCTCAGCGGAACCTGGAGCGCGCCGGCGTGGCGGACCGGGTCGAGATCCGTGTGGGGCCGGCGCAGCAGTCGCTCGAGGCAATGCCCGCGGAGCCCACGTTCGACTACGTGTTCATCGACGCCGACAAGCCCGGCTACGACGCCTACTACGAGCTGGTCCTGCCGCGGATGACGACCAACGGGCTGATGCTCATCGACAACGTCCTGATGGGTGGCGGCGTGCTCGACTCAGGAGAGGGCGGGCCGTCCTCGACGGCGATCGACAAGCTGAACGCGAAGGTCGCGAAGGACGAGCGCGTGGACGTGGCGTTCGCGCTCGTCGCCGACGGCCTCGCGTTCGTCCGCAAGCGTTGATTGTCGGGTTTCCCCCGGTATAGGGGGGAGAGCCGACAAGCGACTCGGGCCGGCGTCAGGTCTCGCCGTCGAAGTAGTCGACGTTGGAGCCGCGGAGGAACATGCCGCTGTCCCCGCCGTGCCCACTCCAGACGCCGATCTTGTCGCTGTCCGGGTACACGGTGGCGGCCGGCCACATGACGTCGGAGAACATGACCACGTGCACGGGCTCCGTCGGTGTCGTTGCGCACGCCGTGGGCGCCGTCGGGCCCCGGCGGGAACACGCACACGTCCCACGGCCGGAGCACGGTCTCCTCCGAAGGCGTGCGGACCGTGGGCGCGCCTTCCAGCACGATCAGCCACTCCTCCTCGGCGTACTCGTAGTGGTAGGGGCAGATGGCCTGCCCGGGCGGGATCTCGTACACGCTGACACCCGTCTTCTTCGCGTCGAGCAGCTTGCGGAACGCCTTGCGCCCCGACCGGAACCCGTCCGGGTCGTCGGCGTCGTACTCGAACGAGGTCTCGTCGATGTTGAGCTTCTTCATCCGGTGAAGGCTGCCGCATCCGGCAACCCCACCGCCATCTCGACCGGGCGGCCGAGCAGGTAGCCCTGGCCCATCTCGCAGCCGAGCTCGCGCAGCACGCCGAGCTGGTCCTCGCGCTCGATGCCCTCGGCGACGACCCGCACGCCGAACAGCTCGCCGAGGTCGATGATCATCCGCATCAGCGCGCGGTCGTGCGGGGAGCGGGCCGCGCCGTCGATGAACGGCTTGGCGACCTTGATCACGTCGACGGGCAGCTCGCGCAGGGACTGCAGCGACGAGTGGCCGGTGCCGAAGTCGTCGAGCGCGATCCGCACGCCGAGGTCGCGCAGCGCGGACAGCGCCCGGCGCGCCATCGGGAGATCGGCGACCAGCACGCTCTCGGTGATCTCGAGCACGAGCCGCGCCGGGTCCAGCCCGGTGCGGTCAAGCACCTCCTCGATCGCGCCGACGACCTCGAAGGAGCGCAGCCCGACGCCGGACAGGTTCGCGTGCACGGACGCGCCCGCGCGGCGGGCGCCCCTCGAGCCCGTCCCACCGACGGCGGCGCGAAGCACGCGTGCTCGAGCACCGCGCGGTCGATGGCCACGACCTGGCCGGTCGCCTCGGCGGCGCCGACGAACGCGGACGGGCCGAGCAGCCCGTGGCGCGGGTGCTCCCAGCGCGCCAGCGCCTCGGCGGCGACGACCTCGCCCGTGGCGATCGAGACGATCGGCTGGAAGTGCGCCACCAGCTCGCCGGCCTCCAGCGCGGCGGCGATCTCGTCGTGCCGGGGCGCGCGGCCCAGCTGCGGCCGGGTGCATCTCCGGCGACCACACGCGCGACTGGCCCTTGCCGGCCTCCTTCGCGCGGTACATGGCGACGTCGGCGCGGCGGATCAGCTCGTCGGCGCCGACCGAGCCGGCCCGCGCGAAGGCGATGCCGATCGACCCGTGCGTCCACACGCGCGTCGGCGTCGAGCACCGGCTGCCGACAGCAGGTCGAGCACGCGCTCGGGCGACCGCCTCGCCGTGCGCGGCGTCGACGTCCTCGAGCAGCACCGCGAACTCGTCGCCGCCCAGCCGCGCGGCGAGGTCGCCCGGGCGCACGGCGGCGCGGATGCGGTCCGCGACCGCCACCAGCACCGCGTCGCCGGCCGCGTGGCCGTGCTCGTCGTTGATCGCCTTGAAGTCGTCGAGGTCGAGGAACAGCACCGTCGTCGTCCCCCGTCGCGCGGCGCAGCGACTCCTCCAGCCGCGCGCAGGAACAGCGCGCGGTTGCCGAGCCCGGTCAGCGAGTCGCGGAACGCCTGGCGCTCGAGCCGCGCCTGCAGGTCGCGCATGCGCGTGACCGCCTGCTCCAGCCGGTCGTACTCCAGCGAGATGCCGGCGTGGTTGGCGAGCGTCTCGAACAGCCGCACGTCCTCGCCGGTGAACGACGACGCGGCGCCGACGCGGTCGCCGAGCACCATCACGCCGGTCAGCCGCGTCTCACCCGGCACCGGGCGCGACGAGCGCCTGCGAGATCCCGCGCAGCTCCAGGTAGCGGCGCCAGCTCGCCGGTCGCGTCCTCGCCGTCGCACCAGCGTCGCCTGCTCCCCGCCCACGCACGCGCGCAGCGCCTCGGCGAGCGACGGGCTCGATCGGCTCCATGCGCTCCTCGCCGGCCGCGCGTCAGCGCGGTGCGCAGCGGCGTGTCGCCGCCGGAGAACAGCACGATCTCGGCCGCCTCGACGCGGAACGCGGCGCGCGTGCGGCGCAGCAGGTCGACCAGCGCCGTCTCGATGTCCGGCGCGCGCGACAGCGAGCGGGCGACGCCGTAGAGGAACTCCAGGCTCTCGTGCTTGGTGCGCTCGGACAGGTAGGCGCGGTAGGCGAGCAGCAGGATGCACGCGGGCGCGAGCAGCAGCCAGCCGGCGCGCGGGTCCTGCGCCACCAGCGTCGCGCCGGCGAGCCCGACGCTCGTGTTGGTCATCGCCACCAGCAGGTCGGCGCCCATCAGCAGCGCGAGCCGGCGCGACGGGATCACGCCCTCCGCCAGCGCGATCGCGGCGAACACGAGCGTCGCGCCGGTCAGCGCGCTCGCCGCCGACGGCGGCGAACGTCGCGAACCACAGCGGCGGCCCGAGCGTGCCGGGCACCGCGGCGAGCGCGTGCAGCGTGATCGACGGCCAGGCACGCGGTGAGCGCGAACTGGGCGAGGTTGAAGACGAGCTTCATCGGCGAGTGCCCGCGCGTCAGCAGCGAGCACGAGCGCCGGGCCCGCGACCTGGGCGATCACGAGGTCCTGCGGCGTCGCCAGCAGCAGGCCGAGGATCAGCGGCAGCTCGGACATCGACAGCGAGTGCGCGCTGCCGCGCACGTGCGCGTGGACGACGAACAGCTCGGTGACGGCGAACGCGAGCGCCAGCGCCCACCACGGGATGCGCGGGCCGATGTCGTAGGCGGGAAGGTCGCGCACGACGAACGCGAAGAGCGCGAGCGCCGCGACGGCGACCGCGCCCGTGAGCGCTGCGAGCGCGCCCTGCCTCAGCCGGCCGCGTCCGCGTCCCATCCCGCTCCTGACCACTTCATGCCCGACCACTTCATGCCCGACCAGCGGCGCCCGGACCAGCGGCGGCCCGCCCACTCGGCGCTGCCGGCCTCGACCTCGTCGACGCCGTCGGCGTCCTCGGTCTCGGTGTCGACGTTCGATCCCACGCGGCGGCGGGCGTCAGGCCCGAACAGCTGCGCGATGTGCAGGACGGCCGGCGCCCAGCTCTGCTTGACGTCGGCGGCCGCGGGCGTCGGCAGCTCCAGCGAGCGGCCGAGGTCGACCCGGCCGGCGCCGTCGGCGCTGGCGGGCTCGTCCATGTCGACCGCGCCGGCCATCAGCAGCGCCTTGACCTGGTCGGGCGAGAGCTCGCGGCGCTGGCCGATCAGCCGCGCCACGAGCCCGGAGACGACGGCGGCCGCCTGGGAGGTGCCGCTGCCGCGGAAGAAGCCGTCGCCGACGCGGGCGGCGGGGAACTCCTGGTCGAGCGTCGAGCCCGGGACCCGCAGGGAGACGACGCCCGAGCCGGGCGCGACCACGTCGGGCGTGCGGCCCTCTGCGCGGCTCGAGTAGTCGGCCACCGTGTCGTCGGCCGGGTCGGCGGTGCCGTGCCCGTCGGTGGCGCCCACGGCGATCACGTACGGGTCGGCGGCCGGGAGGTCGAGGCCGCGGGCCTCGGCGCCGTTGTTGCCGGCGGCGGCCACCACGACGATGCCCACGTCCCACATCCGCTCGACCGCCCATGCCAGCGGCTCGTGACGGTAGCCCTCCGGCTCGTCGACGCCGAGCGAGATGTTGAGCACGCGGATGTCGAGGCCCGGCGACGCGCTGGTTGCGCCACAGCCAGTCGATCGCGAGCAGCACCTGGGAGAGGCTGGTCGCGCCGTCGGCGCCGGCCACCTTGATGCTGACCACGCGGGCGCCGGGGGCGACGCCCTCGTAGCCGGTGAGCGGATCGTGGCCGGCGATCACGCCGGCGACGTGGGTGCCGTGGCCGAAGGTGTCGAGCCCGGCGAGCGCGCTGACGCGCTGCTCGAGGGAGAAGTCCGGCCCGCGGAAGACCGTCCCGGGCTGCGCGAGGTTGCCGACCGGGACCACGCCGGAGTCGAGCACGGCGACGTCCACGCCGGCGCCGTCGAAGGCCGACTCGCCGCTGCCGGTCGCCTGCTTGATCGAGAGGCGGACTCGTTGGCCGTGTCGCTGCCCGAGGTGCTCGAGACGTGCATCGCCGCGTCGCGGCTCAGCGTCTTCACCGGGCCCGAGGCCTCCAGGCGCGCGACGGCGCTGCTCGGCACGGAGGCGGTGAAGCCGGGGAGGATCCCGAAGCGGTGGCCGACGGCGCCGCCGAGGCGCTCGGTCACCCGCACGGCCGCGTCCACGCGGCCGGACGTCGGCGACCACCACGACGTCGACCGGAGCCGGGACCTGCGGCGCCGGCTCGGCGCTCGCGGCGGCCGGGATGGCCAGCGCGGCCGCGAGGGCGGCGGTTGCCGCAAGGCCGCGCTTGGGACGACGGCCTCCGTCCCAGCGGATCCCGAACCGGATCCCTGCTCCCTTCGTCCCATCAACGCTCGGCTTCATGCTCGCGCGGATCCCTTCCTAGGTCCTCGGCGCCACCGGCGTCCACTGCCGGTGATTCCTGTTTGTGCAGGACCCACATCGGCGATTTGCCGCGAGCTCTTACCCGGACATCGTCCAGTTCTCCGCGAAACGCTCCAGGAATGAGAAGGGCCGCCGGGACATACGCCCAGACGGCCCTTTTCTCGAACCGGGCCGGGACTAGTAGTCGATGCCGGCCTCGTCCAGCCAGTTGGCGACGACCGCCGGCGGCTTGCCGTCGAACTCCGCGCGCGCGGCGAGACGCAGGATGTCGTCCGGGTCGTCGTCGACCTCGTCGCGGCGGTGGGTCAGGTAGACGACGACCGCCCCGGCCATCTGGACGGGGCCGGACTCCTCCTGCGGGTCGTACACGCCGGTCGCCTCGGCCATCCGGCCCTCGATCGTCTCGGTGAGCGCGCTGGCGGGCTCGTCGAAGTCCTCGAAGCGCTGCTGGAACTCGACGAGGTCCTCGTCGACCGCGTCGGGGTCGACGATCTCCACCGCGCGGCGGACGATCTGGGCGAGTGTGACGATCTCCGGTTCGGTGGGCATGCCCAGAGGGCTACCCGAGAACCTGCGTCATACGCCGCTCGATCGCGCCGCCGAGGGCGTCCCGGATCGGGCCCTCCTCGAAGCGCTGCACCAGCTCGGACATGAAGCCCTCGATCACGAGCCGCTTGCCGACGCCCTCCGCCAGCCCGCGCGAGCGCAGGTAGAAGAGCTGGTCCGGGTCGATCTGGGCGATCGCCGCCGCGTGCGTGCAGCGCACGTCGTTGGCGAGGATCTCCAGGCCCGGGATGGCGTCGGCGTGCGCGCGCTTGGAGAGCAGCAGGTTGCGGCACTCCTGGAACGCGTCGGTCTGCTGGGCGCCCGGGTCGACCTTGATCATCCCGCGCCAGACCGCGGTCGAGCGGTCGGAGAGGATGCCGCGGAACGCGAGGTCCGACGTGGTGTTGGCCGCGCCGTGCTCCTGCGTGGTGTCGAAGTCCAGGTGCTGGCGCGCGTGCGGCGCGTAGGCGCCGGTGACCTTGGCGTGCGCGCCCTCGCCGGCCAGCAGCGTGTCCATGCGGACCTTGCCCTTGGCCGAGCCGAACGCGACCGCGGCCCAGTCCAGCTGCCCGTCGCGCGCCACCTCGGCGCGCTGGGTGCCGAAGATCCACGACTTCTCGTTCATGTCCTGGCCGCAGACGTAGCGCAGCTTGGCGTTCTGGCCGACCACGAGCTCGACGACGGTGTTGAGCAGCGACTCGCCGTCCTCGGAGCCGGACAGGAACTGCTCCCACACCTCGACCTCGGCGCCCTCGTCGAGCACGATCAGCGTGCGGCGGTTCAGCGCCGTGCCGGCGGCGTCGGCGATCGCGGTCAGCAGGATCGGCGCGTCGACCTTGACGCCGCGCGGGACGTAGACGAACGCGCCGCCCGTCCACGAGGCGTCGTTGGAGGCGGTGAACAGGTCGCGGTCGCCCGGGACGATCGTGCCCAGGTAGGGCTCGACCAGCTCGGGATGGCGCTCGACGGCGAGCGTGAGCGGCAGCACGACCGGGCCGTCCTCGACGGCGTCGGGGGTCTCCAGCACGCGGCCGTCGACCTGGCCGAGCGTGATGGCGCCCTCGGGCGCCTCCAGCAGCGTCTGCACGCGGTCGGGCGCGCTCGCGTCGCCCTCGCCGGGCGCCGCCGGCGGCGAACGCGTCCAGCGAGAAGTCGCCGAGCGTGGTGAACTCCCAGCCCGCGACACCCTTGTGGCGCGGGAGGTCGAGCGAGGCGGCCAGCTCCGCGGCGCGGGTGCGCCGCTCGGAGAGCCAGGCCGGCTCGCGGACGTGCATCTCGAGATCAGCCAATTGAGCCCTCCATCTGGAGCTCGATGAGGCGGTTCATCTCGACCGCGTACTCCATCGGGAGCTCCTTGACGATCGGCTCGATGAAGCCGTTGACGATCAGCTTGCCGGCCTCGTCCTCGGGGATGCCGCGGCTCATCAGGTAGAAGAGCTGCTCCTCGCCGATCTTGGAGACGGAGGCCTCGTGGCCGACGTCCACGTCGTCCTCGCCGATGCGGATCGTCGGGTAGGTGTCCGAGCGCGAGTCCTCGTCGAGCAGCAGCGCGTCGCAGACCACCTTGGACTTGGAGCCGTGCGCGCCCTTGGCGACCTCGAGCAGGCCGCGGTAGGAGGAGCGCCCGCCGTCCTTGGAGATCGACTTGGCGAAGATGTTCGACGTCGTGTTCGGCGCCGCGTGGATGATCTTCGCGCCGGCGTCCTGGTGCTGGCCCGCGCCCGCGAAGGCGATCGAGAGCACCTCGCCGTGCGCGCGCTCGCCCGTCAGGTAGATCGACGGGTACTTCATGGTCAGCTTGGAGCCGAGGTTGCAGTCCACCCACTCGACCGTGGCGTCGGTCTCGGCGACCGCGCGCTTGGTGACGAGGTTGTAGACGTTCTGCGACCAGTTCTGCACGGTCGTGTAGCGGATCCGCGCGCCCGGCTTGGCGATCAGCTCGACCACCGCGGAGTGCAGCGAGTCCGTGGTCCACACCGGGGCGGTGCAGCCCTCGACGTAGTGCACGTAGGAGCCCTCGTCGGCGATGATCAGCGTCCGCTCGAACTGGCCCATGTTCTCGGTGTTGATCCGGAAGTAGGCCTGCAGCGGCATCTCGACGTGCACGCCCGGCGGCACGTAGACGAACGAGCCGCCCGACCACACGGCGCTGTTGAGCGCGGCGAGCTTGTTGTCGTTGGAGGGGATGATCGTCGCGAAGTACTCGCGGACGAGGTCCTCGTGCTCGCGCAGGCCGCTGTCCATGTCCATGAACACGACGCCCTGCTTCTCGAGGTCCTCGCGCACCTGGTGGTAGACGACCTCGGACTCGTACTGCGCGCCGACGCCGGAGAGGAACTTGCGCTCGGCCTCGGGGATGCCCAGCTTGTCGAAGGTGTTCTTGATGTCCTCGGGGACGTCGTCCCAGGTCTTCGAGGACTTCTCCGACGCGCGGACGAAGTAGTGGATGTTGTCGTAGTCGACCTCGGCAAGCATCGGCGAGCCCCAGGTGGGCTGCGGCTTGGAGAGGAAGTGCTCGAGCGCCTTCAGGCGGAACTCGAGCATCCATTCGGGCTCGTTCTTGAACTCCGAGATCTGCTCGACGAGGCCCTTCGTCAGGCCCTTGGGGGCCTTGAAGGCGTAGCCGGTCTCGGAATCGTGGAATCCGAACTTCTCTTTGTAATCAGCGTTGATGCCGACCAGCGCCTGCTGTTCGGCGATCACCTCGGGAGTGGCCATGGGTCAGTCGACCTCCAGCTTGATGACGCCGTTCTCCACGGACACCGGGAAGGTGTCCACGGGCACGTACGCGGGCAGGGTAAGGGGCTTTCCGGTGTGCAGGTCGAATCTCGAGCCGTGACGCGGGCACTCGACGGTGCAGCGCTCCTCGTCCAGCTCTCCTTCGACCAGCTCCCCGTCATCGTGCGAGCAGCGGTCCTCGATCGCGAGGTACTCGCCCTTGCAGTTGAAGACGCCGATCTCGAGGTCCTCCCACACGACGAGCTTGTGCTCGCCCGGCAGGAGCTCTTCCTCTCGGCATATGTCGATGACGGGACTCAAATCAGACCTTCGCAGTAGGTATTGAAGTCTAGCGGCCGGGGTACGCCACCGGCCGTGGTCGACGTGCACACGCTCGAGGACGGCGGGCAGCCCGCCGAGGCGGTCGCCGAGCGGCTCATCCCCTGGATCGCCGCGGCCTCGCGCACCCTCGACCTCGCACTCTATGACGTGCGCCTGCCCGGCCCGATCGGCGACGCCGTCGCGGACGAGCTGCGCGGCGCCATGCGGCGCGGCGTGGAGGTGGGGCTGGTCTTCAACGACGACTCGCCCGGCCCCGGCCCGCGGCCGTTCGAGCCGCCGCCGCCGAGCACCCAGCGACCGGTGCTGGAGGCGGTCGGGATCCTTCGCAGACGGCTCGACCTCCCGAGTTACACGCGCCTTCTCCACGGGAGAACGTGGTCGACCGTCGAGGATCCGGCGGTGGCCGCCGCCGACGGGCGCAACTTCGCGCAGTTGTGGGAGAAGGGCAAGATCGGCCACAGCGGGATCTAGAGTCGGGTCATGGATGCCAGCGAGCGCCGGCTCGGCGCGCTGCTGCTGATCGGGGGTTGCCTGCCGTTCGCGGGCGCGGCGGTGCTCGGCGATGCGGCCGGGCCGACGTGCCCGTTCCGCGCCGCGACCGGGCTGCCGTGCCCGCTGTGCGGCGCCACGCGGGCGTTCTCGCTGGCCGTGCGCGGCGACGGCGACCTCGTCCGCTACAACGCCGCCTGGGTCGTGGTGGCCGGGATCCTCGTGCTCGCGGGCGTCGTCGCCCTGGCCGCCTCGAGCGCCGGCCGGGCGCCGGTCACCTGGCTGCGCGAGCGGTTGCCCGTCCCGGCCGCGATCGCGGTCGTGTTCCTCGTCGCGTGGGCGTACGCGCTCGCCCAGCGCGGCGCGATTGTCGGTTAGATGACCGCTGGGAAGCCGGTGGGCCCGACGTCGCTGCCGCTGTCGCCGACGGCGAGCCCGATGATCACGAGCGCGATGAAGGCGGCGCACAGGGCGAGGCCGATCCAGCCCAGCACGATGCCCGCCGTGGCGTTGCTGCGCCCGCCCATGCGGCCGCCCGAGTTGTCGATCTCCCCGCGCGCCTGGTAGCCGAGCACGACCGCCGCGATCGAGCAGATGAAGGGGCAGAAGACGAACCCGAGGATGCCGAGCACGAGCGCCGCGGTGGCCTTGCCGTTGGTGCTCGGGGCCACCTCAACCCACTGGCCGCCGGGCCCCTGCTGCCAGTTGCCCTGGCGCGCGCCCTGGGGCTGGTGCTGCCACGACGGCTGACTCGGCGGTTCCTGCTGCCAGGGCTGCTCGCTGGGCTGCTGCTGCCAGGGCTGATCGCCCTGCTGCTTCTGCCATTCGCTCTGCCAGCGGTTGGGCTCCCAGCCGCCGCCCGAGCCCTGGTCCCCTCCGCTTTCCGGCGGCGTGCTCATACCGGCGGCAAGCTACCAGCCGGAGAACACCCTCGGTTAGGAATTAGACGTAGGGCCAAGGTTGCTTCTCCGCGACTCGGGAAAGATCGGTTGGTGACCGCGACGAGCCTCTACGCGCCGACCCGCGAGTTCTACGACGAGGCGATCGCCCCCGACGGGTCGCTGCGCCCGGACGGCGGCCGCGGCGTCGCCGCGCTCGACGGGCACGACCTGGGCGCGGCTGTGCCGGGCGCTCGGGGAGTCCCTGCACGGCGACGGCGTCGGCTTCCGCTCCGTCGACGGCACGACGCAGTTCGCCGTCGACCCGGTGCCGCGCGTGCTCGGGAGCGCGGAGTGGGACGCGTTGGAGCCCGGCCTGGCCCAGCGCGTACGCGCGCTGAACGCGTTCGTCGCCGACGTCTACGGCCCGCGCCGGGCGGTCGCGGAGGGCGTGATCCCGGAGCGCGTGATCGAGGGCTCCGCCGGCTACGAGCCGCAACTGCGGGGCCTGCGCCCGCCGGGCGACCTCTGGATCGGGATCGCGGGCCTCGACCTGGTGCGCGACGCGTCGGGTGAGTTCCTCGTGCTCGAGGACAACGCCACCACGCCGAGCGGCTTCTCGTACTCGCTCGCGACGCGCGGCGCGCTCATGCGCCTGCTCGACGTCCCGGACGACAGCGCGCCGCGGCCGCTCGACGCCATGCCGGACATGCTCGCGGCGACGCTGCGCTCGGCGGCCCCCGACCTCGCGGACCCGTACGTGGTGGTGCTCACCGACGGCCCGAACAACAGCGCCGCGTACGAGCACGCGTGGGCGGCGCGGACGCTCGGGATCCCGCTCGCCGAGCCCGGCGACCTCGAGCAGAGCGGCGACCACCTGATGCACGACGGGCGCGCGATCGACGTCCTGTACCGGCGCACCAACGCCGACCGCGTCGACACGGACGTCGGCGCGCTGCTGGCGGCCCCGGTGCGGGCCGGCACGCTCGCGGTCGTCAACGCGTTCGGGACCCAGGTGGCCGACGACAAGCTGTCGCACGCCTACATCGAGGACGCGATCCGCTTCTTCCTCGGCGAGGAGCCGCTGCTGCGCTCCGTCGAGACGTTCGACCTGTGCGACCCCGTGGCGCGCGAGCGCGCGCTCGACGAGCTCGACACGCTCGTGGTCAAGCCGCGCGGGGGCTCCGGTGGGGTCGGGGTGGTGATCTGCGCGCACGCCGAGCGCAAGGACGTCGAAGCCGTCCGGAGAGCCATCCTCGACGCCCCTCAGGACTACGTCGCGCAGCCGCTGATCGAGATCTCCCTGCACCCGACCGTCATCGGCGACGAGCTCCGGCCCCGCCACGTCGACCTGCGACCCTTTGTGTTCCTGCGCAGCAGCGGGGAAGTCGACGTGATGCCGGGTGGATTGACCCGCGTCGCGTTCGACGAAGGAGCATTGGTCGTCAACTCGACGCAGAACGGCGGTGCGAAGGACACGTGGGTGCTGGGATGACACGGCCGGCGTGGGCGGAGTGGAACCGAGAGGGCGCCGGCACCCCGTGGACGGTGGGCATCGAGGAGGAGGTCATGCTCCTCGACCCGCTGACGTGGATGCCCGCCTCGCGGTCCGAGGAGGCGCTCGCCGTGCTGGCCCCCACCGTCGCCGGGCACACGTCCGCCGAGACGCACGGCTCGGCCGTCGAGCTCGCCACCGATCCGCACGCCACGGTCTCCGCCGCGGTCGAGCAGCTCACCGACCTGCGCCAGGGCCTCGCCGACGCGCTCGGGCAACTGGGCCTCGCCGGCGCGGTGGCGGGCACCCACCCGCTCGCGACGTGGGAGGACACCCAGGTCTCGCCCGGCGCGCGCTACCAGTTCCTGTACGCGTCGATGCGCGAGCTGGCCCGGCGCGAGCCGACGTTCGCGCTGCACGTGCACGTCGCCGTGCCCGACGAGGAGTCGGCGATCCGCGCCTACAACGGCCTGCGCGAGCACCTGCCGCTGCTGCTCGCGCTGTCGGCCAACTCACCGTTCTGGCAGGGCCGCGACAGCGGGCTCGCGGCCGCGCGCATCCCGATCTTCCACGCCTTCCCGCGCACCGGCACGCCGCGACGGTTCGAGACCTACGACGACTACGTCGAGGCCGTCGACGTGCTGCTGCGCTGCGACGCCATCCCCGAGCCGACGTTCCTGTGGTGGGACGTGCGCCTGCAGCCGCGGCTGGGCACGATCGAGATCCGGATCATGGACGCGCAGACGCGCGTGGAGGACACGGCGACGCTAGCCGCGCTCGTGCAGTGCCTCGTGCGGCGCGAGGCGCTCGAGGGCATCGACGAGCAGCTCGCCACGCCGCCCGAGGTCCTGGAGGAGAACCGCTTCCTGGCCGCGCGCGACGGCGTCCGGGCGAAGCTCGTGGTGCCCGAGCGAGGGCTGCTGCGTGCCGGTCAGCGAGCTGCTGCCGCCGGTCGTGCGCGCGTGCGCGCCGCACGCCCAGTGGCTGCGCTGCGTGCCGGAGCTGGTCGGCACCGACGCGCTCGCCCAGCACACCGGCGCGTCCCGCCAGCGCGCGGTCGCCCTGCGTCCGCAGGGCCTGCGCGGCGTGCTGCGCGCGCTGCACATGGACTTCGCCAAGGCGAACCCGCAGCACGCCGAGCCCGTCGGCGTCTAGAGATCCGTCGGGCGGGGAGGCGCGGAGCCGTTGGACTCCGCGGCGCTGGCCGGGGTGTCGGTCTCCCAGCCGGCGGCGTGCCCGAGCCCGGCGCTCTTGAGCACCTTCAGCGTCAGGAGCGCGCACTTCATGCGGGTGGCGGAGATGTCGATGCCGAGCAGCTCGAGCACGAAGTCGCGGTCCAGCTTCAGCAGGTCGGCGACCGGCATCCCGATCACCTCGTCGGAGGCCATCGAGGCGGACGCCTGCGAGATCGCGCAGCCGTGGCCGGAGAAGCGCACCTCGGTGATCCGCTGGTCCTCGCCGACGTTGAGCTGGACCTTCAGCTCGTCGCCGCACAGGGGGTTGAAGTCCTCGAACTCGAGGTCGGGATCCTCCAGCTCGCCCCAGTTGTGGGGCTTCTTGTAGTGGTCGAGGATCTGGTCGCGGTAGAGATCGTCCATCAGGCGAACACCTTCCGCACGGTGCCGAGCGCGTCGATCAGCCGGTCCACGTCGTCGCGCGTGGAGTGCACGGCGAACGAGGCCCGCGAGCTGGCGGACACGCCGAGGCGGCGCATCAGCGGCTGCGCGCAGTGGTGGCCGGCGCGCACGCACACGCCCTCGCGGCCGATGATCTCGGCCACGTCGTGCGGGTGCACGCCCTCGAGCTCGAACGAGCACAGGCTTCCGCGATGCGCGAGATCGGGGCCGTGCAGGCTCAGGCCGGGGACCTCGCGCAGGCGCTCGACGGCGTAGCCGACGACGTCGCGCGAGTGCTCCCACACGCTCGGCATGCCGAGGCTGGAGAGGTAGTCGACGGCGGCGCCGAGCCCGATCGCCTCGGCGATCGGCATCGTGCCGGCCTCGAAGCGCGCGGGCGGCTCGGCCCACTGGGACTCGAAGTCGCCGACGCGGGAGATCATGTGCCCGCCGGACAGGAACGGCGGCATCGCCTCGAGCAGCTCGCGGCGCCCGTGCAGCACGCCGATCCCGGTCGGCCCGTAGGCCTTGTGCCCGGTCCAGGCGTAGAAGTCGGCGCCGAGCGCCCCGACGTCGACCGGCAGGTGCGGCACGGCCTGCGCGCCGTCGACCATCACCGTCGTGCCGGCGGCGTGCGCGCGCTCGACGATCTCGGCGATCGGGTTGACGGTCCCCAGCACGTTGGAGACGTGCACGACGGCGAGCAGCTTCGGGCTGCGCGCGAGCAGCCCGTCGAGCGCGTCGAGGTCGAGCAGGCCGTCGTCGTCGACCGGCACGTAGGCCAGCTCGGCGCCGACCTCCGAGCACAGGATCTGCCACGGGACGAGGTTGGAGTGGTGCTCCATCTGCGTGACGGCGACGACGTCACCGGCGCGCACGTTCGCGCGTCCCCACGCGTAGGCGACGAGGTTGATGGCCTCGGTCGCGTTGCGGGTGAACACCGTCTCGCCGGGTGTCGAGCCCGTGAACGCGGCGACGCGGTCGCGCGCGCCCTCGTAGGCGTCCGTCGCGCGCGCGGCGAGCGGGTAGACGCCGCGGTGGATCGTGGCGCGGTACTCGTTGTAGTACTCGTCCATCGCCTCGATCACGGGCCGCGCGGTCTGCGCGGTCGCGGCCGAGTCCAGGTACGTCACGCCGCCCTGCGCGAGCACGGGGAAGTCGGCCGCTGCGGGGGCGACGAGGGTCATGCCGCTGCGACGACCTCGTCGCGGATCCAGCCGTAGCCGCGCTTCTCGAGCTGCTCGACGAGCTCCGGGCCGCCTTCCTTGACGATCCGCCCCTCGAACATGATGTGCACGAACTCGGGCTTTACGAGATGCAGGATCCGCTGGTAGTGCGTGATGATCAGCGCGCCCATGCCGGTCTCCTGCGCGACGGTGTTGACGCCGTGCGAGACGGTGTTCAGCGCGTCGATGTCCAGGCCCGAGTCGGTCTCGTCGAGCACGGCCAGCGACGGGCGCTGGAGCGCGAGCTGGAGGATCTCCATGCGCTTCTTCTCGCCGCCGGAGAAGCCGTCGTTGATGTAGCGCGACGAGAACTCCTTGGGCACGTTGGTGAGCTCCATCGCCGCCTCGACGGTCTTGCGGAACTCCTTCAGCGAGATCGCCTGCTCCCCGCGCGCCTCGCGGTGGGCGTTCATGACCATGCGCAGGTACTTCGCGGTGGTCACGCCCGGGATCGCGACGGGGTACTGGAAGGCCATGAACAGCCCGGAGCGGGCGCGCTCGTCCGGGTCGGCCTCGGTGATGTCCTCGCCGTCGAAGTGGATCGAGCCCTCGGTCACCTCCAGGCTGGGGTGACCCATGACCACGTTGGCCAGGGTCGACTTGCCGGAGCCGTTGGGGCCCATCAGCGCGTGGATCTCACCGGAGCGGACCGTCAGGTCCACCCCCTTGAGGATCTGCTTGTCACCGGCGGTGACGTGCAGGTTCTTGATCTCGAGGTCAGCCATGGATCTCCAGGTTCGTGTGATTCGGATGCCCGCCCACCCCCGCGAACTCGACGAGCTCGGCGAGGGTGGTGCGCTGCAAAGACTTGATGACGCCCATCTGCACGCGCGTCCACAGCAGCTTGGTGGCGCAGTGCTCCTCGTCGGTCTGGTGCGAGCACGACACGCGGGCCTCGCGGTCGTCGACGAAGCAGTCCATCGGGGCGATCGCGCCCTCGAGCGCGAGCACCACCGCGTCCATCGTGATCTCCTCGGCGGGCCGGGCGAGCACGTAGCCGCCGTGCGCGCCGCGGGTGGAGCGCACGAGCTCGGCCTTCTTGAGCAGCGCGGCGATCCGCTCGAGGTAGGCGAGCGGCAGGTTCTCGAGCGCCGCGACCGCCTTCAGGCTCACCGGGGCATCGCCGCCCTGGCGGCCGAGCTGGATCAGCAGCCTGACGCCGTACTCCGCCTTCGTAGTGAAGATCATCGCCCGTAAAGCCTACCAACGCGGTAGGAGTTCCCTCCTCGTGCGAGCAGCGCCATCATGCCGGGCTTGCGATCACATCTCCGACTCCCCACCTCTCCCGTCGCACGGCCGGAGGCCGTGGTCCAGGGAGACCGCTGGCGCATCACCGTCCTGGCCGCCGGCCTCGTCCGCCTCGAGTGGTCAGACGACGGCGCCTTCGAGGACCGCGCGTCCACGTTCGCGCTGCATCGCGACCTGCCCGTGCCCGACTTCGACGTCGTCGGACGGACCGGTACTCGAGGTCGTCACCGACCGGCTGCGGCTGACCTACGACCGCCGGCCCGTTCAGCGCCGCCGGCCTGTCGGTGCAGGTGCGCGGCAACGTCACGAACTACCACGGCGTGTGGCGCTACGGCGAGCCCGACCGAGCGACCTCGGCGGCACCGTGCGCACGCTCGACGACGTCGACGGCCGCGCGGAGTACGAGCCCGGCGTGCTCTCGCGCGTCGGCATCGCGCAGCTCGACGACTCGCGGTCGTTCCTGTTCACCGAGGACGGCTGGGTCGCCCCGCGCGAGGGCGGCACCGACATCTACGTCTTCGCGTACGGGCACGACTACCAGCAGGGCCTCGACGCCTTCTACGCGGTGTCGGGCCCCCAGCCCGTGCTGCCCCGCTGGGCGCTCGGCAACTGGTGGAGCCGCTACCACCGCTACTCCGCCGAGTCCTACCTGGCGCTGTTCGATCGCTTCGACGGCCGAGGGCCTGCCGTTCTCCGTCGCGGTCATCGACATGGACTGGCACCGGGTGGACTCGGTGCCCGACGAGCAGGGCTCCGGCTGGACGGGCTACAGCTGGGAGCCCGAGCTGTTCCCCGACCCCGAGGCCTTCCTCGCCGATCTGCACTCCCGCGGCCTGCGGGTGACGCTCAACGTGCACCCGGCCGACGGCGTGCGCGCCTTCGAGGACGCGTACCGCGCGATGGCCGAGGCCCTCGGGCGCGACCCCGAGGCCGGGCGACCCGATCGCCTTCGACATCACCGACCGCGACTTCCTGCGCGCGTACTTCGACGTGCTGCACCGCTGCCTCGAGGACCAGGGCGTCGACTTCTGGTGGCTCGACTGGCAGCAGGGCTCCTACTCGCGGATCGCCGGCATCGACCCGCTGTGGATGCTCAACCACTTCCACTACCTCGACTCGGGCCACGGCGGCCGCCGGCCGCTGACGTTCTCGCGCTACGCCGGCCCGGGCAGCCACCGCTACCCGGTCGGGTTCTCCGGCGACACCCTCATCTCGTGGGCGTCGCTGGACTTCCAGCCCGAGTTCACCGCCACCGCCTCGAACATCGGCTACGGCTGGTGGAGCCACGACGTCGGCGGCCACCTGGGCGGCGTGCGCGACGACGAGCTCGCCACGCGGTGGGTGCAGCTCGGCCTGTTCTCGCCGATCCTGCGCCTGCACTCGTCCAGCAACCCGTTCCTGCTCAAGGAGCCGTGGCTGTACCCGCGGGAGGCGCGCGAGGCGATGTCCGAGGCGCTGCGCTTCCGCCACCGGCTCGTGCCCTACCTGCACACGATGAACCACCGCGCGGCGAGCGAGAACGTCCCGCTCGTCGCGGCCGATGTACCACCTGGCGCCCGGCGAGCCGCGCGGCCTACGAGGTCCCGAACCAGTTCGCGTTCGGCTCCGAGCTGCTGGTCGCGCCGATCACCACGCCGCGCGACCCCGTGACGCTGCGCGGGTCGGTGCGCGCGTGGCTGCCCGCCGGCCTGTGGATCGACGTCTTCACCGGGACCGTCTACGACGGCGACCGCGAGGTCGAGCTGCACCGCGACGGCCGCACGATCCCGGCCCTGCTGCGCGGCGGCGGCATCCTCCCGCTGGCGGCCGAGGACGACCTCGACGCCACCCGCAACCCCCAGCGGCTCGAGGTCCTCGTCGCCCCGGGCGCCGACGGCGCGTTCACGCTGGTCGAGGACGACGGCACGGGCGCCACGCCGGAGGAGATCCCGACCGCCCGCACCCGGATCCGCTGGGACCAGGCGGCGGGCGTGCTGACCATCGACGACGCCCGAGGATCCCCATGGCGTGGTCCCCGACGGCCGCACGTGGACGGTGCGCTTCCTCGGGCTCGACGTCGCGCCCGTCGTCGTCGAGGGGGCGGGGCGCGTCGAGGCGGGCGCGGATCCCGCAGCCCGCGCACGCTCGGGCCGCGACGACGCGCTGTTCGCCGTGCTCAACGCCGCCCAGTCTACGTCCACGAGCCAAGGAGGCCGCGTGGCGGACGCTCTCCTCGGAGCACACGCCTGCCGCCAAGCTCGCCGAGCTGCACGCGCAGGGCCTGCCGCGCGAGCTGATCGGCGCGCTCTCCGAGCTGCTGACCGCCCGCTGATCGTGGAATACTGTTCCGTGAGACGAAACGAGAGCTCGAGGGCAAGGTCGCGCTCGTGACCGGCGGAGGCTCGGGCATCGGACGCGGCACGGCGGAGCGCCTGGCGGCCGCGGGCGCGTCGGTGCTGATCGCCACCCGCGGCGAGGAGACCGGCCGCGAGGTCGTCGCCGGGATCGAGGCGGCGGGCGGCGTCGCGCGGCACGTGTCGGCGGATGTCGCCGACGAGGCGTGGGTGCTCGCCTGGTACGAGGCGCTCGACGAGGCGTTCGGCCCGCAGCTCCACGTCCTGGTCAACAACGCCGGGAGCCGTGGTCGCCACCAAGACCGCCGCGGACACGACCGCGGACGAGTGGGACCGCGGCTTCGCCGTCAACGCCCGCGGCACGTTCCTGTGCTGCAAGCACGCGCTGGCGCGGATGTCGCCCCCGCACGCCTCGATCGTCAACGTCGCCTCCGTGGCGGGCATGGTCGGCGTGCCCGAGCGCGGCCGCGTACGGCGCCTCCAAGGGCGCCGTGATCGCGTTCACGCGCGCGATGGCGATCGACCACGTCGCGCGACGGCATCCGCGTCAACTCCGTCTGCCCCGGCACGATCGACTCGCCCTGGATCGAGCGGCTGATGACCGAGCTCGGCGCCGACCGCGCCGCGCTCGACGGCGCGGCAGCCGCTCGGGCGGCTCGGGACGACGGAGGAGGTCGCGGAGGCGATCCTCTACCTCGCCTCCGAGCAGGCCGGGTTCACGACCGGCAGCCAGCTCGTGGTCGACGGGGGCATGACCGCGCGCTGAGCCTGAGCTAACGTGTTCTGCCAGGCGGAACGGCAGAACATGGACGCAGCAGAGAAGACCCTCAGCGTGCTCGACGCGCTCGGCACCACGCAGGCCGACGGCGGCAGCCGCCTCGGCAGCATCGCCGCGCGCGCCGAGCTGCCCAAGTCGACCGTGCACCGCATCCTCAAGCGGCTCGTGGAGCGCGGCTACGCGCGGGCGCAGGGCGACGGCGTGTACGTGCTCGGCCCGCGGATCCTGGCCATGGCGGGCGGGATGCTCGACCAGCTCGACGCCGGCCCGGCGGCGCGCGCGGTGCTGCGCGACCTGCACGCCGACGTCGGCCACACCGTGCACTTCGCGATGCTCTCCGGCGACGAGGCGGTCTACGTGGAGAAGCTCGTCGACCCCAACCTCCCCTACCAGACCGCCTCCCGCGTCGGCGGCCGGATCCCGCTGCACTGCACGGCGATCGGCAAGTCGATCCTGGCCACGATGGCCCCCGACGAGGCGCGCACGCTGCTGGGGCGGCGCAAGCTCGTGCGCCGCACGCCGAACACGCGCGTCACGCCGTCCGCGATCCGCGCGGAGCTGGACCGGGTCGGCGAGCAGGGCTTCGCGATCGACGACGAGGAGAACGAGCGCAACATCCGCTGCGTGGGGCGCGCGGTGGTCGACCACCGCGGCCGCCCGGCGGGCGCGGTGAGCGTGTCGGCGCTGACCGTCGAGCTCGGCTACGACGACGCGATGGCGATGGGCCCGCGCGTGCAGGCCGCCGCCGAGGCGCTGTCCGAGACGCTCGGCGCCGCGCGCTGCCGAGCGACGCGCGCGACGAGGTCGCGCAGGGCGGGCAGGTCCGCGCCGCCCATCGCCTGCTCCGCGGTGAGCCCGTTGCCGCGCGCGTACGCGGCGATCACGGTCGCGATGGCGGTCGGCTCGCGCCCCGCCGCCAGCAGCTCGCGCGCGGGCTCCACGAACCGCAGCGGGATCTTCTGCGCCGCGCCGGTGGCGATCTGCTCGAGCCGGTGGGCGATGCGCGGGTTCTCGAAGCGCTCGAACAGCGTGCGCCGGTACTCGGCGAGGTCGATCCCGGGCACCTCGCCCACGGTCGGCGCCAGCTCCTCCTCGAGCAGCCGCTCGACGAACCCGCGCAGCCCGGGGTCCGCGACCGCGTCGGCGACGGTCTCGTGGCCGGCGGGGATGCCGAGGTGCGCGAACGCGGAGTGCGCGCCGTTGAGCAGCCGCAGCTTCATCGTCTCGTACGGGCCCGGTGTCGGCCACGAGCATCGCGCCGGCCTCCTCCCAGCGCGGGCGCTCGCCGCGGAACGCGTCCTCGATCACCCACTGCGTGAAGGGCTCGCCGACGACGGGCGCGCGGTCGGGAACGCCGGTGAGCCGCTCGGCGATCGCCCGGTCGGCGTCGGTGGTGGCGGGGACGATCCGGTCGACCATCGTGCACGGGAAGTCGGCGCCCGACGTGTCGCACAGCTCCCCGACGAGCTCGCGCAGCACCTCGCCGTTGCGCGGCACGTTGTCGCAGGAGACGACCGCCAGCGGCGCGCCGGGCGGGCGCGCCTGGAGCCCGCGCGCGATCTGCGCGGCCGGCGTGTCGCGGCCGCTCACGTAGCCCGCCTCCGTCACCGTGAGCGTGACGACGTGGGTGTCGGGCGACGCGATCAGGTCGCGCAGCCGGTCGGCCTCGGTCGGCGCGTGCACGGTCTCGCGCACCACCTCGACCACCCGCGCGCGGTCCTCGCTCCGGCCCGCGCTCGAGCAGCGTGTAGCGCCCGCCCTGCGCGCGCAGCGCGTCGATCGTCGCGCGGCTGTGCTGGGCGACCCCGGCGATCTGCCAGTCGCCGGGGGCGTCCTCGGTGTAGACCGCCTGGTGGGCGCGGTGGAACGCGCCCAGCCCCAGGTGGACGATGCGCTTCACCGCGTGCTGGTCAGCACCGGCTGCTCCATGGGGGTCGCGGCGACGAGCTCCTCCTGGACGGGTCGATCTCGTTGATGTCGACGTCCTTGGTCTCCACCGAGTACAGGAACGCCACCAGCGAGATGATCGCAAGGCCGACGAAGAACGCGGCCACCAGCCACGGCCGGTCGTCGTTGGCGCTCAGCAGCGCGGCCGACACCAGCGGCGAGAAGCCGGCGATCGCCGCGCCCAGCTCACGCGAGGTCGCGAAGCCCGTGTAGCGCACGCGGGCGCCGAACAGCTCGGCGTAGAACGCGGGCTGGACCGCGATCATCGGCGCCCAGCCGACGGTCGCCGCCACGATCAGCGCGATCCACACCAGCACGGGCTCGCCGGTCTGCACGAGCGCGAAGAAGGGGAACGCCCACAGGCCCGGTGAAGATCACGCCGAAGAGGTTGATCGGGCGCCGCCCGATGCGGTCGCGACAGGGCGCCGAAGCAGCGGCTGCAGCGCGATCACCAGGAGGCCGTAGGTCACCACCGCCCCGAGCACGACGCTGCGCGACATGTCGAGCTGGTCGGTCGCGTAGGCGACGGTGAACGTCGCGTACATGTAGGCCGCCGCGGTGTCGCACACGTGCGCGCCGATGCCGACCAGCACGCTGCGCGGGTAGCTCTTGATCGCCTCGACGATCGGGAGCTTGACGACCTTCTGGCTGGCCTGGACCTCCTTGAACACCGGCGACTCCTCGACGCGCAGGCGCACCCACAGCGCGACGCCGATCATCACGAAGCCGAGCAGGAACGGGACGCGCCAGCCCCAGGCGTTGAGCTGCGTCGTCGGGCAGCAGGCCGACGAGCAGGAAGCGAGACGGTGCCGAGCACGAGGCCGATCTGCACGCCGGTCTGGGCGAACGAGCAGAAGAACCCGCGCCGCTCCTTCGGGGCGTGCTCGGCCAGCAGCGTCGACGCGCCGCCGAACTCGGCGCCGGCGCCGAGGCCCTGGAACACGCGCAGCAGGACGAGCAGGATCGGCGCCCACATGCCCGATCGAGTCGTAGGTCGGCAGCAGGCCGATCGCGCCCGTCGAGAGACCCATCACCAGCGTGGTGATGATCAACGTCTCGCGGCGCCCGATGCGGTCGCCGAGATGACCGAACAGGACGCCGCCGAACGGCCGCGCCACGAAGCCGACGCCGAACGTGGCGAACGCCACCAGCGTGCCCGGCGCCTGGAACGGCGTCGGAGAAGAACAGGTCGCCGAACACCAGCGCGGCGGCCGTGCCGTAGATGAAGAAGTCGTACCACTCCAGCGCGGTGCCGACGGTCGCCCCGGCCACGACGCGCTTGAGCATCCGAGTCGTCCGGCTTGTGGCCGTTCGTGCTGCTCATCTCGCTGCCTCCCGGCCTTTCCGTTCCAGCGGAACGGTATTCACCCCACTGAAACCGTATTGACCGGTCAGGCCAGCCCGCAAACCACGCCCTTCTAACCTCGGCGTTTATGCCCGTACGCCGAGAGGACCTCCGCAACGTCGCGATCATCGCGCACGTCGACCACGGCAAGACCACGCTGGTCGACGCGATGCTGTGGCAGAGCGGCGCGTTCCGCGTCAACCAGGACGTCGACGAGCGCGTCATGGACTCGATGGATCTCGAGCGCGAGAAGGGCATCACCATCCTCGCCAAGAACACGGCGGTGCGTCACGGCGACGTGAAGCTCAACATCGTCGACACGCCCGGCCACGCGGACTTCGGCGGCGAGGTCGAGCGCGGCCTGACGATGGTCGACGGCGTGCTCCTGCTCGTCGACGCCTCCGAGGGCCCGCTCCCGCAGACGCGCTTCGTGCTGCGCAAGGCGCTCGAGTCGCACCTGCCGGTGATCCTCGTGGTCAACAAGGTCGACCGGCCGGACGCGCGGATCGCCGAGGTCGTCGACGAGGTCTACGAGCTGTTCATCGATCTCGACGCGCGCGAGGACCAGATCGAGTTCCCCATCGTCTACACGAACGCGCGCGCGGGCTGGGCGTCGATGGAGGAGGGCGTCGAGGGCACCGACCTGAAGCCGCTGATGGACCTCCTCGTCTCCTACATCCCCTCCCCCGCCTACGAGGAGGGCCACCCGCTCCAGGCGCACGTCACCAACCTCGACGCCTCGCCGTACCTGGGGCGCCTCGCGATCTGCCGCGTGCGCAACGGGACGATCCGGCGCGGCGCGCCGATCGCGTGGTGCCGCGCGGACGGGACGGTCACGAGCGCCCGCGTCGCCGAGCTCTACGTCACCGAGTCGCTGGACCGCGTCGAGGCCGACGAGGCCGGCCCGGGCGAGATCATCGCCGTCGCCGGGCTCCCCGACGTCACGATCGGCGAGACGCTCGCCGACCCCGACGACCCGCGCCCGCTGCCCGTCATCACCGTCGACGAGCCGGCCATGTCGGTCACCGTCGGCCAGAACACGTCGCCGCTCGCGGGCCTGGACGGCGGCAAGCTCACCTCCCGCCAGATCAAGGAGCGCCTCGACGCCGAGACGATCGGCAACGTGTCGATCCGCGTCGAGGACACCGAGCGCCCGGAGACCTGGGAGGTCCAGGGCCGCGGCGAGCTGCAGCTGGCGATCCTCGTCGAGCTGATGCGCCGCGAGGGCTTCGAGCTGACGGTCGGCAAGCCGCAGGTCGTGGTCCGCGAGATCAACGGCAAGACCCACGAGCCCGTCGAGCGGATGACGATCGACGTGCCCGAGGACTACGTCGGCGTCGTCACCCAGTTGCTGGCCCTCCGCCGCGGGCGGATGGAGCACATGGTCAACCACGGCACGGGCTGGGTGCGGATGGACTACCTCGTCCCCGCCCGCGGGCTGATCGGCTTCCGCACGGAGTTCCTCACCGAGACGCGCGGGACCGGCCTGCTGCACCACGTGTTCGACCGCTGGGAGCCGTGGGCGGGCGACATGCGCCTGCGCCCCACCGGCTCGCTGGTCGCCGACCGGCGCGGCAAGACGGCGTCGTTCGCGCTGTTCAACCTGCAGGAGCGCGGCTCGCTGTTCGTCGGGCCCGGCGAGGACGTCTACGAGGGCATGATCATCGGCGAGAACGCGCGCGCCGAGGACCTCGACGTCAACGCGGTCAAGGAGAAGCACCTCACCAACATGCGCTCGGCGAACCAGGACGTCCTCGTCCGGCTCGTCCCGCCGAAGCAGCTCTCGCTCGACCAGGCGCTCGAGTTCGTCCGCGAGGACGAGTGCGTCGAGGTCACGCCGCACTCGGTGCGGCTGCGCAAGGTCGCGCTGGACTCCATCGGGCGCGTGAAGGCCGCGCGGGCTCGCGCTCGCGCCACCGCCTAGAGGCTTATCGTCCGGGACGTGCCCGAGGGCATGATCTCGACCCACGATCCGCGCGCCGCCGACGTGCGCGCGCTGCTCGAGCGCCACCTCGCCTACGCGAGGGCGCACACGAACCCGGAGGAGGTCTACGCGCTCGACGCCGACGCGCTCGTGGACCCTGCTGTGACCTTCTTCGGCTACCGCCTCGACGGCGAGCTGCTCGGCGTCGCCGCGCTGAAGCGGATCGACGACGAGCACGCGGAGATCAAGTCGATGCACACGGCCGCGGAGGCGCGGGGCCGTGGCGTGGGCCGGGCGCTGGTCGATCACCTGCTCGGCGTGGCGCGGTCGCGCGGCGTTTCCCGGGTGAGCCTCGGAGACGGGCTCCGGCCCGGCCTTCGCGGCGGCGCGTGCGCCTGTACGCGAGCGCGGGTTTCGCCCCGTGCGGCCCGTTCGCCGACTACCGCCCGAGCCCGAACAGCACGCACATGACGCTGTCGCTGGATCCGGCTGACTGGGTGCGCGAGCAGGGGATGGTGCTGCAGTCCGCGCGCGGACCGCTCCCGAACCTGGCCGAGCACGTCGCCGGGGAGCCGATCCGCGGGAGCTGGTGGGGCCACCCCTCGGGCCATGAGATCTTCGCGGTGCTCACCCGCCTGCTCGCGCTCTCCTGACGTGATCGCGACCCGCCTGGTCGACGGGAAGATCACGTTCGTGCACCGGCGGCTGTGGCCCGCTTTGGTGCGCGTCGCCGAGCGCGTTTCCGATCGAGCGGCTCGCGTCCGTGGACGAGGTCCACACGACCTCGGGCGCGCACCGGACGGTCGAGGTCGCTTTCCCGGAGTGGGTGCCCGCCGAGGACGTGAGCGCTGCGGCGCGCCTGACCGTCGACGAGGCGCTCGCGCTGCTCCCGGACTGCTTGACCGCGGCGCCCGGAGACGGCACGCTCGCGTCATGAGCGACCCGCGTGGAGCGGCGACGTTCCGGACGTCGGCCGATACCTACGACCGCTACATCGGCCGCTACGCCCCGGAGCTCGCCCGGACGCTGGTCGAGGCCGCGGGCGTGCGGCCGGGGGGCGGGCGCTCGACGTCGGCTGCGGGCCGGGCGCGCTGACGAGCGAGCTGGTGTCCGTGCTCGGCGCCGATCACGTGACGGCCATCGACCCCTCAGAGCCCTTCGCCGAGGCGTGCCGCGAGCGGCACCCCGGCGTCGACGTGCACGTCGGCCCGGCCGAGGCGCTGCCCTTCGACGACGCCGCGTTCGACCACGCGCTCGCGCAGCTCGTCGTGAACTTCATGACCGACGCCCACGCCGGCGTGGGCCAGATGCGCCGCGTGACGCGCCCCGGCGGCACGGTGTCCGCCGCGGTGTGGGACTACGGCGGGGAGATGACGCTGCTGCGGTCCTTCTGGGACGCGGTGGCCGCGCTCGACCCGTCGGCGGCGGACCGCGACGAGGCGCAGTCGATGGCGTTCTCCACGCCCGGCGAGCTCGAGCGACCTGTGGTCGGCGACCGGCCTCGCCGACGTGACCGTCTCCCCGGCCGTCGTGGCCGCGAGCTACGACAGCCTGGACGACCTCTGGCAGCCGCTCGAGCTCGGCATCGCGCCGTCGGGCGCCTACGTCGTCTCGCTGGCGCCGGAGGAGCGCCTGCCGCCCTCAAGGCGGAGCTCTGGGCGGCGCCTCGGCGCCTTGCGGCCGACCGCCGGGGCATGCCCGGGCTCGAACATCGGCCAAGTCTCCCTGCGGCGCGCGAGGCGCGCAACACCCGATCAGGGGAGGAGCTGGCCCATGCCGAGCAGGTTGCCCTCGCTGTCGCGGAACCAGGCGGCGCGCCCGCCGCTCGCGCGCTTGCTCGGGTACTGACCCTCGACGTCGGCGATCGCGCCGTCCGTCTTCAGCCCTGGCACGTCGATGGTCTCGAACACGACGCCGCGGCGCTGGAGCTCGGCGACCGTGGCTTCGATGTCGTCGACCTCGAACCCCATCCGGGTGAGCTCTCCGCTGGGCCGTCCGGCGGATTGGAACAGCGCGAACTCGCGGCCGCCGCAGCGGTAGAGGAGCCCGCCGGGGCGCTCGTCGGCGGGCTCGAGCCCAGCTTCTCGGCGTAGAAGGCGCGCGCGGTCGAGGTCCTGCGCGGGCAACCTCGCGGCCACGTGGCCGTCGGCGAGCACCGGCTAGCTCCCGTCCTCGATCGCGGCGCGGACGGCGGCGGTGACCTCGTCCCTGTCCCCGTCCGCGTCCACACGCCGGAGCAGCCCGCGGTCCTCGTAGTACGACGCGAGCGGCTCTGTGTCGTGGTGGTAGACCTCGAGGCGCGCGCGGACGGTCTCGGGGTTGTCGTCCGCGCGGTCGTCGTGACGGGCGCTGATGCGCTCGACGACGACGTCGTCGGGTACGTCGAGCAGGACGACCCTGGTCAGCGGCCGGCCGCGTTCCTCCAGCACGTCCGAGAACGCCTCGGCCTGCGACAGGGTGCGCGGGAAGCCGTCGAGCACGACCGGCGTGCCGTCCATGTCGGCCAGCGCTTCGCCGACCGCCCCGCACACGATCTCGTCCGGCACGAGGTCGCCGCGCTCCATGTACTCCTTCGCGCGGCGCCCGAGATCGCTGCCGGCCGAGACGGCGTCCCTCAGCAGATCTCCCGTCGCCAGCGGGACGAGCCCGAGCGACTCCTGCAGGCGCTCGGCCTGCGTTCCTTTTCCGCTGCCCGGCGGGCCGAGCAGCACCACGAGCGGCTCCATCGCCCCATCATGCCGGGTCGTGCGCCGTGTGCCGCTTGCCCCTTGAGGCGAGCCGGCGGCGGGCGCAGCCGCTCGGTCACTTGCGCGCGATCGTTCGCGCGCCGCTCTCGGGCGTCCAGACGTCGACGACGATCCCGTCGCGCGTGTCGTTGAGGGCGACGATGGACACCTCAGAGAGGTCGAGGCGGAAGAGGTGCGAGGGGCCGGTGGTGCCCTTGCCGCCGTTGATCTCCTTCACGCGCTCCTCGTCGGTGATCTCCTCGGCGACGCCGGCGAGCTTGGCGTCGCCCTTCCAGTCGTCCGGCTCGTCGGAGCCTGAGTGCAGCGCGTAGCGCGGGTCGCGCTGGAGGTCGTGGGCCTTGCGCGCCTGCCACATCGATCCGATGAAGAGCTCGCCGTCGACGAACTCGGTCTCGGTTCCGGAGATGCGGGGGGCGCCGTCGCGGCGGAGGGTCGCGAGCGTCTTGTGGGTGTGGGCGTCGAGGCGGGCGCGCACTCGCGCGGCGAGCTCTGGCGCGGCGGCCTCGAAGTCGTTCCAGCTGGGCATGCGCGCGACCTTGCCGCGAGACCGCCGACTCGTCCAGCAACACGTCGAACGCGATCAAGCTTGACGCCATGGGATTCCTCTGACTACAGTCAGAGAATGCAGCGCGAGATGGTCTCGGGGGTCCGGCGGTTCAACCGGGTCGTCACCGAGCGGGTCGGAGCGCTGGACGATCACTTCCTGGGGCGCGACCGCCCGCTGGGCGACGCGCGGCTGCTGTGGGAGATCGGCGCCGCCGGCTGCGACGTCCGCGCGCTGCGCGGCCGGCTGGAGCTGGACTCCGGCTACCTCAGCCGCCTGCTGCGCAAGCTCGAGGCGGCCGGGCTGGTCGTGGTGGAGCCCAGCGCGTCGGACCGCCGGGTGCGGACCGCGCGGCTCACCGTGGCGGGCCGGCGGGAGGTCGGCGTGCTCGACCGGCGCAGCGACGCGCTCGCCGAGTCGATCCTCGCCCCGCTCAGCGGCTCCCAGCGCGAACGGCTCGTGGCGGCGATGGCCGACGTCGAGCGCCTGCTCACCGCCGCCACCGTCCGGATCGCGCCGACCGACCCGACCCACCCCCGCGCGCAGCACTGCCTCGGGGAGTACGTCGCCGAGCTGGGGCGCCGGTTCCGCTGGGACCCGGCTCGCAGCATCTCCGCGGACCCGCCCGAGCTCTCGCCGCCCGCCGGGCTGCTGCTCGTCGCGTCGCTGCGCTCGGAGCCGGTGGGGTGCGGCGCGCTGAAGTTCCACCCCGGCGAGCCGACGGAGATCAAGCGGATGTGGGTCGACCCCTCGGTGCGAGGCCTCGGCGTCGGGCGCCGGCTGCTGGCCGAGCTGGAGGCGCACGCTGCGACCAGAAGCCCGGTCGTGCGGCTCGAGACCAACGGATCGCTGACCGAGGCAATCGCGATGTACCGCTCGGCGGGGTACGCGGAGGTCGAGCGATTCAACGACGAGCCGTACGCCGACCACTGGTTCGAGAAGCGCCTTGGCCGACCGACTGCGTGAGCTGATCGACCTCGTCCTGGGCTCGCTCGACGAGCCCGAGGCCGACGGCGCGGCGCTCGCTCGCCAGGCGCACTTCTCGCGCGACCACCTCGACCGCCTGCTGGCGGCTGCGACCGGGGAGTCGCCGGTCGGGCTGCGCCGGCGGCTGCTGCTGGAGCGCGCCGCCTGGCAGCTGCGCACCGGCGCCGCCACCCCGACCGACGCGGCGACCGCGGCCGGCTACGGCTCGCTGGCCGCGTTCTCGCGGGCGTTCGCGCGCGCCCACGGCGTCCCGCCCAGCGAGTTCGGCGCCCGGTCGATCGAGCTCGACGCGCCCAACGGGATCCACTTCCATCCGCCCGCCGGCCTGCTGATCCCGGGCGTGGAGCCCGGCCCGCGCCGCCGCGACCTGGTCGAGCGCATGGTCGGGCACCACATCGACCGCGTGCGCGAGCTGCTCGTGGTCGCCGCCGCACTCCCGCAGGACGAGCTCGAGCGGGAGCTCCGGCCGGGATCGTCCTCGTGTGGTTCGAGGGCGAGGAGCCGAGCGCCGCGCTGATGGCCGAGCGGCTGGTGTACACGCTCGAGGTGTGGGTGGCGGCGATCGCGGGCGAGCCCACGCCCGCGGACGGCGGCGACCTGCTGCGCCGCTTCGACCGCGCCGCCCGCTCGTTCTCCCGCATCGCCCGCTCGATCCGCGACCGCGGCGCCTACGACGACGCGTTCGTCGACGCGCTGTGCGAGCCGCCCGAGGTGTTCACCTACGGCGGCGTGCTGTCCCACATCCTCAGCTACGGCGCCGTCCGCCGCGAGGCGCTGGCCGGCGTGCTCGCCGAGCTCGGCGCCGACGTGCCGTCGAGCGGCGACCCGATCGAGTGGGAGGCGAGCCGCTCGAGGAGCCCGACGGCGTGATCGACGGCGGGGAGCGCGTTGAGCTCGTCGCGCATCCGCTCCGCCGCCGCGGGCTCTCGCAGCACCGCCTCCACCGCGCCGCGAATGTCGGCCGGTGATGCGCTCACCGGGTCGAGCACGCGACCGACGCCGACCGCGGCGCAGCGGCGCGCGTTGTGGAGCTGGTCGGCGCCGAGCGGGAGCAGGACCGACGGCAGGCCGTGGGCGAGCGCGCCGAGCACGGTGCCCGAGCCGGCGTGCGAGACGACGGCCGCGCAGCGCGGCAGCACGAGCCACTGGTCGACGTAGCGCTCGACGCGCACGTGCGCCGGGAGCGGCCCGAGCGCGGCGGGGTCGACGTGCCGGCCGACGGTGGCGATCACGTCCCTGCCGAGCTCGGCCAGGCCGGCGAGCGCCCGCGCGAGCAGGTCGCCCGACTCGGGGCCGAAGATGGTGCCGAGCGTGAGGTACACGGCGCCGTCCTCCTCGCGCGGGGCCGCCGTCCGCAGCCGCAGCGAGACGGCGCCGGGCGGCAGCGGGAAGGCGGGGTCGCGCAGCGCCGGCGGGAACGGCGACAACACGAGCGCGCCGTGCAGCGAGGACTCGGCCGGGAGCCCGTACTCGCCGCGCAGCGCCGCCAGCGGCTCGGCCACCAGCTCGGGCCGCACGAACGACCCCGCCGCGTTGACGAGCATCGTGGCGCACGGCAGCCCGAGCCGCTCGGCCGCGACCGCGGCGCCGAAGTCGAGCTCCTCGCGCACGACCACGTCGGGCCGCCAGGCCTCGGCGGCGGCCACCACTCCGACGGCGCGCTCCCGCGCCGACGACCCGGCGAACACCTCGCGCAGCGCGCGGTCCTCGCGCTCGTCGCTGGGCGCGCGCAGCGGCGCCGGCGCGGACGCGACGCCCTCCATCCCGGCCGCGCCGCGAACGCCGCGTAGCCGCGCCGCTCGACCTCCCCGGTCATCGTGCTCGGCGCCGCGAACGCCACCTCGTGCCCGGCCGCCCGGAGCGCCGCGGCGACCGGGACCAGCGGCTCGAGGTGGCCACCACCGCCGGTGAACGTGAGCAGCGCCCGCATCGCAACGCCCAGTGTGAAGCTCAAGGAACGCCGCGCGCGGCCGAGCACCGGGGAGAATGCGACTGATCCCGTGCCGCAAGATCCGCGAGGGCATGGAGCTGGCGCGCGACGTGTGCACGGGCCCGCCCGGTACCTCCCCGATGCTGCGCACGCGGCGTCGCCCTCTCCGAGCGCTACGCGCTGCTGCTGCCCAAGGCGGGGATCGGCTCCGTGTGGATCGAGGACGACCTCAGCCGCGACATCGACGTCATCGAACCGCTCACGCTCGAGACGCGCGCCAAGGTGCACCGCGTCACCGGCGAGGCGCTCGACGCCGCCCGCGCGTCGCTGCGCAGCGGGGCCGGCCTGCCGTCCGCGGTCGTCGACTCGCTGACCGAGGTGGCCGACGCGCTCGTCGGCGACCTGCTCGAGCTCCCCGACGCCGCGCTGACCCTCGACGACCTGAGCGCGTTCGACACCTACACGCACCGCCACAGCGTGCAGGTGACGGTGCTCGGCCTCCTGCTCGCGCGGCGCGCCTGGACCAAGGAGGGCTGGACCGACTACCGCGGCCGCCAGCGCTACGACCGCTTCGGCGACCGGATGCGCAAGCTCGGCGTCGGCCTGCTCGTGCACGACGTCGGCAAGCTCGCCGTGCCGCCCGAGGTGCTCAACAAGCCCGCCCAGCTCAACGAGGAGGAGATGGAGGTGATGCGCACCCACCCCGAGGCGGGCGTGGAGCTGCTGCGCGCCGCCGACCTCTCCCCGCTCACCATCACCGCCATCCGCGATCACCACGAGCGCCCCGACGGCACCGGCTATCCGAACGGCCTCGCCGCCGGCTCGATCCACGAGTTCGCGCGCTTCGCCGCGGTCGCCGACGTCTACGACGCCGTGACCAACAAGCGCGTCTACAGCGGCGCCGTCGCCCCGCACGTCGGCGTGCGGCATCATCCGCGACGGGTCGGGAACGCAGTTCTGCCCCGACGTCGTCCGCCACTTCCGCGCGATCGTGATGCCCTATCCCGTCGGCCACGACGTCGTGCTCCCGGACGGGCGCAAGGGCGTCGTCGCCGCCGTCGACCCGACGAACCCCGACCGCCCGCTTGTGCGCGTGCCCAACGGCCGCGGCAACGAGGAGATCTCGGTCGACATGACGGAGCTGCCCGCCGTCCTGACCGGCGACGGCCCCCGGGCTGCCACCACCGCCTGACAGGCACCCCCGGCTGGCCATAGGATCGGGCCATGCCCGAGCCGACCAAGTACCTGCTGACCGAGTCGGAGATCCCGACGCACTGGATCAACCTGGCGCCCGACCTCCCCGGGGAGCCGCTGCCGCCGCTGAGCCCGCAGACCGGCGAGCCGGCCGGTCCCGGCGACCTGACGCCGATCTTCCCCATGGGGCTGATCGAGCAGGAGGTCTCGATGGAGCCCGAGATCGCCATCCCGGACGAGGTCCGGCAGGCGTACGGGCTGTGGCGGCCGACCCCCATGTACCGCGCGCGCCGCCTCGAGGCCGCGCTCGGCACGCCGGCGCACATCTACTACAAGTACGAGGGCGTCTCACCCGCCGGCTCGCACAAGGCCAACACCGCCGTCCCGCAGGCCTACGAGAACGCGCGCGCCGGCATCAAGCGGCTGTCCTCGGAGACGGGCGCCGGGCAGTGGGGCTCGAGCCTCGCGTTCGCGTGCTCGCTGTTCGGGCTCGGCTGCGAGGTCTACATGGTGGGCTCCAGCTACGACCAGAAGCCGTACCGGCGCTCGATGATGCAGACGTGGGGCGCGACCGTGTACCGGTCGCCGTCGGACCGCACCGAGTCCGGCCGCGGGCAGGCGTCGCACCCGACCGGCTCGCTGGGGATCGCCATCTCCGAGGCGGTCGAGGTCGCGGCGCAGGACCCGGAGTGCAACTACTCGCTCGGCTCCGTGCTCAACCATGTGCTGTTGCACCAGACCGTGATCGGGCAGGAAGCCATCCTCCAGTTGCAGCAGGCGGGCGAGCAGCCCGACGTGATCGTCGGCTGCGTCGGCGGCGGCTCGAACTTCGCCGGGCTGGTGTTCCCCTTCCTGCGCGCGAAGAGCGGCGCGCGGATCGTCGCGGCGGAGCCGGCCGCGTGCCCGACGCTGACGCGCGGCGTATACGGCTACGACTACGGCGACACCGCCGGGCTGACGCCGTTGATGCCGATGTACACGCTCGGGCACGACTTCGTGCCCCCGCCCGTGCACGCCGGCGGCCTGCGCTACCACGGCGGCGCCCCGATGCTGTGCGGGCTCGTCAAGGCGGGCGCGATCGAGGCGCGCGCGTACCGGCAGAACGAGACGTTCGCGGCCGCCGTCCAGTTCGCGCGGACCGAGGGGATCATCCCGGCGCCCGAGCCGGCGCACGCGATCCGCGCGGTGATCGAGGAGGCCGAGGCGGCGAAGGAGGCCGGCGAGGCGCGCGTGATCCTGTTCGGGCTGTCCGGGCACGGCCACTTCGACCTCGCGGCCTACGACGCCTACCTGTCGGGCGAGATGCAGGACCCGGAGTTCTCCGAGGCCGACATGGAGGCCGCGCTGGCGCGGCTCCCGGAGGCGCCGGCTATCGCGTAGACCAGGCGCCGAGACGGACGTCGGCCAGCGCGACGAGGTAGCAGGCCGTGGCGAGCAGCATCACCGCCGTGAACCCGAAGGTGATCGCGACCGCCACGGCCACCACCGACGCCAGCACCGAGGCGACGCCGTTGACGGCCCACGCCCACGGGACGGCGCCCGGATGCAGCGCCGCGAGCCGCGTGAGCCCGATCGGCATCGCCATCCCGAGCGCGAACCCGACCGGCGCCAGCAGCAGCACCGCCACGATCACGCGCGCGGCGAACGGCAGGTCGATCAACGCCCGCAGCAGCGGTTGCAGCGCGAACGCCCCGATCACGAGCAGCACGCACGCGGTGCCCAGGGCGATCGTGAGCGTCCGGCGCCCGTCGCCGAGCCGCGTCGTGGCCAGCGAGCCGAGCCCGGTGAACAGCAGCAGCGAGAACAGCACGACCGAGAGCGCGTAGGTCGGGAAGCCGAGGAACAGCACGAGCCGCTGGATCAGCGCGATCTCCAGGAGCAGGAAGCCGAGCCCGATCGCCGCGAAGAAGGCCATCGTGCGCGCCGGCGGGCGGCGGCCGCGCGGCACCAGCGCGATCGGGAGCCCGAACGCCACCGCGCACAGCACGAGCAGCAGCACCAGCGTGAGCGCCAGCACGCGGATCGGGTCGGTGCCGTAGAAGTAGCCCTCCGGCGGCGATGACGCGAGGTCGCCGAGCCGCGTCATGTTGAAGAAGAACGGGCGGTCGTCGGTCGGCGGGCACACGTCGAGCCGGTAGCCGTGGCAGAACGAGTCCCACCCCGGCGCCTTCGGCGAGCTCCGCCCACTCGTACCGGTACGGCCCGCCCGGGGCGTACGCGACGCCGTCGCCGCGCTCGCCCGCGAGCTGCCGGATCCGCGCCAGCTCCGCCTCGCTCCAGGGCTCCTTGCGGGCGAGGACGGTGCCGAAGCGCTCGTTGAAGATGTCGTTGCCGAGCAGCACGACGACGTTGCGCTCCGGCCGCTCGACGCCCTGGCGCTCGAGCGCGGCCAACGCGAGGACGGTCGCGCGCAGCGCCTCGTCGCCGACCAGCCGCTGCAGCCGCGTGATCGTGAGGATGCCGCGGTCGCCGAGGTGGTCGAAGTACTCGTCGTAGGCCTCGAGCGTGTAGAGGTTCGCCTCGCTGAGCGCGAAGCCCGCCGCCGAGTTGGCGCTCAGCGTGTCGGTGAAGCCGATGTGGATCACGCCGTACTCGGTGTCGCGCGCGGCCAGCCGCGAGCGCCCGTCGCCGATGTCGACCGACACGCCGGGCAGCGAGTACGGCCGCCCCGACCACTGCTCGAGGTCGTCGTCGACGGCGTCACGGATCGCACCGTTGAGCTCGATCACGTCGACCTGCTTCTGCCCGGAGCTGAGCGCGTTCTCGATGTCGCGCCCGCCGCCGCCGCCGATCACCAGCGTGCGGCCCGGACCCGCCATCGCGTAGCCGACGCTCTGCGGGCCCGAGCGAGAGCTCCCGCCAGGTGGGCAGCGGCTCGCCCGCCCGGCGCACGGGCACCGGCGCGTAGATCCGGTCGTAGAAGACCGGCGCGATCTTCGCGTCCCCGGGCGGCGCGTACGCGAGCACGCGGCTGAGCGGCGTCCAGCGCGTCGAGATCGGGTCGTCGCCCTGCGCGGTCGTGTGCGGAGGCAGCGTGTAGAGCGAGCCGGTCGCGGCGAGCGCGACCGCCACGACGGAAACGACCGCGGCGCCCACCGCGAAGCGCCCGGCGCCGCCGAACAGCAGGGCCGCCCCGGCCGCCAGCACGGCGAGGCCGACCAGCAGCGTGGTGCCCGACGCGACCCGCAGCAGCGGCACGCACGCGAGCGCGCCGAGCGCCGCCCCGGCGAGGTCGAACGCGTAGACGCGCCCGATCGACTGCGCGTAGCCGCGCACCGCGAGCGCGACGATCGCGCCCACCACGCAGAACGGGATGGCGACCAGCACGGAGATCAGCGCCATCGTCACCGCGAACGACGCCGTCAGATCCGTCGAGATGCCGGCCGAGTAGTCGAGCCGTACGAGCGGGATCGGCATCAGCACGAGCAGCACCGCGAGCAGCGCCGACCACCGGGCCAGCCGCGCCTCGAGCCCTTCCGCCCACGACTCCTTCAGGTACACGGCGAGCGCTCCCGCGCCGACCCCGAGCAGCGCCAGCGAGATGGCGAGGAAGCTGAAGTGGTAGGCGAGCACGGCCGACAGCACGCGCGTCAGCAGGACCTGCAGCGCGAGCGCGCAGCCCGCGACCAGGCCGACACCCAGCGCGACCCGAGTGGGTGCCGGAGAGGACATTCGCCGCGGCAGGCTAATCAAGAGGAGCTAAACGAGCAGCGCGCCTTTCGGCGCGATGCCGTGTTACGGGCCTCGGAAAACCGATCGAGGGGGCAACTGCATGAGCAGGTTGCAAGTAGGGGGCCGGCTTCTAGCCGTGCTGATGATGGCGGGACTGCTGGTCCCGGCCGCGGCGGCGGCCAAGCCCGCCAAGCCGGAAGCCTGACGGGCGCGGCGGCGAACGTCGCCCAGTCGACGGTGACGCTGACGGGGCGTGTCAACCCCAACGAGCGCGACACGCAGTACTTCTTCGAGTACGGATCGACGAGCCTGTACGGCACCGCGACGCCCGCGGCCGCGGCCGGCAAGGGCAACAAGCGGGTCGCCGTGACCGCCGACGTGACCGGTCTCGCGCCGGCCAGCGTGTACCACTTCCGGCTCGTGGCCCGCAACTCGCGCGGCCTGACCAAGGGCAAGGACCGGACGTTCAAGACCAAGCGCCAGCCGCTCGGCCTGTCCCTGACCGCGACCCCGAACCCGGTCGTCCCGAACGGGTCGACCGCGCTGACCGGCAACCTGTCGGGCACGGGCAACGCCAACCGGCAGGTCGTCCTGCAGTCGAACCCGTTCCCGTACACCCAGGGGTTCCAGAACGCCGCCAACCCGCAGGTGACCGACGCGAGCGGCAACTTCTCGTTCCCGATCCTGGGCATCGCGCTGAACACGCAGTACCGCGTGGCGATGCCGCAGAACCCGAACATCCAGAGCCCGATCGTCGCCGTCGGCGTCGCGCCGAAGGTGAGCGCGGGCGCCAAGCGGGTCCGCCGCACCGAGCGCGGGGCGATCTTCCGCTTCCGCGGCAAGATCACGCCGGCGCATGACGGCACGCTGGTCGCCGTCCAGCGGTTCCGCGCCGGCCAGTGGCGGACGATCGCGGGCACGGTGGCGCGCCACACGAGCTCGGGCTACTCCCGGTACACCAAGCGCGTCCGGCTGCGCAAGGGCGGGAGCTTCCGCATCTACGCCGGCGTGGCGGACGGCGATCACGTGCCGTCCACCAGCCGCACGCTGCACCTCAAGGTGCGCGCTAGGCCTGATTCAGCCAGAACGGCTCCGGCGGGCCGCCGGTGATCCGGCGGCCCGCCGCTTCGGCGGAATAGATCTCCCCGCGGGGCGTCTTCCGTTGCCAGAGGGCGAGGCGAACGGCGCGAGGCCCCTGGCAAGGAGACGACATGAAGCGACTCATCACCGTCCTGGCCCTCGGTCCCGTCCTGCTGCTCGCGGCGTGCGGCGGTTCTGAGACGGACTCGAGCCCGGAGGCGGCGAGCGCGGCGACCAACACCCCGACCGCCACCGCGACGCCCACGGAGACCGCCACGCCCGCGGCGACCAAGGAGGCGGCAGAACCCGCCGCCAAGAAAGTGGCCATCAAGGGCTTCGCTTTCGGCCCTGGCACCGTGAAGGTCAAGACCGGCGACACGATCACGTGGACCAACGACGACTCCGCCCCGCACACGGTGACGGCGAAGTCGGGGCGACTCGACTCCGGCACGCTCGAGAAGGGCGCCTCGTTCGAGTTCACCGCCGAGCAGGCGGGCACGATCGAGTACTTCTGCGCGATCCACCCGGACATGGTCGGGACGATCGAGGTCGGCTAGCGGCGGTCTCATCCGATCGGATGAGACGCCCCCGTTTGGCAGGCCCGACGCCGTACAGCTGCCCGCCGGTGCTCAACGGGTCGCCGGGACAATCGAGCTTCGCCGCGGTGGCCGGGGGAGCGCAGGCCAGAGCGGCGAGGGCGAGGCCGAGCACGCCGCGGCACCGTAGCGCCGCCCGTGATGGCGGCTAGACGACGAACGGGCCGCCCCGGGTTGCCCCGGGACGGCCCATCGCCCTGTGACCCCAGCTTGTGGCTACTCGTACGCCAGCGCGGACAGCGGGTCGAGCCGCGAGGCACGCCGCGCCGGGAGGACCGCCGCGAGCATGCCGGCGATCGTCGCGACGACCACCAGGACGATCAGTGACCCGGTCGGGACCGCGAAGCTGAGCCCCTCGTCGCCGAACAGCGTGGTGACGATGGCCGCCAGCCCGAGCCCGGCCGCGATGCCCAGCCCCGCGCCGATCAGCGCGGTGATGATGCTCTCGTGGCGGACCATGCGCCGGACCTGCCGGCGGGTCATGCCGACGGCCCGCAGCATCCCGAGCTCGCGGGTGCGCTCGAAGGTCGAGAGCACGAGCGTGTTGACGATCCCGAACAGGCTCACGATCACGGCCAGCGCGAGCAGGACGTAGAAGATCGCGAGGATCTGGTCGATGTCGCCCGTGACCTGGTCGACGTACGCCGCCTTGGTGACCGCCTTGGCGTCCGGGTGCGACGCGAACACGGGGCTCAGGTCGGCCCCGGCGCTCGCCTTGACGAACGTCAGGTAGTCGGTGTGGCTCTCGAAGCCCCGCTCGAACGCGGCCTGCGAGATCGTGATCGGCCCGAGCGAGATCGCGTCGATGACGGGCGACTTCTCGATCGCGGCGACCTCGAGGGCGAGCCGCGTGCCGTTCGGGCTGGTGATCGAGAACCCGTCGCCGACGCCGAGCTTCTTCTCCGTCGCGTAGCCCTCGTCGACGATCGCCTGGTCGGCCGCCAGCTTCGGCAGCACGGCGTCCGAGCCGTCGGTCCAGTCGAAGGTGAACAGCCCGCCGACCGTCTTCGGGTCGATCGAGTTCACGATCTCCTTGCCGCCGAACGCGAGCGCGCCGTCCTGGCGGATCGACGTCACGCCCTGCACGCCCGGCGTCGAGGCCAGGTCCTTGGCCACGGCCGGGTTGGTCGGCGACCAGCCGTCGGCGCCCGTCACCACGTGGGTGGCGTTCACACGACGCTCGAGCGAGCCCGAGGTGGTGTCGCGGAGGCCCTGGGCCACGACCGTGACCAGGGTCACGAGCGCGACGCCGATCATCATCGCCGAGGCGGTGACGGCGGTGCGGCTGGGGTTGCGCATCGCGTTGCGGCGCGCGAGCCGGCCGGCCGAGCCGCCGAGCCGCTCGGCCGGGCGGCCGAGGATTGAGGCCAGGCCGCGGACGGCGCGGGCCGGGAGGCGGACCCTGCCCGAGCCCGGCGCGGCGTCGCGCAGCGCGGCCACGGGCGGCACGCGGGTCGCCCGCCACGCCGGCACGAAGCCCGCCGCGAGGGTGACCAGCGTGCCGACCAGCATCGACACGACGACCGTCCGGCCCGAGAACACGAGGCCCGCGTCCGGCAGGTCCATCTGCATGGCGCCGAACACGGCGTCGAGGCCCTTGGCGATGCCGAACCCGGCCGCGAGGCCCATCAGCGAGGCGAGGACGCCGATCGCCAGCGCCTCGAGCATCACGGAGCCGAGCACCTGACGGCGGCCGGCGCCGACCATCCGCAGCAGCCCGAACTCGCGCGAGCGCTGGGCGACCGTGATCGAGAGCGTGTTGAAGATCGTGAACGCGCCGACGAGGACGGCCACGAGCCCGAACACGATCAGGATGATCTTGATGATCCCGATGAACGTCTTCAGCCCCTCGAGGCCGAAGCGGTCCTGCTTGGCCGCGGTCTGGACCTGGGCGTCCGCGCCCACGGCGGAGGCGACGGCCTTGCGGACGCCGGCCCCGGAGGTGCCCTCGCGCCCGACGGCCAGGATCGCGTCGTAGGAGCCCTGCTTGCCGAACATCTGCCTGCGCGGTGCGCAGGTCGAACACGGAGGCGGTGGCGGTGCCGAGCGACTTCACCGAGCCGAAGCGGGCGATGCCGACGACCTCGAAGTCGCGGGCCTTGCCGGCCGCCGTGATCTTCACGGTCGAGCCGACCGCGTACGTCTCGTTCGAGGCGGTCGTGGCGTCGATGACGACCTCGCCTGGACCGGTGGCCCAGCGGCCGTCGTCGAGGCGGAACGGCGTCGTGTCGGCGGCGCCCTTCGCGCGGCTGTCGTAGCCGACGCCGAAGTACGGGCCGTCGCCGGCCGGCTTGCCGTCGCGGGCGATGATCTTCGCCTCGTCGCTGACGTCGCCGACGGCGGTGGCCACCTGCGGCACGGCGCGCACGCGCTCCAGCTCGGAGGCGGCGATGGTGGGCTTGCGGGTGGCCCAGTCCGTGGACTCGACCTTGAACGCGGTGCGGCCGGTGACGACGGCGTCGGTGCCGTCGTACGCGGCATGGGTGAGGCCGTCGGCCCCGCCGCGCATGGTGTCGGTCAGCGTGAACGCGCCGCTCACCATGGCGACGCCGAGCACGATGGCCAGCGTGGTCAGGATCGTGCGCACGGGGCGCGCGATGAGACCCTTGATCGCAACCTTCCTCATCGGGTGTACGCCTCCTTGACGGCGGCCAGGATCTGGGCCTCCGTGGGCTCGGCCAGGTCGGCCACGAGGCGGCCGTCGGCGATGAACACGACGCGGTCGGCCGCGGCCGCCGCGAGCGGGTCGTGCGTGACCATCAGCGTGGTCTGGCCGTCCAGGTCGACCGCCTCGCGCAGGAGCGCGAGGACCTCGGCGCCGGACGCGGAGTCCAGGTTGCCGGTCGGCTCGTCGGCGAACAGCACCGTCGGGGCGCCGATCAGGGCGCGGGCGATCGCGACGCGCTGCTGCTGGCCGCCGGAGAGCTCGGCCGGCTTGTGCGTGCGGCGCTCCTCGAGCCCGACCCGCGCGATCAGCGCCTCGAGGTCGGCCTTGTCGTACTTGCGGCCGGCGATCGACAGCGGCAGGAGGATGTTCTCCTCCGCGGTCAGCGTCGGGAGCAGGTTGAACGACTGGAACACGAAGCCGATGTGCCTGCGGCGGAGCTTCGTGAGCTGCTTGTCGTTCATGGCGGTGATGTCCTCGCCGCCGATGTGGACGGTGCCCGAGCTGGGCGTGTCGAGGCCGGCGAGGAGGTGCATGAGCGTGGACTTGCCGGAGCCCGACGGGCCCATGACGGCCGTGAACTGGCCGGCCGGGACCTCGAGCGTGACGCCGCGGAGGGCGTCGACGGCGGACTCGCCGTCGCCGTAGCGGCGGGTGACGGCGGTGGCGGTGACGGCGGGGGCCTTCACCACGGCGGGAGCGAGATCGAGCATTGGTTCCTTTGGGATGGGGGATCGGGGGTTTCGCCCTCCGGTCACGGGAACAACCAGCCGCGACCTTCGGGCGACGTCACACGGAGACTTCGCGCGAGATGCGACCGAGCGCGGCCTGGAGGGCGCCGGCGGACAGCAGGGCGCCGGTGGCCTCGGCGAGGAGGCGCCCGGTCAGCCCGCCGCCGGAGCGCACGGAGACGGAGGCGTGGACCTCGCTGCCGCCGCACGTGGCGGGCGTCAGCTGGTAGTTGACGTCGAAATTGAGGACCCCGCCCGCCCCGCTCGCGCTCAGCGCGATCCCGGACTCGTCGGCCTCGTGGACCTCGACGTCGAAGCCGACGCGGCGGCCGGCGAGCCGCCCGCTGACGCGAGCCCGGCTCACCGGCGAGCAGGCGCTCGCCGTCGAGGTCGTCGACGTCGAAGGGGACCGGCGCCCAGCGGGCGGCGGCGTCGGGGTCCGTGAGCACGTCGAGCACGGCCGCCGGGTGGGCGGGTGCGGTGGTGGTGGCCGTCCATGTCCTCATGGCAAGCAACGCTCCCACCTGGCGCGTCGCGCGTCGTCGGCCTCCCTGACGATCTTGCCGAGGCCCGGGGATGACCCCGGGTCATCCTCGAGGATGACCCGCTTATGGTCAGCCAGGAGGACGAATACGCGCGAGCGCGCACGTAGGCTCTGCACCATGCGGCTGCTGCGATCCCTTCGCGCGCGCCTGAAGGCGATGGATCCGTGGCACCAGGACCTGCTGATCGCCGGCGTGTTCCTCGTCGAGGCCGAGCTCGAGGTGCTCCTGTTCGTCGGCGCCGACGCGCCGAACGCCGGCGTGGCGGCCCTGTTGATGGTCGGGCTCGCGGCCGCCCTGGCGCTGCGTCAGCACGCGCCGCTGCCCGCGCTGGTCATCGGCCTCGCCTCGTTCCTGGCGCTCCAGCCGCTCGGGCGCCCGCTCAACGACAACCTCTACAGCTGCTTCTTCGTGATCGTGTTCCTGCTCTTCAGCTTCGGGATGCTCGAGCACGACCGGCGGCGCCTCATCGCCGGGGTGGCGATCACGTTCACCGCCCAGGCCACCAGCAGCCTCATCGACTCCTACCCGAGCACGCTCGCCGACCTGTTCGTCGGCGGGCTCATCATCGCCTGTGGCCCGATCCTGCTCGCCCGGGTCCTCAGCAGCCGCGCGCGGCTCAACGTGACGCTGCGCCAGAAGGCCGACCGCCTGCGCCGGGAGCGGTCGGAGCAGGCCGAGCAGGCGGCGCTCGAGGAGCGCACCCGGATCGCGGGCGAGCTGCACGACGTCGTCGCCCACGCGATGAGCGCGATGGTGGTGCAGGCCGGGGGCGCACGCCGGCTCGCCGAGAAGGATCCGGCGCGGGCCCGCGACGCCTTCGCCGCCGTCGAGGCGACGGGGCGCGAGGCGCTCACCGACATCCGCCGGCTGCTCGGCGTGCTCCGCCGCGAGGACGAGGAGATCGGGCTCGCCCCGCAGCCCAGCCTGCGCCACCTCGGCGCGCTCGTGCGCCGCTCGCAGGCGGCCGGGCTGCCGGTCGTCCTGACCGTGGACGGCGACGAGCGCCCGCTCCCGCCCGGCGTCGACCTGACCGCCTACCGGCTCGTGCAGGCCGCCCTCGGCGGCGCGCTCGAGCCCGGCGCCGCCGGCCGGGCCGAGGTCGCGGTCCGCTACCGGCCGGACGGCGTGGACGTCGAGGTGCTCGACGACGGCGCCGGCGCCGGGGACCGCCCCCTGGCCGGCGTGCGCGAGCGGGTCAGCCTCTACGGCGGCCAGCTGCACGCGGGCCGGCGCCGCTCCGGCGGCCACCGGGTTCGCGCTCGCCTTCCGGTGGGAGGCGGCTCGTGATCCGGCTGTGGCGCCGCCTGCGGCTGATCGCCCCGCGCGAGCGCGACCGGGTGGCCGCGGTGATCCTGTTCGCTCGCCGCCGAGATCGAGATCGCTCGCGGTCGGGCCGGGCGACGCCCCGCTCCCGATCGTCGCGCTCCTGGCGGCCGGCTACAGCCTGCCGCTCGCGTGGCGGCGCGCGCATCCGCTGGCGGTGGTGTGCACGGTGGCCGGGTCCGTGGTGCTGATGAGCGTGCTGCTCACCGACGCGACGCGCTACTTCATCCCGTTCATCGGCGTGATGATCTTCTCCTACGGGGGCGGCGCGTACATCGACGGCCGCCGCGCGTATGTCGCCCTGGCTCGTGATGCTCGCCGGCATCACCACGGTCAGCGCGCTGTCGGACACGCAGGTCGTCGGCGACTACATCTTCCCGACCGCGTTCGGCGCCATCTCGTGGCTCGCGGGCCGCGCGGTGCGCACGCGCACGCAGCTCACCGAGGAGCTCCACGAGGCGGCGCAGCGCGAGGAGGACGCCCACGAGCAGGAGGCCGTGCGGGCCGCCGCCGAGGAGCGCCGCCGGCTCGCGCGCGAGATGCACGACGTCGTGGCCCACAGCGTCAGCGTCATGGTCGTCCAGGCCGGCGGCGCCCGCCGGATCCTGGAGCGCGACCCGGCGCGCGCGGTCGCCGCCGCCGGGCAGATCGAGCGGACCGGGCGCGAGGCGCTGGCCGAGATGCGCCGCCTGCTCGGCGTGCTCCACCAGGACGACGACGAGCACGACGCCCGGGCGCCGCAGCCGAGCATGTCCGGCGTCGCCGCGCTGGTCGAGCGGGCCCGCGAGGCGGGCCTCCCCGTCGAGCTGCACGAGGAGGGCGCGCGGCGGTCGCTGCCGGCCGGGCTCGACCTGGCGGCGTTCCGCGTCGTCCAGGAAGGCCTCACGAACGCGCTCAAGTACTCGGGCGGCTCGGCCACCGAGGTGCACATCCGCTGGGGCGACCGGGAGCTGGAGCTCGAGGTCGCCGACCGCGGGCCCGGGCCGGTGCGCGAGCGCGTCGGCGGCGACGGCGGCCACGGGCTCGTCGGCATGCGCGAGCGCGTCCGGCTGTACGGCGGCGAGCTCGACGCCGGGCGGCGGCGCGGCGGCGGGTTCCGCGTCCGTGCCAAGCTGCCGCTCGTGGCGGAGGATTCCCAGATGGAGGCGGTGGCGTGAGCGTGCGAGTGCTGATCGCCGACGACCAGGCGCTCGTGCGCGCGGGCTTCCGGATGATCCTCGACGCCGAGGACGACATCGACGTCATCGGCGAGGCCTCCGACGGGCTCGAGGCGGTCGAGCAGACCAAGCGGCTGAAGCCCGACGTCGTGCTGATGGACATCCGGATGCCCGAGCTCGACGGGATCGAGGCGACGCGGCGGGTGCTGGCGTCCGGCGGCGACGACCCCGCCCGCGTGCTGATGCTCACCACCTTCGACCTCAACGAGTACGTCTACGACGCGCTGCGCGCGGGGGCGAGCGGCTTCCTGCTCAAGGACGTCCCGCCCGAGCAGCTCGCCGACGGCATCCGCGTGGTGGCGGGCGGCGACGCCCTCCTCGCGCCATCGATCACCCGCCGGCTGATCCAGGAGTTCGCGACCGCGCGGCCCGCCGCCGGGCCCCCGCCGAAGGGCCTCGACGAGCTGACCGCGCGCGAGCTCGAGGTGTTCCGGCTGGTCGCGCGCGGCCTCTCGAACGCCGAGATCGCCGCCGAGCTGATCGTCAGCGAGACGACGGTCAAGACCCACGTGGCGCGGGTCCTGATGAAGCTCGGGATCCGCGACCGCGTGCAGGCCGTCGTGCTCGCCTACGAGGCGGGCATCGCCGTCCCCGGCGGCGGCTGAGCCGCCGCGGCTACACCCGCCTCAGCAGGTGTAGCCCTTCGTCTTCGTGTTCCAGGCCGACAGCGTGCCGACGTCGGCGCCGGCCAGGTCGGTCACCTTCAGCGTCCAGTTGCCGAGGATCCGCTGCCCGTCGAACGCCGAGAGCGGCTGGAACGGCCGGAAGCTGCCCGTGAAGGGGGCGGCGCCGGCGGTGATCGCCGTGGCGGCCTCGTCGTCGAACACCGTGTCGGTGAAGTTGTCACCCGAGCCGCCGTTGCGGTTGGCGAGCCGCACGGTGGTTCCCTCCGGGGAGGTGATGTCGATCGTCAGGTCGCCGACGAACGTGTGGGTGATCTGGCCGATCGTGACGTCGAGGTCGCTCACCGTCATCCCGGCGTTGCCCGCGGCCAGGACCGAGGTCACGCCCGCCGGGTTGTTGTCGGGGATCGCCTTGGGCACGTCGGTCGCGGTCCGGACGGTGGCGGTGGTGGACGGCCTGCCGATCGGCACGGTGAAGCCGAACTGCAGGGCGCCGGAGCTGGTGCTGCCGGACATCGTGATCGACACCGGGACGCCGCACTTCTGGGCCGCGGCGACCGTCCCGGCGAAGGCGGGGCTGTTCGCCGCCACGTCGCCCGGGGCGATGTTCGGCCAGTTCGAGGTCGGGACCGAGAACGTCGTGCCGCCCGTCGCGCTCGCCGTGGCGGTGACCGCGGTCGCCGTCTCGTTGCCGGCGTTGCGCAGGTTCTGCGTGAGCGTGAACGGCTCCCCCGGCTCGAGCGTCGCGTCGCCGTCGCCGCCCGGCGTAACCGTGCGCGATCCGGCGGTCAGCACCGCGCGGGCGCCCTGCGACTTGCTGACGTTGGAGACGACCAGCGCGAAGTCCTGATCGGTGGCGTCCGCGTTGCCCGGGACGCCGTCGCCCACGATGTTGGTGCCGACCACGCGGACCTTGATCGGCGCCGGTGATGCCCGAGGGCAGGTAGCACGTTCTCGACGTTGTTGCGCGGATCGGCGCTCCCGCCGGTCACCGAGACTCCGTCCGTGAGCACGTTGCCGAGGTAGGTCTGCCCGCCGGCCACGACGCTGAGGTCGAGGTCGTTGACGAACGAGTTGCCGCTCGTGGGGCCGACCGCGTCCGACCACACGAGCGTGACCTTCAGCCGGCGCGACGCGCTCTTGGTGTCGAAGTAGTAGTTGGCGGCGGTGCCCGTCGTGGCCAGGACCTTCGTCTGTCGACGACCCGGCGGGCCGTCCCGTCCAGCACGGTGCCGAGGTTGATGCGGCCCCAGCCCTGGTCCTGCGTCGGGACCGACGCGTTGCTCCCGCCGTTGCCGGCGTCCCCGCCGGCCAGGTCGGTGGCGGTGTTGACCATCAGCGCCTTGTCAGCGCCGGGCTGGCCTCCCGGGTGCCGCCGCCGAGCCCGTTCTGTACCACTCGCGCAGCAGCGCGGCGAAGCCCGGTCACCTCGGGCGCCGCCTGCGAGGTCCCGGAGACCAGTGTGTAGAGGGCGCTGCCGGCCGGGAACTGGGGGTTGCACGTGCCGCTGCCGTTGAAATCGGCGCCCGTCTGCGGCTGCGCGCCGGTGACGTGCGTGCCCGGGGCGACGATGTCGGGCTTGAGGCGCCCGTCGTCGGTCGGCCCGCGGCTCGAGAAGTTGATGATGTCGCGTGAGCTGTTGGCGCCGCCGTCGGTGACGCCGCAGCCGTCGGTGGCCCCGATCGCGCGTACGTTCTCCGACGCGCCGACCGTGATCACGTTCTTGGCGGTACCCGGGGAGCCGATCGTGTTGCCGCCGGCACCGGAGTTGCCGGCCGACACGACCTCGGTGAACGACTGGTTGCCCGCCACGGCGGGCTGGGCGTCGCGCACGATCGAGTCGAACTCCTGCGAGCGTGTGTTGTAGGCGCCGCCGACGGCCGCGCCCCACGAGTTGTTGGAGACGCGCGCGCCGCCCGCGTACGCGGCGTTGTGCAGGGCCGCGACGGACGTCGTGACGTCGAAGCTGCCGCTGCAGTTGAAGATCTTCGTGGCGCCGAGCTTGCGCGAAGGGCGCGATTCCCAGCCCGTAGTTGAAGCCCTGCGCGTCCTCGAAGGACGCGCCGGTCTGGCCGTTGTAGCCGGCGGCGATCGAGGCGACGTTGGTGCCGTGGCCGCCGCAGTCGCGGGCGTCCGCGTCCAGCGCCGTCGCCTCCTGCGCGTACACGATGCGGCTCGGGTTCAGCGTGGAGCCGTGCGCGATAGAAGTCGGCGTGCGCCCGGCAGGCGCCGGGACGACGCCCTTGTCGATGCCCTCGTCGGTGATGTCGATCATCGCCGGGGCGGTGGTGGCGAAGGCGTTGTCGGCGAGGAACTGCCGGTAGCCGGTGCCGAGCACGGGCTGCGAACGACGCGTCGAGCCGGCCGGCGACGATCGTCGCCGCGCGCTCGTCGAGCAGCTTCGGGTCGTCGGCGGGCTCGAGCGCGACGACGCCGCCGAGCTTGGCCAGCGCGGCCACCTCGGACGCGTCGAGCGTCACGTGCAGGTTGGTGAAGTTGCCCGCGGTGACGTCCTGGCCGCGGCGGGCGCGAACGCTTGAGCGACCTCGGCGCGCGCTCGGCGCCCGCGGCGCCCGCCACGGTCGCTGACGACGACCTGGGCGCGGCCGGCGCGCTGCAGGCCGGGGGCCTGCTTGTCCGTCGCGGTGTAGGGCGTGATGGCGCGCACGAACGCGAGCTGCGGCTGCAGCTCGGCGAGACGCGCCAGGGCGTCGGCGTCGCCGCTGACGAGCTGGCCGTTCTGGGCCATGTAGGAGACGACCTGCACGCCGGACTTGCGCACGGCGGCGGCCCACGTCGTCCTTGATCGGGCCGACGTACTGGACGACGGCGAGGCCGCTGCCACCCGTGCCGGCCGTGCGCTTCGCGGCGCCGGTCTTGTCCAGCAGCGACGGCCGGTCGACGGCCGGATCGCACGAGGTGGCGCCGATCCGCACCTCGCGCATGTCGTCGCGCAGGGACGCGCCGGCGCGGGTCAAGTCGGTGACGTCGCCGCCCGTCGCCTCGACCAGGTCGAAGGTCTTGTAGCGGGCGATCTCGCGCACCGAAGCGCTCGCGAGGGCCGCGTCACCCTGTTCGGTGTCGGGCACGAGCAGGAGGTGTGGGCCACGGTCCGCCGCCGGGGTCTGGCCCCCGGCCGATGCGAACGTCACGAACGTGCATGCCGCCAACGCCACCAACACCGTCGGCGGTCCCAACATCCAAAGCTTGCGTGTCATCTGAGCCTCCATGCTCCCGCGGGCCGCGTCAAAGAAGTACGATGCGACGCTCTCAGAACCTTGAGCGTTATGCCAGTCCCATCGACGAATGATTGTCCCTGCGCGTCGCTTTCGTACGCTGCAGAGCCCTCGTGAAGCTCGCCACCTGGAACGTCAATTCGCTGAACGTGCGCCTCCCGCGGGTGCTGGAGTTCCTCGGCGCCCACGCGCCCGACGTGCTCCTGCTCCAGGAGACCAAGTGCGAGCCCGATGCGTTCCCGCACGAACAACTGGCCGGCGCGGGCTACCACGCCGTCGACCACTCGGCGGGCCGCTGGGCGGGCGTGGCGATCGCCGCGCGGACGGAGTACGAGCTCGAGGAGGCGCGCTCCGGGCTCGAGGGCGAGGCGGCGCCGGAGGAGGCGCGCTGGGTCGAGGCGCGTCGCGGGCGGCCTGCGGGTCGCCTCCGTGTACGTGCCGAACGGGCGCGCCGTCGACTCACCCGAGTTCCCCAAGAAGCTCGCCTTCTTCGACGCGATGCGCTCGCGCGCCGGCGAGCTCGACGTGCTCGGCGGCGACCTCAACGTGACCCGCGCGGACATCGACGTCTACGACCCGGCGGCCTTCGCGCAGGACACCCACGTCCAGCCCGAGGAGCGCGAGCGCTTCGAGGCGCTGCTCGAAGCGGGGCTCGCCGACGCCTACCGCGAGCTGCATCCCGGACGAGGTCGGCTACACGTGGTGGGACTACCGGCAGGGCCACTTCCACCGCAAGATGGGGCTGCGGATCGACTACCTGCTGGTCGGCCCCCGGCTCACCCCGCGCCTGACGTCGTGCGGCATCGACCGCAACTTCCGCAAGGGCCCGAAGCCCTCCGATCACGCGCCGCTGCTCGCCGAGCTGACCGACTAACCGACCGCGCGGGCGCGGCGGTAGAGCACGTGCGGCAGCCCGGCGTGGATGACGTCGCGCTCGAACTCGAACCCGAGCTTCTCCATCACCCGCTGGGAGGCGCGGTTGTCGTGGAGCGTGTAGGAGACGATGTCGACGAACCCGAGCTCCTCGAACGCGCAGCGCAGCGAGGCGGCGCCGAGCTCGGTCGCGTACCCCTGGCCCCAGCGGGAGGGCCACACCGACCAGCCGACCTCGATCTCGTCGCGGCCGCCGACGTGGGTGTTCGAGAGCCCGCCGCGGGCGACGGGCTCGCCCGTCTCGCGGTCGAACCACACCCAGTAGCCGAAGCCGTGCCTTGCCCAGTGCGCCTCCTGGCGGGCGATCTGCCGCTTGACGGCGCCGGCGTCGGCCACCCCGCCGAGGTTGGCGCCGACGCGCGGGTCGCCGAGCAGCTCGCACAGCACGGCGTGGTGGTGCTCGTCGACCGGCTCGGCGCGGAGGCGCTCGGTCTCCATCAGCGCAGGTGGGCGGTGTCGTTCCAGAGCCAGACGGCGCGCCGCTCGCGCTCGTAGCCGAGCTCGCAGACCGCGGCGGTGCCGAGGGCGAGATGGCCGCCGTAGGCGGCGGGCAGCTCGAGGTAGCGCGCGGCGAGCACGCGCAGCACGTGGCCGTGCGCGAACAGCGCGACGTCCCCGCCCGTCTCGAGCGCCCGGTCGACCACGCGGTCGACCCGCTCGCCCACCTGGTCGAGCGTCTCGCCGCCGGGCGAGCCGTCGCGCCACACGCTCCAGCCCGGCCGCGTCTCGCGGATCTCGGGGTCGTGAGGCCCTCGTACTCGCCGTAGTCGAGCTCGCGCAGGTCGGGCTCGAGCTGCGCGCGGTCGCCGAAGCCGGCCAGCTCGCAGGTCTCGCGGGCGCGGCTGAGCGGGCTGGTCAGGACGAGGGCGAAGTCGTAGCCGGCCAGGCGCTCCCGCAACGCCCGGCCGTTGGCGCGGCCCTCCTCGGTGAGCGGGACGTCGGTGGTTCCGGTGTGCTGCCCGGAGACGCTCCACTCGGTGGCGCCGTGCCGGACGAGCACGAGGGTGGGGCCGTCGCCTGCCATGTCAGAGCATTGCCCGGTAGCGGCGCATGGCAGGCCGGGCGAAGTCGCCGTGGGTACGGTTGCGCATGGCGGCGATCTTCTCACGGTGGTACGGGCTGGACAGGCTTTCCGCGTGACCGATCACGTCGCGGATGCCGTAGCGGTCCTGGAGCCAGCGCGTGAGCCGCAGCGACGCCTCGAGCTGGCGGCGGCGACCCATCACGTCGGCGTCGGAGGTGCCGACGTGCTCGATCCCGAACGCGACGTGGTTGAGGCCGACCGTATGGCGGCACATCCACTTCAGCCGCACCAGCTGGTGGATCGTCCCGTCGCGGTCGACGATGAAGTGCGAGCACACGCCGGGCCGCTCGCCGAACTCGACGTCGGGCTGGTTCGCGGCGAACGTGTTGAACGCCGGGGCGTAGGTGGAGGAGGCCGTGAAGTGCTCGACGATGACCTTCGGCGCGACGAGCCGCGCGCGGTTCAGGCCGTAGTGGCGGCGGGCGTAGGCGCGCATCTGGCGCACCCGGTCGGCGCCGAACGGGATCGGCGACCACCGGATCGGCGGCTTGGTGGCCCGGGCGGCGGCCGGCGTGGGCGCGAGCGATGCGGCGGTGGTCAGCACCGCGCGGGCGTGGCGGCGCACCTGGGCTTTGGACAGCGCCCCGCCGCCGAACTCGACCACGAACGAGGTCGAGTCGGGGAACGTGTGGTTCTGCCAGCTCGTCGAGGTGCCGCGGTAGTAGGGCAGCCGCTTCGCCGGCAGGCCGGTTCGCTCGGCGTAGTCGCGCACCAGGTGCGGGCGCGCGCCGCCGGTCAGGTTGACGAGCCGCAGCGCCTGGTGGAAGTGGATCGAGAGCTGCGGGCGGATGCGCCGGATCAGCCGCATCTGGGCCTTCGTCTCGGGCTCCGACTTCGGGCTCGGGCCCGGGTAGTAGACGTCGAAGGGCCGCCCGGCGGGCGCCAGCGGAAGGGGAAGTTGCGGTTGAGGTCGACGCCGCGGGCGTTCTGGCGGGTGCCGCGCGCGACCCCGTCCGGGTTGAAGGTCCGCACCGTCCACACCTGGACGCCTTTGGGCGGGGCGAGCGTGCGCAGGCGGGCGATCACCGCATGCCCGGCGGGCTCCGTGCCGTGGATCGAGCCGCTGACGAGCACGCGGACCGGAGCCGTGGCGTGGCCCGGTGCGCACGGCCACGATCTTGCGCCCGTTGACGGAGTGGCCGGCCTCGATCCGCTGCGGGAGCGCGGCCGGCGCGGCGAGCGCGGTGGCGGCGGCGAGGGCGGCGAGCATCCGGACATTCAAGCGCGCGGATACGCTCCGCCCGATGCACGTCGTGATCGTCGGAGCCGGCACGTTCGGCGCCTCGCTGGCCTGGACCATGACGCGGACGGGGCACGAGGTCACGCTCGTGGACCAGTTCGAGCCGGGCGACGCCCGCGCCAGCTCAGGCGGCGAGTCGCGCCTGATCCGCGCCTCTCACGGCACCGACGCCGACTACACGCGGACCGCCCGGCGGGCGCGGACGCTGTGGCGCGAGCTGGAGGCCGAGAGCGGCGAGGACCTGATGGTCGAGTGCGGCATGGCGTGGTTCGCCGAGCGGGCGGACGGCTGGGAGGCGGAGTCCGAGGCCACGATGGCCGCGCAGGGCATCCCTTCGCAGCGGCTCGACCTCGACGCGGCCTCGAAGCTGTTTCCGAGCCTCGGCGTCGACGACCTTTCGTTTGTGCTGTTCGAGCCCGAGGCGGGGGTGCTGCGGGCGCAGCGAGCGGTGCGTGCGCTGGCGGGTCAGGCTGCCGCGCACGGCGCGCGGGTCGTGCGGTCGCGGGCCGTTCCCGAGGACGGCGTGGTGCTGCTCGAGGACGGGTCGCGGCTCGAGGGCGACGCCGTGGTCTGGGCCTGCGGGGCGTGGCTGTCGCGGCTGTTCGCGGGCCTCGTGACGATGCGGGTGACCTGCCAGGAGCTGCTGTTCTTCGACGGCGGGCCGGCCTGGCGCACGCCGGGCGTGCCGGGCTGGGTGGACTACGACCGCGCGATGTACGGCACCGGCGATCTCGACGGGATCGGCGTCAAGGTCGCGCTCGACGAGGAGGGGCCGGCGCTCGACCCCGACGCGGAGCTCCCGGCGGCGGGCGCCACCGAGCCGCGAGTCCGGACCTACCTCGCCGACCGCTTCCCGGCGCTCGCGGACGCGCCGCTCCGCGAGGGCCGCTGCTGCCGCTACGAGCTCTCGCCGGACTCGAACTTCGTCGCCGCCCGCCACCCGTCATGGGAGCGGAACTGGATCGCCGGCGCCGGCTCCGGCCACGGCTTCAAGCACGGCCCCGCGATCGCGGAGACGCTTGCCGCGGCGATCGAGGACGGCTCGGAGCTCCCGGCGCGGTTCGCCCTCGGCGAGCGCGCACCGGGACGGTCGCTCCGGACCGCCGGGTCCGGCGCCTAAGGCCGCCGCCGAAGTCCCCGCCGCCGAACTCTCAGGCGGTGGTCCGAATCACCCTTCGCGAGGCGGCGCGGCGAGCAGCGCCGCGAGCCGGGCGCGCCGCTCGGCCCCGTCAGCGTCGAGCGCGGCGAGGCGCTCGAGGTTGCGCCGCCGCAGCTCCACCCCGCGCGAGGGCGGGAGCAGGTCGTACATGTCCCGGATGAGCGGCTGGCTGGACACCGTGGGAACTCATCGGACGCGCGCCCGGCACGCTTGAGCGGCGCACCCCTCACTTCATTCCGCTGCACAAAGGGGTCTGACCCCGTGGCGGACGGCGACCAACCAGGGGCCGGCGTGCAGCGTCTCGCCGCCGCCGAGCTCTTCCGCGAGCGAGGCGGGTGTGAACCAGCGCTTGTAGACCCGGTGGCGGGAGCCGTCGTTGAGCCGGCGCTCCTGCCATGCCTCCGCCTCACCCGTCCGGGCGCAGCGCCGAGTCGACGATCACGAGCTCCGGCGCCAAGGCCGCGGCGGTGGCCAGCCACGCGGTGCGCTGCGAGGGATCGAGGTGGCCGTAGAAGTGGGAGGCGTGAACGCGGGCGTAGGTGCCCGGCGGCGGGTCCATCGCGTCGCCCTGCACGAACGTGGCGTCCGGCAGCCGCCGGGCCGCGATGTCGAGCATCGCCGCGCTCTGGTCGAGCCCCGTGATCTCCCCCGGGAGGTGGGCGGTGAGGAACCCGGTCCCGCACGCGACGTCGAGCGTCCGGGCCGGCGGCAGGGCCTCCACGGCCGCGCACAGCGCCGCGACATCCTCTTGCCAGCCGGGGCGTTCGCGCCGCGCGAACAGGCCCGTCCCCTGCCACCAGTCGTCGTACTCCGGCGCGCGCTGCTCGTAGTAGCTGCGCATCGGCGCGTCCATCAGAGCGTCATCACGTGCTGCGAACGCTCCGCGGCGCGGTGCTTGCGCGCGAAGTCCAGGACCGCGGAGGTGACAGCCGCGATCGGGATGGCGAGGAACGCCCCCGCCACGCCGGCGAGCACGCCGCCCGCCGTCAGCGCCAGCAGGATCGCGACCGGGTGCAGCATCAGCCGCTTGCCGACGACGAGCGGGTAGAAGACGTTGCCCTCCAATTGCTGGATGGTGACGATCGCCACCAGCACGATCACCGCGTCGACGGTGCCGCCGCTCACGAGCGCGACGAGCACCGCGGCGGCGCCCGCCAGGAACGCGCCGACGATCGGGAAGAACGCGCCGAGGAAGGTGAGCACGATCAGCGGCAGCGCGATCGGCACGCCGACGATCAGCAGCACGATCCCGATCAGCACCGCGTCGATCGTCGCCACCAGGAACACGCCCTGCACGTAGGCGGCCAGCGCGCCCCACGCCCGGTCGAACACCTCGACCAGCATCGTCCGGCGGCGCTCGGCGAACAGGCCGACCGTCCAGTCGCGCAGCTGCTCGCCGTCCTTGAGGAAGAAGAACGTCAGCACCGCGATCAGCACGATCGCGGCGGCCCACTGCGCGACCAGCAGCGCGCCCGAGAGCACCTGGCCCGCGACCCGCCCGCTCTGCAGCTGCTCGCGGGCCTGCTGGACGCCGCGCCGCACGTCCTCCCCGGTGATGCCGAGCGGCTTCGCGAGGTCGGCGACCTGGCCCGCGCCGCGCTCGACGTTGTCGGCCACGCTGGGGACCTGGGAGACGAACGGCGGGATGACCAGCCCCCACAGCCCGAGGAAGACGAGGAACGCGACCAGCACCGCCACGAAGGCGGCGGCCGCCGGCGGGGCCTTGTGGGCGCGCAGCCACGCGGCCATCGGGGCGAGCAGCGTCGCGAGCAGCAGCGCGATGATCAACGGCAGGACGACGACCATCATCCGCTTGGCGAACAGGGCGAGGAGGACGATCCCGCCGACCACGATGATCACCCGCAGCGTGACCGCGGACGCGACGGCCAGGCCGCGCGGGACCGCGTCGTCACCGGCCCACCGCGCGGCGGGGGCCGGATCCTCCCCCACCCGGGGCTCGACGGGCGGGAGCTCGAGGCGGGCCATGGGTGTCGATTAGCCGACAGCGACGGCGCGCAAACGCTCGACGCTCACGCGGTTGGCAGCGAGGCGAGCGCGGCCGGCAACGCCCGCGCGTCGGCGAACAGCGTCTCCTTGAGTTTCGTCGAGCGCAGCGCCGCCGCCGGGTGGTAGAGCGGGTACAGCGCGCGGGAGGGCTCGATCGTCAGCGCCCCGTGCGCCTCGCCGATCTTCGCGGCGGGCGCGAAGTGCGCCAGGGCGTGCCTCCCGAGGGGCACGACAAGCCGCGGGGAGACGAGCGCGAGCTGCTCTTCGAGCACGGGCATCCAGTGCTCGACCTCGGCCCGCGTGGGGTCGCGGTTGCGTGGCGGGCGCGCCTTGACGACGTTCGTGATGTAGACGCTCGCGCGCTCGAGCCCGGCCTCCTCCAGGAGCTCGTCGAGCAGCTGCCCGGCGCGCCCCACGAACGGGCGCCCCTGCTCGTCCTCGTTGCGGCCCGGCGCCTCGCCGACGACCATGATGTCCGCGGTCTCGGACCCCTCACCGGGCACGAGGTGCGTGGCTCCCTCGCAGATCTCGAACCCGCAGCCGGTGTGCGTGCGTATGCGTTCGTGGAGGTCATCAAGCGCGGACATTCCGCCGCGTGTACCCGGGTAGGGGGAAGACATGAAGCGAATCCTCATTGCACTCTCACTCGTGCTGTGCGGAGCGATCGCCATGCCGGCGCTCGCCGACCATGGCCACAAGGGCAAGCGCCACAAGCACGGCGGCCACGGCCCAAGCGTCATCCCGATCCCGAACGGCTTCCAGCCCGAGGGCATCGAGACCTACGCCCGCAACCGGTTCCTGGTCTCCTCGCGCGCTACGGGCGCGATCTACGAGGGCAGCCTCAAGACCGGGCGCGGCGACATCCTCGTCGAGGGCGGCACGGGCCGCGCGGCCACCGGCATCAAGGTCGACCGCCGCGGGCGCCTGTTCGTCTCGGGCGCGGGGAGCAAGTTCATCCGCATCTACGACGTCCGCTCGGGCGACGAGCTCAAGTCCTACGAGCTGCGGCAGTCGCAGTTCATCAACGACGTGACGCTCACGAAGCAGGGCGCCTACTTCACCGACTCGCGCCGGGCGGTCCTGTACTTCGTCCCGTTCGAGCGCCGGGGCGGGCTCGGCGAGCTGCGCGAGATCGCGCTCGGCGGCGAATGGACCCAGCAGCCGGACGTCATCAACGCCAACGGCATCGCGTCCACCCGGGACGGCCGCACGCTGATCATGGTCAAGAGCAACACCGGCGACGCCTTCGCGATCGACGCCGTGACCGAGGGCACCGCCACCGCGCGCAAGATCGCGGTCACCGGAGGCGACGGCGAGCTGATCAACACCGACGGCATCCTGCTCGACGGCCGCAAGCTCTCGGCCGTGGAGAACCGCGACGAGGCCCCCGTGGGCATCGGTGAGGTCACGACGGTGAAGCTCAACCGCGACCTCACCAGCGGGCGCATCGTCAGCGAGATCCACGACGAGAACTTCGAGGTCCCGTCGACGATCGCCGCCTCGAAGCACGCCCGCTACGTCGTCAACGCCAAGTTCAACATCCCCGCGCCGACCCCCGACACGCCGTACGAGGTGGTGAGGGTCCCGAAGCGGTAGCTACTCGATGAGCCGGCGCTCCACCGCCCAGCGGCTCAGCTCGTGGCGGTTGGAGAGCTGGAGCTTGCGCAGCACCGCGGACACGTGCGCCTCGACGGTCTTCGACGAGATCCCGAGGCGCAGCGCGATCTCCTTGTAGAGGTAGCCGCGGGCGATGTGGCGGAGGACCTCGCGCTCGCGCGGGCTGAGCTGGTCGAGCTCGGGGTCCACCTCCGCCGGCGGCAGCGACGCCGTGCCGGAGAACGCGTCGAGGACGAAGCCGGCGAGCCGGGGGGAGAACACCGCATCCCCCTCGGCGACCCGGCGGACCGCGTCGGCGAGCTCGTCGCCGGAGATCGTCTTGGTCACGTAGCCGCGGGCGCCCGCGCGGATGATCGCGATGACGTCCTCGGCGGCGTCGGACACCGACAGCGCCAGGAAGCGCTGGGTGGGGCGGCGCTGGGCGACCTGCCGGATCACCTCGACCCCGCCGCCGCCGGGCATCTGCACGTCGAGCAGCACCACGTCGGGCTCGTGCTCGAGCACGCAGCGCACCGCGTCCTCGACGGTGGCGGCGTCGCCAAGCACGGTCACGAGCCCGTCGAGCTCGGCGCGCACGCCGGAGCGGAACAGATGATGGTCGTCGACGATGACGACGCTCGGCGCGCTCATCGCTCGATCACCAGCTCGACCTCGGTGCCGGCGCCGGGCGACGAGTGCACGGTGGCGCGACCGCCGTGGCGGCGCATCCGCCCCACGATCGACTCGCGCACGCCGCGCCGGTCCTCGGGCACCGCCGCCGCGTCGAACCCCGGCCCGCGGTCGCGCACGAACACCTCGGTGCGCTCCTCGCCGACCTCCGCGTAGAGGGAGACCGGCGCGCCCCCGGCGAACTTGGCGGCGTTGACGAGCGCCTCGCGCGTGGCGGCCACGAGCGCCGTGGCGCGGTCGTCCATCGGGGCGTCGCCGACCGCGACCACGTCGATCGGCACGCCGTGGGTCTCCTCGACCTCGGCGGCGACCGCCTCGAGCGAGCCGGCCAGCGACGTCCCCGGGTCCGGCCGCCCACCGCTCAGCCACGCGCGCAGCTCGCGCTCCTGGCGGCGCGCGAGGTTGGCGACCTCGCGCGGGTCGCCGGCGCGGCGCTGGACGAGCGCGAGGGTCTGGAGCACGGAGTCGTGGAGGTGGGCGGCGACCTCGGAGCGCTCCTGGGAGCGGATCCGCTCGGCGCGCTCGGCGGCCAGCCCGCGGGCGAGGCGCAGCCACCACGGGGCGAGGATCAGCGTCAGCGCGACCAGCGTCACGATGACGCCGAGGACCACGTCGCGCGCCGTCCCGAGCGCGTCGTTGAGCCACAGGAACACCAGGCCGGCGGCGAGCACGAGCGTCGCGCCGATCGCCGCGGGGCCGAGGGCGGGCGTCGGGAGCCGGAGGGCGCGGAACGGGTCGAGCGGGCGGTCGGGACGAGAGCTCTCGGGAGCGGCCGGGGCGCCGGACGGCGCCGAGGCGGCGCTCTGGCGCCAGATCAGCGCGCCACCGGCGACCGCGAGCAGCACGGGCCAGGCGATCGCGTCGCTGAACCACAGGCCCCACTCGCGGAGCAGCAGGAGCGCGCTGAGCGTCAGCATCCCGCCGCCGGAGGCGACGAGCCAGGTCTGCCGGTGCCCGAACAGCCGCACCGCCGCCGTGCGCGACTCGCCCTCGGCGGGCACGAACACCCAGGCGAGGACGTACAGGACGAGGCCGGTCCCCCCGGCCAGCGTGGCGGCGCCGAACGCGACGCGGAAGATGATCGGGTCGATGCCGTAGCGGCGGCTGATCCCGGCGCACACGCCGGCCACCAGGCCGCCCTCGGTGTCGCGGCGCAGGGGCTGTGCCGTCACGGCGCTCATCGTCGCACTCATCGCCTGGGCCCATCGAGGCCCCAGGCCAGCAGGATCGCGCCGACGCATGCCAGGATCAACGGGAGGCCGTAGGCGAAGCGGAGGTCGATCACGCCGGTGCGGTCGAGCAACAGCACGGCGCCGAGCCCGCACACGGCGAGCCCGGCGACCAGCGAGACGCGATCGACCCTCCGGTTCACGGGCAGGCGACCGAATCGTTGCCGTCGTCGCCGATCGAGCGCGGTCCGTAGAGCTCCTCGTTCCCGCGCACGACCTCCAGGGCGCCGATGCCGACATCGGCTTCCAGATGGAGCCGCGGGGCGTCGCCGAGTGGCTGGCCGGCCTGGGCGAACGCGACGTCGACGCCGTCGCTCGTCCGGTCGAGCACCTGGGCGTAGCCGGCGCCGACCTCGACATCGGACGTGACGCACGCGTTCTCGGGCACGCGGACGAGGGCGTGGCCGACGCCGACCTCCAGCTCGACCTCGGTCTCGCCGGCCGGCAGGTCCACGTCGCGCATGTCGACGTTCAGCTCGCCCATGCCGACACGGTATTCGGGGCGCAGCTCGGCCGCGGTGGTCGGGCGGTAGCTGCGCTCGCCGATGCCGCCGTCGACGTTGATGCCGGCGGCCGCGACGATGGCGAGCGGGAGGACCAGCACCAGCGCGGGTACGACGAGCCAGCGCGCGCCGCCGGCGAACGCCGACACCACGAGCGCCACTCCCGCCACGATCGCGAGGATGGCCAGCACGGTGCCGCCGCCGGTCGCGGCGAGGATGAACACGCCGGCGAACCCGCCGGCCGCGGCGATCCCGATCAGCAGCGCGATCGCGCCGCGGGCGATGAGCTTCGCGGGGTCACCGCCGGGCGGGCGGCCGCCCGCGGCGCGCCACAGGACCAGCCCGAGGCCGATCAGCAGCGCCACGGGAATCAGCACGGGGCCGATGAAGAACGCGGGCGGTCCAAGCAGGACCACGACGAGGATGCCGAGGATCACGGCGCCGATCAGGTTCACCTCGCGGCTCGCGCCGAAGATGCGGCTGTCGTCGTCGGCGGGAACGAACGCGAGCAGGCCGATGTAGGCGAGGACGCCGACACCCCCGGCGAACGTCAGGACGACGAAGGCGATCCGGAACAGGATCGGGTCGATGCCGAAGTAGCGGCCGAGGCCACCGGCGACGCCGCCGATCAGCTTGTCGGACGAGGAGCGCGTGAGGCGCTTGACGGGCGGCACGCCCGACGACGCCGCGTGCGCGCCGGAGGCGGAGGGCTCGAACGGCTCGGAGCGCTCGTCGGCCTCGGTCGGAGCGTCCGGCCCGGTGGGGGCGTCCGACTCGTCGGGGGCGCCGGACTCGAAAGGGCGCCCGGCCCCCGGGGGCGCTGGCGGAGGGGTCTCGCCTTTTGGGGTGTCGCCCCCGGGGGCCGATCCGGCGAGCGGGTCGCCGGAAGTCATGGGCTCGGTCGGACCAGTCAGTTCGTCGTCGTTGCGGGGCTCTTCGTTCATGGCTGCAGCATCGACCTCACGCGCCTCCGTGCCTATTGGGGATGACCCTCAGCGACCCCGGGTCGCACCCTATGAGTGACCCGTCGCACCCCCGAGGGGCGTATAGGGGTCAAGTCCCGTCATACACTGTCGATGACCCAAGTAGGAAGCCAGATCGCATGAACTCAGAACGCACATACGCTTACGGACGGGTCGTCAAGACGCTCGAGGAGATGGGCCCCGCCAAGCTCCTCGGCGACGAGCAGACCCGCATCCGCGACGCCGCCGACACCCTCATCTTCGCCGCGGACCACGACGAGGCCCGCTCCGCGCTGGAAGACGTCGACGCCCTCGCCGAGCACCTCGTCGCCAGCGGTCGCTGGTCGGACGAGCGCGCCAAGCAACTGGTCGAGGACATCCTCGCCTGCGGCCCCGTCACCGCCGTCGGTTAGCCCATCCACGCCCCGCGTAACGCCGGGGCCATGAGTACGGCCCAGCTCGGAACGGTCGAGACCCAGGTCCCCGCCCGCCTCGACCGCCTTCCGTGGTCGAAGTTCCACTGGCGCGTCGTGATCGGGCTCGGCACCGTCTAGATCCTCGACGGGCTCGAGGTCACGATCGTCGAGCACGAAGGCGCCGAGGAGCTCGACGGCGGTCATCGTGCGTTCCTTCCCATCCGCGCCGGGTAGGAACCAGCGCCATGGAGGTTCTCGTCGCGGGTGGACACGGACAGATCGCGCTACGGCTGCTCAAGCTGCTGGCCGACAATGGGGATCACGCCCGCGGGCTGATCCGCAAACCCGATCACGCGGCCGATCTCGAGGCGGCCGGCGCCGAGGCGGTGCTGTGCGACCTCGAGACCGACGACGTGCGCCAGCACATCGGCACCGCGCAGGCGATCGTATTCGCCGCCGGCGCCGGCCCGGGCAGCGGGCCCGAACGCAAGCGCACCGTGGATCTCGGCGGCGCGCTGAAGCTGATCGAGGCCGCGCAGGAACTCGGCGTGGCGCGCTACGTGATCGTCTCGTCGATGGGCACGGCCGACGTCGAGCACGCCCCGGAGGCGATGCGGCCCTATATGCAGGCCAAGAAGGAGGCCGACGACGCGCTGATGGCGAGCGGACTGGACTGGACCGTCGTGCGGCCCGGCCGGCTCACCGACGCGCCCGGCACGGGCACCATCGACGCGTCGCGTGGGCTCGGGCGGCGCGGCGAGATCACCCGCGACGACACGGCGCTCACGCTGTTCGAGACCCTGCGCCAGCCGGCCACGATCCACGTCGGCTTCGACGTGCTGGAGGGCCCGACGCCCGTCGCCGAGGCCCTGGAATCGCTGTGAGGACCTATCCGCACGGCGTCCCGTGCTGGGTCGACTCGGAGCAGACCGATCCAGCGGCCGCGATGCGCTTCTACGGCGGGCTGTTCGGCTGGGCATTCTCCGACGCGATGCCGCCGGAGGCGCCCGGGAACTACTGGATCGCGACGCTGGACGGTCAGGACGTCGCCGCCCTGGCGCCCTCGCCGGGCGGGTCGACCGCCTGGAACACCTACATCGCCGTCGACGACGCGGACGCTGCCGCGGAGAGCGTGGCCGCCAACGGCGGCGCCGTCACGGCCGGGCCCCAGGACGCCGGCCCGGGCGGGCGAGCGGCGAGCTGCACCGATCCGGCCGGCGCCGCCTTCCGGCTGTGGCAGGCGCGCGCCCGCCCGGGCGCGCAGCTCGTCAACGCTCCGGGGACGTGGAACTTCAGCGATCTGCACACCCGCGATCCCGAGGGCGCTAAGCCCTTCTACGCCGCGGTGTTCGGGTGGGAGATCCAGGACCTCGGGTTCGCCGCGATGTGGCGCCGCCCCGGCTACGGCGACCACCTCGAGGCCACCGTCGATCCCGGCATCCGCGAGCGGCAGGCCGCGGTCGCGGCGCCGCCCGGCTTCGAGGATGCGATCGCGTGGCTCGCGCCGCAGGCGCCCTCGCCGCACTGGCACGTGACGTTCGCGGTCGCCGACCGCGACGAGTCGCTCGTGACGGCCGAGCGCCTCGGCGCCGAGATCATCTCCTCGACCGACACCGAATGGACGAAGGCGGCCGAGATCCGCGACCCGCAGGGCGCGGAGATGACGCTCAGCCAGTTCGCGCCGCCGTCGGGCTGAGCGAGGCCCACTCCCGGGCCCGGCCCGCGAAGTTGCCCGGCTCGGATTCGAGCACGTAGAGCCCGCGCCGCGGGACGCTGGGTCGCCGCCGCCGGCCACGCGTCGCGCAGCTCGACCGCCGCCGTGTGGGTGCGCGACCGCGGCCGCGGGTTGCCGACTGCGCGGCGACGGTCATCGCGTCAGCTCCCCGCCGATTCCGTGGTACGAGGAGGTCGCCGACCGGATCGCCGACCACGGGCTCGAGGAGTTCATCTTCAGCGGCTATCCCCACCTCGAGGAGGCCTACCACGTGGGCGAGGGCGTCCGCCCGAACCTGCGCGAGCGCGGGCTGCTCAAGGAGGAGGCGCCGCTGGTCCCGGCCTAGATACTCCCCGTGTGCTCCGCGCCATCCTGACCGTCGCGCTCCTCCTGCTTGCGCTCCCGGTTGGCGCGGACGCCCGTTGGCACCCGGAGCCCGGCCTGCGGTGGCAGTGGCAGCTCAGCGAGCCGCCGCGCGCCCCGTTCGCGTCCCTCGACGCCTACGACGTCGACGGGCAGGAGACGCCGCGGGCCACGGTCCGGGCCCTGCACCGCCGGGGCATTCGGGCGATCTGCTGCCTCTCGGCCGGCTCCTGGGAGCGCGCGCGCCCCGACGCCGGCCGCTACCCCGCGGCCTTGCTCGGCCGAGAGCTGGAGGGGTGGCCCGGCGAGCGCTGGATCGCCGTGCGCCGGCTCGACGGTGCGCTCGCCGCGATCCTGCACGACCGCCTGGACGTCCGTGCGCGCGAGGCGCACCGCCGCGGGATGGCGATCTTCCTCGAGAACGACCCGGGCATCGACGCACTGCGCAAGCGGCTGGCGCTCTGGACGTGGCGGCGAGCGTGCTAGCCGACCTGGGGTCGTGGCTGGCCGGCGAGTGGTCGGTGCAGCGCTACATCAGCGCCGGCCGCGGGACGTTCCGGGGCGTCGCGGCGTTCACCGCGCAGGAGGATGGGACGACCCGCTGGCACGAGACCGGGCAGCTCGTGCTGGACGGCCACGAAGGCCCGGCGTCGCGGACGCTGATCCTCGATCCCGACGGCCAGGTCCGCTTCGACGACGGCCGCCCGTTCCATCGGCTCGACCTCGCGACGGGCCGCTGCGAGGCCGAGCACCTGTGCGCCCCGGACGTCTACCGGGGGACGTTCGAGGTGCTCGACGACGAGACGCTGGTCGTGACTTGGCGCGTGCGCGGCCCGGGCCGCGACGACACCATCCGCACGCGCTACACGCGGCACACGGAATAGATCGCGGGGGTTCGGCGTCTTGGCTTTGCAAGTCCCTCCGAGGAGCCCCACCATGTTCCCCGCCACTCGAGCCCCCGATCCTGATCGGCGGGATCAAGGGCCGCCCTCGCCGAGCGCATCCGCCGGCAGGCCGAGCGCCGCCCGCAGGCCGTCTCCGGACGGCCTGTTGGTCGCCCAAGGCCGTACCGCCATCATGAGGCGGGATGCGCTTTTTCGTCGAGCCCTCCCCCTCCGGCGGCTACTACGTCCGCCTCCAGGGCGCGGACGCCCCCGTGTCGCGCCACGACACAGAGGACGAGGCTGAGGCGGCGGCCGCCGCGTACCGGCGTGGCGCCGAGGACAACCGCGCCGGCGAGCTGGTCACGCTGCGCGACGGCGCGGAGGTCCTGATCCGGCCCGTGCAGCCGGAGGACAAGCCGCTGTTCCTGGCCGGCTGGGAGCGGTTCGGGAGCGAGTCCCGCTACCTGCGCTTCATGGGCTCCAAGCCGCGGCTGACCACCGACGAGCTGGCCTTCTTCACCGAGCTCGACCACGTCGACCACGAGGCGCTCGGCGTACTCGACTCAGAGTCGGGCGAGGGGCTCGCGGTGGCCCGCTACCTGCGCGATCCCGAGCACCCGCACAAGGCCGAGGCCGCCGTGTCCGTGATCGACGCGATGCAGGGCCGCGGGCTGGGCGGCTCCTGCTGCGCCGCCTCACCGAGCGCGCGGCGAAGAACGGCGTCCGGTGCTTCACCGCCGGGCTGCTGACGTCGAACCGCAGCATGCTGCGGCTGTTCGAGAAACTGGGGACCGTGACCGTGACGTCCCCACCGGCCCCGAGACCTACATCGAGGTCGAGCTGCCGCTGTCGGACGCCCCGACGCTGGAGATGGCGCTCCGCAACGCGGCCACCGGCCACCTGAGGCGGCATGACGGAGACCTGGGTCCCGGGCGCCGACGGCTCCGGCTTCGGGCTGGACAACCTGCCGTTCGGCGTCGTCGCGGCGCCCGGGGAACCGCCGCGGGCCGCCGTGCGCGTCGGCGCCCACGCGCTGCTCCTGCAGCCGCTCGCCGAGGCGGGACTGCTCGCAGGGCTGCCGCGCGGCACGTTCGCCGGTCCGATGCTGAACCCGTTCCTCGCCCTCGGCCGCCCGGCGTGGAGCGCCACGCGCGCGCAACTGACCGAGTTGCTGCGGGCCGGCGCGCCGTCGAGCGACCGGACCGCCGCCTCGCTCGTTGCCCTCGACGACGTCGAGGTCCACCTCCCGGTGGGGATCGGCGACTACGTCGACTTCTACTCCTCGATCGAGCACGCCAGCAACGTCGGGCGCATGTTCCGCCCCGACGCCGAGCCGCTGAAGCCCAACTGGCGCCACCTCCCGGTCGGCTACCACGGGCGCGCCGGCTCGGTCGTCGTGTCCGGCACGCCGGTGCGGCGGCCCTCCGGCCAGCTGCCCCAGAGCGGTGGCATCCCCCGTTACGGCCCGACGGGGCGGCTCGACATCGAGCTGGAGATCGGGTTCGTGACCGGGCCGGGCAACGCGCTCGGCACCGCGATCGCCGCCTCCGAGGCGCGCGAGCACATCTTCGGCTTCGTGCTCGTCAACGACTGGAGCGCGCGCGACATCCAGCGCTGGGAGTACGAGCCGCTCGGGCCCTTCCTGGGCAAGTCGTTCGCCACCTCGATCTCGCCGTGGATCGTGCCGCTGGAGGCGCTCGAGGCGCATCGCGTGCCCGCGCCGCCGCAGGACCCCGCGCCGCTCGACTACCTGCGCACCGACGAGGACTGGGCCCTCGACGTGGCGCTCGAGGTGGCGATCGTCCCGGCGGGCGGTGAGGAGACGATCGTCTCGCGCACCAACGCTCGCGGCCTCTACTGGACCGCCCCGCAGCAGCTCGCGCACGCCACCGTCAACGGCGCCAACGCCCGGCCGGGCGACCTGTTCGCGTCGGGCACGATCTCCGGCCCCGAGCCCGGCACGTACGGGAGCCTGCTCGAGCTCACCTGGGGCGGGCGCGACGAACTGGTGCTCGCCGGCGGCACGAGGCGCACGTTCCTCCAGGACGGCGACACGGTGATCCTGCGCGGCGCCGCGGGCAGCGTCTCGCTCGGCGAGGTAACCGGCACCATCCTTCCGGCGCCGGTTAGCTAGGCTCAGCGCCGTCGCACCGGTATCGGGCGCGACGGCCCCATGGGGAGAACGCTGAAGATGAGACGACCACTGCTGTTCGCGGTGATCGCGCTGCTGGCCCTGCCGGCCAGCGTCGGCGCCCACCTTCTCGACCACGCGCCCCCGCAGTTCCAGCCGCAGACGCCGCCGGCGCCCACGTTCCTGTCCGGCGGCCAGGACGCCGACTGGGAGCTCGTCGGCACAATCCCCACCGGCAACCCGCACACCGACCTGGACTTCTTCACCCGCGGGGGCGAGACCTACGCGGCGGTGGGCACGCTCGGCGTCGGCCCCAACGGCGGCGGCCAGACGATCGTCCAGCTCACCGACATGGGCGAGGTGAAGCCGAAGTTCGTGGGATCGCAGCCGTCGGCGTCGTGCCTGAGCAACCCGAGCGCGGCGCTCGGCCTCCAGCACGACGTCGAGGCGTCACCGAAGGGCGGCGCGATCCTCAACACCTTCAACCCCTCGGCGGCGCCGGGCGAGGCACAGGTGATCATCGACGCCACCGACGCCGAGGGCCGCTGCCACGACCAGGGCCTCGGCGGCCTGCAGGCCGCTCCGCCCGGCGGCCTGGAGATCATCGACGTGACCGACCCGGCCGCGCCGCACGAGATCGGCATGACCAGTCACATCGGCGAGTCGCACACCGTCAACGTCGACCCCAAGCGCCCGCACATCGCGTACTCGGTGACCTCCGACAGCGTCCGCGTCACCGACGGCAAGCGCGACAACGAGGACCCGGCCAGCTCGCAGCGCTTCAACCTCGACGGCTTCGAGGTCGTCGACTTCTCGTCGTGCCTGGACTTCCCGGGCGGCACCGCGCTGCAGGCCAAGCGCGACCGCTGCCGGCCCGAGGTCTACCGCTACCGCTACCCGAGCCTCGCGATGGCGCAGGGCCACACCAACAAGGGCAGCGTCTACGGCTGCCACGAGCTCGAGGTCTACCCCGACGACCGGCTGGCCTGCGCCTCCGGCCAGGCGACGATCGTGCTCGACATGAAGGGCGCGTTCGACGACCGCGGGACGCCGGCGGACTTCACCGACGACAAGCCGCGCGGAACCCCGCTGCCGTGCCGCGTGCGCGACACAGCACGGCCGCGCCGACGTTCCGCACCGGCGCCAAGATCGTCGACTGCGTCGACGGCACGGGCACGGGGACCGACGACCTGACGGTGGCGAAGTGGCTCACCGCGGGCGCGCCGTCGCTGGAGGGCGTCCAGCACGTCGGCACGGTCTTCCACCAGGGCCGCAACTCGGCCGAGCAGTCGGCGACCCCGGCGTTCGACTCGCTGCAGGACATCGACTTCGACCACGAGGCGGAGCTGACCACCTCGCGGCGCTACATCTTCGCCACCGACGAGCGCGGCGGCGGCGTCACCCCGCCCGGCGCCACGTGCCCGACCTCGCCGGCCGACAACCCGATCGGCAACGGCGGCCTCCACGCCTACCGGGCCGACCGCCTGAAGACCTCCACCCCCGCGACCGCCGACGAGGCGTTCGAGTCCTACGCGCGCACCTCGCAGGGCGGCAAGGCGATCTACCGCGCGACGATCCGCACCCAGCCGCAGGGCTCGCTGTGCACGGCGCACGTGTTCCAGCAGATCCCCGGCCAGAACCGGATCTTCATGGGCTGGTACTCGCAGGGCACGCAGGTCGTCGACTTCACCGAGAACCCGGACGGGACGATCGACTTCCAGGACGCTGGCTACTTCATCCCCTCCAACGCCAACACGTGGGCGTCGGCGATCTTCAAGGCCCAGCGCAACGCGGACGGGACGTTCACGTACTGGGGCGCGACCGGCGACTTCAACATCGGCGCGGCGGGGCGTAACGCGATCGACGTCTACAAGGTCACGTTGCCGGCGCCGCAGACGCCGCAGGGCGGGACGGGCGGCGCGGGCGAGCCCGCCCCGGCGCCCGCCACGGCCGGGGCGAGCGCTGCGCGACGGTGGCGGGGTTCCGGCGCGTCGGCGCGCGGCGGCAGGGCCGCGGGCTGCGGCTCGACTTCACCCGCGCGAGCGCGCGCTCCGTGCGCGTCGACGTGTTCCGCCAGGCGCGCGGGCGCTCGATCACGCGCCTCAAGCGCGTGAAGGCGTTCCGGGCCCGCAAGCGCCCCTTCACGTGGAAGGCGCGCGGCGCGCGCAACGGCTACTACGTCGTGCGCTTCCGGACCCAGCTCGCCGACGGCAGCGCCGACCTGCGGCGGATCGCGGTCCGCCGGCGGGGTGGGCGGTTCACGGTCCGCCCGGCGTTCCAGCGCGCGCGGTCGTGCACGAACCTGATCGGCGCGTTCCGCCTCAACCGCCCGGTGTTCGCCGGGCGCCAGAAGCGGGCGCTGTTCGCCTCCTTCCGCCTCAACGCCGCGGCGGACGTGAAGCTCACCGTCACGCGCGGCGGCAAGGTCGTGCGCACCACCGTGCGCAAGCGCTACGCGGCGGGCCGCGGGGCGACGATCCGGCTGACGCCGAAGGGGCGGGCGAAGGGCGACTACCGGGTCACGATCAGCGCCGAGCGGAGGGCCGCAGCGCCACGGCGCAGCTCACCGCGCAGACGGTTGTAGCTTTCCCCCCTCATCCGGGGGAGGGGGAGCCACTCATGCGGTCGCGCACGCTCGTCGCGCTGTTCACGCTCATCGCCACCGTCGCGGTCGCGGCGCCGGCGGCCGGTCACGGGAGGGATCGGGGAGCGCAGCACAGCCTGCGCGCGCCGCTGACCGGCGAGAACTTCTACTTCGTGATGGCCGACCGCTTCGAGAACGGCCGGCACCGACAACGACCTCGGCGGCCTGCCGGCGGCCAAGCCGATCTCCGGCTTCGACCCGAAGGACAAGGGCTACTACCACGGCGGCGACCTCGCCGGGATCCGCAAGCGGCTCGACTACATCAAGGGCCTCGGCACGACCGCGATCTGGCTCACGCCGAGCTTCAAGAACAAGGCGGTGCAGGCGGACGACAAGTCGGCCGGCTACCACGGCTACTGGATCACCGACTTCACGCAGATCGACCCGCACCTCGGCACCAACGAGGAGCTGCGCGGGCTGATCGACGACGCGCACTCCCGCGGGATGAAGGTCTTCTTCGACATCATCACCAACCACACCGCGGACGTCATCGACTACCGCGAGGCCAAGCGCCCGGCGTACGTCTCCAAGGACGTCAAGCCCTACCGCGACGCGTCGGGCCGGCCGTTCGACGACCGCGACTACGCCGGCACGAACCGGTTCCCGTCGCTGAGCCCGAGCGTGTCGTTCCCGTTCACGCCGTTCGTGCCCGCCGGCGAGCCGCGCAAGGTGCCCGAGTGGCTCAACGACGTGACGCTCTACCACAACCGCGGGAACACGACGTTCGTCGGCGAGAACTCCCAGTACGGCGACTTCTTCGGGCTCGACGACCTGTTCACCGAGCACCCGCGCGTCGTGCGCGGGATGACCGACATCTACAACGGCTGGATCCGCGACTTCGGCATCGACGGCTTCCGGATCGACACCATGAAGCACGTCGACGACGACTTCTGGAAGGCGTTCGCGCCCGACGTCCTGCGCTACGCCCAGCGGCAGGGCAAGCGCGAGTTCTTCATGTTCGGCGAGGTGTTCGACACCTCGCGGCCGTACACGTCGCACTTCACGACCAGCGACCGCGTGCAGGCCGTGCTCGACTTCCCGTTCCAGGCGGCCGCGCAGTCGTTCGCGGCCGGGTCGGGCTCCACCGACGCGCTGCGCGACCTGTTCCTCGGCGACGACTGGTACACGGACGCGGACTCCAACGCGTACCAGCTGCCGACGTTCCTGGGCAACCACGACATGGGCCGGATCGGCAACTTCATCCGCGGGGCCAACTCCGGCGCGGATGACGCCGAGGTGCTCGCGCGCGACCGGCTCGCGCACGCGCTGATGTACCTCTCGCGCGGCAACCCGGTCATCTACTACGGCGACGAGCAGGGCTTCGTCGGCGACGGCGGCGACCAGCTCGCGCGCCAGGACATGTTCCCCAGCCAGGTGCCCGAGTACAACGACGACGACCTGATCGGCACCGACGCCACCACGGCGGAGGAGAACTTCGACACCACACACCCGCTGTACACGGGGATCGGGGCGCTGGCGCGGCTCACGCGCGAGCACCGCGGCGCTGCGCAACGGCGCGCAGCAGCACCGCCTCTCCAGCGGGACGGGCGCCGGCGTGTACGCGTTCTCGCGCCTCGACCGCTCGAACGGCCGCGAGTACGTCGTGGCGCTCAACAACGCCGAGGAGCCGCGCACGGCGTCGATCCCGACCTACAGCGCGCACGCCTGGTTCGGCCGGCTCTACGGCGGGAGCGGCGCGGGCGCGCGGACCGACTCGGGGAAGCGGCTTACCGTGACGGTCCCGCCGCTGTCGGCGGTCGTGTACCGCGCCGACCAGCGGCTCGCGCGCAACTGGCGCGCACCGGCCGTCTCGCTCGCGCCGCTGCAGCCCGCGCCCGAGCGGCTCGAGGTCGGCGCGAACGTCGCAGGCGACGGGTTCAACGAGGTGACGTTCCTGGCCAAGGGCCGCCGCGGCGGCTGGCAGCCGATCGGCACCGACGACAACCGGCCCTACCGCGTCTACCACGACGTCTCCGGGCTGGAGCCGGGCACCCGCCTGCAGTACCGCGCGGTCGTGCTGGACAACGCGGGCAACACGCGCCGTAGCGGCACCCGCGCCTCGCGGGTGGCGGCGCCCTCGATCACGCTCGAGGCGCCGGCCGCGGGCGGGCAGGTCCGCGGGACGGCCGAGGTGCGCGCCGTCGCGGCGCCCGACAAGAGCCACTACGTGGTGACGTTGCAGCGCAGCGTCGCGCGGCGGTCCGTGGACCACCATCGGCCGCGACTCCTCCTCGCCGGCGTACGTCGCGATCGACGACATCTCGGCGCTCGCGCCCGGGACGGCGGTGGCCTACCGCGCGGTGCTCGACTACGGGCGCGGCTCGGTGACGAGCGAGGCCCGCGTCGATCACCGTCGCCGGACCGCCGCTGGACGAGGCGATCGTGCACTACCAGCGCGCCGACGGGGCGTACGGCGACTGGGGCCTGCACCTGTGGGGCGACGGGCTGGCAGCCCGGGGTCGCGACGACGTGGGATGCCCCGCGGATGGCGAGCGGCGAGGACGACTTCGGCGCCGTCTTCGAGATCCCGCTCGCCGACGACACGAAGTCCGTCGGCTTCATCGTGCACAAGCCGGGGCTGGGCGGCGACGGCAACCAGGAGCCCGGCGGCGACCGGACGTTCGTGCCGATCCAGCACCCGGAGATCTGGCTCGTCTCGGGCGACCCGACGGTCTACTTTTCGCCGCCGGGGTGACCGGCGGCGCGCCGCGTGCGTAGGGTGCGCGCGGTGAGCCGGGTCATCGTCGTCAGCTCCATCAACACGGATCTCGTCGTGACCGCCGCGCGCCTGCCCGCGGCGGGCGAGACCGTGACCGGCGGGCACTTCTCGCGCCACGGCGGCGGGAAGGGCGCCAACCAGGCGGTCGCGGCTGCGCGGCTCGGCGCGCAGGTCGCGATGGTCGGCGCGGTGGGCGACGACGACCTCGGCGCGGAGGCGCTCGGCGCGCTGCGCACCGAGGGGGTCGACGTCGACGCCGTGCTCCGGCTCGAGGGCGTGCCGACCGGCGTCGCGCTGATCGCGGTCGACGCCGCGGGCGAGAACCAGATCGCCGTCGCCTCCGGCGCCAACGCCGAGATCGACGCCGAGGCGGTCAAGCGCGCGCTCCGCTCGCAGCCCCCCGCCGTCCTGCTGCTCGCCCACGAGATCCCGGAGGCGGCGTCGCTGGCGGCGGCGCGCGCAGCCACCGGGACCGATCGTGCTCAACCCCGCGCCGGCGCGCCCGGTCGCGGACGAGCTGCTGGCGCTCGGGCCGATCCTGACCCCCAACGACGGCGAGGCCCGGGAGCTGACCGGCGAGGAGGACCCCGAGGCAGCGGCGCGCGCGCTGGCCGAGCGCACCGGCGCGCCCGTCCTGCTCACGCTCGGCGCCCGCGGCGTGCTGCTGCTGCGCGACGGCGAGGCCGAGATCCTGGCCGCGCCCAAGGTGCAGGTCGCCGACACGACCGGCGCGGGCGACACGTTCAACGGCGCGCTGGCCACCGAGTTGGCCGCGGGCCGCGACCTGCGCGAGGCCGCCGCGTTCGCGGTCGCCGCCGCCTCGCTCTCGACGCGGGTGGCGGGCGCGCGCGAGGGGATGCCGCGCCGGGACGAGGTCGAAGCGGCCACGCGATGAGCGCCCGCGGGATCGCGGCGGCGGCCGCCGCCGCTGTCGCGGGCTACGCGTCGCTGGTCGAGCCGCGCCGCCTCGTCGTCCGCCGGCAGGCGCTCGCGCTCCCGCACTGGCCGGCCGCGCTGAACGGGCTGCGTGTCGGCGTCATGTCCGACCTGCACAGCGGCGCGATCCACGCGTCGGCGGGCTCGATCGCGCGCTGGGTGGACCGCATGAACGCCGAGCGCCCCGACCTCGTGCTGCTCGGCGGCGACTACACGGACGCGCACTTCCTGTTCGGCGGCCGCGTCCCGGCCGAGCGCATCGCCGCGCTGCTCGGGGAGCTGCAGCCGCCGCTCGGCGTGTTCGGCGTGCTCGGCAACCACGACTGGGTCCAGTTCGGCGCCGACATGTGGCTCGCGCTGGTCGGTGCCGGCATCACCGTGCTCGAGAACGAGTCGGTGGCGATCGAGGCGCCCGGCGGGCGCTTCCACGTGGCGGGCCTCGCGGACCTGCGGATGCGCAGGCCGAGCGTCAGCACCGCCCTCGCCGACGTGCCCGAGAACGAGCCGGTGCTCGTGCTCGCGCACGACCCGGACCTCTTCCCCTACGTCCCCGAGCGCGTCTCGCTCACCATCGCCGGCCACACGCACGGAGGTCAGATCGCTATCCCCTACGTGCGCCGGCCGGTGATCCCCTCGGCCTACGGCGAGCGCTTCGTGCGCGGGCTGATCGTCGACGACGGCCGGCACCTGCTGGTGAGCGCAGGGCTGGGTACGAGCGGCCTCCCGATCCGCCTGTTCGCGCCCCCCGAGATCCATCTGCTGGAGCTCTCCGCGCCGGTTCCGGCTTGACACCTACGTCAAGCCGTGCAACGGTGTAAGCGCTTACAGTCCCTCTGAGGGAGGAGCTGCTGGCAGGGGAGCGCACGTGACAACTGTCCGCGCGAACATCTATGCGGTCGCTGACCGCGCCGGCGTTTCAATCGCCACCGTGTCCCGCGTCCAGCGGGGCATCGGGCCCGTGTCCGCAGAGACCCGGGAACGCGTCCTGAGGGCGATCGAGGAGCTGCGCTACACGCCCAGCGGCTCGGGCCGCGCGCTCGCCACCCAGCGCCAGCGCGCGATGGGGATCGTGTTCCCCGACCTCTCCGGCCCGTACTACTCCGAGGTCATCCTCGGCGTCGAGGAGGAGATGGTCGCGGCCGGCCAGAGCCTGTTCATCCTCGGCACCCACGGCCGCGACCGCTGTGCCGAGCTCGTGCTCGACCTGATGAGCCGCGTGGACGGGCTGATCATCATGGGCCGCACGGTCAGCGACGAGGTCGTGCGGGCGCTCGAGGGCGGCCGCGTGCCGCTCGCGCTGCTGGCCCGCCCGCCCGTCGACGGCATCCCGTCGGTGCGCGCCGAGAGCCTCCGGCCCGCCATCGAGCTCACCGAGCACCTGCTCGCGCACGGGCACGAGAAGCTCGCCTTCATCGGCGACCCGGCGTCCTCGTCGGACGCCGAGGAGCGCTGGCGCGGCTTCGCCCAGGCCCTGGGCGACCGCGCCGGAGAGCCGTTCTCGGCCGCGTTCGGGGAGGCCGAGGGCCGCCTCGCGGCCTCCCGGGCGCTCGCCACCGGCGCCACCGCCCTGCTGTGCGCCAGCGACGAGCTCGCGCTCGGCGCCTACCGCGCCGCCCGCGCCCGCCGGCTGCGCATCCCCGACGACATTGCCATCACCGGGTGGGACGACATCCAGCTTGCGCGGTTCGTCTCCCCCGCTCTGACCACCGTGCGCCAGCCCATGCGCGAGCTGGGCGCTGCGACCGCGAGGCTGCTCTTCGAGCGCATCGCGGGCGCCGAGCCCGCCGCCACGGTGCTGGCCAGCGACGTAGTGATCCGCGCGAGTTGCGGCTGTGAGCCGCTCAGCGACGAAGAAGAGGAGTCCCACCGATGAAGTCGATCCGAAGGCCGGCCCTGCTGGCCGCCCTGCTCGTCTGTGCCCTGGCCACCCTGGTCGCCGCGTGCGGCGGAGGTGATGAGGAGACCGACACCGCGACCGCGAAGGCGAGCGGTGAGATCACCGTCTGGGCGCCCGGCGTGGAGGGCGAGAAGCTCCCGGTCCTCGCGGCGGACTTCGAGAAGGCGAACCCGGGCGTCAAGGTCAAGGTCACGCCGATCCCGATCGAGCAGGCCCACAACAAGATCCTCACCTCGATCGCCGGCAACGAGACGCCGGACATCAGCTGGGTCGGCTCGACCTGGATGGGCGAGTTCGCCAAGACCGGCGCGCTCGACGAGACGCCCAGCTCGATCGACATGGAGCAGTTCTTCGAGGGCGCCCGCGACGCGGTGACGATCGACGGCAAGGCCTACGGCGTGCCGTGGCACGTCGAGACGCGCGTCCTCTACTACCGGACCGACATCGCCAAGAAGGCCGGCGTCACCGAGGCGCCCAAGACGTGGGACGAGCTCAAGACGATGGCGCAGAAGATGCAGTCCGACGGCGGCGCCAAGTACGGCATCAACCTCAGCACCAACAACTGGCAGGAGTGGGCCCCCTTCGTGTGGCAGAACGGCGGCGAGCTCGTCGACGGCGACACGTACACGCTCGACACGCCGGAGTCGGTCGAGGCGACGGACTTCTACCAGTCGTTCTTCGAGGAGAAGCTCGCCCCGCCCAGCACGTCGCAGGGGTTCGACATCGTCCCCGCGTTCGTGCGCGGCACGCACCCGATGTTCTTCTCCGGCCCGTGGCACCTCGGGCTGCTCGACGACCAGGGCGGCAAGGGCTTCGACAAGAAGTACACGGTCGTCCCGATGCCCACGAAGGAGACCGGCACGTCGTTCGTCGGCGGCGGTGAGCTGGCGGTGTTCAAGAACTCCAAGAACCGCGACACCGCCTGGAAGTTCGTCGAGTACCTGACGCAGCCGGAGGTCCAGGCGAAGTTCTACGAGATCGCCACCGACCTGCCCTCCAACCAGTCGGCATGGGACCAGGCCGCGCTCACCAAGGACCCGCGCGTGAAGGTGTTCGGCGATCAGCTCGAGGACGCCAAGACGGCGCCCGTGTACCCGAAGTGGGAGCAGTTCGCGACCAAGCTCAACAGCCAGCTCGACGAGACGTTCACGACGGGCGAGAGCGGCGCTGAGGCGACCAAGAAGTTCCAGGAGACCGCGGAGTCGATCGGCTCGCAATGAGCCGCACGCTGACAGGCTGGGGGTTCACCGCCCCCTTCGTCGCGCTGTTCGCCGTCTTCCTGCTGGTGCCGATCCTGGCCTCGCTGGCGCTCGCGTTCACGAGCTTCGGGATCGGCAACATCCAGTCCTGGGGCACGACGGAGTTCGTCGGCCTCGAGAACTTCTCGAAGCTGTTCGGCGACGAGCTGTTCTGGAAGTCGGCGCGCAACACGGCGTACTTCGTCGTGGTCGGCGTGCCGCTGACGGTTGGCGGCGGGCTGCTGCTCGCCGTCGCCCTCAACCAGGGCATCGGCAGGCTCCGCTCGGTCTTCCGCGTCGGCTTCTACATGCCGGTGGTGACCAGCATCGTCGCCATCGCGGTGATCTGGCGCTACCTGCTGGAGCCCGACATCGGCGCGATCAACACGCTGCTCGGCAAGCTCGGGCTTCCCGGCCACAACTGGCTCGGCGACCCGACGACGACGATGCCGTCGATCATCGCGCTGGGCGTGTGGCGCAACCTCGGCCAGGCGATGGTGATCCTGCTCGCCGCGCTGCAGACGGTCGACCCGCAGCTCTATGACGCCGCCAAGGTGGACGGCGCCAAGAGCCGCCAGGTGTTCCGCCACATCACCGTCCCGGTGCTCAAGCCGGCGATCCTGTTCGTGGCCGTCATCACCTCGATCGGCTACCTGCAGGTCTTCGAGGAGCCGTTCGTGATGACCGGCCCGTCGGGAGGCACGCAGCAGAGCGCGTTCACGACCTCGATGTACGTGTACCAGGAGGGCTTCGGCTCGTTCAACCTGGGCTACGCGAGCGCGGTCGCCTACGCGCTGTTCACCGCGATCGTCGTGTTGGCGATCCTCCAATTCCGCTTCCTGAGGACCGAGTCATGAGCATCGCCGAGCCGCCCCCGGTCGTCCCGGTCGCCACGCCCCGCGAGGAGCGGGCGGTCCGCCGCGGCCGCCGCGAGATCGCCGGCCGCGCGCCGTGGTGGCTGTACGTGCTGCTGACCGCGGGAATGATCGTGATGATCGGCCCGTTCGCCTGGATGCTGCTCGGCGCGTTCAAGCCGGCCGCCGAGCTGCGAACCGTGACGCCGACGCTGCTGCCGCAGGACTGGACGCTGGAGAACTTCTCGAACCTGTTCTCGAAGCTCGACTTCGCGACCTACTTCATGAACTCGGCGATCATCGCCGTGACCGTCACGGTGGCCAACCTGCTGTTCTGCTCGATGGCCGGCTACGCGCTCGCCAAGCTCAACTTCGCGGGCAAGAACAAGGTGTTCGGTCTCGTGCTGGCGACGCTGATGGTGCCGGGCAGCGTGACGCTCGTCCCGCTGTTCGTGCTGATGAGCAAGCTCGGGCTGGTCAACAGCTACGCGGCGGTGATCCTGCCGTTCGCGGCCGGTGCCTTCGGCGTGTTCCTGATGCGCCAGTTCATGCTCGCCATCCCGAGCGAGCTGCTCGACGCGGCGCGTGTGGACGGCGCGGGCGAATGGCGGATCTTCTGGCGGATCGTGCTGCCGCTCGTCAAGCCCGCGCTCGCCGCGCTGGGCATCTTCCAGTTCCTGGCCTCGTGGAACAACTTCCTATGGCCGCTCGTCGCGCTCACCGACGAGAGCAAGTACACGCTGCCGGTCGCGCTCGCCACGTTCGCGATCGGCCAGAACAAGGCGGACTACGGCCTGATGATGGCCGGCGCCGTCGCACTCGTGGCCCCGGTGATCCTCGTGTTCGTGCTGCTCCAACGGCACTTCACGCAGAGCATCGCCATGACCGGCCTGAAGGGCTGAGGAGGAGATTCACTTGAAACGGATCCTTGTCATTGCGCTGCTCGCGTTCGGGGCGCTCGCGGCTCCGGCGGCGGCGCACGGAGGCGACCGCACGCTGGACCGCTACGCGCAGGACACGTGGCGGTCGTTCGGCATGCTCACCGACCGGGGCACCGGCCTGCCGTCGGACAACGTCAGCGCGACCGGCGAGCGCAGCCACTACACGTCGCCGACCAACATCGGCGCGTACCTGTGGAGCACCGTCGCCGCGCGCGACCTGAAGATCATCTCCGGCCGCGACGCGACCGCGCGGATGCGGAAGACGCTCGAGACGGTCGCGCGGCTCGACCGCGGGCCCGGGGGCCAGTTCTTCAACTGGTACGACCCGCGCACCGGCGACCGGCTGACCACCTGGCCCGTCGACGGCAACAAGGTCTACCCGTTCCTCTCCAGCGTCGACAACGGCTGGCTGGGCGCGGCGCTGATCATGGTCCAGAACGCCGATCCGAAGCTGCGCCGCGAGGCGCGCGCGATCGAGGCCTCGATGAACTGGGGCTTCTACTACGACCCCGCGCTCGGCCAGCTGTACGGCGGCGCGTGGACCGAGAAGCCCGAGGGCTGCTCGCAGGAGCAGATCGTCGACGGCAAGACCGTCTACTACACGTGCCACCGCTACGGCACGCTCAACACCGAGCCGCGGATCGCCTCGTACCTGGGCATCGCGCAGGGCTCGATCCCGCCCGAGCACTACTTCCGCATGTTCCGGACCATGCCCGACCAGGGCTGCGACTACGGCTGGCAGGAGCAGAAGCCGCAGGGCGTGACCCGCAACTACCTCGGCGTGGACGTCTTCGAGGGCCACTACTCCTACGCCGGCATGAACCTCGTGCCCGCCTGGGGCGGCTCGATGTTCGAGGCGCTGATGGTGCCGCTGTTGGTGCCCGAGGAGCAGTGGGGCCGGAAGTCGTGGGGCGTCAACCACCCGCTGTTCGTGCGCGCGCAGATCCACCACGGGCTGCAGGAGGCCAAGTACGGCTACTGGGGCTTCTCGCCCTCCAACAACCCTGAGGGCGGATACCGCGAGTACGGCGTCGACGCGATCGGCATGGACGGGCCCGGCTACACGTCCGACCAGGAGCGCACGGCGGTCGACCTCGGCTACGAGGGCTGCCGCCCTGCGCAGCCGCTGCCGACGGCGTACGGGCACGGCGTCGTGACGCCGCACGCGTCGTTCCTCGCGCTGGACTTCGCGCCGCGCGAGGCGCTCGACAACCTGGCCCGCCTGAAGCGCAACTTCGACGTGTATGGGCGGGGCGGGTTCTACGACGCCGTCGACGTCAAGAGCGGGAAGGCGTCGAAGTTCTACCTCGCGCTGGACCAGGGGATGGTGATGGCCTCGCTCGCGAACGCGCTCGGCCATGACCGGCTCCAGCGCTACCTGGCTCCGCGCGCTGGAGCGGTCGGTGAAGCCGCTGCTCGCCATGGAGGAGTTCACGGCAGGGGAAGGCGACCGATGAGCCCGCTTGGGGCGCGGGCTGACTGGGAGGCACGCATCGGGCGCCGCAGTGAGACGGGGGAGGCGGCCCGGGAGCGCCGCCTCCCCCCGCCGGGGAACCTGCGGGCGGACTCCGGCGCCGGGCAGGTCACGCTGCGCTGGGATCCCGTCGAGGGCGCGATCGGCTATCTGCCGCACCGCGCGCCGTCGCCCGACGGGCCGTGGACGCCCGTCGACCACGGCGGCATGGACGTGCTCACCCACCCCGGTCCGGCCTACGCGGACACCACCGGGGAGCCGGGGGCTAGGTGCTTCTATGCGGTCGCCTCGGTGGCCGGCGAGGAGGACGGGCCGGGCGAGTTGTCCGCGCCCGTCGCGGCGCAGTCGTTGGTCGAGCCGGCCGCCCCGCTGCGCGCCGTGGCGGACGCCGCCGGCGACGACGTCCCGCTCGACCGGGTGTGGCGGATGATCGGCTCCGAGCGGCTCTCCCAGCTGTTCGAAGGCGACGGGATCGGCGAGGAGTTCGACGCCGCCCTGCGCCTCGCCCGCGCGGAGCTGGGGGCCGAGCGGGTGCGGGCCCACGCGATCTTCCACGACGACCTCGCGGTCGTGCGCGAGGACGGCTCGCTGGACTTCACGGTGATCGACCGCGTGTACGACCGCGTGCTCGACATCGGGCTGCGCCCGGTGGTCGAGCTGTCGTTCATGCCGCGCGCGATGGCGGCCGACCCGTCGGCGACCGTGTTCGCGTACGGCGCGGGCATCTCCCCGCCGGCCGACTGGGACGCGTGGACGAGCCTTGTCGGCTCGCTCGCTTCGCACCTCGTCGAGCGCTACGGGATCGACGAGGTCTCCGGCTGGGGCTTCGAGGTCTGGAACGAGGCCAACCTCGAGGTGTTCTGGACCGGCTCGCAGGCCGACTACTTCCGCCTCTATGAGACCGCCGTGCGGGCGGTCAAGGCCGTCGACGAGCGGCTGCAGGTGGGCGGGCCGTCGACCGCCGCGTCGGGCTGGATCCCGGACTTCCTGGACTTCGTGCTGGACAGCGGCGCGCCGCTGGACTTCCTTTCCACCCACCTCTACGGGAACCTCCCGCTCGACGTCGCGGAGGCGCTGCGGGTGCGCGGGATGGACACCGTCGAGGTGTTCTGGACCGAGTGGGGCGTCATCCCGACGCACTTCGCGCCCGTCAACGACAGCGTGCTGAGCGCAACGTTCCTGCTGCACGGGATGAAGAGCGCCCAGGGGCGCGCCGACGCGCTCGCCTACTGGGTGGTCTCCGACCACTTCGAGGAGCTGGGCCGGCCGCCCGCGCTGCTGCACGGCGGCTTCGGACTGCTGGCGGTCGGCGGGCTGCGCAAGCCGCGCTGGTGGGCGCTCGCGCTCGCGCAGCAGCTCGGCTCGAACCTCCTTCCTCTGTCGCTGGAGGGCGACGGCGCGGGCTCGCTGGTCGACGGCTGGGCGTCCCGCGGCGAGGACGGCGCGATCGACGTCCTCCTGTGGAACGGCACGCTCGACCACTCCAAGGCGGGCGGGAGCGCGCTGCTGGACCGCGACGTGGAGCTGGAGATCACCGGCCTGGAGCCGGGCATCTACACCGCCAGCCTCGCGCGGGTCGACGAGCTGCACTCCAACCTCGCCGCGCGCTGGGCGGGCGACACGCCGTGGCCGGACGACGACGAGCTCGCCGCGTTGCAGGCCGGCGACGTGCTCTACGACGAGCCGCTCGGCGCCGAGGAGGCCCCCGACGGGCGGGTGCGCTTCCACGTCCCGCTCCCGATGCCGGGGATCGCGCGGCTGCGCTTGCACCGCGCTTAGAGGGGCAGGCCGCGGGCGGCGAAGACCTCGGCGAGCACGCGCGGGCGGTCGGTCATGACGCCGTCCACGCCGAGGTCGAGCAGCTCGTGCATCGTCGCCGGCTCGTTGACCGTCCACACGTGCACGTGCAAGCGCGCGCGATGCGCGGCGCGGACGAAGCCGGGCGTCACGATCGGCGTCCTCCCCCACCGGATCGGGACCTGGAGGCAGCGGGCGCCCAGCCGGGGCATCCGCCCGCCGAGCGCCGCGAGGCGGGCGGCGGCCGTGGCGGCGGGGCCCATCGACGTGCACGCGCGGCCGTGCGTGTGCTCGCGCACCTGCCGGAGGCGGCGGTCGGAGAACGCGCCGATGCACACGCGGTCCCAGGCGCCGAGGCGGTCGATGAGCGCGAGCAGCGGCTCGACGCTCGTGTCGGCCTTCGGGTCGATGTTGATCCGGGCCTCCGGCCACCGCAGCAGTAGCTCCTCCAGGCGCGGCACGCGCAGCCCGCGGCCCTGGAACGGGAACGTGCGGCCGCCGTCGGTCGTGAACCTGGCGCCCGCGTCCGCCGCCTCGACCTCGTCCAGGGACAGGTCGGAGATCGCGCCGACGCGGTCCGTCACGTTGTCCAGGTGGTCGTCGTGGAACGCGACGACCACCCCGTCGCGCGTGACGTGCGCGTCGGTCTCCAGGTAGCGGTAGCCGAGCTCCACGGCGGCGGCGAACGCCTCGAGCGTGTTCTCGGGCGCCTCCTCGGCGCCGCCGCGGTGGGCGATCGCGACGGGCGGCTGGGCGGGGAGGAAGGGATGCGACATGCGCAATGAGTACTAGCGGAAGGCGGTCGAGTAGCCCCGGGTATCGTCCCGGCGATGCCCGATGTCCTCCGCCCGCTCTTCGACCAGGTCGTGATCAAGGAGCTCGAGCCCGACCGCATGCGCAAGTCCGGGCTGCTCGTCCCCGAGGGCACGCACGACGTGCCGCCCAACGAGGGGATCGTGCTCGCGGTCGGCGACGGCCCGCCCGACCTGGTCGACTTCAAGATGCCCGTCAAGCCCGGCGACCACATCGTCTTCCCGCGCTCGGCGGGCGTGTGGGTCGAGGTCGAGGACGAGCGGCTGCTGGTGTGCCGCGTGCGCGAGATCCTCGGGGTGATCGAGGAGGGGTGAGCGCGCGCGACGTCCCCATCCGCGGCGACATGATCCGGCTCGGCAACCTGCTCAAGCTCGCCGGCGTCGTGGACAGTGGCGGGGAGGCGAAGGCGTTCCTGGCCGGCACCGAGGTGCTGGTCAACGGCGAGCCGGACAACCGCCGCGGCCGCCAACTGCACGCCGGCGACGAGATCCGCGCCGGCGAGGCGTGGCTGCGGGTGGTCGCCTCGTCGTGAGGCGGCTGCTGACGATCCCGATCAGCCACTACTGCGAGAAGGCCCGATGGGGGCTCGACCGCGCGGGGATCGACTACGAAGAGCGGGGCCACGTGCAGGGCGTCCACCGGCTCGCCTCGCGCCGGGCGGGCGGCAAGGGCACCCTGCCGGTGCTGGTCTGCGAGGACGGCGTGCTCGCCGAGTCCGAGGCGATCCTGCGCTGGGCCGACGCCCGGGTGCCGGGTCCCCGGCGGCTGTTCCCGGACGGCGACGAGGAGGTCGCGCCGCTCTGCCGGTGGCTCGACGAGGGCCTCGGGCCGGACGCGCGCCGGCTCATCTACGCCCACATGCTCCCCCACGACGCGCTGATGCTGCGCTTCAACAACGCCGGCGTGCCGGGCTGGGAGGACCGCGCGATCCGCCTGCTGTGGCCGGTCGCCAGCCGCTGGGCGAAGCGCGAGCTCGCGATCGGGCCCGCGACGGTTCCGCGTGACACGCGCCGAGTGCGCGCCGTGTTCGACACGCTCGGCGAGCGGCTGGCCGACGGCCGCCGGTACCTCTGCGGCCACCGGTTCACGGCCGCGGATCTCACCTTCGCGGCGCTGGCGGCCGCGGTGCTGCTCCCACCCGAGTACGGGACTCCCCTGCCGCAGCCCGACGTCCTGCCGGAGCCTGTCGCGAGCGAGGTGCAGGCGTTCCGGGAACATCCGGCGGGCGTGTTCGCCCTGCGGATGTTCCGCACGGAGCGCCGCTAGAAGGCGAGGCGGACGCGCGGCGGCATGAAGCGGATGCGGCGGCGGCGGGGCCGCGCGTCCATCCGGGTGCGTCGCCACTCGACCAGCGTGAGTCCGACGGTGGCCTCGGTCTCGATGTAGTTCATGGTGTGGTCGGGCATGGGAGGAAGACTGCCACCGCGGGCCGTTTCGCTCGGCGGGGCCACCCTGTCAAGACGCGCGTGCGGACCACCGTCCCAGGGGTGCGGTGAGCCCGCCCCGGGGTGCGGACGGCCCACCCCTACATGCGCAGGAACGACGCCCCGTTGACGTCGATCACGCTGCCGCTCGCCATCTCCGCCTCGGGCGAGGCGAGGTAGCGCACGGCGGCCGCGACGTCCTCGGGCTGCGAGACCTTCCCGAACGGGCTGGCGGCCCGCAGCGCGTCGCCCTCGGGGCCGGCCAGCGCGTCGGCCGTCATGTCGGTCTCCACGTAGCCGGGCGCGACCGCGCTGACCGCGATCCCGTCGGGCGCGAGCGCCCGGGCCAGCGACTGCGCGAGCGCGATCATCCCGGCCTTGCTCGCGCCGTAGGCCGGGTGGTTGGGCTCCCCACGGAACGCCCCGCGCGAGGCCACCATCACGATCCGCCCGCCGCGGCCCATGTGGCGCACCGCGCACCAGGTCGCGTTGGCCGCGCCGGTGAGGTTGGCGGCGAGCGTCGTCGACCACGCGAGCTGCCACTCCTCGTACGTGGTGTCGGTGATCGGGTGCGGCGGGTCGTAGATGCCGGCGTTGTTGACCAGCACGTCGATGGCGCCGAGCGCCGCGGCGGCCTCCTCGACCATCGCGCGCGTCGCCTCCGGATCGGCCAGGTCCGCGCCGACCGCGACGTGACCCTCCCCGGGCAGCGCGGCCACGACCGCCTCCGCCTTCTCCCGGTTGTGCCCGTAGTGGACGGCCACCGTGTCGCCCGCCTCGGCGAACACGCGCGCGATCGCCGCTCCGATCCCACGCGACCCACCCGTCACCAGCACCGCTCTTTGCTCCGCCATGGCGCTGGAGTATGAATCTGCGAATGCGCATCGTGATGGAGCCACCCGCCCCCGGCCGAGCCTTTCAGTTCCAGGGCGTCGACCACGGCGGCGCGGACGTGTCGTTCTTCGTCAACCGCACCGCGCCCGGGAAGGGACCCAGCCTCCACCGGCACGAGTACCACGAGGTCTTCGTCATCCACGAGGGCCACGTCGAGGTAGTCTCGACGACGAGACGGTCGAGGCGCGCGGCGGCGAGGTCGTCGTCGTGCCACCGCGGGTCTGGCATGCGTTCAAGAACATCGGCGATACAGCCGCTGCTGATGGTCTCGATCCACCCCGTGGCCGAGATGGTCACGGAGTGGCCGGGGGCTAGCGTTTCAGATTGAGCTGCGGGAGGACAGTCTCCGGCTTGGCCTTGGCACGTCGGATCCACACCTGCAGCGCCTTCTTGTCGGGAATCGAAGCGTCGCGGTTGGCGGCCTTCACGATTGTCACGAGCTTGTCGACGTTCTGTGCGCGGAGCGCGCCGATCGAGGCGACGAGTGCGTTGTCGAGAAGGTTGAGCTGTTCGTGCTCGAGACCGATGCGCGTCTGCACCTCGCATGCGCGAGCCCACCGCTCGACGAGCAGCGGGCTGACCGTCATTTGTCGGCGAGGTCCATTCGGTTGGCGGGGCTCCGCGCGCGCTGGACGAGCTCCTGCTCGGTGGAGATGCCGTTCCTCTCCAGCGCCGTCGCGTGGTCGCCGATGCTGTCGATGGCCGCAAGACCCTCCGGCTTCGGCGCCGCAGGGACCAGCGGGATCATCGCTCGCTTCCAAGCGCTTGGCCGCGAGCGCAGCCACGCGAGCGTTGGGTCCTCTTGTGCCCATGCACGAAGCCGCCTCTCGTGCACGGCCCTCCTGAGGTAAGTCACGGCTTTCCGCTCGTCGCCGTGAATGCTCTGGTAGCAGGCGAGGTTGTAGTGCGTGCGCGCACTTACGACCCGGATGCGGACCAGATCCTCGACGACGACTGCCGCCGGGACAGGCTTGCCGCCTCCGATGGCGAGAACCTCGTCGCCGGGCACGAAGTGGTCGAGAGCGGCCCACAGGACGATGAGCGGCTCCTCCAGTGTCACGAGTTCAGACTCGAGCTTCAAGGCGGCGCGGCCCCGATGCACGGAGCCTCGCCGCAGACGGGCCAGTGCCCGCTCGAGCGTGAAGAGTTCCGCGAACACCTTCTTGCGCGCGCCTTCCAAATCGTGATCGTCCTCGTCGCTCGTCGTATTGGCGTCTCGCTCGCAGCGCCGGTGCAGCTCGATGCTGCCGAGAAGGTAGGCGACGCGGACACGCATGGGGTCGAGCTCCACGATGCGGGCCGGCTTGGGCACCGGCCTGACCGCGACCTGCCTCGCAAGTTCCCGAGCCAGCGACCCCCGGTCGAGGCGGAACTCGGCTGAGGCGAAGTTGAACAGCGCGACCGGGTTCCCGACGTCAGCGTCGCGGGCTCGCGAGAACAGGTTGTGCGCTTCTTCGTCGCCGGGTACGCGCGTGCCCTCCTGGGAGAGCGCGTAGCTCTTCCAGCTGCGCGTACCGAGCTGCTGGTTCCATTCCTTGGGGGAGAGGATGCCGGCGAACTCGAGGTAGGCGAACGCGGCCCATGCGGCTCCGGCGCGGGCGAGCACCGTCACGGCCTCCTCGATCTCTTTGTCGGACAGCTCCTTCTTCGTCGGCGGTGCGACGTCCGCGACGAACTCCGTCGCCGAGATCGTGACGCTCTCGATTACGGCGCCGTCAGCACGGCTGAGGGCGAGAGACATGCTCATCGCATACTTGGTGTCGCGCAGATGCCCGGTGAGCTTGATCGTTTCGCGAGGGAAGAGACGGGAAATCGTCCGGATCAGCGCCGCCCAGATCTTCGCCTGGGGTAGAGCGCCGAGCGCGTCGCTGAACTCGCTGAATGCGTTGGCCGACGACAGTGGCGCCGCGACGGCGTCGACCCCCCGGCGCCCGGACGAGCCCGTTCGAGGGAGCGCGGCCTGGAGCGCACCCGTGAGGGCCTTTGCAAGTTTGTCGTCGTGCTCGGCCTCGAGATCCTCGACCACCATCCCCACGCGCGTCGCCCAGCGCACGGGAATGAGCAGGAAGCGGACGACTCCGCGGCCGGCGCGCACCGTCCGCCCGGACGCCGGTCGCCGAGCATCGTCATACGCCCACCAGACCCGCCGCGACCACCACCTGGTCATGAGGCGAAGGAGCACAGCGCCGAACAGAGCGAGCAGGATCGCGATCCCGGCGATCAGCGCGAGCCACGGAACCGCGTCTTCGAGCGCGCTCTCGCCTCTCTCCGGCAGCGATGGTTCGGCTCCGGCCACGCGCTCGAGTCCGTCCCGCGCCTCTCTGAGCGAGGCGTCCGCGGTGGCCGCCTCTTCGAACTCGTCGCGAGCGGCTGCGAACTCATCGTCCTTCTCGAACTTCTGTGCAGCCTTGAGCGCCGTCGCGGCGTCATCGCGTGCCTTTGTCACCGTTGCCAGTCCGGCGACCGCACAGGGCGGCGAGCCTGCGCCGGCCTGAAGGTCCGCGTAGGCGTCCTGCGCCTGCTCGAGGAGCTTCGCCTTGGCCAACGCATCGGCATTCGCGCACGGGCGCAGCCCGTTCTCAGCTACAACCGAGATCAGCTTCTCCTGCGCGTCGGACAGCGACGCGTCAGCCGCGAAGGCGTCGGCGTACGCCGCGCGTGCGTCGCCAAGCCGGCCGTTCGCGATATCTACGTCTCCCTCGTCGAGTCTCGCGTTCGCGACGGCCCGCGCCGTTGTGACTCGCTCCGCGGCACTCTCGTCACCGCAGGGGTCGATAAAGAGCTCCTCGGCGCGCTCAAGGAGGCGTGCCTTCTCGAACGCCTTCGCGTCCTCGCAACGACGGCCCTCGCCCACGCGCGTCATCCGGTTCACACCGTCTGCGGCGTCTTCGGAGGAGGCGTCGATGTTCGCCGCACTCGCGTACAGGTCTCGAGCCGCTCCGACGCGATTGGCCTCCTCGTCTCGCTTGGCGCGAGCGACCAACTCGGCCGCGTCGCCCTGCTTGTCCTTGACCGTCGCGGCGCCTGGCTTCCCGCAACCCGGATCGGACTGCGCGTACTCCGCCGCGGCCTCGGTCAGCAAGTGCGCGCGCTTCAACGCGTCGGCGCCCGCACACGCGGGCGCTGCAATCGCCGGCGCGGCGAACGCCGCGAGCGCTGCGACGACGCAGGCGGCGGCGAGTGCGGCGCACCGAACCGGCATGGCGCAACACTCTTCGATGCGGTGCGCCGCATGCAACACCCGCGACGCGGCGTGTCAGTCGGCTGACCCGGCCCTAGCGGCCGACGGCGTAGCCCTGCATCCCACGCGGGTTGGCTGCGGCACGCAGCACCCCGTCCGGGCCGCGCGTGATCGCGCTGAGGCGGCCGAGCGACCAACCGTCGCCGACCTGCACGTCGTGGCCGCGCGAGCGCAGGTCCTCGATGACCTCCCGGGGCCAGCGGCCCTCGATCTCGACCCGGCCGGGCAGGGAGCCGCGCGGGTAGAACGAGCTCGTGAAGTGGGCGGAGTGGAAGGCGGGCGCGTCGATCGCCTCCTGCAGGTTCAGCCCGTGGTCGACGACCGAGAGGAAGAAGAGCAGCGACCACTGGTCCTGCTGGTCGCCGCCCGGGGTGCCGAACGACATCCAGCCCTCGCCGTCGCGGAGCGCGAGCGACGGGGACAGGGTCGTGCGCGGGCGGGTGCCGGGCGCGAGCGAGGCGGGCAGACCCTCCTCGAGCCAGAACATCTGCCCGCGGGTGCCGAGGCAGAACCCAAGCCCCGGGATCGCGGGCGAGGACTGCAGCCAGCCGCCGCTGGGCGTGCACGAGACGAGGTTGCCGTGGCGGTCGGCGACGTCGAGGTGGCAGGTGTCGCCGAGCGTGGGCTCGCCGACCCCGGCGGCGGCCGCGCCCTCGCGCACCCCCGCCGGCAGCCGCCAGCCGTCGCCGCCGGGGAGCACGTCGAGCGCGGCGCGCGGGCCGATCAGCCCGCGGCGCTCGGCGGCGTACTCGCGGCTCAGCAGCCGGTTGAGCGGCACCGGCGCGGCGTCGCCGTAGTAGGCCTCGCGGTCGGCGAAGGCGAGCTTGGCCGCCTCGATCACGGTGTGCACGTAGTCGGCGCTGTCGCGCGGCGCGACGTCGAGCCCTTCGTGGAGCGCGAGCTGCTGGAGGAACACCGGCCCCTGCCCCCACGGCCCCGTCTTGCAGACGGTGTGCCCGCGGTAGTCGAATGTCGCCGGCGGCTCGACGGTCGCGCTCCAGCCCGCGAGGTCATCCGCGGACAGCAGCCCGCGATGGCGGCGGCCCGACGCGTCGAGCACCTCGGTGTCCATGAACGCGACGATCGCCTCCGCGACCCAGCCCTCGTAGAAGGCGCTGCGCGCGTGCTCGATCTGCTCGTCGCGGTCGCCCGTGGCCGCCTCCGCCTCGCGCACGAGCCGCGCGTAGGTCGCGGCGAGCATGGGGTTGCGCATCATCCCGCCCGCCTGCGGCGCCGGCAGCCACACGTGGGCCGAGGTCGGCCACTCGGTGGCGAACAGGTCGGCGACGCCCTCGATCGTCTGCACGATCCGCCCCAGCGCCGGGAACCCGCAGCCCGCGTAGTCGATCGCGAACGCCATCACGTCGCCCAGCCGCCACGTGCCGTGCTCGGCCAGCAGCCGCAGCCACGCGCCGAACGCGCCCGGGACGCACGCCGGCAGCAGCCCCGTCCCCGGCACGACGTCGAGCCCCAGCTCATCACGGAGCCTCGGAATCGCCGCGGCCGCCGGCGCGACGCCCTGGCCGCAGACCACGAACGCCTCGCCCTGCTCGGCCGACCAGGCGATGACCGGCATGTCGCCGCCCGGCCCGTTGAGGTGCGGCTCGACGACCTGCAGCACGAAGCCGGCCGCGACGGCCGCGTCGAACGCGTTGCCGCCGCGCTCGAGCACCGCCATCCCCGTCCCCGACGCCAGCCAGTGCGTCGAGGCGACCATGCCGAAGCGGCCCGCCAGCTCCGGCCGGCTGGTGAACGTCACGACAGCTCCGGCGGCTCGCCGCCGTCGCCGACCAAATGACAGGCGGCCAGGTGCCCGTCGCCGCCGTCGCGCAGCTCGGGGCGCCTCCTCGGCGGCGCGCGGGAGCGACTCGTGGGCGATCGGGCAGCGCGTGCGGAACAGGCAGCCCGACGGCGGGTCCGCGGGGCTCGGCAGGTCGGCGCCGAGCACGATCCGCTCGCGCGAGCGCTGCGCGGAGGGATCCGGCACCGGCGCGGCCGACAGCAGCGCCTGGGTGTAGGGATGGGTGGGGCGCGAGAACACCTGCTCGCGGGTCCCCGCCTCCATCACGCGCCCGAGGTACATGACCACGACACGGTCGCACAAGTACTCGACCGTCGAGAGGTCGTGCGTGATGAACAGGCACGCGAAGTCGAGCTCGTCCTGGAGGTCGCGGAGAAGGTTGAGGATCGAGGCCTGCACCGAGACGTCGAGCGCCGACACCGGCTCGTCGGCCACCAGCAGGCTCGGCCGCAGGGCGAGCGCGCGCGCCAGGCCGACGCGCTGGCGCTGGCCGCCGGAGAGCTCGTGCGGATAGCGGTGGCGCAGCTCGTCACGCAGGCCGACCTGCTCGAACAGCGTCGCGACCCGCGCGTCGAGGTCGCGTCCGCCGGCCTCGCCGTGCATCTGCAGCGGCTCGCCGACGGCGGCGCCCGTCGACATCCGCGGGTTCAGCGAGGAGAACGGATCCTGGAAGACCATGTGCATCTGCCGCCGCAGCGGCCGCAGCGCGCCCCGCGACATCGTGGTGATGTCGGTGCCGTTGAGCTTCACCGTGCCCGCCGTCGGCTCGAGCAGCCGCAGCACGCAGTTGCCGACCGTGGACTTGCCGCTGCCCGACTCGCCGACCAGGCCGACCACCTCGCCGGCCCCGATGGACAGGTCCACGCCGTCGACGGCGCGCACCGCGCGGCCGCCGCCGATGTCGAACTCCTTGCGCAGCCCGCTGACCTCGAGGACGGTCATGCGTCCCCCGGGTGGAAGCACGCGGACCGGTCCTCGAGCGGCGGCACCTGGGCGCGGCAGACGTCCGTGGAGCGCTCGCAGCGCGGTTCGAACACGCACTGCGAGGCGGGCTCGGTGCGCGAGGGGACGATGCCCGGGATCTCCTGCAGCCGGCCGCCGCCGGCCGCGCGCGGCACGGCTCCCAGCAGGCCGATCGTGTACGGGTGCTGGGGGTCGGCGAACAGCTCGGACGCGGCGCCCTCCTCGACCTTGCGCCCCGCGTACATGACCACCACGCGGTCGGCGACGTCCGCCACCACGCCGAGGTCGTGCGTGATCAGCACGATCGCGGTGCCGAGGCGCTCGCGCAGCCCGCGCATCACGTCGAGCACGCCGGCCTGGATCGTCACGTCGAGCGCCGTGGTCGGCTCGTCGGCGATCAGCAGGTCCGGCTCGCACGCGATCGCCATCGCGATCATCACCCGCTGGCGCATCCCGCCGGAGAGCTGGTGCGGGTACTCGCCCACACGCTGGTCGGGAGCAGGGATGCCGACGAGCTCGAGCAGCTCGATCGTGCGCTTGCGGGCGTCGCGCTTGTTCATGCCGAGGTGGCGGCGCAGCACCTCGCCGATCTGGCGCCCGACGGTCAGCACCGGGTTCAGCGACGTCATCGGCTCCTGGAAGACCATCGAGATCCGCCGCCCGCGGATGTCGCGCAGCACGCGCGGGTCGGCGCCGAGCAGGTCGATGTCGCCGAGCCGCGCGCGGCCGGTCACGTGCGCACGCTTGGACAGCAGCCCGAGCAGCGACATCGCGGTCACGCTCTTGCCGCACCCGGACTCGCCGACGATGGCCAGCGCGCCGCCCTCCTGCACCTCGAAGGCGACGTCCTCGACGGCCTGCACCGGCCCGCGCTCGCTCGCGAACCGCACGCTCAGATCCTCGACGGTGAGAAGAGCCATCAGTCGTCGCCCCTCGGGTCGAGCGCGTCGCGCAGCCCGTCGCCGAGCAGGTTGAACGAGAGCGTGGCCAACAGCAAGGCAAGGCCAGGGAAGATCGCCAGCCAGCTCGCCATGGTCAGGAACGGCTGCGCCGCGGCGAGCATCACGCCCCACGACGGTGTCGGCGGCTGCACGCCGAGCCCGAGGAAGGAGAGCACCGACTCGCCGATGATCGCGGCCGGGATCGCGATGGTGGCCTGCACGAGCAGCGTGCTGGTCATGTTCGGCAGGATGTGGCGGCGCAGGATCGTCGCGTCGCCGGCGCCGTTGACGATCGCCGCGCGCACGAACTCCTGCTCGCGCAGCGACAGCGTCTCGGCGCGCACCACCCGGACCATGCGCGGGATCACGAAGACGCCCAGCGCGATGGCCGCGTTCAGCAGCGACGGGCCGAGGATCGCCGCCAGCCCGACGGCGACGATCAGCCACGGGAACGCGAGCAGCACGTCGGTCGTGCGCGAGACGATCGGGTCCGCCCAGCCGCGGAAGTAGCCGGCCACCAGGCCGAGCGGCACGGCGATGGCGAGCCCGATCATCGTCGCCAGCAGGCCCACCGCGAGCGAGGCGCGGGCGCCGTACATCGCGCGCGACAGCACGTCGCGCCCGAGCTCGTCGGTGCCGAACGGGTGCGACCACGACGGCGACTGCAGGACGGTGTCGAAGTCGGTATCGGCCGGGTCGTAGGGCGCGAGCAGCGGCGCGAGGATGGCGATCAGCACGAACAGCACCGCGACCACGAGGCCCGCGACCGCCATCTTGCGCCGCGCGAAGCGGCGCCGCAGCATGCCGCGCCGCTCGGAGGCGGCGGAGGGACCGGCGACGTCGATGGCGGCGACGCTCATGCCGACCTCCCGCCGACGCGGATGCGCGGGTCGATCACCGAGTACGTGAGGTCCACGACGAGGTTGATCAGCACGTAGGCGAACGTCGTGAACAGCACGACGCCCTGGATCACCGGGAAGTCGCGCTGGAACACCGCGTCGATGGTCAGCTTGCCGAAGCCCGGGAGCACGAAGACCTGCTCGGTCACGACCGCGCCGGAGATGATCGTGCCGAGCTCGAGCCCGATCACGGTGACGACCGTGATGAGCGAGTTGCGCAGCGCGTGGCCGCCGACGACGTTGCGCTCGGACATCCCCTTGGCGCGCGCCGTGCGCACGTAGTCGGCGCTCAGCGACTCGAGCATCGCGGCGCGCGTCTGGCGCATGATCAGCGCCGCGAACCCGCTCCCGAGCACGATCGCGGGCATGATCATCCGCTCCAGGTTGTCGATCGGGTCATCGGCGAACGCCACGAAGCCCGACGCGGGCAGCCACCCGAGCGTGACCGAGAACACGAGGATCATCACCAGCCCGAGCCAGAAGTTGGGCAGCGAGAGCCCCAGCAGCGCCAGCAGGTTCGCCCCGAAGTCCTCGAACGTGCCGCGCCGCACCGCCGAGACCACCCCCGCGCCGATCCCGAGCAGGACCGCGAACAGCATGCTCAGGAACGCGAGCTCGATCGTGATCGGCAGCCGGTCGACGATCGTGTCGCGCACGTCGAGGCCGGTCCGGGCCGAGTCGCCGAGGTCGCCCTGGAGGACGTTGCCGAGGTAGTGGAAGTACTGGACGACGACCGGGTCGTCGAGCCCGTACTTCTCGCGCACCTCGGCGAGCCCCTGCTCGCTGCGGTCCTCGCCGGCCAGCGCCAGCGCCGGATCCCCGGGCAACGCCCGCACGCCGACGAACACGATCACGCTCGCCACGAAGAGGACGATCACGGCGGCGCCCGCGCGCTTGAGGAGGTAGCCGGCCACTAGTGAGGGATCACCTAGTCGCCTTCCTTGGTCGCGAAGCTCAGCCGGGGGAGCCCGTCGGCGCGCATCTCCACGCCGTCGATCCCCTGGCGCGTGCCGAGCACGAGGTTGGGGTGGTAGAGGACCATCGTCGACCGGCGGTCGCGGACGGCGGCCAGGATCTCGCGGTAGCGCTCCTTGCGCTTCTCCGGATCCGCCTCAGCACGGGCGGCGTTGAGCTGGTCGTCGAGCGATTCGTCGGCGGCGCCCGCGTAGTTGAGCGGCCCGCTCGTCGCCTGGTGGTTGTAGAGGTTGCCGTCGGGGTCGACGCGGCCGGACCAGCCCACGGCGAACACCTCGTAGTCGCCCGCGTCGGCGCGGTCCAGCGCGGTCGTGAACTCCGTGGGCTGCACCTTGACCGCGAAGCCGGCCTCCTTCGCCATCGCCTGGATGACCTCGCCGAGGCGGATCGTCTCGGAGCTGGCCTCCACCATCAAGGCGACCTCGATCGGCGTCTTCACGCCGCTCTCGGCGATCAGCTGCTTGGCCTTCGCGACGTCGCGGCCGGGGCACTTCAGGTCCGGCTCGAGCTCGGAGACCGGGGAGACGGCGCTGCACCCGGGGACGTTCTCGCCGAAGAAGACGACCTGGTTGATGATCTCGCGGTCCAGCGCCAGCTCGAACGCCTCGCGCAGCTTGGGGTCGCTGGCGAGCGGCGCGTCGCGGGTCTTGAACGGCTTGCCGACGCCGTCGCCGTTGCCGATGTTGAGCGTGAGGCCCTGGTAGCCGAGCGACGTCTGCTCGGTGAGCTGGATCGAGTCGTCGCCCTTGATCGACACCACGTCGATCGGCTCCAGGCGCTCGGCGATGTCGACGTCGCCGGAGCGGAGGTTCGACGCCCGCACCGGACCCTCGGTGATGATCTTGAAGGTCAGCTCCTGCAGGCGGACCTTGTCGGCGCCGTAGTAGTCCGGCGCGCGCTCGAGCACGATCCGGTCCGACGCGACGCGCTCCTTGAACTGGAACGGCCCTACGCAGACGGGGTTGGAGCTGAACTTCTCGCCCAGCTTGTCGAGCGCCTTCGGGGACATGATCATCCCCGCGCGGTCGGCGAGCAGTGAGGTCAGCGGCGCGAAGCGCTGGGTCAGCGCGAGCCGCACCGTGTGGTCGTCGACGACCTCGACGGCGCTCACCGGCTCCAGCTCGCCGGAGCGGCTGGACGCCTCCAGCTCGCGATGGCGGTCGAGCGACTGCTTGACCGCCGCGGCGTCGAAGGGCGTCCCGTCGTTGAACTCGATGCCCTCGCGCAGCGCGATCGTCACCGTGCGCCCGTCCCGGCTCGCCTCCGGGAGCGCCGAGGCCAGCTGCGGCACGACGCTGAGCCCGTCGCCGACGTCGTAGAGCTTCTCGCACATGTGGGCGAAGACGATCCGCGCCACGAAGGTCGAGGAGATCGTGGGATCCAGCTCGTCGGGGTCCTCGGCCAGCGCAAGCGTGAGGGCATCGGATCGATCCGTGCCGCTCTCGGTCCCGCATCCGGCCGTCGCGAGCACGCACAGCAGCGCGACCAAACCCCTGAACAACAACCCCACCGAGCGTTGTGTACCCCCTCAGCGGAGGGCAAACCGGCTAGGTGTCGAGGACGCCTTCGAGCGTGAGGATCCGGCGCAGGATCGCCACCGATGACGCGTAGGTTGAGTCCATGCCGTAGTAGGACAGCCCGCTCGCGCCGAGCGTGCGCGCCTGGGTGTAGGGCGTGTCAGAGGCGTAGTGGATGACGCCGAAGTCGATCGGCAGCTTGGCGAACGAGACCGCCTCGCCGACCGGGTAGCGATCGGCGTCGGAGACCTCGTAGACCGCGTTGCAGAACGGGCCGGCCTCCATCTCGACCACCGTGTACGCCTCGCGGTAGTAGAAGTCGAGGTAGGCGCGGTTCTGCATGAAGGTGCTCTTGACCGTCACCGCGCGCTGGTTGTCCAGGCCGGAGCCGAAGATCAAGAACGGCGCGATGTCGTCGAACGAGAACGCGTTGTCGAGCCAGTACGTGGAGCCCGAGTGCTCGTCGTGGATGACGCCGGAGATCAGCACGTCGCCGACGCTGGCGTTGAGCGTCGCGGCCTTGCCGAGGATGTAGGCGCCGCGGAGCATGTCGCTGCCCTCGGTGAGCTCGCGCAGGATGTTGTAGGCGGCCAGCCCGAGGGGGTACTCGATGTTGACGATCACCGCCTGGGACGCCTTCAGGCGCTCCGCGTCGAGCGGGCCGAGGCGCGGGTCCAGGCCGGCGGGGTCGAGCCGGTCCAGCGCCATCACCTGCGCCGAGACGCGCAGCGCGGTCGAGCTGGAGAGGTGGGTGATGCCGACCGCGCGCTCGATCTCCATCCGGCGCTGCCACTCCTCGCCCTCCTCGGGGCGGCTCTCGAAGTAGAGCCGCGCGCCGTAGTAGAGGAAGTTCTCCCACGAGCCCTCGGCGCGGCCCTCGCGGAAGCGCTCGAGCTCCTCGCGCAGATACTCCGGGCCGTGCTCGTCGATGTGGGCGACGATCTCGGGCTCCCGCGTGCGCGCCGTCTCGGTGAGCAGGTTGACGAGCGAGTGCGTGTTGGAGGAGACGAAGTACAGCGGCCGCTCGGTGAGGCCCTGCTCGGCCATCGTCGCGCGGATCGGGGCCATCCAGCGGCGGGTCATGCGCGCGTAGCCGACCTGGCTGCCGCCGAGCATGCGGATGCGCAGGTTCAGGCGCCGGTCGTGGACCTCGTCGAGGAAGTCGCTGAGCGAGCCGTCCCACGCGTCGCGGACGCGGTTCCAATCGTCCTCGGCGCCGCCGAAGGACTCCGCGCACGCGGCCGGGTCGGGGTCGACGCCGCCCGGCCGGTCACCGGCGCGCAGCGCGGCGTGCAGCTTGTTCCACTCGATCTGGTAGGCGACGAGCGTCGGGATCAGGTCGTCGAGGTCGGAGGTCGAGGCCAGCAGCACGGCGAGCGTGCCGGTGGCGTTGTCGAACCACCGGCGGCGGCGGGCGGGGGCCTCGACGCCCTTCCACTCCTCGAGGTTGCCGAACCCCGCGCGGCGGAAGACGACGGCCTCCTGGCCCATCACGATCACGGCCGCCTTCCAGATGTCGGCCGGAAGGCGCCGCATCGAGTACATGAAGGCGCCGAGGTCGGGGTCGCTGTCGGCGGCGAGCGGGTGCAGGCTCGAGTTCATCGCCGCGTGCGAGGTCTCGAGCACCCTGAGGTGCGTCTCCCCCGAGGAGCGCAGCAGCGTCGTGTAGGTGCGGTGGTAGAGCTCGACCTCGTCGGGCGAGGTCATGCCGGCGGCCTCGCGCAGCGACCCGCCGGGACGGACGGACGGGACGCGCAGACGAGGGACGGCCATGCCCGGCCACGCTACCGCGATTCGTTGCTCGTGGCATTGACAACCTGAGCGTGACGGCGGTCACTTCATTTTCTGAAGTACGCGCTAATCTGAGTCCTCCTGACTGAGATTCGGAGACTGAGATGGACTTCCCCAACACCCCTTCCGCGCAGTCGTGCGCGAACTGCGGCCAGCGGCCCGGCACCGTCCGGCTCGTGCTGGGCGCTGAGGGCGGCCGTCGGGCGACCTTGTTCTGCGAGGTCTGCGCCGGTGAGCTGTTCTCCGCGGCCGGCTCCGCTCGCGCCGCTCGGCAGCAGCAGCCCGCCGAGGCCACGGCCTCCGGCACCCCCGCGCTCGACGAGTTCGGGCGTGACCTGACCGCCGACGCGGCGGCCGGGCGCATCGATCCCGTGATCGGCCGGTTCGACGAGATCGAGCAGACCGTCGAGATCCTCGCCAGGCGGCGCAAGAACAACGCCGTGCTGATCGGCGAGGCCGGCGTCGGCAAGACCGCGATCGTCGAGGGCCTCGCCCTGCGGATCGCGCAGGACGACGTCCCGGAGACGCTGCACGGCGCCCGCGTCGTGTCGCTGGACCTCGCCGGCATGCTGGCCGGCGCCCAGTTCCGCGGCCAGTTCGAGCAGCGGATGAAGGCCGCCCTGGCCGAGGTCGTGGCCGCCGAGGGCCGGATCGTCCTGTTCGTCGACGAGTTGCACACCGTGCTCGGGGCCGGACAGGCCGAGGGCGCGATGGACGCCGCCAACATGCTCAAGCCCCTGCTCGCCCGCGGCGAGCTAAGGATGGTCGGCGCCACCACGCTGGCCGAGTACCGCTCGATCGAGCGCGACGGCGCGCTGGCGCGGCGGTTCTCCCCCGTCACCGTCGAGGAGCCGACCGTCGAGGAGACGGTCGCGATCCTGCACGGCCTGCGCGGCGCGTACGAGGAGCACCACGGTGTCGCCATCACCGACGAGGCGCTCGAGGCGGCGGCCCGGCTGTCGGACCGCTACGTCACCGAGTACCGCTTGCCCGACAAGGCCATCGACCTCGTCGATCAGGCCGCCGCGCGCATCAAGCTGCGCGGCCAGGGACCTGAGGCCGCGCGCCTGCGGGCGCGCGCCGAGGCGTTCAAGGCCGAGAAGCAGGCCGCCGTGGACGCGGAGGCCTACGAGGACGCCGGGCGCATCAAGGAGGAGATCGAGAAGCTCGAGCGCCGTGCAGCGTCGCTGAGCTCCGATGGGCCGACCGAGGTCGGCGAGACCGAGATCGCGGCCGTCATCGCGGCGCGTACCGGGATCCCGGTGGGCGAGCTGGTGGCGGGCGAGCTCGAGCGTCTGCAGGAGCTCGAGGCCGACCTCCACGAGCGCGTCGTCGGCCAGGACGCCGCCGTCGAGATCGTCGCCGACACCGTCCGCCGCGCCCGCGTCGGGCTGTCGGAGAGCGATCGCCCGCTCGGCTCGTTCCTGTTCCTGGGCCCGACCGGGGTCGGCAAGACCGAGCTCGTGAAGGCGCTGTCGGAGCGGCTGTTCGCGTCCGAGCGCGCGCTGGTGCGGATCGACATGTCCGAGTACCGCGAGCCGCACACGGTCGCGCGGCTGATCGGCTCGCCTCCCGGCTACGTCGGGTATGGCGACGGCGGCCAGCTGACCGAGCCGGTGCGCCGGCGCCCGTACTCGGTGATCCTGCTCGACGAGATCGAGAAGGCCCACCCGGAGGTCTGGAACGTCCTCCTCGCCCTGATGGACGACGGGCGGCTGACCGACGGCGAGGGCCGGACGGTCGACTTCACCAACGCGGTGATCGTGATGACGTCCAACCTCGGCGCCGGCAAGGCGCGCCGTGGGATCGGCTTCACGGCCGCCGAGCCGGGGGCGGAAGACGAGCGGATGCTCGCCGCCGCCAAGTCCGCGTTCCTCCCCGAGTTCCTCAACCGGATCGACGAGATCGTCACGTTCGCGCCGCTGACGGCCGTGGAGGTCGAGCTGATCGCGGGGCTGATCTGCGAGCGCGTCGGTGAGCGGCTGGCCGAGCAGCGCGGGATCGCGCTGGAGGTCGACTCGTCACTCGTCGCGCGGCTGGCGCGGGAGGGCTTCGACGAGGAGTTCGGCGCCCGGCCGCTGCAGCGCCACGTCCGGCGCACGCTGGAGAAGGAGCTGACGCGGGCGATCCTGGCGGGCGAGCTGCCCGACGGGACGCGCGTGCGGGCCCACGACGGCGAGGACGGGATCGTCCTCACCCCCGTCGAAGATCCCGCGCCGCTCCGCCTGGTCGCCTAACGGCGCTGCGCCGCGCCTCGTCGCTCAGGCGGCGAGGCCGCGGCGGCGCGCCGCGACCACCCCTATTGCGGGGCGAGGATGCGACGCGCGCCGCGACCACCCCTATTGCGGGGCGAGGATGCGACGCGCGCCGCGACCACCCCTATTGCGGGGCGAGGATGCGACGGAGCGCGGCGACGAGCAACTCGTGCGGCTGGTCGGGACGGGCGAGGCGGTCGAGGAGGAGTCCGTCCACCATCGCGGCCATCCCGCGGCCGTCACGCTCGGGGTCGGGTGACCCCGTCGCGGCGGCCAGCGGCTCGCACATGCGCCAGAACACCCGCGCGGCGTCGGCCATCCGCTCGCGGAGGCGCGGGTCGCGCACCGCGGCGAGCTCGAGCTCGAGGCGCGCGAGGTGCATCTCGCGGTTGTCGTCGATCCACGCGGCGACGCTGCGGGTGATCGCGTCGAGGTCGGGCGCCCCGGTGCTGAAGCCGGCCGCCGTCTGCTCGGCGATCGCCGCGACCTGGTCCTCGCACTCGCCCACGAGGCGGTCGACGAGGGCGGCGATCAGGCCGTCGCGGCTGCCGAACCAGTAGGTGACCGACCCATGGGGCGCGCCCGCCGCGGCCTCGACCGTGCGGTGCGTCACGGCGCCCAGGCCGCCGCCGGCCACGAGCTTGCGCGCCTCTTCGAGCAGCCGGTCGCCGCGATTGGAGTTTGACACCCGGACGGCCATCTTCTACAACTGTAGAACATTCTCCACTCGTAGAAGAGGCTCCGATGGCCGCCACGGTCGCTCCCCAGCTCTCCCCGCCCGCTGCATATCGCCCGCCCCGCGCTCGTCCTCCTGCTCGCGTGCGTCGCCCAGTTCATGCTGCTCGTGGACGACACGATCGTGAACGTGGCGCTGCCGACGATCGCCACCGATCTCGGCTTCAGCGAGTCCTCGCTCTCGTGGGTCGTCAACGCGTACCTGCTGACCTTCGGCGGCTTCCTGCTGATCGGCGGTCGGCTTGCCGACCGCTTCGGTCCGCGGCGGCTGTTCACCGTCGCGCTGGCCGGCTTCGCGCTCGCGTCGGCGCTGTGCGGCCTCGCCCCGTCGGCCGAGGTGCTGGTCGGCGCCCGCGCCGGCCAGGGCATCATGGCCGCGCTGCTCTCCCCCGCCGCGCTCGCGATCCTGCTCGCCACCTATCCCGAGGGTGCCGGTCGCCGCCGCGCGCTGTCGGCGTGGGCCGCGTTGATGGGCCTTGGCGCCGCGACCGGCTTGATCGCAGGCGGCGTGCTCGTGGAGACCGTCGACTGGCGCTGGATCTTCCTCGTCAACCTGCCGGTGGCCGCGGTCGCGCTGGCCGCCGTACCCAAGGTGCTGCCCGCCTTCGACGCTCGCTCCGCCCGGCCCGCGCCGAACGTGACCGGCGCCGCCCTGGCCACCAGCGCGCTGCTCCTGCTGGTCTTCACCGTCGTCGAGACCGACGGCGAGGGCTGGACGTCGGCGCGCTCGCTCGCGGGCTTCGCGGGCGCCGCCGTGCTGGCGGTCATCTTCGCCGTCACCGAGCGCCGCGCCGTGTCGCCGTTGCTCCCGCGCGAGCTGATCGGCCGCACGCGGGCGATGTGGGCCGACGCCGTCGTGTTCATCGCCGCCGGCGGCCTGCTCGCGATGTTCTTCTTCCAGACGCTCTACCTCCAGCGCGTGCTCGAGCTCTCCGCGCTCGAGACCGGCCTCTCGTTCCTGCCGTTCAGCGTCACCATGGGCATCGCCTCGGGCGCGATCGGCCGGCTCCCCGACCGCATCGACGCCCGGCTGCCGATCGTCGCCGGGCTCGTCCTCGCGGCCGCCGGCCTGTACGGCATGAGCACGCTCGGCGTCGACAGCAGCTACGCCGGCGGCGTCCTCCCCACCCTGGTCCTCGTGGCCGCCGGGCTCGGCACCGCGTTCGTGCCGGTCATGGGTCTCGCGACCGGCGGCGCCGAGGAGCGCGACGGCGGCCTCGCCTCGGGCCTTATGACCAGCGCCCAGCAGATCGGCGGCGCGATCGGGATCGCGGTCATGATCACCATCGCCACGAACCAGACCGGCGACGCGGCGGCGGCGGGCGTCAACCCCGCGGCCGCGCTCACGGAGGGCTTCGCGGCCGCGTTCCAGGTGGAGGCCGCGATCATGCTCGCCGCCGCCGTGCTCGCCGCGTCCGCGCTCCGCCCGCGGCGCGCCTAGACCTCCAGCAGCGTCTTGCCGACCGTGCGCCGCGACTCGATCGCGGCGTGCGCGTCGGCGGCGCGCTCGAGCGGGAACGTCTGACCGATCACGGGGCGCAGCCGGCCGGCCGCCGCCTCGGCGAGCGCCGTGCGCGTCCGCGCCGAGGACTCCTCCGGCGTCGGGCGAGAGCCGCGTAGGAGCGTGATCTCGCCCGCAGCAGCCTCATCCGCCGAGACGCCGCTGAACTCACCGCCGGCCGCCCCGTAGGAACTCATCCGCCCGCCCGGTCGGAGCGCCTCGAAGGCGCCGCGCGCGACCGGGCCGCCGACGCCATCGAACACGACGTCGACGTGGAGGCCATCCGCCCATCCAGGTTGCGTGTAGTCGACGGGCTCCGCGCCGAGCTCGCGCACCAGCCCGAGCTTGCGCGGCCCGCCGGCGGCTCCGATCACGCGCGCGCCGGCGTTGCGGGCGAGCTGCACGAGCAGGCTGCCCACGCCACCCGCCGCCGCCTCGACGAGCACCGTCTCGCCCTCGCGCAGCCCGACGCCGGCCAGCAACCCGACCGCGGTGCGCCCGTCGGCGAGCAGCGCGGTCGCGTCGCGCAGGCTCACGCCTTTCGGCACCTCGATCAGGCCCGCCAAGGGCACCGCGGCCCGCTCGGCGTAGCCGCCCAAGCCGCCGGTGGTGCTGATGACCGGCGCACCATCGACCACGGCGCCCATCCCGTTGCCCAGGATCGCCGGGAGCGCGGGCGCCAATGCGGGATTGGGCGCACGGCCGGCGCGGATCTGCGTCTCGACGAACGTCACGCTCGCGAACACCGCGTCGACGACGACCTCACCGTCCGCGGCGACAGGCTCGGGCACCTCGGCGATCTGGAGCACTCCGGGCGCCCCGAACTCGCGCATCACAACGGCTCGCATCGCGCAGGAGGGTAAGCGCCGATGACATGTGGGGGTCTGACCCGAAGCGCAGTGAGATGAAGCGAGGGGTCGTACCCCGAAGTGCAGCGGAGTGAATCCGGGGTGTGGCCGCGGCGCGGACCTTACTCCTGGCTGGGTGGAGAGGTGGTGAGGCCGGCGTCGGCGGGGGTGGGCTGGATCGTGTCCGCCATGCGAGCCCGATCCGGCCCAGCGAGGAAGTGGGCGCTTTCGGGGGCTGTATAGACGTGAGAAAGCGCCCACGCCGACGCCGCCCTCACCCCATCGGGCGCCGGCGCCCTGAGGGCCACCCAGGCGCGCCAGCCAGGGGCGAGAGCCAGGACGCGCCGGCCAAGGGCGAACAGCCCAGCCCGGCGCGCCGACGCGCCGGCCACACACGCCGGCCCGTCGGGCCCTAGCCTCCCAGCCATGCCTTCTCCCGACGAGCCCCTGACCGGCGGCTGCGCCTGTGGCGCCGTCCACTTCGAGGTCACCGCCCCCTTCGACACCGCCGGCTACTGCCACTGCAAGCGCTGCCAGCGCCGCAGCGGCGCGCTGTTCACCACGAACGCGATCGTGTCCAGCGACGGCTTCGCGATCACGAAGGGCGCAGACGAAGTCCGGAGCTGGGCGCCGGAGACCGGCCTCCCGAAGGCGTTCTGCTCCAACTGCGGTGGCCACGTCTTCGGTGGCAGCCTCGATGGCCCGATGGTGGTCGTCCGGCTCGGCGCCGTGGACGGGGACCCCGGGATCCGGCCCGAGTGGCATGCCTGGCTGGAGTCCGCGCCTGGTTGGGAGCCGGTGGCCGACGACGATCTCGAGCGCTTCGAGCAGGGTCGCGCGCGCTGATCTGACACCTGCGCTTTACGCTGCCACGACGCGGGAGTAGCGTCCGGCGCGGGGCGCCGCGAGGCACGGGATCCGCGCGGCGCTGGGAGGCGAATAGGAGGCGGAAAGTGCATGCTCTGCGCGTGCGGCGATGGGCTGCGGCCATCGTCATCGTGTCGTCGACGGGCGTCGTCGCGAGCGCGACCGCGGCTGAACCAGGCGGGAAGTTGAGCGCGAAGGCGGCCGACCAGCTCGCCGCCCTGCAGGACCTCAAACGCGACCTGTCGGCAGGCGAGCGCAAGCTCGACAGCCGGCTCGCGATCGAGGTCCGCCGCCGCGCAGGCGGCAAGGTGCGCACGGCCGCACCGGAACTGCGTACCGGCGTCGAGGTCACCAAGTCCGGCGCCACCGAAGTGGACATCCGCGCACGCGTGAGCAGTCGTCTGCTCTCGCGGATCACCAAGGCCGGAGCGAAGGTGCGGTACGCCTCGCGCCGCGTCGGCTCGATCCGCGCCACGGTGCCGCTCGCCGCGCTGGAGCGGATCGCCGCCTTCAAGGCGGTGCGCCGCGTCGACACGGCGGTCGGCGCCATCACGGCGCGCGAGGGACGCGCGATCGCGACCGAGTCCAAGGCGGCCACACAGGCGCGGATGAAGCGCGCGCTGCGCGCGGCGCAGATCACGCCGCGGGCCGTCATCACCTCCGAGGGCGACGCCGCCCACGCCGCCGACACCGTGCGCGAGGAGCGGAGCGTCACCGGCGCGGGCATCAAGCTGTGCGCGCTGTCCGACGGCGTCGACTCGCTCGACGCGTCGGAAGCCGCCGGTGAGCTGCCCGACGTCGACGTGCTGCCCGGCCAGGCCGGCGACGGCGACGAGGGCACCGCGATGCTGGAGATCCTCCACGACCTCGCGCCCGGCGCGGACCTCGGGTTCGCCACCGCCTTCACGAGCGACGCGTCGTTCGCCGACAACATCCGCGCGCTGCGCAACGACGCGGACTGCGACGTGATCGTCGACGACGTCCTGTACTTCAACGAGTCCCCGTTCCAGGACGGGCCGATCGCGCAGTCCGTGGCCGCCGTGATCGCCGACGGCGCGCTGTACTTCAGCTCCGCCGGCAACGAGGGCAACGTCATCGACGGCACCTCGGGCAACTACGAGGACGACTTCGAGGACTCCGGGCGCTCGGTCGGCAAGGTCGCGGGCAAGGCCCACGACTTCGACCCGGGAGCGGGCGTGCAGGTGTACCAGCCCGTCACCCCCGAGAGCGCGGGGTCGGTCACCACGCTCTTCTGGTCTGACCCGCTGGGCGCGTCCGGCAACGACTACGACCTCTACGTGTTCGACGCCGAGGGCAACCTGCTCAACCTGTCGCAGTCCTACCAGGATGGCGACGACGACCCGACGGAGATCCTCCAGGTGCCGCTGGGAAGCGGGCTGCGGCTCGCGGTGGTGAAGTTCTCAGGCGCCGACCGCTACGTGCAGCTCTCCGACCTGCGCGGCCGCTTCGAGGACGAGGACGGCCTCGAGGCGTTCACGGCGCCCGGCGTGACCCGCGGCCACTCGGCCGTCGAGGGCGCGTTCAGCACCGCGGCGGCGCCCGCGAACGACCCGCTGCCGTTCGACCTCGAGCCCGGCGACCCGCCGAACCCGAGCGGGCCGTACCCCGACCCGTTCACTCGCGCGCAGCTGCCGGAGCGCTTCACCTCCGACGGGCCGCGGCGGGTGTTCTTCGAGGCCGACGGCACGCCGATCACCCCGGGCAACGTCGGCTCGACGGGCGGCGAGGTCCGGCAGAAGCCCGACATCACCGCCGCCGACGGCGTGCTGACCTCGGTCGACGGGTTCGACCCGTTCTTCGGGACCTCGGCAGCCGCGCCGCACGCGGCGGCGATCGCGGGCCTGGTGCTCTCGGGCAACCCGGGAGCGACGACGGGTGAGGTCCGGGAGGCGTTCGACGCGACGGCGCTCGACCTGCAGCCCACGGGCGTGGACTCGCGCACCGGGACGGGCCTGGTGCGGGCGGATCGCGTCGCGGACTACACGGGCCTGACGCCGCAGCCGCTGGCCGAGGCCGGCGAGCCGGAGCTCACCCCGGCGGGTGACGGCGACGCGTTCCTGGAGGCGGGCGAGACGGGCGCCGTCGCGATGCCGGTCCTCAACCGCGGGGACGCGGCGGCATCGGGCGTGAGCGTCCGCGTCGTCACGGACCACCCCGGCGCCACCGTGACACCGCGCACGCAGTCCTACGGGACGATCGACGCGGGCGCCACGGGCACACGGGACTTCACCATCGGGCTCGCGGGGGACTACCCGATCGGCCGGCCCGTGGAGCTCTCGGTGCGGGTCACGTTCGCCGGCGGCTTCTCGCCGACGACGAGCGTGCGGCCGGTGCCGACCGGGCAGCCGAGCGACTCGGCGACCGCGTTCGCCTACGCGGGTCCGCGCGTTCCGATCCCGGACAACAGCGCCACCGGGGCCGAGGTCGAGTTCCCGGTCGCGGACTTCGGCTACGCGGCGGACATCGCGTTCGCGATCAACGGCAGGACCTGCACGACGGACGCGGGGGCCACGACGGTCGGGATCGACCACACCTTCGTGGGCGACCTCCTCGGGACGCTGACCGCGCCCAACGGGGACACCGCGACGCTGTTCGACGGCTCCGGGGGCGGCGGCAACAACCTGTGCCAGGTGGTGTTCGACGACGACGCCTCGCGCGCGTTCGCCGACGTGACCGCCGGCCTCGCGCCGTTCACGGGCAGGTGGCGCCCGGCGTCGCCGCTCGCGGACCTGATCGACGGGCCCGTTGACGGCACGTGGACGTTGCAGGTGAGCGACCTCGCCGCGCTCGACGTCGGCGGGATCAACGGCGTCTCGCTGCGGTTGACCGGCTTCGAGGACGAGTAGGCCGAGGGGCGGGCGCCGCTTCGGCGGCGCCCGCACCGTCAAGGCATCCCCGCGCACGGCCGATCACGTGAGGTGATGCCTGAGCGCAGGGACACCAAGGCGATCGCCTACAGCGCCGCCGGCATCTACGGCGGCGCGGCGATCATCGGCCTCGTCGAGGGCGCGATCCCGGGCGGCCCGCCGTTCTCGCTCGTTCCCAGCATCGTCGCGCTCGCCGTGACCGCGTTGATCCTGCAGTTCGGCCCGCTGCTCTCCGCCCGGGCGCTCGCGCCGCTCGGGCCGCTCGGCGCGGCGATGATCGGCTTCGCGCTCGCGACCACCCTGGGCTACACCGACGCGGCCGTGCTCTACATGTGGCCCGCGCTGTGGATGGCCCACTTCTACGGGCGCGCCGGGACGATCTTCATCGTGGGCTGGATCGGGCTCGTGCACGCCGTCTCCCTGGCTGCCATGCCCGGCGACTTGGGCAACCTGGACCGCTGGATCGACGTCACCGGCGCGGTGCTCGTGGTCGCGACCGTGGTGCGCGCGCTGTCGGCCCGCAGCGAGCAGCTGGTCGACCGCCTGAGGGCGGAGGCGCGGCTCGATCCGCTCACCGGCCTGCTCAACCGGCGCGGCTTCCAGGAGCGCCTCGACGTCGAGCTGGCACGCGCGATCCGGGAGCAGAGCTGGATCGGCGCCGTCGCGATCGACATCGACCACTTCAAGCGCGTCAACGACGCGCACGGCCACGAGATCGGCGACCGGGTGCTGGCGTGGCTCGGCGCGACGATCCGTGAGCAGGTGCGCGGCGCCGACATCGCCGTCCGGCTCGGCGGCGAGGAGTTCGTCGTCGTCACGCCCGACACCGGCGCGGAGGCCGCCCGCGCGCTCGCGGAGCGCATCCGCCACGCGGTGTCCGCGGCCGGCGACCGCACCCACTTCGGCATCACCGAGGACCTCGCGATCACGGTCAGCGCCGGGATCGCCGCCTCGATCGCCCCGGTCGACTCGGCCGAGCTGCTCGCGGACGCGGATGAGGCGCTCTACGCCGCAAAGCGCGCCGGGCGCGACCGCACCGTGGTGCACACCGCGGCCGTCACCGTCTAGCCCTTCGCAGCGATCTTCCGGGCGACCCGCAGGAGGCGGGGCTGAGCGAACACGTACACAGCCACCGAGGCCACGGCCACGATCAGGCCCGCCGGCGCCCACCACGGCAGGCGGTCCTCCTCATCGGGGGTGAGCAGCGCGACCACCGACCACCCGCCCACGACCAGCGACGAGCCGACCGCGAGCAGCGGCCCGGCGACCGGGTTCCACGGCGCCTCGAACTTGACGAAGCGCCGGATGGCGAGGGGGACGGAGAAGAGCACGAGCGCGAACGGGATCCAGAACACGTAGTCGGGGAGGTCGAAGCCCCCCGCGACCAGGAGGTCGGCGAGCGTGCGGTCACCGCGCAGCCCGGCCACCAGGGCGCTGAGGAGCACCCCCACCAGCGCGACCACGGCGACCAGCCCGTGCACCCAGCGATCGCGGCTGTGCCGTCCCCACGCCCGCAGCGCCGGGACGACCAGCAGGCCGACCACGGTGAGCGCGGCGATCAGCGCGAGCACGAGCCCGTCCTTCGAGGCCGTCTCGAGATCGCTCGACTGCGTGTCCACCGCCGCGGCGCGGGCGGTCAGGAACGTCGCCGCAGCGGCGAACGCGAGCAGCACGACCGGCCGCCACCACGCGGTTGCGAGCGACCATCCCGGAGATCGAGAGCAGCGGCGCGCGCAGCACCTGCATCGGCCCCACCAGCGGCAGCGTGCTCTTGCGCAGCAGCGCGAGCGTGACGAGCCCGCTGCGGCTCACCGTCCGCAGCGCCATGTCGCTTACGACCTCGGCCTTGGCGTCGCGGCCGAGCTGGTCCGGCAGCGGATCCTGCTTGCGCAGCGCCCAGACCGCGCCGAGGAGGTCGTCCGGGTCGAGCGAGAGCGGCGGCGTCGACGCGCCGTCGGCCGCGTCGCGGGCCGCCTCGGCCAGCAGCGTGGGCAGCTCGTGGGCCAGGACCTCGAGCTGTGCCGCGCGGATGCAGATCACCGTCGTGAGGCGGCCGCGGGCGTCGAGGTCGGGCCTGACGCCGAGGTCGTACTCGAGCGCGGCGGTCAGGCGCGCTCGCAGGTCGCCGCCCGTATCCGGCGCCTCGGCCATCGGGTCGTGGAGGGCCTCCTCGACCAGCGCGCGCTGGGCGACCGCGAGCTGGTCGTCGCCCTCGGGGGTCAGCGCGACGGCCAGGGGGATCCACGGCTGCTGGTCCTCGACGTCGATCGCGCGGCTCGCGTCGACGAGCATCGCCACGACGCGCGCGGCGCCGTCGAGCCGGCCCCACAGGAAGTCGTTGGCGCGCCAGGAGCGCCGGTGGAAGGCGGAGAAGTGCGCGAGCCGGATCCCGGTCAGCTTCGTCTCCGGCGAGGGCCTGCCGGGGTCGGACAGCGGCTGCGCGTCGAGCAGGGGCGTCGGCGCCGCGGGGGTGAGCTGGGCGAACGCGAGCTGCTGGGCGTCGTCGATCTCGCGCCGCATCGCGAACGCGCGCCGCACCACCTCGACCGCCAGCACCCGTCGCAGGAACGCCTCGCTGACGCCCTCCGTGAGCTCGTCTCCCGTCCACCCGGGCCCGAACAGCGCCGCGGCGATCGCGACGCCGTCCTGCACGCCGAGCGCCCGCCGCACCTCGAACACGGCCGCGGCGCTCACGAGGACCTCCTCGCGCAGCGCGCCGCCGTCGCGCACCGTCGCGTCGATCGCGGCGCCGAGCGTCGCCTTGCGCGAGGGATCGCGGCGGCGCAGCTCCGCCAGCTGGATCTGCTCGTCGACCGTGGCGCGCGCGGCCAGCAGCGCCGGATGGTTCGCGGGGTTGCCGGTGCGGATCGCCTCGCGGATCACGTCGACCAGCAGGTGATGGGCGCGCCGCGCCGCCGTCACGCCCCATCCCCACTGGTCCTTGGCGGGCGGCTCGAGCGTGGAGGGGATCCAGGGCAGCTCGACCCGCATCGCGACCGCCGCGCGCACCTCGGGGGAGTCCTCGAGCTCCTGCAGCGAGATCAGCCGGCGCCGGACCCGGTAGCCCTCCAGCAGGGCGGACGCGGTGGTGTGCAGCGTCGCCGCGTCGACGCCGAGCAGCGCCACCTCGGCGGCGTGCGTCGGCGCGCCGCGCCAGCTCGCCTCGTCCAGCGCGAGGAGCTGATCGGCGAACGGCGCCTTGCGCGGGAGCCCGAGCACGTTGGCCAGCACCTTCGGGAGCCGCGGGTTGTGCTCGCGCTCCTGGCGCGCGAGCGCCTGCTCGGGGGTCTCGCCCTCCGGGGCGGGCTCGCGGATCGTGACGTCCTTCGGCTCGCCGTTGACGTAGCAGAGGTAGCGCTTGACGTAGCCGTGGGCGGGGCGCGCCCTGACCAGGTCGATGGCCGCCGCGATCGGCGCGTTGTCGAGCAGCCCGCCGTCGATCACCGCGCGCGGCCCCGTCGAACCCGGCGAGCCGCTGCGCGTCCGGGTGCTTGACCACGAACGGCTCGAAGGCGAGCGGGAAGGAGGCCGACGAGCGCGCCGCGACGGCGAGGTTCTCGGCCGTGAAGTCCGCCGTCTCGCGGAAGCGGAAGCGGGCGCGGTACTCGAGCGCGGTGACCTCGCCGCCCCACACGTCGCCGAACCGCTTGTCGGCCCCGGTGACGTCGGTCGTCGTCACGTCGAGCCCCGGAGCGGGGTGCGGGGCGTCCGGTTCGACGGGCGCGTGGTTGCGCGGCGCCGGGTCGGGACTCGTGTCGCGGTCCTCCCAGCAGATGTCGCCGAACGTGTCCCGGATCTTCTTGAAGAAGTCCTGCCCGTCCATCAGCGAGTACGGATCGGCCTCGCTGAGCTGCCGCAGCAGTGCACCGAGGTCGCCGAGCTCGATCCAGCGCTCGCGCAGGTAGTCCGGGTGCAGGCGGCGCTGGTGCACGGTCGCGCCCGCGAGCAGCGCCCCGTTGATGCCGCCCGCGCTCGAGCCGCTCATCACGTCGACCACCAGGCGCCGCGCGAACGCGCCGCAGAGCGCGTGGTAGACGACGCGGTCCGGCTGGCCCTCGATCGCCTCCTCCGCCAGGTGGGCGCGTCGGGCGCAGTCGAGCTCGACAGAGCAGCCGCCCATCCACACCGCGAGGCTCACGCCGCCGTTGAGCGCCATGGCGACGCGGACCTCTTCCACGTTGGGTATCGCGCTCATGTGAGGCGCGACCCTCTCACCCGGGGCGGCGGACGATCACGCGACGGTGACGGGCACGCGCTGCACCGAGGTGTTCTCGTAGCCGCCGACGTTCCAGTCCGCCTGCACCGGTTGCTCGTGGCCGGCGGCGTCGCGGCACCGGCAGCACAGCTCGTGCTCGCCGGGGCGCGCGTCCCAGTCGAAGCTCCAGCCCCGCCAGGCGCCGGGCGGAGGTGCCTCGTCGAGCGCGGCCGGCGCCCACGTCGCCGCGCCGTCGGTCGACACCTCCACCGCCTCGATCTCGCCCCAGCCCGACCACGCGCGGCCCTGCACCCGGCACGGGCCGGGCGACAGCGTGCGGGCGCGGGTGAAGAAGTCCGGGATCCCCGGCGGCACCATCAGCGCTCGCGGCATGATCCGCGTCACCGGCGTCCCCGGGTCGTCCTCGTGGGTGCGCAGGCGGTACCCGGTCGTCTGCTGGTAACCGTCGAAGGGCTCGTCGATCAGGTCGAGCCGCGCGAGCCACTTCACGCTCGTCATCCCGTACCACCCGGGCACCACCAGCCGCAGCGGGAAGCCGTGCTGCGGCGGCAGTGGCTCGCCGTTGATCGCGTAGGCGAGCAGCGGGCCGTCGGCGGCCTCGTCGACCGGCAGGCTGCGCTGGTAGGACTGCTCGACGCCGCCCTCGACGCCCCGGTCGAGCCCCGTGAACAGCACCTCGACGGCCCCGTCCTCCACGCCGGCCTCCTCGAGCACGTCGCGCACCGGCACGCCGGTCCACTCGGCCGTGCCGACCGCCTCCAGCAGCCACGGCTGGCTCACGACATGCGGCTCCAGCCGGGCGCGGCCGTTGCCCGCGCACTCCATCGTCACCGGCCGGGTGACCGAGGGGCGCTCACGGAGGTGGGCGAGCGAGAGCGACAGCCCGCGCGCGACCCGCCCGCCGACCTCCAGCCGCCACGTCGCCGGGTCGACCGCCGGGATGTCGTAATGGATCAGGAGGTAGTGCAGCCCGAGCGGCGTCACGGGCCAGCGCAGCGCCTCCAGCGGCAACCCGTGGTTGCGCGCCGCGAGCGCGAGCTCCTGGTCGGAGATCAGTGGGGCCACTACGTCGCGACCTCCGAGAACTGCTCACGCAGGGTCTTCTTGGAGAACTTGCCCACCGAGGTCTTGGGGACCTCCTCGATGAACTCGATCGCCTCGGGGACCCACCACTTCGCCACCCGGCCGTCGAGGAAGGCGCGAATGTCGTCGGCGTCGAGGTCGGCGCCCTCCTCGGGCACCACGCACGCGAGCGGCCGCTCGCCCCACTTGTCGTCGCGGATCCCGATCACCGCCGCCTCCTTGACCTTGGGGTGGGCCATGATCTCGTTCTCGAGCTCGACGGAGCTGATCCACTCGCCGCCGGACTTCACGAGGTCCTTGGTGCGGTCCACGAGCTTGATGTAGCCGTCGGGCGAGATGACCGCCACGTCGCCGGTGCGCAGCCAGCCGTCGTCGGTGAACTGGGCGGCGCCATCGCCGCCGAAGTAGCCGGCGGCGATCCACGGGCCCGCGCACTGCAGCTCGCCGCGCGACTCGCCGTCCCACGGCTGCTCCTCGTCGGTCTCCGGGCTGACGATCCGGACGTCGACCAGCGGGATCGGGACGCCCACCGTGGCCCGGTAAGCCGCCTTCTCCGACTCGTCGAGATCCAGGAGCGTGCTGCGGAGGCGGGCGACGGAGGCGAGCGGGCTCGTCTCGGTCATGCCCCACGCCTGCAGGATCGGAAGGCCGATCTTCTCGCGGTAGGCCTCCGACAGCGACCGCGGGACGGCCGAGCCGCCGCACGTGATCCGCTGCAGCGCGGACATGTCGCGGCCGTCGAGCTCGTCCAGCACGCCCATCCAGATCGTCGGGACGCCCGCGGCCAGCGTCACCCGCTCGGACTCCATCAGCGTCGCGATCGCGCGCGGGGAGAGGTCCGGGCCGGGCAGCACGAAGGAGGAGCCCGCGAGCAGGCCGGCCTGGGCGAGTCCCCACGCGTTGGCGTGGAACATCGGGACGACCGGCAGGATCGTGTCGCGCTCGCTGACGGCCAGCGTGTCGGCGGCCAGCGCGCCCAGTGAGTGCAGCACCGTCGAGCGGTGCGAGTAGACGACACCCTTCGGGTTGCCGGTGGTGCCGCTCGTGTAACACATGGCCGCGGCGCTGTCCTCGTCGGCGACATGGAAGTCGACGGGCTCGGCGGCGGCCAGCAGCTCCTCGTAGTCGCGGATCCGCTCGTCGTCGGGGACCTCCCCGACGCCGTCGTCCATCACCACTACGTGCTTCACGCTCGGCAGCTCGTCGATCAACGGCCACAGGAGCTTGAGCAGCGAGCGGTCGGCGAAGATCGCCTCGTCGCCGGCGTGGTCGGCGACGAACTGCAGTTGCTCCGGGAACAGGCGGATGTTCAGCGTGTGCAGGACGCGGCCGCTGCAGGGGGCGGCGAAGTAGAGCTCGAGGTGGCGGGCGGTGTTCCAGGCGAACGTGCCCACGCGCCCGTCCGCGGAGATCCCCAGCGAATCGAGCACGCCGCCGAGCCTCCGCGTGCGTCCGGCCCACTCCCCGTAGGTGGTCCGATCCAGCCCGCCAGGGCCCGCTGTGACGATGCTCTTGTCACCAAACAGCCGCTCCGCGCGCTCGAAGAGATGAACCAACGTGAGCGGGTACGACTGCATCAACCCCTGCATCAGTCTCCTTCGTCCGGGGGCACGAGCCTATATTCATTGACCGTGACCGCAACAGAGATTCCCGCACCGACGCAAGACGACATTCAGCCGATCGAGAACGAGACGCTGAACCGCACCCTGACGGCGACCATCACGGTCATCCCGATCATCGCTCTATTCGTCGTGGCCTGGCAGGTCTGGGCCGACTGGCTGTACTGGAGCGACCTGATCGTGTTCGCGATCATGTACGTGGCGACGGGCCTCGGCATCACCGTCGGCTTCCACCGACTGTTCACGCACCGCTCGTTCAAGGCCAAGAAGAGCGTCAGGGCCACCCTGGCGATCCTCGGCTCGGCGGCGATCGAGGGCCCGATCATCTCCTGGGTCTCCGACCACCGCAAGCATCACGCGTTCTCCGACCAGCCCGGCGATCCGCATAGCCCCCACGTCGACCACGGTCACGGTCTCAAGGGCGCGCTGCGCGGGCTCGCACATGCGCATCTGGGGTGGCTGTTCATCCACACCCAGCGCGGCCGCCACGACCGCTACGCGCCGGACCTGATCGCCGATCCCACCATCCGGTGGGTCAACAAGTGGTTCTTCGGCTGGGCCGTGGGCGGGCTCGCGATGGCGTTCGTGCTCGGCTGGCTGATCGGCGGCTCTCTTCATACGGCTCTCACGGGCTTGCTGTGGGGTGGAGCGGTGCGCATGCTCGTCCTCCACCACGTCACCTACTCGATCAACTCGCTGTGCCACTTCTTCGGGCGCCGCATGTTCGAGACCCGCGACGAGTCACGGAACCTCCTGTGGCTCGCGATTCCCTCGTTCGGGGAGTCCTGGCACAACAACCACCACGCGTTCCCCACCTCGGCCGAGCACGGGATGCGCGGCTGGCAGATCGACACCTCGGCACTGGTCATCCGCGCGCTCGAGAAGCTCGGGCTCGCGTGGGACGTCGTCCGGATCAGCCCCGAGAAGCAGTCCAAGCGAGCGGCCGCCTGATGAGCGCTCAGACCGAACCGCTCCGCGTGGCGCTCGCGGAGGCGCTCCCCGACCGCCCGTTCCGGATCGAATTGTGGGACGGCACCTCCCTGCCCGCCGCGAACGGCGGCCCCACGTTCACGCTGCGCTCGCCGCAGGCGCTCGGCCACGTGCTGCGCTCCCCCGGCCAGCTCGGCGTCGGCCGCGCCTACGTCACGGGCGCGCTCGACATCGACTCCGTCGACGCGGCGCTGGAGCTCCTCGACGGCTGGAACCCGCCGCCCATCGAGCCCCGCTCCCGGCTGAGGATCGCCGCCGCCGCCGTGCGCGCGGGAGCCCTCCGCGCCGTCCCGCGCGTGCCGGACGCCGAGCTGCGCCCGCGCGGCCGGCGCCACAGCATCGCCCGCGACCAGCGCTCGGTCCGCCACCACTACGACGTCTCGAACGAGTTCTTCCAGCTCTTCCTCGGCGACGACATGACCTACTCGTGCGCGATCTTCTCGCGCGGCGCGACGACGCTCGAGGAGGCCCAGGAGGCCAAGCTCGAGCTGGTCTGCACCAAGCTCGGGCTCCAGGCGGGCATGCGGCTGCTCGACGTCGGCTGCGGCTGGGGGAGCTTCGCCGTGCACGCCGCGACGCGCCACGGCGTGCACGTGACCGGCATCACGCTCTCCGAGCCCCAGGCGATCAGGGCGCGCGAGCGGGCGCGCGAGGCCGGGGTTGCCGACAAGGTCGAGATCCGCGTGCAGGACTACCGCGAGCTGGCCGGCGAGAGCTTCGACCGCGTCGCCTCGATCGGCATGGTCGAGCACGTCGGGGCGGTCAACATCGACGCCTACACCGCGCAGCTGGCCAACGTGCTCAAGCCGGGCGGCGTGGTGCTCAACCACGGGATCGCGCGGGTGCGCCACGGCGACCCCGAGGCCGGGCCGTTCTCGGAGCGCTTCGTGTTCCCCGACGCCGCGCCGCTGCACCTCTCGCGCGTGACCGCGTCGTTCGAGAGGACCAACACGGTGATCGACCACGTCGAGGGCTTCGCCCCCGACTACGCCGAGACGCTGCGCCACTGGGCGCGCAACCTCGACGACCGGATCGACGAGGCGACGGCGCTGGCCGGCGAGGAGCGGGTCCGCGTGTGGCGGCTCTACCTCCGCGCGGCGCGGCGGGGCTTCGAGACGGGCTTCACGTCCGTCTACCAGGTCAGAGCGAACAAGCCTTCCTGATCGCGGCGGCGACCCGGCGCGCGCCGGGCTCGCCGAGCAGGATCGAGTAGTGGTTCGTTTCGGGGACCAGTTCGTTCGGGACCCCGTCGATGCGCTCCTCGCGGTAGAGCCCGGGCGGGTCGTCGACCATCCCGCGCGGCGCCCACAGCAGCGTGAGCGGCGCCTCGACGCGGTCGATCGCGCCGCGCGCCTCCGCGTTGGCGAACAACTCGCGGCCGTCGAACGTCACGGCGTCCTTCGAGCACGACGAGCGCATCTCCGGCGGCTCGCCGATCAGGTCGTGCTGGATGTGGGCCTCCACCTCGGCCGACCAGATGTGCGCGAACGACGGGTGCTGCTGCCAGAACGCGCGGTACTCGCCGCGGTCGGCGAAGGTCATGTCGAGGCGCTGCAGGGCGGGGCCGAGCGTCGTGGCGATCACCTCGTCGGCGTCGGCCCCGGGCGGGACCTCGAACGCGTAGCCGCCGTCGACGAGCACCAGCGCCCGGACCTTCTCCGGATGGCGGACGGCGAGCGTGGTGGCCACGAAGCCGCCCATCGAGTGCCCGGCGACGACCACGTCCTCGGCGCCCAGGTGGTCGATCACCGCGGCGACGTCGTCGGCGTGGGGGCCGATGCCGTAGGGGGCGGGCAGCCCGTTGCTGCGGCCGCGGCCGCGCAGGTCGGCCGCCACCAGCGTGACCTCGCCCGCGAGCGCCTTCGCGACGAGGCCCCACGAGCGATGGTTGGAGGTGATCCCGTGCGCGGCGACCACCAGCGGTCCCTCGCCGGGCCAGCGGTACGCCGCGAGCGTGCCGCCCGGGACGGGGACGTCGAAGCGCTCGGGAGCTAGGGACATGGCGCGCAACCTAGCGAGCCGAGGTCTCCGATTGGACGCTCGCGGTCAAGGACGGGGCGCGTTCGGACGATCAGGGACTTGTGGACACGCGTCGTGTCGTTTCCCTGGTCGTCGCCTCGCTCGCCGTGGCCGCGTCCGGCTGCGGCAACGGCGGGATCGCCGGCCTCCCCGCGGGCGACGCCGCGCACACCGCCGCCCCGGTCACCGAGCGTGTGCAAGCCATCGCGGCGCCCGCGACCCTCGCCACGGCGCCGCTCACCGGCCCGCGCGAGCTGCCCGCCTCGATCCTGACCGGCCACGTCCGCCGCGACGCGACGCTGACGCAGATCGTCGAGCGCCGCCGCAGCGCCGCGCTGGCCAAGGCCCGCCGCTCCCGGACCGTGCGCGGCGCGCTCCGCAGCGCCCTCCTCTCCCGCCGCATCACCCGCGCCGAGCATGACCGCCTGCGGGGCGAGTACGCCGCCGCGCGCAGCGCCCTGCGCCGCCTGTCGGGCACGCCGCGCGCCGAGCTGTCCTCGGTCCTCCGCCGTGTCGACGCGCTCGCCGAGGCGCGGCGCCTGAACGCCGGGCGCTTCACCCCCGTCTTCCTCGTGCTGCGGCGCAACCGCGAGTACTGGTCGACCCATGCGAACGGGCCGGCCGCGGGCCACCGGCTCGCGTTCGCCCGCGACCCCGCCGTCTTCCAGTACTACCCCGGGCAGGGCATCCAGCTCCAGCAGCTGGCCAGCTGGGGCCGCCTCAACGCGCGGCTCGCGGTGTGCCTGCGCCGAGCGCGCTGCCCGTTCGCGAAGCTCCGCGACGACCTGGACCGGATGGTCGAGCTCGGGTCCGTGCGCGGCGGCTTCCTCGCCTGGGAGTCCTACTTCTCCTTCGGCGGCGGCACCCCGCCCTGGATCAGCGGCATGACGCAGGGCACCGCCGTGCAGGCGCTCGCCCGCGGCGCGATCGTGCTCGACTCGCGCCACTGGCAGCAGGTGGCCGAGAGCGCGCTGGGGGCCTTCGACGCCCCGCCGCCGACCGGCGTGGCCGTCGCGGCGCCGGGCGGCCGGCACTACCTCATGTACTCGTTCGCTCCCGAACTACGCATCCTCAACGGCGACCTGCAAGCGATCACGGGGCTTCGCGACCTCGCCGACCTCGGTGGCAGCCAGGCCGCCCGCGTGCTCTACCGCCGCGGCGAAGGGGCCGTGCGGAAGACGATCAAGCGCTTCGACACCGGCGCCTGGTCGCTGTACTCCGAGGGCGGCCGCGAGTCGACGCTCGGCTACCACCAACTCGTCGGCGAGTTCCTCGGCAACCTCTGCAAGCGCACCCACGGCGCCACCTACTGCGCCGCCCACCTGCGCTTCTCCCGCTACGAGCGCGAGGCGCCGCGGATCCGCGTCGCCCAGCCGCGCGGGCTGCACGCCAAGCGCGCCACCAGCGTGCGCTTCTCGCTCTCCAAGCTCTCCACCGTCGTCGTCCGCGTCAGCGGCCCCGACGGCTTCTCCTTCAAGCGCCGGGCGTCGCTGACCCGCGGCATCCACACCGTCGCGTGGACGCCGCCCGACCGCGGCCGCTACCGGATCACCGTCGTCGCCGCCGGCCCCAGCGGCCCGAGCGGTGCGGGCACCCAGGACGTGCGCGTCGTACTCCCGAAGCCGAAGCCGAAGCCGAAGCCGAAGAAGCCCAAGGCCGGCGCGACGCCGACGCCCGCCGGTCTCTGAGCGCTCACGCCGTGCTCTTGAACCGCATAGGGTTCGACAATGCCTGAGTCCGGAACGCGATGAAGGGCGACGCCCTCGCGGTCCACGAGAGTGACCGCGACGGCGTACGCATCCTCGAGGTGTTCGGCGAGCTCGACATCGCCACCGCTCCGCGCTGTGCGTGCTGATCGACGCGGCGCGCATCCACCGCGTCAAGCGGCTGATGATCGACCTCACCGGCGTGGACTTCTGCGACTCGACCGGGCTGCGGGCGTTGATGGGCGCCAGCACCGAGATGCGCGTGAGCGGCGGCCGGCTGGCGATCAGCCTGCCTGGCCGGGAGCCCGGTCTCGCGCCTGTTCGACATCGTCGGTGCGCGCAAGAGCCTGCGCGTCTTCGACACCCCCGGGGAGGCGCTCACGTCGCTCGCCCCCGTCTCGAGCTGAGCGAATGAGAAACGCGGTCCGCACCCTTCGGGCCGCCATGGCGCTGTCCCAGCAGCAACTCGGGACGCGATGGGCGTGTCGCGCCAGACGATCAACTCGATCGAGAAGGAGCGCTACACGCGGTCGCTGCCGTTGGCCATCGCCCTCGCGCGGCACTTCGGCACGACCGTCGAGGAGATGTTCCATGTCGATGGCGAGCACCCGCGGGAGTGACGAACCCGCCGTGCCGCCGTGCCTGCCACCGACGTGCAGGCACTAGTTCGGGAGCGAACCATCCGTTCCCCGCCCGGCGGCGCTTGACCCGGGAGCTCCGCTCCGGTGGGATCACCGGATGCCGAAGTACGACGCGTTCGGGCGCGAGATCGGCGAGGACACCCTGTCTGACTGGCGGGGTGGCGACGACGCGCCCGCCGAGAGCGCCGCCGACGTCGCCGCGCGGGCGGCCGCCGCCGGTCCCCCGTTCATCCCGCAGAGCCCGCCGCCGGTCGCCCCCGCCCCGTCGGAGCCGAGCTTCACGGCGGCACCGCCCCCGGCCCCGCCGCCCGCGATGACCACCATGCGCAGCGGCGGGGGGAACCCGGGGTACAGCGTGCCTTCCCTCCCACGGCGCCGCCGCCGCACCCGCCCTCGGGTGGTGGCGTGGCTGATCGTCGTGGCGGCCTTCGTGCTCGGCGGCAACTTCATCGGCAGCCTCGACAGCCCCGACAGCATCGTGCGCCGCATCGTGCCGGAGGTCACCGCGATCCCGTTCCCGGGGACGGAGGGCGTCGACGGCCCCGACAAGGAGGCCGCTCCGCCCGTGGGCCTGGGGCAGAACTCGATGATCCGGCCCGGACCGCTGCGCAAGGCGCTCGCCGACCTCTCGAGCAAGAAGCTCGGACGCCCCTACAGCCTCCGCCTCGCCCCCGAGCGGATCGACGCGCAGATGCTCAAGTCGGGGCGGCTGCACTCGGTCCAGCTGACGTTCGACGGCGGCTTCCGTGAGTTCTCGGTCACCGGCGCCGGCTTCGGCCACCTGGACGCCTACGCGCTCTCGTCGCTCGATCCCACCGCGCCGCAGCGACTGGTGCGCGCTGCGGCGAAGCGGATCGGCAAGCCCGTCAACCGAATCAACTACCTAGTGGCCTCGGCCGACGGGTGGAACGCCTACTTCAAGGGCGGCCAGTACTTCCAGGGCGACGAGCGCGGACGGATCGTCCGGCGGATCTCCTAGTCGACGGCCGCCGGGACGAGCGAGCGGATCCACTCGCGCAGCGTGGTGTCGCCGACGCGGGCGTACACGCCGGGCTTGCCCGGGCGGGCGCAGCCCTCGCCGTAGCTCGTCGCGCCCACGACCTTGAGCGCGCCGGAGCCGGTGCGGCCGAACATCGGGCCGCCCGAGTCGCCCTGGCAGGTGTCGGTGCCGCCCTCGGGATAGCCGGCGCAGAGCATCGTGGTCGACTCGAACTGGTCGTAGGCGCCCGCGCAGTAGCTGTCGGTCGTGACCGGCACGCGGGCCTTCTGCAGCGTGTCGGGCGCGTCGCCGCCCTCCTCGGTGACGCCGAAGCCGACGATCGTCTCGAGCGTGGCCGGCGCCCACAGCGCCGTCTCGGACGCCCCGGAGATCTTGGTCGGCGCCTTCGTGGAGTTGCTCTTGAGCTTGATCAGCGAGATGTCGTAGCCGTCGTTGAGCAGGTAGTCGGGATGCAGGGTCACCGACTCGACGGCGATGTCCTCGCCCTGGCCCGGCTTGTTGGAGCCGATCCTGACGTCCACCGCGGCGGGCGGGAAGGCGGCCGGCGAGGCGACGCCGGCGCCACCGGTGATCGAGCCGCAGTGCCCGGCGCTGAGCACGTAGTTGGGCGCGATCAGCGTGCCCGTGCACCCGAACGCGCCGCCGAGCGTGACCTCGGCGACCGAGGGGAACTCGCCGGAGGCGGCGTCGGTGCCGCCCACGATCGCCATCGAGGGCGTCGCGGACAGGGCCAGCGCGGCGCACGCGGCCGCGACCATGGTGGAGAGGCGTCGAATCGAGGTCATGGCGGCTGCAACGCAGCCGCCGGCCGGCGCAGGAACGTCGAAGACGGGCGACCGTTCGGTGCATCCGGGCGTGTCGGTGTCTTCGACGGGCTCCTAGAACGCGGTGAAGCTGCCCTGGTCCGGCGCCGCGACGGCCGTGGAGAGGACCCCCGCGTTCGATACGAGCAGCAGCCGGTCGCCGAGCACGAGCGACCGGGAGAAGGGCTCGTCGCCCGCGTCGATCGTGGCGACGCGCTGGATCCCGCCGGCGCGGTCGACCCGGAACGCGGCGGCGCCCGCGAACGTCCCCGCGTCGCTGCTGGTGAACGCCAGCAGCGGGAGGACGGCGAGGTTCCCCGGCGCCCACCACGTGAACGCGTGGTGGTCGTTCTCGACCTCGGTGAAGGTGTCGTCGCCCAGCCCCTCCTGGTCGAGCCGGGTGGGACGGGCCGGGTTGGAGACGTCGAACAGCGACAGCTGCACGCCCCGGGTGCGGCCCTGCTCGTCAGCGTCCTGACCGACGCCGAGCAGCAGCCCCTCTCCGACCGGGTGCAGGTAGGCCGAGTAGCCGGGGACCTTGAGCTCGCCGACCTTCTTCGGAGCGCGGGGTTCGCGAGGTCGATCACGTACAGCGGGTCGGTCTGGCGGAACGTGACCACATAGCCCGTGTCGCCCATGAAGCGGACGGCGTAGATCCGCTCGCCCGCGCCCAGGCCGCTCACGGCGCCCAGCTGCGTGAGGCGCCCCTCGCGCTCCTCCAGCGTGCGCACAGCGCTCTCGGAGCGTGCCCCCGACTCCCAGGGCGGCATCGACGTCGTGGCGACGCGCAGGACGCCCTCGTGCTCGGACAGCGACCACTGGTTGAGCAGGTAGCCCGGGACCTCGCCGCTGCCGACGTAGTCCGTGCTTCCGGCCGTCTTCGTCGAGAACGCGTGCAGGCCGGTGGCGGACTGGTCGAGCAGTTCGCTGCGCGTGGGGTCCTCGCCCAGCCAGCGCTCGGAGGCGACGTACAGCCGGTCCTGGCTCGCGTAGACGGTGCTCCCCTCGGTCATCAGCGCGTCGGCGTCGATGGCGGGGAGGCCGCGGTTCATGTCGATGGTCAGGACGGTGATGGTGCCGAGCCCACTGAAGCGCTTGGTGCGGCGCACCTGGCGGCAGCGCACGGCCGCGCGGCGCCTCGTCTTCCCGGTGCGGCGGTCGCGCAGGATGCCGGCGGGCAGCCACGCGCGGGTCCGGGTGCGCCGGACCGAGCGGACCCAGCGGCGCCGGACCACCGACGGCGTCAGGCCCGCGTTCGTCTCGGGCATCTCGATGCCCCGGGCCGGCGTCGTCAGGACCACGCGCACCGTCGCGCCGGTCAGCCGCGCGCTCGTGTAGTCGCCCTCGACGTCGTAGGTCTTGACGACCTTCAGCGCCCGCGGGTCGGAGATGTCGATCTCCGTGAACCGCGTGCGGCCGAGCCACTGCTGCGGCGGGACGATCCCGCCCTGGGCGGCGACCGCGTCGCCGCCGCCGAAGCCCATCCGGGTGATGGCGAGCGCCCGGTTGCCGCGGACCAGCAGCTCGTTCCCGGCACCGGCGAGCGGGATCGAGTCCAGCTTCGTCGGTGGGCTCCTGCGCGCGTCGAGGGCGTGCAGGCGCTCCCCCGCGGCCACGAGGACGGTCGAGCCGGAGGCCTTGACCCAGTCGGGCTCGTCGACGCCCTGCTCCTGGACGTTGGTGGGCGAGTCGGCGGGCGTCTCGCGCCCGGAGACGGGCTGCGGGGCCGCCGGGGCGGTGCCGCCGCCCTCGCCGCCGGATCCGGCGTCCTCCTGGATCGGCACCGGCGTCGGCGGCCGCAGGGACACGGGCGCGAGCGGGGTGTCGCGGATGATCCGCGTCCCGTTGCGCTGGGCGTAGGTCAGCAGGTTGGTGCAGGAGCGGAACGCGTGCAGGCGCGGGTTCTCCGCGCGCCGCTTGGCGCCCTCCGCGACGGAGGCCGAGCCGACGGCCAGGAGAATGGCCGCGACGAGCAGGGCGAGAGAGCGCCGCAGCATGTGCCGTCCGACACTAGCGGCTCGCTCGGCACCGCGCCAACCGCCGGGTTTGGTCCGGTGCGGCCCCGGCTAGCAAGTCATTGACATCGCAATCAGGAGACGGGAATGCACACGCGCACACTTGGCAGCGAAGGCCTCGAGGTATCCGCCCTCGGCCTCGGCTGCATGGGCATGTCGGAGTTCTACGGGACGACCGACGAGGCCGAGGCGGTCGCCACCATCCACCGGGCGCTCGAGCTCGGCGTCATCTTCCTCGACACCGCCGACATGTACGGGCCGTTCACCAACGAGCAGCTGGTCGGCCGCGCGATCGCCGACCGCCGCGACGAGGTCGTGCTCGCGACGAAGTTCGGCAACGAACGCGCCGAGGACGGCGCGCTTCCTGGGCATCAACGGCAAGCCCGAGTACGTGCACAAGGCCTGCGACGCGTCGCTGCGGCGCCTCGGCGTCGACCACATCGACCTCTACTACCAGCACCGCGTCGACACGACCGTCCCGATCGAGGAGACCGTCGGCGCGATGGCGGAGCTGGTCGAGCAGGGCAAGGTCCGCCACCTCGGGCTCTCCGAGGCCTCGCCGGAGACGATCCGCCGCGCCCACGCCGTGCACCCGATCACCGCGCTGCAGACCGAGTACTCGCTGTGGACGCGCGACCCCGAGGACGAGGTGCTCCCCACCGTGCGCGAGCTGGGCATCGGCTTCGTCGCCTACAGCCCGCTCGGCCGCGGCTTCCTGACCGGCGCGATCACCCAGCCCGACGACCTCGCCGGAGGACGACTTCCGCCGCCACAACCCGCGCTTCCAGGGCGAGAACTTCGACCGCAACCTCGAGCTCGTCGAGCGCGTGCGCGAGATCGCCGCCGAGAAGGACGCCGAGCCGGGCCAGCTCGCGCTCGCGTGGCTGCTCGCACCAGGGCGAGCGACATCGTCCCGATCCCGGGCACCAAGCGCGTGCGCTACCTCGAGGAGAACGCCGCCGCCGCCGACGTCGAGCTGACCGACGACGACCTCGCGCGGATCGACGAGGCCGCGCCCGCCGGCGCGACCGCCGGCGAGCGCTACCCCGACATGTCCTCGATCGACCGCTAGCCGACCGCCTGGCGGATCACCCGCGTGAGCATGTCGGTGCCCTCGAGCAGGCTCTGGATGGAGATCCGCTCGTCGTTGCCGTGCATGGCCTGGAGGTCGGCGAGGCTGATCGGATACGGGTAGATGCCGTAGACGGGGATGCCCTTCGAGCGCCACGGCACGGCGTCCGTGCCGGCCTCGAACAGCGCGGGTGACGTCTGGACGCCGGGCCACTGGCGCTTCCCCTCCGCCACGAGCGTGCGGTAGAGGGGGGTGCCGGTGGTCGACGGCTTCTGCCCGGCGCGCTTGTCGAAGGCGTCGAGCGTCTCCTCGACCGTCGCGTCGCCGGTGACGATCGGCGTGATCTTGACCTGCGGGTCGCGCACGACGCGCTTGAGCTCACGGATCAGCGGGCGCGGCTTCTGGCCGGGGAGCATCCGCATGTTCACCGTCGCCTGCGCGGTGCCCGGGAGCACGTTGGCGCGGAACCCACCCGAGAGGATCGTCGGGACGAAGATGTTGCGCACCAGCCCGTCGAACAGCTCGCCGTAGCGGCCGCGCTGGAGCCGGTTGGCGGCGCGGCGCCGTACGCCGCGCCTTCCGCGAGCGCAGCAGCGTGCGGATCTGCTTCGCCGTCTTCTTGCTCGAGACCTTCGCCCAGGCGCGCAGGTAGGTGCGCGCCACCGGGGTCACGCGCGGGGCGCCGTCGTAGTTCTCGACGCGGTCCAGGGCCCGGACCAGCCGCCGCAGCGCGCTGTTCGGCAGCGGGCGCGAGGAGTGCGTGGAGGTGCCGCGCGTCTCGAACAGCACCGACAGGGAGTTCTTGTCGATCGTGGTGATGCCCATCAGCTTCGCCCCGCCGCTGCCGCCCGCGAAGATCCAGCCGCCCTCGTTGATGGAGTCGCGCGGCGTCGATCTTGGCCCAGTGGTTCTCGGCCAGCCAGCGGTGCCGTAGGCGCCGCCCTCCTCGTCGGCCTCCGAGAGCAGGATCAGGTCGCGCGTCCGCGCCGGGTTCTCCCGCGCGAGCCGCATCGCCGCGACGGTGAACGCCGCCAGGCCCCCCTTGAAGTCCATCGCGCCGCGGCCGTAGATGCGGTCACCCTGGATGACGGCGGCGAACGGGTCGACGGTCCACAGCGGGCGCTCGACGCCGACGACGTCGGAGTGGCCGGCCAGCAGCAGCGGCTTGCGCCCGTCGGGCGCGGTGGCGGGAGCCGGGCGATGAGGTGCGCCTTGCCGGCCGCCGGGGTCGGGACGATCTCGACCTGGAAGCCGAGCGGCTGCAGCTTGGCGCTCAGGTACTCCGCCACCGCCTGCTCGTTGCCCGGCGGATTGGACGTATTGAGCCGGATCAGGTCCTGCAGGACCCCGACCACCTCGCGGTCCTGCGCGCCCGCTTGCGCGGCGCCCGAACCCAGGAACGCGACTGTGCTCGCGGCGACCGCGAGCCAACGACGATGCTGCATGGAGCCTCCGATCCGATCCCCTGCCTAAGCGGGGATCTCTACCCGAACCGGGCGGAAGATCACCCGCCGGTGAGCGTCCGGTAGCCGCGGTCGGCCAGCGAGGCGCCGACGGCGCGGAGATCGTCGGCCGTGAGCAGGCGCGGCGTCCCGACGGCCGTCGCCTGCCAGTACACGGTGCAGACCCACTCGAGCAGCAGCGCCCGCTCGACCGCCGCGGTGAGGTCGTCGCCGATCGTGAGCGCGCCGTGGTTGGCCATCAGCGCCGCCGAGCGGCCCTCCATCGCGTCCAGCACCGAGTCGGCCAGCTCCTGCGTGCCGAAGGTCGCGTACGGCGCCACCCGGATCGCGCCGCCGAGCTGGTGCATCTCGTAGTGCACGCACGGGAGCTCGTCGAGCACGGTGGAGAGCGCGGTGCCGACGGGCGGGTGGGTGTGCACGACGGCCACCGCCCCGTAGCGGTGGTAGGCCCCGAGGTGCATCCCGATCTCCGAGGTCGGCGCGAGGTCGCCCTCGATCACGTTCCCGGCGAGGTCGACGACCGTCACCTGCGCGGCGTCGAGCTCGCCCAGCACCGCGCCGGTGGGCGTGATCGCCACGCGGTCGTCGCCGGCGCGGGCGCTGATGTTGCCCGACGTCCCGCGCACGAGCCCCTCAGCGGCCAACCTGCGGCCCGCGGCGGCCACCTGCTTGCGGACCATGTGCAGATTTCCCATCCGCGGCCGATGCTACGGGAATCTTCACAACCGTCTTACCGGGCGCGTTCACACTGGCTAGCACGACCCCGCGCCGCTCCCCCGACCCGTACGCTTCCGACACAGTGCACCGTGATCGCTTCTCCATCCTTGCTGCGGTGCTCGTCACCGTCGGCGCTCACGGGCGCGCTGGTCGCGATCGCGCCGATCCGCGACGCGGTGTCCGCCGCGCTGGGCGGCGACCTGTCGGGGATGCGCGACGAGCTGGACCGCCTGGGCGCCGCCGCCGGCCTGGTGCTGATCGGGATCGCGCTGCTGCACGTCGTGGTCCCGTTCCCGGCCGAGATCCCGACGGCGGCCGCCGGCTTCGTGCTCGGCTTCTGGGTCGCGCTGCCGCTGATGGTCTTCGCCTGGACGCGTCTCGTGCCTGGCCGCCTACCTGCTCGCGCGTATCGTCGGGCCGCCGGTGCTGAACCGCCTCGCGGGCGCCGAGCGCATGGAGCGCACCGACGAGTTGATCGCGCGCGGCGGCTGGAAGGTCCTGCTGCTCGGGCGGCTCATCCCGATCGTGCCCTACAACCTCGTCTCGTTCGCCGCCGGCGCGACGGGCGTGCCGCCCGTCCGCTTCACGTGGACGACCGCGGTCGGCGTCATCCCCCTCACCGCGCTCACGGCGCTGCTCGGTCAGCGCCTCCAGTCGCCCAGCTTCGAGGATCCCGTGATCTGGGCCGTGCTCGCCGGGGTGCTGGTGCTCGTGGCCCTGGCGCGGCCCGTCGGCCGCCGCCTGCGGCCGATGCCGTAAGCGCCGCGCCTAGGATCCCGGCGATGGAGGGCTATCCGCACCGGCGGCTGATCACCACGCGCTGGCAGGACAACGACGTCTACGGCCACGTCAACAACGTCGAGTACTACGCCTTCTTCGACACGGTCATCAACGACTACCTGATCGCCGAGGGCGGCCTGGACATCGTGGCGGGCCCGGTGATCGGGTTGTGCGCGGAGTCGCACTGCAGCTTCGAGGGCCCGCTCGCGTTCCCCGGCGTCGTCGAGGCGGGGCTGCGGGTCGCGCACCTCGGGCGCTCCAGCGTCCGCTACGAGATCGGGCTGCGCCACGAGGGCGCGGACGCCATGGCCGCCACGGGCTGGTTCGTGCACGTGTTCGTGGACCGCGAGAGCCGCCGGCCCGCGGAGATGCCCGCGCCGCTGCGGGCCTCGCTCGAGGCGCTGCAGGTCGCCTGAGCGGCGGTACCGTTGCGAGCCATGACCACGTGGACCGCGATCGGCGTGCCGGTCGACTCCGTCGGCCGCGCCGGCGGCACCGAATTGGCTCCGGGCGCGCTGCGCTCGCTCGGCCTGCTCGAGCGGATCCCCGCGCGCGACGGCGGCGACCTCGGCGTGCGCATCCGGGAGGACGAGCGCGACGCCGAGACGGGCGTCGTCGGGATCGCCGAGGTGCTGGCCGTCACCGAGGCCGTTCGGGGCGCGGTGCACGACATCGTCGCCGGCGGAGCGCGCCCGCTCGTGCTGGGCGGCTGCTGCTCGCTCGTGCCCGGCGCGCTCGCCGGGCTGCGCGACGCGGCGGGGGCGGTCGGCGTGGCCTACGTCGACGGCCACGTCGACGTCTACGACGGGCAGAGCTCGCCCACCGGCGAGGCGGCCGACATGCCCATGGGCGTGGCCTTCGGCTTCGCCCCGCAGGCGTGGGTGGACGCCGCGGGCGGCGCCAGCGTGGCGCCCGCCGACGTCGCCGTGCTCGGCGCGCGCGATCCGGAGGAGGCGCAGGACATCGCCGGGCTGATGGAGCGGCGGCTCCCCGATCTGGAGGTGCTCGCCCCCGCGGACCTGCGGAGCGAGGGCCCGGCCGCCGCCGCCGAGCGCACCGCGGGGCGGCTGGCCGCAGGCCCGGGCCGCTTCTGGCTGCACCTCGACGTCGACGTGCTCGACGAGCGGGCGATGCCGGCCACGGACTACCTGATGCCCGGCGGCCTCGACTGGGACGAGCTGGCCGAGCTGCTCGGCCCCCTGGTCGCGTCGCCCGCGCTGGCCGGCCTCAGCCTCGGTTGCGTGAACCCGGAGAAGGACCCGGACGGCACGTACGTCGGGCGCACCGCCGAGCTGCTCGCGACTCTTCTGGGCCGCTAGCCATGGGTGTCCGGCGCATCATTCCGTACCTCCAGTCGGCCGACTTCGACGCCGTCGAGGCGTTCTACGGCGGGGTCCTCGGCCTGGAGTCGGCGGGGATGGGCACCGCGGGCACCGGCGACTTCGTCGGGTTCTCGGCGGCGGAGAACCGCAGCGCGCAGATCGCCGTCTCCGCCCCCGGGGTGGAGGACCCGGTGCCGCACATGGGCATCGACGTCGGAGACCCGGCCGCCGTCGACGCCGCCCACGCGGAGGCGGTGAGCCGCGGCATGGAGGTCGTCTACCCGCTGACCGACGAGCCCTGGGGCATCCGCCGCTTCTTCGTGCGCGACCCGACGGGCGCCGTCGTCAGCGTGCTCGCGCACCGGTGACGCCAAGGGTCAGATCTTGCGTTCGCACACGATGCTGGATTGCAAGATCTTCAGGGCGCGATGTTGTGGCTGCCGCGGAACACGTTCGCCGGGTCCCAGGCGGCCTTCACGCGGGCGAGGCGCTGGTGGTTGCTCCGCCCGAACGCCGCGCAGGACGCGCTCCCCACCCTCGTCGCCCTGGAAGTTGAGGTAGCTGCCGCCCGTCTTGTACGGCGCCATCAGCTCCCGGAACCCGCGTGACCAGGCGATCGCGGCGGCGTCGTCGGCGGCCTCCTCCCACATCGAGAGCGGGTGCACGATGAAGCGGGCGTCACGGCCGGCCAGCGGCGAGTGGCCGCCGTCGATGCGGCCGAGCGCGCCACCCCAGCCGACGAGGAACAGCTGCGAGGGTCCGGCGGGCTTGGACCGGCACTGGTCGACGATCGCGTCGATCGCCGCGTCCGGCAGGTCGCGGGCCTGCTCGGCGGTCCAGTAGTTGCGGTAGCCGGGCGGGTCGTCGATCGCGCACTGGAAGTCCGCGTACGGCATGACGCCGAACAGGTCGGCGGAGGGCGGCCCGAACGCGCGTAGGTCCGCGAGGACGCGCTCGCCCTCGGCGTGGTCGCCGATCCACAGGCCGGCCACGGCAACCGCGGGCCGCCCCCACATGTCGGCCGGGAGGTCCGGGTCCTCGGGGACGGTCAGGTGGATGTAGGCGAGGCTGAGCTCGTCCGGCGCGTCGCGCATCAGGTCGCGGAAGCGGCGCAGCAGCTCGGCGGCGCGCTCCTCGGGGTGCAGGATCAGCCCGGCCAGCACCTCGGGCCCGACCGGGTGCAGCGCGAACTCCAGCGCGGTGACGACGCCGAAGTTGCCGCCCCCGCCGCGCAGCGCCCACAGCAGCTCGGGGTTCTCGGTCGCCGAGGCGCGGACCAGGCGGCCGTCGGCGGTGACGAGCTCGGCGGCCAGCAGGTTGTCGCAGGAGAGGCCGTACTTGCGCTCCAGCCAGCCGGATCCGCCGCCGAGGGTGAGCCCGGCGACGCCGGTGGTCGACACGCGCCCGCCGGTGGTGGCGAGGCCGTGCTCCTGCGTGGCAGCGTCGACCTGCGCCCAGGTGGCGCCGCCGCCGACCCGCGCCACCCGCCGCACCCGGTCGACATCCACGAAGTCGATGCCGCGCACGTCGAGCACGACGCCGTCGCACAGGCTCATGCCGGTGACCGAATGCCCGCCGGCGCGCACCGAGACGTCGAGCCCGAGCTCGCGCGCGAAGGCCAGCGCGAGCGCGACGTCGTCGGGAGAGTCGCAGCGCGCGACGTACTGCGGCCGCCGCTCGACCATCGAGTTGAAGAGCGTGCAGGCGTCCTCGTAGGCGGGGCTGCCGGGCTGATGGAAGAGCGAGGTGGCGAGGGTCATGGGGCGACCGTACGGACGCGCGACCCGCGTGACTTCGCCGTTTGCGGCCATCCGGAGCGGATGGCCGGAACCGGCCATCCCCTACTCCTCGAGCGCGAGCACCGCCTCCAGCACCGCCATCGAGGCCTCTCCCGTGCGGCGCACGAGCGCGTCGATGTCGCGGCCCTCGCCCGCGTGCACGAACACCACGCCCTCGCGGCTCACGTTCCACCCGAGCGCCTCGACGGCGCGCTCGGCGGCCTCGACCAGCCCGCCGCGCCGGCGTACCGACCGCCGCGCCCATGTCGTCGTGTCGTAGCGAGCCCGGCGGCGGACGCTGACCCGGACCGGCCGGCCGCGCGTAGGCGAGCCCCGTGTCGCGCACGGTGCCGGAGCGCTCGGCCGCCTCCTCGAGCAGCACGGCCACCTCGTCGGCGGCGCGCCGGCCATCCCCTCTCCCACGCGCGCGCCCGCCTCCAGCAGCGCGGCGGCGGCGCCGAGGTAGCCCTCCAGCCGCTCCTCCGCGCCGGGCAGCGCCCGCGAGCCCCACGCCGTCCACGCGAGCGCGGTGCCGGGGAACTCGCGCGGGCCGCCCATCAGCTCCGGCTCGGCGCCGCGGGCGAGCAACAGCTCGACCGTGCTCGCCCGCCCCCACAGGCCCGCGTAGTGCAGCGGCGTGCCGTCGTCGATCCCGCGCGCGTCGAGCGGGAAGCCCGCGTCGAGCAGCCGGGCCACGACCTCGTCGTCGCCCGCGCTCGCCCACCGCGGCAGCTCCTCGGCGTCAGCGTCGCGCAGCGCCATCCCCGGAGGTGGCGACCCGTAGGCGTCAGCGTCGCGCGGCGTCATCTCGGGATGCTCGGCGCGCACCCGCTCCGCTCGCTCCACCTCCCCGCGGACCACCGCGCCCGACCCACTCCGCCACCGGGTCGAGCTCGGTCGGGGCGCCCGCCGCCTCCAGCAGCCGCATCATCGTGTCGTCCTTGAACCGCGCAGCGCGCGAGTAGGGCGTCAGCCCGTCGCCGTCGCGCGCCTCCAGCGACGCGCCGTGCGCGATGAGCAGCTCGGCCACCGCTGGGTCGCGGGCGTGCAGCAACGCATCGCGCAGCTCGGGATCGGACGGGCGCAGGTCGCCGCGCTCGAGCAGCACCCGGACCTTGCGGGCGTCCTCCATCGCATTGCCGAGCGCGTTGGTGTCGCGGACGGTCGCGCCCCGCTCGAGCAGCAGTTCCAGGCAGGCGGTGTCGTCGGCCTCGACGGCGTGGTAGACGGATTCGCCGTCGTCCGGGTTGGCGCCGCGGTCGAGCAGCAGCCGCGTCGTCTCGAGGTCGTGCGCGACGCCCGCCGTGCCGTAGAGCACGGACATCGCGCCGTACACGTTGTGGTGCACCTCGTTGGGGTCGGCGCCGCGGTCGAGCAGCAGCTCGACCACCCGCCGCACGCCGGGCGCGCGCGGGGAGGACGGCCGCAGGAACACCGAATGGCATGCGCACGAGAGCGGCTTGCGGCCCGGGCCGGGCAGGTCGCGCCCGATCACCTCCGGGTCGCGGTCCAGCGCGGCGGCCACCGCGGCCTCGTCGCCGAGCACGAGCGCGACGTCGAGGCCCTCGCCGGCCAGCGCGGGGTCGTGGGCGAGCAGCCGCCCGGCGACGTCGTCGCGGCCGTCGAGCGCCGCCGACACGAGCCGCGCCCGGCGCTCCGCACGGTCGCCGCCCGAGGCGTCGACGTGGCCGACGAGCGCCGGCCACGAGGGGAAGCCGAGGCCGTCGGCGACAGCGCGCTGCGCGTCCGCCAGCCGCGGCGCGCGGTCGGCGCGCATCCGCGCCAGCGCGTCGGCGTCTCCGGCACGGGCGGCGCGCAGCAACTCCTTCGCGCGGCGGCGCGCCTGGTCGAGGTCGATGTCCATCACGATCTCCTCCTGGCGCTGGTGCTCGCAGCCCGTGCGCCCGAGTCGATCGCGAGCGTGGATGGGCCCAACCGATGGGCGATGGGCCTCGGGCCCTGTCCGCGAGCCGGGCGCGCTCGCCCGGGCGCGCACCGCAAAGCCTAACCCTAGATGCACCGATCACCCGGTGTCTCGCCACCGTGGCCGTTCGCCAAGCCGATCGCCTCCGACTCGCCCGCGGCGCCGGGCCGTTCGTGACCACCGGTGGATCTGGGGCTAGAGCAGCCCGGCGCGCGCGGCGTACGCCACGGCCGCAGTGCGCGACGGCAGCCGCAGCTTGGTGCGCACGTTGGCCACGTGCCGGTGCACGGTGTGCGGGCTGAGCACGAGCCGCGCCGCGATCTCGGCGTCGCCGAGGCCCTGGGCGACGAGCCGGAGCACTTCGACCTCGCGCGCGCTGAGCTCGCCCAGCGACACCTCCTCAGCACCGAGAGGGCGCTGTCGCGTCAGCACCGCCGCCAGCTGCTGCTCGGCGCGCTCGAGCTCTCGCGCGGCGCCCAACGCGGCGAACGCGTCCCGCGCCGCGCGCGCCTCCGCGGCCGCGGCGTCGGGACGGCGCAGCGCGCCGAGGGCGCGGGCGAGCTGCAGGCGGGCGACGGCCGCGTCGTAGGGGGCACCGCCGTCAGACAACCGGTCGACGGCGTCCTCGCTGCCCCGGCGCGCCTCCTCGTGGTCCCCGCTCGCCTCGGCGACGCGCGCCGCGATGAGCCGCACCCGGCCCAGCACGTAGGGCGTGCCGAGCTGCGCGCCGGCGCGCTCGAGCTCGGCGAAGGCGTCCACCGCGTCGGCGAGGCGGCCCTGCTCCGCCCGGGCACGGACGAGCAGCTCCAGCGCCGGAAGGCGGGTCAGCAGCGCGGCAGCGGGAAGCCGGCGCAGCACGCGCTCCGCGGCGTCGGCGGCGCCGTCGGGATCCCCGGAGTCGAGCGCCAGCTCGCCAAGGCCGAGCACGCCGTCGCTGCCCGCGCGCTCCAGCAGCGCCCGCGCCTCGTCAAAGCGCCCCTGCCGCGCGCGCAGCTCGCCGAGCCGGGCCAGCCCGCGCGGCGCCTGGCCCGGGCGCGCGGCCTCCAGGTCGCCGACCGCCGCCACCAACTCGCCCTCGGCGCCCGCCCAGTCGCCGCTCGTGGCGAGCACGCGCCCGTAGCTGGTGCGGCACACGCCGACGAGCTGCCGCGAGCCCCAGCGCTCCCCGACGTCGCGCATCACGTGGCACCACTGCGCCGCGCGCGGGAAGTCGCCGACGCCGTCGCAGGCGGTGATCAGGTAACAGAGCGCCCAGCCCTGGGAGAGCGGATAGTGCAGGTCCTCGCCGGCGGCGACCACCGACGCCTCGTCGAGCAGGCGCATGCCCTCGTCGACGCGCCCGCTGACGACCGCCGCGATGCCCTGCTGGGCGAGGCCGACCGCCTCCAGGTCGGGCACGTGGTGCTCGCGGCCGATGCGCGTCGCGGCGCCTGCGAGGCGGGCCGCCTCGTCGGCGTCGCCGCTGTCGCCGAGCACGTGGGAGACCTCGTTGAGCGCCAGCCAGCCGTGCTCGGGCGCCTCGGGGAGCGGGTCGAGCAGCCGGTGGGCGCGGTCCAGCCAGCCGCGGGCGACCGCCGTCTCGCCGCGGAACTCGCGGTAGTCGCTGGCCAGCCACGCGGCGATGGCGCCCGCGGACAGCGCGTCGCCGGCGGCGCGGTACCCGCGGTACGCCGCCTCGCGGGCGCCCAGCGTGACGGCCTCATCGGAGAGCCACCAGGCCGCCCAGCCGAGCCCGTCCCAGGCCTGCGGGGTCTCGTCCTCGGCGAGGGCGGCCTCGAACGCGGCGCGGGCCCGCGGCCAGTCGCCGGCGGCGAGCGCGCCGGCACCCGCGGAGAACACGTCGGACGAGGAGGCGGTGAGCGGCACGAGGAAACCGTACGGGCCCCGTCCGGCCCGGCGCAATCGAGCCAGCCGTACGCCTCTAGAGCACGCGGTCCAGCCGGATCGGCAGGTCGCGGACGCGTTTCCCCGTCGCGTGGAAGACCGCGTTCGCGACCGCCGCGGCGGTGCCGACGATGCCGATCTCCCCGATCCCCTTGGAGCCCATCGGGTTCAGGTTGTCGTCCCGCTCGTCGATCCAGTGCGCCTCGATGCGCTCGATGTCCGCGCAGGCCGCGACGTGGTACTGCGCGAAGTCGTGGTTGAGGAAGTCGCCGAACACGGCGTCCATGACGCTCTCCTCGTGCAGCGCCATCGAGATGCCCATCGTCATGCCGCCGTGGAACTGCGAGCGGGCGGTGCGCGGGTTGATGATCCGCCCGGCGGCGAACACGCCGAGCATGCGCGAGACGCGGACCTCGCCGGTGCCGGCGTTGACGCGCACGTCGGCGAACTGGGCGCCGAACGCGTAGCGGGCGAGGTCCTCGCGTGACTTCAGGAAGCCGGCGGTGTCGGCGCTCGCCTCGACGCCCTCGGGCGGGATCTCGCCGTCGAGCTGCTCGAGCAGGGAGCGGCACGCGAACGTGATCGCGGTGCCCCACGAGGCGGTGCCCGAGGAGCCGCCCGCGACGCTGGCGCGCGGGTGCGCGCTGTCGCCGATCTCCACCCGCACGCGCTCGAGCGGCGCGCCCAGTACGTCGGCGGCGATCTGGGTCAGCACGGTGCGCGCGCCGGTCCCGATGTCGGCGGACGCGATGCGCACCACGAAGGTGCCGTCGGGCTCGGCGCGCGCGATCGCCTTGCTCGGCTGCTGGTAGGCGGGATACGTCGACGACGCGACGCCGGTGCCGTGCAGCCAGTCGCCGACGCGGCGCGCGCCCGGCTCCGGGTCGCGATCGGCCCAGCCGAAGCGCTCGGCGCCGTCGGTCAGGCACGCGACGAGGTTGCGGGAGCTGAACGGCTTGCCCGTCTCGGGCGCCACCGCAGGGTCGTTGCGGATCCGCAGCTCGATCGGATCGATCCCGGCCTCGAAGGCCAGCTCGTCCATCGCGGACTCGAGCGCGAACATGCCCGGGCACTCGCCGGGCGCGCGCAGCCAGGAGGGCGTCGGCACGTCGAGCGCGGCGAGCTGGTGGGACGTCCGGCGGTGGGGGGCCGCGTACATCCAGCGCGAGCAGATCGCGGTCTGCTCGGCGAACTCCCGCACGGTCGAGGTCTGCTCGATCGCCTCGTGAGAGATCGCCGTCAGCGTCCCGTCGCCGTCGGCGCCGAGCCGCAGGCGCTGGATGGTCGGCGTGCGGTAGCCGAGGAAGGCGAACATCTGCTGGCGCGTGGCGGCCACCTTGACCGGCCGCCCGACCATCCGCGCCGCGAGCGCGGCCAGCACCGCGGTCGGCTTGGGCGTGCCCTTGGCGCCGAACCCGCCGCCGACGTGCGGGGAGATCACGCGCACCTGCCCGGCGTCGAGGCCGAACACCTTGGCGAGCGTCGCCGCGGCGCCGGAGGCGGCCTGCGTCGAGTCGTGCAGCGTCAGCCCGCCGTTCTCCCACACCGCGACGGTGGCGTGCGGCTCCATCGGGTTGTTGTGGAAGGCGGGCGTCGTGTACGTCGCGTCGACGGAGACGGCGGCGGAGGCGAGCGCGCCGTCGGGGTCGCCCTGGCCCGTCACGCTCGGGAAGGCCGGGTTGACCTTCTCGGGCGTGTAGAGGTTCGGGTGGTCGCCGCGCAGGAGGACGTCGTGAGGCTGCTCGTCGTAGGTCACCGTGACGAGGCCGGCGCCCTCGCGCGCAGCCTCCAGCGAGTCGGCGACCACCGCGGCGATGAGCTGCCCGCGGTAGGCCACCTCGCGGGTCTGGAAGATGGCCAGCTCGGGATCGCCGGGGTTGACGAGCTGCGGCGCGTTGCCGGCCCAGACGACCGCGAGCACGCCGGGGCGCGCGAGCGCGGCGGCGGCGTCCAGGTCGCGGATCTCCGCGCGGGCGACCGTGGACTGGACCGGGCTGCAGTACGCCACCCGGTCCGGCGCGTGCTCGAACGCGTAGCGAGCCTGCCCGGTGACCTTCTCGACGCGCCTCGATCCGGGCCAGCGGGGTGCCGACGGCGCCGGGGAGCACGGGGGCGGTCATGCCGTCACCTCGGCCAGCGCCTGCGCGAGCAGGTTGCGGGCCAGCGGGACCTTGAAGGCGTTGTCGCGCAGCGGCTCGGCGGCCGCCAGCTCCGCGTCGGCGGCCTCCTCGGCGGTGGCGCCGCCGCGCAGCGCCGCCTCGGCGAGATCGGCCCGCCACGGGATGTGGGCGAGGCCGCCGAACGCGACCCGGTACTCGCCCGCCGCGGGATCGGCCGCCACCGCGACCGAGACGACGGCGAACGCGTACGAGGCGCGGTCGCGCACCTTGCGGTAGACGGAGCTCCTCGCGACCGCCAGGTGGGGGAGCTCGATGGCCACGATCAGCTCGCCCGGCTCGAGCACCGTGTCGCGCCCGGGCTCGTCGCCGGGGAGCCGGTGCAGGCCCGGGATCTGCACGGTCCGCTCGCCGCGGGGACCCGCGAGGTGCACGGTGGTGCCGATCGCGGCCAGCGCGACCGCCATGTCCGAGGGGTGGGTGGCGATGCACGCCTCGGAGTGGGCGAGGACCGCGTGGTTGCGGTGGTCGCCCTCCCGCGCCGGGCAGCCGGAGCCCGGGAGGCGCTTGTTGCACGGCTTCGTGACGTCCTGGAAGTACGAGCAGCGGGTGCGCTGGAGCAGGTTGCCGCCGACGGTGGCGAGGTTGCGCAGCTGGCCCGAGGCGCCGGCCAGCAGCGCCTGCGAGAGGAGCGGGTAGCGCTCGCGGACGGTCCGGTCGGCGGCCAGGGCGCTGTTCGTCACGCCGGCGCCGATTCGCAGCCCGCCCTCGGCGGTCGGCTCGATGCGATCGTGGCCCAGACCGCGGATGTCGACGAGCAGCTCCGGCGTCTCGACCTCGAGCTTCATCAGGTCCACGAGGTTGGTGCCACCGGCCAGGTAGCGCGCGGCGGGCTCGCCGTCGACGAGGGCCAGCGCGCCGGCCGCGTCGGCGGCGCGCTCGTAGCCGAACGGCTTCATCCTGTCTCGCCCAGCTCGCCACCGCGGCCGACTTCGTCGGCGCTCGCCGCCTCGGCGATGGCGGGCACGATGTTCCCGTAGGCGCCGCAGCGGCACAGGTTGCCGCTCATGCGCTCGCGGATCTCGGCGTCGCCGAGCGTCGGCTCGCCGTCGGTGATGGCGCTCGGCCAGCCGTCGCGCAGCTCGTCGAGCATCCCGACCGCCGAGCAGATCTGGCCCGGCGTGCAGTAGCCGCACTGGAACGCGTCGTGCTCCACGAAGGCGGCCTGCATCGGGTGCAGCTCCTCCCCGGAGGCGAGCCCCTCGATGGTCACGACCTCGTCGCGGACCGCGACCGCGAGCAGCAGGCAGGCGTTGGCGCGCCGGCCGCCGACGAGCACGGTGCAGGCGCCGCACTGGCCGTGGTCGCAGCCCTTCTTGGCGCCGGTCAGGTCGAGCCGCTCGCGCAGGACGTCGAGCAGCGTGGACCGCGTGTCGACGGCGATCTCATCCGCCTCGCCGTTGATCCGCAGCGTGATCTCCGCGTGTTGGGTCTCCATCGCAAGGGACCGTACCCCTCAACGGGCGGTTGCTAGCAGCGTCGCGACCTGCCGCGGGTCGTCCCAGAACGGCAGGTGGCCGCACCCGCGCAGCACGACGTTGCGCACGCGCGACGGGAGCCGCGACGGGCGGGAGACGATCCGGTCGTGCTCGGGCCACGCCAGCGTGACGGGCACCTCGATCCGGTCCAGGCCGGAGAAGGTCCCCGCCCGCATCGCCGCGTTCACGCGCGGGAAGCCGGGCGCGCGGGCGTAGGCGCGGATCAGGTCCGCGGCGGCGGCGGCCGGCACCCGGTCGGGATGTGCCACGAAGCCCGCCAGCACGATGCCGCGCAGCCGCGCGCTGCGGCTGATCGGCCCCGCGAACGGCAGCGCCAGCCGCGCGAGCGTACGCGCAAGGCCCCGCCGCGGCGGCAGCGGCTCGCGCCACAGGCCGGCAGGTCCGATTGCCACGACGCTGCGCGCGCGGCCCGTCAGCGCCAGCTCGAGCGCGACCCAGCCGCCCAGCGAGTTGCCGGCCACGTCGTAGTCGTGCACGCCGATGTCGGCCAGCCCGCGGTGCACCGTGTCGGCGAGCGCGGCGGGCGAGGTGTCCCCGGCCAGCGCCGGCGAGTCGCCGAACCCGGGCAGGTCGACGGCGAACGTCTCCCGCTCGGAGCCGAGCAGGTCGGTGACGGGCGCCCACACGCTCCGGTCGGCGCCCAGCGGGTGCAGCAGCACGAGCGCCGGCCCGTGCCCGGAGCGGTCGACGCCAAGGACGCTCACCCGGCTCGCACCGAGCGCAGCGGTGCGAGCGCGGGCGCCGTGGGCCGCCACAACGGCTTTGCGTACAGGGCCTGGGAGAGCCCGATGCGGTGCTCGGCGAAGCCGGCCTCCACATAGCAGAGGTACAGCCGCCACAGGCGGCGGAAGCGCTCGTCGTAGCCGCGCGCGTCGAGCTCCCCGGCGTGGGCCTCGACGTTCTCGCGCCACCGCAGCAGCGTCTCCGCGTAGTGCGGCGTGAGGTCCTCCATGTGCACGCCGCGCATGTCGGTCTCGCGCGCCACGCACTGCGCGATCACCTCCTGGGAGGGGAGGTTGCCGTTGGGGAAGATCATCGTACGGATGAAACTGCGCGAGTGGCGCTCGATCCGATACGCGCGGTCGTCGATCGTGATCGCCTGGAGCAGCATCGCGCCGTCGGGCTCCAGCAGGTCCGAGCAGTGCGAGAAGAACGTCCCGAAGTCCTTCCAGCCGACCGCCTCGATCATCTCCACGGAGACGAGCTTGTCGTAGCTGCCGCGCAGGTCGCGGTAGTCCTCCAGCAGCACGGTCACGCGGTCCTCGAGCCCAGCCTCGCGGACACGCCGGACGGCGGTCGCGTGCTGGTCGCGGGAGATCGTCGTGGTGGTCACACGGCACCCGCGCGTGCGGGCGGCGTGCACGGCGAGCGAGCCCCAGCCGGTGCCGATCTCCAGCAGGTGGTCGGAAGGCTGCAGGTCGAGCTTCTCGAAGATCAGGTCGAGCTTGGCGGTCGAGGCCTGCTCGAGCGTCATCCCCTGGTGCTCGAACAGCGCGCAGGAGTACATCATCGTCGGGTCGAGCATCCGCTCGAACAGGTCGTCGCCGAGGTCGTAGTGGGCGGCGATGTCCTTGCGGCTGCGGGCCGGCGTGTTGCGGACGAAGGCCTGGCGGGCGCGCAGGTACGGCTCGCGCACCGGGGCGAGCGCGCGGCGGGCGGCGTCCATCCGGTTGACGTTGCGGGCGGCCACGCGCAGGACGGCGGTCGGGTCGGGGGAGTCCCAGTCGCCCGCCACGTAGCCCTCGGCCATGCCGCGGCCGCCGTGCATCAGCTTCCGCCACACCTCGGGGGAGCGCACGTGGACGATGGCGCTGGGCGCGCCGCGGCCGAACACGAAGCGGCGGTCGTTCTCGACGATGGTCAGCTGTCCCTCGCGGATCTCCGAGAGCAGGCGGAAGACGAGCCGGCGGGCGATCATGCCGCGACCTCCGGGCGGCGGTGCACGGGCACGCCCTTGAGCTTCAGCACGGCCGCGTGGGCGTAGATGAGGGCGAGGACGCGCAGCGTGGCGCCGGTGTGGCGGGCGAGACCGCGGCGGCTGAGCGGCGCGCGGTGCAGGTTCAGCGTCGCGTCGAACACGCGGTCGCCGTGCTCGCGGTTCTCGATGTGCACGGACAGCGTCGGGCCGGGCTCGGCGACGCGCCACACGTAGCGCTGGTCCATGCCCATGAAGGGCGACACGTGCATGGCCTTGTCCATCCCGCCGGCCAGCACGCGCTCGTCGTCGTCGCGGCGCAGGACGTAGGTGGTGCGCTCCCCCCACGGAGTGCTCGTGACCTCGGCGACGACCGCGCCCAGCGTCTCGCCGTCGGGCTCGTAGAGGTAGAAGAACGAGACGGGGTTGAAGCAGTGCCCGAGCGTGCGCAGGTGGGTGAGCAGCCGGACCGGGCCGGTGGGCGCGCCGGGTCCGACGCGCTCGCGCACGACCTCCTTCAGCGGCCGCACCGGGTCGCCGAAGTGGTCCGAGCGCCGGAAGCGGGCGCCGATGGACAGCCCGGGCAGCTCGTCGAGGTCGAGGTAGGCCATGCTCACGCGGTGGTTGAGCTCGTGTCCGCGGACCGAGAAGCGGCGGTGGCGGATCGTGCCCTCGTAGAGCGCGCTGGCGGTCATGCCGGCACCGGCTCGCGGGTGATCCCGGCGACGGCGCGGTGCGCGCTCGCGACGCCGTCCTCGTGGAAGCCCCAGCCCCAGTAGGCGCCGCAGTAGCGGGTGCGGTTGCGGCCGTTGATCTCCCGGTGGCGGGCCTGCGCGGCGTGGCCCTCGCGGGTGTAGACGGGGTGGGCGTAGGCGATCGCGCGGATGATCTGCTCGGGGTCGATCGCCTCGGTGCGGTTGAGCGTGACGCAGAACTCGCGGTCGGCGTCCAGCGACTGCAGGTTGTTCATGTGGTACGTGACGGTGGCCGGCCCGGAGTAGCCGTCGACGAGGTGGTAGTTCCAGCTCGCCCACGCGCGCCGGCGGCTCGGCAGCAGGGAGCGGTCGGTGTGCAGCACCGCCTCGTTGGCTTGGTACGGGAACGCGCGGAGCAGCTCGTGCTCGGCCGGCGTGGGCTCGGCCAGCATGGCCAGCGCCTGGTCGGCGTGGACGGCGAGGATGACCTCGTCGAAGCGCTCGCCGTCGACGTCGACGCCGTGCTCGTCCCGCTCGATGCGGCGGACCGGCGTGTTCAGCCGGATCCGGTCGGCGAACGGCGCGGTCAGCGCCTCCACGTAGCGGCGCGAGCCGCCCGCCACCGTGCGCCACCGCGGCCGCCCGGAGAGACCGAGCATCCCGTGGTTGTCGAAGAACTGGACCAGGAAGCGCGCCGGGAACGTCCACATCTGCTCGGGGTCGGCGGACCACACGGCGCTCGCCTGCGGCACGATCACGCGCTCCACGAACGGCTCCGACAGCGGGAGCGTGGCGAGCCAGTCGCGCAGGGAGGGCTCCTCGTCGCTCTCCAGCATTGCGCGGGCGGCGCGCTGGAAGCGCGGGACGTCGGCGACCATCCGCTGGAAGGCGGGCGAGAGCAGGTGGCGAGCGCTTCGCGTAGAGCCCGTTGAGCGACGTGCTCGCGTACTCGAAGTCGCCGTCGCTGACGCCGAAGCGACATCGGCGACGGCTGCGCGGCGACGCCCAGCTCGGCCAGCAGCGCCTCGAAGCGCGGGTAGTTGCGGTCGTTGAAGACGATGAAGCCGGTGTCGATCTCGTGGGCCGCGTCGTCGGTCTCCACCGTGATCGTGTTCGTGTGCCCGCCGGCGTAGGCGCCCGCCTCGAGCACGGTGACGTCGTGCTCGGCGTGCAGCAGGTGCGCGGCGACGAGGCCGCTCACGCCGGCACCGACGATCGCGACCCTCATCGGTGTCGGAGCTGTTGGACGGGCGGCATCGGAGTCAGATTCGTGCGGGCCCACCGTTTCGGATCAGTCAGCCGCTAGAAATCCGCTTGTGAACGGTTACGGCGTCGCGGTGTGGTCGTCCGACGCCTGGCGGTCGACGGCCGTGGAATGGATCGACGAGCAGCTGTTTGCGGCCGGCCGCCAACGCCGCGGGGAGGTGGAGCAGCCGCACCTGCGACCGTGGGCGACGGCCCTGCGGGCGCGCACCGACGACGGCCCGGTGTGGCTCAAGGCCCCGTCGCCCGGGACGGCGTTCGAGGTGCCGCTGTACGAGGTGCTCGCGCGGGTCGCGCCGGACAAGGTGCTCGTACCCCTGGCCGTCGACCTCGAGCGCGCGTGGGTCCTGCTCCCGGACGGCGGGCCGACGCTGGGCGTGGCCGCCTCCGGCGCCGCGCGGCTCGAGGGGCTGTCCGCCGCGCTGGCCAGCTACGGCGAGCTGCAGCGCGAGCTGGCGCCGCACGTGGACGAGCTGCTCGCCGCGGGCGTCGCCGACATGCGCCCGGCGGCGATGCCGGAGCGCTTCGAGCAGGCGCTGGAGGCGACGCGGCCGGACGCGCCGGAGGCCGCGCGCGAGCTGCACGAGCGGATCGCCGCGATGCGCCCCACCGTGGCGGAGTGGTGCGAGCGGCTGGCGGCGTCGCCGGTCCCGGCGAGCCTCGACCACAACGACTTGCACCCGTGGAACGTCCTCGGCGGCCGGCGCTACTACGACTGGGGCGACAGCGTCGTCGCCCACCCGTTCGCCGTCGCGCTGGTGCCGCTCGGGTTCCTCGCCACGGGCGGAGGAGACCTGCGCGCCGCCCGCGACGCCTACCTGGCCGCGTTCGCCGACCTGGCGCCCCACGGCGAGCTCGTCGAGACGCTCGAGCTCGCCTGCCGGGTGGCCAAGATCGCCCGCGCGCTGATCTGGGAGCGGTCGCTGCGGGCCGCGCGCGCGCAGGGCGAGGACATCGAGGAGCGCTTCGCCACCGCACCTCTCGAAGCCCTCGCCGGCCTGCTCGACGACGACTGGTTCGGCCGAACCTAGGCGTCCGCGACGGCGATCATCCATGGCGAGCCGAGCTCGACCGGGCTCTCGCCGTCGCCGCCGCGCCAGGGAAGCGTGGGCGAACCCCGCGTCCTCGAGCATCAGCACCACCTCCCCGGCCGTGTGGACTTCCGAGATCAAGGCGACAGGGACCGGGTAACCCGCGAGGCGCCCCGCCACACAAAGGGGGCAGACCCCTTTTGGCAGCGAAATGAAGTGAGATCCTGTGGCCATGGCCACCTGGGACGACGTCGCCCGGCTCGCGCTCGCGCTGCCCGAGACCAGCGAGGGCGTCTCACGCGAGCACCGGCAGTGGAAGGTGAAGGAGAAGGGGTTCGTGTGGGAGCGCCCGCTGCGGCGCCGCGACTTCGAGGACCTCGGAGACGCCGCTCCCGACGGCCCCATCCTCGGCGCCCGGGTCGAGCACCTCGTCGCCAAGGAGGCGCTGCTCGCCGACGACCCGGGCGTCTACTTCACCACCCCGCACTTCGACGGCTACCCCGCGATCCTCGTCCGCCTCGAGGCGATCGGCACCGAGGACCTCGAGGAGCTGATCACCGAGGCCTGGCTGTGCCGCGCGCCGAAGCGGCTCGCGAAGACGTTCATCGACCAAAGGAGCACCCCGTGATCACGTCCCTTGACTTCGTGGCCGTCCCCTCGACCGACGCGGACCGCTCGCGCGCGTTCTACGTGGACACGCTCGGGCTGCGCCCCGACCCGAAGGCCAACTTCGAGTTCTGGGTCGGCGACACGTGCTTCGGGATCTGGGAGCCGGACAAGATGGGCGGGAAGTTCGCGCCGCAGAAGAACGGCCACATCGCGCTGCACGTCGACGACATCGAGGCGGCCCGCAAGGAGCTCGAGGGCAAGGGCGTCGAGTTCCTCGCGGACACCTTCGACACGGGCGTGTGCCACATGGCGTTCTTCAACGACCCGGACGGCAACGACCTGATGCTCCACTCCCGCCACACCCCGCGCGACTAGGAGTCTGTCGAGGAAGGGCGTGTCGGTTTCCTCGACGGGCTCCTAGCGCATCGCGGGGATCACCTCCGCGCCGTAGGCGTCCAGCGTGGCGTCCATGGCGTCGTGCATGAGGTAGACGTTGAACTGGTCGACGCCAAGCTCCTCGAGCTCGCGGAGCTTGGCGACGTGGTCCTCGACGGTCCCGAGCACGCAGAAGCGGTCGACGATCTCGTCGGGCACGAACACCGTGTCCGGGTTGCCCGCGCGCCCGTGGTGGGCGTAGTCGTAGCCCTCGCGGGCGCGGATGTAGTCGGTCAGCGCGGTCGGGATCTCGCCGCCCTCGCCGTAGCGCTTGACGAGGTCGGCGACGTGGTTGCCGACCATCCCGCCGAACCACCGGCACTGCTCGCGCGCGTGGTCGAGGTCCTCGCCGACGTAGGCCGGCGCCGCGACGCAGACCTTCACCGACGCCGGGTCGCGCCCCGCGTCGGAGGCGGCCGCGCGCACCTGCTCCACCGTCCACTTGAGGATGGTGGGATCCGCGAGCTGGAGGATGAACCCGTCCGCCTTGGACCCCGTCAGCGCGAGCGCCTTCGGTCCGTAGGCCGCCATCCACACGTCGAGCGCGCCGTCGCGCACCCACGGGATCGAGACCTCGCCCGCGGGGGTCTCGATCGCGCGTCCCTCGGCGAGCTCCTTGATGACGTGGATCGCCTCCTCGGTCTGCGCCAGCGTCGTCGGCTTCTTCCCGAGCACCCGCCGGGAGGAGTCGCCGCGGCCGATGCCGCAGATCGTCCGGTTGCCGAACGTGTCGTTGAGCGTCGCGAACAGCGACGCGGTCACCGTGGGGTCGCGCGTGGCCGGGTTGGTCACGAACGGGCCGACGATGATCTTCGACGTCGCCGCGAGCATCATCGTGTAGACGACGTAGGGCTCCTGCCACAGGATGTGCGAGTCGAACGTCCACGCGTGCGTGAAGCCGAGCTCCTCGGCGCGCTGCGTGAGCTCGACGACCCGCGTCGCGGGCGGGTCGGTTTGGAAGGTGATGCCGAAGTCCATTTCCCAGCCTCCTATTCCGCCGCCGCCGTCGCAGGTTCCCGTGCGCTTCCGGCGGCGGCCGTGAAGGCGAGGTACGCGATCGCCGCCAACGCGAACGTGACGAAGATCCCGTAGCGGTACAGCTCGTCGAGGAACGTCGGGTCGGCGACGACGCCGCCCTCCGTGGTGGCGGCGTTCAGGAACCCGGGGATCACCGGGATCACGCCGATCAGCACCGACGCGAGCGCCTTCAGGTTGTAGCCGCCGGAGAACCGGTAGACGCCCTCGGGCTTGTAGAGCTCCTCGACGTCGAGGACCTGTCTTCCGCAGGATCCAGTAGTCGACGATCATCACCGCCGCGAACGCCGCCAGCAGCGAGCCGTAGCCGACGAGCCAGGTGAAGATGTACGCGCCGACGTCCTCGTAGAGCAGCCACGGGAACGAGATGACCCCGATGACGGCGGTGATGATCCCGCCCATCCGGAACGAGATCACGCGCGGCGACAGGTTGGAGAAGTCGTTCGACGGCGAGACGACGTTGGCCGCCATGTTCGTCGAGATCTGGGCGATGACCACGACGATCATGGCCAGCACGAGCAGGATCGGGAGGTCCTCGAGCAGCCGCGCGGCGAGCGCGACGGGATCCCAGATCGGCTCGCCGTAGACGACGATCGTGGCGGACGTCACCGCGATGCCGACGAACGAGAAGCCCGTCATCGTCAGCGGCAGCCCGGTGCTCTGCCCGAGCACCTGCGAGCGCTGGTCCTTCGCGAAGCGCGTGAAGTCCGGGATGTTCAGCGACAGCGTGATCCAGTAGCCGATGTTCGCCGCCAGGCCGGGCGCGAACAGCGACCAGAACGTCTGGTCGTCGGTCACGAGCTTCGACGACGCCGAGAACACGTTGCCGATCCCGCCGCCGGCGTCGAAGGCCCACACCAGCAGCGCGATGCTGCTGCCGATCAGCAGCGGGGCCGCGTAGCTCTCGAGGATCTTGATGCCCTCGATGCCGCGCAGGATGATCACCACCTGCAGCGCCCAGAAGAACGCGAACGCGACCGCCTTGTGGAGCTCGAAGTCCGCCCACGAGGAGGTCAGCGTGATCATCAGCGTGTCGATCGCCAGCGCACCGATCCACGTCTGGATCCCGAACCAGCCGCACGCCACCAGCGCCCGCGCCATGGCGGCGACGTTGGCGCCGCGCACGCCGAACGTCGCGCGCGCGAGCACGGGGAACGGGATCCCGTACTTCGTGCCCGGATGCCCGTTCAGGAGCATCGGGATCAGCACGATCAGGTTGCCCAGCGAGACCGTGACCAGCCCCTGCCACCACGTCATCCCGGCCGCGATCAGGCCCGAGGCGAGCGTGTAGGTGGTGATGACGATCGACAGCCCGACCCACAGCGCGGTGAAGTTGTAGGTCGTCCACGTGCGCTGCTCGACCCGGTCGGGGCGAGGTCGTCGTTGGACAGCGGTGAGTCGGCGATCGTGGACATGCGTTCAGCTCTCCCCCGCCCACGCCAGCGTCCGCCGCGTGAGCTCATGCAGTGCCCGGACGGAGAGCTCGAGGTCCTCCTCCGGCGTGTCCTCCTCCTTGGTGTGGCTGACGCCGCCGAGGCTCTTGACGAAGAGCATCACGGTCGGCATCACGCGCGCCATCTCGGCGGCGTCGTGCAGCGGCCCGCTCGGCAGCCGGTGGCTCGTGCCCGCACACCTCGTGGATGACCTCGTCGGCGATCTCGATCAGCCGCTCGTCGAACGGGATCGGCTCGATCTCCCACACCTGCTCCCACTCGACGCGTGCACCCCTCCTCGGCGGCGATCGCCTCCGACGCCTCCTTCGCCGCGGAGAGCATCTCGGCCAGCACGTCCGCGTCGAGCGCGCGCTGGTCCAGCGACACCTCGCAGATGCCGTTGAACGCGGTCACGATCCCCGGCCACACCTTCACCGAGCCGGTGGTGGCGCGCACGTCGTCGCGCCCCGCCGCGTCGTCGCGCCACGCCAGCGCGGAGCGCGCCGCGGCCAGGAACGCGTCGTGCCGCACGCCCATCGGCGTCGCCCCCGCGTGCGCGTGCGCACCCGTGAAGCGCACGCGGTGGCGCTGCACCCCGAACGTCCCCAGCACGACGCCGAGCGGCAGGTCCATGTCCTCCAACACCGGCCCCTGCTCGATGTGCAGCTCCAGGTACGCCTTCGCGCCCTCGAGCCGCGAGCGCGCCTCCAGCGCCGAGTCGAGGTCGACGCCGTGCGCCTTCAGCGCGTCGGGCAGCGACGTCTCCTCGCGGTCGGTGAGCCCGCGCACCGCGTCCGGCTCGAGCGAGCCCGCCGCGGCGCTCGAGCCGAGCAGCGAGCGCCCGAACCGGGCGCCCTCCTCGTCCGCCCAGTCGACGAGCTTGACCGTGACCGGTCGCTCCTCGTCGGCGAGCGAGCGCAGCACCTCGACGCCCGCCAGCACGTTGAGGATGCCGTCCAGCCAGCCGCCGTCGGGCACCGAGTCGACGTGCCCGCCGATGATCACGAACTCGTCGGAGTCGCCCGGCAGCGTCGCCCACCGGTTGCCGGCCTCGTCGGTCTCGACCGACACGCCGTCGATCGCCTCGAGCTGCTCGCTCACCCAGTCGCGCGCCGTGACCCAGGTGTCCGTCCAGGCGACGCGCTGGGCGCCGCCCTCGTTCCCGGTGAGCCGGCGGATCTCCTTGAGGTCCGCGACCGTGCGGGCGGGATCCAGCGCGGCCATCAGCGCACCGCCGGCCCGGGGGCGGGCGACTCGAAGCGGCGCTCGACGAACTTGCCCGAGCCCGCGGGCGCGAGCACCTCCCCGTCCTTGTAGGCGAGCGCTCCGCGGATGTAGACCGAGGCCGGCGCGCCGGTGAACGTCATCCCCTCGAACGGCGTGTAGTCGACGTTGCCGTGGCGGTTGGACTGCGTCGCGGTGATCGAGAGCTCCGGGTCCCAGACGACGATGTCGGCGTCCGCCCCGGCGGCCAGCACGCCCTTGCGCCCGCGCATCCCGTGCACGCGCGCCTGGTTGGTCGACAGCAGCGCGACGAACAGGTTCTCCGTGATCCGCCCCTCGCGCACGCCGTGGGTCCACAGCACCTGGGCGCGCTCCTCGCCGGTCGGCGCGCCGTTGGGGATCAGCGTGAAGTCGTCCTTGCCGATCTCCTTCTGCTTGGCGTAGTTGAACGCGCAGTGGTCGGAGCCGAACAGGACGAGGTCCTGCGTCTGCAGCCCGTGCCACAGGCGGTCCTGGTTGCGCGGGTGGCGCAGCGGCGGCGAGCACACGTACTTCGCGCCCTCGAAGCCGTCGAGCGCGAGGTGGCTCCAGTCGAACGCGACGTACTGCGGACACGTCTCCCCGTAGACGGGCCGGCCGCGGGCGTGCGCGCGGCGGATCTCCTCGAGCGCGCCGTCGCAGGTCACGTGCACCACCACGAGCGGCCCGTCCGCCATCTCGGCGAGCCGGATCGCGCGGCCGGTGGCCTCCGCCTCGCACGCCTCCGGCCGGGTGAACCCGTGCCACTTCGGCGACGTGTCGCCGCGGGCCAGCGCCTGCTCCTGGAGCTTGGCGATCACGTCGCCGTTCTCCGCGTGGACCATCACCAGCAGCCCGACGTCCTTGGCGATCTGCATCGCCTCGAACAGGTCCTCGTCGGCCGTGTAGAGCGGCGTGCCCTTGTAGGCCATGAAGATCTTCACCGTCGCCACGCCGAGCTCGGGCAGCTTCGGCAGCTCCTGCTTGACGTCCTCGGTCAGGTTGGTGATCGCGACGTGCAGGCCGTAGTCGATGTGGGTCTTGCCGCCCGCCTTGCCGTGCCACGTCTCGACCGCGTGCGAGAGCGTGTTGTCGGTGTCCTGCAGCGAGAAGTCGACGTTCATGGTCGTGCCGCCCGCGAGCAGGGCGGCGGTCCCGGTGTCCCAGTCGTCGGCGGTGACGGTGCCGCCGAACGGCATGTCCATGTGCGTGTGGCCGTCGATGAAGCCCGGCATGATGCGCGCGCCGGAGACGTCGACGACCTCCGCGCCGTCACGCGGCAGGTCGACGCCGACGGCGGAGATCTTCTCGCCCGTCACCGCCACGTCCGCGCGGAAGGATGCCTCGGCGGTCACCACGGTGCCGCCGGCGAGCACGAGGTCGGTCAAAGTCTGCCTCCGATCGTTCGAGAACGAGCTCCCTTGGCCGGGCAACCTATCTCCCCCGCGCCGGTCGCAGAAGCCCCGTCGGGCTCGGGCGCCTCACGCGCGCGGGGAGCTGCTCGTCGATTTGCGTCGGCGCTGCAGAGCAGGCTCTGCAGGATGCCGCGGATCGGGCTGGTGCTGCCGGCGAGGAGCGCGCGCGCGGTCTACGAGGCGGCGCGCCGTCAACGTGTCTCCTGCCTGCCACGAGGCCCGCGGCGATCCGTCCCGAACGTCACGCTGCTGTCCGTCGGGACGAGCGTCGGCGCCGATCAACGCCGCGCAGCTGCGTCGGTCGGCGCAGGCGCGCAGGCCGACGCTGGTGAGCCGCGCAGGCGCGCGCGGCCGCACAGCGCGAATCTCGCCGGCGGCCTTGCTCGGGACGGCGAGCGGGCTCGCGCGCCTCGCCGGCGAGGCGCTCGGGCTGCCGCGGATGCGCGCGGCGTCGCTGCTCGATCCGGCGCCGCTGGCCGGCAAGCTCGAGCAGTGGATCGACTGGCCTGCGCTGCACCGCAACGTCCGCACCGGCGTGCTCGACGCGGTGTGCGTGCTCGCGACCTCGCTGGACCGCGGGACGCCCGTCGGCTTCGTCGAGACCCCCGCGCCGCGCCGCGCTCCGACGACCAGGTGCGCTACCTGCGCACCCGCCTCGCGGGGAGCACGTCCGCGCCTCGGCCGCCATCCCGCTGCTGTTCCCGTCGGTCGAGATCACGCGCCCGCGCGCGGCCGCCGGGCACTACGTCGACGGCGGGACGCGGCTCAACACGCCGATCGCCCCCGCGCTCGCGCTCGGCGCCGACCGCGTCGCGGTGATCGGCTTCGAGCCGCTCACCGGGGCGCCGCTGCCGCGGGTCGCGCACGGCGGCCGCGGCTCGCCGACGTCGCCGCCAGCGTGCTCGACGGCCTGCTCGTCGACCAGGTCGCGCAGGACGTGCGGCGGATGCTCGCCATCAACGCCTTCTTCGTCGAGGACCACGCGCGCGGGCTCTCGCCGCACGCCCACGCCTACCGCGTCGCGCGCGGCCGCACGCCGTACCGGCGGATCTCCTACGCGTTCGTCGCTCCCGCCCGCCGGGCGCGCTCGGCGCGCTGGCCGAGCGCGTGTTCCGCGAGCGCTACGGCGGCCTGCGCGCGCTGCGCAGCCCGGACTTCGCGCTGCTCGCCCGGCTCGCCGGCGGCTCGGGCGCCTCCGCGCGCGGGAGCTGCTCTCGTTCCTGCTGTTCGACGAGGTGTTCGTGGAGGAGCTGCTGGCCGCGGGCCGCCGCGACGCCAAGCGCTGGCTCGCGCGCCACCCGGGCTTCTGGGCCGCCGACCCGGCGGAGCCGGGGCTCGAGGCGCCCAGCCCACCGGCATGGCCGACGCCACCGCGCTCGACGAGTACCGGGCGCCTGCGGAGGCGCTAGATCGCGCGGAGGATCGCGGTCACCGCGGCGGCGACGAGCACGCACGCGATCACGGAGCCGGTGCGCCAGACGACGAGACCCCCGGCGACGACGCCCGCGGTATCCGTCCCGATCGTGAGCTTCTGGCCGTCGGCGAGCGCGTTGGTGACGATCAACGCGGCGAGCAGCGCGGGGGCGAGGAGCGCGACGACGCCGGTGAGGCGCGCGGGCAGCGCGCGGCCGCCCGAGCGCGATCGGGCCGGCGGCCTTGATCGCGAAGGTGGCGAGCGCCATGCCCGCGATCAGCACGAAGCTGCTGCTCATGCCGGCCTGTTGTGGAGGCCGATCAGCGCGCCGGCGCTGGCCACCAGCACCGGCACGCCCGCGGGCGCGATCGGCACGAGCACGAGCGCGATCAGAGCGCCGAGCGCGGCCGCGCTGCGCGCGCGTTTGCTGCGCGCCTCGCTGACCAAGAGCGCGACGAAGAAGGCCGGGTACAGCGCGTCGAGCCCGAGCGCGTGCGGGTCGCCGAGGGCGTCGCCGCCGAACACGCCGATCACCGTGCCCGCGGTCCAGCTGAGGTACTGGATCGCGCTCGAGCCGAACAGCACCCAGCGGTCGAACGTGCCGTCCTCCTTGGCGGCCAGCGCCCACGAGGCGTCGACCACGGCCTGGCCCTGGGCGGCGCGCTTGGCCGCGCCGCCGGGCAGCGACGGCGCCAGCGCCACCCCCATCGGCAGGAACCGCGAGTTCATCATCGCGGCCGCGCCGATCGCCGTGGCCACCCCGCCGCCGCCGGACAGGATCGCGATCGCCGCGAACTGCGCCGAGCCCGCGAACACGACCGCCGACATCACGATCGCCGCCACCGAGGACAGCCCCGCCTGGCGGGCGACGACGCCGAACGAGACCGCGACCAGGACGCCCGCGATCGCGAACGGGACGCCGGCCCGGAGGCCGAAGCGGAACTGCGCGCCGGGGGAGCCGTCGACGTGCTGCACCGGCCGCAGCCTTGCAGACCGCGTTACTCGAGCCGGGTGGACCGTGACGATCCTGGCGATCAGCTGCGAGTTGGGCACGCGCAGGCTGTCCCCGCCCACGGTCTCCAGCACGGTGCACGTGGCGTCGATCGCCGTGATCCGGCCGCGGACCTCGCCGACCGAGATGTCCTCGCCGACCTCGTAGGCGCCCTCCACGTACCGGCGGGCGCTGACCTCGCGCGCCATCGTCTGGCCGCCGATCCCGAACGCGAGCGCGAACGTCAGCGCGATGCCGGACAGCACGACCGCGACGATCAGCAGCAGCACGTTGACGGGCACGCCGAGCTGGGCGAGCGCCGTGACGGCGAAGACGGCGACGACCCCCACCTCGGCCAGCAGGCCCAGCGGCCCGGGCAGGTCCATCTGCTCGGCGATCCGGTCCACCTCCCGGCGGGCCAGCCCGCCCAGCACGAAGCCGGCCAGCATCAGCGCCATCGCCACCAGCACGCGGGGCAGGTACAGGATGCCGGCGTTCAGCGAATCGGAGAGGAACTCGAGGCCGAGCAGCGAGAGCGCCGCGAAGATCACGACGACGAGCAGGCCGATGCGGATCGCGCCGGCGATCACCCGCGACAGCGAGTGTGCGATCCCGAACCGCTCGAGCACCGCGTTGGCGCCGATCCGCTCGCCGAAGTCGTCGACGCCCGCCGCCTGGAGCACGCGGACGAGCGCCCGCCGGATCAGCGCGACGACGACCCACCCGATGATCAGCAGCACCAGCGCGCCGGCCAGGCGGGGCAGGAATCCGCCGAGCCCGTCGCCGGCTCGGTCGAGGATGGTGGCGAAGGTCATCGGCGCCGGTATGCCCGGTACGACGCTCCCGCACCCGTGGCGACCGCGGACGGCGGCCGTGCCGAAGGCGAACAGCGCCCGGCGGACCGGCCGCTGCCAGCGGGCGGTCCGCACCACGGAAGCGGTCAGCTCCTCGCCGCGCGGGGCCGTGTCCTCGGCCAGCTCCGACAGCAGGTGTGCACGCGCTGCTCGGCCGGGCTGAGCGGCTCGGCTTCATCGCTCATCGGGGGAGATCCCAGTCGTAGGTGTTGTGGCGGAGCACGTCGATCAGCTCGCCGCGGGCACGGTGCAGCCGCGCCTTCACGCTGCCCACCGGCGTCTCGGTGACCTGCGCGATCTCGTCGTAGCTGAAGCCCTCGATGTCGCGCAGCACGAGCACGGCGCGGTGCTGCGGGCTGAGCGCCTTGACCTTGATGTCCAGCCGGCGGCGGCGCTCGCGCGACTCCACCTGGTCGGCGAGCGTCCCGGCCGGCTCGGTGGGTGGATCGTCCTCGAGGGCCTCGAGCGGCACGGAGCCGACGCGGCGGCGGGCGGCGTGCGAGAGCGCGGCGTTGTGGGCGATCTGGAGCAGCCACGCGCGGAAGGCGCCCTCGCCGCGGTAGCGGTCGAGCCGGTGGTAGGCGCGCAGGAACACGTCCTGCGTCACGTCCTCGGCGTCCTCGCGGCCGGTCACGCGCGCCACGACGCGGAACACCACGTCGCGATGACGCTCCACGAGGCCCTCGAAGGCCCGCAGGTCACCGTCCAGCGAACGCCGGACCAGAAGATCATCGGTGTCGTGTAGCAACCTGACTGGGACCGCTTCCGTCGGCGAGAAGTTACAAGTTATTTGCGCGGTGAACTAAGGGAAGCCTCGGGTCTCCATACCCAACGGAGGTCTTCCAAATGCAACTGCTCGCCGCCGTGAACATCGGCGACTCGGTCCAGACGGGGCTCGATGAATTCTTCGCGTTCCTGCCCCGCCTGATCGGGTTCCTGCTGGTCCTGCTGATCGGCTACATCATCGCCCGCGTCGTCAAGGGCGTGCTCGTCAAGGTGCTCGACAAGGTCGGGATCGATCGTGCTCTGCACTCCGGCTCGACCGGCTCGTATGTGAACCAGGTGGCGCCCGACGTCAAGCCCAGCCGCGTCATCGGCGGCCTGGCGTTCTGGTTCCTCTTCCTCGGCGCGATCGCGATCGCCGTCTCGCAGCTGGGCATCCAGGCGCTCGACACGTTCGTGGCCGCCATCGGCGCCTACATCCCGAACGTGATCGCCGCGGTCCTGATCTTCGTGATCGCCGGCGCCGTCGCCGCCGCCGTCGGCGGGCTCGTCGCCCGCACGATGGGCGACACGCCGACCGGCAAGGTCGTCGGCTCGGTCGTCCCGGTGCTGGTCATGGCCATCGCCACGTTCATGATCCTCAACCAGCTCCAGATCGCTCCCGAGATCGTCACGATCACGTACGGCGCGCTCATCGGCGGCGTCTTCCTCGCGATGGCGCTGGCGTTCGGGCTCGGCGGGCGCGAGGTCGCGGGCCAGATGCTGTCCGAGGCCTACGACCGCGGTCGTGACCAGAAGGACACGGTCAAGCGCGACGCGCGGATCGGCAAGGAGCGCGGCAAGCGCGACGCCGAGCGGGCGCGTGACGAGGCCGAGGCCCGCACGGGCGACGGCAACGGCCCCGCCGCGCGGAGCATGAACTGATGGCGCGCGGCGCAACCGCCGAGCGCGGCTCGGCACGGGCGGCCTCGACGAGCATGCGGGACGTCGCGTCCCGCCAGCGCGAGGAGCACGGCGGCCTCAACTGGGGCGCCGCGTTCTTCGGCTGGCTCGTCTCGATCGGCGCTGGCGGCGCTGCTGATCGCGGTGCTGAGCGCCGCGGGAGCGGCGGTCGGGCTCACCAGCGCGAGCACGTCCGACGTCACCGACCAAGGCGGACACCGTCGGGATCATCGGCGGCATCGTGCTGCTGGCGATCCTGCTGGTCGCCTACTACGCGGGCGGCTACGTGGCGGGGCGCATGTCCCGCTTCAACGGCCCCCGCCAGGGGCTCGGCGTGTGGCTGATCGGGTTGATCGTCACCGTCGTGCTCGCCGTCGCAGGAGTGGTGCTGGGAGCCGAATACAACGTGCTCTCCCAGCTCAACCTGCCGCGGATCCCGGTGGACGAGGGAAGCCTCACCACCGGCGGACTGATCGCGCTCGCCGCGATCGTGATCGGAACGCTGCTGGCCTCCATGGCCGGCGGCAAGCAGGGCACGCACTACCACCGCAAGATCGACAGGACAGGAGACCAGGTATGAGCACTCTGCAGAAGGACCAGCTGCTCGAGCAGCGCGGCGAGGACCTCTACGACAACGAGGGCGACAAGATCGGCAAGATCGAGGAGATCTACCTCGACGCCGATTCGGGCCAGCCCGAGTGGGCGCTCGTGAACACCGGCATGTTCGGCACCAAGTCGAGCTTCGTGCCGCTGCGCGACGCGGCCGACGCGGACGGCACCGTGAAGGTTCCGTACGACAAGGCGCAGGTCAAGGACGCGCCGCAGATGGACCCCGACGGCGAGCTCTCGCACCTGAGGACGAGCTCTACGCCACTACGGGTCCAACCCGGCGGCACCGGCGACGCACCGGCGGGGCAGCCGACCGGCGGGACCGGCGAGGGCGGGGCCGACCGCGGCGACCGACCGCGACGCGACGACGCCGACGGCACCATCGGCCGCGACACGTCGGGCCCGACGACCGACGACGCGATGACGCGCTCCGAGGAGGAGCTGCGCATCGGCAAGACCGAGCGCGAGTCCGGCCGCGTCCGGCTGCGCAAGTACATCGTCGAGGACGAGGTCACCGAGACGGTGCCCGTCCAGCGCGAGGAGGTCCGCGTCGAGCGCGAGCCGATCACCGACGCCAACGTCGGCGACGCGAAGGAAGGCCCCGCCATCTCCGAGGAGGAGCACGAGGTCGTGCTCCACGAGGAGCAGGTCGTGGTCGACAAGCAGGCGGTGCCGAAGGAGCGCATCAGCCTCGACAAGGACACCGATCACCGACGAGGAGCCCGTCTCCGAGACCCTCCGCAAGGAAGAGGTCGACGTCGACGGCGAGGGCGAGCCGCACCTCCCGCTAGCCTGAACGGTGGCCCGGCGTCTTCGGACGCCGGCCGCTCACCCGAAGACGGGGAAGCGGCGGCGGCGCGCGAGCGCGTCCATCCCGCTCTGGATGCTGCGGCGGACCTCGCGGTACTTGCGGTTGACGTACTCGTCGTCGCTCGCCCGCTCGGGCCCGACGTCGAACACCACCGGGTCCTGGAACGCCGTGCGGATCTTCGTCGGCAGTGGGATCTCGGGCAGCATCGCCGGGCTCAGCCCCCACGGCGCCTGCAGCGCGATGGGGAACATCTTCAGCCGCGCGACCTTGTCGAGCTGGAGCGCGCGGGCGAGGCCCTTGCCCTTGGCGATCACGGGCATCGAGTCCGGCCCGCCGACGGTCGCGATCGGCACGATCGGCACCTGCGCCTGGATCGCCATCCGGATGAAGCCGGTGCGCCCGGCGAGCACGGCGCGGTCGCGGTCGGTCCATGGCCGCAGCGAGTCGATCTCACCGCCCGGCCACACCGCGACGTCGCGCCCCGCGGCGAGCGCGCCCGCGATCGAGTCCGGCGCCGCGGGCAGCACGCCCATCTTGCGGAAGTAGGTGCCGATCCCCGGAGCGGCCATCAGCGCGTCGTGCGCGGTGCCGTGCAGCCGGCGGTCGTCGCCGAAGCGGCGCCACCACTGGATCCCGACCGTCCACGCGTCCCACACGAACGGGGCGCCGGAGTGGATGCCGATCAGCAGCGCCGGGGGCGGCGGGAGCTTCTCCCAGCCCTCGATCTCCATCCGGAACCAGAAGTCCATCAGCGGGTTGAACAGGTACTTCTGGCGATCCATCCAGCCATAGTCCTGCTCGTCGAGCGACCAGTCGCCGGCACGGTCCGCGACCCACCCCGCGGCGCCGCTCGCCTCGGCGCGGCGCTGTCGATCTTCTCGGCGGTGCGCTCGGCGTGCCGCTCGCGCGCCTTCGTGCTGTCCCTGCCGTTGGACTTGGTCATCCGGCCCCTCCTCGGTCGAATTCGTCCGGCACGCTTACCCGCCGCGGGCGCGAGCTAACGACGCAGCCCGGCCAGCCGGAGCTGGCGGCGCAGGCCCGCGCGCGACTTCGCCGTCGTCACCGCGACCCAGCGCACGCGACCCTGGCGGACGCCGATGGCGAGGCGGCGACCTCCGCGCAGCTTGCGCGACCGCACGCCGGGGCCGAACCGCTTGCTGTGCGCCTTCGCCCGGCGTGAGCTCCCGCCGGGCGAGACGCGCAGCGCGCGGTGCCCGCGGGCGGTGCCCGCCACCAGCGTCACGCGGCCGCTCCGGGAGAGCACGGCGGTCGTCGCGGCCGGCGCCCGCGCACCACGTCCACGCGCGCCCGCGCGTCCGCGGCTGGCCGGCGCGGCGCAGCAGCGAGCCGCTGCTCGCGCCGAGGCGCACGCGGCCGAGCCCGCGCCGCGTCACGCGCCCGCGGGGGCCCTGGCAGCGGGTCGGCGGCACGCCCTCGGCGCGCTCCCACATCTGCAGGTAGGACTCGGCGCCGCGACCGAGGTCGCTCACGATGTCGTCGCCGGCGATGTGGCGCGCGTCCTCGACCCAGTCGGGCAGCAGGCCGTAGTGCGCGACGCCGTCGACGTTGATGTCGTAGACGCGCTGGCCGCTGCGCTGCTTGTCGATCGTCTGCTTGCCGTCGAAGGACTTGAACGGGTAGGTGACCGGATTCGCGCCGCCCCGCGGGTCGCCCTGGTGCGCGAAGCCGTTCATGTCGGCGCCCCAGCCGATGCCGCAGTAGAAGCGCGGGTCGCGCTGGGCCTTGGTGGCCTTCCACTCCTCCACGAAGTCCTTGCTCGAGCCCGCCATCGGCGTCACCATGCCGCCGAGCCGGTAGATCCGCGGGATCGCGTCGGGGGTGCTCCAGCTGTGCCAGGAGACGATCCCCGAGTAGGCCTTGGACTCCACGACGTCGAGCAGCTTCTGGCGGGCCACCACGCTCAGGTGGTCGGGGTCGATGATCATCTTCTTCTGCATCATGCGGCGGACGAGGTACTCGCCGAGCGAGGACAGCCCGCGCGCGTTGCAGTGCGGGGCCGGGCCGTAGAGCGGGAGCGCGCCCGGCGGGAGCAGCGCGTTCAGCACGTTGCCGGCCAGCGCGTCGCGGTCGGGCGCGGTCGGGTCCGTGGGCTGCGTCCTGTCGTGGTTGTGCGCGTCCGCGCACGTCCCCATCTGCCAGAAGCGGCCGGTCTCGATGCGGTTGCCGGCGTTGACGACCACGCCGGTGGTGCCGGTGTCGCCCGCCACGCCGCCGAGCGCGTTGTCGAACTTGTTGACCAGCTCCATGTCGCGCACGCCGAGCTTGTAGACCTCGTCGAGCTCGGCGTCGATCTGCGCCTCGGTGCACTCCGGCTTGTCGTCCTGCACGCCGCAGTCGAAGAGCTCCGAGACCTCGATCCCGAGCACGACGGCGAGCTTGCCCTGGTTGGCCACCCGGCGCGCCTGGAAGGGGTTGGTGACGATCCGGAACCAGCCCTTGCCGGGGCCGCCGCTCTGCGCGTCGATGTAGTCCTGCAGCTCGCGGATCCGCTTCGCCTGCAGGCGCACGCCGTCCATCTCGTTGCAGGAGTTCTTCTTGTACGGATAGACCGTGCAGAGCACCTCGTTGTCGACGAGCAGGTTCACGAACACCCGCAGCCCGCCGCGCCAGGAGCGCTCGAGCCACTTGTAGTAGCTCTGCTCGTGGGTCAGCGACGCGTGGTGCGGCCAGTCCTTCAGCGTCGGCCAGCCGCGCGTGTCGTGGGTGCCGAGCGGGTTGCCGTAGGAGAGCGTGTTCTCCCCGATCGCCCCGGCGCCGCCGGGCTCGTGGTCGGGGCAGTCGACCAGCGCGCGCGGCGCGCCGAACCGGTGCCACGGGCGGCCGCAGTGGACCCGGCCGCCGAGGAACTCGAAGGCCATCATGTGCATGTGGGCGTCGACGCAGGCCGCGCACCTCGCCGTATGACGTCGCGCCGCGGCGTCGGCGTCGCCGCCCACGTTGGCCTCGGGCTCGGGGTAGACGGCGCAGCCCGACGCCGGCTCGAAGGCGAAGCGCCCCGCGGCCTCGGCGGCGACGAGCACGAGCCGGCCGGCCGTCGACGCCCAGCGCGCGGCCCGCGACGGGAGCGTGATCGTGAACGCGCCGGCGGCGCCGTCGACGCGCCAGTCGGCCGCGTCGCTCGGCGCGGCCGCGCTCTGCACGCGCTTGCCGAGCTGCCCGGACTTCGCGACGGGCAGCGGGGGATCTCCGGCGTGCTCGTGGGCGCAGGGACGGGCACCACCTGCTGCGCGCCGTACGCGAGGAAGTCGCGATCGTGGCCGTAGAGCAGGTAGCGGCTCCGCGTCCGCTCGTTCACGATGGCCAGCGTTGCGGCGATCCTGTTCTCGGCGGCGTTCGGCGGGATGCTGCTCTCGAGCGTGCTGTTCATGACCGGCGTGTGGGGCGACTCGACGCTGCGCGCGGGGCTCGCGCTCGCGCCCGGCCCCGCGCTGGCCGCCGTCACCGCCGTGGCGTCGAGCCGGCTCACGAACCGCGTCGGCCAGCGGCTGCTGGCCGGGTTCGGGTGCACGCTGTTCGCGCTCGGCCTCGCCTGGTTCTCCGCCTTCGCCGACGCCACGCCCGACTACGCCGCCGAGCTGCTGCCGGGCCTGGTCCTCACCGGCCTCGGCGTCGGCTTCACGCTGCCCAGCCTCTCCAGCGCCGCCGCCGCCTCGCTGCCGCCGGCGCGCTTCGCGACCGGCGCCGCCGTGCTCACGATGTCGCGCCAACTCGGGATCGCGCTCGGCGTCGCCGTGTTCATCGCCGTGCTCGGCACCCCGGCGCCGGGCGAGGCCGTCGCCGCGTTCCGCGACGGGTGGGCGGTGCAGGTCCTGTTCGCCGGTCTGGCCGTGGCGTGCGGCCTCGCCATCGGCACGGTCTCCGCGCCCGAGGTCAGCCCGCTGCCGGCTGAGATGCCCGGAACCGCTGTCGGTACGCCGACGGGCTGATCCCCAGCCGGGTCCGGAAGTGGCGACGGTAGCCGGCGGGCGTGAAGCCGACCGCGCCGGCCACATCCTCGACGCCGTCTCCGGCCTCCAGCAGCGGCAGGCTGGCCTCGACCCGCTGGGCGATCAGCCAGCGTCCCGGGCTCGTGCCGGTCGCCGCGCGGAAGCGCCGCTCGAGCTGGCGCGGCGAGAGGTGCGCGCGCCGCGCGAGGTCGCCGACCGTGAGCGGCTCGCCGAGGTGGGCGAGCGCGTGCTCGATCGCCCGGCCGACGGGGTCGTCGCCGGCCGCCCGCGGCACCGGGCGCTCGATGAACTGCGCCTGGCCGCCGTCGCGGTGGGCGGCGACCACCATCCGCCGGGCGACCCGATTGGCGACGTCGGCGCCGTGATCGGCCCGCACGAGGTGCAGGCACAGGTCGATGCCCGCCGCCGTGCCCGCCGAGGTGAGCACCTGCCCGCCGTCGACGTAGAGCACGCCGTCGTCGACCCGGACCGCCGGGAAGCGCTCGCGCAGCAGCCCGGCGTAGCGCCAGTGCGTGGCGGCCTCGACGCCGTCCAGCAGCCCGGCGGCGGCGAGCGCGAAGGCGCCGGAGCAGATGGAGACCGTGCGCGCGCCGCGCGCGTGGGCGGCGCGCAGCGCGTCGAGCACCGCGGGCGACGGGTCCGTGTGCGGGTCGGCGACGCCAGGGACGATCACGGTGTCGGCGCGCGCCACCTCCTCGAGCCCGTGCGGCGCGACCACGTCGAAGCCGCCCACCATGCGCAGCGGCCCCGGGCGCTCGGCGCACAGCGCGAACGCGTACCGCCAGCCGGCGCCGAGCTCCGGACGCGGCAACGCGAACACCTCGGTGACGACGCCGAGCTCGAACGGGGCGAGGCCGTCGAAGGCGAGGCAGGCGACCCGGTGCATGTCGTGATCGTATCGGTCAGGGTCGATTACGCCACTGGCGCGCCGAGGCGCGGCCGCCGAGACTGCCCGGCATGACCGACGCCATCGCGCACTTCTCCCGCCGCCTCGCCCTCGAGACCGACGCCGCCGACGTCGCCGACGCCCTCGCCGCCGGCGCGCCCCCCGTGCTCGTCGACGCCCGCTCCCCCGAGGCCTTCGCCGCCGCCCACCTGCCCGGCGCGCTCAACCTGCCGCGCCCGCTCGCGGCGGACTCGCTGCCCGCCGGCGACATCGTCGTGTACTGCTGGGGACCGGGCTGCAACGGCGCGACGAAGGCGGCGCTCGAGGTCGCGCGGCTCGGCCGCCCGGTGCGGGAGATGCTCGGCGGATTCGAGTACTGGGTGCGCGAGGGCCACCCGGTCGAGGGCGCCGCCGCGGCGTCGCTCGAGCCCGACCACTCCGGCCTCGTGGGCCTGCGGGGCGCGGTGACCTGCCTCTGTTGACTACCCCCTAGGGGTATATGTCATACTGGGGGCGATGAGCACGTTCGCCCGCCTCACGGCCTTCGCGGTCCTCCTCGCCGCCGTGTTCGGCGGCGCCGCTCTGGCCGGCGGCGCCGTCGGGCCCCCGCCCGCCCCCTCGGAGGAGCACGGCGAGATGTCCTCCGGCCATGCCGCGCCCGACGTGCGCGGCCTCGCCGCCGCCGAGCACGGCCTCCGGCTGGTTGTCGCCGACGCCGACCTGCGCCGCGGGCGCACCGAGGCCCTGCGCTTCCGCATCGTCGACCGTCGCGGCGCCACCGTGCGCGACTTCGACGTGTCACATACCAAGCGCATGCACGTGATCGTCGTGCGCCGCGACCTCACCGGCTTCCAGCACCTGCACCCCGGGCAGTGGCGCGACGGCACGTGGACGACGACGGCCAAGCTCGACGAGCCCGGCTCCTACCGGCTGTACGCCGACTTCGCCCGCGCCGGCGAGAACATCACGCTCGCGACCGACCTACGCGTCGACGGCAACGCCCAGCTGCAGCCGGTGCCCGGCCCGGAGCCGCGCGCGACCAGCGACGGCGGCTACGACGTTCGCGTGCAAGGCGGCGGCGCGCGCGCCGGCAAGGCTGCCGAGCTGCGCTTCGAGATCACGCGCGACGGACAGCCCGTCGGCGTGGAGCCCTACCTCGGCGCCGGCGGCCACCTGGTCGCGCTGCGCGACGGCGACCTCGCGTTCCTGCACGTCCATCCGGACGGCGACGAGCCGGTCTTCGAGGTCACGTTCCCAACCCCCGGGCGCTACCGGCTCTTCCTGCAGTTCCAGCACGAGGGCCGCGTCCAGACCGTCGCCTTCACCCAGGACGCCTCATGACCGAGCGCCTGGAGCTGCCGATCGAGGGCATGACGTGCGCGGGCTGCGCCCACCGCGTGGAGCGCAGCCTCAACAACCTCGACGGGGTGCGCGCAACCGTCAACTACGCCACCGAGAAGGCCGCGGTGGAGTTCGACGCAGCGGCCGTCGAGCCCGACCAGCTGCTCGCGGCGGTCGAGTCGGCCGGGTACTCCGCGGCGCTCCCCTCCGCGGAGCCGACCGCCTCTGAGCCGGCCGACGAGACCGACCCGCTCCGGCAGCGGCTGCTGATCTCCGCGCTGCTCACGCTGCCGGTGCTCCTCATGGCGATGGTGCCGCCGCTGCAGTTCGACAACTGGCAGTGGCTGTCGCTCGCGCTCGCCTCACCGGTGGTCGTGTGGGGCGCGCTCCCCTTCCACCGCGCCGCGTGGGCGAACCTCGGCCACGCGGCCGCGACGATGGACACGCTGATCTCGGTCGGCGTCCTCGCCGCGTTCGGCTGGTCGCTGTACGCGCTGTTCCTCGGCGACGCCGGCATGCCCGACATGCGGATGGGCTTCGACCTGGTCCCCGACCGGGCCGGCACGAGCGAGGAGATCTACCTCGAGGTGGCCTCCGCGGTGACGGTGTTCATCCTCGCCGGGCGCTACTTCGAGGCGCGCGCCAAGCGCCGCGCCGGCGCCGCGCTGACCGCGCTGCTGGAGCTGGGCGCCAAGGACGTCGAGCTCGCCGGCGGCACGCGCGTGCCGGTCGAGCAGCTCGCGGTCGGCCACCGGTTCATCGTGCGCCCCGGGGAGAAGGTGGCCACCGACGGCGTCGTCGAGGAGGGCCGCTCGGCGATCGACCAGTCGCTGCTGACCGGCGAGCCCGCGCCCGTCGAGGTCGAGCCCGGCAGCGAGGTGGCCGGCGCGACCGTCAACGCGGGCGGCCGGCTGATCGTGCGCGCCACCAAGGTCGGCGCCGACACGGCGCTCGCCCAGATCGCGCGGCTCGTCACCGACGCCCAGACCGGCAAGGCGCCGGTCCAGCGGCTCGCCGACCGCGTCTCCGGCGTGTTCGTCCCGGTCGTGATCACGATCGCGGTGGCCACGCTCGGGTTCTGGCTCGGCGCCGGCGAGAGCACGACGTTCGCGTTCAGCGCCGCCGTCGCGGTGCTGATCATCGCCTGTCCGTGCGCGCTCGGGCTGGCCACGCCGACCGCCCTGCTGGTCGGTACCGGACGCGGCGCGCAGCTGGGCCTGCTGATCAAGGGCCCGGAGATCCTCGAGTCCACCCGCCGCGTCGACACGATCGTGCTCGACAAGACCGGCACCGTCACCACCGGGCGGATGAGCGTGGTCGCGGTGAACGGCGGCGACGAGGTGCTGCGCCTCGCCGGCGCGCTCGAGGACGCCTCCGAGCACCCGATCGGGCGCGCCATCGCCGCCGCCGCGCGCGAGAAGGGCCCGCTGCCCCCGGTCGAGAGCTTCTTCAACCGCGAGGGCTTCGGCGTCGAGGGCATCGTCGAGGGCCGCGGGGTGCAGGTCGGCCGCGCGGCGCTGATGACCGCCTGGAGCCTCACGGTTCCCGCCGAGCTCGCCGGCGACGTGCTCGTCGCGTGGGACGGCGAGGTCCGCGGCTCGATCGTCGTCGCCGACACGATCAAGCCCACCTCCAAGGACGCGATCGGCGAGCTCCGCGCACTCGGCCTGCACCCGATCCTGCTCACCGGCGACGACCACGCCACCTCGAGCGCGGTCGCCGCCGCGGTCGGCATCGACGAGGTGATCGCCGAGGTCCTCCCCTCCGAGAAGGCCGACACGATCCGCCGCCTCCAGGCCGAGGGGCGCGTCGTGGCGATGGTGGGCGACGGCGTCAACGACGCCCCCGCCCTCGCCGCCGCCGAGCTCGGCCTCGCGATCGGCACGGGCACCGACGTCGCCATCGAGGCCTCCGACCTCACGCTCGTGAGCGGCGACCTGCGCGCCGCCGCGCAGGCGATCCGGCTCAGCCGCGCCACCCTGCGCACCATCAAGCAGAACCTCGCGTGGGCGTTCGGCTACAACGTCGCCGCCCTCCCGCTCGCCGCCGTCGGCCTGCTCAACCCGCTGCTGGCCGGGTTGGCGATGGCGTTCTCGAGCGTGTCGGTCGTGGCCAACGCGCTTCGGCTGCGGCGCTTCTCCTAACCTCGGCGCATGCTCGCGCTGCTCGACGGCGGCCGACCCGTCTCGTTCTCCTACGAGGACCTGCTCGCGCACCACGCGGGCAGCTCGCCGGCCGGGGTCGCGCACGCCTACAAGGTGCTCGAGCGCGCGCTCCCGCTGCTCGGCGACGCGCCGCTCGAGCGGGGCGAGCTGACCGTCGAGACGGCGTTCGGCGGGCCGGGTGCGCGCGACGCGATCGAGTGCGTGACCGGCCGGCGCCCCGTGCTCGACGATGGGCTGGCGCTGCCCGAGCGCGGGCGCACGCTGGAGCGCTTCGTGTTCCGGGTGGGCCACCGCGGGCGCACCGTCACGCTGCGCGTGCGCGAGGGCTTCGTCCCCGACGAGCTGATCGACCTCGCCCGCGCCGAGCACCGCACCGCGGAGCAGGACGCGCGGCTCGACGCCGTCAAGCGCGAGACGGCCGCGCTGGTGATGGCCGCACCCGCGGAGCAGGTCTACGACGTCGCGGGGTGAGAACCGGGCGCGCGTGGTCGCCGACCGATCATGGCCGTGTGCGTGCGTCCGGAGGCACCCACCCTCGACCCCGAGTCCGAGGCATGGCTGCGCGCCGACGGGGGCGAGCGCGACCGGGCCATCGAGCGCCTGCACGCGCTGCTGGTCCGCGCCGCGCGCCGCGCGCGCGCCTGAGGCACCCACGCCGAGCGCGCGCGTGGCAAGGTTGCCGCGCATGCGCCTCGACCCGGCAGAGATCGCGGCCGTCTTCGCCGGCGGCTTCGTCGGCGCGATCGCTCGGGCCACGCTCCTGGAGGCACTCCCCCACGCGCCCGGCGAATGGCCGTGGGCGACGTTCTTCGTCAACGTCGCGGGGGCGTTCGCGCTCGGCTACCTCGTCACGCGCCTGCAGGAGCGGCTCCCGCTCGTCGGCCTACCGGCGCCCGCTGCTCGGCACCGGCTTCTGCGGCGGGCTGACAACGTTCGCGACACTGCAGCTCGAGCTCCTGCGGATGCTCGACGGCGGCCATCTCGCGCTCGCGTTCGCCTACGCCGCGATGAGCCTCGCCGCCGGCTTCCTTGCCGTCGCCGCCGCCACGAACCTCGTGCGCCGGACGAGGCTGACGCTATGAGCGCCGGGGTGGTGCTGGCGGTCGGGCTTGTCGGCGGGCTCGGGGCGGTCGCGCGCTTCATGCTCGACGGCGCGGTGTCCTCGCGGGTCGGTGGCGCCCTCCCGTGGGGCACGCTCGCCGTCAACCTCAGCGGCGCGTTTCTGCTCGGGGTGCTCGCCGGCGTCGCGCTCAGCCCCGACGCGTACCGGATCGCCGCCACCGGGCTGGTCGGCGCGTTCACGACGTTCAGCACCTGGGTGTTCGAGAGCCATCGGCTGGGCGAGGACGGGCGGCTGCGGCTGGGCGTGACCAACCTGCTCGGAAGCCTGGCGCTGGGGCTCGCCGCCGTCTGGCTCGGCCAGGAGCTGGGAGACGTGCTGTGAGCGACGGCATCAAGCTGAGCGTCTACTTCGGCGAGCGCGACCGCATGGGCGGGCGCTTCCTCGCCGACGTGCTGGCCGATGTGTTCGACCGCCACGAGCTGCGGGTCAGCCTGCTGATGCGCGGCGCCTCGGGGTTCGGGATCAAGCATCGCCTCCGCACCGACCGGCTGCTGACGCTCTCCGAGGACCTGCCGCTCGTGGCGGTCGCGGTCGACGACGACGAGCGGATCGGCGCCGCGCTGGAGGACGTCGAGGCGCTCGACTTCGAGGGGCTGGTCACGCTCGAGCGCGTGCGCTTCGCCGACGGCGGGGTGGCGCCGGAGGCCGAGGCGAAGCTGACCGTCTACCTCGGCCGTGGCGAGCGCGTGGTCTCACGCCCCGCCCACGAGGCGGTGGTGGGACTGCTGCGCGAGCACGGCGTGGCCGGCGCGACGGTCCTGCTCGGCGTCGACGGGACCGTGGACGGAGTGCGGCGTCGCGCGCGGCTCTTGGGCCGCAACGCCGCCGTGCCGCTGATGGTCGTCTCGGTCGGCGACGGGGAACGGGTCGCGGCCGCGCTGGAGGCGCTGGGCGGGGTGTTGCGCCGGCCGATCGCGACGCTCGAGCGCGTCCGCGTGTGCCGCCGCGACGGCGCCGGCGCCGCGCGGCCGCACGAGCCGCCGGACGGCGACGTGTGGCAGCAGCTCACCGTCTACTGCTCAGAGCAGTCGCGCCACGCGGGCGACCCGGTCTACGCGGAGCTGGTCCGGCGGTTGCGCGAGGCCGGAGCGGCGGGGGCGACGGCGCTGCGGGGCGTCTGGGGCTACCACGGCGACCACGAGCCGCACGGCGACGTCGCGTGGCAGCTCCGCCGTCGCGTCCCGGTCGTCGTGGTCACGGTCGACTCGCCCGCCAACACCCGGCGGTGGTTCGAGATCGTCGAGGCGCTGACCGCCGAGACCGGCCTCGTGACGAGCGAGATCGTCCCCGCTTACCGCGCCGGCAGCCGGGGCGTCCTGACGCTCGCGCCGCGGTGGGAGGACTGGCCAAGCTAGCGCCGCTCGGCGGCGACGGCGAGCGCCGCCGCGACCAAGGCGAGCCCGCTGAGCGTGACCAGCAGCGCCGCGTAGCCGAGCAGCGCCGCGTAGGCGGCCGCGAGGAAGGGTCCGGCGGCGCGCGCCGAGGTGGTGGCCGCGGCGGCCACGCCCCCGATCGTGCCGTAGCTGTGCGAGCCGTAGAGATCGGCGATCGCGGTGGCCCGCGCCAGGGTGGTCATCCCGTTGCCCATCCCCAGCAGCACCACGCCGGCCAACACCGCCGCCGTCGCGTCGACGGCCACGATCAGCAGGATCCCGGCCGCGACGAGCGCGAACACCGAAGCGGTCGAGACGGCGGGCGGGAACCGTCGCGGCGAGCGGCGCGAACAACAGCCGCCCGGGGATCTGCGAGAAGCCGATGAGCCCGATCGCGAAGGCGGCGAACGAGGTGCCGTAGCCCCGCTCGAGCAGGAACGGGATCGCCTGCACGACCATCGCGATCCCCGCGAAGGTGGCGAGAAAGAACGCCCCGGTGAGCATCCAGAAGTCCGCCGAGCGCAGCACCGCACCCGCGCCGCCGCCCGGCTCCGTGGCCGTCTCGTGGTCCGGCGCCCCGCGCAGCACGTGCGCGTGTAAGGGCACGGTGACCGCCAGCACGGCGGCCAGGATCACCAGCGCGTCACGCCACCCGTGCGCATCGATCAGCGCCTGCGAGAGCGGCAGGAAGATGAAGCTCGCGAGCGCCGCGACGAGCGTCAAGGCCGTCATCGCCCGCCGCCGCCCCTCCGGCTCGGGGAACCACTTGGCGAGCACCACGAAGGCCGGCTCGTAGAGCACGGTCGCCATCACGAGCCCGATGGCGATCCACAGCGCGTAGAAGCCGGTCAGACCGTCGACGCGCGACCACGCGAGCACCAGCAGGACGCCCGCCAGGGAGCCGCCCGTCATCAGCACCCGCGGGCTGCGACGGTCGAGCAGGCGGCCGACCGCGACGCCGGCCACCGCCGACACGAGCAGCGCGAGCGAGAACGCGCCCGTCAGCTGCGTGGCGGAGTAGCCGAGCTCGCGCTGCATCGGCAGCAGGAACACGGCGAACGCGTAGTACAGGATCCCCCAGGAGACCGTCTCGGTGACCGAGAGGGTCGCCGTGATCGCCCAGCCGCGGCCGATCAGGTGCGCCGCTCCAGGTCCGCCACCTCTTGCGCCTTGCGGTCGGCCTCGTCCTCGCTGCGCGCAAGCTCCTCGCGGGCCTCGGCCTCGCGCTGCTCGAGGCGGCCCTGGCGCCGGACTTCGGCGTCGTCGACGAGGTCGCCCGCCGCCTCCTTGATCTTGCCCTTCAGCTTGTCGCCCTTCGCCATCGTGTCTCCTCTCGAACGGTGGGCACTCCCCTACCCAGCCTGCGGTGTTAGGGTGCCCTAACTCGTGAGCATCATCGACACCATCGGCGGTGAGAACGTGATCGTCGCGCCCCACGGGCACCACGTGGTGGCGATCAGCGTGCGCTGCCCGCGCTTCGGCGGCATCGCCCACGTACGGCTCACCCACGAGCAGGTCGCCGCGCTCGCCGGCGAGCTCACGGGGATCGTGCTCGAGCACGGCACCGGCGCGTGGCGGATGAGCGAGGAGACCTAGTCCATCTCCTTGAGCAACTGGTGGACCATCGTGTCGTCGCCCGCGCTGGGCGGGCGCACCTCGCCGAGCAGGCGCTCGACGATCTCGTCGGTCCAGTCGTGCGTCTGCAGCAGCAGGTAGCGCAGCATGGCGATCCGCAGGTAGCGCTCGGTGTCGGTCCCCGGCCCGCCGAAGCCGCCGTCGCGCAGCGCCGCCACCACCGGCTCGTACTCGTCCGCGAACCACGCCTCGGCCAGCTCCTCGCGGGACAGCAGGTGGCCGCGGTCGACGCTGGCACGGTAGCCCCAGCTCTCGACCAGCGTGCCGAGCTGCGCGTAGCGCCACTCGTCGGAGAGCTCGATCCGCGCGCGGGCCTGCGGCGCCAGCGGGACGCGCTCGAAGAACACGCGCTCGTGGCGCTTGAGCGGGAGGTCGCGGAGCTGGAGGGCGCGGTCGGCGCCGAGCTTGGTCAGCACCTTGGTGACGTGGGCGTTGATGTCCTTGTCGCCCAGCGCACGGGCGACGGAGACGCGGTGGTGGCCGTCCTGGACGAAGTGCAGGTCCCCGATCCGGTAGACGTCGATGGGCGGCATCGCCTCGCCGCGGCGGCGGGCGGCCGCGATCCGCTCCCAGCGGCTGCGGGTGTCGTTCGACGCGGGGCGGAACGCGCGGTCGAACTCGCCGGGGCGGCGATCAACGGTGCCGACGATCGAGTCGAGCGGGATCGGCAGCACCCCGAGGTCGGTCTGCCCGCGCCGGCCGAGCGCGGCCAGCACCTCCTCGAAGGGCAGCATCATGCTCACGTCGTCGGGCTCGTTACGCAGGCGCTTGGCCACGTTGGCGAGCGCGCGCCGGCGGCGCTCGCGCGCGAAGTCGGCCCTGGCGTCCGCGCGAGGCAGTCCGCTGTCGGCCATCGGGTTCAGGCCTCGCGGCGGAAGCCGGTCGCCGCCGGTCGCGGCGGGAGCGGGCTGGCCGGCAGGTCGGCTGCCGGGGTCTCGGCGTTGTAGCCGCTCGGCGCGGTGTCGTTCGGGCCGTCGGCGTGGAACAGCGAGGCCAGCGTCTGGATCTGCCCGCGGCCGACGTCGAGCTCGCCCATCCCCCCGCCGTAGGTGATCAGCCCGCGGGCCTCGCACACCGCGTAGAGGTCGAACAGCGTCCGCAGGTCGCCGACGCGGCACGGCTTGATGTTGAGCGCGCTCGGGGTCAGCGGAACGGCGTCGATGTCCTCGGCCGAGTGGATCGGCGCGTCATAGGAGATGCGCCCGGCTTCCGGCGCGAGCAGCGCGGCCACCTCAGGAATGTCGTGCGCGTCCTCGAGCAGCGCGTCGGGGAAGGCGGCGATGGCGCGCTCGTACATCGCCAGCGTCGCGGACAGCTCGCCCATGTCGAGCCCGTAGTGGCCCTTGAAGTCGACGATCTCCACCGCTCCGGTGGCGGCCACCTCCTCGATCAGCGCCTGGCTCCACTCGTGCGTCACGTCGAGCTTGAAGCGCAGCTCGGGGTGGCGCTCCAGGCGGCGGGCGATCGGGTCGAAGGCCGGCGGCTCGCCCAGGCCGAGCGAGTTGACGAACCGCAGCGGCCGCGGCTCGCGGTCGAGCACCTCGTGCAGCGCGGCGCCGGCCTGGCGCAGGGCGAGGTCGAGCGCCGCCGACTGGAACGCCCAGTTGCGCCACAGGGCCATGGCGTCCCACTCGGGCGGCTCGTTCCACTGCCGCACCGTCCCCAAGTGCTCGCAGAACGACTCGAGCGTCCACTCGCCGGCGAGCGGCAGCACCGGGCCCATCGCGTGCAGCGTCACCGACTCGTCCTTGAACGGCGAGACGTCCTCGCTGAGGCCCTCCTCCCCGTCGCCGACCAGGCTGATCCGGGTCGTCATCCGCTCGAAGTCCTTCGAGACCCACGCCGACAGGCGTTCGAACGTGTAGGACTCGATCCGCACCGGCAGTGCGGCGAGCCGGGACCAGGGGGAGTCGGCGCGCGTCACTCCCCCGACACGATACGGACGGCGTTCAGCCGACGGGGTCGAGCCGGCCCGTGACCGTCCGCGAGCGCGCCGTGCGATCGCGTCCGGCGCTCTTGGCGGCGTACAGCGCCGCGTCGACGCGGGCCAGCAGCCCTTCGGCGCGCTCGCGCCCGTCCCACAGCGTGACGCCGGCCGAGCAGGTCTGCCCGTCGGGGGCGAGCGCGCGCATGCGGTCCAGCACGTGCACGGCGTCGTCGGCGTCGCAGCGCGACAGCAGCACGAGGAACTCGTCGCCGCCGTAGCGCGCGAGGCGGTCGCCGCTCCGCAGCTCGCCGGTCCAGCGGTCGGCCGCCATGCGCAGCAGCTCGTCGCCCCGCTGATGGCCGAACTTGTCGTTGAACGCCTTGAAGTGGTCGACATCGAGCATGGCGACGCACACCGGATCGCCCGTGCGTGCGGCGCTCGCGAGCGCTTCGTCGAGCCAGCGCTCCCACGCGCGCCGGTTGCCGGCGCCGGTCAGCGGGTCGGTGGTGGCGAGCCCCTCGAGCTGCAGCAACAGGTCCTGGCGCTCGGCGGCGAGCCGCCCGAGCTCCGCCTCGCGCACGCGGCCGGCCGCCACCAGGCGCTGCACGGTCAGGCCCACGATCCCGCTGATGACGACCATCAGCGCGCCGCTGCGCACCGTCCAGATCGGGTACTCCGTGCCGCCGATCGCGAGCGCGGGCACCAGCCAGTACAGCCCGACGGCCGACAGCACCAGCAGCAGCTGCCAGCGGGTGCCGTGCAGCGACAACCAGAACACCGGCAGCATCGGGAGCACGCCGACGCCGGCTGGGCTGCCGCCGGCGGCGTGGCGCAGCAGCCCGACCGACACGAGGAAGACCAGCGACAGGATCACGCCGCCGCCGCGCAGGCTCCAGCTCCGGGGAGCGGCGGCCGAGATCACGACCACTGCGAGGGCGAGCGCCGCGGCGTAGAACGGCCAGTTGACGTCGGTCCCGATGGGGACGAGGACGAACGCCAGCGCGGCAGCGCCAACGAACGGAGCGTTCCGCACGCCGATCCGTCTCGAGGCTGTTCCCCAGGACACAAGCCGATAATCGGTCCGGGGAACGCGCGCCTTTAGTGCCTTTCGCCCGACGCGCGATCGAAGAAGCCCCTCGCGCGGCCCCGGGCCCCACCCGGCGCCCACGTAGAGGCCGGTGGCGATCGCGGCGCCGGCGATCGCCGCGGCCGCGAGTGCGACCTGGCCGGCGATGCCGCCGGGGGCGGGCAGGATCGCGATCCCGAGGTCGAGCACCGGGCCGACGATCAGCGCGTTCGCGATCGTCCCCAGTCCCGGCCGCTGGCCGAGGGCATCCACAACAGAAGCTCGCGAACCCGAACAGCACGAGGCCGACCACCAGCCGAGCCGCGCGCTCGAGCGACAGATCCCCCGCGCCCGTCACGACGCCGCCGCGATCAGCAGCTCGGCCACCCGCCGCGCGTCGGCGACCGCGGCGCCGGCCGCCGACGGTCCGAGGACGACGACCCGTCCGCTGACCCCGTCCACGAGCAGCAGCAGCTGCGAGGCCAGCCGCTCGGGGTCGGCCAGCCCGGCGTCGCGGCCGAGCTCGGCGAAGAGCTCGAGCAGCCAGCGCTTCTCCGCGACGACGGGCTCGCGGCCCGGGTCACCGTCGGCGGTCAGCTCGGCGGCGGCGTTGAGGAACGCGCACCCGCGCCCGCCCTCGCGCTCGTACCAGCCCGCGAGGTAGTCGAACACCGCCAGCGGGCGCCGGCGAGGGTCGGCCTCGCGCGCCACCCACGCCCGCAGCTCGTCGCTGCGCCTGGCGTGCCGCTCGCCCAGCACGGCCGCCACGAGCTCGCCCTTGGAGCCGAAGTGCGCGTACAGCGTCGGCTTCGAGACGCCGGCCTCGCGGACGACGGTGTCGACGCCGGTCGCCGTGATGCCGCGCGCGTAGAACAGCGCCCCCGCCGTGTCGACCAGCCGCTCTCGTGCCGAGGCCATGCGAATTAACTTACCAGTCTGTAAAGAGACGTCGCCGGCGCAGCGTCTAGACTTGAAGCTCGTCCTGTCGTGAAACCACCACGGCGGGCGGTGCGGTTCCGGCTCCAAGACCTGGCCGGCGCGGTCGCGTCACCCCGTTGGGGGTTACGCGCTTCACGTCCGACTCAGGGGCCGAGACGATCCACCGACTCTCCGCAGCACTCGCGTCGAACGGCCGGCCCTCGAACGGCGCTCAGCCGCCGAAGGCGCGCACCGGCATCATCGGGCTCGACGAGCTCACGACCGGCGGCCTGCCCAAGGGGCGCCCGACGCTGGTCTGCGGCCCGGCCGGCTGCGGCAAGACGCTGCTGGCGATGGAGTTCCTCGTCCGCGGGATCACGGAGTTCGGCGAGCCGGGCGTGTTCGTCACGTTCGAGGAGTCCGCCGAGGACCTCGTCGCCAACGTGGCGTCGCTCGGGTTCGACCTCGTCCGGCTCCAGGCGGACGACAAGCTCGTGATCGACCACGTCGACACCGGCGGGGACATCCAGGAGGCCGGCGACTGGGACCTCGACGGGCTGTTCCTGCGGCTCGGCGCGTCGATCGACGCGGTCGGGGCCAAGCGGGTCGTGATCGACACGATCGAGTCGCTGTTCGGCGCGTTCTCGAACACCGCCGTGCTCCGCTCCGAGATCCGCCGCCTGTTGGGCTGGCTCAAGGAGCGCGAGGTCACCGCGGTGATCACCGGCGAGCGCGGCGACGGGACGCTCACCCGCTACGGCATCGAGGAGTACGTCTCGGACTGCGTGATCGTCCTCGACCACCGCGTGATCAACCAGACCTCGACGCGGCGGCTGCGGATCCTCAAGTACCGCGGCTCGCTGCACGGCACCAACGAGTACCCCTTCCTGATCGGCGAGTCCGGCGTGTCGGTCCTGCCGATCACCTCGAACGGCCTCCAGCACGGCGTATCCGCCGAGCAGGTCTCCTCGGGCGTGGCGCGCCTCGACGCCATGCTCGGCGACGGCGGCTACTACAAGGGCAGCACCGTCCTCATCAACGGCAGCGCCGGCACGGGCAAGTCGACGCTGGCGGCCCAGTTCTGCGACGCCGCGTGCCGGCGCGGCGAGCGCGCGATGTACTTCGCGTTCGAGGAGTCCCAGGCGGAGATCGTGCGCAACATGGCCTCGGTCGGCATGCGCCTCGAGCAGTGGGTGGACGCGGGGCTGCTGCGGTTCCGCTGCGCCCGTCCCACCCTGCTCGGCCTCGAGGCGCACCTGTTCGCCATGCAGAAGCTGGTCGGCGAGTTCGACCCGTCGGTGGTCGTGATGGACCCGGTGTCCGACCTCCTGCGCATCGGGACCGGCGCGGACGTCGCCGCGATGCTCACCCGCCAGGTCGACTTCCTGAAGGCGAGGGGCGTGACCGCGCTCTTCACCAGCCTGAACTCCCGCGCCCGGCCGACGGAGGGCGACGAGCAGATGACGTCGCTCGTCGACACCTGGCTCCTGGTCAAGACGCTGGAGGGCAACGGCGAGCTCAACCGCGTCCTGTACGTGCTCAAGTCGCGCGGCATGCCCCACTCCAACCAGATCCGCGAGTTTCTCCTGACGAGCCATGGCATCGAGCTGGCGGACGTCTACGTCGGCGCCGGGGGCGTGCTCACCGGCTCCGCCCGCCAGGCGCAGGAGGCACAGGAGGACGTCGCCGGGGCGGCGAGGATCGAGGACCTCGAGCAGCGCCAGGCCGACCTCGCGGCGCGGCGCGAGGCCGTCGAGGCGCAGACCGCGGCCCTGTGGCGCGAGTTCGAGGACGACGCCGCCAGCGTGCGCCGCCTGCTGACCCACGGCTCGACCGGGGTCGAGGATCGCGCCGACCAGCGTGCCGAGCAGAGCCGCATGCGCCAGGCCGACAGCGACGAGTCCCAGCCGCCCGGGTCGGGATCCAGCCCGAGAACGGCGCGTCGTGACCGTGGCCGAGACACAAGAACCGCCCACCGCCGTGCTGGACGAGGTCTGGCACCTGCGCCTGTACACCGCAGGCCAGTCGCCGAGGTCGCTGCGCGCGTTCGCCAACCTGAAGCGCCTCTGCGACGACCGCCTCGCCGGCCACTACGAGATCGAGGTCGTGGACCTGGTCGAGAACCCGTCGCAGGCGCTGACCGACGACATCCTCGCGATCCCGACGCTCGTCCGGCGCACGCCCCCGCCGCTGCGCAAGATCATCGGCGACCTCTCCGACAGCGAGCGCGTCTGCGACGGGCTGCGGCTCCCGGAGCCGGTGCGATGACCGAGACCGCCGACATCCGCTACGAGCTCGACGCTGTTCGTGAGCGGCGCCACGGAGCTCTCGGCGCGCGCCATCACGAACGCCAAGGCGCTGTGCGAGGCGCACCTGGGCGGCCGCCATGCGCTCTCGTTCGTGGACGTGCACGACGACCCCGGCGCCGCGCTCCGCAGCCAGGTCGTGGCCGCGCCCACGCTGGTCATGCACCAACCGCTCCCGGCCCGCAGGGTCGTCGGGGACCTCTCGCACACCGAGAGCGTCCTCGGCGGCGCTCGGGCTGTCCGATCCCGCTCTCGCCGCCTAGGTATGGCCGAGCCCGTCACCGATCACGCCGAGGCATCCGACACCCTCCGAGCGATCGGCGCGGGCGAGGTCGACGCCTTCGTCGTCTCGGGCGGTCCCGACGGGGAGCGCGTGTTCATGCTCTCCACCGCCGACCACCCGTACCGGATGTTCGTCGAGAACATGCACGACGGCGCCGCGACCGTGTCGGCGGACGGCCTCGTCCTATACGCCAACCGGCGCCTGGAGGAGCTGCTGGCGTGCCCGAGGCAGTCCATCGTCGGGTCTCCGCTGGAGACGTTCCTCGCCGGTACGGCCGCGATCGGGATGGACGAGATCCGCGACAAGGGCGGCCTCGGCGGCTCCCTGGAGTTCGACCTCCTGGACGCCAACGGCGTGCGGGTTCCCGTCCTCACGGGATGCTCTCCGCTGAACGTCAACGGCGACCGGCTGTTCTGCCTCGTGTTCACCGACCTCACCGCCCAGAAGGCGCAGGAACGCGAGATCGTCCGGCTGAGCGAGGCCCAGGCGCAGCGCATGGACGCGCTACAGCACGCGCAGGCCGCGCTGACTCGGCAGGCGACCCACGACACGCTCACGGACCTGCCCAACCGGGCGTTGCTCATCGACCGCACCGATCGCGCGCTCGCGCAGGCATCGCGCACCGGCCGCAGCACCGCCGTCCTGTTCGTCGATCTCGACCGCTTCAAGCAGGTCAACGACACCCAGGGACACGCCGCCGGAGACGCGACCCTGCAGGGCGTCGCCACCACGCTCGTGGCGTCGGTGCGGCCGATGGACACCGTCGCGCGCATCGGCGGTGACGAGTTCGTGGTCCTCGCGCCCGACATCGACGACCACGTCCACGCCGTGGAGATGGCCACCCGGCTCATCACCGAGCTGAACCGGCGACCGGTCCGGACGGGCGAACGCGTAGGCGCGAGCGTCGGCGTCGCCATCTCGGCCGCGGGCCGCGGGAGCGCGGAGGTCCTGCTCACCGAGGCCGACATGGCCATGTACCAGTCGAAGGCGCACGGTGGGGGCCGCGTGCAGATCTTCGACGCGGAGCTCGCCCGCCGGGTCCGCCGGCACACGGCCACGCGCGAGACCCTGCGGGAGGCGCTGGAGAACGGGCGCGTCGTCGTGCACTACCAGCCGATCATCGACCTCACCGGCGGCGCGATCGCCGGCTTCGAGGCGCTCGCCCGGATCGCGCAGCGCGACGGCGCGATCCTGCGTCCGGCGGACTTCATGCCCGCGGCCGAGGACAGCGGCATGGTGGTGCCGCTGGGCGAGCAGGTCCTCGAGCGGGCCTGCGACGACGCCGGCGACTGGCCGGCGCCGAGCACCCTGACGATCGCCGTCAACCTGTCCGCCCGGCAGTTCGCGAGCGGTGACTTGGCGACCATCGTCGAGGAGCGGCTCAAGACGAGCGGCCTCGACCCGGAGCGCCTCAACCTCGAGCTCACGGAGACGACGATCATCGACCTCCACCCCGACGTGCTCGAGCAGCTCACACGGCTCAGGGACCTCGGCGTGCAGATCAGCCTCGACGATTTCGGCACCGGCTACGCGTCGCTGACCCACCTCCGCCGCCTGCCGCTGACGGTCGTGAAGATCGACCAGTCGTTCGTGCAGGGTCTCGGCAGCGACCGGGACGACGAGCGCATCGTCGCCTCGGTGGTCGACCTCGCCGCCAACCTCGGCCTGCGATCGATCGCCGAGGGCGTCGAGACCCAGGGGCAGCTCGACCGCCTGCGCGAGCTCGGCTGCGACCAGGCCCAGGGCTTCCACTTCGCCCGGCCGATGCCGCCGGACGAGGTGCCGGCGGTCATGCGCCACAGCGCCTGGTAGCCGCTACGGCCGAGCTTCGGGCGACCCGGGGAGCAGCCGGTAGCCGTCCACGACGGCGTTGGCCAGGTCGATCACCTTGCGGTTGCCGACGCGCGACTGCGTGCGCAGCAGGTCGAAGGCGCCCTCCTCGTCGATCCCGTGGCGCTCCATCAGGATGCCCTTGGCGCGCTCGATCAGCGCACGGCGCCCGAACGCCCCCTGCAACTCGTGGAACTCGGCGAACCGGCGCAGCACGATCTCGATGGAGCTCTGCCAGTCGCCGACGTCGGAATCGCTGATGTGCGCGAACACGCCGCGCTTGGACGCCTCGCTGACGAACGCGGCGTCGCGCCCGTGGAGCAGCGCGATCACCGGGCAGGCGGCCTCGCGCACGATCGTGTCGATCATGTCCAGCGCGTGGGCCGTGCTCGCGCCGAGCCCGACCAGCGCAACGTCGGGCCGCTCCCGGGCCGTCACGACTCCCACGTCGGTGACGGCGACCTCCCGCGCGATCACCTCGTGGCCCAGGCCGACGACGACGGCGGCGACGAGCTCCAGGCGATCCTTCCGCTCGTTGGCGATCAGGACACGCAGGTGGTCGACGTCGGGATCGTTCGTCACGCCGCCGGAACCCGCTCGAGCTCCGTGCGGAGCTTGTCCAGCCCGAGGCGCATCCGGCCCTTCACGGTCCCGGGCGCCAGGCCGAGCCGCGTGGCGATCTCGGCATGGGTCAGCTCGTCGTAGAAGGCGAGCACGATCACCTCTCGCTGCGCCTCGGGGATCTGGGCGAGCATCGGGTCGAAGCGGCCGCCGTCGGCGAGCGCGGCGGCCTCGCCGGCGACGTCGTCCGGGGCGGGGCGAACCTCGAGCCGGCGGTCGTCGGCGCGCCGGTTGGCATGCCGGTCGTTGCGGCGGTTGACGTCGATGGCGCGGTTGCGGACCACGCTCAACAGCCAAGCGGCGACGGCGCCCTCCTGGCGCTGGTACGTCACCCGGCTGCGCCAGACGGAGATGAACGCCTCCTGCACGGCGTCGTCGGCGCGGCCGTCGTCGCGGCACACCGATCGCGAGACCCGGTACGCGCGGTCCCGGTAGCGATCGTAGAGCTGGCCGAAGGCGTCACGGCTCCCGGCCTGCACCTGGGCCATGAGCGCGTCGTCGCCGACCGCCGGGCGCTCGCGGGCGCGCCTCTCCAGGCGAAGCGCGGGGCCGGCGACATCGGGACGGAGGAGCTGCGGAGATTGGGGCACGTCGAAGCCTTCGGGCTGTCCTGCACGACAGGAAACCGCGAAAGTCAGGTCCCGCTGCTGCCCGGTCGGGGCAGCCCCACAACGATGCCTTCCACTTTGGACGGTACCCCTTTCCGACCGCCCCAACCAGTCGAGGGTCGCTACGCGGACCCTCCGGTGCGCCCAGCTCACCCCTCGCTGCCCGCGACGACGACGCCGTGCTCGTACGCGAACACGACGGCCTGCACGCGGTCTCGCAGCCCCAGCTTGAGCAGCAGGCTGCCGACGTGGCTCTTGACCGTCGCCTCGGAGACCACGAGCCGCCCCGCGATCTCGCCGTTGGAGAGCCCGCGCGGACGAGCAGCAACACCTCGCGCTCCCGCGGCGGGGAACGCGGAGGCGACCCTCTTCGTCACCGAGGGCGTCGGCCTGTGCCAGAAGCGCGGCGGCCCGGTCGAGGTCATCCGCCCCGGCGACCGCGTCTTCTTCGACCGCGACGAGGAACACTGGCACGGCGCCGCGCCGAACCGCTTCATGGCGCATCTCGCGCTCAACGAGGTCGACGCCGACCCCCCGCCGCCGACTGGGGCGAGAAGGTCACCGACGAGGAGTACGCCGCCGCCCCGGCGACCTAGGTCGCGAAGGCGTCGGCGATGGCGCGGTAGTTCGCCGCGATCTCCTCCTGCGGCAGGTGGTAGCTGGGCGCGAGCAGGAGCGCCGTGTCCAGGTCGCTCCAGTCCTCCAGGCGCTTGCGGCACTGGTCAGGGGTCCCGGCCACGGCGAGTTTGTCGACCATCTCGTCGGTGACCGCGCCGACCATGGCCGGCACGTCCCCCGCGGCCGCCGCCTCGCGGACCGCCTCGGCCGGCTCCCACAGGCCGTGGGGACCCATGATCACCTCGAAGTAGGGGATCTGGGCGAAGAAGGCGATCTGATGCCGTGCCCACTGGCGGGCCTGCGCCTCGTCGGAGTCGGCGGCGACGCAGACCAGCGCGGCCTTGTGGATGTCGCCGACGTCGCGGCCTGCGCGGTTCGCGCCTTCGGCGAGGTACTTGAGGCCGTAGCCCTGGTAGTAAGCGGGCGTGGTGAGGATGTTGAAGATCACGCCGTCGGCGGCCGCCCCGGCGAGCCGGAGCATGTTCTTCTGGACCGCCGCGAGGTAGAGCGGGATCTCCTCGCGCTCCTGCACGATCGGGCGGAAGTAGCCCTTGATCGCGTAGTGCTCGCCGTCGTAGTCGACCATCCGGCCCGAGTGGCCGCTCCAGGCAGTGCGGATCGCGCCCATGTACTCGCGCATCCGGGCGACCGGCTGGTGGTATGGGATCCCGTGGTAGTCCTCGTTCCAGGCGGGTGGCCCGGTGCCGACGCCGTGGATGTAGCGGCCGTCGGAGAGCTGGTCGAGGTTCGCCGACATCAGCGCCGAGGAGACCGGCGTGCGCACCCAGGTGGAGACCGAGGTGCCGATCCGCATCCGCGACGTCCGCGCGGCGATCGCCGCCAGCGGGATGAACGGCTCGCGGAAGATCTCCTCGTGCCAGACGCTGTCGAACCCGGCGTCCTCGAGGCCGACGGCGTAGTCGACCATGTCGTGGAGCGGCATGCCCTCGCCGTTGAGGACCACGCCGACACGTGGGGCCATGCCGATCAGCCCCAGTAGTCCTCGCAGAAGGAGATCGTCAGGTTCTCCTCGGGCTTCGGGTGGTCGGCCCCGTGCCGGGACCAGTCACGCGTCCACATGGCGATGTTCTCCTTGACCGACGGCCACTCCGCGATCTGGGGCCAGTCGGCGAAGTCCCGGACCTCCATGCAGTCGAAGTGCGTGAACATCTCCTTGCCCTGCACGCTCTCGACGACCCGCCAGCACTTGTAGTCCTCGATAAAGGGACACTCGCGGAAGTTGGGGTAGTCGATCGCCCGGATGAACTCGTGGTACTTCGCCTCGTCGAGCTCGCGAGGCGTGTAGCTCATCAGCACCATGCGCTTCATCCGTTGCCCTCTCCTCGTGTGTGCGGCCTGTACCGATCGGTCGGTTAACGAAACCAGGGCCGTCAAGGCGCGCGGAGGGGCCTCCGTGGGGTAGACCTGCGGGTGCATGGCCAAGATCGGGAGCAGAGCCGCTGCGTCGCGAGGCACGAAACCGGACGAGCCGCGCCGCTCCGGCGAGGAGGCGCTGCCCGGGTGGTACCGCACCGCCGCCGCCGCGAGCTGGCGCTTCCTCGCCATCGTCGCCGCGATCGGGCCGTGCTCTACGCGCTCGTCTACCTGCGGGTGGTCGTGCTGCCGATCATCGTGGCGTTGCTCGCGAGCACGCTCCTGCTCCCCGCGGTGCGCTGGATGAAAGACCACCGGGTGCCGGACGCGCTGGCGGCGGCTGGCGCCATGATCGCGGCCGTGGTCCTGCTGATCGCCGCGATCGCGACCGCCGTCGCGCCGTCGGTCGGCCGACCAGTTCGACGAGCTGCGGCCGCAGGCCGAGGAGGGCCTCCGCGAGGCCGACCGAGTGCTGGCCGACCCGCCGTTCAACGTCAGCCGAGCCGAGATCGCACCGCACGGTCGACGACGGCATCGCGCGGCTGCGCGAGAACAGCGGGCCGCTCGCGCGAGGGCTGCAGAGCGGCGCGGTGCTGCTGGGCGAGGTCGTGACCGGGCTCTCATCGCCATGCTGCTCACGTTCTTCCTGCTCAAGGACGGCGAGCGATGTGGGGGTTCGTGCTCAGCCTCACCGGCCACCGCAGCCGCCGCGACGCCGACGAGCTCGGCAGGCGCGTCTACACGGCGCTCGCCGGCTACATGCGCGGCATCGCGCTCGTGGGGTTCGTCGACGCGATCCTGATCGGCATCGCGCTGGTCATCATCGGCGTGCCGCTCGTCGTCCCGCTCATGGTCCTCACCTTCTTCGCCGCCTTCGTGCCGCTCATCGGCGCCTTCGTGGCCGGGCTGTTCGCCGTGCTGATCGCCCTCGTGTCAGGCGGGGTGGTCGACGCGGCGCTCGTCCTCGGGCCGATCGTCCTCGTGCAGCAGGTCGAGGGCCACCTGCTCTATCCGATGCTGATGGCCCGCACCGTCGACCTTCACCCCGCCGTGATCGTCGTCGCGCTCGCGGCCGGAGGCATCCTCGGCGGCATCGTGGGCGTCTTCCTCGCCGTGCCGGTCGCCGGCATCCTGTCCGTGGTGCTGCAGTACAGCCGGAACCGCCCGCCCCCCGAGTCGCCGCTGCTGGAGGACGAGGCCGTCACGGGCTGAGTATGGTCGGACGATGAGGCTGCCGCGCCGTGGGCGGCGACGCGATCCATCGCCGTCACCGGAAGGCGAAGCGCCGCTCGAGGTGGAGGTCGCGGCGGCGGGTTTCGGGACGGTCGTGACGATCGCGGGTGAACCGGACATGGCCACGGCGCCACGCCTTCGATCGGCGCTCGCGTCCTCGTCGATCGTCGGGAGCGATGCCGTCGTCGTGGACCTCGCCGGCGTGACGTTCATGGACTCGACCGGGCTCGCGGTCCTCCTCACGTTCGACCGTGAGCTGCGCGAGCGCGGCGGAACCCTGGCGATCGCCTGCCCCGAAGGCCCGGCGCGCCTCCTCTTCGACGTGACCGGAACCGACGAGCACCTGCGGCTGTATCCGACGCGCGACGCCGCCGAGGCGGCGGTGAGCGCCTAGGCACGCTCTCCGACACGCGCGCCCTCCATCACCGCGTGGCGCCGGCCGCGAGCGCCGTCGTCGGGCGTCGACTCGATGACCACCCGGCACGGGCGCTCGGCGAGCACGGTCTCGATCGTCTTGCCGAACAGCGACGCGCCGTCGACGCGTCGCGGAAGCGCCAGCACGATCGCGGCGGCGCGCATGTCGATCGCCTCCTCGATGATCCGGCGGCCCGCCTGCCCGGCGCGGATCTTCTCGCTGTGGCCGGACACCCGGCGCCCGGCCTGGACCTTGGCCTGCTCGATCGCCGAGTTCGCCGCGGCCTCCTCGTCGGCCATCCGCGCCTCGATCGGCAACGCGCTCGGGACCGTCACGAGCGCCACGACGTGGATGCCGCGTCGCTTGCGCGCGGCGAGCTTGGCGGCCGTGGCCATGACGTGCTCGTCGTAGCGGCCGTCGAGCAGCGGCACGAGCACGGAGTCGTACTCGGCCTCGTGGTCGACGACCGGCTGCGGGATCGCCACCTTGTGCGTCGAGCGCAGGTCGAGGCCCTGCCGCCGCCGGTAGACCACGAACAGCACCAGACCGAGGGCGAGCCAACCGAAGCCGGCCGCGGCGACCTCCGGATGCAGCGCCACGGTCACGACGAACGCCGCCGCCGTCCCGAAGAGGCCGACGACGGCGAACACCGGCAGGTCGTAGCCGCGGACCCGGATGTTGCCCGGCCCGCGGTACGGACGCGGGAAGTCGGGCTCGATCGCGCGCAGCCGCATCACGGACACGTGCGCGACCGTGAACGACAGCATCGCGCCGAACGCGTACATGTAGCCCAGGAAGTCGGCCTGCCCGGGCAGCAGCGTCACGATCGCGGCCCCTCCGAAGAGCAGGATCCCGATCCAGGGCGTCCGGAAGCGCGGGTGCAGCTGCCGGAGCGCGTCGGGCAGTTGGCGGTGGATGCCCATCGAGTACACGAGCCGCGACACGCCGATCAACGCGGCGTTGGTGGCGATGAACAGGATCGTGGCGGCGAGCAGCCCGACGTAGAGCTCGCCCGCGGATTGCAGGGGCCCGAGGTGGATCTGCTTGACGACGCCCAGGATCGGGTCGCCGGCGAAGCCGCCCTGGTCCTCGGGCCGGCCGAGCAGCGTGTAGTACTCGCCCGTCCGCGGATCCTGCTTGACCGGCAGCGCCGACAGCGCGACCGCCGGGAGCGTGAAGTAGATGGCGTAGACGGCGATCAGGACGCGCTTGATCGAGGCGGGGATCGTCTTCGGCGCGTCCCTGGCCTCCTCGGCCATGTTCGAGATCGTCTCGATCCCCGTGTAGGCGATCATCCCGATCGGGATCGCGAGCAGGAAGTTCTTCCAGGTGGGCGCCACCCCGAGGTCGACGTTGTCGACCAGCGTCGCCGGCGAGAGCACGAGCAGCACGCCGATCGCGACCAGCAGCAGCTGGGTCATGAAGTCGACGACGGCGAGCAGGATGTTGACCCCGGCCGACTCCTTGACCCCGACGACGTTGATCGCGGCCAGGACGGCGATCACGCCCGCTCCGAAGATGATGTCGCCGGGGGAGGAGCGCAGCGGCTCCCAGAACAGCCCGCCGATGTAGTGCGGTACGAAGAACGCCGAGATGGCGACCGTGATCGTGTAGTTGAGCATCTGCGCCCACGCCGCGAAGAACGACACGAACTCGTTGAACGCCCGCCGCGCGAAGCTCGACGAGCCACCGGCCTCCGGGTACATCGCGGTCGCCTCGGCGTACGTCGCGGCCGTGCAGAAGAAGAAGATCCCCGTGATCACGAACACGACCGGGGTCAGCCCCAGCGCGAACGAGGCGACGAGCCCGAGCGCGTAGTAGATCGAGGAGCCGACGTTGCCGTAGGCGGTCGCGAACAGCGCGTTGACGCCGAGAACCCGCTCGAGCCCCTCTAGCCGGCGTCTGGCCATCCGGGCCTCACACTGAGGGCAAGGCCATTAAGGAGCCATGAGGATCGGGCGCCCCGGCATCAAGATGTTGTGAAGACGGTCCGGGCGCAGGACGAGGATCTCGCCCTCGGCGTGCTCGAGCAGCCAGGCGATGTCAGCCGCTCCGAAGCCGTCGGTCCCGTTCGTGTCGGCCGCGACGACGATGCGGTCGTAGTCCTCGTGGGCGAGGAGCTCGCGCATCGCGTGCCGGTAGGTGCGGCCGCGCTCGATGCGCGAGTCCACCGGGACGCCCCTCGCGAGCGCGCGGTGCTCGATCGCCTCCAGCAGGGGCATCGCCTCCGCGCACTGGCGGGGCATGGCCGCGGCGAGCGGCAGCGCCATCGGCACCTCGGTCAGGAACGCGGGGACGAGCGTGGCCTCCTCGCTCCGCGCGAGGCGGAGCGTCGCGTCGAGCGCCGGCTGCGAGAGCGCGTGGCCGACGAAGGGAAAGAGGATGCGGCGGGCGCTCGGCTCGCGGCGGCGGCGCCGATGGTCGGCGACGCGCCACGCGACGAGCGCCAGGCAGGCGAGCACGAGGACGGCGAGCGCGAGGTCCTTCACGGTCTCCGGCCCGCCCGATCGGCGACCACGCGGATGTCCACGCACGGCAGCGCCTCGATGAGCCGCTCCGACAGCGGCCGGCGGAACCGGCGCAGACCCCGCCGCTCGCCCGGAGCGCCGATCAGCACGTAGGTGGTTCCACGCTCGCGGACGACCCGTTGCACGACCTCGACCAGCCCGTCGCCATGCTCGACGAGCAGGTGCCCACCGAGCACCGACGCGAGGCGCCGCAGCGCATCCAGCTGATCGCGCTGCTCGGGCGTCGGCTCCTCGCCCGTCCTCCCCACCCAGAGGATGTCGAGCTCGGCCCCGAGGCGCTGGGCGGAACGCCAGGCGCGCCGCACGATCCGCTGGCTGGAGGGCTGCGGGGTGACGAGGGCGAGCAGCCGCTCGGCGACGGCCTGCGGCCCGGCCGTGTCGATCAGCCGCTCCTGGCGCGGCTCCCGGGCCCCGCGCACCATGCGCTTGGACTCGACCTCCTCCGCCACCTGGAGCAGCGCGACCTCCCGCAGCGCGGCAAGGTGCTCGGCTTTGAAGAAGCCATTGAGCGCGGCGGGGACGCGCTCGGGCGGGTACACCTTGCCCGCCTGCAGGCGCAGGATCAGCGCCTCGGGCGTGAGGTCGACGAGCACGACATCGTCGGCCTTCCCGAGCACGGCGTCGGGGAGCGTCTCCCGCGCGCGCACGCCGGTGAGCTCGGCGACCTGGTCGTTGAGCGACTCGAGGTGCTGGACGTTGACGGTGGAGAAGACGTCGATGCCGGCGGCCAGCACGGCCGCCACGTCCTCGTAGCGCTTGTGGTGCTCGACGCCCGGGGCGTTGGCGTGGGCGAGCTCGTCGATGAGCGCCAGCTCGGGGCGCCGCTCGAGCACGGCCGCGAGGTCCATCTCCTCCAGCGGCGTCCCCCGGTAGACGACGCGCCGGCGCGGGACCACCTCGAGGCCGTGCGCCCGCGCGGCCGTCTCGGGCCGGTCGTGGGGCTCCAGGTAGCCGACCACGACGTCGCGCCCCGCTTCGGCCTCGGCCTGGCCCTCCTCCAGCATGCGGAAGGTCTTGCCGACGCCGGCGGCCATGCCCAGGAAGACCTTGTGGCGGCCGGTCATGCTCCCAGCAGATCGTGGACGAGGAGGTCGATGAGCTTGATGCCCACGAACGGGGCGATCAGCCCTCCGAGCCCGTAGAGGAGCAGGTTGCGGCGCAGCAGCGCGGTCGCCCCGAGGGGCCGGTAGCGCACGCCGCGCAGGGCGAGTGGCACGAGCATGGGGATGACGAGCGCGTTGAAGACGATCGCCGAGATGATCGCCGAGTGCGGGGTGCCGAGCTGCATCACGTTGAGCGCGTCCAGGGGGCCCGAACCGCCGGCGGTGGCGTAGGTCGAGGCGAAGATCGCGGGCAGGATCGCGAAGTACTTGGCGACGTCGTTGGCGATCGAGAACGTCGTCAGCGCCCCGCGGGTGATCAGCAGCTGCTTGCCGACCTCGACGATCTCGATGAGCTTCGTCGGATTGGAGTCGAGGTCGACCATGTTGCCCGCCTCGCGCGCCGCCTGGGTGCCGGTGTTCATGGCCACGCCGACGTCGGCCTGCGCGAGGGCCGGCGCGTCGTTGGTGCCGTCGCCCGTCATCGCCACCAGCCGGCCGCCCTTCTGCTGCTCGCGGATGAGGTCGAGCTTGGCCTCCGGCGTGGCCTCGGCGAGGAAGTCGTCGACCCCGGACTCCTTGGCGATCTTGGCCGCGGTCAGTGGGTTGTCGCCGGTGACCATGATCGTCCGGATGCCCATCGCGCGCAGCCGGTCGAAGCGCTCGGTCATGCCCTCCTTGACGACGTCCTTGAGGTAGACGATGCCCAGCACCTGCGAGTCGCGCGCGACGGCCAGCGGCGTGCCGCCCTCGCGCGCGACGCGGTCGAGCTGGGCCTGGAGCTCCGGCGGCGCGTTGCCGCCCTCCTCGCCGACCCAGCGCCGGATCGAGTCGCCCGCGCCCTTGCGCAGGCGGGTGCCGTCGTAGTCGACGCCGCTCATGCGCGTCTGCGCGGTGAACGGGATGAAGCGCGGCTCGTGCGACGTGAACGTGTGCTCGCGGATGCCGTACTGCTTGGCCAGCACCACGATCGAGCGGCCCTCGGGCGTCTCGTCGGCCAGCGAGCTCATCTGGGCCGCCTCGGCGAGGTCCGCCTCGCTGACCCCCGGCATGGGGATGAACTCCGCCGCTTGGCGGTTGCCGAGCGTGATCGTGCCGGTCTTGTCGAGCAGCAGAACGTCGACGTCGCCGGACGCCTCGACCGAACGGCCCGACAGCGCGAGGACGTTGCGCCGCACGAGGCGGTCCATGCCCGCGATGCCGATCGCGCTCAGCAGGGCGCCGATCGTGGTCGGGATCAGCGCGACGAGCAACGCCACGAGGATGGTGAGCGAGACGTCGGTGCCGGCGAAGTCGGCGAACGGCCGCAGCGTGACGACGACGGCGAGGAACACGAGCGTCAGGCCGGAGAGCAGGATCGAGAGGGCGATCTCGTTGGGCGTCTTGCGCCGCGACGCGCCTTCGACGAGCAGGATCATGCGCTCCACGAACGACTGCCCGGGCTCCTGCGTGATCTCCACCACGATCCGGTCCGACAGCACGCGGGTGCCGCCCGTGACCGCGCTGCGGTCGCCGCCGGCCTCGCGGATCACGGGCGCCGACTCGCCGGTGATGGCCGACTCGTCGACGGAGGCGATCCCCTCGACCACGGTGCCGTCCCCTGGGATCACCTCGCCGGTCTCCACCACCACGACGTCGCCCCTGCGCAGCTCGCTCGCCGGGGTGGTCGAGCCGTCGCGCAGGTGCGCCACGGTCTCGGTGCGCATGGCCCGGAGCGTGGCGGCCTGCGCCTTGCCGCGACCCTCGGCGATCGCTTCGGCGAAGTTGCCGAAGATCACCGTCAGCCACAGCCAGAACGCGACGGTGAAGGTGAACCACGCCGGGTCCCCTCCGCCGCCCACGATCCAGGTCACCGTCGTCAGCGCCGCGCCGGCCTCGACGATGAACATGACGGGGTTGCGGATCATGAGGCGCGGATCCAGCTTGCGCAGCGAGTCGAGCAGCGCCGGGCGCAGGATCTGCGGGGCGAACAGCGAGGTCATCGCGTCTCCTGTTGCAGGGCGAGGTTGAGCTCGAGGACGTTCACGGACCTCGCGCCGAGGCCGAGCAGCGCGCCGTCAGAGTGGTCGGCGACGAGCGCGAGCACCCGAGCGCGATCGAGGCCGCGTTCCCGCGAGACGCGGTTGGCCTGGATGCGCGCGTTGGCCTCGGAGATGTCGGGGTCCACCCCGGACGCGGAGGTGGTGACCGCGTCGGAGGGGATGCGGGCGGCGGTCAGGCCGGGCGCGAAGGGCCGCTCGCGCTTCAGGTAGGCGCGCACGTTCTTGCGCAGCTGGACGGCCAGCTCGCGCTGGTTCGGGCCCTGGTTGTTGAAGAACGTCGCGTCGGCCGAGTACTCGGTGGCCGACGGGCGGCTCTGGAAGAGCGACGGGTCCTTGGAGAAGTCCTGGCCGATGAGGCGCGAGCCGACGGGCTTGCCGTCCTGCTCGATGACGGAGCCGTCGGCCTTGCCGCCGAACGCCACCTGCGACGCACCGGTCATCGCCAGCGGATAGGCGAGGCCCAGGACCAGCGTGCACGCGAGCAGGGCGAGGATGGCGGTCTCGCGCATCAGAACAGCCGATCCGTGAGGCCCTGGACGACCGGGCCGAGCAGGAGCGCGGGGACGAACGTGAGCAGGGCGACGATCAGCACCACCGAGACGAGCACGAACGCGAACGTCGGGGTGTCGGTGCGCAGCGTGCCCGGGCCGGCGGCCGATACCCGCTTGCCGGCCAGCGAGCCCGCGACGGCGAGCACGACGAGGATCGGGAGGAAGCGCCCGGCGAGCATCGTGAAGGCGCCGACGACGTCGGCGAAGGTGATCCCGAACGCCCCGGCGTTGGTCCCGTCCGGCTGGACATAGCCTGTGTAGCCGGCGAACGCCGAGCCGTTGTTGGCGGCCTGCGAGGTGTAGGCGTAGAGCGTCTCCGAGAAGCCCTGCGGACCGCTGTCGTAGATCGACGCGCGGCCGTAGCGCGTCGCGATCGCCACGGCCGTCGTGAACAGCACGACCAGCGGCACGGCGATCGTCCCGATGACGGTCAGCTTGAGCTCGCGGGCCTCGATCTTCTTGCCGAGGAACTCGGGCGTCCGGCCGACCATCAGCCCGGAGACGAACACCCCGAGCAGGACGAACAGCAGCATCCCGTAGAGCCCGGAGCCGACGCCGCCGAAGATCACCTCGCCCGACATCATCTGCGCCATCGGGACGGCGCCGCCCAGCCCGCTCAGCGACTCCATGGCCGCGTTGACCGCACCGCACGAGGCCGCGGTGGTGACGGCGACGAACAGCGCGCTCGAGCCGATACCGAAGCGCTGCTCCTTGCCCTCCAGGTTCGGCCCGGTGAGCCCGGCGGCCGCCATCGCCGGCGTGGTTTGGACTCGGCGACGTAGACCACGGCGACGGCGATCGCGAACAGGAGCATCATCGCCCCGAACAGGGCCCACCCCTGGCGGCGGTTGCCCACCATGCGGCCGTAGGCCGCCGTGAGGCCGGCGGGGATGGCGAGGATGGCGAGCATCTCGATGAAGTTCGAGAGCCAGGTCGGGTTCTCGAACGGCATCGCCGAGTTCACGTTGAAGAAGCCGCCGCCGTTGGTGCCGAGCACCTTGATCGCCTCCTGGGAGGCGACCGGCCCGCGCGCCAGCGTCTGCGAGCCGCCCGTCAGCGTGGGGACGTCGAGCGAGCCGCCGAGCGTCTGCAGCACGCCCTGGGAGGCGAGGACGAGGCCGACGCCGGCCGACATCGGGACGAGCACGTAGAGCACGATCCGCGCGAGGTCCGCGTAGAAGTTCCCCAGCGACGTGCCCGACCGCGCGGCGATGCCGCGGATGAGCGCCGCGAGCACCGCGATCCCGACCCCCGCCGACGCGAAGTTCTGCACCGCGACGCCGGCCATCTGGGAGAAGTACGACAGCGTCGTCTCGCCCGCGTAGTACTGCCAGTTCGTGTTCGTCACGAACGACGCGGCGGTGTTGAACGACACGTCCCATGTCGGCGACGCGAGGTCCTGCGGGTTGAAGGGGTGCAGGCCCTGCGTGCGCAGGATGCCGTAGAGCACCAGCACGCTCAGGGCGCTGAAGACGAGGACGGAGCGGGCGTACGCCTTCCAATCCTGGCCGCGCTCGGGGTGCACGCCGAGCAGCCGGTACACCGGGCGCTCGATGAAGGCCAGGAACATGGCGTCGCCCTCGAACACGCGCGCCAGGTAGGCGCCCAGCAGCGGCGTGATGGCGGTCAGCACCGCGAGGAACACCGCGATCTCGACCCAGCCCGCCGCGGTCATCTGGAGCGCTCCGGTTGCATGGCTTCCAGCATGCGCCCGGCGACGTCAAGGCCGCGAGAGGATTTCCCGACCGGTCATGAAGATGTCGTGAAGGTTCAGCCGGCGAAGCGGTAGCCGACGCCCGGGTCGGTGCGGACGTACTTCGGCCCGTCCGCGGGCTCGATCTTGCGGCGCAGGTTGGCCACGTGCGTGCGCAGGACCGCGGTGTCGTCGGCGTACTGCGGCCCCCACACCTCGGTGAGCAGCGCGCGGTGGGTGAGCAGCCGCCCGCGGTTGCGGGCCAGCGTGCGCAGGAGGTCGTACTCGATCGGCGTGAGGTGGACCTCGGCGCCGTCACGGCGCACGATCCGCGCGGCGAGGTCGATCTCGAGGCCGTCGACGGTGATCGCCGGCTCGTCGACGGCCGCGCCGGCGCGGCGCATGACGGCGTGCAGGCGCGCGACGAGCTCGCGCGGGCCGAACGGCTTGGTCACGTAGTCGTCGGCGCCCGCGTCCAGCGCGGCGACCTTCTGGTCCTCGTCGCCGATCGCCGACAGCACCAGGATCGGCATGCCGCTCCACGACCGCAGCTCGCGACAGACGTCGATGCCGCTGCCGTCGGGGAGCATCAGGTCGATGACGGCCGCGTCGTGCGGGCGGACCGCGGCGGCGTCGAGCGCCTCGCGGGCGGTCGCGGTCGCGTCGACGACGAACCCCGCCTCGCGCAGCACGACCTTCAGCGCGCGGATGATCTGCGGCTCGTCGTCGCACACCAGCACGCGCGCGCCGGACTCGCTCATGCGTGCGCGACCGGCTGGTCGGAGAGCGGCAGCTCCACGATGAACACCGTGCCCTGGCCCGGCAACGACTCCGCCCACACGCGGCCGCCGTTGGCCTCCACGAACCCCTTCACGATCGCGAGCCCGAGTCCCGAGCCGCGGTGGTCGGCGTCCGCCTCCCCGCGCCGGAACGGCTCGAACACGTGCGGCAGCAGCTCCTGCGGGATGCCAGGCCCACGATCGATCACGCGGATCATCAGCCGGCCGCCGGTGACCCGCGCACGCAGCTTGACGGGTGACCACCGGCGTAGCGCTGCGCGTTCTCGATCAGGTTCGCGAGCACGCGCTCCAGCTGCGCGGCGTCGGCCTGGACCAGCGGCAGGTCGCGGTCGAGCGACACCTCGACCGGCACCCCGGCGTCGACGTGCTCGAGCGCGCCTTCGACGACCTCCTCGACCGAGCACCAGTCGCGCCTGGCCTCGGCCTCGCCGGCCTGGAGGCGCGAGAGGTCGAGGAGCTTGTCGATCAACCGCGACAGCCGCTCCGCCTCCTCGACCACGAGCGCGCCGAGCTCCTCGCGCTCGCGCGGCTCGATCGACGGGGACCGCACCGCCTCGCCCGCCGCGAGGATGGTGGTCAGCGGCGTGCGCAGGTCGTGCGAGACCGCGCGGAGCAGGGCGGTCTTGATCACGTCCGAGCGCCGCAGCGCCTGCGTCTCGACGACCTCGGCCTGCAGGCGGTCGCGGTCCAGCGCGGCGGCCAGCAGCGCCTGCAGCGCCGGCGCCACACGCTCGCGCAGCCGCTCCGTCGCGGACGCGGGGAGGTCGCCCGGCACGTGCAGCGCGGCGGTGCGCCCGTGTCCCACCTCGAGCGGCAGGGCGGCCTGCCGGTCCGGGGCCGGCGGCGGGGTCGAGCACGATGGCCGCGTACGGCAGCCCGAGCGCCGAGGCCAACCGGGACGACGCGACCGGCAACGCCTCCTCGACGCTCGCCTCACCCAGCAGCACGCGCGAGAGCTCCGCGCGCGAGATCCGCCTCCTCGCGCCGGCGCTCGGCCTCCGCCGCCCTCGATCGCGCTAGGTCGGCCACCGCCGACGCCACGACGGCCGTCGCCAGGAACACGCCGAGCGCGACGAGGTTCTCGGGGTCCGAGATCGTGAAGCGACCCGTCGGGGGGATGTGGAAGAAGTTCCACGCCAGCGCGCTGGCCACCGCCGTGGCGAGCCCGAGCCACGTCCCCCACAGCGTCGAGACGAGCAGCACCGCGAGCAGGTAGAGCACGCCCGTGGAGACCGCGGGCGCCACCTCCCGCACCGGATAGATCACCAGCGTCGTCAGCGCGATGGCGAGGAGGGCGACCGCGACGCCGACCAGCCGTGAGCTCGGGCGATCCTTGAGGAGGAGCGACGCGGGCCGCGCCATGCTGAGCAGGGCTCAGTGCTCGGTCGCCGGAGCCGCGGAGCCCATCAGCGCGTCCTCGGTCTCGGCGGCGAAGACGTGGACGCCGAGCCGGGTCGCGATCTCGGTGCACACGGCGACGCCGCGGACGCTGTTGCCGTAGACGTCCAGACCCGGGGAGAAGACCGCGATGCCGCCCTTGCCCGGCACGACGGCGAGGATGCCTCCGCTGACGCCGCTCTTGGCCGGCACGCCGACCTCGTAGGCCCACTGCCCAGCGGCGTCGTACATCCCGCACGTGTACATGACGCTCAGCACGTCGCGGACCCGGTCGCGCGGAAGCGCGCGCTCGCCGGTGATCGGGTTGACCGCTCCGTTGGCGAGCGTCGCGCCCATGACCGCGAGCTGCGCGCAGGTCACCTGGACCGAGCACTGGTGCAGGTACAGCGCCAGCAGCTCCTCGACGTCGCCGTCGAGCATCCCCTCGGCGCGCATGAGGTACGCCGTCGCGCGGTTGCGATCGGCGTGGCGCAGCTCGCGCGTGAACGTCCGCTCGTTGACCGCCAGACCGGTGTCGCCCGCGCACGCCTGCATCACGCCGAGCAGCCGCTCGATCTTGCGCTCGCCGCTCGCCCCGCGCACCAGGTCGGTGGTCACCAGCGCGCCCGCATTGACCATCGGGTTGTACGGACGGTGGTAGCGCTCGTCGAACACGATCGAGTTGAAGGCGTCGCCGCTGGGCTCGACGCCCACGCGGGCCAGGACGTCCTCGCGGCGGTTGTCGGCCAGCGCCAGGGCGTAGGCGAACACCTTGGAGATCGACTGGAGCGGGAACGACAACTCGTGGTCGCCCTCGGAGAACACCCGGCCGTCGGCCATGGCCAGGGAGACCGCGAAGTGGTCCTTCTCATCGCCCGCCTCCTCGAGCGGGTAGTAGCCGCGCTCGGAGTCGTAGAAGCGGTCGGTCCGCACCGTGTCGACGGCGCGATGCCGTTCGTACACTCGCTGAGGCGGGCCTTCACCCTGGAGGTGACCTCGTCGTCCGGCACTCCCGGCCAACGCTACACGGACACGCTGACCGGGAACGTGGCGATCCAGATGACGCTGCCGAGGAAGAGCGTGAAGCCGAGTCCGAGGACGACCATCCGTGGCGTCGTCGAGTGCAGCCGTGTGCTGATGCCCGCGAAGAACAGCGAGGCGGCGAACAGCACGACGGCCAGCGAGTAGTCGCCGGCGCGCTGGATGAAGCCTCCGACGCGGGTGGAGGCTGCCGCGGCCCGTGCCCCGAGTCCGTCGGCCTTCGCGCTGGCCGCGAGCTTGTCTTGCGGCATGGCGAACGGCGACAGCGGCGCAGACGTCGATCTGCGCGTTCCGATTCGCCAGGCTCGCCTGGCGCGTCGACTCCACGCGCGCGGCGATCGAGGCGCTCTGGGGGCCCTTGCCTGCTCGCCGTGCCAACGCGCGGACTGGTATGCCGACCAGGCGGTGGCCACCGCGGCGATCGAGGGCAGCAGCGTCGCGGCGAGCTCGAGGTGGCGGTCGAAGCGCCCCTCCATCAGGCCGCGACCCGGACGCCGCGGGCGTCGCACGGAGGCGGCGCCGTGTCGTCGACGACCTCACGCGCCCTGTCCAGGATCCGCAGCGAGCGCTCCATCGCGACCGGCTTGATCTGTCCCGGACGGCTCCGGTACGGGCTGTCGAGCGCGCTGATGGCAAGCAGCGTGAGCGCGATCGCCCACGGGTTGATCGCGTCCCCGCCGCGTCCCTGCTCCATCTGCGGCCACTCCCGGTGCACGACCGACCGGCCGTAGCAGACGATCTCGCCGGACAGGCGATCCCGCGCCCCGGCCGGCATGAACTCCGCCGTCTCGAACCGCTGGACCACTGTGAGCGCTTCGGCTTCCCCGCCGCTGCGCGACTGGTCGTAGCCGCAGGTGGCCGTCACCCAGCATTCCTGAACCACGAAGCGGAGAGCAGCTTGTGGCGACCACCGGCGGCGAAGCGGCAGAGCTGACGAGCTGCTGCGCGACGGACCCGCCAAGCAGGCGATCGTCGGCTTGTCCGGCGCCGACGGGTCGGAGCCGGTGCCGGTCGAGGACCAGCGTCGAGGACTTCGAGGCCAAGGCCCACGCGTTCCTGCACGGCGGCATCCCGCGCCAGCGCGTGATCGGCAGCAGCGCGGCGCTCGCGTACACCAGCGACGAGCGCGGCGGCACGACCACGCACAAGGCGGAGGCCGACTACCTCGACGACGGTCCGGAGAAGCCGATCCGCATCTGGAGCCGCACCGGCCGCCGGCCGCTGCTGGCGGCCGGCGACTCCAACGGCGACGTCCCGATGCTGCACTTCACCCAGCACTCCGAGAAGCCCGCACTGCGCCTGCTCGTCCTCCACGACGACGAGCGGGAGATCGCCTACACCGGCGGCGCCGAGCACGCGCTCGAGCAGGCCGCGAGCGACGGCTGGACGGTCGTCAGCGTCACGAGCGACTGGGCCACGGTCTTCTGACCCCCCGGAGGGCTGGTTCGGCTAACCCCCGAATCTCGCCGCAGACGGATGAATTCCATGGATCATGGCGTCTTACTTCCCATGACCGACCGGCCCCCTCACCTCGATGCTTGGCGTCACGCTCCGTACGACGCCGTGATCGTCGGCGGCGGTCCCGCGGGCCTGAGCGCGGCCCTCGTGCTGGGCCGGGCGAACAAGCGCGTGCTCGTGATCGACAACGACCGGCCGGCGAACGCCGACTCCCAGGGCGTCGGCGGGCTGCTCGGGCACGACCGGCCGAAGCCGGCGGACCTGCGGCGCAGCGGGCGGCGGCAGCTCGAGGAGCACGCGAACGTCGACGTCCGCCGTGGCGCCGTCGACGACATCGAGCCGACGGCGGACGGGTTCGTGGTGACGCCGACGGGCGCCGCCCCGATCCGCGCCCATGCCGTCGTGCTCGCTCACGGCCTGCGCTATGACCCGCCTCCGCTGCCCGGGATCGAGGTGCTGTGGGGACGCTCGGTGTTCCACTGCGCGTTCTGCGACGGCTGGGAGGTGCGCGACCGGCCCCTGGCGTTGCACGGGAGCGGCCCCGCCGCCGTACGCTCGGCGCTCGTGCTCGCGGGCTGGAGCAAGGACGTCCTGCTGTGCACGGACGGCGCGCCGGACCCCGGCGGCGAGCTGCTGGCCGGCGCGGGCGTGCGGGTCCGGACCGAGGCGATCGCCCGGCTCGCCGGGGGCGACGGCACCCTCTCGCACATCGAGTTCGCGTCCGGCCCGCCCGAACTCCGCGAGGCGCTGTTCGTGAACACGCGGCGCGACCAGCCGAACGGGCTCGCCACCGCGCTCGGGTGCGAGCTGACCGACGCCGGGACGATCGTCACCGACGCCGACGGGCGCACGAACGTCGCCGGCGTGTACGCCGCCGGAGACGCGGCGACCGCGCACTCGCGATCGGTGGCCAACGCGATCGGGATGGGATCCCGCGTCGCGTACGCCGTCGCGGTGGACCGCATCGCACCGCTGGTCGCCGCGGCCGCCTGAGCCATTTACATCAAGACAACTTGATGTATTGTCACGGGTGGTGAGCACGCCTCCACCCCCGCCGTTCCTCCGGCTGGCCGGCCACCCCTTGCGCTGGCGGCTCTTGAGTGAGCTGGGGCGCAGCGACCGGCGGGTCGGCGAGCTGTGCGAGCTCGCTGGACACCGCCAGAGCCTCGTCTCCTACCACCTGCGCCAGCTGCGCGACGGCGGGCTGGTCTCGGCGCGTCGCAGCCTCGCCGACGGCCGCGACAGCTACTACGTCCTCGAGCTGGCGCGCTGCGGTGAGCTGCTCGCCGGCGCCGGTGCCGCGCTGCATCCGGGGCTGGCGCCGACCGCGAGCCGCGGCTCGGCACGGGCTCGTGTGTTGTTCCTGTGCACGGGCAACAGCGCGCGCTCGCAGATGGCCGAGGCGCTGGCGGAGCGGCTGTCGGGCGGCGCGGTGCAGGCCGTCAGCGCCGGCAGCCGTCCCAAGCCGCTGCATCCCAACGCGGTGCGGGTGATGCGCGAGCGCGGGATCGACCTCGAGGGCCGCCGGTCCAAGCACCTCAGCGAGTTCACCGGCCGGCGCTTCGACTACGTGATCAGCCTGTGCGACCGCGTGCGCGAGGTCTGTCCCGAGTTCCCGGGGGCACCGGAGGCGATCCACTGGAGCCTCCGCGACCCGGCTCGCGAGCCGGACGCCGGCCTGGCCGCGTTCGAGCGCACCGCGGCCGAGCTCGAGACGCGCATCGGCTTTCTCCTGCAGGCGATCGAACACACCACCCGGGAGGTCAACGAACATGCCTGACGAGTTCGTCAACGTCCGCTACATGGTCGACGACGTGGACGCCGCCGTCGCCTTCTACACCACCCACTTCGGCTTCGAGGTGCGCACCAGCGCCGCCCCCGCGTTCGCCGACGTGACCCGCGGCCACCTGCGCCTGTTGCTGAGCGGCCCGAAGAGCTCGGCCGGACGACCGATGCCCGACGGACGCACCCCCCAGCCGGGCGGCTGGAACCGCATCCACCTGATCGTCGACGACATCGCGAGCGACGTCGAGCGCCTCCGCGCCGCGGGCCTGACATTCCGCAACGACATCGTCACCGGTCCCGGCGGCCGGCAGATCGTGCTCGACGATCCCGCCGGCAACCCGATCGAGCTGTTCCAACCCGCCGGCGTCTAGCTCGCGCCTAGGCCGGCCCACACGCGGCGAGGACAGGTGCGCGCCACATTGAGCCGGCGGCGCCCGTCGCGGAGATCGGCTACGGCCTCATCGCGGGGCGTCGCGGCGGGCGCGATCGGCGGCCTCGCGCTGCGCTTCGCAGCGCATCATCGCCTCATCGAGCCGGGCTGGACGGTCGCGTTCCTCGGCTGGTTCGGGCCCCGCGGCCTCGCCTCGATCGTGTTCGGGGTCATCCTCCTCGACGAGGCCGAGCTGCCGCACATGCAGACGCTGCTGCTCGCGATCACCGTCACGATCGCCATCTCGGTCTACGCCCACGGGCTCACGGCGGGCCCGCTGACCGACCGCTACGTCCGCTGGTGGGCCTCACGCCCCCGCGACGCCGCGCCGGCGATGGAGAAGGTCCCCGCCGGCCACCACCGCCTGCGGCGCCCGACGTCACCCCCGCAACCAACAACGAAGGGACAAGGCAATGACGAACACGCCTTTAGACGAGCTCGGCCCGGTTGACTACCTGGTGGTCGAGTTCCCAGCCGGCGCGCAGAACTTCACGACGTTCCACATCCGCTCGCTGCGCGTGGAGGTGGACGTGTAGGTGTGATCGGCCACCCGGTGGCGAAGACGGCGGTGATCGCCGCCGCCGTCACCCCCGGCCGGGGCGTCCGGCGACGGCGGCGCATCTGAACGCCGCGGCGTTCACGCCGTCGACCCAGTCGCTGCGCAGCAGCGTGCGCGAGTTGGTCAGGATGATCAGGCCGCCGACGGCCCAGCGCTTCGAGACTCAAACCCCCGCGTCGAGCTCGGCGACCAGCGCGTCGACGCGCCGTGCGATCTCGTCGCGCGTGGCGCGGACGTGCTCGACGGGGCGGTCCTTGGGGTCCTCGAGCTCCCAGTCGACGTAGCGCTTGCCGGGGATGAACGGGCACGCGTCGCCGCAGCCCATCGTCACGACCACGTCGGCCGCCTCGGCGAGCTCGCGGGTGAGCCGCTGCGGGCGCCGCCCCGAGAGGTCGACGCCGAGCTCGCCCATCACCTCCACGACCTGCGGATGCACGCGTCCCTCGGGGTCGGCCTCGCTGCCGGCCGACAGCGCCCGATGGCGACCGCCCGACGCTCGCTCGAACAGCGCGGCGCTCATCTGCGAGCGCCCCGCGTTGTGCAGGCACACGAACAGCGCGGTCGCCATCAGGCCCCGATCATTCCGGCTTGCGAGCGCGGACGATCGCCGACACCGCCTGGTCGTGCACCCGATGCGTCTCGCGGATCTCCACGTCGACGAGCCCGGCCGCGGCCAGCGCCGCCCGGAACTCCGCCTCGGTAAGGGCGCCCGCGATGCAACCCGTGTAGGCGGCCATGTCCGCGCGCGTCGCCTCGTCCATGTCCGGGTCCGCGATCACGTCGGAGACCGCGAAGCGACCGCCCGGCCGAAGCACCCGCGCCACCTCGGCGATCACCTTCGGCTTGTCGCCCGCCAGGTTGATCACGCAGTTGGAGATGACGACGTCCACGGACGCGTCGGGCAGCGGAATCTCCTCGATGTAGCCCTTGAGGAACTCGACGTTCTCCACGCCCGCCTCGGCCGCGTTCGCAAACGCGAGCTCGAGCATCTCGTCGGTCATGTCCAGCCCGATCGCGCGCCCGGACGGACCGACCCGGCGCGCGCTGATCAGCACGTCCGCGCCCGCACCGGACCCGAGGTCGAGCACCGTCTCGCCCTCGTGCAGGTCGGCGACCGCGGTCGGCACGCCGCAGCCGAGGGACGCACCGAGCGCCGCGGCCGTCGCGCCCTCCGTCTCACCCTCCGCGTAGAGCGCCGAGCCGAACCGGTCGGCCGCGGATCCGCAGCACGAAGCCGTGGCCGCCCGCTCCGCGGAGGACAGCGCCGCGGCCGCGTACGTCTCCCGCACCGTTTCGCGGATGTCGGCCGTCTCGCCTGCCGAGCACCCGCAGCTTCCGCCAGCGGCGCTTGTCGAGCAGCACGAGGCCTTCTCGGGCGGCTCACAGCAGCTCTCCTGCGCTTCGGCCGAGCAGCACGATGAGGTCGACGATGTCTCAGCGGTCAGATCAGCCATGCGGTCAGCTCCTTCAGAGCGTCGGTGGAGACGGAGTAGTAGGCCCACTTGTGCCGGCGCTCGACGTCGACCAGCCCTGCGTCCACGAGCTTCTTCATGTGGTGGGAGAGCAGCGACTGCCTGATGTCGTACAGCGCGATCAGCTCGCACTGGCACACGGGCTCGTCGGATCGCCGCAGCAGGTCGATGATCCGCACCCGCAGCGGCTCGCCCAACGCCTTGGCGACGGTCGCCAGGCGCTCCGCGTTCAACGCCGGATCGTCACCGGCGGACGGGGCGCAGCATTCGGCGGCCGACGGGCCGGCGATCATGGGAAGGGCGGTCACAACAATATCCTTTGATCCGAGCAACGCGCCCACCGTACCGCAGCGGGACGCTCAAATCAAGGTTTGCTGTTCTGACGGCCTCGCGGAGGCCCCCGTGGCCCATTCCTACGGACCGCTGCCGTGCCATCGCGATCTTCAGGCGCTCGTCGGCGGTGATCAGGTGGTCGAGGTCCTCGGCGCCGTCGGCGATGTCGATCTGGACCCATTCGACGGTGCCCGTGAAGCGACGTACCCGAGGTGCCTGGGACGGACTACTCGGAGAGCTCGGCGATGCGTGCGCGCAGGTCGAGGACCCTGCGGCGCGTCGCGGCGAACTGCGGGTGGTCGCCGAGACTGCAGCCGTGGCCCATCGCGAAGGCGTATTCGTACGAGTGCACAAGGAGCCGCAGTTCGTCACGCAGCGCCCGAAGATCGACGGCCAGGCTGGTGCCCATGCGGCAGCATCGGCACGCGACCCCGCCGGCTTGACCCGCGGGGCGCGCGGAGCGCCCCGCGGGAACGCCGTCAGGCGGCCTTGATCAGGCCGTGCGGGTTGAGCACGAACTTCTTCGACGCGCCCTTGTCGAAGTCGTCGTAGCCCTTCGGCGCCTCGTCGAGCGAGATCACCGTGGCGTTGACCGCCTTGGCGATGTGCGCCTTGTCGTGCAGGATCATCTGCATCAGGCCACGGTGGTACTTCATCACCGGGCACTGGCCCGTGGTGAAGGACTGCGACTTCGCCCAGCCGAGGCCGATGCGGATCGACAGCGAGCCCTCCTTCGCCGCATCGTCGGCCGCGCCGGGATCGCCGGTCACGTACAGGCCCGGGATCCCGAGCTTCCCGGCCGCGCGCGTGACGGTCATGATGCTGTTCAGCACGGTGGCCGGTGCCTCGTGATCGGCGCCCGAGCCGTGCCCGCGCGCCTCGAAGCCCACGGCGTCGACCGCCGCGTCGACCTCGGGGATCCCGAGGATCTCCTCGATCTGGTCCTGCGGGTCGCCCTTCGACACGTCGATCGGCTCGCACCCGAACGAACGCGCCTGCTCGAGACGCTCGGGGATGAGGTCGCCGACGAAGACGACGGCGGCGCCCAGCAGGTGCGCCGAGTACGCCGCGGCGAGACCCACCGGTCCGGCGCCGGCGATGTAGACCGTCGAGCCAGACGTCACACCCGCGGTGTACGCGCCGTGGTAGCCGGTCGGGAAGATGTCCGACAGCATCGTCAGGTCGAGGATCTTCTCCATCGCCTGTTCCTTGTCGGGGAACTTCAGCAGGTTCCAGTCGGCGTACGGGACCGTCACGTACTCGGCCTGGCCGCCGACCCAGCCGCCCATGTCGACGTAGCCGTACGCCGAGCCGGGCCGATCCGGATTCGTGTTCTCGCACACGCCGGTGTGCCCTTCCTTGCACAGCCGGCAGCGCCCGCACGCGATGTTGAACGGAACCGAGCAGAGATCACCCTTCTTGATGAACTCGACACCCGGTCCGGTCTCGATGACCTCTCCCGTGATCTCGTGGCCGAGGATGAGCCCCTCGGGCGCTGTGGTGCGGCCGCGGACCATGTGCTGATCGGACCCGCAGATGTTCGTCGAGACGATCTTGAGGATCGCGCCGTGCGGAAGCTTGCGCCCGACGTTGTCCGGATGGACTCCCGGGCCGTCCTGCAGTTCGAGCGTCGGGAAGTCGATGTTCTGCAACTCGACCTTGCCCGCGCCCATGTACGCGACACCGCGGTTCTCCGCCATGCTTCCTCCCTCTCGCTGGCCGGATACTCCTCCGACGCTACTCCCCGAACAGCCGCCGCCTCAGTCCCCACCGGCGTCAGCGGACAGACGACCCGTGGCTGATTCGTGGGTTATCAGTCCTTGGCGCCAGCGCTCGTGAGTGACAGGATCGTCCGCACGCCACCGATCCGCCGAGTCCTCGTTCTCGCCGTCGACGGCGCCGAGTCGCTCGACGTGCTGGGCCCGTCGAGGTCTTCGCGTACGCCGAGCGCGAGGTGCCCGGCGCGTATCGGATCGATGTCGTCGGCCCGGGCGCCGACGGCTGGATCACGATGGGCAACGGCTTGCGGCTCGGTGTCGAGCCACTCCCAGACCCGCCGCGAGCGCTTCCGGCTCGCCGCCTGAAGATTCGAGCCAGCCGTACCTACCCCCTAGGGGTATGCAGTAGCTTGCGGCTCGCGCCCTTCCTCGTTCGATGTGACGCAGGTGGGCGACGTCCTTCCCCTCACGGGACGTAGAGCGCCCAGCCGAGGACCTCGCCAGTCGGCGAGATCCGAATCGCGTGGTCCGCGGCTGGGCGGCGGTCGAAGTCCGAGTTCCAGTTGGACTCGGGCGGTCGATAGGCGCCGGGCGGCAGCCGGCCGCCGCCCTGCGCGTGACAGCGGAAGATCTCGAGCGTCCGGCCGTCCTCCTCGATGCGCGCGGTGGCACACGTCATCTCGACGTTCTCCCAGTAGGACCCGAGCTCGGCGATCGTGATGCGGCTCGATTGAGCGCTGACGATCACGCCGAAGAGGACCCCAAGCGCGACGAGGGCCACCATCGCGAGCGCTGGCCCGGCCGGGAACCCCGGGGGCTTCGGCTTCGCGGGGGCCTCCGGCTTCGGCGCGGGCTTTCCTCTCAGGCCCTCCGCCCACAGCGGCTCGTAAGGCTCGCGGTCATCGGCCATCCTTTCCACCACAGGCTAGGCCAGCCGCGCCGCGCGAGCGCGCCCCTTCTCGCGGTCGCCGTGACGTATCGCGAATGCCGCGCCGGAGCGGGGCGCTCAGATCCGCCTCGACAAGCGGGCGCCGGGGGAACCATGTTGCGAGCCCGTCGTGTATCCGGACGTCGAGCGCGAGCACGCCGCGCGCATGGCGACGGTCGCGAAGGCCCTCGGAGACCCCATCCGCCTGCAGCTCGTCGACGTGCTCAGAAAGCACGCCGGCAAGGTCTGCGTCTACGAGCTGATCCCGCTCTTCGACGTACAGCAGTCGACGCTCAGCCATCACCTCAAGAAGCTGCGCGACGCCGGCATCGTCGACTCCGAGCGCCGCGGGCTGTGGGCGTACTACTACGTGCTGCCCGAGGCGCTCGACGAACTCGCCACCTGGCTCGGCTGAACGCTTATGCCGGGGCTTCGCCGAGGCCGCGCTCGGCGACGTAGGCGAGCAGCGCGGCGACCGCCGCGATCGCGGCCAGCGTGACGAGCATCGGGCCGTAGCCGACGACGGCAGCCCACGCCGCGGCCGCGACCGGTGCGGCCGCACGCGCTCCCATCGTCCCCGCCCCGGCGACGCTCGCGATCGTGCCGTAGGCGGCCGGGCCGTAGCGATCGGCGATCACAGTCGCCCGGGCGAGCGTCGCCATCCCGTTGCCCATCCCCAGCACGACCATGCCCACCAGGACCGCGGCCTTCGAATCCACGCCGACGACGAGCAGGATCCCGACGGCGATCAACGCGAACACCGCGACCGTGCGCAGCGCCTCCGGGAGGCGGCCGTCGACCGCCGCGAACAGCACGCGTCCGGGGATCTGCGAGACGCCGATCAACCCGATCGCGAACGCCGCGAACGATGCGCCGTAGCCACGCTCGAGCAGGAACGGGATGCCCTGCACGACGACCGCGATTCCGGCCACCGTCGCCAGGAAGAACGCGACGGAGAGCAGCCAGAACGACGCCGATCGCAGCGCCTCGCGCGCGCTCGCCGAGGACCGTTCGGTGTGCTCGGGCGCCCGCCGGAGCACGGCAGCGTGCAGCGGCACGGTCACCGCCGCCAGCACCGCCGCGAGGATCACCAGCGCGTCCCGCCACCCATGCGCGTCGATCAGCGCCTGCGCCAGCGGCAGGAAGATGAAGCTCGCCAACGCGGCGACGAGCGTCAGCGCCGTCATCGCCCGCCGCCGCTCCGCGGGCTCGGGGAACCACTTGGCGAGCACGACGAACGCCGGCTCGTAGAGCACCGCCGCCATCACCACGCCGATCCCGATCCAAACGACGTAAAAGGCGGCGAGCCCTTCGACCTGCGACCAGGCGAGCACGAGCAACGCGCCCGCCACCGAGCCGGCCGTCATCAGCAGGCGCGGGCCCTGGCCATCCAGATAGCGCCCGACGGCGATCCCCACGACCGCGCTGACGAGCAGCGCGAGCGAGAACGCGCCCGTCAGCTGCGCCGCCGAGAACCCGAGCTCCTGCTGCATCGGCAGCAGGAACACTGCGACCGCGTAGTACAGGACACCCCATGACACCGTCTCGGTGACCGACAGCGCACCGACGATCCCCCACGCCCGCGTACGCCAGAACGGCGACGCGGCCGATGTGGCCGCGCCGCCGCCGGTCACGGGCCGTTCGGCGTCGCTCGTCACGCCACCGCGGTCGCGTCCTCGTGTGGCGACCCCGCGCCGCAGCACGCCGAGGCCGCCGCGCCCGTCTCGGCAGGCGCCGCCGAGCGATTGCACACGCCCGTCTCCGGCAGCACCAGCTCAACCCGGCGCGCGCTCTCCCAATCCCGTCGAGGGCGGCGACGATCGAGCGGACCTGCTCATAGCCCGTGCGCAGCAGGAACGTCGGCGCACGGCCGTAGCTCTTCATGCCGACCATGTAGACGCCCTCGTCCGGGTGGCTGAGCTCGTCGACGCCGTGGGGCGGCACCGACCCGCACGAGTGCAGGTTGGGATCGATCAGCGGAGCGAGCTCCCGCGCCGCCTCGACGCGATCGTCGAGGTCCAGGCGCAGCTCGCCGAGCAACGACAGGTCGGGACGGAACCCGGTCGCGGCGATCACCTCATCCGTTACGAGCCGCTCGGCGCCGTCGGCCACCACCACGCGCCCCTCCTCGATCCCGACCGCGCGGGTCTGGAAGCCGCCGACCAGCTCGACCGAGCCGTCCTCCACCAAACCGCGCACGGCCGCGCCGAGCGCGCCACGCGCCGGCAGCTGGTCGTCCCCGCCGCCTCCGTACTTGCGACCCGGCGCGCCGCCGCGAATCGCCCACACGACCTGCGTCGCCGGCTCGGAGTCGCGCAAGGTCACGAGATCGAGAATCACGTTGAACGCCGAGTGCCCGCTCCCGACGACGAGGACGCGGCGGCCCGCGTACCGCTCGCGGTCCGCCCCAAGCACGTCGGGGATCCCGTACGCGATCCGCCCCGCCGCGGCGCGCTCGCCACCGGCGAACAGGCCGCCGGCCCCGAGCGGGTTCGGCCGCGTCCACGTCCCGGACGCGTCGATCACCGCCGCCGCGAGGTAGCGTCGCTCCTCGCCGCCCTCCTCGACGACGAGCTCGAACGGCGCCTCGTCGCGACCCGCGTCCTTGAGCTTGTCGAAGCCGTGCTTGGTGACCGCGACAACGCGCGCACCAAAGTGCAGCGCCGGCGCGATGGACGGCAGCGCGGCGAGCGGCTCGAGGTAGCGCTCGACGATCTCCGCGCCGGTTGGATACGCGCTCGGCTCGGGCGCGTCCCACCCGGATTCCGTCAGGAGCTGCGCGGCGACGGGGTCGACGTTGAACTCCCACGGGCGAGAAGACGCGGACGTGGCCCCATTCGCGCACGGTGGCGCCGACCTCCTCGCCGGCCTCGAACACGAGCGGCTCGATGCCGCGAGCGGTCAGCTGCGCCGCGGCCGCGAGCCCGACGGGCCCCGCTCCGATCACGGCAACGACAAACGGATTCTCGGTCATGACGACTCCTACCTCTGAGGACATCGAAGAAGTTCGATGCGTCGAACCTAGCAACGATCCGTCAGCTCATCAAGTTTTTTCGATATGCTCCTGGTCATGGCCATCGCACTCCCCCTCGTGCAGTGTTGCGCTCCGCTCGACGGCTCCCCGCTCACCGAGGACGAGGCCGACGAGCTCGAGCGTGTCTTCAAGGCGCTCGCCGACCGCCACCGCGTGAAGATCCTCAACCGCCTGCTCGCCGCCAGCGGCGAGGCCGTCTGCGTCTGCGAGTTCCAGGACATGCTCGGGTTGAAGCAGAGCTCGGTGAGCTACCACCTCAAGCAACTGCTCGACGCCGGCATCGTGGCCCGGGAGAAACGCGGCTCCTACGCCTACTTCTCGCTCACCGACGGCGCGCTCACACGGGTAGGCGAACTGCTCCAGGGCGCGCCGGTCCCGGCGGTCGCCTGACGGCATCTCGCGCGGCGATCATTTGCCGCGCGAGTCCTCACCCTCACGCTCGATGACGCCCTCGAGCCGCGGTTCGTCGCCGAAGGCGAGCTGCGCCCACAACGCACCCTGCGACGGATCCGGAGCGAAGTCCGCGTAGATCTCCGTCGTCTTGTAATCGCGGTGGCCCATCCATCCCTGGAGCGTTCGCAGCGGCGTGCCCGCGGCGGCCATCCGCGTGCCGTACGTGTGCCGCAGATCGTGGAAGCGGAGGTCACGCCGCCCCGCCTGCTTCAACGCCTGCTTGAAGCGAACCCGGCTCTTGCTCGGGTCGTAGGGCCGGCCGGAATGCGGATGGGCGAACACGAGGTCATCGTCGTGCGTGTACTCCGAGCGCTTGAAGTGCAGCTCGAGCGCGCCCGACTTCTCGAACACAGAGCCAGACCCATAGGCCCGCTTCTTGCCGTTCTTCGCCATGAGACCAGTAGGCGCCAGCCGCAAGAGTTAGCCCCCTCACCACTCCGAGCCATGCCACCGCTCTAAGAGCTAACGACAACGACAAGCATCCGCACACCCCTGCACCAGTCGGTGCGAAGCGAGACTGCTCACGTGGGCCGTGCAGGCATCCTGAACTTGCAGCATCCCTCGGCGCAGGCGTCTTGCGCCTGGATGATCCTGCGGCGTAGAGCGTAGAGCTCGGAGAGCTTGCCGTCGACGCGGTCGAGCACCGCCTGGAGGCGCCATTGCTCGGACTCACAGGTGGCTCCGCCGGCGTCGTGGGCAGCGAGCGCGTCGACGGCGTCTGTGAGCGTGAAGCCGATGGCCTGGAGTTCGCGCGTCAGCTTGATGCGCTCAACGGTGTCGCGTTCGTAGCTGCGATAGCCGGACTCCGTTCGCGCCGGTGGCGGCAAGACTCCGACCCGCTCGTAGAAGCGGACCGTGTCGACGGTGACTCCGGCCTCGGTGGCGACCTCTCCGATTTTCATCCGGTCAGCTCTTGACTCTGGACCATAGTCCAGAGTCTACGCTCTCTTCCATGACCGACGTGCTGCACATTCCAGCCCAGCTCGACGCTCCCATCGCGTGCGACCTGAGCACCGCCGAGGACACCCCCGACGAGCGACTGGCCGACTACCAGCGGCAGTTCGAGCGTGCGCTCTTGCGACGCGAGCGCCGCGAGGACGCCGTCGTCTTCGCGTTCCGCGCCGACGGCGGGACGCGCGAGGCACTTCACGACCTCGCGCGGCGCGAGGCCGCCTGCTGCCCGTTCCTGGACTACCGCGTCGAGACGGTTGGCGACGAGGTGATCTGGACGACCGGCAACCTCCTCAAGGGTCGCGGGCACGCCGATGTCGACGTGTTCCTCGACGCGCTCTACGCGCTCCCGGACCACACGGGCTCGGACATCGAAGGCTTCGTCGGACGACTCGCCGACCCGGGCGTCGACATCGTCGCCGTGGACGACGGATTCGAGGTGCGCTCAGCGGGCTGAGAGCCCGAGCTGCCGCTCGCAGCATTTCAGGCCGGGATCCGCGATTTGCCCGCCCTCCGAAGTGATCGCCGCGACAACCCGCGGGCTGCCGTGCCGACTCAACTTGAAATCCGATTGCCCGAACGGCGCTCTCGTCGGCTAAGCGTCGAGGACCGCGTTCGTGCTCTCGATCGGAAAGTTGTCGGCCGGACAGGCCAAGTACTACCTCGACCAGGCGCAAGGTCGCGTGGACGCCGTCGAGAGCATCGGCGATGGCATCGAGGAGTACTACACAGGCGGCACCGAGGCGCGGGGCGAGTGGATCGGAGGCGCGGCCGGCGCGCTCGGATTAGCCGGCACAGTCGCCGGCGAGGATCTGCGGGCGGTGCTCGCCGGGCTTGATCCGCTCGACGGCTCGCCGCTTCGCTCCTCGTCGAGTCCAACTCGCGTCGCCGGGTTCGACCTGACGTTCTCGGCGCCGAAGAGCGTGAGCGTGCTGTTCGGGGTCGGCGATCTCCGGATGCGCGAACAGGTGCGAGCCGCGCACGACGCGGCGATGCGGGCCGCGGTCGGGTACCTCGAGCGGTCGGCGGCGGCGGTCCGTCGCGGCCATCGCGGGACCGTCGTCGAGGAGGCGTCGGGGCTGGTGGCAGCAGCGTTCCGGCATCGCACGTCGCGGGCGGGGGATCCGCAGCTCCATACGCACGTGCTGGTGGCGAACCTGGGCCGCGGCGTCGATGGCCGGTGGTCGGCGCTGGACGGCCGCCGGCTGTACGCCCGGGCGCGGACGGCGAGCTTCGTCTACCAGTCGGTCCTGCGCGGCGAGATGACACGGCGTCTCGGTGTCGAATGGACGCCGGTCCGGAAGGGAATCGCCGAAGTGGTCGGGGTCCGGCGCGGCGTGCTCACGGGCTTCAGCCGACGCCGAGCCGCGATCGAGTGGCGCACGCGTGCGACAGAGCTCGGGCTCGGCGAACGGGAGCTGGGGCTCATCGTTGGACGCGCACGCGCGGCGGCGCCCAGGCCGCAAGATTGCGCACGTCGAGGAACCCGCGGTCACCGCCAGGCGTCCACGGCGAATAGCACTCGCACCACCGCCACCCCTGCTCGTACAACTCGCGCTCGGACGTGAACCCGCCGGAGACGTCGTCCGGGTCGTCGAGCTCCTCCAGCCGCCACGCCAGTCCGACCGTCGCCGGCAGCGGCAGCGTCGGTAGCTCGCCGTCCCACTCGATCAACACGAACGCGTCCATGACCGAGATAGGCGCCGAGAGACAACATCACCCCCCCGGAACCATGGCCCAAGAAGAAATTGGTAGCCAATTGGTCTCCAGCACCACCACGGGCGCCCGACCCGTTAAGAACGAAAGCCGCCTGGCGAGAGGCGGCTTCCGTATAGCGGGGGCAGGATTCGAACCTGCGACCTTCGGGTTATGAGCCCGACGAGCTACCTGACTGCTCCACCCCGCGTCGCTTGGGCAGAAAACTTTAGCACCGGTCTCGCGAGCGTCAACCCTAGGACCAGGCGTCCCACTGGCGCAGCTTGGGGAGCGGGTCGTAGGCGCTGCCGCCCTTGTACCAGCCCGGCTTGGACCACAGCTCGAAGTGCAGGTGGCAGCCGTCCGCGCGGCCGGTGCGGCCGACCGATCCGATGCGCTCGCCGGTCTTGACCTCGTCGCCCTTGGCGAGGTCGGGCGCGTCGCGGAGGTGCATGTAGACGTAGTCCTCGCCCGAGCCGGAGCCGTGGACGACGAGGTAGTTCCCGGCGGCCGAGTGGTAGCCCGCGTACTGCACGGTGCCGCCCTGGGCGGCGAGGACGGGCGTGCCGCAGCGGGCGAACATGTCCTGGCCCTGGTGGCCGCGGCCGCCGCCGAAGCCGTTGGCGCCGTTGCGGCCGAGGTCGTGCTTGCCCTGGATCGGGAACGTGTGATGGCGGAACTCGAAGGCCCGCTCGCTGTTGGCGGCGCCGGCGGAGAGCGCGCCCTCGCCGAGCCGGACCAGGTAGCCGCCCTCCGGCGCGGGGCGGCTGGCGATGCGGCCGTTCCAGCTCAGCCGGACCCTCCCGGCCTGCTCGGCGCGGCGGGAGAGCGTGCGCACGACGGCGCCGGCGGAGTCGGCGACCTCGGCGGTGACCGTCCCCGGTGCGGCGACCTCGACGGTGACGCTGGGGCGCCGCTGGGCGCCGAACAGCACGAGCCCGTCGGTGCCCGGGATCGTCGGCGCGGCCTGCTCGTCCTCGCTCAGCATGCGGAACTCGCGCCGCAGCGCGCGCAGGTCGCGGCGGCTCATGCGGCCGTTGACCTCGCGCTTGCGCGCGGCCTCCCAGTGGCCGGCGGCCCTGCGCGTGCGGCGCCCGAACTGCCCGTCGGCGCCGCCGGTCGCGAAGCCGGCCTTGGTGAGGAGCGACTGCAGGACCTCGACGTCCTTGCCCTCCATGCCCATCCGCAGCGGGCGGTCACCGAAGGCCGCCGAGGCGACGGCCGGGACGAGGAGAACGGCGATAACCGCGCAGCAGGCGCCGCGCGCGATGTGTCGGAGCAAGGACCGACCTCTCTTTCGGGGCGCTTACGGGGTTAGCTGACGGGCTCGCGCGGAAAGAGCCGCGCTACTCGCCGCAAGAAGCGGCGTGATTCGCCCCGAACTACAGGTGGGTCCCCCGTCCGCCCGCCGGCCGGGGCCGGGAGGGCGGTTCAGCTCAGGTTTTTCGTGTCTCGCAGGCGCTCAACCCGCGAGGTACCCCGGGGTTGCGGTCTACACGCCAACTACGCCGCGAGCTTGGGCAGCTCGATCGCCGGGCAGCGGTTCATCACCACGCGCAGGCCCGCGTCGCGCGCCCGCCCGGCGGCGCTCTCGTCGATCACGCCGAGCTGGAGCCAGACGCCGGCCGCGCCGATCTCGATCGCCTCGTCGACGTGCGCGCGCGCCTTGGACGAGCGCCGGAACACGTCGACGACATCGACCGGCTCACCGATCGCCGCCAGCGTCGGGAAGCAGCGCTCGCCGAGCACCTCGTCCACCGCCGGGTTGACCGGGATCACGCGGAACCCGCGGCGCTGCAGCAGCGCGGCGATGCGGTGCGAGTCGCGCGCGGGATCGGGGGAGCAGCCGACCACCGCCCACGTGCGAGTCGACGTGAGGGCCCAGCGGATGTCGTCGTCCATGGGCGACCGGCTTCAGCGGACCTTGAAGCGAACGATCGGGCCCTCCTGGCGGCAGTCGTTGCCATTGCAGTCGATGCGGTGCGCCTGCCAGTAGTAACGGCCGGGCGAGTTGAGCCAGAACGCGGGGAAGTCGAAGAACTTCGGCTTGTACGCGAACGTGCCGTCCTTCTGCTTCTTGGCGCGGCCGATCGACTCCTTGGTGCAGATCACGCCTTCCTTGAGCTTCTTCTTCTTCTTGCACACGTGGATCCACACCTGGCCCGGGCCGTTGACCTTGACGCGGAACGTGGGCGACTTGCCCGCGGGGACTGACGTGCCCTTCTTCGGCGCGATCGGCGTGATGCCGTTCTTCGTGGCGGCGATGGCGGACGCCGCCGGCACGAGGGCCAGGATCAGCGCGAGGGCGAGGAGGCGAAGGGGTCTAGGCATGGCGGGGAGCGTACCCGCGATGATCCGGTCGATGGGGAGGATTTTCGTCACCCGCGAGCTGCCGTTCCCGGCGCTCGACCGCCTCCGCGCCGAGCACGAGGTCGACGTCTGGGAGGGCGAGCTGCCGCCGGCGCCCGACGTCCTGCGCGAGCGCGTCGCGAAGGCCGACGGGCTGCTCGCGCTCGTCACCGACCCGGTCGACGCCGGCCTGCTCGCCGCCGCCCCGCGGCTGAAGGCGATCGCGAACATGGCCGTCGGCACCGACAACGTCGACCTCGACGCCGCGGCCGAGCGCGGCATCCCCGTCGGCAACACGCCCGACGTGCTGACCGACGCGACCGCCGACCTCGCGTTCGCGCTGCTGCTCGCGCTCGCGCGCCGGATCCCGGAGGGCGCGGCGCTCGTGCGCGACGGGCACTGGCGCACGTGGGAGCCGGCCGCCGACCTCGGCGCCGACCTCGCGGGCGCGACGCTCGGGATCGTCGGCCGCGGCCGCATCGGGGACGCCGTGGCGCGGCGCGCCGACGGCTTCGGGCTGGAGGTGCTCCACAGCTCGCGCAGCTCCGGCGTCCCCCTCGAGGAGCTGCTCGAGCGCTCGGACTTCGTGTCGCTGCACTGCCCGCTCACGCCCGACACCCGCCACCTGATCGGCACCGAGGCGCTCGAGCGGATGAAGGACACCGCGATGCTGATCAACACCTCCCGCGGCGGCGTGGTCGACCAGGTCGCGCTGCGCCTCGCGCTGCTCGCCGGGACGATCGCGGGCGCCGCGCTCGACGTCACCGACCCCGAGCCGCTCCCGGTCGACGACCCGCTGCTGGAGGCGCCGAACCTGCTCGTCGTGCCCGCACGTCGGCTCGGCCACCGTCCGCACGCGGGCGCGGATGGCCGAGATGGCGGTCGAGAACCTGCTCGCCGCCCTCGCCGGGCGCGACATGCCCTATAGGGTCGCCTGATGCGCGTCGCGGTCGTCGACATCGGCACCAACTCGACCCGCCTGTTCATCGCCGACGTCGACGGCGGCTCGCTCGAGGAGGTGGAGCGCCGCTCGACCGTCACCCGTCTCGGCGAGGGTGTCGACGCGAGCGGCCGGCTCGGCGAGGCGCCGCAGCAGCGCGTGTTCGCCGCGCTCGACGAGTACGCCGAGGCCATCGCCGACCCACGGCGCCGAGCGGCGCTTCGCGGTCATGACGTCCGCGGTCCGCGACGCCGCCAACGGCGACGAGTTCGCCGCCGCGGTGCGCGACCGCTACGGGCTCGAAGGGCGCACGCTGAGCGGCGACGAGGAGGCGCGGCTGACGTTCCTCGGCGCCACCGCCGCCCGCGCGGGCGACGACACCCGCCTGCTGGTCATCGACATCGGCGGCGGCTCGACGGAGCTCGTCGTCGGCGCGAACGGCGAGGTCGCCTTCCACGTGTCGACCCAGGCCGGCGTCGTGCGGCACACCGAGCGCCACATCCACTCCGACCCGCCCACGGAGCCGGAGATGGAGGCCCTCGCCGACGACGCGCGCGCCGTGATCGCCGCCGCGGTCCCCGACGACGTGCGCAACAGCGTCGGCGGCGCCGTCGCGGTGGCGGGGACGGCGACCTCGGTCGCGGCCATCGACCTCGAGCTCGTGCCCTACGACACCGCCCGCGTGGAGGGCCGATGTGATCACCGCGGGCCGCCTCGCGGAGCTCCGCGCCAGGCTGGCCGCGATGCCGCTCGAGGAGCGCCGCGAGGTGCCGGGGTTGCATCCTGACCGCGCGCCGACCATAGTGGCGGGCACCATCCTGCTGACCGAGGTCCTCAGAGCGTTCGGGCTCGACGCGTTCGAGGTCAGCGATCGGGACATCCTCTGGGGCGTCGCCCTCGACGGCGCTCTATAATCCGGTCTGGCTTTTCTGGACGTCTGTTCGATTGTTCCGGGCCAGTCCGGCTCCGCGGATACTCAGCCTGTCGAATGGGCGGACGTGCCTCCCGCCGGACGCTTTTTCGACGCATAGGCCCGGGCGATGCCGCAACATCGGCGCCTCCCGCCGTCCGGGCCACCCGATAGGCCCCTCAAGGCACGTACCCCTGCCCGTCCTGACGGGGCCAACTTGAAGCCGCCCGCCCCCGCCGCGGGCGGCTTCACTTTAAGGGTGTCTTTCCACGCGAGATTCGCCGCGCGCGGGTACACGACCGCCGGGTCGGTGAGCACGTTGACGACCGCCGGCCTGCCCGCCGAGAACGCGCGCTCGAGCGCCGGGCGCAGCTCGGCCGGCGCGCGCACCAGCTCGCCGTGGCAGCCGAGCGCCTCGGCGACCGCGTCGTAGCGCGTCTCCGGCGTGAGGTCGGTGGCGATCGAGTAGCCGTACAGGTACTCCATCGGGTGCTTCTCGAGCGCCCAGATCCCGTTGTTGCCCACCACCGCCACGACCTGCACGCCGTGGCGCGCGAGCGTGTCGAACTCCATCCCCGCGAAGCCGAACGCGCCGTCGCCGAGCAGCAGCACGACCTGGCGGTCGGGGTGCGCGAGCTTGGCCGCCAGCGCGTAGCCCGGCCCGCTGCCGAGGCAGCCGAACGGTCCCGGGTCCAGCCAGCAGCCCGGCTCGTAGGTCTCGACCACGCGGCCCGCGTAGGAGACGAAGTCGCCGCCGTCGCCGATCAGGATCGCGTTGCGGTCGAGCACGCCCGCCAGCTCGCGGTACAGCCGCATCGGGTGCAGCGGCGAGCGGTCGTCGGCGAAGTGCTCCTCCTCGCCGGCGCGCTTCTCGGCCTCCACCCCGCGCAGGTGCTCGACCCAGCCGCGCGTGTCCGCTCCGGCGGCGCCGGAGGCCAGCGCGGCGAGCGTCTCCGCGACGTCGCCGTACAGCTCGGCGGCGACGGGCCGGGGATGGTCGCGCTCGGGCTCGGCGCCGTCGAGCACGATCAGCTCGGTCTCCTCGCCGAACGCGCCGCCGAACGCGAGCCGGAAGTCCATCGGCACGCCGATCACGAGCGCCACGTCGGCGCCCTTGAGCGCCGCGCTCCTCGCGCGCGCGAAGAACATCTCGTGGTCGGCGGGCAGGCACCCGCGCGCGAGGCCGTTGAGGAACACGGGCACGCCGAGCCGCTCGGCGAGCTCGCGCAGCGCGTGCTCGCCGCGACCCCAGTAGAGCCCGTTGCCGGCCATCACCACGGGCCGCTCGGCGTCGCGCAGCAGCACCGCGGCGCGCTCGAGCGGCGCGGCCGTCGACGGCTGTCTCCGCGCACCGACGGCACCGGCTCGGGCGCCGGCTCCTCGGCCTCGGAGAACACGTGATCGAGCGGGAAGTCCAGGAACGCCGGCCCGCTGTGCGGGCGGCGGATCGTCGTCCCACGCCTCGTCGAGCAGGCCCGGGATCTCCGCCGTCGAGCCGGCGGTGGCGGCGAGCTTGACCACCGGCCGCACGAACGGCACGTGGTCGATCTCCTGCAGCGAGCCCTGGCCCCACCGCCACGCGGGCGCGCGGCCGCCGAGCACGAGCATCGGCGAGCGGTTCTGCATCGCCGACGCCATGGCGCTCATCCCGTTCGTGACGCCCGGCCCGGCGGTCAGCGCCGCCACGCCCGGCTCGCGCGTGACCTTCGCCCATCCCTCGGCGGCGAACGCGGCGGAGGACTCGTGGCGGACGTCGACGATGTCGATCCCCTCGGCGCGGCACCCGTCGTAGATCGAGAACAGGTGGCCTCCCGTCAGCGTGAACAGCTTGCTCACCCCGTAGGCCTTCAGGCGGCGCGCGACCAGCCGGCCGCCGTGGAGGGTCTCCGTCTCGGTCGTCGTCATGGCGGGGCAATCTACCCCCCGGTCGGGGGGTGCGAGCGCCGTCCCGGGCTGGGAGCGGCGCACCCGCGCGCGACTAGCGTCCCGCGCATGGATACGACACCCGCGCCCCGACGACCTCTCGGCGCGACCTCGAGCTGCTGCTGCGCGAGTCCGACCGCGAGGACCCGATCCTTCCCGAGATCCGCGACGAGGACCTCAGGCCCGACCGAGGAGATCGACTCCCGGATCCTGGCTGGACTGGTCTCGCCGTAGGTCACGCGCGGGCCGCGGCCGCGGCCTGCATCCGGGCGACCGCCGCCGCCTCGGCGACGCGGTTCTCGCCCCAGAACAACGCACCGCCCGACCCGCAGCGCCGGCAGCTGGTCGGCGCCCGCCGCGAGCAGGCGCCGCCCGGCGCCTTCGATCGCCCCGTCGCGCGTGACGTCGCCGACCGCCTGCAGGCAGCCGTCCATGCCGATGCCGGCCGCCGCGGCCGCCTCGGCGAGGATCTCCGGGTCGTCCAGGTCGAAGCCACCGCAGAAGGCGAGCCGGCCGGCCGCGAGCACGAACGCCGCGCCGCGGCCCTGCTCGGACGCGTACGCCGCCGCGCGCATCGCGGCCGGCACCGGACCGGGGTGGCGCTCGGGCCACACGAGCGGGAGCCGCAGCTCGGCCGCGCGCTGCTCGGCGTAGCGCCGCTGCTGCTCGAGGGTCGTCGGCGTCGACTCGCCGAGCCGCAGTGTCAACGAAGCGGTGCACGCCGGCGTCCACACGACGTCGTCGAACGACGCGCTCGACGCGCTCGGCGGCGAGGTACGAGAACGGGGAACAGAGGTCGAACAGGAACTCGACCCGCGACGGCGCGTGCGCGTGTGTGTTGCGGGTGCGGCGAGCCGCCCTGCGATCCGCCAGCCTGATCACGTCGCCCATCTGTTCATCCTTGGTCTTGGTGTGTTCCCCCGGACGCGATCGGCGTCCAGTGCCGCTCGCTTCAACGAGTGCCCCGGGGGAAACTTGCGCATAGTTTCGACGGGATTCGGCTCGGTGTCGATCCGCCAAATGTCCATCAGAGTCAAACCTGGCGCCGGTTTACGGGCTATCCTGCCGACACGGCGTCCGTCAAGGCTGCGTCTGCTCGGAGAGGTCTGCATCGTGCCCCCAGTCCCGCCCCCCAAGCGCCATCCATACGACCAGTGGTCGCCGGACGCTCGCGCCCTCGACCTCGTCGGCGACAAGTGGACGCTGCTCATCATCCGCGACCTGGCCGCCGGCCCTCGCCGCTTCGTCGAGCTGCAGCGCGTGCTGCCCGGCATCTCGACCGAGCAGCTGCGCTCGCGCCTGAACCGCATGGTCGCCGACGGGCTGCTCACCCGCCAGCGCTACCGCGAGGTCCCGCCGCGCGTGGACTACGAGCTGACCGAGCGCTCGCGCGAGCTGATGCCCGTGCTCGGCGCGCTCGCCCGCTGGGGCTACGACTGGACCTGGGGCGCCCCGCGCCCGGGCGAGGACGTCAACGTCGGCGCGATCTTCCGCCTCGCCCCCGGGATGCTCACCCCGCCGGAGAACGTGCTCCGGCACGGTCGAGCTCGTGGTCGACGCGCGCGGGGACCTGCCCGAGCGCCGCTTCCAGCTCACGCTGGCCGGCGGCCGCGTCGAGATCACCGAGCTCGACGAGACGGAGTCCGAGCCGGACGCCCGCGATCACCGGCCCCGTGTCGGCCTGGGTGCACGCGCTCGGCCCGGAGAGCGCGACCGGGCGACCTGCAGATCACCGGCCGCGCAGCCGCTCGCCGAGGCCGTGCTGGACGGCTTCGCCCACGCGGGCGCGCGCCGCGCCGCCGCCGCCGCGTAGCGCTGCGCTACTTGTCGTCGTCGGCGGGGCCGCGCGCTCGGAGTAGTCGTCCGCCTCGACGTGCGGGAACGAGCCCTGCACCTTGCCCTGGAGCTCGAACTTGCTCGAGTCGAACGGGTTCTGGTTCTGGACCCAGCAGCCCGGGTCGCCGTCGGTCGGCGCGGCCTGCTCGCCGGAGTTGCGGCAGTCGAACTGGCCCGGTGATCTTGAACTTGTTGTAGGTCTGGCCAGCGTCGGCCAGCGTGCTGGCGAGGCTGAGCGGCTGGAAGTACGAGTTGCCGCGGTTGGTCGGCGTGCGCTCCTGCCAGATCGAGACGCTCTCGGCGCCGAGCGGGCCGAACTGGCGCAGGTAGTGGCCGTTGCCGCCGCCGGGCGAGCTCGGTCCGCGCCGACAGCGCCGCCGCGCCGTAGCTGAGGAAGTCCGCGACCTGCCACTGGTTGGCCTCGAAGTACTGGAAGATCGGGTTGATCTGCGAGAGGAACGGGCCGAGCTCGCCGAGCAGCGGCTCGGCGCCGTCGAGCACCTCGCGCGTGGCGGGCAGGCCCTTCTTGGACGCCGTGATGACCGGATCCAGGTTGTCGAAGAACCGCTCGAGGTCGGGCGCGAGCGCCTTCACGTCGCGCAGCGTCGGCTGCAGGTCGCGGGCCACCGGGCGCAGGTCGGTGATCAGCGGATCGGTGTCGCGCGAGAACTTCTGCACGCGCGCGAGCGTCAGCTTGGACTCGTCGAGGAAGGTCGGGAAGATCCGGATCGTCTCGGCCAGCGCGTCGTTCTTGCGAGGCGGTCGCGTCGAACGTGCGCTTGGAGCCGGTGATCAGGTTCTGCAGCTGCGCCTCGTTCTCGGTGAGCGCGCCGAACACCACGCCGGTGTTCTTGACCAGCCGCTGTCACCGCGCCCTCCTGGGAGTCGAGCACCGCCGAGGACGTCGGCGCCGTCGCGGGCGAAGCCGGGCAGCGTGCCGAGCGCGTCGTTGAAGTCCTGGCCGCGGCCGTCGATGCCCTTGGCGAGGTCCTGCTGCCAGCCGCGGAACGCCTGCGCGCGTCGCCGGATCCAGCGAGTCGAAGATCTCGTCGAGCTGGACGGTGTCCTGCACCTGGCCGTCGGGCAGCTCGCCGCCCTCGGGGATCGTCTTCGGTGCTGCGCCCCGGCGTCATCTCGACGTAGGTCTCGCCGAGCAGCGTCTTCTGGCGCAGCACCGCGCGCGCGTCGGTGCGCAGCGGGGCGAAGCGGCGCTCGATCTCGATCGTCGCGACGGTGCGGTTGGTGCCGTCGCCGACCTCGACCTTGCGCACCTTGCCGACCGGCACGCCGGCCACCCGCACGTCGGCCTCCTGCGCGAGCGTCGTCGCCTCGGGGAAGTTGACCGTGACCTGGTAGCCCTTCGGCTTCAGCGGCACCGGGCCGCCGAACGACAGCCACAGGAACAGCAGCAGCCCGAAGCAGGTCAGCGCGAAGACGACCATCACGAGGATCCGCGGGAGTGAGGGGGCGGCCTTGTTCACTCTGTCGCGCAGGCCGCGGTGTCGGCCAGGATCGGGGTCAGCATCGAGAGGAACTCGAGCTCGGGCGTGTCCTTGACCGTCTGCTCGATCGTGGCGCACGGCGCGGCGAGCGTCACCGGGCGGAACACGCCGTTGGCGTCGGAGGTCGAGAACAGCTGGATCGCCATGTGCTGCGCCCACGCCAGCCAGAACAGGTAGCCCTCCTGGCGGGCGGCGTTGTCCGGGCCCTCGCGGCCGCCCGGGTTGTAGGCGAGCAGGTTGAAGAAGTTGTTCAGCTGCGCGAACGAGCGCGTCAGGCCCGGCGCCGCGTCGGCGAGCTGGGTCGACGCCGGGCGCAGGTCGCGCACCAGCGGCCGCGCCTCGCGCACGAACGGGCGGATGTCGTTGGCCAGCAGCGGCGTCGCCTCCTTGGCGAACGGCTCGATCGCCTGGTTGGCCGGGTCCAGCGCGCGAGCCGCCGGGCGCAGCTTCTCGGCCGTCGGGCCGAGGACCTCGGCGAAGCGCTGGACCTGGCCCAGCGACGTGGTGGTCTGGCGCAGCGTGCTCGGCAGCTCGCCGACGGCGGAGGAGATGTTCTGCTCCTCGGACGCGAACGCGCGCAGCACGGTCGCGGAGGAGTCGACCAGGCCGGCGAGGTCGTCGTCGTGGCTGGCCAGCTCGCCGTTGAGCTGGTTGAGCGAGGTGACCAGCCGGCGCAGGTTGTCGCGGCGCGTGGCGATCGCGCCGTTGACGCGGGCGAGGTCGCGGTGCGTGGGCTCGAAGCGGCGGAACAGGTCGCGCAGGTCGGGCGCGCGGCCCTTCAGCCCGCGGCCGCCGTCGGAGATCAGCAGCCGCAGGTAGTCGCGCGTGTCGGAGTCCAGCGTCCCGAGGATCTCGTCCGGGTTGACGTCCGGCGTCGTGCTCTGGACCGGGATCGTCCAGCTTCTCCTTGGCCACCGGCGCGTCGCCGCCGCCGGGCTCGAGCTGGATGAACATGTCCTTCAGGCCGGTCTTGGGCCGCAGCAGCGCGGTGGCGTTGGTGTGGACGAGGTCCTTGTACTCGGGGTCGATGTCCATCCGCACGATCGCGCGGCCGTCCTTGAGCTAGACCTTGCCGATGTCGCCGATCCGCACGCCGGAGACGCGGACGGTCTGGCCCTGGCCGGCGATCACGGCCTGCGCGGTCTGGAACTCGGCGTTGAGCACGAACGGCTTGTCCTGGACGATCGGGAAGCGCATCCGCTGCTTGCCGAGGATGTAGACCGACACGCCGGCGGCGACGACGATCAGGCCGAGGACGGCGAGGAAGTCCTTGAAGTGCTTGCGGATCGCGACCTTCATGGCTTCCTCGCCCCCGCGATCGAGTCGAGGAGCTCCTTCGTCGCGTCCTTGTCGCCGATCTTGAGCTGCTTGGCGAGGCCCTCCGCCTTGAGCTGCTTCGTCAGCCACTCGATCGGCGTTGCCGCGCGCCAGCGCGTAGCGCTTCTTGAACAGGTCGGTGCTGGTGTCGACCTGGTGCTGCTCGGGCGGCGCGCCCGGCTGGCTGCGCAGGTCGGGCGCGCTCCTGGGCCTCGCACGGCTTGGACTCGTCCAGCGGCGGGCGGGCCTTCGCCTTGGGCGGGTTGGAGCCGAGGATCGGGTTCGTGGTGGTGCCGAACACGCCGGGGGCGAGCGTCACGAGGTTCAGGCCGCCGGCCGCCAGCACGCGGAACCACTGGCCGTTGGCGTCACCCGAGCGGCTCTCGCCGGCGAGGCCCGACGAAGGACTTCGGCGCCTCGGTGTAGACGGGGCCGCTGGCCGGGAACTGCTTGTCCTCGACCGTGTCCTTGGTCCAGGGCAGGATGACCTCGTTCTGGCAGCTCGCCAGCAGGCGGCCCTGCTTGGAGAACGGGATGCTCTCGCGCGCCAGCCGCGCCAGCGCCGGGACCGTCGGGCGCAGGTCGGCGGCCAGCCCGCGCAGCTCGTCCTCGGAGACCAGCCCGCGCAGCTCGCGCACGAGCGGGATCGACGCGTCGAGCGCCGCCTCGGAGGACTGCACGCCGGGCCGGAGGTCGCTCGCGAAGGCGCGCAGCGGCGGGAACGACTCGTTGAGCTCGCCCAGCGCGGGCTGGGCGGCGCGCAGCGTCCGCGGCAGCTCGGCGATCGCCGTGCGCAGGTTGTCGTCCTCGCGCGCGAACGCGCCGGCGGTCGTGTTGAAGTCGGTGATCAGGCTCTTGAGCTGGCCCGAGTTGCGATCCAGCGCCGCCGCGGTCGCGCCCGCGTTCTTGATGTAGCCCGACAGGTCGTGCTCGGCCTTGCCGAGCGACGCCTCGTTGACGATCGCCGTGTCGCGGTACGCGCTCTTCCAGTACGGGATCGAGCGGTTGAACGCCTCGGCGCCGCCCTTGTCGAGCGCGTTGCCGTACTCGTCGAGCAGCGTCTTGAGGTCCTCGCGCGTGTCGGACTGCAGCGAGGTCAGGATCTGGTCGAGCTGCACCGGCACCGAGGTCTGGTTGATCGGGATCGTCTGGTCGTCCGCGATCTCCGCCGCGCCGGGGGTGCCCGGCTCGATGTCGACGAAGAAGTTGCCCTCGAGGAAGATGCGCGGGCGGATCTTCGCGCGCGCGTCGTCGTGGATCGGCCGCCCGGCCTTGCCGATGCGCATCGTCACCATGACCGACTCGCCGCCCTTCTTGACGCGCTCGACCTTGGTCACGCGGCCGACCTCGACGCCCGCGATCCGCACCGGCGAGCGCCTTCTTGAGGTTGTTCGAGGACTCGAAGACGGCCTTGATCTCGTAGTGCTGGCGGAACGGGATCGACTTCGTGAAGCCGAGGTAGACGAGCGGGATCAGGACCAGCGAGCGCGAGCAGCGCCGATCCGGGCGTTCGCGGGCGCGCTTGAGGCGCTTGGCGGCCCTCACTTCTCGCCCCCTGCCTCGGACGGCGCGAGGCGGGTGAAGTCGCTCGGTCTCGGGCACGGCGGTGAAGGTCTGGCCCTCGGGCACGCGCGGCGGCGCCCGTGAACGTCGGGCCCTGCGCGCCGGGGGTGCGCGGGTTGAGGTTCACGCGGTACTTGGAGTCCAGGCCGCCGGCGTTGCGCTCCAGCCAGCCGCGCTGCCCGGTCTCGCAGTCGGCGCGGCCGTCGGGCGTGATCGCGGCGGCGTACGGCTGGTTCTGGGCGAACTGCGCGTTGCCGCGCAGGACGCCCTCGCCGTTGGCCGGCTCGTCGGCGCCCATCGAGCCCTGGCTGTCGTCCTGGTGGCCGGTGGAGTTGAGCAGCGCGCGCTGAGCGGAGCCCGTGGTGTCGGGCTCGGAGAAGTGCTCGGCGAGGTAGGTGAAGAAGTAGTTGGGCGAGTTGCAGACCGTCACGAACGGGCCGTAGAAGCGCAGCTGCGGGTTGAGCGTCTTGACCGTCGCGCCGAGCCCGCGGACGCCGGGCAGCGTGCCGGGCGCCGCGGCCAGCTCGCGCAGCTGGACGAGCGTCTTGCCGAGCTCCTCGTTGAGCTCGGGGGCGCGGCGCTGGACGGGGACCGCCTTGTCGATGGCGCGGTTGAGCGTCGGGAGCGCGCCGCGCAGCTCCTCGGTGGCGGGCGCGAAGTCCTCGCCGAAGCCCTCGAGGTTGGCCAGGAAGGGCCGCTGGGCGCGGAACGACTCGATCGCCACGTCCATCGTCGGCGGGGCCTTGGAGATCGTCTCCTTGAGCGCGCCCTCGTCGCGCCCGAGCGCCTCGAAGGTCGTAGCCATCGAGGTGAACAGATCGCGCGTTCTGCTGCGACACCGGGGCGATCACGCGCGCGGTGTCGGCGAGCTCTGAGATGAAGGTGTCGAGATCGGTGTCGGGATCGGCGAGGTTGGTCATCACCGGCTGCAGGTACCCCAGCAGGCGCGGCAGCTCCTCGATCGTGCGGCCGAGCGACATCCCGCGCCCGGCGAACGTGTCGCCGAACCCGCGCAGGTTGTCCTGGCTCGCGGTGCGGGTCGGCTCGTCGAAGATCTTCAGGACTTCGTCGATGTCCGTCGACGCGCTGGCCTGCTCGGCGGGCACGGTGTCGCCGCTCTCGAACGCGGTGTCGCTGCGGCCCTCGTCGAGCTCGAGGTACTTCAGCCCCAGCGCCGAGCGCGGGCGGATGCGGAACGTGGAGTCCTTCGGGATCGTCGCCGATCGTCTTGTCGAGCTTGAGCATCAGCTCGGCCTCGACCTTGCCGTCCTTCGTCGTGGACCGGGACTTCATGTCGTCGACCACGCCGATGCGCGCGCCGCCGGAGCGGATCTCGTTGCCCGGCACGAGGTTGGCGCCGTTGGGCACGCGCACCTTCAGCTCGGTCGTGGGCACGAACGGCAGCCCCTTGTTGGCGTTGTAGGACAGGAAGATCGGCGACGATGACCACGAGGACCGTGACGCCGCCCACGAGGACGGGGTTGGATGCGATGCCCGCTCCGGCTTCGCTTCATGGCGCGAAGAGGTAGTCGAGGAGGCCACCGGTCACGCCGGTGTCGGGCAATTCCGGGGCCTTGGGGACCGGGCACGTTCGGGACGCTGGGCGTCGGGACCTGCGGGGTCGGGAACGAGGGGGTCGGCGCCTGCGGGTTGTCCGGCGCCTTCGGGAGGTCCTCGAGCTTCGGCAGCTTGATCGCCGAGCCGGTCCTCGAGGCGCTTGCGCAGCTTCTCGACGTCGCCGGTCCGCCCTTCTCGATCGCCCGGCGCAGGCGCTGGACGGCGCGGCGGCGCAGCTCGTCCTTGTCGAGCTTCTTCGTGACCTTCTCGACCGGGTCCTTGGCGCTCTCGGGGAGCTTGTCCTTGACGGACTCCTCGGGCTTGGGCTTCGGCTCGGCCTCCGGCTTCTTCGCCTCGGTCTTCTTCTTGGCCGTGGCCTTCTGCGTGGAGGCGAACTGGCGGCCGGTGGCGGTCGGGTCGGGCGTCGTGATGCTCGGCTGGTTGGGCCCGAGGATCGCCGCGCAGTCCTTGTAGAAGCTCGGGTCCTCGTCCATCTTCTCCTTCAGCGACTGCGGGTTCTGGTAGTCGCTGCACTTGGAGTGGAAGAGGTTGATCTTGAGGATGTAGCCGTTCTTGTCGTAGATGTTGATGGCCTGCGACTGGTCGAACACCCACTGCAGGACGGCCTCGAAGCCCGTGTAGCCCTGGCCGCCGGGTGAGCGCGGGTCCTTCTCGACGGCGTGCTTGCGGTCGTTGAGGTGCTCGAGCACGATCGCCGCGTTGTTGGCCAGCTCGGGGGCCTTGGCGGTGGCGGCGTTGAGCTCGGCGACGACGGGCTGGGCGGCCTTGACGGCGGGGCGGCCCTTGCGCGACGCGTCGGCGAGCGAGTCGCAGGTTGGTCTTCGTGGACTCCGACGAGCGGCTTGACGTTCTCCAGGAAGGTCGTGAGCTGGTCCGGCGGACGCGTTGAGGTTGCGCAGCGCCGGCGTCTGCGCCTCGGACGCGTCGCCGAGCGCGGCGATCGTCGGGCGCAGCTCGCGCAGGAAGGTCGGGCAGGCGCCGCAGGCCGGCGGCGATGTCCTCGCGGCGCTCGGCCGAGGCGGCGGCGGTCTGCTTGGTCTCGACCACCCAGCGCCCGACGTTGCTGCGGTTCTGGGCGAGGTCGCCGACCACGGTGTCCGCGTCGGTGACGAGCTGCTTGAGCGTCTCGTTCTGGCGGCCGAGCTTGACCAGCACCTTGTCGGTCTCGCGCAGCGCCGGGCTGGCGCGGCGGACGACGTCCTTGATGTCCTCCGCGCGGCCGGCGACGCCGACGCCGAGCTCGTCGAGGATGATCCCGAGGCGCTCGCGGTAGGGGCGGCGCAGCACGTTGTTGACGAGGTCGAGCGGGATCGTCGAGGCGGTCTGCTCGACCGGGATCGTCGCGCCTTCTGGGGCAGCTTCTCCGCGTCGGTGCCGGGCTTGCAGTCGATGTAGTACTCGCCGATCAGCGACTGCGGGCGCGACTCGCAGAAGACGTCCTTGCGCAGCGAGCCGAAGCCCTCGGCGGTGATCTCGAAGTCGACCAGCGCCTTGTGCGTCTTCTCGTCCAGACGCAGCGTCCTTGATCTTGCCCGCGCGCACGCCCGCGACCTTCAGGTCGGCGCCCGCGACGATGCCGAACGCGTTGTCGAGCTCGACGGTGTAGGCGGGCTTCTCCGGCCCCTTGCCGCCCGCGCCGGTGAGCGCGAGCACGACGGCGCCGGCGACGGCGAGCAGGAGGACGGTGGAGAGGAGCTTGCGCGCGCACGGTCTACTTCCCCGGGAGCAGCTGGGTCGGGTCGCAGTCCACGCCTGTCGGGCTTCCACGGGTTGGAGCCGTCGTCGGCCTTGTGCTCGGCGGCGCCCGGGCAGCGGTTGCGCTGGTTGAGCGCGGCGCCGGCGGTGAACGCCTCGTCGCGCAGCTCGGGCGGGACCGGCGAGAGCTGGCCGTTGGCGAGCGCGAACGCGCTCGCGTGGATGCCGACGCGCGAGGCGGCGCCGAGCGCGTCGTAGATGCCGGAGTGGCTGAAGTCGTCGAACCAGCCGAGCGCGTCCGGGGCGTAGGGGCGCACGGAGGCGATCTCGGGGATGTAGCTCGTGCAGCGCCTTGGTGGTCGCCGGGAAGGCGCCCTCGCGCTTCTCGCCGTTGGCCTCGACCTCACCGCACCGTCGCGTCGCGCAGCGGCGCCTGGAGGTTCGTCAGCTCGAGCGGGTCGTTGTCCGCGCCGGGGCGGCTCAGGATCTAGGCGAGGTCGGCGAGCGTCGGGCGGGCGTCGCGCGCCAGCGGGCGCAGCTCGTCCATGAACGGCCGCAGCTTCTTGGCCACGGGCTTGGAGTCCTCGACCAGCGGGTCGAGGTCGTCGAGCGCGGCGCGCAGGTTGAGGAAGGTCGTGTTGGCGCGCCGCATGAACGGCGGCAGCTGCTCGATCGAGTCGGCCAGCGCGGCCTGCTCGTCGCCGATCGCGGTCGTCGTGGTGGCGAGGTTGTCGACCAGCCCGGAGAGGTCCTCGTGGCGGTCGGCGACGTCGGTGACGAGCCGGGAGGAGGCGACGATGAAGCGCTCGAGCAGCGGCGTGTCGCGGTTGAGCTCGTTGAACAGGCGGCTGGAGGCGGCGAGCGAGGGGTTGAGGTACAGCAGCCCCTCGTTCATCTGCTCGCCCTTGCCCTTGAACTGCTTGGCGGAGCCCTTGAAGACGCGCTGGAGGTCGCCGCGGGTCTTGTCGTCGAAGGTGTCGAAGAGCTGGTCGAGGTCGACGGCCGACGTCGTCGCGTCCTGCTCGATCACGCCGCCGTCGGGGATCTTCGGCCGCGCCCTCGCCGGGGAGCCTGAGGTCGACGTAGCGGCTGGCGATGCCCGACAGCGAGGCCTGGCGCACGATCGCCTCGGTGCCGCGGCGCAGCGGCGCGTAGTCCTCGTTGATCGACATCACGATCTCGGCCTGTCCGTCCGAGGTGAGGTCGATCGTCTTGACCTTGCCGACCTGCTGGCCGGAGACCTGCACGAGGTTGCCCTTGACGAGCTGGGAGGCGTTCTGGAAGTGGGCCTTGACCGTGTAGCCGCCACCACCGCCACCGAGCAGCAGGAAGCCGGCCAGAACCGCCGCCGCGACCACGGCGAGCAGAGCGACCATCCGTGCTATAGGTGCTGTGGCCCTCAACTTCCCCCTCGGTGTCGGAGGATCGATCCCCCGGATGCGGCCCGCGAAAACGTGTCCGTTCGCTGAAGGACGTCAAACGTCGTCCCGCCGCGAAACTTGCGGTGTCGGCTCCCGGGCGTCAGAGTCGGCGCGTGGCCCGTGTTGCCGCACTGCTTGTGTTTCTGGTGCTGCTCGCGGGCTGCGGGTCGCACGACGGTCGTCCAGGAACCGCCGCTCGAGGTCACGTCCGGCGACGCCGAGCGCCCGGCGGCAGGGCCGCCGGAGAGCGGCGGGCGGATCCGCATCGCGGTGGTCACCCACGGCCAGGCCTCGAGCGCGTTCTGGGCGATCGTGCGCACGGGCGTCGACGCGGCGGAGCGCCAGATGGACGTGCAGGTCGACTACGACGCGCCGGACGTCTACAGCCTGCCCCGCATGATCGAGCTGGTCGACGACGCGGTGGCCTCGAAGCCCGACGGGCTCGTCGTGTCGGTGCCCGAGCCGGGCCTCGCGCCCGGCGATCCGCCGCGCGGTCAAGGCCGGGGTGCCGGTCATCACGATCAACTCAGGCAGCGAGGACGTTCGGAAGCTCGGCGTCCTCGCCCACGTCGGGCAGCCAGAGGAGCGGGCCGGCTTGGCGGCGGGGCGGCGCCTCGCGCGCGCGGGCGTGCGGCGCGCGCTGTGCCTGAACCAGCAGGTCGGCAACCAGGGCCTCGACGCCCGCTGCGCCGGCCTCGCGCGCGCCATGCGCGCGCGCGGGCGGGACCTCGCGGGTCGTCGGGATCGACGACCAGAGCGCCGCCACGCCGCGCGGAGATCGGGGCGGCGGTCGTCGCCGCGAGCGCCGACGGCGTGCTCGCCACCAACGCCATCGGCGGCCTGCAGGCCGTCGACGGGATCGCCGGCGTGCGCCGCACCGGCCGCGTGAAGGTCGGCGCCTTCGACCTCGGCCCCGAGGTCCTCGAGGCGGTGCGCGCCGGCAAGCTCCAGTTCGCCGTCGACCAGCAGCCCTACCTCCAGGGCTACCTCCCGGTCGTCATGCTCGCCAACCGCGCCCGCTACGGCCTGCTCCCGGCGCAGGGCGACGTGGTCGCCACGGGCGCGAACTTCGTCACCCGCGCCAACGCGGACCAGGCGATCGAGCTCAGCCGCCGCTCGATCCGCTGAGTGCCCGGGGTGGGACTCGAACCCACACGCCCTCGAAGGACAATCGGGTTTAAGCCGATCGTGTCTATCCAGTTCCACCACCCGGGCGGGCTATGGGGATCGTAGGCAACCCGCCGCTACCCTGGCTGTTCCGCAACTTTCCCGCCGCCCGGTAGTTCATTCCGGCGGGAAGTCGAACTCCGCGTGGAAGCCTCTGCCGTAAACCAAGCCGGCGCAGCCGGACTCCATGGACGCTCGCCGCTGCTGCGGCTGCAGTCCGACGAGCGCCTGATCGCGCTGATCCGGCGCGGGAACCACGCACGCCTTCGAGGCGCTGGTCGCCCGCTACCAGTCGCGCCTGCTCGCGTTCTGCCGGCACATGCTCTCCTCCAAGGAGGACGCGGAGGACGTGCTGCAGGAGGTCTTCGCGGCCGCCTACAACGCGATCCTCGCCGACGAGCGCGAGATCAACGTGCGGCCGTGGCTGTACCGGATCGCGCGCAACCGCTCGCTCAACCACCTGCGCCGCGCGACCGCGGTCGGCGTGGACTCGATGGACGTGCACCTCTCCGAGGGCGGCCTGACCACGGCCGACAAGGTGCACAAGCGCGAGGAGTTCCGGCTCCTGATCGCCGACGTGCAGGACCTGCCCGAGACGCAGCGCACCGCGCTGCTGCTGCGCGAGATCGACGCGCTGTCCTACGAGCAGATCGCCGAGGCGATGGAGACCACCGTGCCGTCGGTGAAGTCGCTGCTCGTCCGCGCGCGGGTGTCGCTCGCCGAGGCCGCCCAGGCGCGCCTGCTGTCCTGCGACGAGGTGCGCGTCGAGCTCGGCGCCGTCGTCCGAGGGCCTGATGCGCACCACCGCGCCGGTGCGCCGCCACCTGCGCACCTGCGACCGCTGCGCGTCGTTCCGCAAGCAGCTGCGCCACAACAACCGCGCGCTGGCGGCGCTGTATCCCGTCGGCCCGCTGTTCCTGCTCAAGAAGATGATCCTCGCCCAGCTCGGCACGACCGCCGCCGCGTCCGGCTCGACCGCCGCGGCCGCCGGTGGCGGCGCCGCCGCGGGCGCCGCGGCCGGCGGCGCGCTGCAGGCGGGCATGACGACGCTGGCCACCAAGGCCGTCGCCGGGCCTTGCCGCCGCGGCGATCGTCACCGCGGGCGCCGTCGAGGTCAAGCACGTCGCCCAGCAGCCGCGCAAGCGGGGCGGCGAGACGACGCTGGCCGCCGCCGCCGCGCCGACGGCGCCCGAGGCCGTCGCGGCGCACACGCCCGCCCCGGTCACCGTCCGCTCCGCCCCGCAGCCCGCCGCCGAGCCGGCCGACGCCCGCCGCGAAGCGGCCGCCGACAAGGAGAAGGCCGGCGCCGAGGAGAAGGACAAGGTCGTCACGAAGGTCAAGGTCGCGCCGACCGACGGCAAGGACGGCGTCGCGCCGAACACCGAGCAGCACGACGGCGACACGAGCACGCTGCCGACCGAGACGACCGGCTCCGCGGACGAGGGCAACGGCTCGCTCGGCCCCGGCGCCTGCCAGCCCACGTCCTCGCAGCCGGCTCACGACGCCGCCGCCGCGCCGAGCCGACCCCGGCGCCTACGCAGGAGGCGACAGCCGACGCCGACGCCCACCCCGGAGCCGACGACCACGCCGACGCCGGAGCCGGCGGTCGACGCCGTCGCCGGACCCGACGGCGACCCCCACGCCGACGACGCCGACCGTCACCCCCACGCCCGTCCCGGAGTAGCGCCGCGCGTCAGTGGATGCGGGCGCCGAGCGGGACGTCCGTGTCGGGCGCGAGCAGGATGATCGCGGCCCTCCTCGTCGGAGGCGCCGAGCACGAGCACCTCCGACAGGAACGGCCCGATCTGGCGCGGCGGGAAGTTGACCACCGCCACCACCCGGCGGCCCTCGAGCTCCTCGCGGGCGTAGTTCGTGATCTGCGCCGAGGAGCGTCGCGTGCCGAGCTCCTCGCCGAAGTCGATCGTCAGCTTCCAGGCCGGCTTGCGCGCCTCGGGGAAGTCCTCGACCGCGACCACGCGCCCGACGCGCATGTCGACCGCCGCGAAGTCGTCGTAGACGATCTCCGCGCTCACGCGGCGGCGACCAGGCCGATGACCTTCATCCGCCGCTCGAGCGCCTTCATGCGCGAACGCGCGCGTCTCGGCCACCGAGACGCCGAAGTTCAGCGGCTCGTCGTCGGAGCCCTCGAACCACTTCGGGCGCAGCACGCCGTCGGCGACCGGCGCGACCTCGGCCAGCGTGCGCTGGATCGCCTCGGTGTGGCGCGGGTCGCGCCGGGCCATGTCGCGCAGGAAGCGCGCGCCGAACGCGACGTGGCGGTGCTCGTCGCGGGCCACCAGCGTGAAGCCCTTCACGAACCCCGGCAGCGTCCCCATCCGCTCGTTGTAGTCCATGATGAAGTGCTGGCCGGTGAGGGCGAGCATGCCCTCGATGACCATGTGGTAGATCGTCACGGCCTCGACCAGCGTCTCGAGGTCCTCGGGCTCGACGGCCAGCCGGTCGACGCGCCGGCGCAGCAGCTCGTCGAACAGCTCGCCGAACTCGGGGTTGAGGTGCTCGGACGGTCTCGGCCAGGCGGCCCTCCAGCTCCGTCGGCCTCGAGCACGCCGACCTCGGAGTAGAAGCGGTCGAAGAACGCCACGTGGCGCGCCTCGTCGGCGATCTGCGTGCACAGGAACAGCCGCATGTCCTCGTCGGGCGCCGCGCGCATCATCGGCCCGAGCTCGGCCGCGACGCGCTGCTCGCCGACGAAGAACGCCGACAGCCCGTACATGCGCTGGAAGCGCTCCTCCTCGTCGAAGCGCTCGTGCCAGTCCATCGCGGTCGCGCGTGAAGTCGATGTCCTGCGTCGCCCACTGCTGGCGCTCCCACAGCCCGTACAGCTGCTCGTAGGTCAGCAGGTGCGACTCGCCGCGGTCGCCGAGGCCGAGCAGCGCCGGGTCGCTCGTGGCCTGGAAGTCGATCCGCTCGGTCGCGGGGACGGCTCGCTCATCGGCGCGAGCCTACCCTCGGCGCGCAGCGTGGCCTCGAACGGCGCGCCCTCCAGCGTCACCTTGTGGTCGCCGGCCTGACAGCGAGTCGACCTGGCGCGTGCTGGTCTCGCCCGGGGCCACGCGCAGCGGCGGCCGGTCCGGCCACCGACGACGGTCTGCACGGCCTTGGTGTCGTTGACGACCTCGAGGTCGAACGACTCGCCGGCCGGCGACCTCGCACGACGGTCGGCTCGAAGCCCTCGGCGCCGACCGTCAGCGATGGCCTGCGTGCCGTTCCCGCACGCCAGCCAGCGGGCAGCAGGGTCATGAAGATCCCACAAATGGCCATGTGGCGAAGTGCACGAACTGCCGATAAAGCGGGTATCAGCATCTTCCCGAGCCCTTCCATGTCACCCGAGCTCATCCGAAAGCCGCTCTACTACGACCGCCAGCTCCGGCGGCTGTGGATCCGCGGCCAGCGCTGCCACCACGGCGCCACCGGCGCCCTGCTCGCGGCATGGGCGCGATGGCGATCGCCGCGGGCAGCGTGCTGATGGCGCACGACTGGAAGGACCGCTCGCTCTGGTTCGCGCGGGGCTGGCAGGACCAGCCCTAGCACGCCGATCGAGAACAGCGCCTCGAGGTCGTGCTGCGAGAAGACCTCGAACGCCACCAGCGTCTGCGTGCGCTTGATCCCCGCCAGCGCCGCGAAGCGCTGGGTGACGACGTCGGCCACCTCGGCCGGGTCGCGCACCCGCAGCATCGCCACGAAGTCCCACTCGCCGGTGACCGAGTAGGCCTCGGCGACCCCCTCGACGTCGGCGAGCTCGCCGCCGAGGGTCTGGATGGCCGAGCGCTCGGCCTCGATGAGGACGATCGCGTGGGTCACTTGACCTTGTGGCGTCTCGCCGGGCTCGAGCACGACGACCTGCGAGAAGCCGGCGTTCTGCACGTCGGACTTGAACGCCTCGGCGTCGGTCTCGATCGGCGGGAACGTGTCGTAGTGGCAGGGGATGACCTCGGACGGGTTGATGAACTCGCACGCGGTCACGGCGTCGAAGCGGTCCATCGTGTAGTGGCCGCCGATCGGCACCAGCGCCATGTCGACCTTGTCGCCGCGGCGCGCGATCAGCTGCATGTCGCTGAACAGGCAGGTGTCGCCGAGGTGGTAGACGAGCCGGTCGCCGATGTGGATCAGCAGGCCGGCCGGCATGTGCGCCGTGCCGCTCGGGGAGACGGCGGTGTGCCACGCGGGGACGAGCTTGACCCAGCCCCAGTCGAAGGCGACGGTGCCGCCGAAGTTCGGGTCGATGACGTTCTCGACGCCCGCCTCGGCGATCTCGTTGGCGAGCTCGACGATCGCGACCACGGTCGCGCCGGTGCGCTTGGCGATGTCGACGGTGTCGCCGAGGTGGTCGCCGTGGCCGTGGGTGAGCAGGATGACGTCGGGCTCGACCTCGTCGGCCGTCGCCGCCGCCTTCGGGTTGCCGGTCAGGAACGGGTCGGTGAGCACCGTCGCGCCGCCCGCCTTCAGCTCGAAGCAGGACTGGCCCAGGAAGCGGATGTCTACTGCCATCGGTCGTCTTCTCCTCGGTTCTCGTTCAGGACGTGCGCCAGCTCGTACCCGACGGCTACGCCGATCAGCATGCTGAGCGCGCGTCTCCTCGGCGATCAGGCGCTGGACGGCGTCGAGCCGCTCCGATCGGGTCCTCCTGGCCGGTCGCCTCGAGCACCTGGGCGCGGTGGGCGGAGCCGAACCAGTCGGCGGCCTCGAGCGCCTGCTCGAGGATGTGCTGCAGCTCCGGGGCGACGGATGCGACGACGCTGCTGCGCCTCCTCGAGGCGCGCGGGATCGCTGAGCACCTGCGACGGCCGCCTGGATCTCGGCGTCGCTGTACGCGCGGCGGTCAGGCACGCCGGGCATCATAGGTCGCCCATGCCTCCCGCCCTGACCTCCCTCTCCCACGGCGCCGGCTGCGGCTGCAAGCTGTCCGCCGCCGACCTCCGCCCGATCGTCGCCGCGCTGCCGCGACCGACCGACCCGCGCGTGCTCGTCGCCGCCGACACGGCCGACGACGCCGGCGTCGTCCAGCTCACCGACGAGCATCGCGATCGTCCAGACCGCCGACTTCTTCACGCCGATCGTCGACGACCCGTACGCGTTCGGGCGGATCGCCGCCGCCAACGCGCTGTCGGACGTCTACGCGATGGGCGCGACGCCCGGTGTCGGCGCTCAACCTCGTCGCGTACCCGCTCGAGACGCTCGGCCCGGACCTGCTGCGCGAGATCCTGCGCGGCGGCGCGGACGCCGCCGCGGAGGCCGGCGCCTCGGTCGTCGGCGGGCACTCGATCGACGACCCGGAGCCCAAGTACGGCATGGCCGTCACCGGCGTCGTGCGACCCGCGCGCGGTGCTCACCAACGCGGGCGGCCGGGCGGGCGACGCGCTCGTGCTCACCAAGCCGCTCGGCGCCGGGCACGGTCGCCACCGCGCTCAAGCGCGGGTTCGCCGACGCCGAGCTGGTGGAGCGCGCCATCGCGGTCATGAGCCGCGCTCAACGCGACCGCCGCCGAGCAGGCGCGCGCGGCGGGCGCCCACGCGCTCACCGACGTCACCGGCTTCGGGCTGCTCGGCCACGTGCACGAGCTCGCCGAGGCGCAGCGGGCTCGCCGCGGAGATCGACGCCGCGGCGGTCCCGGCGATCGACGGCGTGCTCGAGCTGCTCGCCGACGAGCGCGCGGTGGCGGGCGGCTCCCGCCGCAACCGCGCCGACGCCGACGCCTTCACCACCTGGGGGCGACGTGCCCGAGCCGCGCCAGCGGCTCGTCGTGCGACGCGATGACCTCCGGCGGGCTGCTCGCCGCGGTGGCGCCGGAGCGCGCGGGCGAGATCGACGGCTGGGTCGTCGGGCCGGCTCGCCGAGGGCGAGCCGGGCGACGATCACCGTGGCTCTAGCGCTCGCGCATGCGCGCGAGCCCGAGCCCGAGATCAGGCCGATCAGGCCGCCGCCGACGCCGGCCAGCGCGCTGGCCTCCTCGCTGGCGAGCGGGAGCAGCACGAGCACGACGGCGATCGCGAGCACGCCGAGCATGTCCGAGTCGTCCTCCTCGCCGCGGCGGCGGCCCAGCAGGTCGCGCACGGACCCAGGCGGCCGAGCAGCGCGAGCGCGGCGCCGTTGGCGCCGAGCGCGAGGTCCGCGTCGCCGGCCGGCGATGGCGAGGAACATGCCGCCCGCGCCGCCGACGAAGAACACGAACAGCGTCGCCAGCGGGCCGTGCCGGCGCTCCAGCAGCCAGCCGAACAGGAACACGGCGGCCAGCACCACGATCTCGTAGGCGTTCTGCGTGTAGACGAACAGCGTCGTGACGGTGCGCCAGTACTCGTCGGTGACGCCGGCGCCGAGCGCGAGGTCGGCGAGGTTGAACAGCGCCGGCGTTGAAGCAGGATCGTGACCACGATCGCGCGCCAGGACGAGCAGGATCGTCGCGTAGGGGCGGCGCTCGCCGCGGATGCCCGGGCATCTCGCCGGGGCGCAGCCGGCCCAGCGAGGGCCGCTTGCGCGGCGGCTTCGGCGGCTTCGGCGTGCCCGCCGCGCTCGAGCTTCGGCGCGCGCTTGCGCAGCCGGTTGCCGCAGTACGGGCACTCGGTGATGTACGGCGACACCTCGCGCCCGCAGCTGCGGCAGACGACGAAGAGGTCCGGCCCGCTTGCCATTGCCCAGTCGATTCTACGCGGCCGGGAAGGACCGTCGGCCAGGTTCGGCGTCAGCCGCGTGTCGCGCCGACGATCTCCCTCAGCAACTCCGTCAAGTCGTGGTTCGCCTCGTAGACGACGCGCTGGCGGTGCGCGCCCGTTCCGCGCTCGAGCAGATCGAGGATCCCCTCGAGCGCGTCGGCGCCCCCGAGGTCCTGCGCGTGCTCGCGCAGGCGGTCGTAGAGGCGGCGCGCCAGCTCCTTCGACGGGACCATCCGCCGCTCCGGCAGGTCGACCAGCTCGCCGTCGAGCCCGTGGCGGGCGGCCAGCCACTTGTTCTCGTCGAGCATCTCGTACGGGTAGCTGCCGAGCTCCTCGCCCGCCTCGTAGTGCTCGGCCAGCTCCTTGACCATCGCCTGGATCAGCGCGGTCAGCCCGATCGTGTGCTCGACGTGGGTCTGCGCGTCCATCGCGCGGACCTCGACGGTGCCGAACTTCGGGTGCGGGCGGACGTCGTACCAGAGGAACGTGGAGTCCTGCATGACCCCGGCCTCGACCATGAACGTGATGCGGCGCTCGTAGTCGGCCCAGTCCTCGTAGTACGGGCGGGATGCCGACGCGCGGGAACGCGCGGAAGATCGGCATCCGCGTCGAGGCGAGCCCGGTGTCGTCCGAGCGCCAGTAGGGCGAGTTGGCGCTCAGCGCGAGCAGGATCGGCACGTGCACGCGCATCCCGTTGGCGACGTGGATCGCCTTCTCGGCGTCGTCGATGCCGACGTGGACGTGCAGCCCGAAGATGATCTCCTGGCGGGCGATGAAGCGCAGCGCGGCGATCAGGTCGCGGTAGCGCGGGTCGGCGGACACCCGCTGGTCCTCCCACAGCGCCGTCGGGTGCGTGCCGGCCGAGCCGATCGTCAGGCCCTTGCCGCGCCGCCGCGTCGGACACCTCGCGGCGCAGGCGCCGCACGTGGCGGTCGACCTCGGCGACGTTCTGGCACGGCGGCGTCGCGATCTCGAGCACCGACTGCAGCAGCTCGGGCTTGACCTCGCCCTCGCCCTCGTACGCGTCGATGATCGTCTCGATCTCGTTGGCGAGCGCGAACGTCTCGGCGTCGAGGATCATCAGCTCCTCCTCGACGCCCAGCGTGTAGTTCGGCCCGGTGAACTTGGCCTTCATCGGCGGCGTACAGTAGGGACCCGGTACTACAGTCACGCACAACAGGGGTGATGCGCACCATGGCGCTCGGATACGACGGGAAGCTCTACATCCTCGCCTTCGATCATCGGGGCTCCTTCCAGAAGAAGATGTTCGGGATCGAGGGCGACCCGGACGACGAGCAGACGGCGACGATCACCGACGCCAAGCACCTGATCTTCGAGGGCATGGAGCTGGCGGTGGAGCGCGGCGTCGACGCCGCCGCGACCGGCGTGCTCGTCGACGAGCAGTTCGGCGGGGAGATCCCCAAGCAGGCCAAGTCGCGAGGGCCTCAAGCTCTCGATGCCGGTCGAGAAGAGCCGGCCAGAACGAGTTCGACTTCCAGTACGGCGCGGAGTTCGGCGAGCACATCACGTCGTTCGACCCCGACTTCTCGAAGGTGCTCGTCCGGTACAACCCGGACGGCGACACGGAGACCAACGAGCGCCAGCTCGGCCGGCTCAAGGAGCTCGCCGACTGGCTGCACGACAACGACCGGCTGTTCCTCTTCGAGCTGCTCGTCCCGGCCGAGGACGCCCAGCTCGAGCAGGTCGGCGGCGACACCGACCGCTACGACGCCGAGCTGCGCCCCGAGCTGATGCGCCGCGCCATCGAGGACATCCAGAACTTCGGCGTCGAGGTCGACATCTGGAAGATCGAGGGCGTCGACGAGCGCGAGGACGCGGAGATGCTCGCCGAGCAGACCCGCAAGGGCGACGGCCGCGAGAACGTCAAGAGCGTGCTCCTGGGCCGCGGCGCCAGCGACGACAAGGTCGACCACTGGCTGCGCCAGGCGGCCGGCGTCGAGGGCTTCATCGGCTTCGCGATCGGCCGCTCGATCTGGTGGGACGCGCTGAAGGGCTTCCTCGGCGGGCGACCTCGAGCGCTCGGCGGCGGCCGAGCAGATCGCCGACAACTACCTGCGCTTCGTGCAGGTCTACGACGAGGCGGAGCAGGGCGCGGCCGTCTGATCCGCGCGCCGCGGCGCCCGTCGACGGGCGCCGCCGCGCACGCTGTTCGCAACTCGACGCAAAGGTCAGGAATTTGTCCGGGCGCGGACTATGGGGGGGTGCGCGGGTGTGCAGGTGAGTGACCACTCACCCGCGGAAGCCGGTGATAATCTGGGCGATTCCATGCGGATGCGTCAGAGCCTGGCCGAGATCGAAGAGGCCTTCGTCGAGGAGATCGAGGAGGACCGCTATCGCCGTGAACGGCTCCGCGCGGAGGCCGTGCAGCGCACGCGCAAGCGCCGCTCGTACCGCACCCAGCGTCACGGCACGATGCGGTTCTTCCTGCTCGTGCTGACGCTCATCGCGACGGCGGTCATCGTGACCATCGCGATGTTCCAGACGCTGTACTACGTGATGGGCTGAATACTCAGCGCTTCGAGCTGAGCCGCTTCAGAGCGTCATCCACCTCGGCCCGAGCGGAGGCGCCGGCGGCGACGTTCTCCTGCTGGATCTCGAGGTAGACCTCCTTGCGGAAGACCGGGATGTCGCGCGGCGCCTGGATGCCGATGCGGACCTTCTCGCCCATGATCGACAGCACGGACACCTCGATGTCGTCGCCGATCATGATCGACTGGTTGGACTTGCGTGTCAGTACCAGCATTCCTGAAAACCCCGCCTCCCTGGCAAGCGGAACTCGAGGGCGCCATCGCCCGCCTTCATCGCCCCCACCGAGGCATTCGCGAGCTTAGCCCGTATTCGACGGACTTACCATGGGGCCTGCACCTGAGGGCCGGTTGCTAGGCTCCCGGCGCGATGAGCCGAAGGTCCCTGCGTCCTCAGCTGAATCAGATCCGCGGATGGGTGCGCCAGGGCCGCACCGACGCGTGGATCGCGCATCAGCTCGAAGTGACCGTCCAACAGATCCAGGCGTTCAAGCGCGAGCAAGGGCTCGAGCCGGGCGGCGAGGAGGATGCCGCCGCCTTCGAGGAAGTCGATCTGCGCGCCGAAGACGACGCCGCGATCGCCGCCGAGCTCGAGGCCGAGGCCGAGCGCCGCGCCGCCGAGGAGGCCAAGGCGGCCGAGGAGGCCGCGGTCAAGGCCGCCGAGGACGAGGCGAAGGCTGCCGCGGAGCCCGAGGCTGCGCCCGAGGACGAGGCTGAGGCCAAGCCGAAGCCCAAGCGCCCTCGCTCCCGCGGCGGCCGCGCACGCCGCCGGCCCGCCGGCAAGCCGCTCGAGGGCACCTTCGACCACGGCGAGGAGGGGTACGGGCTCTGGCTCGACCCCGACGTGCAGGACGATCCCGTCTACGCCGAGCACTGGGCCGGCCACCGGCCCGTCGAGGTCGTGATCGAGGAGGATCAGATCGTGATCCGCCGTGCCGGCGGCGGCGAGGACGACGGCGACGACTAGCGACCTCGCGGTCGCGTGGCGCCGTGGCTATCACTCCGCGGTGTGCGACCGAGCAGAGCCGTGGGCGCACGGGACCGTGGTGCGCGCGACCGACGTCCCGACGTACTACGAGTACAACCTCGCCCGCGTGGAAGGCCCCGATCCGGGCGTGTCGGCCCAGCAGCTCGCCGGCGACGCCGAGCCGCTGCTGGCGGGCCTCACCCACCGCCGGATCGAGATCGAGGACGAGGCGGCCGGTGCCCGCCTCCGCCCCGGGTTCGAGGCGATGGGCTGGGCCGCCGAGCGCCTGGCCTACCTCCACCGCGAACTGCCCGCCGCCGCCCGGAGCGGCACGCACGGCGCCGAATTACGCGTGGAGGCCTACGAGGCGAGCCGGCCGCTGCGGCTGGCCTGGCAGGGCGAGTCGGTCTGGAGGGACACGCCCGAGTTCCTGCTGGTCGAGGAGTCCGTCGCCGCCCGGCGCGGCACCCGCGCCGTCGTGGGCTACGCCGACGGCGAGCAGGCCGGGTTCTCCGCGTTCTCGGTCCGCGACGGTGGGTCGGAGGTCGAGCTGGTGTTCTGCCTGCCCGAGCGCCGCAACGGCGGGCTCGGCGGCGACCTGGTCGCCCGCGCGCTCGCCGAGGCGCACGCGGCGGGAGCGCAGTACGCGCTGATCGAGGCCGACGACGAGGGCGCGGCCAAGCGCCTCTACGAGCGGCTCGGCTTCCGGACCGTGTGGGTCCGGTACTCGTTCACGCTGCGGCCGCCCGATTAGCTAGAACATCCGGCGGCCGCCGGCGAAGTCCGCTGCGCGGCGCAGGTACCGCGCGAAGGCGGCGTCGGCGACGATCCGCGCGTCCCACGCGAACGGGTGCTCGGGCGCCGTCGCGACCGCGAGGTCGGTGCACCAGCCGGTGCCCTCGTCATAGAGGTAGGCCAGCTCCTCGGCGGTGAACGCGCCGCCCAGCCGGCGGCGCAGCTCGGCCGTGATCCGCGCGGTCACGCGCTCCAGCACCGGAACCTGGTCCGCGGGCGCCTCGGCGAGCCTGCGCTCGCCGTCCCGCCACTGATCGATTGCGGTCTCGAAGGACACGCCTCTGAGGCTAGTAGGCGTCGGTCAGCGCGGGGGGAGGTGCACCACGTAGGCCTTCTCGCCGGCCTTGACCATGCCGAGGCGGCGGGCCTCCCGCTCCAGAGCGCGCTTGTCGCGCAGCTCCTTGCGGCGCTCCTTGAGCTTCGTGTTGCGCTCCTTCAGCTGCGCCACCTCGGCGCGCTTCTCGCCCGCCTGCTTGTACGTCGAGACCCAGCTCACGGCCGGGCCGATGTAGAGGTACAGCACGAACGCAAAGACGGCGATCAACGCCCAGCGCCCGAGGCGGTCCCAGCGGATGCGGGTGGCTGCCATGCCTGCGCCCTTCGTTCGACGCCGCCGCGCCCCTTCCTCTGCAAGCCAACGCCCAAGGGGTCAGCCGCTTTCGCAGGGAAGTGCCTGACCCCTCCGGGGTTCAGAGCGTCCGGAAGCCCTCCCGCCACGTCCGGTGGGCCGGGACCCAGCCGAGCTCGCGGCGGGCCTTGCCGTTCAGCGCCCCACGGCTCTCGATCATCATCGCGTAGCCCGCCGGCCCGAGGGCGACGCGGGCGAGCCAGCCCGGGAGCTTGCGCGGCGGCTTGGCGCCGACCGCGTCGGCGAGCGCGGGCAGCCACTCGCGCACGGGTGCTGGCTCGTCGTCCACCACGTTGTAGATGCCCGGCTCCCCGCGCTCGATCGCGGCCACCGTCGCGGCCGCGGCGTCGTCGACGTGCACGAGCGACCACACGCCCGCGCCGTCGCCCGGAAGCGGGAGCTTGCGCTCGCGGACCGCCTCGTACTGCTCGCCGCCCGGGGCGAGGCTGGTGCCGGGGCCGTAGAAGCCGCCGTAGCGGAGCACGATCCCGTCCGCCGCCGTGACGGCCTCCTCCAGGTGACGGATGGCCGCGTGCGTCTCGCGGATGCCCTTGGGCGGCTTCGGGTCGAGCGCCGCGGCCTCGTCCTTGGCGGCTGGCCCGGTGCGCGCGTACGGCCAGCCCGCGTAGCTCTGGGCGATGAAACGCCGCACGCCGGCCGCACGCGCCGCGTCGAGCAGGATGTCGAGGCCCTCCGTGCGCAGTCGGTTGGTGGCGGCGAAGGTGCGGTCCGGGTGGCGCACGTCGAACTTGGCGATGGCGGTCAGCTCGTGCACGACCACGTCGGGCCGTACGTCGAGCACCGCCGCGCGCACCGCGTCGCGGTCCAGGGCGTCGACCACGACGGGGACGGCGCCCAGCGCGCTCACCTCCTCCGGGCGGGAGCGGGTGGTGCCGTACACATCGTGGCCGGCCGCGACGAGCGCCCGGGTGAGGGGCTTGCCGAGGGCGCCCGTGGCGCCTGCGAGAAAGATCTTCATGATGTACCGACGGGATGACCCAGTCGTCCGTGACAACCGAGGCGTTCGAGCGTCACCGCCACTTGGCGTTCGGCATCGCCTACCGCATGCTCGGCAGCGTCGCCGAGGCCGAGGACATCGTGCAGGAGGCGTTCCTGCGCCTGCACCGCGAGGACGTGGAGGCGCCGAAGGCGTTCGTCGCCACCGTCGCGACACGCCTCGCGATCGACCGGCTGCGCTCCGCCCAGATGCGGCGCGAGACCTACCCCGGCGAGTGGCTACCCGAGCCCGTCGTCACCGACACGGCGCCCGACCGGGAGTCGATCAGCATGGCGCTGCTGGTCGTCCTCGAGAGCCTCTCCCCCGTCGAGCGCGCCGTGTTCCTGCTCCACGACGTGTTCGACTACGGCTATGACGAGATCGCGGAGATCGTCGGCAAGAGCCGGGACAACTGCCGCCAGCTCGCGCTGCGCGCCCGCCGCCACGTCGACGCCCGCCGCCCCCGCTTTGACGCCTCCGCCGAGCAGCGCGAGGCTCTGGTCGCAAGGTTCTTCGCCGCCATCGGCGACGGCGACCTCGACGGCCTTCTCAGCCTGCTCGCCGAGGACGTCGTGATGACCGGGGACGGCGGCGGCAAGGCCGCTGCCCGCGCCACCCCGCTGGAGGGCGGCGAGAAGGTCGCGCGGTTCCTGCTCGGCCTCGCCCGCATCGCCGTCCGCGACGACCTCCGCCTCGCGCCCGCGCTCGTCAACGGCCAGCCGGGTGCCATCGTCCGCGACGCCGGCGGCGTGGTCCGCGGCGCGATGTCCGTCGACGTCTCAGGCGGCCGCGTCGTCGCGGTGCGCACGGTCGTCAACCCCGACAAGCTCGGGCATCTAGCCTGAATCCCCCGATGAACCGCGGGGATCGGGGGATTCGGGCTTACGAGCGGAAGACCGACCGCCCCGGGTACTCGGCCTTGTCGCCGAGCGCCTCCTCGATCCGCAGCAGCTGGTTGTACTTGGCCACCCGGTCCGAGCGCGACGGCGCGCCGGTCTTGATCTGCCCGCACCCGGTCGCCACCGCGAGGTCGGCGATCGTGGTGTCCTCGGTCTCCCCGGAGCGGTGCGACATCACCGCGGTGTAGCCGGCCCCGCGCGCCATGTCGATGGCGGCCAGCGTCTCGGTCAGCGTGCCGATCTGGTTGACCTTGATGAGGATCGAGTTGGCGACGCTCGAGTCGATGCCGCGCTTGAGCCGCTCGGTGTTGGTGACGAACAGGTCGTCGCCGACGAGCTGCACGCGCTCGCCGATGCGCTCGGTGAGCGCGCGCCAGCCGTCCCAGTCCTCCTCGTCCATCCCGTCCTCGATCGACAGGATCGGATAGCGGTCGCTGAGGTCGGCCCAGTAGGCGGCCATCTCCTCGGGCGAGAGGTCGCGCCCCTCGTGCGTGAGCTTGTAGACGCCGTCGTCGAAGATCTCGCTCGTGGCCGGGTCCAGCGCGATCGCGACGTCCTCGCCCGGCGTGTAGCCGGCCGCCTCGACGCCCTCGATCAGCATCTGCAGCGCCGCCTCGTTGGACTCCAGATCGGGCGCGAAGCCGCCCTCGTCGCCGACCGCGGTGGCGAGCCCGCGCTTGCTGAGCGTCTTCTTGAGCGCGTGGAACACCTCCGCGCCGGTGCGCAGCGCCTCCGCGAAGCTGGGCGCGCCGACGGGCACGATCATGAACTCCTGGAAGTCGACGGAGTTGTCGGCGTGGGCGCCGCCGTTGAGCACGTTCATCATCGGCACCGGCAGCGTCCGGGCCGCCTCGCCGCCGAGGTAGCGCCACAGCGGCGCGCGCACCTCAGCGGCCGCCGCACGCGCCGCGGCCAGCGAGACGCCGAGGATGGCGTTGGCGCCGAGGCGCTCCTTGTTGGCCGTCCCGTCGAGGTCGATCAGCGCGCGGTCCAGCTCGCGCTGGTCGAGCACGTCGTAGCCGATGACGGCGTCCGCGATCTCACCGTTGACGTTGGCGACCGCCTGGGTGACGCCCTTGCCCCCGTAGGCGTCGCCGCCGTCGCGCAGCTCGGTCGCCTCGAACTCGCCGGTCGAGGCACCGGAGGGCACCGCCGCGCGGCCCTGCACGCCGGAGTCGAGCACGAGGTCGACCTCGACGGTCGGATTCCCGCGCGAGTCGAGGATCTGGCGGGCGTGCAGCGTCTCGATCTTGCTCAACGGGAGGTCTCCTCGTTCAGGCGGGCCCGCGCGTAGTACGCGAGCTGCTCGTCAGAGCCCAAATCGTCCCAGTCGGCGCCTTCCGATGCGGCGAGGCCCGCTGCGCCCTCCACCCTGCCGCGGAAGCGGTCGGCGGCGGCGCGCAGCGCCAGCTCCGGGTCGACCTTGAGCTTGCGCGCCACGTTGACGGCGGCGAACAGCACGTCGCCGACCTCGTGGAATGCCTCCTCGCGCGACCCGGCGGCTTGCAGCTCCTCCAGCTCGCCCTCCACCGCGTCGTAGGGCACGTGCTCGAAGTCGAAGCCCGTGGAGGCGGCGCGGCGCTGGACCTTGCGGGCGTACAGCGGCCCCGGGAGGTTCTCGGGCACCTCTCCGAAGATCCCGGGCTCGCGGCCGGCCTCGGTGGCCTTGATGGCGTCCCAGTTGCGCAGCACGACGCCTGACGTCGCGGCCTCGACCTCCCCGAAGATGTGCGGGTGGCGGCGCACGAGCTTGGCATGCACATGCCGCGCGACGTCGGCCAGCGAGCCTGCGCCGCGCTCCTCGAGCAGCAGCGAGAGGAAGTGGACCTGGAAGAGGACGTCGCCCAGTTCGTCGAGCAGCTTGCCGTCGTCACCCGTGTGGGCGGCGGCGGCCAGCTCGTAGGCCTCCTCGACGGTGTGCGGGACGATCGAGCGCTCGTCCTGCTCTCGATCCCAGGGGCACTCGATGCGCAGCCGCCGCGTGAGCTCGTCGAGGCCGCGCAGCGCCTCGACGATGTCCTGCGATGGCTCGCCCACCTGGGCGGCTAGTTGCCCTGCTGCGGAGCGCCCGGGGCGCCCTGCGTGGGCGTCGGCGTCGCCTTCGGGCCCTGCTTGCACTGCTGGATGACGTAGCCCTCGCGGCAGTCGGTCTTCTCCTTCCACCGCTCGGCGTAGTCCTTGGAGAAGTCCTCGAGCGCCTTCTGCTGGTTCTGGGACTGCAGCGTCTGGCGGATCGTCTCCTTGGCCTGCTCCAGCGTCTGCTGGGACGCGGCCTGGACCTTGGTGACCTCGAACAGGTAGTAGCCGAACTGGGTCTTGATCGGACCGGTCAGCTCGCCCTTCTTGGCGCCGAACACGGCCTCGTCGAGCTGCTTCTCGAGCGTGCCCTTGGCCTGCGCGGGCAGCTTGCCGCCCTGGGCCTTGGAGGCCTCGTCGATCGAGTACTTCTTGCTGACGGCCTTCCAGCTGTCACCGGACTTCAGCGCCTTCTTGGCCTGGTCGGCCTTGGCCTTGGTCTTGGTCAGCACGACGTTGAGGTCGCGCCGCTCGGGCTGGGCGAAGCGGGTCTTGTTCTTCTCGTAGAAGTCGGAGATCTCCTTGTCGGAGACCTTGTCCTTGCCCTTGACGACCTTCTCGCTGAGCTTGGTCTTGAGCAGGTCGGCCTTGACCTGGAGGAGGATGTCCTCCTCGCTCTGGCCCGAGTCCTTGAGGAACTTCTGGTAGTCGGCGTCCTTGGGGAAGCTGCTCTTCTTCTGCGTGTCGAAGGACTTCTTGACGTCGGCGTCGGTGACCTTGATCCCCTGCTCCTCGGCCTCGCCCTCGAGCCACTGGAAGGAGATCAGCAGCTGCAGCACCTGGTCGCGGATCTGCGTGTACTCCTGCTTGCACTGGGTCTTGAGCTGATCGTCGGTGACCTTCGGCTGGCCCTTGGCGGGCTTCGGCGTGGTCTTGCGCTTGGCGGCGATGCACGCCTTGTAGTCGGGAGGCTTCGGCGCGGCGGCGGCCTGACCGGGAGCGCTCGACTTCGACGCGACCGTGAACCAGTGGTCGTAGGAGGACTTCTCGATCGCGTTGCCGTCAACCTCGGCGACGGCGTTGCCGGGAACCCCGCCGCACCCGGCGACGAGCGCGGCCGGCGCCACGAGGGCGGCCAAGACCAGAGTGAGACGGACAGCCTTGAGCATAAGGAGGAAGCCTAAAAGTCGTTGGACTGGTTGACGGGGAGCGAATGAGCCTGCGCGTGACGCAGGCACGCGAATCCGTCGCGCGTCCCCGAGATCAGCCATGGTAGCGGCCCAATGGCGCGCTCCATCCACGCTTAACGAGCTTCTTATGCGGCGTCGCGCTGGACCGCCAGCAGCGCGTCGGCGGTGCGGACGACCGCCGGGAAGCGCTGAGCGGGGTCATCGGGCACGCGCATCGACAGCTGCGACTTGCCCGACTCGTACAGCGCGCCGGGGATCTCCTCGCGCAGCTTGCGGGCCCGGACGGAGTCCAGCTCGATCGGCGTGACGGCGAGCCGGCCCTGGCGGAAGGTGACCACCTGGGCGCCCGCCTCGCCGAGCTTGATCCGCGCCTGCTGGAGCGTGATCAGGTTGTCCAGCGGCTCCGGGAGCTCGCCGAAGCGGTCGTCGAGCTCGCGGCGCAGCTCGGCCAGCTCGGAGACCTCGCGCGCGCTGGCGATGCGGCGGTGGACCTCGATCTTGGCCTGCTCGTAGGGGATGTAGTCGGCCGGCACGTAGGCGTCGACGTTGACGTCCATGCGCACGGGCTCCGCCACATGGTCGGCGTCGTCGTCGGTGGACATCGCCTGCACCGCCTCATCGAGCATCTGCATGTAGAGCTCGAAGCCGAGCGCGGCGACGTGGCCGGACTGCTCGTCGCCGAGCAGGTTGCCGGCGCCGCGCAGCTCGAGGTCGCGCATGGCGACCTTGAAGCCGGCGCCCAGCTCCGTGTAGTCCGACAGCGCCGCCAGCCGGGCGGCCGCCTCCTGGGTGAGCGCCCCGGCGCTGGGATACAGCAGGTACGCGTAGGCCCGCTCGCGCGAGCGGCCCACCCGCCCGCGGATCTGGTAGAGCTGCGACAGGCCGAACGTGTCGGCGCGCTCCACGATCAGCGTGTTGGCCTGCGGGATGTCGATCCCCGACTCGATGATCGAGGTCGAGACCAGCACGTCGGCCTCGCCGCGCAGGAAGCCCATCATGCGCTCCTCGAGCAGCTTCTCGTCCATCTGGCCGTGGGCGACCGTGAACGACATGTCCGGGCACAGCGCGCGCAGGCGGACCGCGGTCTCGTCGATGTCCTCGACGCGGTTGTGGAGGAAGAACGCCTGGCCGCCGCGCGCCTTCTCGCGATCCAGCGCCTGCTTGACCAGTTGCTCGTCGTACTCGCCGACGTAGGTCTTCACGGGCCGCCGGCCCTCCGGAGGCGTCTCGATCACGCTGATGTCGCGCAGGCCCGCCAGCGACATCTGCAGCGTCCGCGGGATCGGCGTCGCGCTCATCGAGATGACGTCGACCTTGAGCTTCATCTGGCGCAGCAACTCCTTCTGCTTGACGCCGAAGCGCTGCTCCTCGTCGACGATCAGCAACCCGAGGTCCTTGGCGCGCACGTCGCGCGAGAGCGCCCGGTGGGTCCCGATCAGGATGTCCACCTTGCCCTCGGAGAAGCGCTTGACCGACGCCCGCTGCTCGGCCGCCGGCCGGAAGCGCGAGATCTGCTCGATGGTGAACGGGTAGTCGCGCAGCCGCTCGGTGAAGGTGCCGAAGTGCTGCTGGGCGAGGATCGTCGTCGGCACCAGCATCAGCACCTGCTTGCCGGCGTTGGCGGACTTGAACGCCGCGCGCAGCGCGACCTCGGTCTTGCCGTAGCCGACGTCGCCGCAGATCAGGCGGTCCATCGGGCGCTCGGACTCCATGTCGGTCTTGACGCTCTCGATCGCCTCGCGCTGATCGGGCGTCTCGCGATAGGGGAAGTTGTCCTCGAACTCGCGCAGCCAGTCGGTGTCGGGCTCGAAGGAGTGGCCGCGGCGGCGCTTGCGCTCCGCGTAGAGGTTGAGCAGCTCGCCCGCCATCTCCTGCGCGGCGCGGCGTGCGCGCGCCTTCATCTTGTCCCAGCGCGTGCCGCCGAGCTTGCTGAGCGCCGGGTGGCCGCCGTCGGCGCCGACGTAGCGGGAGATCTTCGCGAGCTGGTCGACCGGCAGGAACACGCGATCCGTGCCGGCGAACTCGAGGTCCAGGTAGTCGCGCGTGACCGCGGCCACCGTCTTGGTGTCGAAGCCGGCGAAGCGCGCGATCCCGTGGTCCTCGTGGACGACGATGTCGCCGGTCCGCAGGTCCGTGAACGACCGCAACAGCCCGCGGCCGCGCTTGGCTCCGGACTGGCCACCGGTTGAGCGGCGGCGGTGGATCAGCCGGTGCTCGGGGATCGTGGCGAGCTTCAGCTGCGGCGCGATGAAGCCGTCGCGCAGCGTCGACTCGACGAACACGAGGCCGGTGGCGGGCGGTGGGTGGGCGGGATTCCAATCGAACTCCGCCTTGGCGCGGCCGAGGTTGTAGGCGGCGCGCTCGGCGGCACCGCGCTGGGGCCAGGTGACGACCGTCGTGTAGCCGGAGCGGACCAGCTTCTCCATCTCCGGCTCGGCCTCGCGCAGCGAGCGGGCCGCGAAGTCGGCGGCCTGGGCGCGGATCTCGATCGGCTGCGAGCCGCTGATCGAGGACAGCCGCACGGAGGCGGTGCGCTCCAGCGCCGCCAGGATGCCGTCGGGCTTGACGTAGAGGTGGTGCGCGTCGGTGTCGTGGAAGGCGGCGCAGACGTCCTCCCAGTGGTCGCGCAGCGCCGGCTCGACGTCCTCGTCGGCGGCGACCAGCACCTGGGCGCGGTCGGGGACGAGGTCGAGGAGCTCGCGGAAGTCGCCGACCGGGAGCAGCTCGGCGATGTCCGGGCGCTCGTCGGGGCTCTCCAGCGCGGCGATCTCGGCCAGCTCGCGGTGCTCGGCCGCCAGCTCGGCGGCAGGGGCGATCTCGATCACCTCGGCCTCGCCGAGCGAGCGCTGCGTGAAGGTCGAGAACCAGCGCAGCGACTCGATCTCGTCGTCGAACAGGTCGACGCGGACGGCGCGCTCCTCGGTGGCCGGGTAGACGTCGAGCAGCCCGCCACGGACTGCGAACTGGCCCCGGTCCTCGACCTGGTCGACGCGCTCGTACCCGGCCGCCACGAGGTCGAGGGCCGCCTCGTCGAGGTCGAGCAGCTCGCCGACGCGCAGCGTGAAGCCGTGCGGGCGCAGCTTCGGGTCGGGCACCTTCTCGGACAGCGCGACGGCGCTCACGACCACTACGGGTTGCTCTGAGCCCTCGGGCGTCTCGAGCAGCGCATCGAGCGCCGCCACCCGGAGCCCGACGAGGTGGGGCGGCGGCGTCAGGTGCGACTCGTAGGCGACGCCGCGGCTCGGGTAGAAGCGCACCGGCCGCGGGCGCAGCCACGCGCGCAGGTCGGCGGCGAGGTCGCGCGCGGAGCGGTCGTCGCCCGCCACCACGACGGCCGGGCGGCGCACGTCGCGATCGGCGAGCGCGGCCAGCAGGTACGGCCGCAGCGACTGCGAGACGAAGGCGGAGCCGCCCTCGTCCGCCAGCCGGGAGGCCGCGGGGTCGTGTTCGATGTGGGAGAGGAAGTCGCGAAGGGGCATGAGCACGCCGAACGGCCGCGCGGTCAGCGCGGCCGTTCAAACGATTCTAGGCCCCGCCGGCCGCCCTGCCGGCGGGAGCCTTGGTGCGGGGATCCGCCCCCTTCGGGGATCCCCGCTCGGTTCCGGCGCCGTCCGTGACGCCGGCCTCCGCTACTTGGTCCAGCTGGTGGACCAGCTCGAGCGGCTCCAGGAGGAGCGGCTCCAGCTTGAGCGGGAAGTTGAGACGTCCTCGTCGGTGGCGGCCGGGGCCTCGTCCTCGCAGACGCAGCTCCAGCTCGACCGGGTCCAGCCGGCGCTCAGCGGCGCCGTCGGTCATCGACCAGCTCGACCGGCTCCAGCTCGAGCGGCTGTAGTCGATCTCGCCGGTGGCGGCGGAGACGATCTCGTTGGGCACCAGGCCCGCGTTGGCGGTCGTGAGGCGGTTGGAGAGGATGGCGTAGCCGGCGCCGACCAGGTCGAGCTCCGGGTACTTGCCGTTGATCTTGCGGCGAGTTGCGGACCAGCGTGCCCTTGATCTGGTCCGGCGTCAGCCACGGCTTCTTCTGGAGGATCAGCGCGATGGCGCCCGAGACCACCGGGGCCGCCATCGAGGTGCCGCCGGCGCGGATCATCTCGCCGTCGACGATGCAGCTCGGTGCACAGGCGCGAGAAGTCGCTGTTCGGGGCCAGCGTGGAGACGATGCCGGCGCCCGGCGCGTGGATCTCCGGCTTGGCGATAGCCGTCCTTGGTCATGCCGCGGCTCGACCAGCTCGGGCGGGCGTCGTCGCCGTCGGCCTTGGAGCCGTCGTCGTCGATCGCGCCGACCGTGATCACGAAGGGGTCGTTGCCGGGGGCGTAGGAGACGGCGCCGTTCTGGCTGCCGCGGTTGCCGGCGGCGGCGACCACGACGATGCCCTTGAACCAGGCCGCCTCGACCGCCGCGTCGAGCGGGTCGGTCTTGTAGGAGCTCGGGGTCGAGGACTCGAGCGAGAGGTTGACGACGCGGATGTTGTAGTCGGCCTTGTGGTCGACCACGAACTCGAGCCCGCGGATGACGTCGAGCACCGTGGCGTTGCCGTCGTCGTCGGCGACCTTGACCGAGATCAGGTTGGCCTCGGGGGCGATGCCGATGTACTTGCCCTGAGCGGGTCGCCGTCGGGGCGCTCGTTGGAGTTGCCGGCGATGATGCCCGCCGACGTGCGTGCCGTGGCCGTAGGCGTCGCGGGCGCTGCTTGGCGTCGGGGTTGGTGACGACGCTGGCGATGACGCGCGACTCCTTCGACGGGCCGATCTGCTCGAAGTCGGGCAGCTCGCCGGCGATGCCGGTGTCGATGACGGCGACGCCGACGCCCTTGCCGGTCGCCTCGATGCCGGCCGTGTTCCACGCCTGCGGGGCGTTGACCGAAGCGGGGTAGGCGGTCTTGAGCTTGTCGGCTCTTGACCTTCTGCGGCTCGACCGCCGCGTCGGGCGGTGACGGCGTGGATGCCGCCGGCGTCCTCGAGGCGGTCGGCGGCGGAGGCGGGCAGCGTGGCGGCGAAGCCGTTGACGATCGGGAGGTCGGCGGTGACGCTTGCCGCCGGCAGTCGCGGACGCGCGCCTTGGCGGCGGCGCCGACTCGCCGGCATCCACCTGGACGATGACCCGGGCCGGCGTCGGCGCTGGCGCCGGCCGAGGCGACCGGGAGCGCGGCAGAGGCCACGAGCGCCAGGCACGCAGGGCCCAGCGGATGCGGCCAGAGGGGTGCGGTGTGCTCATTCGGGGCGACCTCCGTGTCAATCAGCAAAGTGGGGATGAGCGGCGGCTGGGCCGTCTCGCGTCCTGCGAGACCCCTGGCTTTGCGTCCCCGCCTCGCGACGGGTTTGCCCTGAACTACTCCTTCGTGCTTGCTGGTATCGGCGGCCCGCGAGGGGCCGATAGGGCTTATGGACCGACGTTCGAGTCGCGGTCGTTCGCCGCCGCTGCGTCCGCGGCGGCCGGCCGGGCGAGGAAGAAGCCCTGCCCGAAGCGCGACTGGAGATCGCGCAGCGCGTGGACCTGCTCGGCGGTCTCGATGCCCTCGGCGATGACCTCGAGGTCGAGCGCCTTCGCGAGGTCGATCATCATCCGCACGAACGAGTCCTGCGACGTCTCGGCCACGCGGTCCACGAACGGCTTGGCGATCTTGAGGATGTCCAGCGGCAGCGAGTGCAGGTAGCTCAGCGACGAGTAGCCGGTGCCGAAGTCGTCGAGCGCGAGGCGCACGCCCAGCGCGCGCAGGGCGTGGAGCGCCGCGACGCTGTTCTCGGCGTCCTCGAGGAGCTGGCTCTCGGTGATCTCGAGGACGAGGTCGCTGGGCTCGATGCCCGCCTCCTCGATCGCCACGCGCACGGTCTCGACGAGGTCGCTCTGGCGCAGCTCGACCGCGCTGAGGTTGACGTGCACGGAGCGCAGGCCGATGTCCTGCGTCATGCCAGCGCGCGGCCTGCCGGCACGCCTCGCGCAGCACGAAGCGGCCGATCGCGACGATCATGCCGGTCTCCTCGGCGAGCGGGATGAAGTCGGCGGGCTGGATCGTGCCGCGCTCGGGGTGCTCCCAGCGCACGAGCGCCTCGGCGGACGCGGCGTCGCCGGTGGCGAGCGCGACGATCGGCTGGTAGTGGACGCGCAGCTGGCCGCCCTCGACCGCCTGGCGCAGGTCGTCCTTCATCTGGCGGCGGTGCAGCATCGCCGCCTGCGCCTGGGGATCGAAGCGCTCGAAGCAGGCCTTGCCGGCCATCTTGGCCTGGTACATGGCCATGTCGGCGTGGCGGATCAGCTCGTCCTCGTCGGAGGCGCCCTGGCGCGCGGAGGCGATCCCGACGCTGAGGCGGATCGACAGGAGCTCGCCGCCGGCCTCCATCGGGAGCTGGAAGGCCTCCATGATCCGGATCGCCGCGCTCTCCGCGGCGGCCTCGGCGTCGTGGGCGTCGCGCAGCTGCACGGCGAACTCGTCACCGCCGAGGCGGGCGATCTCGTCGCCCGGGCGCACGCAGGTCCGCAGGCGGTCCGCGACCGCCACCAGCAGCTCGTCCCCGACGGCGTGGCCGAGCGTGTCGTTGACGGTCTTGAAGTCGTCGACGTCGATGAACAGCACGCTCAGCTCGGTCGGGGCCTCGGCGAGCGCCTCGCGCACGCTCGCGATGAACAGCGCGCGGTTGGGGAGATCGGTCAGCGAGTCGTGGAAGGCCTGGTGGCGCAGCTGGCGCTGCAGGTCCTCGAGCCGCTCGATCGCCTGCTCGAGCCGGTCGTACTGGAGCGCGACGCTGGCGTTGTTGGCCAGCGTCTCGAACAGCTTGATGTCGTCGGCCGAGAAGTCGCGGACCACGCCGTAGCGGTTCGCGAGCATCAGCGTCCCGATCACGCGGTCCTCGCCGGGGAGCATGGCCAGCATCGCCTTCTGGATGCCGCGCTCGCGCAGGTACTCGGTGACCGCCTCGCCGCGCGCCGCGTCGGGCAGCGTCACGACCGGCTGGTCGTGGGAGACGAGCGCCTGGAGGTCGATGGCCACGCCGGCGTCGACCTCGGCCATGACCTCCTTGTGGTCGCCGGGGCCGAGCGTGGTGCGCAACGGCGGCTTGTCGGGCGTCCACAGGATGATCTCGGCGCGCTCGACGCGGAAGGCGTCCAGCGAGCGGGCCAGCAGGCCCTCGATCGCCTCGGCGATCTCCGGCGAGCGCGACAGCGTGCGGTTGGCCTCGTAGAGGAACTCGAGCCGCTCGCCGCGCTTGCGCTCGGCGATGTACCCGCGGTAGGCGAGGAAGACGGTCAGCAGCGGCACGATCAACAGCGGGAGCGCCCACGGCTCGGTCGAGATGATCAGCGCGGCGACGAGGCCAAGGCTCGAGTTGGTGATCGTCACGGTGAGGTCGGTGGCGAACATGCGCGCGAACTGCCGTCCGCCGAGCCAGCCCTCGCTGAGCGAGATGGCGGCGCCGATCAGGGCCACGCAGATGATCGCGCTGGCCTGGGCGCCGACGAGCACGGCGATCGCGAGCTGCGGCCCCCACTCGGTGCCGGCCGGGGCGAGCCAGTACGTGATCAGGGTGGCGAGGCAGACCGAGAGGGCGAACTGGCCGAGGTTGAAGACGAGCTTGATCGGCGGCAGGCGGCGGTCGAGCAGCAGCGTGAGCGCGGGGCCGACGACGGCGGCGATCACCAGGTCCGAGCCGCTGGCCAGCACGAGGCCGAACACGAGCGGCACGTCGCCGAGCGAGAACGAGTGGGCGTTGCGGTTGAACTCCAGGTGCACGACGCAGCGTTCGGCGACCAGGAAGCCGAGGGCGAGCCACCACCAGTCGATATGCGGATCGTGGAGCGGTGGCAGACCGGACACAGGGCCTACGAAGAGCGCGATGGCAAGCGCCCAGATCCCCGCGTTCAGCCACCACACCGGATGGATACGCCGCATCCACCCTGCATCGGCATCCGAGCGGTGCCCTTGAGCTAGTCGGGCGCCCGCGCGAGGATGTTCAGGCGGACGTAGTTGATCGTCAGCGGCGCGCCGAGTCGCTCGACCGCCGCCTCGATGAACTCGTCGTGCAGGTCCTCGGGCAGCCGCTCGAGGAACGAGCCGAGGCAGATCGCGCCGAGGTAGCCCGCGACGTCGTCGACGTGCACGTCCACGCGCGAGCTCCAGCACCACACGTCGGTGAAGCCGAGACGGCGCAGGCGCGCCTCGGTGTCGGCGGGCGAGGCGAAGTTCCAGTCGCCGGGCCAGTCGGTCAGGTGCTCGGCGAACGGCGGGCGCTGCGCCAGCCCGAAGCCGGCCGCCTTGACCGCGGCCACGTTGCCCTCGCCGCCGCACTGGGCGACGAGCCGACCGCGTGGCTTCAACGCGTCGCGCAGGCGCGCGAACAGCGTGTCGTGGTCGGTGATCCAGTGGAAGGTCGCAGTGGAGAGGATCGCGTCGACCGGCTCGGAGACCTCGAGCTCCAGCAGGTCGGCCACGCGCACGTCCGCCCGCTCCGGCAGACGCTCGCGCGCCTGCGCGACCATCGCGGGGGAGCCGTCGACCGCGATGACGCGGCCGCGCGGCAGCCGGTCGAGGCAGGGACTCGGTCACCTTCCCGGTGCCGCAGCCCGCGTCCAGCACCGTCTCGTCGCCCTCGAGCTCCAGGCGCTGGAGGACGTCCCGCCCCATCGCTTCGACGGGCGCGCCGAGGCGCTCGTAGGCGGTGGCATTCCAGTCACGTGGCGACATACGCACGTACGTTATCGCATACAAAGGCGGTCTCTTTTTCGCTCTTGACCCCGGCCAGTCGATCTACAGAGACTTGGTTGGACGAATTCACCAAACGTAGCGCGCCGTCAGGCGCGCCAGGGGGCGATGCGAATGACCACACGGGGCAGGGCCGGACGGACGATCACAGCAGTGCTGGCGATCCTGACCGTATGCCTGTTGGGGGCCAGCGCGGCATCCGCACAGGGGCGGCCGGACAACCTCGGCGACGACTTCTGGCTCGGGTTCCCGACCAACCTCATCCAGCAGGACATCACGCTGTTCATCGCCGGACCGACGGCAACGTCGGGCACCGTGTCGATCCCCGGCCTCGCCTTCAGCACGGCGTTCACGGTGACGCCCGGCTCCGTGACGACCGTGGCGCTGCCGCCGAACACCCAGATGAGCGGCGGGTCGACCACGGAGGAGAAGGGCGTCCACGTGACCGCCGAGGACGAGGTCGCGGTCTACGGGCTCAACCGGGCGCAGTTCACGACCGACGCGTACCTCGGCCTGCCGGTCGACGTGCTCGGCACGGAGTACACGATCCAGGCGTGGGGCAACGGAGGGTCCTCGTCCGAGTTCTCCGTCGTGGCCGCCCAGGACGGAACCGTCGTGACCATCACGCCGACCGTCGACGGCGGCGGTCACTCGGCGGGCGTCCCGTTCAACGTGCCGCTCGACCAGGGCGAGGAGTACCAGCTGCAGGCGGGTGGCGACCTGTCCGGCACGCAGCTCACCGCGAACCATCCCGTCTCGGTGTTCGCCGGCAACCTGTGCGCGAACATCCCGAGCGACGCGCACTTCGCCTGCGACCACGTGGTCGAGCAGGTCACGCCGGACGCGACCTGGGGCCGGTCGTTCCTGACCGTCCCGCTGGCGACGCGGCTGAACGGGGACACGTTCAGGTTCCTCGCCACCGAGGACGACACGGTGGTGCAGGTCAACGGCGCCACCGTGGCCACGCTCGACGCCGGCCAGCAGCACCAGCAGATCGTCGAGGGCAACGCGCGGATCGTCGCCGACAAGCCGATCTTCGTCACGCAGTTCTCGAACGGCTCCACTACGACGGCGTCACCTCCGACCCGTTCATGATGATGATCCCGCCGTTCGAGCAGTTCCAGACCGGCTACACGATCAGCACGCCGGCGACGGGGTTCACGCAGAACTTCGTCAACCTCGTCGTGCCGGACAGCGCGGTCGGCACCGTGGCGATCGACGGCACGCCGGTGCCGGCGAGCGAGTACACGCCGATCGGCTCCAGCGGCTACCGGGGCACCCAGCAGGACATCTCCCTCGGCAGCCACACCATCACGGGCGACGGCCAGCCGTTCGGCGCGTTCGTGTACGGCTTCGCCGACTTCGACTCCTACGGCTACCCCGGCGGGTTGCTGCTCGCCGAGGTCGCCCGGGTGACGTCGGTCGACGTGACGCCGGAGACGGCGACCAACCCGGTCGGTACGCAGCACTGCGTGACCGCGAAGGTGACCGACCAGAACGGCGATCCGGTCGTCGGCGTCCGCGTCGACTTCACGGTCAGCGGGGCGAACCCCGCGACGGGCTCGGTGACCACGGACGGCAGCGGCGAGGCCGAGTTCTGCTACACGGGCACCAGCGCGGGCAACGACACGATCACCGGCGCGGTCGGCGCGCTGAGCGACGACGTCCAGAAGACGTGGACCGGCGGCGGCGGTGGCTCGCCCCTGGGCACGATGACGGGCGAGGGCCGGCTCACGCAGAGCGCGAACAACCGGCTCGACTACGCGTACGACCTGAACTGCACGCGGGCGAGCAACACGCCCGTGAAGTTCAAGGGCAAGCGCAACACCACGGCGTTCTCGGTGACGGCGCTGAGCAGCGTCACGTGCTCGGACGACCCGGCCGTGACGCCGGCGAGGCCGGGGGCCGGGTTCGACACGATGGTCGGTGACGGCACCGGCAAGGTCGGCACGACGAACGTCACGGTGCACTTCGAGTTCGTCGACGGCGGCGTCGGGGGCGCGAACGACTCCGCGTTCATCGAGATCAAGCGCCAGAGCGACGGCGCGGTGCTGTTCTCCAAGCAGGAGTCGCCGATCGGCCCCTACGCCGGCGGCACGCGACAGGGCCGCAACACGGCCAACGCGCCCGGCAGCAGCGGCGCGGCGTAGAGAGAGACGGGACGGGAGGGCTCCGGCCCTCCCGTCAGCCGTCCAGCACGAGCCGCTCCGCCTCGTCGGCGGCGCGGTCGATGAGGGCGGCGACCTCGCCGGCGGGCTGGCGCCAGCGGCCGAGCACGTAGGCGGCGACGATCTCCGGGTCGGTGGAGTCGGGCCGCCCGACGCCGACGCGGACGCGGTGGAACTCGGGCGCGCCGAGCTCGCGCCGCAGCGACTTGAGCCCGTTGTGGCCCGCCAGCCCGCCGCCGAGGCGGGTGCGGATCTCGCCGAACGGGAGGTCGATCTCGTCGTGGATGACCAGCACCCGATCGAGGTCGAGCTTGTAGGAGCCGCGCGCGGGGCCGACGGAGCGGCCCGCCTCGTTCATGTAGGTCTGCGGGCGCAGGAGCGCGACGCGCGGCCCGCCGGGGCCGGTGCGGCCCTCCGCGAGCTCACCGCCGAACTTGCGCTTGGCCTTCGGCAGGTCCCAGCGCCGCGCCAGTTTCTCCGCGACCTTGAAGCCGACGTTGTGCGGAGTGTCGGCGTAGCCGGCACCCGGGTTGCCCAGCCCGACGACCAACCAGTCGACGGGCGTGGACGAGCCGAACCTCAGGAGTCGTCGCCCGAGCCGGAGGAGCCCTCCGAAGAGGCCTCGGACTCGCCTTCGCCTTCCGGCGCCTCGATCGGCTCGCCGTCCTCGCCGATCAGCTCGGTCTCGGTCTCGATCTCGTCCTCGACCGGCTCGAGCGTCGGCGGGGTGATCGTGACCAGCACGGTCTCCTCGAGATCGTCGAGCAGCGTGACGTTGTCCGGCACGGTGAGCGCCGACAGCGTCACGGTCTCGTTCATCACCAGGTGGGAGACGTCGAAGACGATGGAGTCGGGGATGTCGCCCGGGAGCGCCTCGATGTTGAGCTCGCGCGTCTCCTGGTTGAGCACGCCGCCCTCGTCGACGCCCGGAGAGTCCTCGGCGCCCGTGAGCTCGAGCACGACGGTCGTGTGGATCGTCTCGCGCCATGTTGACCCGCAGGAAGTCCACGTGGATGGCCTCCCCGCGGACCGGGTGGCGCTGGAGGTCCTTGACGAGCACGGGCGTGCCCGTGCCGCCGTCGATCGAGACCTCGAGGATGGCGCCGGAGTGCGCAAGCGTGTTGCGCAGGATCCTGCGCGTCGACGGCGAAATGCTCCGGACCGCCGTCACCGCCGTAGATCACTCCGGGGACCTGCCCGGTGCGGCGCAGGCGGCGCGTGGAGCGCGAGTGCCCGGGTTCGCGGGCGGACAGTGAGAGCTTCGTGGTGGCGGGTAGACATAGATGAGGGATCGCGGCGCGGGACGGGTGCGTACGAAAACGGCGCGCGAGCGGGCGCCATGCTAGCGAAAGTGGCGCTACCGGATGGCCGGGCAGGGTAATCTCGAGTTGATGTCCCCGGATGAGGAGCTGATGCTCATCTTCGGAGCCCTGCACCTCGTGGCGCTGGCCCTCGGCGTCCTGCTTTTCGTGCTCTTCCTCCGGTCGGACGCCGGGGACGGTCACGACCCGCCCGACGAGGACGAGGGTGGCGGCGGAGGCGGCAGCGACCGCATCTCCGACGCGCCGAAGACCTCGCCGTCCGGCGGCATCCCGCTGCCCGACGCCGAGCCGGCCCCGGTCCGCCTGCGCGGGCACGAGCGCCTCGCCGACCTGCGTCCGCGCCCGGACCGCCGGCGCGTCGCCGAGCCGTCCCGCTCGCCCCGCCGCGTACCGCAGCGCTAAGTCGCGTTACCCGCCCAACTGGTTCGTCGTGCTGAACGACTGCTGAACGTCGGTCCAGGCCGGCTTGCGGTTCATGTCGTCGTAGGTCAGCAGCCCCTTCTGGTGCAGCGGGGGCGCCGGGCGCGGGTTGCCGCCCTCCCAGTCCGGCTTGACGCGGAACTCGTTGAGCGCCCAGTAGAGCGCGCCGCTCAGCCACGGCTTGCTCGCGAACACGGCCAGGTGGAACTTCACGAACTCCTGCTGGAACTCGTACGTGCCCTTCTCCTCGACCGGGCCGTTGCGGTTGGCCTCCGCGCCGAACTCCGAGACCATGATCGCGTGCCGCGGGTAGCAGCGGCGGACGCTGTCCAGGTACGGCGAGAGCCCGTTGCGGTCGAACAGCCGGCCGCCCGGCCCGGGGTACCAGCCGAAGTACTCGTTGACGCCGAGCACGTCGAGCGGCGCGTACTCGGTCTGACAGCCCGCCGACGGATAGCCGGCGAACGCGATCCCGACCGGCCGCGTGGGGTCGATGTCCTTGGCGATCTCGGCCGCGCGGCGGATGTAGTCGCCCTGGACCGGGCCCCGGCTTGGAGGACAGCTCGTTGCCGACCGACCACAGCATCACCGACGGGTGGTTGAGGTTCGTCTCGACGTTGCGGCGCATCTCCTTGGCGGCCAGCGCGCGCACGGACTCCCGCCGCAGGTAGAGCGTCTTGACCGCGTAGACGGGGATCTCCGACCAGATCAGCAGCCCGAGCCGGTCGGCGAGCTCGTGGATGTGCGGGTGCATCGGGTAGTGCGTGCGCAGCATCGTGGCGCCGACGGCGCGCGCCTCGTTGACGAGCCGGTCGCGGAACGCGTTGTCGACCGCGAAGCCATGCGCGCGATCGTCCTCGTGCACGCCCACGCCGCGGATGTTCAGCGGCTTGCCGTTGAGGTACAGCCGTCCCGCGCGAGACCTTGATCGAGCGCACGCCGCTGTGCAGCGAGTACGTGCCGACGGTCCGGCCGCCCGAGGACACGGTGATCTTCACCGGGTACAGGAACGGGTTGGCGGGCGACCACAGCCGCGGCTTGGCGATCCGGATGCTCCGCTCGAACAGCTCCGCCTTGCCCGCCCGCAGCGACCGGGTGCCGAGGTCGACCTTGCGCGAGCCGTAGCTGGCGGTGGCGTGGACGCGCTTGCCGCGCGAGGTGACGTTCTCCAGCGCGAGCGTGAAGCGCACGTCCGCCGGGCACGCGGCGCAGTCCAGCTTGGGCAGCACGCGGACCGTGTTGAAGGAGACCGTGTCGAGCTTCTGGAGGTAGACCTCGCGCTGGATGCCGCCGTAGTTCCACCAGCCGCCGGTGGCGTTGCCGGTGGCGCTGAGGCCGCTCGGCGGGAAGTCGGTCGGGAGCCGGCGCGAGTCCGCGCGCACCACGAGGCGGTTGACGCCGCGGCGCTTGAGCCCCTTCAGGCGCAGCTGGAACGGGATGTAGGCGCCGGCGTTGCGGCCGATCTCGCGCCCGTTGAGCCACACCCGCGTGCGGTAGTTGACCGACTCGAAGCGCACCGCCCACTCCAGCGCGGCGCGCTTGTCGGGCAGCTCGAAGTCCTTGCGGTACCAGCCGACCGAGCCGCGCATCGACGCCTCGGAGTCGTCCCCCGCGTTCCACACGTTCGGGACCGCGGCCGGGCTCCAGCCGGCTGGTCGAGCGCTGGCGGTAGAAGCGCTGGCGCAGGCCCTGGTCGGCGGAGTCCAGGCGGAACAGCCACTGGCCGTCGATCAGGAAGCGGCCGGCCGGGCCGTCGTCGTAGAGCGTCTTGTTCGACGGGACGTCGGCCGCGAGGGCGGTCGCCGGGAGTGCGGCGAGCGTCGCGAGCAGGGCGAGGAGGAGGATTCTGGGGGCCGCATCACGGCGAATCCCAACACCCGGCCCGGCGGCAAGTCGCGGCGGTGCTCGGGTCTCATTCCGGACAGCCCGCCTCGCCGCCGATCGGGGCCGAGATCGAAAGCAGCTCGACGGCGCCGCCGGTGAGCGGTCCCTCGCGGCGCACGCGCACGCACTGGACCACCGGCAGGGTGGTGCCGGCGCGCCACGCGACGCGGGCGGTGCCGAGCTTGCGGGTCAGCGCCAGCCGCGCCGACGGCTGGTAGTTGAGGATCTGCACGGCGCCGTCGCGCCGCAGCTTCGACACCCGGTCGCGGGTCGCGTCGGCGCAGGCCGGCTCGCGGTCGCAGGCCGGCAGGCGGGCGAGCACGCCGTCGGCGTCGCCGCGCGGCCTGCACGCGCAGCAGCGCGAGCACCTTCGAGCGCTCGGTCCCGCTGCCGGCCAGGCCGCGGGCCAGCAGGAACGACAGCCCGACGAAGACGAACAGGGCGAAGGCGATGGGGATCAGCACACGAGCGCGGCGCACGGCCGCACAGTGTGGCGACCGGCTTAGCCGGTTTCGGGGAAGTCGTCTCCGGAGAGCTCGAGGAAGCGCTCGACGGAGGCCTCCTGGCGACCGAGCCGCTCGTTCATCTCGCGCGCGTGCTCGGCGGCCAGCGCCATGAAGTCCTCCAGGCAGCGCTCCGGGTCGTCGGGCAGCGGGTACACGCGGGCGACGTCCTGCTGGGCGCAGGCGATGCCCATCGGCGGGCGGCCCTCGGCCAGCGGGCGGGCGCCGCACACGGCGGTGACCACCATCCGGCGCTCGGGCGCCACGAGCGCGAGCGGCAGGAGCCGGTGGGCGGGCAGGCGGACGTCCAGCTGGATGCTGCGGTCGATCTCCACGTGGGTGCCGGCGAGGTCCTGCAGCGGCTCGCGCCAGATGTCGAGCACCGTGTCGGCGCCGACCAGCGCGTCGCGCAGCGCGGAGGCCTGCTCGGCGTACAGCGCCTCGGCGTGCTCGCGGTCCTCGGCGGCGCCGAGGTCGAGGTCGCACGGGACGCGCAGCAGCTCGCCGGCGCGTCACGGCGGCGCCGGCGCCGCGGCCGCCGTGGGCGACGTAGGTCTGGATCGTGCCGAGATCGCGCCGGCCGTGGAAGACGACCGTCAGCGTGTTGCAGAGCGGAAGGCTCGTGACGCGCAGAGCGACAGCAGCCGAGACATCGGCATCGATGAGCGCCCTGCGAAGCAGATCGTCAGCGTGGTCGTCGCCCATGTTCATCCTTCCTTGAACGGGTTATCGACCTCCTCGCCAACATTCTCCACCATTGCACGGCGCCTCGCCAGCGATTCGCCCCACCGGTTGTGGGGGTAGGCTCGCGCGCATGGGTCTGATCTACAAGCCGTTCGGCATCATCCTCGGCATCCTCGGCGGCCTTGCCGGCAAGAAGCTGTTCGACTTCGTGTGGACGAAGCTCGACGACGAGGAGCCACCCGAGGCGACCACGCAGGACACGTCGTGGCGGAGGCTGCTGGCCGCCGCCGCCGTCCAGGGCGTGATCTTCCGGGTCACACGCTTCGTGGTCGATCGCTACGGCGCGATCGGCTTCCACTACCTCACCGGCATCTGGCCCGGCGAGAAGCGCCCGGACCCCGACGAGTAGTCCCTAGCCCCCGCCGCGCAGCACGAACCCGCGCTCGGCGAGCGTGCCGAGCGCGTCCTCGAAGGCGCCGAAGTCGCGCGCGAGCAGGTGGTCCAGCGGACGGCCCTGCGGCCCGGCGGAGCGGACCCAGCGGCGCAGCACGCTCGCTCCCGCCCGCTCCTCCGCCTCGGCGAGCAGGTCGAGCAGGATCGGCAGCTCGGGCTTGTGGTCCAGCTCGCCCGAGAGCAGCGTCAGCGGGTCCTCGTCGAGCACGGCGAGCAGTTCGTCGTCGGAGAGGCCCAGCACCTCTTGGAGATGGCGCGAGGAGCTCAGAAGAGCTGGTTCTCGCCGCCGAAGACCTCGGACACCGAGTCGTCGGTGAAGATCCGGCGGATGGTGTCGGTCAGGAGGTCGGCGACCGAGAGGACCTTGATGTTGTCCGGCGCGCCCGCGCGCAGCGGGATCGTGTCCGTGACGACGATCTGCTCGAACGGCGAGGCGGCCAGGTTCTCGAACGCGTTGCCTGAGAGCACCGGGTGCGTCGCGGCGGCGAACACGCGGCGGGCGCCCTCGTCCATCACGGTCTCGGCGGCCGCGCGCAGCGTGCCCGCCGTGTCGATCATGTCGTCCACGATCACGGCCGTGCGGTCCTTGACGTCGCCGATCACGTACGCGATCTCGGCGACCTGCTGAGCGGGGCGCTCCTTGTTGAGGATCGCCAGCTCGGCCCCCACCTTCTCGGCGAACTTCTTGGCCAGCTTCACGCGGCCGGCGTCCGGCGAGACGACCACCAGGTCCTCCAGGTGCATGTCCCGGAAGTACTGGGTGAGCATGAACATGGCCGTCATGTGGTCCACCGGCTTCTGGAAGAAGCCCTGGATCTGGCCGGCGTGGAGGTCCATCGCGAGCACGCGATCGGCGCCCGCGACCTCGAGCATGCGGGCGACGAGGCGGGCGGAGATCGGCTCGCGGCCCATCGACTTCTTGTCCTGGCGCGAGTAGCCGTACCACGGCGTGACGGCGATCACGCGGTGCGCGGAAGCGCCGACCGCCGCGTCGATCATCAGCAGCAGCTCCATCAGGGCGTCGTTGGCGGTGACGCCGGTGGCGGGGTTGCCGCACGTGGGCTGGACGATGAAGACGTCGCCGCCGCGCATCGACTCGTCGAAGCGGCAGTAGACCTCGCCGTTGGAGAAGGTCTTGAGCGTGACCGCGCTGAGCTCGACGCCCAGCTTGCTCGCGATCCGATGCGCCAGCTCCGGGTTGGCGCGGCCGGAGACGACCATCAGGCGCTTGTTGTACTCCAGCTCCAGCGACGTGCTGGGTGCGGGGCGGGGATGCAGCGCGCTCACCTTGTTGCCGAGTGTACGACTTGCCGCCGACGGAGCCGCCGTCGTCACCGCTCTCTCCGAGCAACGCGCTGCTTGTAGCCCTCGACGTTGGTCTGTCGCGCGCGGGCGATTCCGAGCGCTTCGGGCGGGACGTCCTCGGTGATCACCGAGCCGGCGCCCGTGAACGCGTCGTCGCCGACGGTCACCGGCGCGACGCAGCGTCGTGTCGACGCTGATCCGCACGCGGTCGCCGATCGTCGTGCGGTGCTTCTTCGCTCCGTCGTAGTTGGCGGTGATGGTCGCGGCGCCCAGGTTGGAGCCCTCGCCCACGTCGGCGTCGCCGATGTAGGAGAGGTGCGGGACCTTCGAGCCGGGGCCGATCTTGGAGTTCTTGATCTCCACGAACGTCCCGGCCTTGGCGCCGACGCCCAGTTCGGCGCCGGGGCGCAGGTAGGCGAACGGGCCGACGGTCGCGCGGTCGTCGACGCGGACCCGGTCCAGGTGCGAGCGCAGGATCGACACCTCGTCGCCGATCGAGGAGTCCCGGACCGTGGTCATCGCGCCGATCGTGCAGCGCTCGCCGATCGTCGTCTCGCCGTGCAGGAAGCACGAGGGCTCGACCACGGTGTCGGCCCCGATCTCGACGCCGGCGTCGATGGCCGTCGAGAGGGGGTCGACGATCGTCACCCCGGCGAGCATGTGGCGCTCCAGGATGCGCCGCTGGGCGTACGCGCGCACGTCGGCCAGGTCGACGCGGTCGTTCACGCCGAGGGGCCGGTCCCAGCCGGCGGCGACGTGCGCGCCGATCGCCAGGCCGGACTCGTGCATCCGCGGCAGCACGTCGGGCAGGTACAGCTCGCCCTGGGCGTTGTCGGACCGGAGCTCGGACAGCGCCGCCCGCAGCGCGCCCCCGTCGAAGGCGAAGATCCCGGTGTTGACCTCCCGGATGGCCAGCTCCTGCTCGGAGGCGTCGCCGGGGGTCTTGGTCTCGACCACGCGCTCCACCTGGCCTTCGGCGTTGCGCACGACCCGGCCGTAGCCGGTCGGGTCCTCGAGCTCCGCGGTCAGCATCGTCCCGGCCGCATCGGAGCCCTCGTGGGCCTCGACGAGGTCGGTGATGGTCCCGGGCTCGAGCAGCGGGTCGTCGCCGAGGATCACGACGACCGTGCCCTCCTCCCCGATCTCGTCGACCGCCGCTGCGACCGCGTCGCCCGTCCCGCGCGGCTGCGCCTGGACGACCGCGACGACGCCTTCGGGCAGGTGCTCGGCGAGCTTGCGCTTGGGCCCGTCGACGACGACGACCTTGCCGGCGCCGGCCGCCAGCGCCGCGGCGATGGGCCACGCGATCAGGGGGCGGCCGCACAGGGGGTGGAGGAGCTTCGGCAGCGAGGAGCGCATCCGCGTCCCCTCCCCGGCCGCGAGGATGACGACGGTGGGAGCTGGCACCCGGCGCATCGTAGTATCGCCCCCGAGTGCGTCCCTGGATCGCGCTGCACTGGGGAGTGGTGTAATGGCAGCCCGCCGGCCTTTGGAGCCGTGAGGTCCCGGTTCAAATCCGGGCTCCCCAGCTACCCAGGCCTACGAGCCACGCGGTACGGGCACCTGAGGAGGATGCGCTCACCCTCGCCCTGCCCATCTTCGTCTCGCTCCTCGTGACGCCGGCGGCAGCATCCGGCGCGGATCTGCCACTGGACGTGCGCGGGGTGAAGGCCGGACACGTCGGCGGCAAGCGCGCCACGGTCCTGTTCGCGCGGGGGTGAACTTCTTACCTCAAGCGTCCGGCTCGGATCCGATTCGCCCATGCGTGGCTACATTGATGCGCTCGATGCGCCGCGCCCGACTGCTCGCCGCCACGGTCGCGGCTTTCCTGCTGCCCGTTTCACCCGCGGTGGCGGGGGACCCGATCGTGCGGCTCGCGGACGTGCAGGCCGGCCAGCGGTGCACGGGGTACTCGGTGGTGCGTGGCGTGGAGATCTCCTCGTTCGACGTCGAGATCCTGGACGTGATCGACGGTGACGCCAGCCGCGAAGGGCCGCGGCTGCTGATCCGGGTCTCCGGACCCGCGGTCGACGACACCGGCGTGGGCCCCGGCTTCTCGGGCTCGCCCATCTACTGCGGAGGCCGCAACGCGGGCGCGATCTCGGAGTCGCTCGGGGACTACGGCGGCGACGTCGCGCTCGCCACGCCGATCGAGACGATCCTCGGCACGGCGGTCGACGCGCCGCAGGCGCGATCCGCGCCGGCGCTCCGCGCGCAGGCCAAGCCGCTCGCCACCCCGCTCACGGTGTCCGGCGTCAACCCCACCCTCGGCCGGGCGCTCGAGCGCGCCGGCGCGCGGGTCGGCCGGCCGCTGATGGCCGCGCCCGCCGGGCCGCTCGGCACCTTCGCGCCCCAGCAGATGCGGCCCGGGGCGTCGGTAGGCGTCTCCTACTCGTCAGGCGACATCCAGATCGGGGCGATCGGCACCGTCGCCTACACCGACGGCGACCGCGTGTGGGCGTTCGGGCATGCCTTCGAGGGCGCCGGCGAGCGGCGGCTGTTCCTGCACGACGCGTACGTGTACCGGGTGATCGAGAACCCGATCGCGCTCGCCGACGTGGCGACGACCTACAAGTACGCCTCGCTCGGCCACGTGCTGGGGACGATCTCCAACGACGCCACCGACGCCGTCGTGGGGCGCACCGGCGCGAAGCCGCCGACCATCCCCGTGCGCGTGACCGCCACCGACCTCGACACCGGGCGCAAGCTCGTGACCGGGATCGAGGCCGCGGACGAGAGCCGGATCGGGCTGCCCGAGGGCGCGTCGCCCGCGTCGTTCATCGGGCCGCTGGCCGTCACCGAGGCGGCGTCCTCGCTGCTGCGCAGCGCCCCCGGCCGCCTGAGCGCCGACGCCTGCGTGCAGATCGACGATCAAAGGGCTGAAGAAGCCCACCCGCTTCTGCAACCGCTACGTGTCGGCGTTTCCCGCCGACGAGGACTTCGTCGGCACGGCCAACACGGTGGCGGCGCGCGCCTCCACCGACGTGTTCGAGGCGCTGGCGGCGATCGACGACTACCAGGGTGCGCCGCCCCAGGTCCGCGAGGTCGCCGTCCGCATCGACTTCAGCCGCGGCGAGAACCGCGCGTTCCTGCAGTCGGTCCGGCTGCCCCGGCACGTCCGCCCGGGCCAGAACGTCCGCGCTCGCGTGACGCTGCGGCGCGTGCGCGGCCCGCGCATCAAGCGCACCTACGCATTCCGCATCCCCCGCGAGCTGCGCCGTGGCGAGCGCGAGCTGACCTTCTCCGGCTCCGACGTCGACGTCGCCGACGACGGCCTGCTGGGCTCGATCATCATCAGCGACGAGGAGGACGACGGCGCCGGTGATCCGGGCCCGCGCAGCCTGCGCGCGCTGGCCGGGCGGATCCGCTCGATCCACCGCTACGACGGCGTCCGCGTGCGCGGCGACTTCGGCCGCGACCCCGCGTTCCGCGACCCCGACCTGCGCATCTCCGGCCGCGCGACGACAACGGTGCGCGTCCGCCGCCGCTAGGCGTCGAAGCGGTACACCGCCCCGGCGGGCGCCAGGTCGGCTGCCTCGGCGCGCGGCACCGCCTTTGCCAGCACCGCCGCGAACGTCTCGGTGCTCGCGGCCATCATCTCGATCAGCGTCTGCACCGGCGTCGCCACGTCCTGGACGCCGTTCGCGTAGTCGGTCGCGTAGCCGAGCAGGGCGTAGGGCAGCTCGGCCTCGCCGGACAGCACGGTCTCGGGCCCGGCGGTCTGGGAGACGGCCGTGACGTCGCACGCCGCCAGCCCGCGGATCTCCGCCCTGGTGTTGAAGCGCGGGCCGTCGACGTGGCCGTAGCACCCGCCGTCGCGCACGCCCACGCCCGCCTCCTCCGCGCCCTCCAGCAGCGCGGCGCGCAGCCCGGCCGAGAACGGGTCCTCGAAGATCCAGTGCCCGCGAAGCGGATCGCCCGGCTCGGGATAGAACGTGCACAGCTCCCCGTCCCCGAGCCGGTTGGCGAGGAAGTGCAGGTCGTCGAAGCACACCAGCGAGCCCAGCTCCACCGCGGGGTCGACCGCCCCGCACACCGTCACCGCGATGACGCCCTTGGCGCCGAGCTGCGCGAGCGCCGCGATGTTGGCCCGATGCGTCACGAGGCTCGACAGCCGGGCATGGCCGGGCTCGTGGCGGGAGATGTGCAGGACGTCGGTGCCCGCGAAGCGGCCGCTGGAGACGAGCGCGTCCCCCCACGGCGTCGGCACGGGCTCCGGGCCCGGGCCCTCGAAGCCCGGCAGCGCGTACGTCCCGGAGCCGGTGATGATCCCGATCGCCATGGTCCGCGGGAGAGTACGGCGATTAGGCTGGTCGGGTGCTCGCGGCGCTCATCCACATCCCGGCCACCGTCGGCTACGCGGCGGTCTTCGCGCTGATCGCGGTCGAGACGACGGGCATCCCGGTGCCGGGGGAGACCGCCCTGACCGGCGCGGCGCTCCTCGCCCACGACGGGCGGATGGAGATCGTCCCGCTCGTGGGGCTGGCCTCCGCGGCGGCGATCCGCGGCGACAACGTGGGCTTTGCGATCGGCCGGAGGGGCGGCCGGCGCCTATGGACGCGCCCAGGCCCGTTCCACGCCCACCGCCTCAAGGTCCTCGAGCACGGCGAGCCCTTCTTCGCCAAGCACGGCCCGAAGGCGGTCTTCCTCGGCCGCTGGGTGTCCGGGCTGCGATCGCCTCCGCGTGGCTCGCGGGCATGAACCGGATGGAGTGGCCGACGTTCCTGTTCTGGAACGCGCTCGGCGGGATCGCCTGGGCGGCCAGCATCGGGTTCGGCGTGTACCTCCTCGGCCACGTCGCCGAGCAGGTGATCAGCACGGCCGGCCCGGTGGCGGTCGGGCCTCGTCGTGCTCGCGCTGGCCGGGTTCGTGATCTGGCGCCGGCGGCGCCGTCCCAACACCGCCGAGGCGTGACGGAGCCGCAGCCCGTCGGCCGGGACGAGCTGGAGGCGTTCGAGCTCGCCTGCCGCCGCGCCTTCCACGACGACGGGCACCCTTCCGACGTCGCCCTCGACGTCCGCACGACCGAGCCCGAGCGCACGCTGGTGATCCGCGAGGGCGACGAGATCGTCGCTACCGCGTGCACGCTGACGCGCGACATGATCGTCCCCGGCGGCCGCGCGGTGCCGGTGGGAGCGGTGTCGGCGGTCGGCGTCACGCCTGGCCACACGCGGCGCGGCCACCTCGGCGCCCTGATGCGCCGCCAGCTCGACGACATCCACGCGGCCGGCGAGCCGCTGGCGATCCTGTGGGCGTCCGAGGGCCTGATCTACGGCCGCTACGGCTACGGCGCAGGCACCCGCCGCGTGACCTACGAGCTGCAGCGACGCGGCGCGGAGCTGCGGCCGGATCTCCAAGTGTCCTCCGAGCGCGCGCGGTTGGCCGATCCGGCGGAGGCGGTCCCCGAGATGCGCGCGGCCTACGAGGCGCTGCGGCCGGGACGGCCGGGGCTGCTGGATCGCGACGACCTGCGGTGGGAGCGAGCCGTCTACGACCCGGAGCACAGCCGCCGCGGCGCCGGCGCGCGGCGGGCGGTGATCCAGTCGGGGCCGGACGGCCAGCCCGCCGGCTACGCGCTGTACGCCATGACCGACGACTGGGATGACCACGGCCCGGCGGGCCGGCTGATGGTGCACGAGCTGCTGGCGGCGACGCCCGAGGCCCACCTCGGTCTGTGGCGCTACCTGCTCTCGATCGACCTGCTGCGCACGATCAGCTGGCGCCGCGCGCCCGACCACGAGCCGATCGCGTTCGCGCTGCGCAACGCCGACGTGCTCGTGCGCCGGATCGCGTCGCACGGGCTGTGGGTCCGGGTCGTCGATGTACCCGCCGCGCTCACCGCCCGCGCCTACTCGGCGCCGCTGGACGTCGTGTTCGACCTCGAGGACGCGTTCTGCCCCTGGAACACGGGCCGCTACCGCCTCACCCAGGACGGCTGCGAGCGCACCGACGCCGAGCCCGACCTCGCGCTCGACGCCGAGGCGCTGGGCGCCGCCTACCTGGGCGCCACGCCGCTGCTCGCGCTCGGCGCCGCGGGCCGGGTGCGCGAGCTCACCCCGGGCGCGCTGGCCACGGCGAGCGCCGCCTTCGGCGGCTTCCCCGAGCCCTACTGCGCGGATCTCTTCTAAAGCGTCGGAATTCGGCGGCGCCGACGCTCCGACTCGGAGCCCTAGCGGTCTTTCGCCTCTCGGCGGACGCGGCCGCCGCCGGCGCCGGCCTCGGTGGCCGGGCCCTGCGGGGAGGCGATGCCGAGCACGCGCATCGCCTTCAGCCCGAGCCCGAGGCGCTCGCGGCCGTCGGTGGAGGAGACGTCGAGCCCGGTGAGGTCGCGGACGCGCTCGAGCCGGTAGCGCACCGTGTGGCGGTGGGTGAACAGGCGCTGGGCGGTCCCGGCGACGTTGCCGTCGGCGTCGAGGAAGGTCTCGAGCGTCTGGACGAGGTCGGTCTCGTACTGGCCGTCGTAGGCGACGAGCGGCGAGACCGTCTCCTCGTAGAAGCGCTGCAGCTCGGCGGGGTCCTCGCTCATGGCCGGCAGCAGCAGGCGGTAGGCGCCGGTGTCCTCGAACGCGAGCGCGGCGAGCGGAGCCGGACTCGTCCCCCGGGCCGGCCTCGGCGACGTTGGCGGCCAGCAGCGCCTCGTGGCCGGCGCGGTAGAGGTCGACGGGATCGAGCGCGACGCGCGAGTGGCCGACCGCGAAGGTGAAGCCGTGGAGGCTGGCGGTCAGCTCGCGCGAGATCGCGTCGGCGACGCGGCGCACGATCGCCTCCTCGGTGGCCGGCAGCAGCACCGCGATCGGCTCCGCAGGGCCCGCGAGCGGCGCGGCCACCGAGCCGGGGGCGCTGGAGCGCGCGGCGCGCTCGGCCGCCGAGAGCACCCGCGCGCGCCAGTCCTCCTCGGTGGGGGTGAAGTGGTGCGCGCGGACGACGACCACCGCGCCGCCCGACGCGAGGTCGATCCCCAGCTCGGAGCCGCGCGCGACGATGTCGCCGCGGTCGGTGACCTGGCGGCGCATGACGGCGCCCAGGAAGTGCGACTGCGCCGCCTCGGAGGCGCGGTCGGGCGCGCGGAGGCGCTCGACCTCGGAGGCGATCAGCGTGGTGACGACGCGCAGGAAGGCCGTGGGCGGCTCCCCGGTGCGGCCGCGCAGCCGCAGGCGGCCGACCACCACGTCGCCGACCCGCAGGTCGTGCACCGAGACCCCCGGCGCGTTGGCCATCAGCGCCTTCTCGTCCGAGCTGGACCGCGCGGCGACGGCCAGGACGGAGCTCGATCGATCGATCAGCACGAGCGATGCATCGAGCGCGCGCGCGGCGGCACGGACGACCTCGGGAAGCCCTAGTCCTGACTCGACCGCATCCGAGATGGCCGAGAGGGAGCCCAGATCGACCGCCGCAGCGGCCGCATCCTGGGCCGGCGGGATCACCCGCTGGATTCTAGAGGCGATCGTAGTAGTAGAGGAAGATCCCGCCGACGACGGCCGCCCGTCACCACGAACGCGGCGAGGATGTAGACGCTCATCACGACGGCCAGCAGCCGCTCGCGCAGCCGCCAGTACGAACCCCAGGCGGGGATCACGATCAGCATCACCCACGCGGTCAGCGAGACCAGCGCGGCGACACCGGCGACGGCATAGGTGATCTTGTCGTCGGTACTCACGGTGCGCGCCCATTGTGACGGATCGCCCCGGCGGCAATCGGCGCCGATGCCCACCAGCGACCACAGGGCCGTGCCGAGAGCGAGGCCGCCGAGCACGTCGGTGAGGTAGTGCGCCCGCAGGTACACGCGGCTGGCGGCCACGAGGACGACGACGACCACGGAGACGGTGACGAGCGCGAAGCGCGTCGCCCACCCCGCCCCCGCCCGCACCAGGACGACGGCGCAGGCCACGAGGGCGACCGAGTAGAGCGCGTGCCCCGACGGGAACGACGCGTGGATCGTGTCGACGAGCGATCCCTCCGGCCGCGGGCGGTCGTAGAACGCCTTGGCGGTCCGCGACGCGGCGAACGAGAGGGTGGCGCCGATGACGAGCGCGGCCGCCTCGATGCGCCGGCCCCGGCTCAACGCCCACAGCGCCGTGATCAGCACGACGGCGCCGACGACGGGCGAGGACCCGATGTCGGTCAGCACCCGCAACGAGGGAGTTCGAGCCCCTCGAAGCGCATGTCGTCGGCGACGTTCTCGGCGAACGTGTCGATGCGCGGCTCGCCCGGCTCGGTGACGACCTCGGCGAGCAGGAAGAAGCTGAACGACCCCACCGCGAGCAGGGCGAGCAGCGTGGTCAGCTCGAGGCCGAAGTGGCCGGGCGTGAGGCGGTCCCGCACGAACATCGCGCCGTTGTCGATGATGGCGGCGGCGGGCCGCAGCACGTTGCGCCACACGGGGATGCCGAGGCGCAGCAGCGGCCGCATGAGCGGCTTGTCCTCGCGCTCGTACAGCCACGCCTTGAACTTCGCCCGGAACTCCGTGTCCCGCCGCAGCCGGACGAGCAGGTAGAGCGCGACGCCGATCGCGACAACCGTGCCGAACGCGAACAGCCCGCGCGACACGTACTGGGTGATCTTGTCGAACGACTGCCAGAAGATGTAGCCGAGCACGCAGAACGTCGCCGCCCACGCACCGGCCCCGACGATGTCGTAGGGCAGGAAGACGCGCAGCGGCATCCGCGACGTGCCGGCGATGAACGGCGCGAGCGCGCGCACGAGCCCGATGAAGCGGCCGACCAGGATCGTCACCCCGCCGGCGCGCTCGAAGAACCGCTCGACCTGATGCAGGCGGCTCTCGGTGATCTTCAGGCGCTCGCCGTGGCGGAGCAGCCACGCGCGACCGAGCCGGCGCCCGAGCGTGTAGGACGTGAGGTCGCCGGCCACCGCGCACGTCCACACGATCGCGATCAGCACGAAGAGCGAGATCTGGCCCTGACCAGCGACGAGCCCGCCGACGAGCACCGCCGTCTCCCCCGGTGCGACGAGCCCGATGAACGCCCCGGTCTCCAGGAACGCGAGCACGCCGACGAGGAGGTAGGTCCAGCGCCCGAGCGCGGTGCCCGCGTCCTCGATCAGCTTCTCGATGTTCGGCAGCTCCACGACGCCGGTGCCGACCAGCACCGCGGCGACGACCCCGACCGCTCCGGCCGCGAGCATCGGGCGGCCGAGCTTGTGGCGGCGCACGACGAGGTAGCCCGCGAGCGCGACCGCGGCGAGCAGCCAGCCCCACTTCACGCCGGGCGGACCTCCCCGAACGCGGCGTCGACGGGCTCGGCGGCGATTCCGCCGACCGCGCGGGCGGCCTCGCTCGCGGCGTCGAGGTCGGCGTAGAGGCCGAACACGGTCGGTCCCGAGCCGGAGACCAGCACGTGCCGGGCGCCCGTGGCTTGGAGCGCGGCGAGCGCGTCGCCGATCGTACGGGCACAGGCGGCGGGCCGCGTCCTGGAGGTCGTTGTGGACCGGCAGCTCGTCGGGGTCGGCCTCCAGGCGGGCGAGCTCGTCCTCGCCGCGGGAGACGCCGAGCTCGTCGAAGGCGCGGTAGACGGCGGGCGTGGACAGCGCGTGCGCGGACGGGAGGATCACCATCGGCAGGCTTTCCCGCCCGGGCAGCGCGCGCACACGCTCCCCCGCGCCGGTCATCAGCGTCCGCCCCGGCTCGACCTGGGAGGGGACGTCGCCGCCCAGCGGGCCCGCGAGGCGCAGCAGCAGCTCGCGGTCGTGGACGCCGGCGGCGTGGGCGGCGAGCCGCAGCGCCGCGGCGGCGTCGCCCGAGCCGCCGCCCATCCCGGCGGCGACGGGCACCCGCTTGACGATCGTGAGCCGTTGCGGCGGGGCGTCCCAGCCGGTCGCCTCGCGGAACGCCGCGAGCGCGGCGAGCGGCCAGGTTCGGCCCCTCGACGCCGGGGCAGACGACCTCGTCGGCCGCGCCTGCGGCGGGCTCGAGCGTCAGCTCGTCGGCGAGCGAGACCGGCTGCACGACGGACACCAGCGGGTGCAGCCCGTCGGCGCGGGGGGCGCCGACGAACAGCGACAGGTTCACCTTGCCCGGGGCCAGGCAGCGCAGCCTCACGTCAGCCTCGCGTGCAGCTCGCGCCACTGCTGCGGGCCGAGCGTCTCGGCGCGCGCGTCGGCGGGCAGGCCGATCGCCTCTAGCGCGGCCCGCACGCGGTCGCGGTCGCCTCCCGCCAGCGCGACCGAGCGGGGCAGCGCCTTGCGGCGGTGGGCGAAGCCCTGCTGCACGAGCGCGCGCAGCGATGGCGGGATCCCACCTTCCGCGTCCTCGCGGCGGAGCAGGCGGACCAGGACGGAGTCGACGTTGGGCACCGGAAAGAACACGTTCCTCGACACCGGGCGGATCACCTTCACGTCGCACGCGAGCTGGGCGAGCACGGACGGGATGCCGTAGGCGCTGGTGCCCGGGCCGGCCGCGAAGCGCTCCCCCACCTCGCGCTGCACCATCGCCACCCACGTCGTGACGGTCGGCAGGTGCTCGATGGTGCGCAGGATCACCGTCGCGGCGACGCCGTACGGGAGGTTGGCGATGACCTTGGTCGGCGCCGGCGTGAGCGCCGCCGAGGTCGAGCTTGACGGCGTCGGCGAAGTGCAGCGTCGCGTTCGGGTGGTCGTCGAGGGCGTCGCGCAGCGCGGGCTCGAGGCGGCGGTCGAGCTCGACGACGTGGACGTGAGCGGCGCGGGCGGCGAGGTGCTCGGACAGGACGCCGAGCCCGCCGCCGACCTCGAGGACGACGTCGTTCTCGGCCCGAGCTCGGCGGCGCGGGAGATCACGTCGAGCAGGTTCGAGTCGATCAGGAAGTTCTGGCCGAGATCGCGGTTGGGGCGGATCCCGAACGCCTTCATGCGGCGCAGGCTCGGCTGCGCCGGAAGGTCGCTCACCAGCCGAACAGCCGCGCCGCGTTGGCGTCCACGGCGGCCTCGAGCTCCGCGTAGGAGATCCCGCGGCGCTCGGCCACGAAGCGCGCGGTGTGGACGACGTAGGCCGGCTGGTTGCGGTGCTTGCGGAACTCCTGCGGCGTCAGGTACGGGGCGTCGGTCTCCACCAGCAGGCGGTCGAGCGGGACGCGCTCGGCGGCCTCGGCGAGGTCCTGCGCCTTCGGGTAGGTGACGTTGCCGGCGAACGAGATCCACCAGCCGCGCTCGAGGCACTCGTCGAGCCGGTCCGGCATCGAGAAGCAGTGCAGGATCACCTCGACGCCCTGGGCCTCGCGGTCCAGCGTGGCGATCGTGTCGTCCTCGGCGGCGCGGGTGTGGATCACGAGCGGCTTGCCGGTCTCGCGCGCGAGGCCGATGTGGGCGCTGAACGCGCGCTCCTGGTCGGCGCGGGGCGCGTAGTCGCGGTAGTCGTCGAGGCCGGTCTCCCCGATCGCGCGGACCTTCGGGTGCTTCGCGAGCTCGCGCAGCTCGCCGATCACGGCGTCGTCGTAGTCCGTCGTCTCGTTGGGGTGCAGGCCGACCGCGGCGTAGACCTCGCTGTGCGCGTCGGCGGCGGCCAGCGCCTTGACGCAGGAGGCGAGGTCGGTGCCGACGGTGAGCATCCGGGTGACGCCCTCGGCGCGGGCCGCCGCGACCAGCTCGGCCTCCGGCGCGGGGCCGCGGTCGAGGTGGGTGTGGGAGTCGATCACCTGTGGTCCGGTCGATGGGCCATGGTCGATCCGGTGGTGTCAGGGTCCATTGAGCGGGCCACTACTTCGGGAAGAGCGCGGGCTCGAGCTTGGTGACCGTGGCGCCCGCGGCGATGGTGCCGTACTGCGCTCGGTCGATGCGGAGGTCGCCGTCCTGCCCGAGCGCGGCCAGCAGCCGCTCCGTGGTCTCGGGCATGTACGCGTGCAGCAGGACCGTCACGCCGCGCAGGCCCTCGGCGAGCGAGAGCAGGACGGTGTCGAGGTCCTTCTGGCGGTCGTCGTCCTTGGCGAGCTTCCAGGGCGCCTGCTCCTCGACGTACTGGTTCAGCCGCCGCACGCGCTGCCAGATCCGCTCGAGCGCCTGGGTGATCTCGGCGTCGTCGAGCAGCTCGCTGACCTCGCCGACCAGGCCGTCGAAGTCGCGGCCAGCGCGGGGTCGGGCTGCCGCGTCCGGGACCACCCCGTCGCGGTAGCGGGCGATCATCGCGATCGTCCGGGAGGCGAGGTTGCCGTAGTCGTTGGCCAGCTCGCTCTCGTAGCGGGACTCGAAGCCGGCCGTCGAGACGGCGCCGTCCTGGCCGAAGCTGACCTCGCGGAAGCAGTAGTACCGGAGCGCGTCGGTCCCGTACTTGTCCATCACCTCGAACGGGTCGAGCACGTTGCCCAGCGACTTGGACATCTTCTCACCGTCGAGCAGCAGGTAGCCGTGGATGAACAGGTGCCGGGGCAGCGCCTCGCCGGCGGCGAGCAGCATGGCCGGCCAGATCACGGCGTGGAACTTGAGGATGTCCTTGCCGAGGATGTGGAAGTCCGCGGGCCACAGCTCGCTCGTGCGGTCGCCGTCGCCGGCACCGAAGGAGAGCGCCGTGTAGTAGTTGAGCAGCGCGTCGAACCACACGTAGAAGACGTGCGACGTGTCCCACGGGACCTCGACGCCCCAGGTCAGCTTCGCGCGGCTGAGCGAGATGTCGTTGAGGCCGCCGGTGATGAAGCTGCGCGCCTCGTTGTACCGGGAGCGCGGCGTGACGAACTCGGGCTGGTCCGTGTACAGGCTCTCCAGCTGCTCCTGGAAGGCGGACAGCCTGAAGAACCAGTTCTCCTCGTTCTCGCGGTCGAGCGGGATGCGGTGGATGGGGCAGGTGTTGCCCTCCGCGATCTCGTTCTCGGACTTGAAGTCCGCGCAGCGAGGGCAGTACCAGCCCTCGTACAGGCCCTTGTAGACGTGGCCGTTGTCGAAGATGCGCTGCATGAACGCCTGGACGCGTTCCTTGTGGCGCGGGTCGGACGTGCGGATGAAGAAGTCGTTGGAGGCGTTGATGCGCGGCATCAGCGCCTCGAAGCGGGCCGCGTTGCGGTCCGCGAGCTCCTTCGGAGTCACGCCCTCGCGCTCGGCGGCCAGCGCCACCGGCTCGCCGTGCTCGTCGGTGCCCGTCAGGAAGAACACGTCCTCGCCGCGCTGGCGGTGGTGGCGGGCGAGGATGTCGGCCCCGATCGTCGAGTACGCGTGGCCCAGGTGCGGGGCCGCGTTGACGTAGTAGATCGGGGTCGTGACGTAGAAGGCCATGAGCCGTCCAGGCTAGTACTCGGGGCCGGAGGTACGGTGGGCCGCTGACGGCCCGTCAGACCCCGCCGTAGCTTCGGATCCCGGGTACCAGCGGTGGGGCGGGATTCGAACCGGGCGCTCAGTCGTTGACGGTGCGCCAGGCGAGCAGCCCGCCGAAGCCGATCAGCCCGGCGCCGGCCAGGACGTCGACGGCGCGCAGCGCGCGGTCGCCGACCCAGCGGCGCGAGAGGCTCACGCCGCCGGCGAGGATCGTCATCCACGTCATGCTCCCGAGCCCGACGCCGGCCAGCAGCACCGCGACGCCCGCGCCGGACGCGGCGCCGGCCGTCGACGCCGCCGTGAAGATCGCCGCCCACGACGCGATCGTCAGCGGGTTCGACGCGGTCGCCCCCAGCGCCGTCGCGAACGCGCGCCGCGGCGTGCCGACCTCGGCCGCGATCTCGCCACCGAGCCGCACCCGGAACGCGCTCACCAGCGTCCGCACGCCGAGGTAGACGAGCACCGCGGCGCCGATCAGCCCGAACGCGAGCCGCAGCGGCTCGATCCCCAGCAAGCCCGCGGCGCCCGCCGCCCCGGCCGCGGCGTACAGCGTGTCGATCACCGCCACGCCGGCCCCGATGGACAACCCGATCCGCGGGCCGCTGCGCAGCGTCGAGCGGATCGCCAGCAGCGACAGCGGGCCGAGCTGGGCGGCGACGAAGAACCCGAGGCCGAAGCCGATCAGCAGCTCGCTCACGGTGGTGACGGTACCTCCTGCGGAGCGGCCCGTGGAAGGGCCGCGCGGCGGCTCCGGGCGCGCCGCGCGGCGCCGGCTCCGACCGCGCCGAAGAGCAAGAGCGCGAGCCCGGCCCAGGCGGGCCACGGCGCGAGCGCGGCTGAGGCCGAGGCGGAAACCGGGCTCGAACCCGCGGGCGCGGCGGCCGGACGCGGGTGCACGACGGGATGCGGCGGCGGGCCGACGAGGGGCCGCGGGCCGACGGGTCGGGGCGGCGGGCTGACCAGGGGCCGCGGCGCGACTCGCCGCGGCGGCGGGCCGACAAGCGGCGCGACTTGCCCCGGCGGAGTGCCGACGAGCGGTGACGGTGCGACGCGCCGTGGCGGCGACGAGATGCGCCCGGGCGGCGGGCCGACGAGCGGGGGCGGCGCGGCGCGGTCGCGGCCGAGGAGGCGCAGCGGGTCGACGTAGCCGAAGCGGTCGCCGTCGCGGCGGACGCCGAGGTGGAGGCCGGCATGCCCTCGCCCGACGGCCGCCGCCGCGCCGACCCGCGCGCCCCGGCGGACGCGCTCCCCCGCGTGCACGGCGACCTCGGCGAGCGGCATCACGCTCACCCGCCAGCGCCCGCACAGCAGCGTGACCACGCGGCCGCTCGTCCCGACGAGGCCCGCCACCTGGACGGACCCGCCGCACGGCGCGCGCACGCTGCCGCCCCGCGCGGCGGCGAGGTCCGCTCCTCGGTGGCGGCCGCCCTCGAAGGGGTTCGCGCCGACATCGAAGCCGCGGGTCACCGCGCCCGGCACTGGCGGGATCCAGCGCGTGCTCGCGAGGGCCGGCGCCTGGACGAGGAGCGCACTCGCGACGCCCGGCACCGCGAGGAGAAGCACTGTGGCGAGGGACAGGCGAGCCGGCATGGCGACCACGCTACGGCGCGCTCGCCCCGAAATCCCTGGATTACGCGCTCTTTTCGCGAAGTTGGTGCAGAGACGTCACAGATCGTTGGTCCGGCGATGATGAAGCGCATGCAGGAGCTGCAAGGTGAGCGCGTGGTGCTGCGGCCCGTCGTCGACGACGACCGGGACGCGCTGCGCCGCATCCGCGCCGAGCCCGAGGTCGCCCGCTGGTGGGGGCCGGCCGAGGAGGGCTGGCCCGGCACCGAGGAGGACGTCGTGCTGCTCGCGATCGTCCTCGACGGCGAGACGGTCGGGCTCGTCCAGTTCTGGGAGGAGACCGACGCGGACGCGCGGCATGCGGACGTCGACATCTTCGTTCGCAGCGGCCTCCATGACCGCGGCATCGGGACGGAGGCGTTCGCGCTGATCTGCGATCACCTGGTCTCCGACCGCGGCCACCACCGCCTCACCCTCGGGACGTCACCAGACAACGCCCGCGCCATCCACGTGTACGAGAAGCTCGGCTTCCGCCGCATCGGGATCGCCGAGGCGAGCGCGCGCGATCCCGACACGGGCGAGTGGCGCGACGAGCTGCAGATGGAGCGGGTCGTGCGACCGCCGCGCGGCTAGCGCTCGGCGGCGGCCTTGTACAGCTCGTTCGCCCCCGCGCCGGTGAGCTCGGCGACCACGGAGGCCGCGACGCGCGGGCGGGCGCCCGCCTCGATCAGCTTGCGGACCGCCTCGATCGCCGCCGGGTCGGCGCCCACCCGTGGCGGCGCGCCGCCGATCACGAGCACGACCTCGCCGCGAGGTGCGGCCTCGGCGTAGCGCGCGGCGAGCTCGGCTGCCGTCCCGCGCACGACCTCCTCGTGGATCTTCGTGAGCTCGCGGCACACCACGGCGGGGCGGGAGGGGTCGAGCTCGGCGAGCACGGCAAGGGTCGAGGCGACCCGGCGCGGCGACTCGAACGCGACCAGCGTCTCCGGCGAGCCGAGCACCTCCACGATCGCCGACCGCTTCCGCGGCAGGAACCCGGCGAACCGCCACGCGTCGGACGGCAGCGCCGACGCCACGAGCGCCGCGAGCGCCGCCGAGGGCCCCGGCAGCACCTCGACGGAGAGCCCCGCCGCGACGCAGCCCTGCACGAGCACGTAGCCGGGATCGGACACCAACGGCATGCCCGCGTCGGACACCAGCGCCACCACCGCGCCCGCGCTCATCCGCTCCACCAACTCGGCCGCCCGCTCGCGCTCGTTGTGCTCGTGGTAGCTGACCAGCGTGGCCTGCACCCCGTAGCGCTCGAGCAGCACGCGCGTGCGGCGGGTGTCCTCGCAGGCGACGACGTCGGCGTCGCGCAGCGCGGCCAAGACGCGCAGCGTCACGTCCTCGAGGTTCCCGATCGGCGTCGGGCACACGACGAGGTGGCCGCTCATGAGTCGCGACCCGGCAGGCGGCCGCTCATGACGCCCGGCCCGGGAGGAAGCGGCGCGAGGCGCCGACGCCCGCCGCCGACGGCACGTCGTCCGGGCGCTCCAGCGCGAGCAGGGCGGCGCCGATCATGCCCGCCTCGGCGCCGAACGCCGCGGTCTCGATCCGCACGACGTCCCGGCCCGGGCGCAGCGCGCGCCGGGACACCACCTCGCGCGCCGGCTCGAGCAGCAGCTCCCCGGCGGCGCTGACGCCGCCGCCGATCACCACCACCTGCGGGTTGAAGATGTTCACGATGTTCGCGACGCCAACGCCCAGCGCACGTCCGACCACCTCGATCGCGTCCTGCGCCACGGGGTCACCCTCCTGGGCCAGCTCGGTGATCATCGGGCCGGTCAGCTCGCGGCCGGACTCCAGCGCCCGCCCGATCGCCGTATCGGGACGCCGCGCGACCGACAGCGACACCTCGCGCACGAGCGCCGTCCCCGACGCGACCGACTCGAGGCAACCCCAGTTCGGGCAGTTGCCCTGGCATGGCCGCCCGTTGATCTCTACCACCATGTGCCCGATCTCCGCGCCGGCGCCGATCCAGCCCCGGTAGACCTCCCCGCGCAGGAACAGGCCGCTGCCGATCCCGGTGCCGATCGTGAGCAGCGCCGCCTCGGTGCACCCGCGCGCCGCGCCCGCGCGCGCCTCGGCGAGCATCGCGCAGTTGGCGTCGTTGTCGACGTACACCGGGAGCCCGAGCCGGTCGGCCATGATCTCCGCGAAGGCGAGGTCCTGGAGCGGCAGGTTGACCGCCTGTACGGCTATTCCGGTGCGCTTGTCGAACGTGCACGGGATCCCGAAGCCGACCGCGGAGACGGCGCCGCCGACGGCGGTTCGGAGCTCCTCGACGGCGTGCGCGACGAGCCCGACGAGCTCCGCCTGATCGAGGCCCAGAACGGGGCGGTTGGTACGGTGATGGACCGCCAGCTCCCCGTCCAGCGCGCCGGCTAGGAGCTTGGTTCCGCCGAGATCGACGCCGATGACGCATCCCTCGGCCACGCCGGCCACATTACCGCCCTCCCCATGGCCGACGACGACGACCGCCCCTACACCACCTACCGCGCCCGCCCGCGTTTCCTGCGGGGCCGGGACGACGGTCGCCGCGAATCCGAGCCCCGCGAGGAGCGGCCCGAGTACGAGGTCCACGGCCGCCGGCGGCGCCGTTTCAACCCCAAGGCGATGCTCGGCGGGCGGGTCACGTTCGGGCGCATCCTCAAGTACGCCGCCCTCGCGGCCGGGGCCTGGATCCTCATCTCGGCCGTCCTGTTCCTGATCTCCGCGCAGATCCAGGAGTCCAAGATCTCCACCGCGGCCGAGCGCCAGCTCTCAGGCAGCGGCTACACGCTCACGAGCCCGAACACGGTCCTCATGCTCGGCTCCGACGCGCGCACCAAGGGCACCAAGGAGGCGGGAGCGAACACGATCGGCTCGCCGTCGAGGTCGGACTCGATCCTGCTGATGCGCGTCGGCGGCGGCGCCAACGCGACGCTCTCGATCCCGCGCGACACGGTGGTCGACATCCCCGGCCACGGCCGGAACAAGATCAACGCGGCGTACGCGATCGGCGGCCCGTCGCTGGCCATCAAGACCGTCGAGAACTACCTCGGCATCACGGTCAACCACCTGGTCGAGGTCAACTTCGAGAACTTCCCGCAGCTGATCGACTCGCTCGGCGGCGTCACCTACAAGGGCGGCTGCGTCGTCTCGAACATCAACGGCGGGACCCGCAACGGCGGCTACACACTGCGCCTGAAGGCGGGGGAGCACGAGATCGACGGCAAGCAGGCGCTGGCGCTCGCGCGTACGCGCAAGAACGAGTGCGCCAAGCGCGAGGACGACCGTACCCGCGCGCGGCGCCAGCAGAAGATCCTCGCCGCGATCCGCAGCAAGGTGATCTCGTTCGAGACCTTCATCCGCCTGCCCTGGGTCTCCTGGGCCGCCCCGCGCGCCGTCCAGTCGGACATGGCCGGCCCGTCGCTGCTGGGCCTCGTCGGCGCCGAGCTGATCGGCGGCGGTGCCAACGCGCGCGTGCTCAAGCCCTCGGGTGGCATCACGCTCCCGGATGGGGGCGCGGGGCTCACGGTCGACGACGCCGAGAAGCAGCGCGCCGTCGACCGGTTCCTAGAGGGCTAGAATTGAGACGACTCCGTGGAGCCTTCCAACGCTCCCGTGGACACGGACCCGCCTGAGATCACCTCGGCGACCTCGTCGAAGTAGCCCGCGCCGACCTGGCGCTGGTGCTTGGTCGCCGTGAACCCGCGGTCCTCGGCGGCGAACTCCTTCTGCTGGAGCGCGGAGAACGCCTTCATGCCGGTGTCGCGGTAGCCGTCGGCGAGCTCGAACATCGCCAGGTTGAGCGAGTGGAAGCCCGCCAGCGTGACGAACTGGAACACGTAGCCGAGCTTGGCGATCTCGTCCTGGAAGCTCTCGATCTCGTCGTCGGAGAGCTTGGACTTCCAGTTGAAGGACGGCGAGCAGTTGTACGCGAGCTTCTGGTCGGGGAACTGCTCGTGCACGGCCTCGGCGAACCGGCGCGCGTGGTCGTAGTCGGGCTCAGACGTCTCGCACCAGATCAGGTCCGCGTACGGGGCGTAGGACAGCGCGCGGGAGATCGCCTGCTCGATGCTCGGGTTGGTCCGGTAGAAGCCCTCCTCCGTGCGCTCGCCGGTGATGAACTCGGCGTCGCGCTCGTCGACGTCGGAGGTGATCATGTCCGCCGCGTCGGCGTCGGTGCGGGCGACCAGGATCGTCGGCACGCCCTGCACGTCGGCGGCCAGCCGCGCCGCCACGAGGTTGCGGATCGCGTGCGCGGTCGGGAGCAGCACCTTGCCGCCCATGTGCCCGCACTTCTTCTCGGACGCCAGCTGGTCCTCGAAGTGCACGCCCGCGGCGCCCGCCTCGATCATCGCCTTGGTCAGCTCGAAGCAGTTCAGCGCGCCGCCGAAGCCGGCCTCGGCGTCGGCGACGATCGGCGCGTACCAGTCGGTCGACCCGTCGCCCTCGGCGTGCGCGATCTCGTCGGCGCGGCGCAGGGCGGAGTTGATCCGCCGCACGACGTCGGGGACGCTGTTGGCGGGATACAGGCTCTGGTCGGGGTACATCTGCCCCGCGAGGTTGGCGTCGGCCGCCACCTGCCAGCCGCTCAGGTAGATGGCCTCCAGGCCGGCCTGCACCTGCTGCACGGCCTGGTTGCCCGTCGACGCGCCGAGCGCGCGGACGAACCTGTCGTCGCGCTCGAGCAGCGACCACAGCTTCTCGGCGCCCCTGCGCGCGAGGGTGTGCTCGATCTCGACGCTGCCGCTCAGGCGGGCGACGTCATCGGCGTCGTAGGGCCGCTCGATGCCAGCCCAGCGGTCGCTCTCCCACTCCTGCTGTATGTCCTGCGCCTCTCGTCCCATTGGGTTTGGCTACCCCAGCGGAACCCGACCTACGCGAGGCGATCGCGACCCCGCCGAGGATCAGCACGAGGCCCACGACCGCGACGACGGTGATCGCCTCGTCGAGCAGGAGCGCGCCGTAGAACAGCGCGACGGCCGGCGCCAGATAGCTGACCAGCGACGCGCGGCCCGCGCCGACCTCGTTGATCAGCTTGTAGAAGATCACGAAGGCGAGCGCGGTCCCGACCGCGCCGAGCGCGATCACCGACACCGTTGCCCGCAGCCCGGGCAGCGCGCTCGGCAGCGTGGCGAGCGCGAACGGCGTCAGCACGATGGTGCTGACCGTGATCGAGACGAGCGAGGTCTGCATCGCGGCCAGGTGCCCGTAGCGGCCCTTGACCACGAAGCTCGAGAGCCCGTAGCACGCCGCGGCGCCCAGCATCGCCAACGCGCCGAGCAGCTCACCGAGGGTCTGCACCGACTCGACGCCCACCACCAGCGCCACCCCGCCGAGCCCCATGAGCATCCCGACGGCCTGCCGCCGGTTGATCGTCTCGCTCGGGTCGATGAACGGCGCGAAGGCGGCGACGAACAGCGAGGCGGGCGAGATCAGCACCGCGGTCAGCCCCGACGGGACCTCGAGCTCGCCGAGCGTGATCAGCATGAACGGCAGCGCCACGGCCAGCACGCCGAGCAGCAGGGCGCCCCGCGGACGCTCGCGCAGCTCTCGGCCCACGCCGGTCACGGCCGCGCGCCCGCCGGTCAGCCGGAGCGCCGCGAGCAGCACGAGCGCGGCGATCGCCACACGGCCCCACACGATGACCGGCGCCGAGAGATCCTCGAGCGCGTATTTGATCAGCAGATACGAGCCGCCCCAGATCGCCGCCAGCGCCGCGAGGAGACCGGTTTGACGGGCGGACACGCGTCCAGTGTGTCAGCGCCGAGCTCTAAGCACCAATACGGTTAGCCGCAGCAACCAGTAGTGGAGCTTATGAGTCGGACTTGCTGCTCGACGACGAGTCCGAGGACGTCGGCGAGGCGGGCTTCGAGTCGGCCTTCTTGTCCTTCTGCTTGGCGTCGTGCTTGTCGGCGCCGTCGCTGGCGGACTTGTCCGTCTCGCGCTTGCGCTTGGCCGTGCCGTAGTCCGTGTTGTAGAAGCCCGAGCCCTTGAAGTGCACGGCGATGGGATGGAACACCCGTTGCACCGGCGCGCCGCACTCCTCGTGGACGGTCACCGGCGGGTCGGACATCTTCTGCATGACCTCGAACAGGTGCCCGTTGTCGCAGCGATACTCGTAGATCGGCATTCGGCGGCGGATTATAGGTCGCCCCCTCTAACCTCCGCCCGCAATGACCGACGTCGCGACCATGGACAAGATCGTCTCCCTCTGCAAGCGGCGGGGGCTGATCTTCCCCGCCTCGGAGATCTACGGCGGGATCGCCAACACCTACGACTACGGGCACTACGGCGTCCTGCTCAAGAACAACGTCACCGCCGCGTGGTGGAAGGCGATGATCCAGGAGCGCGACGACATCGTCGCGCTGGACTCGGCGATCATCCAGCACCCGCGCACGTGGGAGGCCTCCGGCCACCTGGCGGGCTTCACCGATCCGCTCGTGCAGTGCCTGGGCAAGTGCAAGCAGCGCTTCCGCGAGGACCACCTGCGCGAGGCGGCCGCCAACCGTGGCGAGGGGGTGGGTGGGGATCCAGGTCATGAGCTGGTCTGCCCGGTGTGCGGCGGCGAGCTGAGCGAGCCGCGCGCGTTCAACCTGATGTTCGAGACGACGATCGGCCCCGTCGCCGAGTCCGGGTCGACCGTCTACCTGCGCCCCGAGACCGCCCAGGGCATCTTCCTCGACTACAAGACGACGCTCCAGTACTCGCGCAAGAAGCCCCCGTTCGGCATCGCGCAGGTCGGCAAGTCGTTCCGCAACGAGATCACCCCCGGCAACTTCGTCTTCCGCACGCTCGAGTTCGAGCAGATGGAGATGGAGTTCTTCGTGCCGCCCGCAGAGGCGCAGCAGTGGTACGAGCACTGGCTGCAGGAGCGCATGAACTGGTACGTGAAGATCGGCATCGACCCGGCCAAGCTGCGCCTCCGCGCGCACGACGCCGACGAGCTCTCGCACTACTCGACGGCCACCAGCGACGTCGAGTACCTGTACCCGATCGGCTGGTCCGAGCTGGAGGGGATCGCCAACCGCGGCGACTTCGACCTCCGCCAGCACCAGGAGTTCTCCGGCGAGAAGCTCGAGTACTTCGACCCGGAGACGCGGGAGCGCTACCTCCCGCACGTGATCGAGCCCGCCGCGGGCGTGGGGCGCACGATCCTCGCGCTCCTGTGCGACGCCTACGACGAGGACGAGCAGGCCGGCGAGCAGCGCACGGTGCTCCGGCTGCATCCGAGCATCGCGCCGATCAAGGTCGCGGTGCTGCCGCTGATGCGCAAGGACGGCCACCCCGAGCTCGCGCGCAAGGTCTACGAGGAGCTGCGCGGCCGGATGACCGCCGAGTACGACGCCTCCGGCGCGATCGGCAAGCGCTACCGCCGGCAGGACGAGGTGGGCACGCCGTTCGCCGTCACGATCGACCACCAGTCGGTCGAAGATCACACAGTGACACTGCGTCAGCGAGATAGCCTCCAGCAGGATCGCATCGCGATCGACCGACTGGCCGGCGAGCTGGAGGAGCGCATCCGTTGAGTGCGATGGACCAGATCTCCTACGCGGACCTGTACGCCCGCTGGGAGCGAGGCAACTGGAAGGCGACGGAGATCGACTTCTCCGCCGACAAGACGCATTGGCGCGAGGGCTTCTCGGAACTGGAGCGCAAGGCCGCCCTGTGGAACTACTCGATGTTCTTCCACGGCGAGGACGCCGTCACCGACGACCTCGCGCCGTTCATCGACGCGGCCCCGCTCGAGGAGCAGAAGTACTTCCTCGCCACGCAGCAGGTCGACGAGGCGCGCCACAGCATCTTCTTCCACCGCTTCATGCACGAGGTCGTCGCGCGCGGCGACGGCAGCGTGGCGGACGCCCTGCGCGCCACCGAGCCGGAGCTCACCTGGGGGTTCCGCAAGACCTTCGCCAAGCTCGACGAGATCACCGGCGAGCTGCGCAAGGACCGCTCGCGTGCCGCGCTCGCGCGCGCCGTGACGATGTACCACGTCATCGTCGAGTCGACGCTCGCCCAGCCGGGCCAGCACTTCATCGAGGACTACCTCACCAAGCGCGACGTCCTGCCGGGCTTCCGCGAGGGCATGAAGCAGGTCGCCCAGGACGAGCAGCGCCACATCGGCTTCGGCGTCAAGCTGCTGCACGACCTCGCACGCGAGGACCCCGACGAGGTCCCCGCCGCGGTGGCCGACCTGCTGCGCGAGGTGTTCCCGATCTCCGTCGCGGTGTTCGTGCCGCCCGACTGGGACCGCCGCTACACGGAGTGCTTCGGCTTCACGCTCGAGGAGATCTACACCGAGGGCGCGCGCTCGTTCGAAAGCAAGCTGCGGATGGCCGGGCTGGCGCTCGAGACGCTGCCCGGGCCGCAGGTCTACCCCTACGACCTGCCGGTCGAGGAGCGCGCCACCCGGGGGCTGGCGATGCTGCGCGCCGGCTTCCTGGGCGAGAAGAACGGCGGGGCCGCCCGCGACCCGGAGTCGATGGCGCTGCTCTTCGACAGCGTGCGCCGCGCCGTCGACCCGCGCACGGCGCCCGAGGGCCCGATGACGCTGCAGTGGGAGTTCCCCGACGCCGAGCCCTGGCACCTGCGGCTGGACAACGGCTCGACCGCGGCCGCCGCCGGCCGCGCGCCCTCCCCCGACGTCGAGCTGCAGGTCCGCTTCGACGACTGGGTGGACGTGATCGCCGGGCGGCTGGACCCGAAGCGGGCCGTGGCCACCCGGCGGCTGCGCCTGAAGGGCTCCCCACGGGCGCTGTGGCGCGCCCGCGGCGTGTTCAGCGCTTCTTGACCTTGACCTTCATGGTCATGTCGGCGTGCTGCGTGCAGTAGAGGACGTACTTGCCCGCCTTGTTGAACTTGTGGGAGTAAGTGCCGGCCGACTGGGTGGGCGAGTGGAACTGCGCCGGCCCTGACTTCACGTGGACGTTGTGCAGCTCGAAGCTGGGCGTCCACTTGAAACGGACCTTGGCGCCCTTCCTGACCGTCACTTCGGCGGGTCCGAAGAAGCCGTTGCCGACCTCCACGTTGGTGGCCTTGCCGGCCCCGGCGGTGGCGGGGAAGGCCGCCACGGCCACCAGCGCCGCGAGGATGAGGATGCGCAATTTCATTGCGCGAATCTACGGAGAGCCCGGCACCCGGCGAATCAGAGTTATCCCGCTTTTGCCGGTTCGGGTGCCCACACCAGAAAATGAGAAGGGCGCCCGGTGGGCGCCCTTCTCGAACGGCTTGGATGCGACGTAGGCCTAGGTCGTGGTGCCCGCGGCCTGCGGCGACGGCGACGAGGTGGTGGTCGAGGTGTACTCGAACTCCTCCTCGGCCCCGAACAGCGCGTCCAGGACCTTCTTGCGCAGCCCCTCGGAGAGGGCCAGCGCGACGCCTCCGCCGATGAGCCCGAGCAGGAGGAGCCGGCCGAGGCCGCCCCTGCGCTTCTTCTGGGGCGCCTCGCGAAGCGTCACGGCGGCGTCGCGGACGTTCTCCGCGGCCTCCTTGAGGTTCTTCTGCAGCTTCTTGTCGTCGAAGATCTGCTTCGAGGGGGACTTGCCGTTGTTCAGCCGCGCGAACGCGTCACGGCTGGACTCGTAGGCCTGCACGATGCTCTGGCGCAGGTCCTCGTCCTCCACGACCTTCTGGACGTAGGGGTTGTACCTCGCCTTCACTGCCGCCTTCTGGGCCTTGGCGGCCTTCTTCTTCGCTGAAGCCATACCACCCTCTCTCGGTGTCAAGTCTCGGGCCTTGGATGCGAGCATACCCAGGATCAGCGCCCGTCGAGCGCGGCCTGGAACACCTCTCCGACCTCCCCTACCCAGACGAACTCGATTCCCTCACGCAGGTTGTCGGGGAAGTCCTCGAGATCCGCCTCGTTGCGGCGTGGCGCGAGCACGCGCTTGACCCCGGCCCGCTGCGCGGCGAGCGCCTTCTCCTTCAGGCCGCCGATCGGGAGCACCAGGCCGGTGAGGGTCAGCTCGCCCGTCATGGCGGTGTCATCGCGCACCTTGACCCCGGTCACCAGCGACATCAGCGCGGTCGCCATGGTGATCCCGGCGCTCGGGCCGTCCTTGGGGATCGCGCCCGCCGGCACGTGGACGTGGACGTCGCGGGTCTTGAACCAGTCCTCGGGCAGCCCCTCGGAGTGCGCGCGCACGTAGGAGAGCGCGGCCTGCGCGGACTCTTTCATGACGTCGCCGAGCTGGCCGGTGATCGTCAGCTTCCCGGTGCCGGGCATCGCGCTGGCCTCCACGAACAGCACGTCGCCGCCGGCGGGCGTCCACGCCAGGCCGGTGGCCACGCCGGGCTCGGACGTGCGGCGCTTGACGTCGGCGGGGAAGCGCGGGCGGCCCAGCAGCTCCCGCACGCGCGGGCGCGGAGACCGACACCTTGCGCTCATAGCTGCCCTCGGCGACCGTGCGGGCGATCTTCCGGCACACGGAGCCGATCTCGCGCTCGAGGTTGCGCACCCCCGCCTCGCGCGTGTGCTCGGAGATGATCGCCTTCAGCCCGGCGTCGGTGAAGGCGATCTGGGAGCGCTTGAGCCCGTTGCGCGCGATCTGGCGCGGCACGAGGTAGCGCTTGCCGATCTGGAGCTTCTCCTCCTCGGTGTAGCCGGCGAGCGGGATCACCTCCATGCGGTCGCGCAGCGGCCCGGGGATCGTGTCGAGCGTGTTCGCGGTGGTGATGAACATCACGCGCGAGAGGTCGTAAGGGACGTCGAGGTAGTGGTCGCGGAACGTGGAGTTCTGCTCCGGGTCGAGCACCTCGAGCATCGCGCTGGCGGGGTCGCCGCGATAGTCGGAGCCCATCTTGTCGAGCTCGTCGATCATGAACACCGGGTTCTCGGAGCCGGCGTCGCGGAGGGCGCGGATGATCGTGCCCGGCATCGCGCCGATGTAGGTGCGCCGGTGGCCGCGGATCTCGGCCTCGTCGCGGACGCCGCCGGCGCTGATGCGCTCGAACTTGCGCCCCATCGCGCTCGCGATCGACCGCCCCAGCGACGTCTTGCCCACGCCCGGCGGGCCGACGAAGCAGAGGATCGAGGTGCCGCCCGCGTCGTGCGTGAGCTTGCGCACAGCGAGGAACTCGAGGATCCGCTCCTTGATCGAGTCGATGTCGTAGTGGTCGGCGTCGAGCACCTCGCGCGCGTGCGCGAGGTCGAGGTTGTCGTCGGTCGACACGCTCCACGGCAGCGAGGCGATCCACTCCAGCCACGTGCGGATCACGCCGTGCTCGGCGGAGGCCTGCGGGAGCTTCTCCAGGCGCGAGAGCTCGCGGTCGGCCTGCTTGCGCACGACCTCGGGCAGCTCCAGCGCGGCCAGCTGCTCGCGCAGCTCGTCGACCTCCGCCTCGGCCGGGTCGCGCTCGCCGAGCTCCTCCTGGATCGCCTTGAGCTGCTGGCGCAGGATGTACTCGCGCTGGGTCTGGTCCATCTCGGACTGGACCTGCGTCTGGATCTTGGTGCCGATCTCCAGCACCTCGATCTCGCGCGCGAGGATCTCCGAGAGCCGCCGCAGCCGCTTGGCGACGTCGACCTCCTCCAGCAGCGCCTGGCGCTCCGCGGTGGGGATCCGCAGCGAGCCGGCGATCAGGTGCGACAGCGTGCTCGCGTCGTCGAGGTTGGCCACCGCCATCTGCAGCTCCTCGGGCAGGTACGGGACCTGCTCGATGATGCGCGAGAACATCTGCTGGACGTTGCGGGCGAGCGCCTCCAGCTCCGGCCCGTCGGGCACGACGTCGGGGAGCTCCTCGACCTCGGCGACGAGGTAGGGCTCGGTCGCCGTCCAGCCGGTGACGCGGACCCGCTGGCCGGCCTGCACGAGGATGCGCAGGGAGCCGTCGGGGACCTTGAGCATGCGCGCGACGGTGCCCGCCACGCCGACGTCGTAGAGCTGCTCCGGGATCGGCTCCTCCGCCTCCGGCTCGCGGCTGGCCACCATCACGAGCATCCGGTCGCCGGCCAGGACGTCGTTGATCAGCGCGATCGACCGCGGCTGGCCGACCGCCAGCGGGGTCAGCGTGTCCGGGAACGTGACGGTGTCACGCAGCGGCAGGGCCGGGAGCGTGTCGGGCAGCGAGGGCGGCGACTGGGCAGGCTCCTCGCCTTGCCCGATGGCGATCACGGCTGCTCGATCCGGCCGGATTCGATCCGGACGGTGCGCGGGCGCTTGGGGGGCTGCAGGGGCAGCTCGACGATCAGCATGCCGTCCTCGTAGGCCGCGGTGGCCGCATCGGCATCGACGTCGGCGCCGAGCGCGACGACGCGCCGGAACGGCCCGTGTTCGATCTCGAGCTGCTGGTAGACGCGATCCTCCCCGGCCTCCGGCGGGCGCCGGCCGGCCAGGATCAGCTCGCGGCCGCGGATCTCCAGCGCGATCCCGTCGGGGTCGATCCCCGCCAGGTCGGCGCGGACGATCGCCCGCGGCGGATCGCCCGCGTAGTAGACGTCGACGGCGGGCGAGAAGCCGGGGCGTCGCGGCGCCACGCGCCGGTCGTACACGTCGCCGAACAGCTCATCCATCTCGCGCCGCATGCGGTCGAAGTTGGCGAACAGGTCGCGATCGGGTGCCACTAACCGGCAAGGCTACCCACCTAGGGTGAACGGCGATGTCCTTGACGGTCCTCGCCCTCGTCCTCGCCGCCGCGTTCGCCCACGCCGGCTGGAACTTCCTGGCCAAGGGCGCCGAGGGCGGAGTCGGCTTCGTGTGGCTCGCGACGCTCGCCAGCGCCGTGCTCTACCTGCCGGTACTCGCCTTCGCGAGCGGCGAGGACGTCGGCTGGCAGGCCCTCGGGCTGATGTTCGGCAGCGGCGCCCTCCACGCGCTGTACTTCGTGCTGCTCCAGCGCGGCTACGCGACCGGCGACCTGTCGCTCGTCTATCCCCTGGCGCGTGGGACCGGTCCCCTGCTCTCGACCATGGTGGCGATTCTGGTGCTGGGCGAGCGGCCGAGCGCGCTGGCGATCGTGGGCGCGGCGATCATCATCGGCTCGGTCTTCTCGCTCGTCGCGCGCACGGACGGTGGCTCCGCGATGGGCACCGCTCGCGACGCGACCACGTTCGCCCTGCTCACCGGCGTGGCGATCGCCGGCTACACGCTCTGGGACAAGCACGCCGTCGACGGCGCCGGGCTGGACCCGCTCGTCTACTACTGGGGCACCAACGCCTTCAACCTGCTGCTGATCAGCGCGTGGGTGGCTCGGCGCTGGGGCGGCGTGCCACGCGCTTGGCAGCACTCGCCGCTGGCGAGCGGTGGGCGTCGGCGCGCTCAGCCCGCTCGCCTACATCCTCGTGCTCTACGCGCTCCAGCGGGCGCCGGTCAGCTACGTCGCCCCGGCGCGGGAGACGAGCATCCTCCTGGGGACGCTGCTGGGCACGACCGTGCTGGCGGAGGGGGACACCACGCGCCGGCTGCTGGCGGCGGGCGGGATCGTGCTCGGCGTCACCGCTCTGGCGCTTGGGTGAACGTCAAGGTCAACTGCGGCTGGGTGGGGCAGTGAGGGTGCCGCCCGCGGCGAGTGCCCCCTTCGTCGACGTTAACGACCGTATGCGTCCATAACGTCGACCAACCCCCTCCCCGCCAGAGGAATACGAAGTTCGCCGCCGAGGCCGGCCCCTCCACTCCCCCACCCAGCCGCCCTTGACCTCCGGCGGCGCAACGCCCCCGGCTACGCGGAGGCCACCCCGCCGCCCTTGACCTCCGGCGGCGCAACGCCCCCGGCTACGCGGAGGAGGCTTCGGCACGCTGCCGAACGAGCCGCACATCGACCGCCATCGGCTTCTCGGTGACCTGCCCGAAGTAGAACCCCTGCCCGAGGTCCACGCCGAGTTCGGACATGGCGTGGAACTCGTCCACGCGCTCGACCCCCTCGGCGACCACCTTGCAACCCAGCTCGTGCGCGCAGTCGACCAGCGCGGCGACGAGGCGCCTGCGGGCCGGGGAGTGCTGGATGCCGGCGGTCAAGGCGTTGTCGATCTTCGCCACGTCGGGGCGCAGGAGCTCGAGGCACTGCAGCGACTCGGCGCCGCCGGACATGTCGTCCAGGGCCACCTGCGCGCCGCGCTTGCGGTGGGCGATGACCAGCTCGGCGAGCATGTCGCGGTCAGCGCAGCGCTCGGGCTTGACGAGCTCGAGGCAGATCTTGGAGGGGTCGGCGCCGAGGCGGCCGACCACCGGCCAGGTGGTGCGCAGCGAGCTCTCGACGTCGAGCACGGCCCGGGGATCGAGGTTGACGAACAGGATCTCGCCGGGCGGCATCAGCGGCAGTCCGACCTCGAGCGCGGCGGTGCGGGCCCGGTAGTCGAAGGAGAACAGGGCGTCGTGCGCCTCGGCCGCGTGGAGCAGCTCGCCGCCGCTGACCTCGACGGCGCCGAGGCGGCCGCGCATCAGCGCCTCGCGGCCGTAGACGTCGCCGGTGACGAGGTCGACGATCGGCTGGAAGTGGGGCTTCATCTGGCCGTGGGACAGGAAGTCGGGGAACCAGTCGGTCCGGCTGCGGTCGAGCAGCGTGTCGGCCGGCATCGGCAGGCCCTGGTCGTCGGCGAGGCGGACGGCGAACAGGCACGCGCGCTCGGACTGCGAGAGCGAGCCGAGCAGCTCCTTGAGCCGGTCGATCCAGCCCGGGCCGGCCAGCACGAGGCCGTCGATCGCGAGGTCGCCCTCGACCGGGTCGGTCGCGAGGTGCTCGACCTTGTAGAGCACCGACGGACGGTGCGACAGCAGCCGTACGCCGTCGGCAGGAGTCTGGGCGGCAGAGATCGACATGGGGTCCTGCGGTCCTTATCGGCAGCTGGCGGAGAAAGCTGTTGTCTAGAGCTCGTACACGGCGCCCTCATGGGCGACGTCGACCGGGCCGCCGAACGAGCGCTGCGCCTCGCCGCGCGCCCACTCGGCGTCCAGCTCGTCCGAGAAGTGCGTCAGCACGAGGCGCCGGGCGCCGGCGCGGCGGCCGTGCTCGCCCGCCTCGGCGGGGGTCAGGTGCCCGCGCGGGCCCTCGCGCTCCGGGCGTGGGAGGGTGGCCTCGATCAGCAGCAGCGACGTGCCCCGCGCGAACTCGCACAGCTCCTCGCTGGGCGAGGAGTCGGCGCTGAACGTCAGCCGGGCGTCGCCCTCGCGCAGCTCGACCGCGTTGGTGGGCAGGAAGTGCGGCACGGTCTGGAAGCGCAGCATCAGCGGGCCGAGCTCGAAGGTGTCCTCGGGGGCGTACTCGTGCAGCTCGAAGGCCCGCTCGACGTGCTCCTCGCGCATCCCGGCGCCGCCGCACACGCGCCGCAGGGCCTCGGCGGCGCCGTTCGGGGCGAGGAGGCGCGGGCGGGCGGGCGAGTCGGTGCCCGGGTGTCCGCCAACCGGGACCGGCTGCTGGCGCGGCGCGTAGGTGAGCGCCGACGCGTACGGCACGAGGTCGAGGATGTGGTCGGCGTGCAGGTGGGTGATGACGACGACGTCGACCTCCCAGTACTCGCGGTGCTCGCGTAGCTTGCCGAACACGCCGCAGCCGCAGTCGAGCAGCAGGCACAGCCCGTCCGCCTCGACGAGGTACCCGCTGCACGCCCCTCCCGCGTCCTGCCACGCCGGCGACTTCCCCAGCACCGTGATGCGCACGGCGGCGACTCTATACCGCGTCGCGCGAGCGGCGGCGCAGGAGCGCGAGGGCGGCCGCGGAGGCGATCACCGAGGCGGCCAGCACCGCGGCGGCGGATCGCTCCTGGGCGGCCACGTCCTCGAACGCGAGCCGCGCGATCAGCAGGCTCACCGTGTAGCCGATCCCACCCAGCACCGCCACCGGGAGCACATCGCCCCAGCCCACGTCGTCGGGCAGCGTGCCGAGCCGCAGCGCGACGGCGAGCCGCGCACCGGCGAAGATGCCCATCACCTTGCCGAGCAGCAGGCCCGCGAACACGCCGATCGCGATCCTGTCGTCGAGGGCGTCACCGGCCGCGGCCAGCGGGATGCCCGTGGCGGCGAGCGCGAACACGGGCACCACGAACCCCGCCGAGATCGGATGCAGGCGGTGTTCGAAGCGCTCGCCGGCGGCATGCTCCTCGCCCGCGCGCGGGCGCACGGGCGTGAGCAGCCCGAGCGCGATCCCGGCCACCGTCGCGTGCACGCCGCTCGCGTGGATGCAGACCCACGCCACGACCGCGAACCCCCACACCACCCACGCGCGGTCGATTCGCAGGCGGAAGGCGAGCGCGTACAGCACCACGGCCGCCAGACCCCCGCCCAGCCACGCCACGGAGACGCCCTCCGAGAACAGGACCGCGACGAGCGCGATCGCGCCGAGGTCGTCGATCACCGCCATCGAGAGCAGCAGCACGCGGACGCCGCTGGGCAGGGACGATCCCGCGAGCGCCAGCACGCCGAGCGCGAACGCGATGTCGGTCGCGACCGGGATCGCCCACGCCCCGCCGTCGGCGGCGGCGCCGCCCGAGACCGCGATCGCGACCAGCGCGGGCAGGACGATCCCGCCCGCCGCGGCGAACAGGGGCAGGGCGGCGGCGCGGCGGCTCGAGAGCTCGCCGACCACCAGCTCGCGCTTGACCTCCAACCCCGCGATGAAGAAGAAGATCGCCAGCAGGCCGTCGGAGGCCCAGTCGGCCAGCGACAGGTCCAGATGGAGCCACTCGGGCCCGATCGCCACGTGGGCGCCCCACACGTCGGCGTAGACATCGCCCGCGACGTTCGCCCACACGAGCGCGACCGCGGTGGCGGCGAGGAGGAGCTGGCCGGTGGTCGTCTCCTCGCGGAGGAAATAGGCGACAGCGTCGGTGCCGCGCTCTACCCGGCGGCGGAACAGGCGGGGCACCCCTTGAGCTTAGGCGTGCAGCGCGGCCTGCTCCTGCGCGGTCGGAAACGCCCACGCCGCCTGGCGCCGCCGCTCCTGCCGGAACACGAAGCGCAGCTGGCTCGGCGGGCGCAGCCCGTCGGGATGGTCGGGCCGGAAGGTGGCGCACGGCTCGTCGAGCGCGAGGGCGCACAGACCGTTGCGCCCGAAGAAGCAATCCTCGCAACTCACCTTTGCCACCTTGGCCTTGCGTGCCGCCACGTCTCTCCCCCGACCCTCTGTTCACGACTCCGTCACAGGACGAGCGGGAGCAAAGCGCGGCCGGGGCCATCGTGCAAGCACGAAAGCCGGAAAACGCATGGACTTCTCGGTCACCCCGCAAATACCCCCGAACGGGACGAAAATCCCGTCAGGCTGCGGCATCGCGACCTCGCAATCTGGGCTGTTTTCGGGCGGCGCCCGTAGGGGAGGGTGTGCGAATGCGTGTTCTGGTCACCGGGGTCTCCGGCTACGTCGGCTCCGCCTTGGCGCCCGCGCTCGAGCGCGAGGGCCACACGGTCCGCGGCTTCGCCCGCTCGCCCGAGCGGGTGGCGGCCGCCGGCGTGCACCTCGACGACCTCGTGCAGGGCGACGTGACCTCCGGCGCCGGCCTGGAGCGCGCGCTCGACGGCGTCGAGGTCGCCTACTTCCTGATCCATTCGATGGAGGGTCAGGCCGGCGGCGCGTTCCCCGAGCAGGAGCGTCAGGCCGCGCAGCGCTTCGCCGACGCGGCGAGCACCGCCGGCGTGCGCCGCATCGTGTACCTCGGAGGGCTCGTGCCGGCCGCGGGCGCCGTCTCGCGCCACCTCGCCTCGCGCCTCGCCGTCGAGGAGGCGCTGCTGCACGCCACGCCGGAGTCGATCGCGCTGCGCGCCTCGATCGTGATCGGCGCACGCTCGCGCTCGTTCCGCTTCCTCGTGCGGCTCATCGAGCGCCTCCCGGTGCTGGCCCTTCCGGCCTGGCGGGTGAACCGGACGCGGCCCATCGACGGGCGCGACGTCCTCGCCTACCTGCTGGCGAGCGCCACCGCGCCCGCCGCGCTGTCGGGCCGCTCGTGGGACATCGCCGGCCCGGACACGATGACCTACGAGCAGCTGATCGGGCGTATCGCCGAGTCGATGCTCGTGGACCGGCCCAAGCTCGGGCTTGGATTCACCCTCACGCCGATCGCCGCGCAGGTGGCCGCCGCCGTGGCCGGCGAGGACCCGGCGTTGATCGAGCCGCTGATGGAGGGTCTCGAACACGACCTCCTCCCCCGCGACGACGACGCCGCGGGCGCCTTCGGAATACGGTTGCATCACTTCGACGCCGCGGTGGAGCGCGCGCTGCGCGAATGGGAGCAGACCGAGGAGGTCGCCGCCAGATGACGCTCGTCACCGCCGCCATCGACATCGACGCCCCGCGCGAGCAGGTCTTCAAGACCATGCTGGATCCCGCGCGCCTCAACGAGTGGGTCACGATCCACCGCCGCGTCAACGACAGCGACCACGGCGCGCCGCACGAGGGGTTCGAGATGGATCAGACGCTGTGCCTGCGCGGCGCGAACTTCAAGGTGAAGTGGAAGCTCACCGAGTTCGAGCCCAACGTCCGCGCCACCTGGGAGGGCCGCGGGCCCGCGCACTCCTACGCCCGCACCGCCTACCGGCTCTCCGACGCCGACGGCGACGGGACCCACTTCGAGTACGAGAACGAGTTCAAGGCGCCCGGGGGGTTCCTGGGCAAGGCCGCGTCGCGCGTGATCGTGGGCGGGGTGCCGCAGCGGGAGGCCAACCGGTCGCTCGCCGCGCTGAAGCAGCTGCTCGAGCGCTGACGCGGGTAGCGTCCGGGCCATGCCACACGCCCGCTACGAGACCCAAGGCGACGTCGGCGAGATCGTTCTCGCCAACCCGCCGCTGAACCTGTTCGACGCCACCCTGATCGAGGACCTGCGCGCCGCCGTCGACGAGGCCGCCGCGGCCGCGCCGCGCGCTCTGCTGATCCACGCCGAGGGTGACGTGTTCACCGCCGGCGTCGACGTGCACGTGTTCGAGGGACTCGACATCCCGAAGGCCGACGCGCTGACGACGTCGCTGCTGGAGCTCGCCCACACGATCGAGGACATGCCGTTCCCGACCATGACCGCGGTGCGAGGGCTGTGCCTGACCGCCGGGCTCGAGGTGGCGCTCGCCTGCGACCTGCTGTGGGCGTCGGACTCGGCGCGCTTCGGGCTGGTCGAGAAGGTGGTCGGGATCACCCCGCTGATGGGCGGGACGCAGCGGATGGCCGAGCGGGCGGGGACCGCGCGGGCACGCGAGTTCGTGTACTCCGGCGCGCTCTACGACGCGCCCACCCTGCACGCGTGGGGCGTCGTGAACCGGGTGCTCGCAGACGAGGAACTGCTCGACGACGCGCGGGCGTTCGCCGCTCAGTTGGCAGCCGGCCCGACGCTGGCCCACGCCGCCACCAAGCGCATCGTGCGCGCCCAGGCCGACCACGGCACGCGCGGCGCGGACGAGCGCACAGCCGCATTTACCTCACATCTGTTCGAGACTCACGATTCCCGAAATGCGGTGCAGTCGTTCCTCAAGGATGGACCCGGGAAGGCCAAGTTCACCGGTAAAGAGTAGAGTTGGGCGAGTCTCTCTCACCCCGAAAGGTTCAAATGGCAGACTTCCTCGACGAGAAGCGCAAGGAGATCCAGGCTCGGCTCGAAGGAGCTGAAGCCGTTGGTCGAGGAGTACTCCCGCCTCGAAGCCGCCGAGCGGGCCCTCTCCGGCGTCGACACCACGGCGCGCCCCGCACCCGCCGCCACCACCGCGACACGCAAGCGCCGGCGCAGCTCGGGCGCCGGCTCGCGCTCCAGCAACGGCCGTCGCGGGCGCCCGCGCGGGAGCGGCACGCGGGCCACGCAGGCCTTCGAGCTGGTCAAGGCCCGCCCCGGCATCACCATCCCCGAGCTCGCCGAGGCGATGGGGATCAAGCAGAACTACCTGTACCGCGTCATGCCCACCCTCGCGGAGGAGGGCCGGGTCACGAAGTCGGGCAAGGGTTGGCACGCCCGCGAGGTCGCGGCAACGTAACGTCGCACGGACGTCATCGCACCCGGTGAGAACCTTTCACCAAAGGTTCGACCTGGTGCGATGACGGGAGGGCGAGATCTGTAATCGTAGTCGCGCCTCTGCGACGGCGGTTAACGAGATCCAGCTTCTTGACCGCGTCCCGCTCTTCCTTGAGCTCGTTCACCGTCTTGTCGATCCGCTCCTGGGCGAAGTCGTTGATCTCCAAGCCCTCGACGATCGACCATTCACCGCCCGAGCAGGTGCACGCGAACGAGGAGATGATCCCCTCCTCGATGCCGTAGCTGCCGTCGGTCGGCACGGCCATCGAGACCCAGTCGCCCTCCGGCGTGCCGAGCACCCAGCTGTTGACGTGATCGATGGCGGCGTTGGCGGCCGAGGCGGCAGAGGAGGCGCCGCGCGCCTCGATGATCGCTGCGCCGCGCTTGCCCACCGTCGGGATGTACTCGTCGGCGTACCACTGCTCGTCGTTCACGGCCTCGGCGGCGTTCTCGCCCTTCACCTTCGCGTTGAAGAGGTCGGGGAACATCGACGGCGAGTGGTTGCCCCACACGGTCATGTTCGTGATGTCGCTGACCTGCGCGCCGGTCTTGCGCGCCAGCTGTGCGATCGCCCGGTTGTGGTCCAGGCGCGTCATCGCCGTGAAGCGCTCACGCGGGACGTCGGGCGCCGCGCTCATCGCGATCAGCGCGTTGGTGTTGGCGGGGTTGCCGACCACGAGGACCTTCACGTCGTCGGCGGCGCCGGCGTTGATGGCCTCGCCCTGCGGCTTGAAGATGCCGCCGTTGGCCTCCAGCAGGTCGGCGCGCTCCATGCCCTTCGTGCGCGGCCGGGCGCCGACCAGCAGCGCGACGTTCACGCCGTCGAAGGCCTGCTTGGCGTCGTCGGTGATGTCGATCCCCGCCAGCAGCGGGAAGGCGGAGTCGTCGAGCTCCATGGCGGTGCCCTCGGCGGCCTTGACGGCGTCGGGGATCTCCAGGAGGCGGAGGTGCACGGGCTGGTCGGGGCCGAGCATCTGCCCGGACGCGATCCGGAACAGCAGCGCGTAGCCGATCTGTCCGGCCGCCCCGGTCACGGTCACGATCTTCGGTTCGGCCATCAGGGGTTCTTCTCCTCGGTCATGAGCGATCGCTTATCGGGGTCGATCACAGTGGGGCGGGCGATGCTATGCGACCATTCCCGCTAAGTGCTTGGCGGAAGCTCATTCACGCTCGGGCGCATCTTCGGGATCCGGATCGGGGTCAATGCCTCGTGGTTCCTGATCCTGTTCCTGTTCATCTTCTGGCTGTCCCAGTCGTTCACCGACATCCTGGGCGACGAGACGACCGGCTACGCGGCCGCCCTCGGCGCCGCGGTGCTGTTCTTCGGCTCGATCGTCCTGCACGAGCTCGGGCACGCCCTGGCGGCCCGCCGGTCCGGGATCGAGGTCTCCGGCATCGACCTCTTCTTCTTCGGCGGCGTGATGAAGATGAACCGGGACACGAGCTCGCCCGGGCAGGAGTTCTTCGTCGCCGTGGCCGGGCCGCTGGTCACGCTCGCGCTCGTGCTGCTGGGCTCGGGGGTGGGGCTCGCGCTGGCGGGCTCGGACGAGTTCTTCGACGCCGCGCGGCTGGACGGCGCCGCTCCGAGTGACATCGCGCTGCTGCTCGTCTCCTTCCTGGTGACGATGAACTTCGTGCTGCTCGTGTTCAACCTCGTCCCGGCGTTCCCGCTCGACGGCGGGCGCATCGCCCGCGCCGCGATCTGGAAGGTGACGGGCGACCGCGGGAAGGCGACGCGGATCGCCGCCTACATCGGCCAGGGCGTTCGCCGTGCTGCTGATGGCGTTCGGCATCTTCCAGACGCTCAACGGCGACACCGGCAACGGCATCTGGCTCGCCGTGCTCGGCTACCTGCTGTTCTCCTCCGCCCGCGCCGCCGTCGTGCAGACCGCGGTCACCTCGCGCCTGGAGGGCGTCACGGTCGCCGACATCATGGACGCCGAGCCGGTGACGATCCCGGCCGGCCTGCCGGTCTCCCAGGCCTGGGAGGAGTACTTCCTGCGCTACCAGGGCTGGCCCTGGTTCGCCGTCGTCGAGGACGACGGGCACTTCGCGGGCCTCGTGTTCCGCGAGCCCATCGAGTTCGCCGTGCAGCAGGGCACGGACTCGCTCGTGCGCGAGCTGGCCGACCGCCTCCGGCGAGGTCCGCGACGACGCGCCGCTGGAGGCCCTGCTGGCCTCCGAGCCGCTGCGCCGCGTCGGGGCGCTGATGGCCGTCGACGCCGACGGGCGCCTGCGCGGCGTCGTCACGCTCGAGCAGGTCTCGCGCGCGCTGCAGAACCGGCTCGCGCCGGGCGCCAGCTAGCGAGCCTGCGCGGCGAGCTCCATCGCCACCTGCGGGATCGCCTCGAAGTGGTCCTTGGACAGGCAGGCGGTGATGCCGGCGGCCCGCGCGAGGTCGCGCGTCTCGCGGTCGACGATCGCCGAGCAGAGCAGGATCGGCAGCCCCGGGCGGGCGCCCAGCAGCATCGCGGCGGTCTCGTACCCGTCGAAGCCCGGCATCCGGGCGTCGAGCACGACCACGTCCGGCTCCAGGCGCTCCACCTCGCGGACCGCCTCCTCCGCGTACGAGGCCTCACCGGCGAACTGCACGTCCGGGCCGGCGTCGTCCAGGATCGCGTGAACGAGGAAGCGGACGTCCGCGTGGTCGTCGACGACGAGCACGCGTACCGGGTGGGTTGAAGGCCCCTGGGTCATCTTCCTCCCCCAAATATGACGCCCTCGCCAAACCGCCGGCGCCGCCCGCCTACGCGCCGGGAGCCGGACGAGGGGTGGACCGCGCGGCGATCCGGGCGGTAGCGCCAATAGACTGACCGCCATGCCCTCGCACGACGTGTTGATCATCGGAGCCGGCCTCGCCGGTCAGCGCGCAGCGCTCGCGGCCGCCCGCTCCGGGGCGACCGTCGCGATCATGAGCAAGGTCCACCCGGTCCGCTCGCACTCGAATGCCGCGGCGGGCGGCATCAACGCGGCGCTCAACCCGGACGACTCCTGGGAGTCGCACGCCTTCGACACGGTGAAGGGCTCGGACTACCTGGGCGACCAGGACGCGATCGAGATCATGTGCCGCGAGGCGCCCGACGAGGTCCTGTGGCTCGAGCACCAGGGCGTCACCTTCCACCGCAACGAGGAGGGCCGCCTCGGCACCCGCGCGTTCGGCGGCGCCTCCGCCGCGCGCACCTACTACGTGGCCGACATCACCGGCCAGGCTCTGCTGCACGTCCTCTACGAGCAGCTGATGAAGAGCCACGCCAAGGTCGACCGCTACGAGGAGTGGTTCGTCACCGCGCTCGTGCAGGACGACAACGGCCACTGCTGCGGCGCGATCGCCCGCAACATCAAGGACGGCTCGATGCAGCTGTTCGCGGCCAAGGCGACGATCCTCGCCTCCGGCGGCGCGGGCCAGTGCTTCAAGCCGACCACCAACGCCCTCATCTGCACCGGCGACGGGATCGCCCAGGCCTACCGCATCGGCGCGCCGCTGATGGACATGGAGATGATCCAGTACCACCCGACCACGCTGGCCGGGAACGGGATCCTGATCACCGAGGGCGCCCGCGGCGAGGGCGCGCACCTCTACAACGCCGAGGGCGAGCGCTTCATGGAGAAGTACGCGCCCAACAAGATGGAGCTCGCCTCCCGCGACGTCGTGTCTCGCTCCGAGCAGACCGAGATCAACGAGGGCCGCGGCTTCCCGGACGGCACGGTGGCGCTGGACATCACCAAGGTGCCGCGCAAGCGCACGCTCGAGGCGCTGCGCGAGATCGTCAACATCGGGCGCGACTTCGCGGGCGTGGACATCACCCGCGAGCCGATCCACATCAAGCCCGGCTGCCACTACATCATGGGCGGCGTCAAGACCGACGTGAACGGCGCAGACCTCGATCCCCGGGCTCTACGCCGCCGGCGAGGTCGCCTGCGTCTCCGTCCACGGCGGCAACCGCCTGGGCGCGAACTCGCTGCTGGACACGCTGATCTTCGGCCGGCGCTCCGGCGTCCATGCCGCCGAGCGCGCGGCGGGCATGGCGATGCCCACCCCGTCCGTGAAGCAGCTCGCGGACGAGGAGGCGATGATCCAGCAGTTCATGCGCCGCGAGAAGACCGGGTCCCACCCACCCCGCCGGGTCTCCGAGATCAAGGACGAGCTCGGCACGATGATGAACGAGAAATGCGCGGTGTTCCGCGACGAGGCGGGCCTCACGGAGGCGACCGAGATCATCCGCCGCCTCAAGGAGGACGCCAAGACGGCCTACATCGACGACCGCGGCACCGTCTTCAACCAGGACGTGCTCGGCGCCATCGAGCTGGGGTACATGCTCGACTGCGCGGAGTGCATCGTGATGGGCGCGCTCGAGCGCAAGGAGTCGCGCGGGGCCCAGTTCCGGCTGGACTTCCCGGAGCGCAACGACGGCGAATGGCTCAAGCACATCAACCTCTCGGTCAACGGCGGCGACGCCCCGAAGATCTCCTACTCGCCGGTCACCATGACCCAGTGGGAGCCACAGGAGCGCAAGTACTAGTGGTCCCAATCGCAGATCCCCGCACCGCCGGACGGCGACCTACGACCGGAACCTCTGATGCCTGAATACACGCTCAAGCTCCGGCGCTACTCCCCTGAGACGGGCGAGGCGGCGTACTGGGAGGAGTTCACGATCGACCTGGACGGGCACCGCTCCGTCCTGGACGGCATCCTCCAGGCCAAGGACCGCGAGGACGGCTCGATCGGCATCCGCTGCTCGTGCCGCGCGGCGATCTGCGGCTCCTGCGGCGTGCGCATCAACGGCAAGCCGGCGCTGGCCTGCCACACCCACCTCGACGAGGCGGCCCGCACCGCCCACGGGCATGGGCTGGAACCCGCCCGACGAGGGCCAGGAGAAGGCCGTCGTGATCACGGTCGAGCCGATGGGCAACATGCCCGTGATCAAGGACCTGATCGTCGACATGGACGCGGTCCACTGGAAGAAGATCCAGCGCGTCACGCCGTGGCTGCTGCCCGAGGGCGACCCGCCGGAGCGCGAGTACATCGTCCCGATGGAGTCGATGATCGACGTCACGCAGTCGATGGCCTGCATCCAGTGCGGCGCGTGCGTCTCGGACTGCCTGTCGATGGAGGTCGACCCGCTGTTCATCGGCCCGGCCGCCCTGGCCAAGGCCTACCGCTTCGTCGGCGACCCGCGCGACGGCCAGCACAAGGAGCGCCTGAAGGACCTCGCCGAGGACCCGCACGGCATCTACGACTGCACCCACTGCTTCAACTGCATCGAGGCGTGCCCCAAGGGCGTCGCGCCGATGAGCCAGATCATGCGGCTGCGCCGGATCGCCGGCGCCGACCACGAGATCGACGACCGCAACAACGGCCACCGCCACGAGATGGCGTTCGTCAAGAACATCGAGCGCAACGGCCTGCTGCACGAGGCCGACCTCCTGCCCGACTCCTACGGCGGCAAGTTCCACCCGCGCGCCGTGCCCGAGCTGGTCGGCTCGCTGCCGGTGATCCTCAAGGCGCTGCAGCGCGGCAAGGTCACGCCGAAGAAGGCGCTCCTGCATCAGCACAAGGCGGACAAGGCCGTCAAGCGGATCTTCGAGCACGTCCACGACAAGGAGGAGCGCTACGAGCTCAACCTCTACGTGGTCGGCTACGAGGACGAGGAAGAGGACGCGCAGGGCGAGGCCCCTGAGGCCACCGAGACCACGTCGGCCGGTGCCGGAGGGCAGCTGCCCGAAGAGAGGAGCCCGAACAAGTGAAGGTCGCCTACTGGCCCGGCTGTGTGAGCCGCGGCTTCACGCCCGAGCTGCACGGCTCGATGGCGCTGGTCGCGCCGCTGCTGGACATCGAGCTCGTGGAGCTGGACCGTGCGTGCTGCACGGGCGCCGGCGTGATCGCCGAGCACAACCAGGAGCTGGCCGACACCCTCAACGCCCGCACGTTCGCGCTCGCCCAGCAGGAGATCGCCAACGGCGCCGACCTGATGATGAACATCTGCTCGACCTGCCAGGGCGCGCAGAGCGAGTGCCAGGAGCGCCTGGACGCG
>CAVXSJ010000021.1:0-350491 GCA_963764385.1 uncultured Solirubrobacteraceae bacterium | reverse complement strand
GCGGACCCCGTATCACCGTCCGCTACAGTTCCGACATCAAGTGTAGCGATCGTCTCCTCGGGATGCACGAGTGGAGATCAGCCGCAGGAGCCTTCTCAAGAGCGGGGGGGGCCCTCGGCCTGGCTCGGCGCGCTCGGCCCGCTCGCGCCGGCGTGGGCGTGGAACAGCCAGCCAGTCGGTGGCGGGCGGCAAGCTCGAGACGCTGCCGCCCGAGGACGTGTGGGACGCCGCCGCCGACGCGGTCGTCCGCCGCCTGTTCGAGGAGGAGGGCATCACCCGGATCGAGCGAGCTCAACGCGCTCCTGCGCCCCTGGCACCGAACGACCAGCCGCTGCCCGACCGGCCTGCCGGCCGACCTCGTCGCCTTCATCGAGGAGGCGAGGCAGCGAGCCGACGTGGCTCGACCGCGCCAAGCTCGCCGCCGGCTTCGACTTCTACGAGCTGCCGCGGCAACTACACCGGTCTGCTCTACGGGCTCGGCAGCGGGATCATGAGCTGCGCCATCCCTGACGAGGCTCGGGCCGTGTACCACTCCAAGGGCGGCGAGGACATGCGGGACCGCGTCGCCAAGACCGCCAAGCTCGGCTACGACGTCGGCACCGAGAACGCCTTCGACCCCGGCGGCGAGATGATCGTCACCTGCATCAAGACCCGGCTGACGCACAGCGCCGTGCGCCACCTGATCACGTCGTCGCCGCGATGGCAGGCCGGCGGCGACATCCCGGCGCCGATCAGCCAGCGCGACCTCATCATCACCTGGCACAGCCTGGCGACGTTCATCCACCGCACGCTCGGCGCTGGAACGTGCGCTCACCGCCGCCCACGCCGACGGCTTCCTCCACGTGTGGCAGGTGACGGCGCACTACCTCGGCGTCCAGGACGTCTACATCCCGGCCACCTGGACCGACGCCCAGCTACCAGTCCGACCAGACGCTCGACGCCGTCCTCGCCGCGACGCCCGAGGGCATCGAGCTCGGCCGAGACGCTGCTGTCGCTCCTCGCGGAGTACGACCAGGGCGCCAGCCGCCCGGCGCTGAACGCCATGGCCCGCTACATGGTCGGCACCAACAAGGCCGGCCAGAGCATCGGCGACATGCTGCAGATCCCGAACGCCCTTCTGGGACCAGGGCGTCGCAGGGCTGGCCGTGGTTCGTCGCCTTCCGCGAGCAGGGCACCGATCCCCGGCACGAACGGTTACTGGACCTTCGACGAGCTGCTGCGCCTGGGCGTGCTGTGGGGCCCAACGAAGGACCCGGCCCGATCTACATCGAGATGCCGACGGCGAACCGCTCCGAGGCTTCCTACCGCCATCCGTAGGCTGGTCGGCGGGCGGACCGAGGCCCCGGCCAGGCCAGCAGAATCGCGGACCACGTGGAGTCCACCCACGCCCGGCGCCGTGCCCCGTCGGGGACTGGCCGTAGGCTCCGCCGGATGGATGGAGATGGGCTGCGCGACCGCTTGCGGAAGGGCGACACCGTGGTTCTCGCCGGCGTGTTCGACGTGTTGCTCGCGGCAGCCTCGGCCCACGCTGGCGGCTCCACGAGGCCATGTTTCGTCGGGGTACTGCACGTCGGCGACGCAGCTCGGCCTCCCCGACTTCGGCTACCTCACACAGACGGAGATCGCCGAGGTTGCCGCCGTGTGTGCGGCGTCGTCCCCGACTGCACGGTGATCGTCGACGGGGACACGGGGTACGGCAACCCGCTGAACACGATCCGCACCGTCGAGTTGTACGAGCGGGCGGGCGCCGCCGGCGTGTTCTTCGAGGATCAGGTGTGGCCCAAGAAGTGCGGGCACATGGCGGGCAAGCGTGTGGTGCCGGCCGACGAGTGGCTCGCCAAGCTGCGGGCCGCACTCGACCACCGCGATCGGCTCTTCGTCGTCGCCCGCACCGACGCCCGCGCCGCCCACGACATCGACGAGGCGATCCGGCGGGTGCAGGCCGCCGCCGCCATCGGTGTTGACGCCATCTTCGTCGAGGCTCCTGAGTCGATTGACGAGATGCGCGCCATCGCCGACGCCACACCGGGGTGTGTGCGGGTGGCGAACATGATCGAAGGTGGCCGTACCCCTCTGTTGTCGCCGGACGAGCTCCACGACCTTGGGTACGACCTGATCGTGTCGCCGCTCACCGGGCTGCTCGCCGCCACGAAGGCGATGCAGCACGCGTATGCGACGCTTCACGAGCACGGTACCCTTGCGTGACCACCTCGACCTGGTGCGCTCCTTCGACGAGTTCGTGCCCGTGGTCGACCTTGAGCACCACTACGAACTCGAACACCGCTACGGCTACTGAGACGACCGCACCGCGCCTCCGGAACAGGCTCCCGTCGCTACCGTGGCTCTGCGAGCGCGTTGCGAGTGCCCGGCGGAGTGGTGCACAAGCTTCCAGCAGACCTCCGGAAGGCGCTGGTCGCCAACCCCACGGCGCTCGATGCCTGGAAGGACATCACACCTCTGGCCCGCAACCGAGCATCCGCTGGAAGGCGTCGTCGGACATCTTGTGGATCGGCGCGTCGATCGTGTAGCCCGCGTTGTTGACGATGATGTCGATCTTGCCCCAGGCGTCGATGGCCGTCTGCACGAGCTCGTCCGCGGCGCCCTCCTTGGTGAGGTCGCCGGCGTGGACGGCGGTCTCGCCCGCGATCTCGACGGAGGTCTGCGCGGCGGCGTCGCCGTCGAGGTCGTTGATCAGGACCTTCGCGCCCTGCTCGGAGAGCAGCTCCGCCGTGGCGCGGCCTATGCCGCGGGCGGAGCCGGTGACGATCGCCACCTTGCTGTCGAGACTCCCATGTTCGTGTGCTCCTCATTCGTGAGTCGAGCCAGCCATTCTGCATAGACTCGCCCCTCACGTGCGCCGCGCCCTGCTGACCATCGCGATCCTCGTCGCCACCGCGGGCGCCGCGCAGGCGCATACGCTCGCCACCGCCCCGACCGCGGTCACGACCGCCGTGACGGAGCCGTGCCCCGGCGACCCGATCCAGCTCTCCCAGCTGATCACCGGCGCCTTCCCCGCCGACCTGCAGGGCGGCTACGTGCGCGTGCCCTTCGACGTCCCGGCCGGCACCACCGCGGTCCGCGTGAAGTACTGCTTCGACCAGCCGGACGCGCCCGCTTCCCAACGTCCGCCATACGCTGGACCTCGGGCTCTACGATCCCCGCGGGTTCCGCGGCTGGGGCGGCTCCAGCCACCCCGACGTCACGCTCTCCCTCGAGGGCTTCAGCAGCCGGGAGCAGTACCTGGCGAGCCCGAAGGGCCACGTCCCCGGGCGCACCACGCGCGGCTTCCGGCCGGGGCGGTCCAGGCCGGGCGCTGGTACGCCGAGCTGGGCCTCGCCGCCATCGCCCGGCAGGACCAGGGCGACGCCGACGGCCAGGTCGCCTGGCGCGTCGAGGTCGAGTACGCGACCGACCCCGCGTTCGCCGACCGGCCCTACCGGCCGGCCAAGTACCCGCGCAAGCCGGCCCGCGGCAAGCCCGGCTGGTACGCGGGCGACCTGCACGTGCACTCCGAGCACTCCGCGCTCGGCGACGCGACGATGACCGAGACCTTCGACTACGCGTTCGGCGCCGCGAAGCTGGACTTCATCACGCTCACCGACTACGTCACGGACTCGGCGTGGGGCGAGATCGCGCCGCTACGCGAAGGCGCATCCGCGCGACCTGGTCGGCCGCTCGTCGGAGGTCATCACCTACCGCGGGCACACCAACAACCAGCTCAGCGGCCGCTACGTCGACTACCGCACCGGCCCGGTCTACGACCTGCGCGCCGACGGCGGCGTGACCCTGCGCCGCCCCGCGCAGCCCGCGAGCCGGATCTTCCGCGACGTCCACCGCGCCGGCGGCTTCACGCAGATCAACCACCCGACGATCTTCCCGTCCTCGAACCCGCTGTTCGCGATGCTCTGCCGCGGCTGCCCGTGGGACTACACGGCGGGGGAGACGGGCTACCGCAACGTCGACGCGATCGAGGTCAACACCGGCCCGCAGAAGATCGGCGAGGCGCCCAACCCGTTCACCTCGACCGCGATCGACTTCTACGAGCGCGCCCTCGCCGCCGGGGCGCACGCCGCGGCGGTGGCGGCGAGCGACTCCCACAACGCGGGCCGCACGCCCGGCGGGGGCACGCAGTCGCCCGTCGGCACGGGCGCGACCGTCGTGCGCGCGAAGGAGCTGTCCGAGCGCGGCGTCCGCTGCGCCGTCCGCGCCGGGCACACCTACGCCAAGCTCGGCGGCGCGGGCGGCCCCGACCTGCGCTTCACCGGCCGCGTGCCCGGCGCGCGCCGGACCGCCATCTTCGGCGACGCCGCCCGCGGCCGGAAGCTGAAGCTGGCGGGCCGCGCCACCGGCGCCGGCGTCCTGCAGCTCGTGCGCGACGGCCGCGTCGTCGCCTCGGGCTCCCGCAGGCTGAAGCGCACGGTCACCGCGAGCGGGCGCTACGGGCTCCGCCTCGTCCGCGGCCAGGTCACCGAGGCCGTCGGCACGCCGATCTGGTTCACCCGCGCGCAGGCGCGCGCGGATCTCGCGTCCGCGGCTGCTAGCGCCGCCGGCGCAGCATCCCGAACATGCCGCGCAGCACCTCGCGCTGCAGCGTCTGACCCTGGCGCGAGTTGAGGAAGTCGCCGAGCGAGCCGTCGGGCTCCGGGGCGCGACGGCGCTTCGGCTTCGGCTCGTCGCCGAAGTCCGGCGGCGGGATGTGGTCGAGCTTCGGCGCCGCCTCGTGCATCCGCGCGGCGAGCATCTCGCGCGCGCTCTGCGCCTCGATCCGCGTGCCGTACTTCTCCTGAACAGCGGCGACGCGCGGCCGACGTCGGCGGCCGGCGCCATCTTCGACGCGGGCGCGAGCATCCGCGTGTGCACGACGGGCGTCGGCACGCCCTTCTCGGAGAGCAGCGTCACGGCGGCCTCGCCGGTCCCCATCGAGGTCAGCAGCTCGCCGACGTCGTAGAACTCCGACGTCGGGTAGGTCGTGACGACCGCCTTGAGGTCCTTCGCGTCCTTGGGCGTGAACGCGCGCAGCGCGTGCTGGACGCGGCTGCCGAGCTGGCCGAGCACACCCTCCGGCAGGTCGGTCGGCGCCTGGGTGACGAAGAACACGCCGACGCCCTTGGAGCGGATCAGCCGCACCGTGCGGGTGACGGACTCGACGAACGCGTCGGTGGCGTCGGCGAACAGCAGGTGCGCCTCGTCGAGGAAGAACACGAGCTTGGGCTTGTCGAGATCGCCCGCCTCCGGCAGCTGCTCGAACAGCTCGGCGACCAGCCACATCATCACCGTCGAGAACAGCTCGGGCTTGTCCTGGACCGCGGGCAGCTCGAGGCACGAGATGACCCCGCGGCCGTCGGGCGCGACCCGCATCAGGTCGGCGATGTCCAGCTGCGGCTCGCCGAAGAACTCGGTCCCGCCGCCGGTCTCGAGCCCCACCAGCGAGCGCAGGAGCACCCCGACGGTCGCCTTCGAGAGCCCGCCGATGCCCTCCAGCTCGGCCTTGCCGTCCTTGCTCGAAAGGTAGGTCAGCAGCGCCCGCAGGTCGGAGAGGTCGAGCAGCGGGAGGCCCTTGGTGTCGGCGTAGTGGAACACGAGCCCGAGGCTGGACTCCTGGGTGTCGTTGGCGCCCAGCACCTTGGCCAGCAGCTGCGGGCCGAAGTCGGAGACCGTGGCGCGGATCGGCACGCCCGGGCCGATGCCGCCGAGCGAGAGGAACTCGACGGGGAACGTCGTCGGCGCGAAGGGGAGCCCGAGCTCGCCCATCCGCGCCTCCGCGGGCGCCGCCCGCCTCGGCCGGCTCGGCGAGGCCCGACAGGTCGCCCTTGACGTCGGCGGCGAACACGGGCACGCCCTGCGCGGAGAGCTGCTCGGCCATCAGCTGCAGCGTCTTGGTCTTGCCCGTCCCGGTCGCGCCCGCGATCAGCCCGTGGCGGTTCATGGTGGCCAGCGGGAGCCGGACGACCGCCTCCGGCGCGAGCGCGCCGTCGTGCACGCCGCGGCCGAGGTCGATCGCCGCGCCGTCCGTCGCGTACGCCTGCCCGATCGCGTCGCCGAAGGCCGTCATCCGCGTCACATACCCATCGAGCGGCCGAGGATCTCCTTCATGATCTCGTCGGTCCCGCCGCCGATCGGCCCGAGGCGGCTGTCGCGGGCCGCGCGCTCGAGCTCCGGGTCGGGGCCGAGCAGGCCGAGGCAGCCGGTCGTGGAGGTCGAAGCTGGCGCGCTGGGTGGCCAGCTTGGCCATCGTCACCTCGCGCACGGCTCGCATGGCCTCGCCGCCGTCGAGGAAGCGCCGCAGCGCGTGGTGGGTCAGCGCCGCGCCCGCCTCCGCCGTGGTGGCGAGCTCGGCGACCGCGTGGCGGACGGCCTGGCCGCGCCCCGCGAGCCGCGGGACGGCCCGCTCCAGCGCGGCGTTCATCGAGCCGACCGCGCCGAGCGCCATCAGCAGCCGCTCCCACTGGAAGTTGGCCATGATCAGGTAGAAGCCGCGGCCCTCCTCGCCGAGCAGGTGCTCGTCGGGGACGAACACGTCCTCGAAGGCGATCTCGCCGGTGTCGGAGGCGTGCCAGCCGAGCTTCTCGAGCTTGGTCGCGCGCACGCCCTCGCCGGGCTCGATGACCAGGAACGACATCCCGCCGTGGGTGGGTGGGGTGGGTGTCCCTCCGGTGCGCACCGCGGTCGACGTAGAACCCGGCGCGCACGCCGTTGGTGATGAACGTCTTGGCGCCGTTGACCAGCCAGCCGCCGTCGACGCGCTGGGCGCGGGTGCGGACCGAGGCGACGTCGGAGCCCGCGTCGGGCTCGGTGATGGCCAGCGCGCCGATCTTCTCGCCGCGGATCGCCGGCTCCAGCCAGCGCTCGTGCTGCTCCGGCGTGCCGAACCGCGCGACCGGCGGCGTGGCGATGCTGGTGTGCGCGCCGATGCCGGCCGCCAGCCCGCCCGAGCCGCAGCGCGACAGCTCCTCGGCGAACACCGCGTCGGCGACCCAGTCGGCGTCCGGCCCGTACTTCAGCCCCAGCCAGCCGCGCTCGGCGAGGAGCCCGAACACCTCGTCGGGGAACCACCGAGCCGCCTCCCACTCGTCCGCGTGCGGGCGCAGCTCGCCCTCCACGAACGCCCGCATCTCGGCCCGCAGCGCGTCGTGGCGCGCGGTGAATGGGGGAGGGCTCTAGAGCCACGTATGCTCCGCGTGCGCATCGAGCGTCGACCGTCCGCGGTCGAGCCGGGCGGGGTCAGATCCCGTACGACTTCCCGATCACCTCGAGCATCACCTCGTCGGTGCCCGCCCCGATCCGGTTCAGCCGCAGGTCGCGCCACACGCGCTCGACGTTGTACTCCTTCATGTAGCCCGCGCCGCCGTGGATCTGGATGCACTCGTCGGCGACCTCGCAGGCGATGCGGGAGGCGTAGAGCTTGGCCATCGAGATCTCGCGCACGGGGTACTCGCCGTTCGCGAACCGCCAGGCGGTCGTGTACACGAGCTGGCGCGCGGCCTCGATCTTGGTCGCCATCTCGGCGAACTTGAAGCGGGTGACCTGGAACTTCGAGATCGGGCGCCCGAACGCGACCCGCTCCTGCGCGTACTGGAGCGTGCGGTCGAAGACGTTCTGAGCGGCCGCGACGGCGCCCGCGGCGCCGATCATCCGCTCGCCCTGGAGCTCCCACATGATGTGGTAGAAGCCCTTGCCGACCTGCCCGAGCACCGCGCTCTCGGGGACGCGCACGTCCTGGAAGGCGAGCAGCGCCGTGTCGGAGGCGTGCATGCCCATCTTCTCGAGCTTCTTCTCGCGGATCACGCCGGTCAGGTCCATGTCGACGAGGAACAGCGTGAAGCCGTCGTAGCCCGCGTCGGGGTCGGTCTTGGTCACGAGCACGATGTAGTCCGCGCGGTGGCCGTTGGTGATGTAGGTCTTCGACCCGTTGATGACGTACTCGTCGCCGTCCTTGACGGCGCGGGTCTTGATGCCCGCGACGTCGGAGCCCGCGTCGGGCTCGGTGATCCCCAGGCAGGCGATCTTCTGGCCCTTGATCGACGGCACGAGGTAGTCCTGCTTCTGCTGCTCGGTGCCGAACAGGTGGATGGGCGGCGTCGCCATGTCGGTGTGGACCGCGATGCCCATGCCGAGGCCGCCGCAGTTGGCGTGCGTCATCTCCTCGGCGAGCACGAGCGCGCAGTAGTAGTCGCCGCCCTGGCCGCCGTACTCCTCGGGGTAGGTGAGCCCGAGGAAGCCGAGCTCGCCCATCCGCGGGAACACCCAGTTCTCGAAGGTGTTCTCCTCCCACTTCTCCGCGTGGGGCGCCAGCTCCTTGACGACGAAGTTGTGGATCGACTCCCGGAGCTGCTCGTGCTCGTCGGTGAAGATGAAGTGCCGGCGGGCGCCGGCGTGATCGGGCTTCAGGACATCGGTGGCGGCCATCGCCGAACCGTACCGCTCACGGCGCCCAAAGTGAACAGTGGCACTTCCTACTTTCCGCCGAGCGGCGAGCGCCCGCCGGATGGCGGGCGCTCGCAGGCCGTTGTCGGCTACTTCTTCGGCTTCAGCGTCAGCCGCACGGACTTCCGCCGCAATGTGCCGGCGTCGTCACGCGACGTGACGGTCACCGTCGCCCGCAGCCGGCCGCGCTTGACCAGCTTGCGGTACTGCCCCTTGGTCAGGCGCAGCGTGACGGTGCGGTACTTGCCCGCGGTCACCCGGAACGAGCGCCGCCCGAGGACGCTCTTGCCGCTGACCGCGCGCACGACGCCCGTGCACCGGTTGCCCGTGCTGGGCGGACAGCGGAGGGCGACCTTGTAGCGCCGGTTCTTCCCGACGCGCACGGTGCCCTTCTTGATGCCGAGGCTGCGCTTGGGCGGCGTGCCTCCGGGGGCGTGCCGCCGCCGGGAGGCGTACCGCCGCCCGGAGGCGTGCCGGGGCCACCCGGGCCGCCACCCTCGGAGATCACGCCCAGCTGCCGGAGCGCACCGCCGATGACCCCGGCGCGCTCCGCCGCACCGCTGACGCCCTCGAGGCCGAAGCCGAGGTACACGCTGTCCTCGGTCTTGACCCCGGCGGCCTCCTCGAACAGCGCCTCGGAGCGGGCCCAGTCGTTGCCGTTGCCGGGGCTGCCGGCGGGCGGTCCTGGCACGGCCCAGCCACCCGGCCCGTCCTCGAAGGACGTGCTCGCGACGCTGGCGCCGTCGACCAGCGACCTCGGTGTCGTCGACGAACATGCCGAGGCCCTGCACGAACTGGTCGGACGCGTAGCTGATCGAGACCTCGACCTGCTCGCCCGCGAACTGCGACAGGTCGATCTCCCACGGCTGGTAGCCGCTGGAGTTGCCGGTCGCCGCGTGCCACTCACCGGTCGTGCCGGTGGGGGTGCAGGTGGTGCTGCCGGCTGTCTGGTAGTGCACGAGGAACGGGTGGACCTCCTCGATCCCGGGGCAGCTGTCGCCCGTGTCGGTGGCGGTGTTCCCGTTCTCGTCGGGCAGCGTTGTCCAGTCGTCCTGGCCGACGGTGTGCGCCTCGACGAACACGTAGTCCCAGTCCTGCTCGACGTCGTACGTCGTGTTGAACTTCAACGTGCCCGACGTCGCGCCGGTCAGGTCGATCGTGCGGGTCATCCGCTTGTAGGACTCGTCGATGGCCTGCGAGTACATGTACCAGTCGCCCGTCTTCGGAGCGAGCGGGCCGTTGATCGAGTACTCGCCGATCGATTCTGAGGCGAACTGCGGGTACTCGCTCGCCGGCAGGATCGAGCTGGTCGGGGTCAACGTGTACGCCGTGTCCTGGTTGTCGGCCGACCCGGCGCCGTTGAGCGTCGACCGTGCTCGGCCCGAACGGGCTCGCCGGGAAGCCGACCTGGACGCCGTCCAACTCCGCCTTGGACTGCCGCAGCACGTTGTTGGAGTACGCGCCGAGGCAGTACTGGAGGAAGTCGTTGGACAGGGGGATGCAGGTGCGCCGAGCGTCGTCGCCAGTACGGCGGCCCGTCCTCGACGTTGAACACGAATGGTTGGCCAGGTTGTACCCGGCCGCCTTGCCCGTGTAGAGCAGCTTGCCGCCCTCGTTGAGGAAGTCCCGCGACCGCGCGGAACTCGTCGTTGGCGAGCTTGCTCGCGCCCGCCCCGGTCGGCGGCGGTCGGGCTCGGATCGTCCGCTGGTCGTCGCCCGTGTACCAGACGATCGCGTCGTAGTGGCCGAGCACCCCGAGGGGGTCGGGCGCGGTCCGGCCCCGGGCGTCCACGTCATAGACGTCGTAGCCCACGCCGTTGGCCTTAGCGCCTGCTCGTAGGACGAGAGGTACGCCGGCTTGGTCGGTCGGTGTAGTCCGGGCTGTGGCCCGTGTAGTCCTCCGAGGCCAGGATCAGCACCTGTTGGCGGACTCGCTTGCGGCGTCGTACTCGAACGCCTGCGAGCGCTTCCCGCCACCCTCGAACCACACGCGCACGCTGTCGCCGGGGTTGGTGCCGGTGACCGTGCCGCGCAGCCGGTGGTAGTAGACGTCGTAGCCGGCGCCGTAGCGCTCGCCGCCCTCCCACTCGGAGGTCGCGGCGGTCTGCTCGGCCCCGCCGTTGACCGCGTAGTGCATGGTGACCGCGCCGAGGTCGCGCTTCGCGTTGACCTCCACGGTCTGCGGGTCGCCGTAGGAGTACGCGAACCGCTCCACCTCGAAGTCCTGCACCTTGTTGCCGAGGTGCGAGACCGGGTTGGCGGGATCGGCCGCGGACTTGGCGACGTCGAGCGCGAACTGGATGTTCTTCTCGAACGCCTGCTGCAGGTCGGCCTCGCTGTCCTGGAACTCGAACACGCTCGGCGGCCCGCCGCCCTCGCCCTCCGCACCGCGGTCGGGGTCGGCGACGTCCATCTCGGGCGTCCACGCGAGCGTCCCGTAGGCGCCGTGCGCGTGGTCGGTCATCTCGCCGTTGGTGGTGTAGAGCTCGGCGCCGACGTCGGGGTCGTAGTCGTCCGGCGCGCCCGGCTCGACGCCCTTGATCGCCGAGTCGTCGTCGGTGCCCGACAGCGCGCGGTAGATCGGGTCGTCGGCCGTGTAGGTCTCGACCTGGAAGCCGTACGGGTACAGCAGCAGCTCCGCCGCCGAGTGGTAGTTGATCTGGAACTCGAACCCGATCCGCCGCAACAGGCCGTCGACGCGCCTTGGTCTCGGGCTCGGAGCCCGCGGACGGGCCGCGATAGGTGTCGTCAGCGGATCGGTCGCCGAGCCCTCGTTGTCGTAGTGCCACTTCGTCGGGTAGTTGCGGTTCGGGTCGACGCCGTCGCCGACTTGGGATGCCGGGCTGGCCGTTGAAGCTCCGCGAGGTTCTTGCGCCACAGGCGGTTGCCGGGCGTGAACGTGAAGTCGTAGCCGTCGGGGTTCGCCGACAGGACGATCCACAGCTCGTTCTCGGTGATGAGCTTCGTGATGTCGCCCTTGGTGACGCTGCCGGCCGCGGCGCCGAGTGCGCCGCCGTCCGCCGCCTCGGCGGGCGTGTCGTCGCCGACCGTCGTGTAGTTGTCGGCGAACAGGTGCGCGAGGCGCCGGTTCATCTCCGGCGTGATCCACTCGCGCGCGTGCTGGTTGGAGGAGTAGAGGACCGCGGGGCGTGAGCCGTCCGGGTCTGCCGGGCGTCCTTGGTGAACTTGAGCGCCAGGATCGGCACGTCGTTGACCGTGTGGCCGATGATCACCGGCTTGACGAACGAGCGATGTTCGCTCGGCGATCGCCTGCAGCTCCTGGTAGAGCGTCTGGCGCGGCTCGTCCACGTTGTCGCGGCCGACGTAGCACGTCTCGGTCGTGCACTCGTCGTTGAAGTACGGCCGGTAGACGTCGTAGGACCCGTCGGGCGCGACGCGCCTGGCCGCGAACTGGCGCGCGGTCAGGCCGGCGTCGTTGCGCTTGAGCTTGGGCCTCATGCCCAGGTCGCGCAGCTCGCCGATCTGCTTGCGCGTCGCGATGATCTCGAGCGTGTTGCCCTTGCGGCCTTCGGTGACGTCGAAGCCCTCCTCGGCGAGGCGTCCCAAGTCCGCCTTGTCCGTCTTGACCTCGTAGGCGTCGAGGCCCGTTCCGGCGGCTGATGCGGTGGCGGGCACGCGAAGCGACGCCGAGCAGCGCCGCGATCGCGGCGCGGGTTGCTGTGCGCAACTCCCCATCTCCCCTCATGAAGAACCCGGACGCGCCCGCCGCCCTCATGGCGGCGCTCCTCGTTAGGCGGCACTGTACCTCGCGTTGCGCGCCTCCGTCGGTACCGTCTCGGCCATGGCCTTCGACACGCTCCGCTACGAGGTCGCCGACCACGTCGCGACCGTCACGCTGGACCAGCCCGAGACGCGCAACGCGCTGTCCGACGAGCTGCTCGACGAGCTGATCGCGGCCTTCGAGACGGCGCGCGACGACGACGAGGTGCGCTGCGTGGTGCTGACGTCGTCGCACGAGAAGGTCTTCTCCTCGGGCGCGAACCTGGGCGGGTTCGCGGAGGAGCAGCCGCTCGTGCTCAAGCACCTCGGCACCGAGCGCTTCCCGCGGCTGTTCCGGCTGATCGGCGAGCTCGGCAAGCCGACCATCTGCGCCGCCAATGGGCACGTGCTGGCGGGCGCGCTGGGCGTGGCGCTGGCGTGCGACCTGATCGTGGCCCGCGAGGGCGTGCGGTTCGGGACGCCGGAGATCAACGTCGGCGCGTTCCCGTTCATGATCATGGCGCTGATCTATCGCAACGTGCCGCGCAAGGCGACGAACGAGCTGCTGCTGCTGGGCGAGCAGATCTCCGCCGAGGAGGCCGAGCGGATCGGGATCGTCAACAAGGTCGTGGCCGCCGAGGACTTCGACGCCGCGGTGGCGGAGTGGGCGGCCAAGCTGGCCGCCAAGTCGCCGGTGCTGATGCGGCTCGGCAAGGACGCGATGTTCCGCCAGCAGGACATGGCGTTCGTGGAGGCGCTCGACTACCTGCGCGCCCAGCTCACGATCGCGTTCTCGACCGACGACATCCACGAGGGCGTGAAGGCCTTCTTCGAGAAGCGGGAGGCGCAATGGACCGGCCGACTGAGGGTCCGACCGTGGCCTGCGCGGCCAGGCACCGTCCGACCGCACCGCCGGGATCCGGCGCGGGCGCGGCAGGCGCTGGCGCCTCGCGCTCGGCGGGCGGCGTCGCTCGGCGGGCGAGGAGGCGGGCGAGCCGCAGGTGCGCGACTGGAGCGCCGACCTGCCCGACGCCGAGCCCGTGCTCGACGCCGCGGAGGCCGAGCTCGAGGCCGCGTTCGCGGCGGGCGAGCTGCCCGTGCTGACCGCCTCGGACTGCAGCATCTGCATCGCCACGCTGCCGGCCGTCGTGGAGCACGAGCCGGACGTCCACGTCGTGTGGCTCGACGCGCACGGGGACTTCAACACGCCCGAGACGACCGAGAGCGGCTTCCTCGGCGGCATGTGCCTGGCCGCCGCGTGCGGGCGCTGGGACGCGGGCCGCGGCGGCACCGTCGACCCGGCGCGCGTGCACCTGCTGGGCGTGCGCGACCTCGACCCCGGCGAGCAGGCCGAGGCCGAGGCGGCCGGGCTCAGCGCCGAGGTCCCCGACGGCGTGCCCGTGTTCGTCCACCTCGACGCCGACGTGCTCGACCCGTCGGTGATGGCGGCCCAGTTCCCCGTGCCCGACGGGTGGGACGAGCGGCGCCTCCGGTCCCAGCTCGCGGAGCTGGCGGCGAGCTGCCGGATCGTGGGCGTCGAGGTCACCGCCATCGAGGACCCGGCCGTCGTGCCGATGATCGCCGAGGCGATCCGGCCGCTGCTCGACGCTGGCTAACCTGCGGGCCATGGCGCCCAACGAGAAGCCCCAGGTCGAGGTTCCCGAGCACTCGCCCTCCTACCAACTCGAGCTCGAGGACATCGAGGTCGGCGACGGCGACGAGGCCGCTGCCGGCCAGATCGTCGAGGTCCACTACGTCGGCGTGTCCTGGAAGACGGGCGAGCAGTTCGACGCCTCGTGGGACCGCGGCGACACGTTCAAGTTCGGCCTCGGCAAGGGCCAGGTGATCGCCGGCTGGGACCAGGGCGTGGCCGGCATGAAGGTCGGCGGGCGGCGGCGGATCACGATCCCGCCGGACCTCGCCTACGGCAAGCGCGGCGCCGGCGGCGTGATCGGGCCCGACGAGACGCTCGTGTTCGTCGTGGACCTGATCGGCGTCCGCTGAGCCAGACCGTCTGCATCGCGGGCGCCACCGGCTGGACCGGGCGGGCGCTCGTGCGGGGCGTCTCGGAGGCGCCCGACCTCACGCTGCGCTCCGCCGTCAGCCGCTCGGCCGCCGGCCGCGACCTCGGTGGCGACGTCCCTGGCGTCCCCGTCTTCGCGACCGTCGGCGAGGCGCTCGACGGCGTCGACGTGCTGATCGACTACACCTCGGTCGAGGTCGTCAAGGCCAACGCGCTGGCGGCGATCGAGGCCGGCGTGGCCGTCGTCATCGGCACGTCGGGGCTCACGGCCGCGGACTTCGCGGAGCTCGACGCGGCGGCCCGCGAGCGCTCGGTCGGGGTCGTGGCGTCGGGGAACTTCTCGCTCACCGCCGCGATGTGCCAGGCCGCGGCGCTCCTCGCCGCGCGCCACCTGCCGCAGTGGGAGGTCATCGACTACGCGAGCGCGGCCAAGCCCGACGTGCCCAGCGGCACCGCTCGCGAGCTGGCCGAGCGGCTCGGCGAGGTCCGCGCGCCGGAGCTCGGGCACCCGATCGAGGACCTCCACGGCCCGCACGAGGCGCGCGGCGCGAACGTCGACGGCACGCAGGTCCACTCCGTGCGCCTCCCGAGCTTCGTCGTGTCCACCGAGGTCGTGTTCGGCCTTCCCGGCGAGCGCCTGAGCATCCGCCACGATGCGGGCGAGAGCCCGGAGCCGTACGTGGCCGGGACCCTCGTCGCGGTGCGGAGGGTCCCGGATCTCGTCGGCGTCACGCGCGGGCTCGACGCCCTCCTACTCGCGCTAGGCCTGAGGGCCGAGCGGGAACACGATCTCGGGCAGCAGCGCGCTGACGATGTACTCGCCGGCGTCGACGATCTCGGAGATCCGCAGGTCGACGCACAGGCTCGCGAGCAGGTAGGCGTCCTCCGGCGACATCCCGTAGGTCGTCGACACGTGCTCGACCATCGCCCGCACCGCGTCCTGCGCGGCCTTGTAGAGGTCGCCGCCGACGCCGGTGGTGCCGTACTCGGGGCCGATCGACGGCGGCCGGCCGGCGGTCCGGTACTGCGGCCCGGGGAGGCTGCGGCCCTTCTCCAGCGTGAAGCGCAGGCTGGCGTACATCGGCGCCTCGAGGCCGGTCACGCACACCTCGCCGTCCCCCTGGCAGCCGTGCGCGTCGCCGGTGGAGAACAGCGCGCCGGGCACCTGGACGGGCAGGTACAGCGTCGTCCCCTGGTGCAGCTGGCGGGTGTCCATGTTGCCGCCGAAGATGCCGGGCGGCATCACGGCCTGGGCGCTGGCGTCCGCGGGGCAGACGCCCATCGTGCCCAGGAACGGGTCGAGCGGGATGGTGGCCGGCCCGAGCTGGGCGAACTCGCCGTTGGAGATGTCGAACACCCTGCAGGTACGGGTCCGGGAAGTCCTCGGTCAGCAGCCCGAGCTCGGGGAGGATCGCCGTCCAGCCCCAGCCCTCCGTGTGGAGGTCGAGCACCTCGACGGCCAGCGTGTCGCCCGGCTCGGCGCCCTCCACCGCGATCGGCCCGGCGAGCGGATACACGCGGTCCCAGTCGAGGCCCGCGATCACGCTCACGTCGGAGTCGGGGCCGATCTGGTTGTCGCTGACGTCGCGCGTGTGCACGACGACGGTGTCGCCGGAGCCGACGGTGATGACCGGCTCGTGGCCGGTGTCCCAGGTGAAGTGGACCCGGTCGTCCGGGAAGTAGTGGGTGCTCGCCATCCGCGGAGCCTACGTCGTAGGGTGCCGCCGGTGAGCGACAAGCCCGAATCGATGCTCCGCCCGCTCGTCGACGACCTCCGCGAGCGCCGCGAGAAGGCCCGGCTCGGGGGCGGCGAGGAGCGGATCGCGCGCCAGCATTCGCAGGACAAGCTGACCGCGCGAGAGCGGATCGCGCTGCTGATCGACGACGGCACGTTCACCGAGCTCGGCCTGCACGCCGGCATCCACCACTCCGTGCGCGGGCTCGAGGACAAGGAGGCGCCGGCCGACGGCGTGATCACCGGCTACGGCCGCGTCGACGGGCGGATGGTCGCCGTCGCCGCCTACGACTTCACGGTGATGGCCGGCTCGATGGGCATGACGGGCGAGATGAAGGTCACGCGGCTGCGCGACCTGGCGCTGACGAAGCGGATGCCGTTCGTGTGGCTGCTCGACTCGGCCGGCGCGCGCATCCAGGAGGCGGTCGGGTCGCTGTTCGCGGGCTCCGGGCACCTGTTCCGCGAGGAGGTCATCGCGTCCGGCGTGATCCCCCAGGTCGCCGCCCTGATGGGACCCTGCGCGGCCGGGACCGCCTACATCCCGGGTCTGGCCGACTTCGTCCCGATGGTCAAGGGCCGGGGGTCGATGGCGCTCGCCGGGCCGCACCTCGTGCGCGCCGCGGTGGGGGAGGACGTCACGCAGGAGGAGCTCGGCGGCTCACGCGTGCACTGCCGCAAGTCCGGCGTCGGCGACCTCGAGGTGGCCGACGACGAGGAATGCGTGGCCCGGATCCGGCAGTACCTCTCCTTCTTCCCCTCGCACTGCGAGGAGGCGCCGCCGAAGCGCCCGTCGGGCGACCCGATCGACCGCATGGACGAGGAGCTGCTCGACGTCCTGCCGGAGTCCAACCGCAAGCCCTACGACATGTACGACGTGATCCGCCGCGTGGTCGACGACGGGGAGTGGCTGGACCTCAAGCCGCAGTGGGCGCGCACGATCATCACCTGCCTGGCGCGGATGGGCGGGCGGCCGGTGGGGATCGTCGCCAACCAGCCGCGCCACCTCGGCGGCATCCTCGACAACGACTCGGCCGACAAGGCCGCGCGGTTCGTGAACCTCTGCAACGCGTTCGGGATCCCGCTCGTGTTCCTCATGGACGTGCCGGGCTTCATGGTCGGCAGCAAGGTCGAGGCGGGCGGGATCATCCGCCACGGCGCGAAGATGCTCTACGCGGTCGCCAACGCGACCGTCCCCAAGGTCACGGTCGTCCTGCGCAAGGCCTACGGCGCCGGCTACTACGTGATGAACGGCCGCGCGTACGAGCCGGACCTGATCGTGGCGTGGCCGTCGGCCGAGATCTCGGTGATGGGCGCCGAGGGCGCGGTCGAGATCGTGTTCCGCAAGCAGGTCGAGGAGGCCGAGGATCCCGCCGCCAAGAAGGCGGAGCTGATCGACGCCTACCGGAAGATCATCGACGTCTACATCGCCGCCCGCAACGACATGATCGACGACGTGATCGACCCGCGCGAGACGCGCCCGACCATCATCCGCGCGCTGGAGATGGCCGAGCACAAGCGCGTCGAGCGGCCGTGGAAGCGCCACGGCGTCGTGCCGGTCTAGTCGATCCGCAGCGAGCGGCGGCGGAGCGCGAACGCTCCCCCGGCGGCGACCACGCATCCGACCGCGAGCAGCACCCAGGGCGATCCGCCGCCGTCGCCACCGCCGGTGGTCGCGGCGGTCTCGGTCGTGACCGTCTCCTCGACCTTGGGCGCCGGGAGCGCGACGGGCATGTCGGCGGCGGGGAACGGCGTCAGGCCCTTCGTGACCTGCTCGGCGACCCGCCGGGCGGCGGGGCTCGCGGTCCTCCAGTACGGCGACGGCGTCTCCTCGCTCGCGATCATCCCGATCGACGGCGCCCACAGCACGTCGAAGGTGTCGAACACCCGGCCGGAGCCGTCGCCGAGCCCGATCGCCAGCTTGTAGTACGGCGCGAGCTTCGGGGTGGTGCCGCCGCCGGCCGGCAGCAGCTCGTGCCCCTCCGGGCCGACCGACTTGACCGTCTTGCAGCCGTCGGCGCCGCAGGCCTTCACCTGCGAGATCTCCTTGGCGGTAGCGGGCGAGGCGAGGTAGAGCGCGGCGAGCGACGCGGCGAGGGCGATGCGGCGGCTGGACATGACACTGGTATGCCGCCGGTGGCAAAGCGGTTCCCGCCGGGGGAGGATCTGGTGCGTGGCCGGGAACCTCGAAGGCCCGGCCGGCGTATCGGAGGCAGTGGTGGGCCGGCCACGACCGGAGGACCAGCTCGTCGAGCACGCTCGGCGAGGGGATCAGGCCGCCTTCGAGGAGCTCGTGCACCGCCATCAGACCATCGCCTTCCGCACCGCCGTGATGCTCACCGGCTCGGCCGCCGACGCCGAGGAGGCCGCGCAGGACGCGTTCGTGAAGGCGTGGTCGGCGCTTCCCCGGTTCCGGCGTGGCGCGCCGTTCCGGCCGTGGCTGCTGGCGATCGTCGCCAACGAGGCGCGCACCAGGCGGCGCGCCGCCGGGCGCCGGGAGGCGTGGACGCTGAGGGCGGTGGAGGCCGAGCGGGGTGCGCCGCACGCCGACGGCGACCCCGCCGCCACGGTGGCGGTCCGCGAGCGCTCTGCGGAGCTGCGGGCCGCGCTCGCGAGCCTCGACGAGCGCGACCGGACCGTGCTGGGCCTCCGCTACCTGCTCGACCTCTCCGAGCGCGAGATGGCGGCCGTGCTCGGCTGCCGCCAGGGCACCGTGAAGTCGCGCCTGTCGCGGGCGCTCGAACGGCTGCGCGAGGAGGTGGAGGCATGAGCGCCCTGGAGCAGGAGCTGCGCGCGCTGGCCGGCGACGCGGCGTGGCCGGAGACGCCCGACCTGGCCGGTCCGGTCCGTGCGCGGCTGCACCCCCGCGGCCGGCGGGCCCGCCTCATGGCGCGGCCGGTCCTGGTGGCCGCGGCCGTGCTGCTGGCGCTGCTGATGGTCGTCGCGGCCGTCCCGCCGGCCCGGTCGGCGGCGCTGAGGCTGCTCGGGTTCACGCAAGGCGCGACGATCATCCGCGTCGAGGATCCGCCGGAGGTGACGCGCGGACCGCTCGACCTCGGGCGCGACACGACGCTGGAGAAGGCCCCGCTCGCGTTCGAGCCGCGGCTGCCCACCGCGCTCGGCGAGCCGGAGCGTGTGCGCTTCGGCGAGCGGATCGCCGGGGGTGCGCTCACGCTCGACTGGCCCGGCTACGCGCTCACCCAGTTCCAGGGCGGGACGATGCCGTTCGTCAAGAAGCTGCTCAGCGATCCCAGGAACCGCGTGTCCGAGGTCCGCGTCGGCGAGGCCCACGGCTTCTACCTCTCCGGTCCGGCGCACTACCTCGTGATCGATCGTTCCGGCGGGTGGGTCGAAGGCCCGGCGGCGCTCATCGACGCCGACGTGCTCCTGTGGGACGGGCCGGACGGGCTGTCGTTCCGGCTCGAGACACGCCACGACCAGGCGGATGCCGTGGCCGTGGCGCGCTCGATCCGGTGAGTGCGAGGCCTGGATCCACTGATCACCCGTGGACGCCGCGGGAATCGGTGGATTCAGGCCTACTAGGTCCGGGTGGCGGGCCTCCCGGCCTTGCCGGACCCGCCGCGGATGGCGCGCAGCGCGAGCAGCACGAGCATCGTGCCGATGATCGCGCCGAGGACGCCGCCGAGGTCGAACTTGTCGCTGTCGCCGATGCCGAGCACGTAGGTGAACAGCGCCCATCCGACGAGCGCGCCGACGATGCCGACGCCGACGGTCTCCACGAAGCCCAGTGGATCGGGGCCGGGGAGGAGGAGGCGGCCGAGATAACCGGCGATGATGCCGATCACGATCGCCGCGATGATGGTTCCGATCATGTGCGTGGTTCCTTCCTGGGTTGAGGCCGGAGGGACGTTACCCAGGGTGTCGTTGCGCCACGCCAACCGATCGTTCAGAGTGAGAGGTGGCACGTCCCACCTCCCAGGAGCTGCATGAGCCTCGACGACCCCGTGATCCTCACCTGCTCGATCTCGGGCGCGGTCGCCAACCGGGATCAGTGCCCGGCGATCCCGTACACGCCCGAGGAGTACGCGGCAGAGGCGCGGCGGATCGTCGACGAGGGCGGCTCGATGATCCACATCCACGCCCGCACGCCAGACGGGACGCCGTCCTACGAGGTCGAGGACTTCCGCGCCATCACCGAGGCGATCCTCGCCGAGGTCGGCGACGTGGTCATCAACTACTCGACGGGCGCGATCGGCGTCCCCGTGGAGAAGCGGATCGCCTACCTGCGCGAGCTCAAGCCCGACGTCGGGGCGCTGAACATGGGCTCGATGAACTACGCCAAGTACTCGCGCCGACGTCAGGATTTCGTCTTCTCGATGGTGTTCGAGAACTCGTTCGACACGATCCGCGCGCTGCTGGAGGCGATGAACGAGTGCGACATCCGCCCCGAGCACGAGTGCTTCGACTCCGGCCACCTCGCCAACCTGGACCCGCTGCTGGACATGGGCGCGCTGCACCCGCCGCTGCAGGTCTCGTGCGTGATGGGCGTCACCGGCGGGATCCGGCCGACGGCGCGCAACCTCGCCCACATGGCCGAGCAGGTGCCCGACGTGCCGCACGAGTGGGGCGTGATCGGCGTCTCGCGCAACCAGTGGACGCTGGTCGCGGCCGCGCTGTCGCTGGGCGGCAACGCGCGGGTGGGGCTGGAGGACAACTTCTACCTGCCGGACGGCGAGATGGCCCGCTCCAACGGCGACCTGGTGGCGCGGGCGCGGCGGATGGCCGAGGACTGCGGCCGGCGGGTGGCGACGGTGGCCGAGACGCGCGAGCGGCTCGGGCTGCCGAGCGCAGCGGTGACGAGCCCCCCGGGCGAGGCAGAATGAGTCTGCCGCTGGAAGGCGTGCGCGTCCTCGACCTGTCCCGACTGCTGCCGGGCGGGTTCTGCTCGCTGCTGCTGTCGGACTTCGGCGCGGACGTGCTGAAGGTCGAGGACACCAAGATGGGCGACTACGTGCGCTGGGCGCCGCCCTTCTACGAGGGCGCTGACCGCTCGGCGGCCTCCGCGCTGTTCCTCTCGCTCAACCGCGGCAAGCGGTCGATCCGCATCGACCTGAAATCCGAGGCGGGGCGCGAGGTCCTGCTGCGCGCGGTGCGCGGGTCCGACGTGCTGCTGGAGTCGTTCCGGCCCGGCGTGCTGGACCGCCTCGGCGTCGGCTACGAGGTGCTGCGCGAGGCCAACCCCGGCCTCGTGTACTGCGCGATCACGGGCTACGGCCAGGACGGCCCGTTCCGCGACCGCGCCGGGCACGACCTCAACTACCTCGCGCGCACCGGCGTGCTCGGGCTGACGGGGGACGCGGACGGCCCGCCGGTGCAGGCCGCGGGCCAGATCGCCGACCTCGGCGGCGGCGCGCTGATGGCCGCTTTCGGGATCCTCGCCGCGCTGCGCGAGCGCGACCGGACCGGTGAGGGCCAGATGGTCGACGTGTCGATGGCCGACGGGGCGCTGTCGTGGCTGGCCATGGTGGCCGCGCGCTTCTTCGCCGACGGCACCGCGCCGCGCCGCGGCGGGATCGAGCTGGGCGGCTCGCTGCTCTGCTACCGCCCGTACCGCTGCGCGGACGGCTGGGTCGCGCTCGGCGCGCTGGAGCCCAAGTTCTGGCAGGCGTGGTGCCGCGGCGTGGGTCGCGAGGACCTGATCGAGCGCCAGTTCGACCCGCCCGGCTCCGCGTCCCACGCCGCGGCGGAGGCCGAGTTCGCCCGCCGCACCCGCGCGGAGTGGGAGGCGTTCGCCGAGGAGCACGACTGCTGCCTGGAGCCCGTCCTCGAGCTCGAGGAGGCGCTGGACTCCGCGCTCGTCCGGGCGCGCGGCATGGTCGCCGAGCTCGCGCAGCCGGGGGCGCAGCAGCCCGTGCGGCTGTTGGGCGTGCCGGTCAAGCTCTCGCGCACGCCCGGCAACCCGGCGCGGGCGCCCGGGCCGGCGCTCGGGGAGCACACCGAGGCGGTGCTCGCCGAGCTCGGCTACGCGCCGGAGGACGTCGAGCGCCTGAAGGCGTCCGGGGCCGTGGCGGGCGCCGATGCCGAGACGGGCGGAGCGTGAAGCCCGGGATGAAGATGTCCGAGCTGGCCGACGCCTCCGGCGTCTCGGCGGCGACGATCAAGCACTACCTGCGCGAGGGGCTGCTCGGCGGCGACGCCGACATCGTCCGCACGAGCCGCAACATGGCCTACTACCCGCCCGAGTTCGTCGAGCGGATCCGCCACATCAAGCGCCTCCAGGGCGAGCGGTTCCTGCCGCTGCGCCTCATCAAGGTGCTGCTCGACGAGCAGGGCCACGACGCGCTACCGCGCACGGAGGCGGCCGGGCGCTTCGCGATGCCCGCCAACGTGCTCGACCGCCTGGAGGAGATCGGCGTGCTGACCCCCGGCGAGGGCGGCTACGACCCCGACGACGTGAAGATCATCGAGGCGATCGCGCGCTTCCGCGCCGGCGGCTACGACGAGGCGATCGGCTTCACCGTGTACGACACGCTGCGCTACCGCGAGGCGCTGCAGCCGCTGGTCGAGGAGGAGGTGCGGGTGCTGCTCGAGCGCCTGTCCGGCGACGTCGAGCCCGACGCCGCGGTGGAGATCATGCGCTCCGGCCGCGAGCCGCTGCGAGACCTGATCGGGGCCATGCACTCCAAGCTGCTGCTGGCCGAGTTCCAGAGGCGCGTGTGAGCGAGGCCTTCTACGAGCCGCTCGGCGACGGGCGCTACCGCTCCACCGAGCACACCGCCGGTCCGTGGGACCCGCGCAGCCAGCACGCAGGCCCGCCGGCGGCCCTGCTCGGCCGCGCGCTCGAGCAGACCGAGCCGCGCGAGGGGACGCTGCTCTCGCGCGTCACGTTCGAGATCCTGGGACCCGTACCTGTCGCTGAGGTAGAGGTTGAGAGTAGGGTTATTCGACCCGGCCGGACCGTCGAGCTGATCGAGGCGACGCTCAGCGCGGGTGGGCGGCCCACGATGACCGCCCGCGGGTGGCGACTCCCGGTCACGGAGGCCCCACCGGCCGGCGACGGCGCCGCCCCGCCGCCGCGCCCGGACGAGCCCGACGAGCCGCCACACGACTTCGGCTACGGCCACGCCATCGACCTCCGCTTCGCCGCGGGCGGCTGGCGCGTGTCCGGCCCCGCGACCGCCTGGACGCGGCTGAAGGTCGGCATCGTGCCCGACGAGCCCCCCTCGCCGCTGCAGCGCGTGCTCGCGGTGGCCGACTCGGGCAACGGCATCTCGGCGGTGATGAGCTGGGACGAGTGGCTGTTCATCAACCCGGAGCTGACCGTCCACGTCCTGCGCCCGCCGGAGGGCGAGTGGATCGTGCTCGACGCCGCGACGACGATCGCCGCCGGCGCCGCCGGGCTCGCGCGCAGCGTCCTCTCCGACGAGCGCGGGCCGGTCGCCTACGGCGCGCAGTCGCTGTTCGTCGCGCCCCGCCTACAGGCTTGACAAATATGTTTGTCAATGCTGGAGTGCCCGGTCGTGCTGGACGTCGAGGTGATCGAGGACCCCGCCGCCGCGGTCGTCGCGCTGGACCCGGTCCGGGCCCGGCTGCTGGCCGAGCTCGCTGAGCCGGCGTCGGCGGCGGCGCTCGCCGAGCGGGTCGGGCTGACCCGCCAGAAGGTCAACTACCACCTGCGCTCGCTCGAGGCCCATGGCCTCGTGACGGTCGCGGAGGAGCGCCGCTGGGGCGGGCTGACCGAGCGGCTGCTCGTCGCCACCGCGATGTCGTACGTGATCTCACCTGCCGCGCTCGGCGAAGCGGCGCCGCAGCTCACCCCCGACCGCCTCTCCGCCCGCTACCTGATCGCGATCGGGGCCCGGATCGTCCGCGAGGTCGGTCGCCTCGCCCGCCGCGGCGAGGTCGCGACGCTGTCGCTCGACGCCGAGCTCCGGCTCACCGACAAGCAGGCGTTCGCGGAGGAGCTCGCCCAGCTCGTCACCGAGCTGGCGTCCCGGCACCACGACGAGGCGGGCGAGCCCTACCGGCTCCTGGTCGCCTCGCACCCCATCCCCGAGGAGGAACGATGAGCGATCGCAACGAGGTGGAGATCGAGGTCCCGGGCACCCCCGAGCAGGTGTGGGAGGCGATCGCCACCGGCCCGGGCATCAGCGCCTGGTTCATGCCCGCCGAGGTCGATCCCGACGCGATGACGATCACCCACAACCACGGTCCGGACATGACCGGGACGGGCGCGATCACCGCCTATGAGCCGCCGCACCGGTTCGGCTTCGACGACGAGGGCGGCGGGACCGAGTTCCTCGTCGAGGCCAAGTCCGGGGGCACGTGCGTCGTGCGCATCGTGTTCAGCGGCTTCGCGGGCGCGGAGGAGGGCTGGACCGCGGCGCTCCGGGCGCTCCGGCTCTACCTCGAGCACTTCCCCGGCCAGGAGGCGGCGGTGATCGTCGCCGGCGGCGTCGTCGAGGGCCCGGCGGCCCGCGCATGGGGCGAGCTGCTCGCCGCGCTCGGGCTCGGCGAGCCCGTCGAGGGCGAGCGCGTCAGTGCGGCGGGCCCCGGCGTCCCGCCGCTGGCGGGCGTCGTCTCCGACCGCGACGAGACGATGGCGACGCTTCTGATCGACGACCCGGCCCCCGGCATCGCCTTCGTCGGCGTCGGCGGGCCGAGCGAGGACCAGGTGTTCGCCTTCCTGCGCGCCCAGTACTTCGGCGACACCCGCGCCGGCGTCGTGGCGCGCGACGACCCCGCGTGGCGCGCGCTGCTGGAGGAGAAGCTCGCGATGGCGCACTAAGCCTGAATCCACCGATCCCCGTGGCGTCTCGCCGCCGTGGCCGTTCGCCAGAGCCGATCGGCCGAGAACCAGGTGGGTGACCACATGAGATCGCGGCCGATCGACTCTGGCTCGGCCCACGGCGCCGAGCCGGTCACGGATCATCGGTGGATCCAGGCTAAGCGTGGCGGCGAATCCACTCGTGCATCGCGACGGCGCTCGCCGCCGCCGCGTTGATCGAGCGGGTGGAGCCGAACTGGCGGATCGCGAGCACGGCCTCCGCCAGCTCCCGGGCCTCCTCGGAGAGGCCCGGGCCCTCCTGGCCGAACAGCATCGCGCAGCGGCGCGGGAGCGCGTACGCGTCGATCGCCACCGACCCCGGGAGGTTGTCGACGCCCAGCACGGGGAGCTCCTCGGCGGCGGCCCACTCCGCGAACGCCGCCAGCGTCGGGTGGTGGCTGACGTGCTGGTAGCGGTCGGTGACCATCGCGCCGCGGCGGTTCCAGCGCCGCTGCCCGACGATGTGCACCCCGGCGGCGAGGAACGCGTTGGCGTTGCGCACCACCGCCCCGATGTTGAAGTCGTGGCCCCAGTTCTCCACGGCAACGTGGAACGGGTGGCGGCGGGCGTCGAGGTCGGCCACGATCGCGTCGACGGTCCAGTAGCGGTAGCGGTCGGCGACGTTGCGCCGGTCGCCCGCGGCGAGGAGCTCCGGGTCCAGCCGCGGGTCGTCGGGCCACGGCTCCGGCGCAGGCCCGGCGCCGGCCCCCGGCTCACCAGCGGGCGTCATGGCGCTCCATCACGCCCCAGCCCTCGCGCAGCGGCCCGGCGACGGGCAGCTCGCCGGTGAACGTGCCGAACGGCTGCTCGTAGTCGGAGGAGACGACGAGCAGCCGGTCACGGCGGGCGCGGGTGGCCTCGGCCGTGAACCGCAGGCCGCCGACCCCCTCCAGGCCATCGAAGACGGCCGGCCCGACCTCGTGCGGCTCGCCGTCCACCCACACCGTCCGCTCCGAGATGCCGGCGCCGTCGTGGAGGCCCGCGACGAGGTTCCACGCCAGCGGCGCGCCCGACGCGGCGACGCCCGCGCCCGCCGACCACCGCCACGCCGTGTGCCGCGCGTGGTAGCCGGCCGACTCGTCGACCAGTCCGCGCATGTCGATCTTCAGCGCGCGCGTGCCGAGCGTCGCCGTCCCGCGCACCCGCACCCCGCCGCGCTTGCGCGTCCACACGTACTCGCGGCCGTGCGGCGAGACGACCTCGACCGTTCGCGCCGTCACCGATCTCCAGCGCGAGCACGCCCGGCACGTGCACGCGCGTGGGCGTCACGACCATCGCTCCGGGCCGGCGCAGCGAGCGCTCGTGCAGCACGCCGGACTCGCGATCCCAGACCGCCCACCACGCCGACGCGAACGGGCCGACGTGCGCGATCGCGGCGCACAGCATCGCCTCCGGCCCGAACGCGCCGACCCACGTCCAGCGCTTCAACGGCCGCCCCCCGCGCAGCGCCGGCATGTGCCGCGGCGGGAGGGGGATGTCGGGCCGGCCGGGAGCCGGTCCTCGCCACGGCGATGTCATGCGCGGACGATATGCTCCGACACCGGTTGACTGACGAGTCAATCCGAGGGAAAGGGAGAGCCTCGTGCGTGCCGCAGCCGTCCAGATGACCTCTACCGCCGACCGCGAGCGCAACCTCGCGACGGCCGATCGCCTGACCCGGCAGGCCGCCGCCGCCGGCGCGGAGCTCGTCGTGCTGCCCGAGAAGTGGGCCGTGCTGGGCACACCCGAGGAGACCGTGGCCGGCGCGGAGCCGATCGACGGTCCCGCGCTCACCTGGGCGAGTGACACCGCGCGCGAGCTGGGCATCGACCTCGTGGCGGGCTCGATCGCCGAGCGCGTCGAGGGCGCCGACCGCGGTTCGAACACCTCCGTGCACTTCGGCCCCGACGGCGAGGCCCGCGCCGTCTACCGCAAGATCCACATGTTCGACGTCGAGGTGGGCGGCAAGACCTACCGCGAGTCCGAGAACGAGGCCCCCGGCGAGGAGATCGTCGTCACCGAGACGGCCGACGGCGTCGAGCTGGGGATGAGCATCTGTTACGACCTGCGCTTCCCCGAGCTGTACCGGATCCTCGCCGTCCGCGGCGCCCGCATCCTGCTCGTGCCGGCCGCCTTCACGCTCGCCACCACGCGCGAGCACTGGGAGGTCCTCCTGCGCGCTCGCGCGATCGAGGACCAGGCGTTCGTGATCGCCCCCAACCAGGTCGGCCAGCACGCCCCGGGCTACCGGTCCGGCGGCCGCTCGATGATCGTCGATCCATGGGGCATCGTGCTCGCGCAGGCGCCCGACGCGGAGACGTTCGTCATCGCCGAGCTGGACCTCGAGCGCCAGGCCGAGGTCCGCCGCCAGGTCCCGTCGCTGGCCAACCGGCGCCCCGCCGCTTATCAGTGGCCGACCGAAGTGCACGCCTAGTGGCCGCCACACGCCCGGCCGTCGACAAGCGGCGCATGATCCTCGATGCGGCCGTGCGCGTGTTCGCGCGCCAGGGGTTCCACACCTGCCGCGTGTCGGACATCGCCGACGAGGCGGGCGTGGCGTACGGCCTCGTCTACCACTACTTCGGCTCCAAGGACGAGGTGCTGGACACGCTGTTCCTCGACCGCTGGGGCGTGATGGTGGAGGCGATCGCCGAGATCGACGGCCGCGACATCCCCGCACGGGACAAGCTGTACGGCGTCGCCTCGTTCATCGTCGACTCCTACCGCCACGACCCGGACCTGATGAAGGTGATCATCGTCGAGGTCACGCGCGCGGCGAACTCGTTCGGCGCCGCCCACCTGAGCAGCATCTCGGAGGCGTACCGCCAGATCCAGAACATCGTCGAGAAGGCGCAGGCGAAGGGCGAGTTCCGCTCCACCGTCACCGCCCAGTTCGCCGCGATGGCGTTCTACGGAGCCATCGAGCAGGTCCTCACCGGCTGGATCTTCGGGCTGCTCGACGAGGGCGACGCCGCGTACGAGCAGGCCAAGGACAACGTCGTCGAGACGGTCTGCCGCGGGCTCGAGCCCTAGACTGCCGCGCCATGACCGACAACGACATGGTCAAGCGACTCGCCTGGGCCGGACTGCTGGCTGGAGTCGGCGCTCTGGCGTCGATCGCGACCACCCGTCTCGCCGCCGTGATTTACCGCCGCGTGTTTGGGGAAGATCCGCCCGAGTGACCGACGAAGACGACCGCACCCGATCCGACGCCCGCGGCTCCGAGCTGCGCGGCGAGCTTGCCGCCACCGACGCGCGCCGCGCGGAGGAGGAGACCGCCGAAGCCCATGAGGCCGTGGTGGCCGCCCAGGCGGAGGAGGAGAAGCGCGCCCGCGAGGAGAAGGAGGCCCGCCAGCGCGCGAAGGCCGCCGAGGACGAGGCGCAGCGCCGGCGCAAGCAGGCCGACGAGACCACGGCGCCCCGCGCGCCCGGGCCCGCCCCTGCCTCCGTGGCGGCCGGCGGTGCTCCCACCTCGGCCACCGACCGGCCCGAGGTCATGATCGGCGCCGCGTTCGCCGGCGCGTTCGTGTTCGCGCAGATCTTCAAGCGGCTGGTGGACTGACATGGCCGACAACCAGCAGCCCACCTCCGAGCTCGCCCAGGCGATCCAGCAGGTCTCCGAGACGGCCTCGCTCCTCGTCCGCGAGGAGATCGAGCTCGCCAAGGCGGAGATGACCGAGAAGGTCACCAAGCTCCTCAAGGGCGCCGTCATCGGCCTCGTGGCCGGCATCTTCGCGGTCGCCGCGCTGATCTACCTCCTGCACTCGCTGGCCTGGGGCCTGTTCGCCGTGGTGTCCGACGACGCGAACTACGTGTGGGTCGGCTACCTGATCGTCGGCGGGCTGCTGCTCGTCCTCGGCGGGCTGGGCGGCTTCCTCGCCGCGCGGTTGTTCAAGGGCGGGTCACCGCCCACCCCCGCGATGGCGATCGAGGAGGGCAAGTTGATCAGGGAGACCGTCCAGAGCTCGCGCCCGGCCAAGCCGATCGGCGCCGGCGGATCGGTCGAGGCGTCACAGCCTCGCCCCGCGACGGAGGCGAAGCGCTGATGCCCGGCGCACGCACCCCACAGGAGATCCGGCGGTCGATCGAGGCCAACCGCGCCGAGCTCGGGCTGGCCGTCGAACGCCTGCGCGACGAGGTCACCGAGGTCGCCGACTGGCGCAAGCACCTGCGCAACCACCAGAAGGAGATCATGATCGGCGCCGCCGTCGCGGGCTTCGTGCTCGGCGGCGGGATCGGTGCGCTGACGGGGCTGCTCAGCGGCCGCCGCCGGCGCGAGTACTACTGAGCGTCCGCCGCGACCGGCGGGGGCTGCTCGCCGGGCGGCGGCAGCTCCTCGGCGGGCGTGGTGCGGAACGCCATGTACTCGCGGACGGTGATCTGGATCGCCGCCGCGACAGGGATCGCCAGCAGCGCGCCGAGCACGCCGAACAGCGTGCTGCCGAACAGCACAGAGACCAGCACCACCAACGGGTGCACCGCGACGGCGCGGGCCTGGATGCGCGGCTGGATGACCGTGTTCTCGACCTGCTGGTAGACGATCGACCACACGGCCCAGATGATCGTGTCGGTCGGGAAGTCGCTGAACAGCGTGACGATGCCGACGATGATCGCGCCGAGCGTCGCGCCGACCAGCGGCACGAGGTCGAGGATGAACACCACCACGGCGAGGGGGAGCGCGTACGGGACCCCGAGGATCTCGAGGACGATCCACGCCAGGATGCCCGCCACCGTCGCCTGCGCCAGCGCGCCGGCGACGTAGTTGCCGACCGTGGAGCCGATCCGGTCGTAGAGGGCCTTCATCCACTCCGCGCGGTCCGGCTCGTGGCGGTCGGCGTACATGTCCAGCCAGCGCCTGCCGGTGCCGAGCAGGAACCCGCTCAGCACCAGGATCGTGACGCCCGCGAACAGCGAGTTGACGAGGCCGACGCCGATGCCGCTCAGCACGCCGGCCGCGTCGCCGAGCCGGCTGGGCAGCGACGACGCCTGCTCCTCGAGCTTCCCGGTGATGTCGTAGTCCTCTTCGAGCTGGCGCAGCCGCTCGTTCTTCTCGACGAAGTCCGACAGGTCGCGCGCGTACTGCGGGAGCGAGTCGGCGAGGTTGTTGCCCTCCTGGACGACCGGCGGGACGAGCGCCGCGAAGATGAGGAACGGGACGAGGATCAGCCCGATGTAGACGAGCGGCACGGCGAGCCGGCGGCTCATCCGGCGCGACAGGAAGGTGATCGGGCCCGACAGGGCGATGGCGAGGAACCCGGCGATGAAGATCCACGACAGCGGCCGGCGCAGGAGGTAGAGCAGGTAGAGGGCGACGCCGACGCCGACCACCGTCAGGGCGATGCGCACGACCGTACGGGTGGACACGCTGTAGGCGGTCGAGGCCGGAGAGGCGGGCGCGCTCACGGTCCGGGGTTCGCATCGCACGCGCGGACTCCTGCCATGTGGGCTGGTATAGGTCCGGGGGATGGCGCTCGGAAACCCCATGCCCGCGGCGGTGGCGCTGGGCATCGAGGTGGTGCGCGACGAGCCGGGCCGCGCCGTGTGCCGGCTCGTGATCGCGCCCTCTCACCTCAACCAGGGCCTCGTCGCAGCTCGTGCGGGCCGCCGGCGTCGGCGACGTGATCGTGGCCGATGCCCGCGAGGAGCACCGCTCCCGGCGCCTGGTCAGCTGCGCGGTGCGGCTCGAGCGCGACGGCGTCCTGGCCGGGACGATGACCGCCCAGTTGCTCGCCGCGCCGGTCGCCAACGGCCCCACCGGCGCGATCGCGGCCGGGGCGTCGAAGCGGAGCTAAAGGGGCCCGAGCAGGTCTGACGGCAGGCCCATCACGCCGACCAGGCCCGGGCCGGTGTGGGTGCCGATGACGGGGCCGAGCTCGCAGATGACCTCGGGGTCGCGGCCGTAGATCTCACGGCCGGCGTCGGCGAGCCGCTCGGCGACCTCGGGGGCCTGGACGTGCTGGATGAAGAACACGTCGGCGCCCGCCTCGCGGTGCGTGCGGAGCTCCTGCACGAGCCGCGCGACCGCGCGCCCCGAGGTGCGCACCCGCTCGATCGGGAGGATCTCGCCCTCGATGCTGAGGATCGGCTTGATCTTCAGCGCCGAGCCGATCCACGCCTGCGCGGAGCCGATCCGCCCGCCGCGGCGCAGGTACTCGAGCGTGTCGACGGCGAACACGATCGTCATCCGCTCGCGCAACGCCTTCGCCGCCTCGGCGGCGCCGCCGAGGTCCGCGCCGTCCTTGGCCGCATTGGCGGCCGCGACCGCCATCGCGCCGTGGCCGGCACAGCCGGTGAGGGAGTCCACCACGACCATCCGCTCGGGCGCCACGCCGCGCTCGACGAGCGTGGCGCAGGCCTGCTCGGCGGAGCGCACCGTCCCGGAGATCCCGCCGGAGAGGTGGATCGAGAGGATGTCGGACCCGGCCTCGATCAGCGGCTCGTACACCGCCAGGAAGTCGCCCACCGACGGCTGCGACGTGCTCGGCAGCGCGCCCTCGACGCTGTTCAGGTGCGCGTAGAACGCGTCGTAGTCGCCCAGGTCGCTCTCGCGGTCGGTGCGTCCGTCCCACGTGACGTAGAGCGAGACGAGGCTGATGCCGTGCCGCTCGATCACCTCGCCGGGCAGGTACTGCGTCGTGTCGGTGACCACCGCGACCGGGGACATTGGCGCCGGAGCCTATCTTCACCGTCATGGTCGAGCTGCACCGGTGCAAGACGCCGACGAACCGCCTGTGCGCGTGCGGACGCGTGGCGCGCGAGTTGGCCGCCCGCGGGATCGAGGTCACCGAGCACCGCGTGGCGTGGCGGCGCGGCGAGCGCCCCGAGGTCGAGGACCTGACCGGCCAGACCGTCGTCCCCGTGCTCGTCATCGACGGCGAGGCGATCTGCGACTCGCGGCGGATCGTCGAGCACCTCCGCTGGCGCGACGATGAGCGGCAACGCGCCAGCTCTGTCGATCCTGCCCGGCCCTGACGTCGGTTAGGGTGAAACCGCGGCGGATGGCGCCGCGACAAGCCCGGAGGTTTCCCATGCAGTTCATGCTCTCGATCTACGGCGACGAGTCCGGAATGGCCGACCTGACGCCCGATGCAGGGCGGGAGATGATGGCCGCCTACATGGAGTTCGGCCGCGAGGCGGCGGACGTGATCGTGGCCGGCGACGCGCTCCACCCGACCCAGACCGCCACCACCGTGCGGGTGCGCGACGGCGAGCGCCTGCTCACCGACGGCCCGTTCGCCGAGACGCGCGAGCAGCTCGGCGGCTACTACGTCGTCGACGTGGCCGACATCGACGAGGCGATCGCCTGGGCCGCGAAGATCCCCGGCGCGTCCACCGGCAGCGTCGAGGTGCGCCCGATCGTCGTGTTCGCGGACTCTGGCGCGGTGGCGGAGAACGCCTGAGCCTCGCGGCCCCGGACGTCCTGGACCGCCTGTTCCGGCGCGAGTCGGGCCAGGCGGTCGCCGCGCTCGCCCGCGCGCTCGGCGACCTGGACCTCGCTGAGGAGGCCGTCCAGGAGGCGTGCGCGACCGCCCTCGAGCGCTGGCCGCGCGACGGGGTGCCCGCCAACCCGGCGGCGTGGATCGTCACCACCGCGCGCCACAAGGCCATCGACCGCCTGCGGTCCGAGCGGCGCTCGGCCGCGCGGGCCGAGGCGCTCGCGCGGCTGGACGCGCTGCGGGGCGACGACGAGGGCGACGAGGACGAAGAACCCGTGAGCCCGATCGCCGACGAGCGGCTGCGGCTGATCTTCACGTGCTGCCATCCGGCGCTCGCGCCGGAGTCGCGCGTGGCGCTGACGCTCCGAGCGCTCGGAGGGCTGACCACGGGTGAGGTGGCGCGCGCCTTCCTGGTCTCCGAGGGCGCGATGGCGCAGCGCGTGGTGCGCGCCAAGGCGAAGATCCGCGGGGCGCGGATCCCGTACGCGGTGCCGCGCGACGCCGACCTGCCGGCGCGCCTCGGCTCCGTGCTGGCCACGCTGTACCTGATCTTCAACGAGGGCTACGCGGCCAGCGCCGGCGACGCGCTGGTGCGGCGAGAGCTGTGCGCCGAGGCGATCCGGCTCGCGCGCCTGCTGTGCGCGCTGATGCCCGACGAGCCGGAGGCGCTCGGGCTGCTCGCGCTGATGCTGCTCCACGACTCCCGCCGCGCGACGCGCGTCGACGCCGCCGGAGAGCTCGTCCTCCTCCCCGACCAGGACCGGGGGCGCTGGGACGCCGGCTCGATCGGCGAGGGGCTGCCGCTGGTCGAGCGGACGCTCGCGCTCGGTGGCCGCGGGCGGTACGCCGTGCAGTCGGTGATCGCGGCCGAGCACGCCAGGGCCGCCAGCGCCGAGGACACGGACTGGCGGGCGATCGCGAACGCCTACGCGATGCTCGTCGCGCTCGACGACAGCCCGGTCGTCGCGCTGAACCGCGCCGTCGCGGTGGCGATGGCGGACGGGCCGCAGGCCGGCCTCGCGCTCGCCGACGAGCAGGCGGAGGCGCTGGATGCTTTCCATCTCCTCCACGCCACCCGCGCCGACTTCCTGCGCCGGCTCGGCCGGCGCGAGGAGGCCGCCGCCGCCTACGAGCGGGCCGTCGCGCTGGCCGCCAACCCGGTCGAGCGCGCGTTCCTGCAGCGGCGGCGCGCGGAGCTGCGTCAGCCGCCGTAACCGCACACTTCCCGCCCAGTTCCTGCACATCTCCGGGCTAGGCTGCGCGGCGTGCCTGCCCTCTCCGTGACGGACCTGCGCAAGACCTACGGGAAGGTGGAGGCGCTCCGCGGCGTCGGGCTGGAGGTCGCCGAGGGGGAGCTGTTCGGGCTGCTTGGCCCCAACGGCGCGGGCAAGTCCACGCTGGTCAAGATCGCGTGCGGGCTGGTCAGCCCGACCGCCGGCGGCGCCGAGATCGCCGGCGCGCCGGCCGGCTCGCCCGCCGCCCACCGCGAGCTGGGCTACCTCGCCGAGCTGTTCCGCTTCCCCGACTGGCTGACCGCCGACGAGGTGCTCGAGCTGCACCAGCGGCTCGCCCGGTCGGCCGGCGGCGCCGCCGAGCGCGCCGAGCTGCTGGAGCTGGTCGGCCTGACCGAGGCCACCGCTCGCCGCGTGGGGCAGATGTCGAAGGGCATGCAGCAGCGGCTCGGGATCGCGCAGGCCATGGTCGGCTCGCCGAAGCTGCTGCTCCTCGACGAGCCGACCAGCGCGCTGGATCCCTCCGGGCGGCGGACCGTCCGGACGCTGCTCGAGGAGCTGCGCTCACGCGGCGTCGCGGTGCTGCTCAACTCGCACCTGCTCTCCGAGGTCGAGCTGGTGTGCGACCGCGTGGCGATCATCGACCGGGGGCTGGTCGTCGCGGCCGGCACGCCGGCGGAGCTCAGCCGCCCCGGCGGCGTCGAGGTCGAGACCGCCGCCGGCACGCGGCTGTTCGCGGAGGCCGGGCGCGAGGACGTCCCGCGGATCGTTCGCGACCTCGTCGCCGCGGGCGACGACGTCTTCGGCGTCCGGGTGCTCACGTCCTCGCTCGAGGACGCCTACCTGGAGGCGGTGGGCAAGCCGTGACGGCGGTGCGCGCCATCGCGAAGCTCGGGCTCCAGGAGGCGGTCCGGCGGCGGGTGTTCGTCGTCGTCGCCGTCCTCACCGTGGCGTATCTCGTCCTCTACGGCCTCGGCACCTGGCAGGCGTTCCAGGAGGTCGAGGGCGAGACCCGCAACGGGGACGGGCCCTTCGCCGGTGTCGACCCCGAGATCGTCACCGGGTCGATTCTGCTGGGCCTGAACATGTTCGGGACGCTGTTCCTCGGCACGGTCCTCGCCGTCTTTCTCACGCTCGGCACGGTCCGGGGCGACGCCGACCGCGGCCTGCTGCAGCCGCTGCTCGTCCGGCCCGTGCCGCGGCGGACGCTGCTGCTGGCCCGCTTCGCCGCCGCCGCGACCGTGTGCGGGCTGTACGTGATCGTGGTCTTCCTCTCGGCGTCCATCATCACCTGGGCGCTGGGCGGCTGGTGGCCGGACCGCTTCGTCGAGCCGGCGCTCGCGATGGCCGGCGCGGTGGCGATCCTGTGCGCGCTGTCGCTGGCCGGCTCGGTCGTGCTCTCCTCGACGGCGAACGGGATCGCGGTCTTCATGGTGTTCGGGGCGGGCCTCGTCGCCGGCCTGCTCGGGCAGATCGGCGAGGCGCTGGGCTCGAACACGCTCGAGGACGTCGCCACGGGGGCCAGTTGGCTGCTGCCGTTCGAGGCGCTCTATCAAGCGGCGCTGGGCGCCATCACGGCCGACACCATCGGCTTCACCAAGGTGGCGCTCGACCTCGGCCCGTTCGGCGGAGCGCAAGACTTCGGGCCGCTGTTGTGGCCGTGGGCGGTGGCCTACCTGGCCGGGGTCGGCGCGGTCGCCGTGGCCGCGTTCCAGCGCCGCGACCTGTGACCGACCAGCCCCGGCGCCATGATCTCGCTCGGCGCGGGGCTGTTCGTGGGCTCGGGCGCGGTGATCAACACGACCGGCCCTGCGGCGGTGATCTCGTACCTGCTTGCCTCGCGCATGAGCTTCGCGCTCGCCAAGAACGGCGACGCGCCGCAGTGGATGGTCCAGCTCCGCTCTGCCTCGGTCTGCTCCGCGTCGCGTTCGTGCCGAGGGCCTACTGGGTCCGCGAGCGCGCCGGCGGCTCGCCCTCGGGCGAGCCGGCGCGCGCGTAGGGATCAGCGGCGGTCGACGAGGTTGTTGTCGATCTGGAGGGGCGGACCGCCGGGCTCGGCGGCCGCGGGGGCCTCGTCCGGCGCGCCGGCCGGGGCCTCGACGCCGAGCACCGTCGCCAGCTCGCCGCTCTCGTACATCTCGCTGACGATGTCGCAGCCACCGACCAGCTCGCCCTTGTGGAAGAGCTGCGGGATCGTCGGCCAGTTGGAGATGGCCGAAAGCTCCTGACGGATGCGCGGATCGGGCAGGATGTCGACGGCGGCGTACTCGGTGCCGAGCGCCTCCAGCGCCGCCGCGGTGCGCGCCGAGAAGCCGCACATCGGCTGCTCAGGCGTGCCCTTCATGAACAAGATCGTCTGATGGTCGGCGATCGCCTCTTGGATGGCGTCACGGACGGGGTTCTCTGACATTGCGTTCACTCCGCTCTGGTCTCGAGGGAAAGGGCGTGGATGGGGCCACCGATCTCGGCCCCGAACACCGCGTACACGCGGCGATGCTGCTCGATACGGCTCAAGTCCGCGAAGTCCGCGGCGATGACAGTGGCACGGAAGTGGTCGCCTCCGCCGGTGAGGTCCTGCACCTCGACGCGGGAGCCGGGAATGGCGGTCTCGATGCGCTGCTTGAGGTCGTCCGGACTGGGCATCGGAGACAGCCTAGCGACCGCTACACTTCGTGAAGCATTGGACTCCACCAAGGACTGGAGCTCGAGAGAGTTGATCACGTTCACCGAAAAGGGCGCCGAGAAGGTTCAGGAGTTCCTGGCCGGGCAGAGCGCCGATATTCAGACCTCCGGCCTTCGCGTCGGCGTACGCGGCGGGGGCTGCTCGGGCTTTCAGTACGCGCTCGCGTTCGACAGCCAGCGTGACGGGGACACGGTGTTCGAGGACCACGGTCTCCGGATCCTCGTCGACACGCCGAGCCTGCCCTACGTCAAGGGCGCGGTGGTCGACTACGTCGAGGGCCTCCAGGGCGCCGGCTTCAAGGTCGACAACCCCAACGTGATCGCGGCCTGCGGCTGCGGCTCCTCCTTCCGCGTGGCGGAAGAGGAAGCGGTCTCCGCCGTCTAGCAGCACAGCCTGGGTCCGCCGGCCATCAGTGGATGTGCTCTGGCGAACGGCCACGGTGGCGAGGCGCCGCGGGAATCGGCGGATTCAGGCTTAGGTTCCCGCTTGCGCGAGGAGCCAGAGGGCGAGCGTGGTGAAGCCGACCATCACGGCGAGCATCCAGTACTGCGAGCGTACGGCCAGCTTGGCGTTCCCGCCGTAGAGCGCGAGGGCGCGGTCGTGGGCGAGGATCAGCGCCGCGACATGGCCGAGCACCACGAAGCCGACCTGGGCGTACCAGGCGCCGTTCTGGCTCAGCAGCGAGTAGTCGATCGCCGACTGCGCGGTGCCGAACAGGTCCCAGCCCTGGCCGAAGGGGTCCGAGGCCAGATACCGGATCGCCTGGCCCTCGAACAGCAGGAACGTGAGGTAGTGGGCCGCGACGTAGACCATCGCGATCGGCACCAGCGAGTGCACGAACGCGCCGCGTAGGGTCTTCTCGTCGATGTCGCCCCCGACCGAGCGCGCGCCCGCGATCCCGGCCCAGTAGAAGCCGCCCACGAGCAGGACGCACGCGACGAGCCCGAGCGTGTCGACGATCCTGGGCGCCGCGGTGATCGGCACCCCCATCGCCGTCACGCCGTCGGTGAGCTGGATCGCGAGGTCCTTCCACAGCCGCCCCTGCGTCAGCCCGTCGAACGTGACGGTGCCGATCATCGCCATCAGCAGCGGGACGGTCCCCGGCTGCGGGTCCAGCCGCGGCAGCCCGCCCAGCGGCGGGCGCAGCCCGACCTCCCGGTCGCGCGTCTCCCACGGCGAGATGCGCGCGAACAGGTTGAAGTAGACGGCGAACGACTCGCCGTAGCGCGTCCAGTTCTCGACCCCCCAGATCACCTGGGCGGCCAGCGTCAGCAGCGTGTAGCCGAGCGCGGCGGAGACCAGCAGCGCGGGGTGCTCGCCCCACCCGGACGCCAGCTCGATCCACGTGAACACCAGCAGCCCGCCGGCGGCCGGCCAGCGCCCGAGCCACTCCGGGTAGGGGTGCAGTCCTTCCGAGCGCGGCAGCACGCGCCCGATCGCCCGCCACGGGCTGAACGCGCGGAACTGGTCGCCGAACAGCGCGCTCACGAACACCAGCCCGACCCAGAACGTGATGAGGATGAAGGTGGGGGCGAGGTTGTCCAGCGCCGTGCCGGCGCCGAGGTATCCCGCGAGCACGACGACGACGAGCAGGCCCACGCCGATCGCGCCGCACACGACCTCGACCGGCCGCGAGCCGAGCGCGCGCCCGAGCCCCAGCGGCAGCGCCCGCCATCCCCCGCCGTCCTCCAGCCGCGGGCGCGGCCACAGCGCCGCGAGCGCGACGAAGGACAGGATCAGCACGATCGAGGCGGCCCACCCGAACAGCCACTCCGGGATCGGGAGGTTCGAGCGCTGGACGAGCCCGTGCGCCGACGCGTTGGCGGGCGCGATGAGCGCCGCGGCCGCGACGGCGGCGAGGGTGAGCGTCCGTGCCCTGGGCATCCGGGTCAGAGCGCGGTCTGGATCGCCTGCTCGAACGCCTTGACGCCGAACGAGCCCTCCATCCGGGAGGTCACCTTCCCGTCGCGGTCGACCACGAACAGCCACGGCTCCGAGCGCAGGTTGAACGCCTTCAGCGGCGGCCGCAGACCCTTGTTGGGGTCGTTGTCGACGTAGACCTCCTGATGGATGAACTCCATCCGGTCACCGTACTTCTGCTTGAGCTGGAGTGCGATGTCGGTCACCGGCCCGCAGACGCGCGACTGGCACAGCTGCGGGGTCGCGAACAGCAGCGCCACCGGCTTGCTCCCGGCGACGTCGGCGAAGGACTTCTGGTGCAGCTCGGGGGCCGGCGGCAGCCGCGTGTCGATCGCCTCCTCGTCGCCCTTCGCGGAGGCGACCGTGTCGGTCTGCGCCCTGGGCGCCGCCTCGCCGACCTCGGGGATCGCGTCCTGGGCGGGGGTCTTGACCTCGACCTGGGTGGGGGCGGCGAGCATCCCGCCGCCGGACTCCGTGACGACGAGGACCGACCACGTGCCCGACTTGGGCAGCGGCACGTCGGCGGCGTACACGGCCGCGAACAGGTCGGTCTCGGACGCCGCCTGGCGCGAGCGGAACGACGGGTCGGTGACCAGCACGTCGGCGGGCGCGGGGTAGGGGCCGCGGGCCCTGGCGCCCGGCTGCGGCGCGACGTAGACCGCGCTCTTGCCGTAGACGAACTTGCCCTGCGGGTCGATCACGCCGAACGCGAGGCGGTTGCGCCCGATCGTGAACGTCTGCCCCGCGAGCCCGACCTCGGGCCCGCCGGTCATCGAGTCGGCCACCTCCTGGAGGGAGCGGCCCTCGACGGCCGGGAAGTCGGCCTTGGCCGGCGCGCCGGCCTCGCGGACCTTCGTGCGCAGGCCGCCGTCGTCGGGCACGTTGCGCAGGGCGTCCCCCTCGTCGCCGCCGCCGCCTCCGCCGCATCCGGCGGTGAGCGCGCACGCCGCGAGGAGCGCCATGATGAAGGTGAGGCGACGCATCGGCATGAGCTTAGAAGCCAATACGCACCAGCATCATGAGCATCATCACCATGCGGTGTCCGCCGACGCGGACCACCGCCGGCTCGGTGCCGCGCTCGCCCTGATCCTCGCGTTCATGGTCGCCGAGGTGGTCGCGGGCATCCTCGCGGGCTCGCTGGCGCTGCTCTCCGACGCCGCGCACATGCTCACCGACGCCGCCTCGCTGGCGCTCGCGCTCGTCGCCGCGCGGCTGGCCGCGCGGCCGCCCAGCCGGCGCTTCACGTTCGGGCTCGGCCGCGCGGAGATCCTCTCGGCGCAGATCAACGGCGTCTCGCTGCTCGTGCTCGCCGGGGTGATCGCCATCGAGGCGGTCCAGCGCCTGTTCGCGCCGACGGAGGTGGAGGGCGGGATCGTGCTGGTGGTCGGCCTGCTGGGGGCGGTCGTCAACGTCGCCGCGGCCTGGCAGCTCGCCCGCGCGGAGCGCCGCTCGCTCAACGTGGAGGGCGCGCGCGCCCACATCCTCGCCGACCTCTACGCGTCGCTGGGCGCCGCCACGGCGGGCGCCGTCGTGCTCGCTCACCGGGTTCGCCGAGGCCGACGGCATCGCGGCGCTGCTGGTGGCGGGGCTGATGCTGCGCTCCGGCTGGTCGCTGCTGCGCGACTCCGGCGCGGTCCTGCTCGAGGGCTCGCCGGCGGGCGTGCGCACGGACGACGTCGGCCGCGCACTGGCCGGTGCGCCGGGGATCGTCGAGGTCCACGACCTGCACGTGTGGGAGGTCACGTCGGGCTTCCCGTCGCTGGCCGCCCACGTGCTCGTCGCGCCGGGCGACGACTGCCACGGCCGCCGGCGCGAGCTCGAGGAGCTGCTCCGCGACCGCTTCGGGATCGAGCACACGACGCTCCAGGTCGACCACGAGCACGCCGGCGAGCTGCTCGACATCGAGGATCGGCGTTAGACGGCGGGCTCGTTGTCGAGCGAGCGCCACAGGTAGAGGCAGGCGCGCGTGCGGTAGGGCCGCCAGGGCTCGGCGATCGCCTCCAGCTCGGCCGGCTTCGGCGCCGCGGCGAGGCCGTAGGCGGCGCGGGCGGCGTTGCGGATCCCGAGGTCGCCGGCCGCCAGCACGTCCGGCCGGTGCAGGGTGAACATCAGGAACATGTGGGCGCTCCATTCGCCGATGCCCTTGACCGCCGTCAGCTCGCGCATGACCTCCGCGTCGTCGAGGTCGTCGAGCCGGTTCAGGTCCAGCTCGCCCGAGACCACGTGCTCGGCGAGCGAGCGCAGGTAGGCGACCTTGGCGTGCGAAAAGCCGGCGGCGACGCGCAGTTCGCCGGGGTCGTCGGCGAGGATCTGCTCCGGCGTCGGCGTCACGCCGTCGAAGCGCGCGATCAGCTTCCGCCAGATCGCCTGGGCCGCCTTGACCGACAGCTGCTGGCCGGCGATGGCGCGCACCAGCGAGCCGTACCGGTCCTCGGGGCGCCCGCGGGAGTCCGGCTCGAGCGGGAGCGGCCCGCCCTCGTCGATGAGCCGCGCCAGCACGGGGTCGGCGCGGCGGAGGTGGGCGTCGGAGGCGTCCATCCGCCCCCGAGCCTACCGTAACCTGCTATCAGCGTTGAGCGGTGACGGGGCGCTGCTGGACGGGTGAAGGCGCGTCGTCCAGGATCTCGTCCGTGTTGATGCGCTCGATCAGCTCGGCCAGCACCACGGGGGCGCGGGTGTTGCTGACCTGGCAGGTGCCGGCCGCCTCGTGGCCGCCGCCGCCGTACGCGAGCATCAGCTCGCCCACGTTGGTCAGGCTCGAGCGGTCGAGGATCGACTTGCCCGTCGCGAACACCGTGTTCTGCTGCTTGAGGCCCCACAGCACGTGCATCGAGACGTTGCACTGGGGGAAGAGGGCGTAGATCGTGAAGCGGTTGGTCGGGTGGATGATCGCCTCCTGGCGGAGGTCGAGCACCACCAGGTTGCCGTGGACGCTGGCGCAGCGCAGGATCTGCTCCTTGGCGCGCTCGGCGTGCTCGAAGTACAGGGCGACGCGCTCGGCGACGTCCGGCGTGCGCAGGATCTGGTCGACGGTCATCGTGGTGCACGCGTCGATCAGCTGCATCATCAGCTGGTAGTTCGAGATGCGGAAGTCGCGGAAGCGCCCGAGGCCGGTGCGCGGGTCCATGAGGAAGTTCAGCAGCACCCAGTGCTCGGGGTTGAGGATCTCCTCGAGCGAGAACTGGGCGGCGTCGGCCTTGTCGACGGCCTCCATCATCTCCTCGGAGATGTCCGGGAAGACGGGTCCGCCGCCGTAGTACTCGTAGACCACGCGGGCGGCCGACTCGGCGTCGGGCCAGATCACGTGGTTGTCGTGCCGGCGGGCGATGCGCACCGTCTCCGAGGAGTGGTGGTCGAAGGCGAGGTGCACGCCGGGGTGGTACGGGAGGTTCGTGGTGATGTCGGTCGCACCGAGCTCGATCTTTCCGTCCTGCACGTCCTTCGGGTGGACGAACTTGACGTCCCCGAGGATGTCCATCTGCCGGAGGAGGGCGGCACAAACCAGCCCGTCGAAATCGCTGCGCGTCACCAACCGGTAACGCTCTGCATGAAGCTGGCTCATGATCCCTGTGTCGGCAGTTCGCGACGAAAATGAAGCCCCGGCGCTACTCCTTCGCGCCGATCCGCGTTCCAGAAGCGCCGTGTCGCGCCTGCTAGCTACCGCTTTCCTCGCCGTGATGACAGCTTTCGTCGCGGCCGCTCCGGCGGACGCGGCGATCAAGCTCGGCGTCCAGGACGATCCGCTCATCGTCCGGCTCCCGACCGCGTTCGGCGGCTTCGGCGCCGACCGGCTGCCTGGCGCCGGCCCGCGTCGACGCGGCGCTCGACCGGCTGGCGATCGACACCGTGCGCATCAACGTGCCGTGGGCGCGGGTGGCGGGGAACCGGCCGAGCGACCCGCTGCAGCTGTGGCTCTATGACGCCGCCGTGAACCGCACGCTCGCCCAGGGCCGCCGCGTGCAGCTCACGCTCTCCGGCCCGGCGCCGCGGTGGGCGACCGGCAACCGCCGCGAGGGCGCCTACGCGCCAGATGCGCGGCGCTACGCCGCGTTCGCGGGCGGGGTGGCCATGCACTTCCGCGGGCGGGTCGCCCGCTACGCGATCTGGAACGAGCCCAACTGGTGGAGCCTGCTCGGCCCCAAGCGCGCCAACGCGCGGATCTACCGGCGCCTGCTACCTCCGCGGCCGCGCGGCGATCAAGGCCGCCGACCCGGGCGCGGCGGTGCTGATCGGTGAGCTGGCGCCGCTGGGCCAGCCCAAGGCGGCCACGGCGCCGCTGGTGTTCCTGCGGCGGCTCACCTGCTCGGACCGCGCGGTGGCGGGCGACGCGGCGCTGCCCGCGGCTGGTCGCCGACGGCTTCGCCCACCACCCGTACACGCTGCGGTGGGCGCCCACGTTCCCCGGGCTGCACCGCGACGACGTCACGATGGGCTCGCTGCGGCGGCTGACCCGTGCGCTGGACCGGCTCGCGCGCCGCCGCGCGCTGGCCACGCCGCGCGGCGGGTCGCTGCCGCTGTACCTGACGGAGTGGGGCTACCACGCGCGCTCCACGCGCGTGCGCGAGCCGCAGCGCTCCCTCTACGTCCGCCGCGGCCTGGCGATGGCGGCCCGGGTCCGCCGCGTCCGCGAGGTCGTCTGGTACCAGCTCGCCGGCCCGCCGCCCGCCGCCCACGTCCACTGGGACAGCGGCCTGCTCGACCACCGGGGACGCGCCCGGCCCGTGTTCGCCGCCGTGCGCCGCTGGTCGCTGGGGCGCTAGCCCGCCAGCGAGACGGGCAGGGCCGCGCCGTCGAGCGCGTTCAGCGCCCGCTCGACCGACATCGAGACGCAGGTGAAGGTCGGCGTGTCGCGCTTGGTGAAGGCGGACGCCTCGGTGGTGCGCAGCCGCTGCACGAGGTCGAGGAACGATCCGGGGTCGTCGGTCTCGAACGCGACCACGAACTCCTGGTCGTCGAGCCCGAACGAGTACGAGGTGTTGAGGTCGATCTGCGGGTACTCGCGGCCGACCTTGATGTGCTCCTGCATGACCTTCCAGCGCTCGTCGGGCGCCATCCGGTACCACTCGCGGGTCTTCACGAACGGGTAGACGAACAGGTACTTCGAGTGCGCGGGCCGGACCTCGAGCCGCGACTCGTCGGAGTACTCCGACGCCTTGGTCATGGCCAGGAACGAGTACGGCGTCTCGCACCAGTGCATCAGCCCGCTCTGGGCCAGGACCACGTGCAGCTCGTGGATGCGCTCCAGGTTCGCGGCCTGCGAGAGCAGCATCAGGTCGGCGTCCCCGCGCGTGCCGACCAGCGAGAACGCCCGCAGCAGCCGCTCGGAGGCGAAGTCCTCGCACGCGGCGATGAACTCGCGCTTGTGACGGGCGCGCTCGTCGGCGTCGAGCCGCCGCCAGGCGGGGTCGACCTTCAGGAACGTGTACTTGACGAACTGGCGCTCGGGCATGGGCGATCAAGGATACGGCGAGCGGTTATGGCCCGTTACGTGGGGTTAGCCCCATCGAAGCCCGCACCCCGGCCTCCGTAGCATTCAGTGGTGCATGAGGGTTGCCCTCGTCTCCCCGTACTCGTGGACGTATCCCGGCGGCGTCACGAGCCACATCGAGGCCCTCGCCGGGCAGCTCCTCGCCGCCGGGCACGAGGTTCGCGTGCTCGCGCCCTTCGACGAGGACGGCCGCCGCGCGGCGCTCGCGCACCGCGGCGCCCGCCCGCAGACGCGCCCGCGCCCGGCGTGGCTGATCCCGCTCGGGCCGACGATCGGCTGGCCCTCCAACGGCGCCGTCTCGAACCTCTCGCACACGCCGCTACGCCGTCTCCACGCTGCGGCGGGAGCTGCGCGCCGGGCGCTTCGACGTCGTCCACGTCCACGAGCCGGTCTGCCCGGTGGTCGGCTGGGACACGGTGACCGCCGCGGACGCGCCGGTGGTCGGCACCTTCCACTGCTACTCCGAGCGCGCCTCCGCGCACGCCGTCGCGAACCTGATGGGCGCCCGGCGCAAGCTCAACCACCTGTCCGCGCGGATCGCCGTCTCCGAGGCCGCCGCGTGGACCGGCCGGCGCTTCTACGGCGGCCGCTACACCGTGATCCCCAACGGCGTGGCGCTGCCCGAGGGCGGCGTGCCGGCGCCGCGCCGGCGCGCGCCCGGCGAGCCGCTGCGGGTCGCGTTCGTCGGCCGCTCGGTCGAGCGCAAGGGCCTTCCGGTGCTGCTGCGGGCGTTCGAGGCGCTGCGCCGCGAGCTGCCCGCCGAGCTCACGGTGGTCGGCGTCGAGCCGGACGAGCTCGCCCCGCTGCTGCTCGACGGCGAGGGCGTGCGCGCGCTCGGCCGCGTGGGGGACGAGGAGAAGCGCGCGGTGCTGGAGGCCGCCGACGTCCTGTGCGCGCCGTCGCTGGGCGGCGAGTCGTTCGGGATGGTGCTCACCGAGGCGTTCGCCGCCGGCACGCCCGTGATCGCCTCCGATATCGCCGGCTACCGCGACGTGGTCTCCGACGGCCGCGACGGGCTGCTGGTGCCGCGCGGCGACGCGCTCCGGCTCGGCGAGGCGCTGCGCGACTTCGCGCTCGACCCGGCTCGCGCCGAGCGGCTGGGCGCCGGCGCCGCCCTCAGCGCCGATCGCTACGCCTGGCCGCGGGTGGCCGGCGAGGTCGCCGGGGTCTACGAGGAGGCCCGCTCGCTGCCCGCCGTCGAGGGCACGGTCCGCCGCGCCGCGGTGCGGGTCGGCGCGCTGCATGCCGACGGCTCGCGCGCAGCCCGCGCGCCGCCTGCCGTCGCTCGAGCCGCACCCGGCGGCGCGCCCTGGCCCGCCGCGGGTCCGCCGCGCCCTGCTCGGCGTCGCCGCGCTGGCCGCCGTCGGCGGCATGGGGCTGGCGCTGGAGCGGATCGGCGTCGGCTCGATCGCCAAGGCGCTCGTGGCCTCGAGCCCCACCTGGGTGCTGGTGGCGCTGGGGCTCATGTGCGCCTCGATGCTGCTGCGCGCCGTGGCCTGGCACGCGATCCTGCGGGCGGCGCTGCCCGAGGCGCTGCCGCGCTTCGCCGACGCGGTGCAGGGGACGACGATCGGCGTGCTGATGTCGGCCACGCTGCCGGCGCGCCTGGGCGAGCCGTCGCGCGCGCTGATCGTCGCCCGCCGCCTCGGCCGCGCGCGCGAGCGGCTCCCGGTCGTGCTCGGCACGCTCGTCTCCCAGACGCTGCTCAACGTGCTCGCGCTGGTGATCCTCGGCGGCGTGATGTTCACCACCATCGGACTGTTCGCCGGCCGCCAGCAGGCGCTGATCTGGTACGCGCTGGCGCCGTTCGCCGTGCTCTGCGTCGTGCTCGTGGCCCCCGCGCTGCTGCGCTCCACGCGGCCCGAGCGCTCCGCGCGGCTGGCGCGCTGGGTGGCCGAGGCGCGCGCCGCCGCCGGACGGGTGCGGAGCGGCCTGACCGTGTTCCGCCGCCCGCGCCTGGGCCTCGTCGCCACCACCGCCCAACTCGGGGCGTGGGGGCTGCAATGGCTCGCCTGTTATGTGCTGCTCCTCGCGCTGGGCATCAACGGAGCCGCCGACCTGGGCGCCGCCGCCGCGGTGCTGTTCGCCGTCAACGTGACCGCGGTGCTCCCGGTCACGCCCTCCAACATCGGCGTCTTCCAGGCCGCGTGCGTCGCGGTGCTGACCGGCGCCTACGGCGTCCACGCGGCCCAGGCGTTCGGCTACGGGGTCATCCTGCAGGCCGTCGAGGTCGCCACCGCCGTCGTGATGGGCGCGCCCGCGCTGGTCAAGGAGGGCCTCTCCTGGCGGGAGGTGCGCCTCCGCGCGCTGCACACCTCGCCGGTCTCGCTGGGGCCGCGCGGCGCCCCCGGCGAGGCGCAGGCCTAACTCTCCGCAAGTTCTCATCTCGCGCTGCGTTGGAGCGTCCATGCGCCGAATCGCCGCCTCCTTCGCCCTGCTCGCCTCGCTCGCCATCGCGCCCGCCGCGGTCGCGCAGACGCACCAGCACAGCGCCAACATGCGCCACGTCGCGAACCTCCCGTACGCCGCGACAACGGCGGGACGCCGAATTTCGGGACCGACATCGAGTTCGCGAAGCTGGCCGGGCGCAAGTACGCGCTGGCCGGCTCCTACAAGAACGGGCTGCAGATCACCGACATCACTCGCCCGGCGAGCGCGAAGATCGTCTCGACCTACGACTGCGGCGTCACGCAGGGCGACGTCCAGGTCTTCCGACAGGCCGACGAGCCGGGGCGCACGTTCGTCGGCTACGCCTCGGACACCTTCGGCGACGGCACGTCGACGTGCTACCGGGAGGCGCAGGCGCTGGGCTTCGACGTCCTCGAGGACGACGGCACCGGCAAGAACGGCACGTTCATCGCCGACGTCACCGACCCGCTGCACCCGAGGACGGTCGGCTTCGTCGAGGTCAGCCAGGGCTCGCACAACCAGTCGATCCACCCGAGCGGCAACTACCTCTACAACTCCAACTCCGACCTCATCACCTCGATCGAGCCGGCCATCGAGGTGTTCGACATCTCGCAGCCGGGCGACCCGCGCGCCGTCGGCGAGCTGGCGCTCCCGCCGCGCCCGGGCCTTGGCACCGAGTCGCACGACATCACGTTCTCCGACGACGGCAAGCGCGCCTACTCGGCCGCGCTCTCCCAGGGCGTGATCATCGACACCCGCAACCCGGCGGCGCCCGTGATCATCTCCTCCTTCCTGGACCCGACGATCAACGTCTGGCACCAGATGGACCCGTTCACGCTCACCGACGCGAGCGGCCGCGAGCGCGAGTTCGTGATCGCCGAGGACGAGTTCGCGGGCGCGGTCGGCACCAGCCAGTGCCCCAACGGCGGCGTCCACGTGTACGAGACCACGGGCGCGCTGGAGCGCAGCCCGCAGAAGGTCGGCTACTGGAACATCGACACCGTCGGGCCGACCGACGCGGTCGAGGGCCGGTGCACGGCGCACGTGTTCGACATCCACGAGGACGAGCAGGTCATGACCATCGCCTACTACAACGGCGGCGTCCGCGTGGTCGACATCTCCGGCCTGACCGGCATCTCGCTGGCCGGCCAGCAGCTGGCGGGTGCGGGCATGAAGGAGGTCGGCAGCTACCGGATCCAGGGCGGCGAGGCGTGGTCGGCCAAGACGCCCGAGATCGAGCCGGACGGCTCCTTCTACCTGTACGGCAACGACATCGAGCGCGGTCTCGACGTCTACCGCTACACCGCGTCGGCCGCTCCGTCGGCCAAGGCGGGCACGTGGCTGTCGCCGGCCAAGGCTGCGGCGGTCCTCGGCGCGCGCCCGCGGGTCGCGGTCACGCGCGCCAACGCGCTCGTCTGCATGCTGCCCTAAGCCGTGAGGCGAGCGCAGGCGTCGTCGATGTCGTCGCTGCGCTCCCGGATCAGCTTCTCGGCCTCGCGCTGGAGGTTGGCGAGGTTCTCCTCGCTCGCGTCGTCGAGGTCGTCGCTGGCGAGCATGAGCCGGGTCTGCAGCCGCACGTAGGCCCCGTCGGCCAGCGCGCGCATCTGGAAGTCGACCGCGTCCTGACCGCCGTCGAAGACGACGTCGATCAGCGGCCGCGCCCACTCGAGCTGGCCCCAGTCCTTGACGTCCTTGTAGGCGAGCCGCCGGGTGTGCTGGCCGGTGCCGAGCGAGACCATGACGTCCAGCTTGCCGCCCGCCTCGGCGTACGCGCACAGCGCAGGGTTGATGGCGAACACGCCACCGTCGATCAGCGTCGCGTCGCCGAGCCTGGCCGGCTCGAAGTAGGTCGGGGCGGCCGAGGTCGCGTGCGCGGCGTCCACCATCGAGGCGCCGGAGCCCTCGCCCTCGGAGCGCAGGAAGTGGATCGCCCGGCGCTCCGTGTCGTAGGCGGTGAGCAGGAGCGGCACCGTGGCGGCGTCCATCGGCGTGGCGCCCAGGTAGCGCTCGAGCGCTTGCACGAGGCCCTTGGACTCGTAGCGCTCGTCGATGTAGCCGCCCAGCGAGGTGATCTTCTTGAGCAGCGAGCGGTCGAAGATCTTCGGGCCCTCCTCGACGTAGAGCTGCGCGATCTCGGAGGCCGGCATCGGGTCGGGCTTGCCGAGCGCGCAGGCGAGGATCCCGCCGGTCGAGGTGCCTGCGATCAGGCCCGCCATCTCGGCGATCCGGCGGCCGGTGCGGGACTCGATCTCGGCCAGCACGAGCGCGGGGATGAGCCCGCGGATGCCGCCGCCGTCGATCGCGATGACCTTCATGGCGGGATCCTATGTCCCTGTGGCGACAGCACGGGGGCGTGGACCGCCGTAGACGCTCAGGCGGCTCGCGCGTGTTCAGGCGCTGGCCGCGGCGCTCTCGACGGCTTCGGCGGAGCCCTTCTCGACCGGGTCCTCGTCGCCGATCTCGCCGAACCGCGAGGGGTCGCGGGGCGAGTCCTTGATGATGTCGTCGGGCGAGCCCTCCGGGAGCAGCCGGCCGTTGCGCATGCCGAAGTAGCCGGCCTGCGGGTGGTGGGCGATCACGGCGAGCGTGGACTGCTCGGGCTCGACGGCGTAGCCGCCGGACAGGCGCAGGCCGATCCGCTCGGTGGCCTCCAGCAGCCGGTAGACCTTCTCGTGCTCGGACTGCTCCGGCACGGCGGGGTAGCCCCACGAGTACCGGCGGCCCTGGGTCTGCGGGATGTCGAGCTCGTTGCGGACGCGCCAGTGCAGCCACTCGGCCATGCCCTCGGCGGTCTGCACGCCGAGGCCGTGGGTGAACAGCTGCTCGGCGAACTCGCCGTCGGCCTCGAGCTGGGCCATCACCTTGGTGACCTCGTCGCCGGCCGTGACCGCCTGCAGCGCGACGACGTCGAGCTCGCCGGAGTCCTTGGGGCGGAAGAAGTCGGCCAGGCTGATGCGGTCGGCCTTGGGCTGGCGGGGGCAGTAGAGGCGCTCGCGGACCGTCTCGCGATCCTCGGGGTCGAGGACGACGATCTCGTTGCCCTCGGAGTAGCAGGGGAAGTAGCCCAGCAGCGCGCGCGGGTGCAGGTAGTCCTGCTCGGCCCACATGCGCTCCAGCCGCGGGCGGAAGTCGTCGTCGAGCAGCTGCTTCCAGGCGTCGCCCTTGACGCCCCGGCCGCCCCAGTGCAGCTTGAACAGCACGTGGGTGTCGAGGTGCGAGTAGACCTCGTCGAGGTCGACCTCGATCTCGCGGACGCCCCAGTACGGGGGCTCGGGCACGGGGTTGTCGGTCGAGGCCTCCGAGCGCACGGACGCGTCGCTGGTGTCGAGCTCCTCGGGCTCGTTGCCCTCGGTGCGCAGCAGCGCGGCGTCCTCGCGCACCTTCTCGACCAGCGCGGCGTGCGCGTCGGGCTCGATGAGCTTGTCCATCGTGGCGAGGCCCTCGAAGGCGTCCTTGCAGTAGAAGACGCCCGGCTCGTAGATCTCCTCGGAGTCCTTGCCGCCCGGGTACAGCGCGCGCAGCCCGAACTTGCGGTTGATCGCCGCGCCGCCGATCAGCAGCGGGTAGTCCAAGCCCTGCTGGTGCAGCTCCTGGACGCAGAGCGGCATCTGCTTGGAGGTCGAGACCAGCAGCGCGGACAGGCCGATCGCGTCGGCCTTGTGCTCCTTGGCGGCGTCGAGGATCGAGCCGATCGGCACCTGCTTGCCGAGGTCGATGACGCGTGTAGCCGTTGTTGGTGAGGATCGTGTTGACCAGCGACTTGCCGATGTCGTGCACGTCGCCGAACACGGTCGCGAGCACCACGGTGCCCTTCGTGTAGCCCTCGAGCTTGTCGAGGTACTGCTCGAGCTGCGCGACGGCGCGCTTCATGACCTCGGCGCTCTGGAGCACGAAGGGGAGGATCAGCTCGCCGGCGCCGAACTTGTCGCCGACCTCCTTCATGGCCGGCAGCAGGACGTCGTTGAGCGTCGGCACGGCGCCGATCTTCTCGACCGCCTTGTCGATCTGGTCCTCGACGCCCTCGCGCTTGCGGCGCAGGATGTGGAAGTGCAGCGCCTCCTCGGGCTCCATGCCCGCGGTGGGGTTGGCCGCCTCGGCCTCCGCCTCCGGGCCCTTGGCCTCGAAGTGCTCGATGAACTTCTCCAGCGCGTCCTCGCGGCGGTTGAAGACCAGGTCGTCGGCCAGCGCGCGCTCGTCCTCGCCGATCTCGCTGTACGGCTTGATGTGGTTCGGGTTGACCATCGCGAGGTCCAGGCCGGCCTCGACGCAGTGGTGCAGGAAGACGGAGTTGAGGACCGAGCGGGCCGGCACGCCGATGCCGAAGGAGACGTTGGAGACGCCCAGCGAGGTCTTGACGCCGGGCAGCTCGGACTTGATCAGCCGGATGCCCTCGATCGTCTCGACGCCCGACGGCCGCCACTCCTCGTCACCGGTGGTGAGCGTGAAGGTCAGCGCGTCGAAGATCAGCAGCTCGGGGTCCATGCCGTGCTCGTCGCAGACGAGCTCCTTGATGCGCTGGGCGACCTCGAGCTTGCGCTCGCGCGTCTTGGCCATGCCGACCTCGTCGATGGTCAGCGCGATCAGCGCGGCGCCGTGCTCCATCGCGATCGGGACGACCTTGTCGAGCTTGTCGCGGCCGGCCTCGAGGTTGACCGAGTTGACGATCGCGCGGCCGGGGATCTGGTCGAGCGCGGTGGCGATCACCTCGGGCTCGGTGGAGTCGACCTGGATCGGCGCGGGCTGGGTGAGCGAGACCTTCTTGGCGACGAGGCGCATCTGCTCGTCCTCGTCCTGGCGCTCGGTCAGCGCCACGCACAGGTCCAGCACGTGCGCGCCGCCCTCGACCTGGTCCTCGGCGACCTGGACGAGCGAGTCGTAGTCGTCGGCGAGCAGCAGCTCCTTGGCGCGGCGCGAGCCCTGCGAGTTGACGCGCTCGCCGACGATCGTGGGCGCCGGCTCCTGCACGAGCGGCTGCGCGGCGATCATCGAGGAGACGTGCGGGGAGCGGGGGGCGGGGCGGGGGCCGATCTGGTGGCCGCCGCTGCGCTCGCGGATCGCGGCGATGTGCTCGGGCGTGGTGCCGCAGCAGCCGCCGACGATCGAGACGCCGTAGCGCTCGACGAACTCGCCGAGCGTCGCGGCCAGCGTGTCGGGGCCCTCCGGGAACACGGTCTCGCCGTCCGGGCCCTGGTGGGGGATGCCGGCGTTGGGGATGCAGTGCACGGGCAGCGGGCTGTGCTCGCCGAGGAAGCGGACGGCGTCGCGCATGTCCTCGGGGCCGGTGGAGCAGTTGAGGCCGATGACGTCGACCTTCAGCGCCTCGAGCGTGGCCAGCACCGAGGAGATGTCGGTGCCCAGCAGCATCTTGCCGCCGTTGGGGAGGAGGCTGACCGACGCCTGGATCGGGGTGACGCGACCGGCGGTCTCGAACGCCTCGCGGACGCCGAAGATGGCGGCCTTGACCTCGAGGATGTCCTGCGCGGTCTCGATGATGATGAGGTCCGAGCCGCCCTCCAGCAGGCCCTCGGCCTGCTCGGCGAACACGGCGACGAGCTCGCGGAAGCGGATCTGGCCGAGGCTCGGGTCCTCGGAGGCGGGCAGGAAGCCGGTCGGGCCGATCGAGCCGGCCACGAAGCGGTCCTCGCCGACGGCCTTGCGGGCGATCTGGGCCGCCTTGACGTTGATCTCGCGCGTGTGCTCGCCGAGGCCCCACTCGTCGAGCTTGAGCCGGGAGGCCTGGAACGTGTCGGTCTCCACGACCTCGGCGCCGGCCTCGACCATCGACTCGTGGACGCCCTGGATCACGTCCGGGCGGTTGAGCACGAGGGCTTCGTGGCAGCGGCCGGGCAGCTTGTAGTCGCGCTCGAGGTCCAGGTCGAACTGCTCGAGGGTCGCGCCCATGCCGCCGTCGAAGATGACGACGCGGTCACGCGCGGCGGCGAGGAAGTCACGCATTCGGAGAATCCTAGCGCAACCTTGACACACCTTTGGCAAGGTTTGGCCGATCGTATGTTTTTGGCTCTCCGGCGCCGGTTGCAGTTTCTCGACTATATCGGTCGATATGCCCGGTATAGGCATGTTCGTGCCCGGTTTCGACCTTCGTGGCGATCGCGCCGCGTTCCGGCTGTGGGCCGTGCGCGCTCGCCGCGCCGGCCGCCGGCGCCGCCGATATCGACGCCCCGCTCGATCGCGGCGCGCTGGACGCGTGCGTCCCGGCCACCGCGCTCGCCGGCGAGGCCGGCCGTAGACGAGCCGGTCCACGCCGACGCGTCCGGCGCCGAGCCGGCCGTCACGCTGCACGCCTACTCGCCGCCGCTGTGGCGGATGGGCGCCTACGAGGTCCTGCCCGGCGGCCAGTTGCTGCGCCACTCGCGGTCCTACGCCGTGGAGCTCCGCCCGCTCGCAGCCTGAAAACGAAACGCCCGGCGCGAGCCGGGCGCTTCGTCGAGGGGAGGGTGAGGCGCTCCCGGTTATGACGGCCTCGTCCTCGGACGGGGGGGAATATGAAGGGCGAGGCGGGAACCGGGCGTGTCTCACTCCCTTCATCGGCACGAGGGCCGAAGACTTGAGCGCGTCATCATGGACCGCGATGGCGGTCGAGCTCCGGCACTGGCGCGAGCAGGACGCGCCCGCTCTGGCGGGCGCCGTGCAGGAGAGCCTCGACCACTTGCTGCCGTGGATGTCATGGGCCGCCGAGGAGCCGAAGCCGATCGCGGAGCGGACCGAGCTGATCCGCCGCTGGGAGCGCGAGCGCGCCGACGGCGGCGACGAGGTGCTCGGGGTGTGGCTCGACGGCCGCGCGGTCGGCGGCTGCGGCCTGCACCGCCGGATCGGCGAGGGCGGGATGGAGATCGGCTACTGGATCCACGCCGCCTTCCTGCGCCGGGGCCTGGCCACCGAGGTCGCCCGCCGGCTGTGTGAGCGGGCCTTCGCGGACCCCGTCGATCGATCGCGTCGAGATCCACCACGACCGGGCCAACCGCGCCAGCGGCGGGGTGCCGCCCAAGCTGGGCTTCACCCGCATGGGCGACACCGAGCGCCCCGCGCAGGCGCCCGCCGAGGAGGGCGTGGAGCGCGTGTGGCGGCTCACCCGGGCCGAGTGGAACGAGGGGCCGCCCGGAGGCGGCCCCTCGGTCGCCGATTAGCGCAGCCGGGCCGACACGATGAACCGGCCGCCCGCCTGGGCGCCCGGCACCACCGCGGTGACGATGACGCGCACGCGCTTGCGGTTGCGCAGCGCCTTGCGGGCCGCCTTGCCGAACTTCACCCGCATCGCCTTCGTCGAGTCCGGCAGCGTCGTCCGCAGCCGTCCGACGCGCCGCGACTTGAGCTTCAGCCGGCGCTGGGTCTTCCGGTCGACCCGGAGCTCGACCACCAGCGGGCACCCGCCCGCGCAGCGCGCGGTGAAGCGGACGCCGCGGCGCCGCGCCACCTCGAGCTGCTGGCCTCCGATGCGGAACACCGACAGCCCCTTCGGGCCCGCGGGCGGCGGGGTGCCGCCGCCGGGGGTCCCGCCGCCGCCGCGGCGTCCCGCCGCCGGGCGTCCCGCCGCCGGGCGTCCCGCCACCCGTCTCGGGCGTCGGCGCCGGGGCGTCGAAGCTCGGCTTGGACGGCGTGCCCAGCGTCTCGAACACGTCGGCCAGCAGCGCCTGCTGGTTGTCGGCGCCGTCGATCTTCTCCAGGCCGAAGCCCGTGTAGACCGTGTCGTTGGTGGCCACGCCGGCGCCCTCGACGAAGGGTGCCGACTCCGCCCGCACCCAGCCGGTGGCCGGGTTCTCGGTGCCTGCGGGCGGGCCGGGGCGGGTGAAGCCGCCGTCGCCGTCCTCGAACGACGTGGCGAACGCACCCGCGTCGTTGCTGCTGGTGAGCGCGGCGTCGTCGACCCAGATGCCGAGACCCTGGCTCGCCGGGTCGTTGGCCACCGTGATCGAGATCTCGACGTTCTTGCCGAGGTAGGCGGCCGGGATGTCGAGCGCCCACGGCTTCCAGCCGCCGGAGTTGCCCGTCGCGGCCCACCATTCGCCCGTCGTGCCCGTCGGCGTGCAGGTCTCGCCGTTGGTGCTCTTGGTCTGGTAATGGGCCAGGAACGGGTGGTCGCCCTGCCAGTTGGAGGCGTTCTCCGCCGTGGCCGGGCAGCTCAGGCCCGTGTCGTCGGAGTTGAGCCCCTCGTTCTCCTCCAGCGTCGTCCAGTCGTCCTCGCCCACGGTGTGGATCTCGACGAACATGTAGTCGTAGTCCGCCTCGAGGTCGTAGGACGTCCGGAAGGAGAACGTCGCGCTCGTCGCGCCGGTCAGGTCGGCCGAGTGCTGGAAGCGCTTGTACGCCACGTCATCCGTGCCGGCCGAGACGAACCAGTCGCCCGTGAACGGCTGGAACGGCGACGCGCCGGGACGATCCCACGCGAGCACCTTCCGGGAGTCGGCCCACTGCGGGTAGTCCTCCGGGTCGTAGACCGAGCTCGTGACGAGCAGGGCCGCCGTGTGTGGATCGTCGTCGTCGGGGTCGCCCGCGTCGGGCATCGTGTAGGTGCGGTCGTCGAACGGGTCGGCGAAGCCGCTGATCGTCAGCGGGCTGCCGTCCTCGGCGTTGCCGCCCCCGCCGACGTAGGTGTTCGCGCCCAGCCAGTACTGGAGGAAGTCGTCCTGCACCGCGATGCAGGTCGGGTTGGCGTTCTGGCAGTACGTCCCCTCCTCCTTCTGGAAGGGGTTGTACGTGTAGCCCTCGGCGTACACGCGGCCGGCGTTCTGGCCGGTGTAGAACAGCTTGCCGCCCTCGTTGATGAAGTCGCGCACGCGGTTCTGGGTGTCGACGGCCAGCTTGGTGATGCCCGAGCCTCCGGGCGCGTCCGGCTCACGCGGGACGTAGTCGTCGCCCGTGTACCAGACCACGTGCGAGTAGTGGCTCAGCACGCCGAGGTCGTCGGGCGCCACGCGGTCCTTGGACACGTCGTAGACGTCGTAGGCGATCCCCTGCGCGTCGAGCAGGGCCTTGTAGGTGTCCAGGTAGGCGGGGCCGGCCGCCGGCGCCGCCGGCTGGACCCCGGACCAGTCCTCGTCGGAGAGCAGCAGCACGGGGTTGGCGCTCTCGGACACCGCGTCGTAGGTGAAGCGCGCCGACTCCTTGCCGCCGGCCGTGAACCAGACCTCGACCTTGTCACCCGGGTTGGTCCCGGAGACGAAGCCGCGGACGCGGTGGTAGTAGACGGCGTCGTTCTTGTAGTACCGCTCGCCGCCCGTGAACTCCCTGGTCGGCACGGTCATGGTCTGGCCGCCGTTGACCTTGAACTTCATCGTGGCGTCGCCGAGCTTGCGCTTGAGGGTCACCTGGACCTGCTGCGGATCGCCGTAGGAGTACGGGAACGGGTCGATCTCGAAGTCGTCGGCCTTGTTGCCCAGGTGCGAGACGGGCTCGCTCGGGTCGGCCGCCGACTTGGCGAGGTCGAGCACGAACGGAAGATGGCGCCGGAACTCCTGCTGGACCTGCTGCTCGGAGTCCGGGTACTCGAAGCCGGTGACGTCGGGGTCCTCGGCCTCGGTGCCCTCGGGCGTGTAGGAGAGCGTCTTCTGGGTCGAGTACGCCCAGTCGGTGAAGTCGCCGTTGGTGATGTAGAGGCCCGCCGACAGCTCGGGCAGGAAGCCCTCGATGCCGGGCTTGAACGGGTCGCCCGCGAGCGCGGTGAAGATCTCGTTGTCCGCGGTCGGGGTGTCCTGCTGGAAGCCCTGCGGGTACAGCAGCAGCTCCGCCGCCGTGTGGTCGTTCTTCTGGAACACGGGGTGGATCTCGGCGAACAGGTCCTCCATCGCCTTCGTCTCGGGCTCGGAGGCCGGGCTCGGGCCGCGGTAGGTCTCCGTCGTCGGCTCCGGCGAGGAGCCCTCGTCGTCACGACCCCAGTTGGCGCTGAAGTTGCGGTTCGGGTCGACGCCGTCCCCGAGCTCGATCGTGCCGTTGGTGTCGTTGTCGCGCAGGTTCTTGCGCCACAGCCGGTTGCCGTCGGTGAACGTGTACTCGTAGCCGTCCGGGTTGTTCACGCACACGAACCACAGCTCGGTGTTGTCGACGAGCGGCGTGACCTCCAGCCCGGCGCTGGTCGTCTTGCCGTAGTTGTCGAGGAAGTAGCTGAGGGTGCGCTTGCAGGTCTCGCCGGCCAGCCATTCGCGGGCGTGCTGCATGGCGTTGTAGAGGACGGCCGGGCGATTCTCGATGTCCGCGCCGGTGGGGTCCTTGGTGACCTGGAGCGCGATGATCTCGCGGCCGCCGTAGGTCGTGCCGACCACGCGCTTCCTCACGAGATCCGGGTGCTCCTCGAGCACGCGGTCGTAGAACTCCGTGTACTGCTCGTGCTCGTTCTCCGGATGGTCCTCGTCGTCGGGCTCGTCGAACGCGTCGTACTTGCGCCAGACGGTGTAGTTGGTGTCCGACGCGCCGTCGGTCGGGGCATCGGCGGCCAGCGTGCCCGCCTGGTTGCCGGGGATCGCGCCCGCGAGCGGTCGGCCGACGTGCGGCCGCGGTCGTCTACGAGCTTGCGGGCGCCGACCTTCAGGCCCGAGAGCTGCGACGCGGTGCCGATCACGTCCACGGTGCCGCGTTCGCGGTTGCGGCCCTCCGTGACGTCGAACCCGGCGTTGGCGAGCGCGCGCAGGTTCTCGCCCGTCGCCTTGACGCGGTAGGCGTCGAGGTCGCCTTCAGCGGCCATGGCCGGCGTCGCCGAGCACACGAACGCCGCAACGGCCAGGCCGCAGAGGCTCCACCATCCTGCCTTCATAGGACCCCTCCCAGGGGGAAATGTGTCGCGCGCAAGGGCGCCGCTTGAAGCGCCCCCCGGCGGAATTGCCGGGGAAGCTACAGCAAACGACCGAGGGCCCCGCGGTGGCGGGGCCCTCGACTCCAACCGCGTGCGGAGCCGCTACTTGATGAAGAGCACCTCGGAGTACTTCGGGAGCGGCCACAGGTCGTCGGGGACGATCCGCTCGAGCTTGTCGGCGACCTCCCGGACGTCGCCCATCGCCCCGATGACCTCGTTCTGCACGTATTTCGCGGCGTCGAGCGCGTCGACGCCCTCCGGGTGGCCGGCGTTGGCCGCCTCGAGGGCGAAGATCGCCTCCACGAACTGATCGACCAGCACGCTCAGCTCGTCGCGGAGCCGGTCGACGCCGGGGGTCTCCAGCGTGGTGAGCTTGGCCAGCCAGTCGATCGCGGCCGGCAGCAGCAGCGTCCGGGCCATCGACGCGGCCGTCTCGCCCTCGATGTTGATCGTGGTCGTGTACTGCTCGAGGAAGACCTCGTAGCGCGACTCGAGCTCGCGCTCGGAGAGCACCTCGTACTTCTCGAACACCGCGACCGTCGAGGGCTCGACGATCCACGGCAGCGCCTCCGGCGTCTGGCGCAGGTTGGCCAGGCCGCGCGACTCGGCCTCGGTGTGCCAGTCGTCGGAGTAGTTGTCGCCGCTGAAGACGATCCGCTTGTGGCCGGAGTACGTCTCCTTGACGACCGCCAGGATCGCCTCCTCGACCGAGGCGCCGCCGCCGGTGGCCTTCTCCAGCTTGTCGGTCAGATCGTCGATCGACTGGGCGACGATCGTGTTGAGCACCGTGTTCGGGAGCGCGAGCGACATGCTCGACCCCAGCGCGCGGAACTCGAACTTGTTGCCCGTGAACGCGAACGGCGAGGTCCGGTTGCGGTCGCCGCCGTCCATCGGCAGCCGCGGCAGCACCGAGGCGCCGAGCTCCAGGTAGGCCTGCGGGGTCGCCGCATCGCCCGAGCCGGACTCGATCGCGTTGAAGATCTTCTCCAGCTCGGCGCCGAGGAAGACCGAGATGATCGCCGGCGGCGCCTCGTTGGCCCCGAGACGGTGGTCCTGACCCGCGTTGGCGACCGACGCGCGCAGCAGCTGCTGATGGTCGTCGACGGCCTGGATCACGGCCGTGCAGAAGAACAGGAACTGCAGGTTCTCATGCGGCGTCTCGCCCGGCTCGAGCAGGTTGTGGCCCGAGTCGGTGCCCATCGACCAGTTGTTGTGCTTGCCCGACCCGTTGACGCCGGCGAACGGCTTCTCGTGCAGGAGGCAGACGAGCCCGTACCGGCGGGCGACGTTCTGCAGGATCTGCATGGTCAGCTGCTGGTGATCGGAGCCGACGTTCGAGTTCTCGAAGATCGGCGCGACCTCGTACTGGGCCGGCGCGACCTCGTTGTGACGGGTCTTGATCGGCACGCCGAGCTTGGCCAGCTCGCGCTCCGCGTCGAGCATGCACGCGAGCACGCGCTCGGGGATCGAGCCGAAGTAGTGGTCGTCCAGCTCGTGGCCCTTGGGCGGCTGGGCGCCGAACAGCGTCCGGCCGGTGGTCAGCAGGTCCGGGCGCTCGAAGTAGTACTGCTCGTCGATCAGGAAGTACTCCTGCTCGGGCCCGACCGTGGTGAACACGCGCGCGACGTCGGAGCCGATCAACCCAAGGGCGCGGACCGCCGACTTCGACAGCGCGTCCATCGAGCGCAGCAGCGGGATCTTGTGATCCAGCGCCTCGCCCGTCCACGACGCGAACGCCGTGGGGATGCAGAGCAGCGCGCCGTTGGGGTTCTCGAGGATGAAGGCGGGCGACGTCGGGTCCCACGCGGTGTAGCCGCGGGCCTCGAAGGTCGCGCGGATGCCGCCGGTCGGGAACGACGAGGCGTCCGGCTCGCCCTGGATGAGCTCCTTGCCCGAGAACTCGGCGATCGCGGCGCCGTCACCGGTCGGCGCGTAGAAGGAGTCGTGCTTCTCGGCGGTGACGCCGGTCAGCGGCTGGAACCAGTGGGTGAAGTGCGTCGCGCCCTTCTCCATGGCCCATTCCTTCATCGCGGAGGCGACGGAGTCCGCGAGCGCGGGCTCGAGGGCCTTGCCCTCGGCGAGGGTCGCCTGGAGCTCCTTGTAGGCGGCCTTCGGGAGGCGCTGGCGCTGGACGGTGCCGGAGAAGACGTTCGCGCCGAAGACGTTGGCCCCCGGCTGGGTGAGGTCGGCCGTCCCTAGCGAGCCTCCGTTGGGGCTCCACTGGGCGGCATTGACGTTCTGGCTGCGCAGGCGTGGCATAGGTCGATGGATCCTCCTCAGGGGTGAGGATCGCCAGCCTAGTTACGCCCGCGCGAGCGCACGGTGTCCACGTGGACAAAGTTGCGCGGATTCCGTTCGCCCGGTGGAAGACCCCCCGCCGCCGGGCGATCCCGCGAGGGCGAAAGTTTCGACACCGGGCCAAAGACCCCTGCCGTGTCCGCGCGGAGACTCTCGGTCGTGATTCCCGAACGAGGAGGACGAATGACGTTGAGAGCGAGTTTACCGGGGGGCTGGTCTGCGCGGGGGCGCTGGCGCTTGCTGCTTCCCGCAGTGGCTTCGGCCGACACCCTGGACGCCGCCGAGAACGGCGTGCTTCCCGAGAGCGTGGCGATCAACTCGATCTGGGTTGTCGTCGCCGCGCTGCTCGTGATCTTCATGCAGGCCGGCTTCGCGTTCCTGGAGATCGGCTTCTCGCGCGGCAAGAACGTCGGCACGGTGGTGGCGAAGATCCTCACCAACTTCTCGATCGCCGCGCTCATGTACTGGGCGATCGGCTTCGCGCTCGCCTTCGGCAACGGCGACATCATCGGTAGTTCCGGGTTCTTCCTGCGCGACTACGGTGACCCGCAGGAGGCGTTCGCCGTGATGGGCCTCTCCGACGCGACGATCGAGTCGAAGTGGCTGTTCCAGTTCTCCTTCTGCGCCGTCTCGCTGGCGATCGTGTGGGGCACGACGCTGGAGCGGATCAAGTTCGGCGTCTACATCATCTACGCGATCGTCTTCGCCGGCTTCATCTACCCGGTCGCCTCGCACTGGGTGTTCGGCGGCGGCTGGCTGCAGAACAACCTCGGCATGCAGGACTTCGCCGGCTCGACGGCGGTCCACCTGATCGGCGCCACCGGCGCGCTCGCGGTCCTGCTGCAGCTCGGCCCGAGGCGCGGCAAGTACGACGCCGACGGCAAGCCGCGGGCGATCCCCGGGCACAACATGCCGCTGTTCGGCCTCGGCGTGCTGATCCTGTGGCTCGGCTGGTTCGGGTTCAACGCAGGCTCGACCCTGGGCGCGCTCGACGGGCGCTTCCCCGAGGTCGCGATGGTGACGCTGCTGGCGGCCGGTGCCGGCGTGCTCGGCTCGATCCTCACCGCCTACTGGAAGACCAAGGCGGTCGACATCGGCATGGCCGGCAACGGCGCGATCGGCGCGCTGGTCGGCATCACCGCCGGGTCGGGCTACGTGGAGCCGTGGGCCGGCGTGATCATCGGCTTCCTCGCCGGCGTCATCGTCCCGCTCGGCGTCTACGCGATCGACAAGAAGCTCGACGACCCGGTGGGCGCGCTCACCGCGCACGGACTGTGCGGCATCTGGGGCACGCTCGCGTGCGGCATCTTCACCTCGCCGCGGCTGGCCGAGTACAACGCGTTCGGTGACCCCGGGCTCGTGTACACCGGCTCGTTCGGTCAGCTCGGCACCCAGGCCCTCGGCGTGGTCGTCGTGTTCAGCTTCGTGTTCGTCCTCTCGTTCGCGACGTTCTACGCGATCAAGAAGACCTACGGCCTGCGGGTCCCGGCCGAGGACGAAGAGGCCGGTCTCGACATCACCGAGCACGGCATGTACGGCTACCCGGAGCAGTTCATCCCGGCGCCGGAGCTCATCGGCTACGCGACGGCACCGCATGGGTCGCGCGACATCCCGTCGCCCGCCCGGCCCATCCAGAAAGAGGTGCCCGCGACATGAAGAAGGTCGAGGCCTACATCAGGCACGAGGCGTTCGAGCCCATCCGCACGGAGCTCCTGACGCTCGGCTTCCCGTCGCTGTCCATCTCCGAGGTCAAGGGCTCGGGGCGCCAGAAGGGCGTCACGGAGCGCTATCGCGGGGCGGAGCTGACGAACTACCTCCGGCCGAAGGTGAAGCTGGAGTGCGTCGTGGCCTCCGCCGACGTGGAGGCGGTCGTGGCCACGATCCTCAAGCACGCACGATCCGGCTCGATCGGCGACGGCAAGGTGTTCGTCATGCCGGTCGAGGAGGCCTACCGCATCCGGACGGGCGAGTCGGGCGAGGACACGCTCCAGGCCCACCCGGAGGCGGCCGTCGAAGTCGCAGGGTGAGCGTGGAGGACCCGTCCCGGGCGGCTCGGGCCGGGCGGGTGGGGTCCGATCCTTCGGACGGGGACACGCTGTCGCAGCGCTTGCGCACCGTCCACGTGCGCATGGTGGAGGCGGTGCTCGGCGGTGGCGGGCTCGGCGAGGTGGCCGAGCTCGCCGCCGAGGCGGCGGGCGGACCAGTCGCGGTGATCGTGCCGCGGCTGGACGCCGCCGTCACGTCGCCGGGCGGCGCGGGGCCGACCTGCCGGCGCTGCGCCGCTACGTCGGCGAGCGCTGCCGCGGGCGGCCGGTGACCGTGCCCGCGGGGGTGACGGCCGAGGCGCCGATCCAGTCGGGCGGCGAGGTCATCGGCGGTGTGCTGCTGCTCGACGGGGCGACGTCCCCGGAGGCCGGCGAGTTCCTGCAGATCGCCGCGCTGGCCGCGCTCACCGAGGTGGCGGTCCAGGGCGGCCGTGCCGAGGTCGAGCGCACGGTGCGCGACGCGTTCTTCGAGGAGCTGCGCTCGCGCCGCCCGCCGAGCGGCGACGAGGTCCTGCGCCGTGGCGCCTCGCTCGGCTGCGACCTGCGCCGCGGCGCGGTCGCGATCTGCGCCGAGCTCAGCAGCGAGCGCCCGCGCCACGTCGCCGCGCGGCTCGCGCGGCGAGCACCCGGGCGTGCTCGCGCACTGCCTGGAGGCGGCCGGCGGGCGGCTGTACGCGCTCGTGCCCGCCACCGGCGACAGCGAGCACACGGCGACCGCGACCCCTGTGGCGGCGCAGGCGGTCGCCGACGACCTGCGCCGCCACGGGCAGGTCGGCGTCTCGAGCTTCTACGGCGAGCCCGGGCGAGCTGGGCCGCGCGCTCAGCGAGGCCGAGCTGGTGCTCGACGTGCTGCGGCGCGGCGAGGTGCCGGTCGGGGAGGACCTCGGCTCGGGCGCCTACCGGCTGCTGTTCCGCGTCTTCGCGTCGCACCCGGACGAGGTGCGCTCGTTCTACGAGGACACCGTGGCCCCGCTGGTGCGCTACGACGAGGCCTACAGCTCGGAGCTGGTCACCACGCTGGAGACCTTCCTCGAGCACAACGGCGCGACCGGCGCGGCGGCCAGCGCGCTGTACGTGCATCGCCACACGATCGCCTACCGGCTCGAGCGCGTGAAGGAGCTCAGCGAGCTGGACCCGGCGCTCAGCGAGGACCGCGAGCGCCTCGGGCTGGGGCTGAAGGCGTACCGGATCCTCTCGCCGCGCCTGCCCCGCTGACCTCATCCCGCGCGTCGACGCCGGTCAATAGGGTGCAGGCCATGAAGAAGGTGGAGGCGTTCATCCGGCACGAGGCGTTCGAGCCGATCCGCAACGACCTGCTGGCGCTGGGCTTCCCGTCGCTGTCGATCTCCGAGGTCAAGGGCTCCGGGCGCCAGAAGGGCATCACCGAGCGCTACCGCGGGGCGGAGCTGACCAACTGGCTGCGCCCGAAGGTCAAGATCGAGTGCGTCGTGGCCACCGGGGACGTCGCCGACCGTCGTCGACACGATCCTCAAGCACGCCCGCACCGGCGCGATCGGTGACGGCAAGGTGTTCGTGATGCCGGTCGAGGAGGTCTACCGGATCCGCACCGGCGAGTCCGGCGAGGACACGCTGCAGGCGCACCACGGCATCGACGGCGACACCGTCGCCTAGAACGTCAGCTTCCCGCAGGCCTTGGCGGCGACCTTGGCCTGGACGGTCGCCCTGCCGCTCTTGAGCAGGAGCTCCTTGCCGCCGACCTCGATGTCGGCGCCCAGGCCCGGCGGCTTGTAGCCGTCGGCCGAGATGTCGCCGATCGGGGTCTTGATCGCGGCGTCGCCGCTCAGGCAGCCGGACGAGTCGAGCTCGACGCCCACCTCCACCCCGAGCGGGCCGAGCTTGCCCGTCGCCTTGGCGAGCACGGACGTGCCCGTCTCCGCGAGGTCGCCCATCTCGAGGCCGGCGTCGGTCCCGATGCCCAAGCCCGCCTCGGCGCACAGCGAGAGGCCCTCGTCGGTGATGCAGACCTGCGCGCCGCCGCCGAAGCCCGCGTAGACCGAGCCGCCGATGCAGATCAGGCCCGTGGGGTCGCGCTGGCCGACCGGGTCGCCGCCCGCGTAGAGGTAGAGGTTGGCCTGGCCGCCGCCGAACAGCGCCGGGTCCCGCGCCGTCCAGCGTCCCGTCTCCGGCTCGTAGTCGCGCATCCCGAAGCGCACGAGCCCGGTCACCGGATCGGCGAGGCCGCCGGCGAAGCCGAACGGGAGGAAGAAGGCGGGCGCGGAGTCCGACAGCGGGACGCCGAAGCTGTCGTAGTCGAGCGCCTTGACCACCGTCGCCGCTCGCGTCGGTCACCACCCGCGGGGTGCCGACCTGGTCGGTGGCGATCGCGTACCGCGCGCCGCCGCGCTCCATCGCGAACAGCAGGCCGTCCTCGTCGTAGCGGTAGACGCTCAGCTCGCCCGACGGGGCGCGGACCGCGGTGACCTGGAAGGCGTCGGCAGGGTTGCCGTAGAGGTACTCGGTCCGGCCGCGCGCCCTGGGTGCGCGAGACGCGGCGGCCGAGCCCGTCGTAGCCGTAGGTGACGGTCGCCCCGCCGGCCGCCGCGTCGAGCAGCTCGCCGCGGGCGCTGTAGGTGAAGGTGTCGGTCCCGCGGCGCGCCAGGAAGCCGTCGGCGCCGAAGTCGTAGACGTTCGTGCCGCCGCGGGTGTCGAGGCGGTCCTGGGCGTCGTAGCCGAGCGTCACGGCCGCGCCCGCCCCGACGGCCCGCGAGGTCCGGTTGCCGTCGGCGTCGTAGGTGTAGGTCTCCGCCCGCACGCCGTCGCGGTCCACGCGCAGCAGCCGCCGGTCGTCGTCGTAGACGTAGTCGAACGTCGTCTCGTCCCCGCCGACGGTCTCGACCTTGGTGGTGATGCGCCCGCCGTCGTCGCGCGTGAGCTCCTCGTCGTACGCGGCGGTGCCGCCGACGGTCTGCGCGCGGGAGGCGCAGCTCGCCCTGCGCGTCGCGGCCGATCGTCATCGCCAGCGCGCCGTCGCCGATCGTGCTCACCGACGCACCCGGGCCCGACCGCCCCAGCGTGTACGGGCCGAGGCCGGTCACGAGCCCGTCCGCGTCGCGGGTGATCGCGGTCGTGTGCTCGTCGGCACCGCTGGTGAGCTTCACGCTCGAGAGGAGCAGCTGGGCGTCGTACTCGTAGTCGTAGCGGCCCACGGCGAGCCCGGTGGCGGTGAGGCTCGTCGGCAGGTCCGCGTCCCACTCGTAGGCCAGCGAGTGGCCGGTCCCGCCGCCCGGCGGCGTCCAGGCGATCGTGGCGGGGAGCGCCGTGTCGCCGGTGTAGCCGAAGCTCGCGAGGTGGCCGCCGTACGCCTGTCCCGTCGGGCGGCCGAGCGCGCGGGTGTAGTCGATCGTGCGCCCGCTCGGGAGCGTCGCCGTCTCCACCGCGCCGTCCTGCGTCCTGGCGAGCGCCAGCGAAGCCGGCGAGCCGGCCGGCGTGTAGCGCGCGAAGCGGTCGGCGGCGTCGAAGGCCAGCGCGTGCTCTCCACCGCCGGGCAGCGTGACCTCGTCGCGGTTCCCGGCCGCGTCGTAGCCGAGGCCGAGCTCGCGGCCCGCGGGGCTGCGCACGAGCGTCGCCCGGCCCATCGCGTCGCGCTCGACCTCGACGCGCCGGCCCTCCGCGTCGATGCGCGCCACCAGCCGGTTGCCGGCGTCGTACTCGAAGGTCCACTCGTTCGGCCCCTGCTGCACGGACGCCGTGCGCCCCTGCGGGTCGCGGGCGATGACGAGCGGCGCCAGCCCGGGGCCGCGCTCGGCCCGCGTCAGCCGCCCCTGGTCGTCGACCAGCGCGACCTGGGTGCGGCCGGCCGGCGTCGTGGTCGTCCAGCGGCCGGCGGGACGGTCGAAGCTGTGGGTCGTGGTCCGGCCGTTGCGTGGTCGAGCTCTCGGAGAGCGTCGTGAAGCTGAACGGGTCGCGCGAGTCCGAGATCGGGGCGGTCCGCGTGGTCGTGGTGGTGAGCACCGCGTCCCCCGGCGTCTTCAGCGTCAGCGAGGTGGTCGCGGGGACGTAGAAGTCCCAGATCGGGTCCGGGCCGCTCTCGGCGTCGGCCTCCATGCCGTCGGGATAGCGTCGCGCTCTGCGTGCCGTCGGGCCGTGACACGACCTCCGTGACGGCGCCCGCCGTGTCGATGGACCGCAGGACGGTGCCGCCGGCGGGCAGGCTGCGGGCCTCGTAGACCTGGGTGAGGCCTGGCTCCGTGGTGCGGGTGACGCGGTAGCCGCCCGCGATCGCCGCTGCGGGAGAGGTGCGTCACGCCTCCGGCGGCGTCCTCGTCGCGGGTCAGCAGCCCGGACGCGTTGAACTCGAACCGGTGCTCGCCGCCGCGGGCGTCGGTGAAGCTCTCCATCAGCCCGTTCGCCTGGTACGCCGCGGTCTGCGTCGCGCCGTCGGGCGGCTCGAAGCTCGACAGCCAGCCCTCGGCGTCGATGGTCAGCTCCGTGCGCTGGCCGCCGGGCGCCACGATCGCCACGGACGCGCCCGCGCGCTCCACGGTCGTCACGTTGCCGTCGCCGTCGGTGATCGTGGCGAGCCGCCCGGCCGAGTCGTAGGTGAAGCTGAGGAGCGTCCCGCCGGTCGTCCCGTCGACGGTGCGGACGTGGCGGCCGTCGGCGTCGAAGGCGAACGCCTGCGCGCCGTCGGGCGAGGGGATGAAGCCGGCGCCGCCCTCGCCGATCGGCAGCGGCCGGGTGATGCGCCGGACGTAGCCGGTGAAGTTCTCGCTCCCGTGGTGGCCGACGTACACGCTGCCGTCGGGCGCGACGGCGACGCCGATCACCGACGGCAGCAGGGCCCGGAGCGCCGGCCCGCGGTCGCCGAGCGCGTTGTCGCCGAAGGTGTCCGCGGTGCGGCCCGCGAACGTCGTGATCACGCCGTCCGCCCCGAGGCGGCGGATGTGACCGCCGCCGCCGACGCGCTCGGCGAAGTACAGCGCCCCGTCCGGCCCCACGTCCATGCCGAACGGACCGCCGATCGTGGCCTCGGTGCCCGGGCCGCCGTCGCCGCGGATGTCCGGGTCCGGGCCCTCGCCCGCCACCGTCGTGATCGTGCCGCCGGTGTCGACGCGCCGGATCCGGTTGCCGGCGCCCGAGCCGTTGTCGCTGTGGCCGATGTAGAGCTCGCCGGCGGACCCGACCGCGAGCCCGTCGATGAAGCCGAGCTGCGCGTCGCGCGCCGGGCCGCCGTCGCCGAGCGACGCGCCGAAGTTGCCGCCCACGGCGGTGGTGATGATCCCGTCCGGGCCGACCCGCCGCACGGCGTTCCCGTCGGTGAGGTAGACGCTGCCGTCGGGCGCGGCGGCGACCTCGATCGGCAGGGGGACCAGCGCGCTGGTCGCCGGGCCGCCGTCGCCGCGCGGCCCGCTCGGCGAGCCCGTGCCGGCGAACCGGGTGATCGTCCGGTCGGGGGCGATCCGGAGGATCGTGCCCAGGTTGGTCTGGGTGACGTACAGGCTCCCGTCCGGCCCGAGCGCGATCCCGCGCGGGGAGCCGATGCCGGAGACGTAGGTCTCGGCCGTCCCGTCGGGCCGGATGCGCCGGATGATGCCGGAGTCGCGGGAGACGATCTCGGCCACGAACACCGACCCGTCGGGAGCCACCTCGACGTCGTTGGCGTACCCGAGCCGTGCCGCGGTGGCGGGCCCGCCGTCGCCCTGGCCGGGGAAGGCGGGCGGCTGGCCGGTCCCCGCGTAGGTGGTGATGATCGGCTCGGAGGCGACGTGCCGCCCGTCGCCCATGAACAGCGCGTGCGTGCGCGGGTCGTACAGGTGGTGGGCGTCCAGGGTCCAGCCGCCGAGGCCGACCCCGCGGGCGTCGAACCCGCCCGCCGTGGCCTCCGCCTGGTCGCTGATCGTGCGCCACAGGTAGAAGTCCATGCGGTCGCGCGCGCCGTCGAACTCCGCGCCCCCGAAGAGGCCGAACGAGCTGGCCGTCGTCTCGCCGGTGACCGAGGGCGGCGGCCCGGCGTAGGGGACGAGGCCGTAGTGGTAGCCGAGGCGGATGGTCACCGGCTGCGGCCCGGTGGTGAGCCGGCCGTAGGCGTCGAGCCCGTCCCACGTGAACGAGTAGCGGAGGTTCGGGGCCGGCGCGAACGTCTCCACGAAGCGCTTGCCGGCGACGGAGATCTCCAGCCGGACGCCCGCTGAGGCTGGCCGGGATGCTCGCCGGCGTGAGCGGGATCTCGAGCGCTCGGTTGGCGAGCCGGCCGGGGACCCGGTCGCTCCAGTAGTCCAGCGAGAAGCCCGTCCCCGCCACGGGCAGGGCCTGGCCGAGCCGCTGGCTCTGGCAGCCGAGGATCGAGCCGTCCCCGAAGCACTCCTTCTTCGGCCGCGGGCTGGTCGTCGGCCGTCGGGAGCGGGACCGGCGGGGGGATGGTGTCGGCCGGGGGCGCGTAGGCCCAGTTGGTGTCCCACGGCGTGAAGTGGGTCAAGGCCACGCGCCAGAGCGACTTGCCCGGCTCGTAGAGGCCGGCGAGCTGCTCGCGCTCGGCCGCGGTGATGCCGAGCGCGGCGAGCTCGGTGGCGCTGTCCGCGTCGCCGTCGCCGTCCCCGTCGACCGCGGCGACGCCGCCGGGCTCGCCCACGATCTCGATCACGCGGCCGTCGGGCGCCCCGACCCATTGGCCGGTGGCGCGGTCGAGGTAGCCGACGGGCACCCCGCCGCCGACCGGGAACTCGAGGAAGTTGTCGACGTAGGTGGCGACGGGCTTGTCGAAGCGCAGGTCGGTGGCGCCGGCCGCGATCGCCTCGTCGGCGCTCAGCTCGACCGCGTACGTGTAGCCGGAGGTCGGCGGGAGCGCGGCGGGCATCGCGTCCACGCCGGTGGCGCCGATCGTGTACTCCGTCGCGCGCACGTGGATCTGGTCGAGGGGCTCGGTCGTGCCGTCGGGCAGCACCAGCTCCGCGTCGGTGTCCGGCGCGAAGAGCATCGTGGCCTGGCGGGAGCCGTCCGTGTCGGTGACGGCGCTGCCGCGCGCCACCTGGACGTCGTCGCCGGCGCCGAGCGCGATCTCGCTGACCTGCGTGTCGTAGGGCACGAGCACGAGGTCGGCGACGGCCGCGTAGTCCTGCCACGGCGCCTCGGCCTGGCGCTGCGCGGTGATGTAGCCGCGGCGCTCGAAGGTCAGCGTCACCGGCCCGCCGCCGCCGACCGCGACGTCGTAGCGGCCGTCGGGGCGCGTGGCGGTGCGCCCCAGCTCGGGGTGGTCGAGCACGGTGACCCGGACGCCGCCGATGCCGCCGCCCATCCGGTTGAGCACGCGCCCGCGCAGGACCGCCACCGTCGCGGGCCGCAGCGCGCCGGTCTCGACGCCGGACTGGATCGGGTCGGCGCCCGTCCACAGGAAGCTCGTCGAGTCGGCGAAGCCGCTCGCCTGCGCGGCGCTGAGCGCCGGCGCCTCCCCGGCGGGGTCGTCGGCCGGCGGGTCGAGCGGGCCGCCGGGCTCGTCGGGGGCGAGCACGGTCCAGTCGCGGTGGGCGGCGGAGGCGTCGCGGTTGTCGGCCGCGTCGACCGCCCGGACCTCGAACGCGTGGGCCCCGAGCGCGAGCCCGCCCAGCACCTTCGGGGACTCGCAGGCCTGCGAAGCTCCCGGCGTCCAGCCGGCACTCGAAGGTGGCGGGCGTCTCGGTGGACTCGAACGAGAACGTCGCCGTGGTCGCCTGGACCGAGCCCGTCGGCCCGCCGGTGATCGTCGTGTCCGGCGGCGTGGTGTCACCCGGCGGTCGCCGTCGCGGTCGGCGGTCGGCGACGGGGAGGGGGGACCGGAGATCGGCCCGCCCCCGGGGGGCGTGGGGAGCGTCGAGGGCGGAGCGCTCACCCGCAGGACCCGGGCGGACCGGCGGCAGTTGTTGCGCTCGTTGCGCTCGCGCACCTTGCGCGCGGCGTCGGCGCAGGCGAACAGCCGGTAGCCGGCCGCCGGCAGCGCGGCCGGGATGGCCAGCGTCACGCGCCCGCGCGAGCGCTTGCGCGGCTTGAGCCGCTTCACGCGGCGGGTGGCGGCGAGGCGCGGGTCGGCGGCGTTCAGGCGCTTGTCGAGCGAGAGGCGGTAGGCGACCGACGACTTCGGCGCCGCGGCGCGGCCCTTGTTGCGCACGGTCTCGGTGACGACGATCGTCCGCCCGGCCACCGCGTCGGCCGGGAGGGCGAGGGCGGACACCACCAGGTCCGGAGCCCGCTTGGCCGCCGAGTGCCCTTCCGGTGCGGGCGTCTGAGCGATCGCCGGGACGGCTGCCAGGGCCGCTAGTCCGGCGAGCCCGACGCTCGTCGCGGCCCTCAGGCGTATGGAGATCGCACTCGTTCCTCGGCGCGACACTACGCGCACCGCGGGCGCGAAAGCAAGCGGGGGCGCGCTCGCGCCGGGCGCCCGCCGCCGGCGGGGCGCTAGCCCTTGTCGGCGCCGGGCTCCTCGCCGCGGACGACGTTGCCGTCGTCGTCGACGCGGGCGGGGACGGGCTCGTCGGAGATCGAGACGTTGAACGTGCCGCGCCCCTTGGAGCCGGCGGCGAGGCGGGCCTTGCCGTCCAGGCCCGGCGCGACGCGGTAGGCGATCGAGTAGCTGCCCGGCTCGACCGCGGTCAGCTTCCACTCGAAGGTGCGCGTCTGCCCGGCGGGGAGCGCGCCGAGCGACCACGTGTTGGCGTAGGCGGACGAACCGCCGCGCGGCTCGCGGTCGAGGATCCACACCGGGCGGTTGGGGTCGGCGAGGCGCTCGTCGCCCGTGCGTCTGCGCGAACGCCACCTTGCCGTCCCCGGGCTTCTTGCCCCTCGTCTCGACCGTCACGGCGACGTTGGGCAGCGCCTTCGCGGCCCGCGTTGCGGACGCGGATGCGCATCGTCGTCTGCTGGGAGATCGACTGCGAGGCGGGGAACGAGGCCTCCGTGACGTCGACGCGGAAGGTGCCCTCGGCCTCGTTGGCGTCCTGGGCCTCGCCGCCACCGCAGCCGCTCAGGACCGCGAGCGCGGCGATCAACGAGGCGGTGGACCGAAGGGCCGTCACGGTGCGCGCGAACTTACCACCGGGGGGAGCCGGCGCGCCGCACTTCGACTTCCGGTTTGATGGGGGGGAGCGGCGTGGCATAAGGTTCACGCCGGCGTGACCAGCGGCTGCCAAGAGGGCAACCGCGATGAGGGGGAGTCGACTAGTTGGTCCGAAGCGTCGCCGATCGCGCGTTCCTGCCGGCGAAGAGCCTGCTGGAAGAAGTGGGCGACATGATGATCCTCACGGGCAAGACGATCATGTCTGCCCTGCGCCCGCCGTACCCCTACGGCGGCGAGTTCGTGTCGCAGTTCCTCTTCGCGCTGAAGCTGTGCTGGTTCCCGCTGATCGTCTCCACGATCGCGTTCGGGTACGGCGCCCCCGGCCTGCAGGCGGCCAACTTCCTCGTGCTGTTCGGCGCGCTGGACCGCCTCGGCGGCTTCTTCGTGCTCGCCTCGATCCGCGAGTTCGCCCCCTTCGTGACCGCCATCGTGCTGGCCGGCGTGGCCGGCACCGCCATCACCGCCGACCTCGGCGCGCGCAAGATCCGCGAGGAGCTCGACGCGCTGCAGGTGCTCGGCGTCGACCCGGTCAAGAACCTCGTCGTGCCGCGCTTCCTCGCGCTGATGCTCGTGACCGGCCTGTTCGACGTCTACGCGCTGCTGTTCGGCATCTTCGGCGGCATCCTCGCGACGCTCGTCAACGGCGCGCCGCTGGGGCCGTTCTGGGCCACCTTCTTCACCAACGCCTCCGTCGTGGACCTGTGGGGGTCGGTCCTCAAGTGCACGATGTTCGGGGCCATCATCGCGATCGTCTGCTGTTACAAGGGGATGACCGCGTCCGGTGGCGCCGAGGGCGTCGGTAGAGCCGTCAACCAGGCGGTGGTGATCGCCACGCTCGGCGTGTTCGCGTTCAACTACGTGTTCACGCAGACGCTGCTGGCCACCCACCCCGAGATCGTGACGATCAAGTAATGGGCGACTCCTGGCTCGCGGTCCCGAAGGACTGGCTCTCCTCGATGGGGGAGATCGTCCGCTTCTGCTGGAGCATCGTCGCCGAGGTCTTCACGCTCAAGGTGTTCCGCTTCTTCGGCGAGGCGCTGCGCCAGGCCGGGCTGCTGATCCTCTCCTCGACGCTGGTGATCTGGGGCCTGATCTTCATCATCGGGCTCCAGTGCGGCATCGAGGGCGCGTACTTCAACCGCTCCACGGGCGTGCCCGCGTACGCGGGCGTGTTCGCCGCCTGGTGCGACCTGCGCGAGCTGGTCCCCTACGGCTTCGGCTACATGATGGCCGCCAAGGTGGGCACCGGCATCGTCGCCGAGCTCGGCTCGATGCGGATCTCCGACGAGATCGACGCGCTCGAGGTCATGGGCATCCCGTCGCTGACCTTCCTGTGCGCGACGAAGCTGCTGGCGGCCTGGCTGGTGCTGCCCTTCATGTACCTGGCGGGGATCGGCGCGGGGTTCTTCGCCTCCTATCTGGCTGTCGTCCAGCAGATCGGGGAGGTGTCGTCGGGCGGCTATTTCCTCATCTTCTGGATGTTCCAGAACCCTCCAGATCTCTTGTACAGCGTGATCAAGGGCATGTCGATGGCCACCTTGATCGTGCTGGTCGGCTGCTATTACGGCTACAACGCCAGCGGCGGCCCGGTCGGGGTCGGTACCGCGACGGCCAAGTCCATGGTCTTGAACATCGTGCTCGTGCATCTCGTCGGCATGCTCGGCACCCAGCTCTTCTGGGGAGCAAATCCCCGGGCACCGATCGGAGGCTGATCAGCGGATGGGACTCTTCGACCGCAACCGAGCCGACGACGAGCGCGACCGAGGCCGCGGAGCAGCGCGAGGCCGAGGCCCCGGTGCGCCCCGAGGAGATGGAGAAGGCCCCCGAGGAGGAGCCGTCGACCGCCGCGGCGGTCAAGCACGAGCCCGAGCCCGACCAGCAGGACGAGCGCCGCAAGGACGACCCGGACAACGAGTACGAGTGGCACACGGGCCGCCAGCGCCCGCACGGCCAGGAGGACGCGGTCGAGTTCGTCGAGGTCCACAAGGCGTTCGGGCGCAACAAGATCCTGCGCGGCCTGAACATGGGCATCCCCGAGGACAAGATCTCGATGATCCTCGGCCCGTCCGGCACCGGGAAGTCCGTGTGCATCAAGCACATGGTCGGCCTGCTCTACCCCGACGACGGCGACGTGCTCGTCCACGGCGAGTCGGTGCCGAACATGCCCGACGACGACCTGTTCGAGATGCGCAAGAAGTTCGGCGTGCTGTTCCAGGACGGCGCCCTGTTCGGCTCCATGAACCTGTTCGACAACGTCTGCTTCCCGCTGCGCCAGCACACGGACAAGGGCGAGGACGAGATCGGCGAGATCGTCAACCGCCGCCTGCGCGAGGTCGGCCTCGAGGGCGCCGCCGACAAGATGCCCAACGAGCTCTCGGGCGGGATGCGCAAGCGCGCCGGGTTCGCCCGCGCGCTGGTCCTCGATCCCGACATCGTGCTCTTCGACGAGCCCGACTCCGGCCTGGACCCGGTCCGCACCGCCCTGCTGTGCGAGCTGATCCAGGAGATCCACGAGGAGAACGGCGGCGCCTACGTGGTCATCACCCACGACATCATGAGCGCCAAGCGGGTGGCGGAGTACATCGCCGTGCTGTGGAAGGGCCGGATCGTGGAGAGCGGCCCGGCCGAGGAGCTGTTCAACTCGGACAACCAGTTCGTGCGCCAGTTCCTGTCGGGTGCCTCACGGGGCCCGCTCGGCATGGAATAGTCCCCTCACGCCGAAACCCGGCTAAACGAGGCATCAACAAACGACGGATAGCGTCCGCTACCCCGGATGGGTAGCGTGCGCGAGCCTGAGCGTGAGTCAGGAATGAGGGGGAAGTGCGGATGAGGAGGATGCGAATTTGACCGCAGCGCGACCGATCGCGCTGCTGGCGCTCGCCCTCGCCGTCCTCCTCGCCGCCTACCTCCTGCTCTTCCGCGGAGGAAGCGGGCACGAGTACACGCTTCTGTTCGCCAACGCCGGCCAGCTCGTCAAGGACGACGACGTCCAGGTCGGAGGCCGGCGGATCGGCTCCGTGCGCGAGATCGAGCTGACGGGCGACAACCAGGCGGCCGTCAAGGTCGAGGTCCAGGAGCCCTACGCGCCCCTGCCCGAGGGCACGCAGGCGGTAATCCGCCTGACCTCGCTGTCCGGCGTCGCCAACCGGTACGTCGCGCTCACGCTCGGCCCCGACTCCGGCGCGCAGCTCGACGACGGCGCCACGCTCGACGCCTCTAAGACCACCTCGGTGGTCGACCTCGACCAGCTGTTCAACACGCTCGACGAGCGCACGCGGGGAGACCTGCAGAGCGTGATCAAGGGCTTCGCCGACCAGTACGAGGGCCGCGGCGAGGAGGCCGGCGAGTCCGCCAAGTACTTCAACCCGCTGCTGTCGACGTCGCGCGTGCTGGCCGGCCAGCTGACCGAGGACGAGGGCGCGCTGACGCGGTTCCTCGTGAACTCCTCGCAGGCGGTCACGGCGGTCGCCGAGCGCCGCGACGACCTGTCCGCGCTGGTCGGCAACGCCAACGAGACGACGGGCGCGATCGCCGCCGAGAACGCCGCGCTGTCGAGCGCGCTGTCGCTGCTGCCGACGACGCTGCGGCGCGCCAACACCACGTTCGTCAACCTCCGCGCCACGCTCGACGACCTCGACGTGCTGGTCGCCGAGTCCAAGCCCGCGACCAAGGACCTGGCGCCGTTCCTGCGCGAGCTGCGCCCGCTGGTGCACGACGCGCGCCCGACGATCCGCGACCTGCGCACGCTGATCCGCCGCAACGGCGAGGACAACGACCTCGTCGAGGCGACCCGCAAGATGCCGGCCCTCCAGCGGGTCGCGTCGCCCGCCTTCAGCAACGGCAAGCTCGCCCTCCAGCGCGCCCAGCCGGTGCTCGAGTTCATCCGCCCGTACACGCCGGAGTTCGTCGGCTGGCTGCGCGACTTCGGCCAGGGCACCGCCAACTACGACGCCAACGGCCACTTCGCGCGCATCCAGCCGATCTTCAACGCGTTCTCGTTCGGCGACAACCCGGCCGGCGGCCTCCTCACCCCGATCCCGCCGGCGCAGCGCTTCGACGGCCTGGAGACCGGCGTGATCGCGCGCTGCCCGGGCGCCGCCACCCAGAAGCCCGCGGACGGATCGGCGCCCTACCTCGACGAGGGCAACCTCGGCGCCGACGACTGCGACCCGACCCTGCAGCTCCCTGGCCCGTGATGCGCGTCCTCGTTCCAGTCCTGATCGTCGTCGCCCTCGCGGTGGCGGTCGTGCTGCTCACCCGCGACGGCGAGGAGCCCTACGAGGTCCGCGCGATCTTCGACAACGCGGGCTTCGTGATCCCCGGGGAGGACGTCAAGGTGGCCGGCGTCAAGGTCGGCAAGATCACCGAGCTCGACGTCACCGACGACTTCAAGGCCGTCGTGGTGCTCCAGATCTCCGACGAGGCCTACCAGGACTTCCGCAGCGACGCCGAGTGCTCGATCCGCCCGCAGTCGCTGATCGGCGAGCGCTTCGTCGAGTGCGAGCCGACGCAGGCGCACCAGGCCAACGCGCCCAAGGAGCCGGCGCTGGAGAAGGTCGAGGACGGGCCGGGCAGGGGCCAGTACCTGCTGCCGGTCGAGAACACCTCCAAGCCCGTAGACCTGGACCTGCTCAACAACATCACCCGCGAGCCCCAGCGCGCGCGGCTGTCGATCATCCTCAACGAGCTCGGCACCGGCGTGGCCGGGCGCGGCAGCGACCTCAACGAGGTCATCCGGCGCGCGAACCCGGCGCTCAAGGAGGTCGACAAGGTCCTCGCGATCCTCGCCTCCGAGAACGACACGCTGCGGAAGCTGGCGGTCGACGGCGACACGGTGCTGGCCCCGCTGGCGCGCGAGCGCCGCCGCGTGTCCTCGGCGCTGGACAACTCCGCCGAGGTGGCCGAGGCCACGGCCGAGCGCAGCGACGAGCTGGAGGCCGCGATCGAGCGGCTGCCCGCCTTCCTGCGCGAGCTGCGCCCGACGATGGAGCGCCTCGGCGCGTTCGCCGATCAGGCGACGCCGGTGCTCTCCGACCTCGGGGACGAGGCACCGGCCATCAACCGGACGCTGACGGCGCTCGGGCCGTTCTCGGAGGCCGCCATCCCGGCCGTCGACTCGCTGGGCGAGGCGGCGCAGGTCGGCATCCCGGCGGTCAGGGCGGCGCTGCCGATCACGCGTGACCTGCGGGTGTTCGCGAAGGAGGTGCGCCCGCTCGGCGCCACCGCCGCGGCGGTGCTCGGCTCGTTCCAGTCCCAGCGCGGCTGGGAGCGCTTCATGGACTACATCTTCTACCAAGTGGCCGCCATCAACGGCTTCGACTCGTTTGGCCACTACCTGCGCGCCGGGCTGATCGTCAACCAGTGCTCGACGTACGCCGCGACGCCGACCCCGGGGTGCTCGGCGAACTTCTCGAGCGCGAGCGCGAGCGCCTCCGCTGCGGGCGCCGACGGCCCGAGCGACCCCGTGCTGAAGGCGACCGCCGAGGCGATCGCGCGCGCCCTGCGCAAGCCCGCCATGCGCACCAAGGCCGACAGCCGGCCCACCCCCGACTCGGTGCCGCGCCTGCGCGCCACCCCGTCCCCGTCGCCGACGCCGGGCCGGACCGCCACCCCGGCGCCCTCCGCTCCGTCGCCGACCGTGACGCCGGTGCCCACCGCGGCCGCGCCCACCCCGGCGCCCGCGCCGAGCGCGACCCCCGCCCCGCCGGGCTCCGGCCAGGAGCCGCTGCTCGACTACCTGTTCGGGAAGGACCCCGGATGAGCGGCCGCAACGCGGGCATCGCCGGGAACCCGGTCCTGATCGGCGCCGCCACGGTACTCGTGGTCCTGGTCGCGGTGTTCCTCGCCTACAACGCCAACCAGGGCCTGCCGTTCGTGCCCACCTACACGCTCAAGGCCGAGGTGCCGAGCGCGGCGAACCTCGTGCGCGGCAACGAGGTCCGGATCGGCGGGTCGCGGGTCGGCATGGTCGAGTCGATCACCGCGCGCCGGCTCGACGACGGCACCAGCGTCGCCGTCCTCTCGCTCAAGCTCGAGAAGGACTCCGGCCCGCTGGCCAAGGACACGACGCTGATCATCCGCTCCAAGACCGCGCTGGGCCTCAAGTACGTCGAGCTCACGCGCGGGACCTCCGACGACGAGTACGCCGACGGCGACACCATGCCGCTCACGGCGGCGACGCCGCCGCCGGTCGAGTTCGACGAGTTCGTGAACATGTTCGACGACGAGACGCGCGACGCGATGGCGAAGAACCTCGACGGGTTCGGCACCGCGTTCGCCGGCCGCGGCGTGTCGATCAACCAGGCGATCGCCGCGTTCCGCCCGCTGCTGCGCGACATCGTGCCGGTCGCCCGGAACCTGTCCGCCTCCGACACCCAGCTCAAGCGGTTCGTGCGCACGCTCGGCGCGACGGCGGCCGAGGTCGCCCCCGCGGCCGAGACGCAGGCCGAGCTGTTCGTGAACCTCGACATCACGATGGCCGCCCTGCGCGCGGTGGCGCGCCCCTACATCCAGCAGTCGATCGAGCGCGCGCGGCCGGCGCTCGACGAGGCGATCGCCTCGTTCCCCGTCCAGCGGCCGTTCCTGCTCAACAGCGAAGGGCTGTTCCGCGAGCTGCGGCCCGGCGTGCGCGCGCTGGGCACGGCGGCCCCGATCCTGGCCGACGCGTTCGAGATCGGGACGCCGAACCTGCGCGCGTCGGTGGCGCTCAACAAGCGCCTCGAGCCGCTGCTGCGCGAGCTGCAGCGCTTCGCGGAGGACCCGCTCGTCCCCCGCGGCGTCGACGGGCTGACCGACACCGTCCGCGCGCTGAACCCGACGCTCCAGTACCTCGCGCCCGCCCAGCTGCAGTGCAACTACGTGACGCTGTGGTTCCGCAACGTGTCCTCGCTGCTCTCGGAGGGCGACCGCAGCGGCACCTGGCAGCGGTTCATCATCATCGCCACCCCGCAGGGGCCCAACAACGAGGGCGGCCCGTCCTCGGCGCCCGCCGACGGCCCCACGGTCGAGAACCACCTGCACGCCAACCCCTACCCGAACACGGCTGCCCCCGGGCAGACCAAGGAGTGCGAGACCGGCAACGAGGGCTACGCCCGCGGCCGCACCGTGATCGGCAACATCCCCGGCAAGCAGTCGGCGACCACGGAGACGCCCTGATGGCCCGCTCCGGCGCCGCACGCCACACGCCGCGCAGCCCCCTCGGGATCGGGCTGCTGACGCTCGTCGTGATCGTCGTGATCACGTTCCTGGGCTTCACCAAGGACATCCCGTTCACGAAGTCGTTCGAGATCCAGGCCACGTTCGAGTCGGCGACGTCGATCCGGGCCGGCTCCCCGGTGCGGATCGCGGGCGTCAACGTCGGCAAGGTCGGCAAGGTGTCGGCCGTCAAGGGCAGCGACACGTCGGTCGTGACGCTCAAGATCAACAAGGACGGCCTGCCCATCCACGCGGACGCGACGGCCAAGATCCGCCCGCGCATCTTCCTCGAGGGCAACTTCTTCGTCGACCTGCGGCCGGGCACGCCGACCGCCAAGAAGCTCGAGGACGGCGGGGTCATCAAGGTCACGCAGACCGCGTCGCCCGTCCAGCTCGACGAGGTGCTGACCGCGCTCCAGAGCGACACCCGCCAGGACCTCAAGGACGTGCTCGGCGGGCTGGCGACCGCGCTCAACAGCCAGCCGTCGGCGGCCGACGACGCCGACGCGGACCGCTCGGCGCGCGGGCAGACCGGCGCCGAGTCGTTCAACGACGCCTACCGCGACATCCCGGCCTCGGAGCGCTCCACGGCCCAGGTCTTCGAGGCCTTCCTCGGCCAGGAGCCCGGCCGTGACCTCTCGCGTCTGATCGACGGAGCGGCGCGCACCTCGGCGGCCCTGACGCGCAACGAGGAGTCGCTCAAGGACCTGATCACCAACTTCAACACGACCGTGGCGGCGTTCGCGTCGGAGTCGGGCAACCTGCAGGCCACGATCCGCCAGCTGGCCCCGACGCTGGAGACCGCCAACAGCACGCTGGCGTCGCTCAACGAGGCGTTCCCGCCCACCCGCGCGTTCGCTCGCGAGATCCTGCCCGGCGTCCGCGAGACGCCCGCGACGATCGAGGCGTCGTTCCCGTGGATCGCGCAGACCCGCAAGCTCGTCTCGCAGAAGGAGCTCGGCGGCCTGGTCAAGGAGCTGTCGCCCGCCACCGCCGACCTGGCGCGGCTCACCGACCGCGCGATCGAGCTGCTGCCCGAGACGACGCTGACCTCGCGCTGCGCGCGCGAGGTGATCCTGCCGGCGGGCGACCTGAAGATCGAGGACGAGTTCGCCAGCGGCGCGGAGAACTACAAGGAGTTCTTCTGGGGCCTGGTCGGGCTCTCCGGCGAGGGCCAGAACTTCGACGGCAACGGCATGTACGTGCGCTTCCAGCCGGGCGGCGGCTCGCAGACCGTCTCGCTGGGGCAGGCGAGCACGGGCAGCGGCCAGGTGTTCGGCAACAACGTCGCCGTGCCGCTCGGCAACCGGCCGTTCTATCCCGGCAAGCGCCCGCCGTACCGGCCCGACGTCAAGTGCCACACGCAGCCGCTCCCGAACGTCAACGGCCCGGCCGCCGCCAAGACCAACCCGAACCCGACCCCGACCCCCACGCCGGCGCCATGAAGCTCGCCATCCGCAAGCACTACAAGGACTTCCTGGCCATCCTGGGGCTGATCGTGGTGGCCGGCGCGGTCTCGTCGGTGATCCTCTCCAACCAGCGGCTCACGCTGCCGGGCTGGGTGCCGCTGATCGGCCAGGACTTCTACGAGATCGAGGCCGAGCTGCAGACCGCCCAGGCCGTCACGCCGGGGCAGGGCCAGACCGTCAACGTCGCCGGGGTCGAGGTCGGCGAGATCAAGAGCGTCCACCTCGAGGACGGCCGCGCGATCATCGGGATGAAGATCGAGCCGCGCTTCTCGAAGGTCTACAAGGACGCGACCGTCCTGCTGCGGCCCAAGACCGGCCTCAAGGACATGGTCGCCGAGCTCACGCCCGGCACCAAGGAGGCCGGGCAGCTGCCCGAGGGGGGCCGCATCCCGGTGTCCCAGACGATGCCCGACGTCAACCTCGACGAGATCCTGGCGGCGCTCGACGGAGACACCCGCGACTACCTGGCGCTGCTGCTCAACGACGGCGGCGTGGCGCTGAAGGGCAACGGGCGAGAGCTGGCCAACACGATCCGGCGGATCGAGCCGACCGCGCGCCTGTCGCGCCAGATCAACGAGGAGCTGGCGGAGCGCAAGTCCAACATCAAGCGCGCCATCCACAACTTCTCGCTGCTCACCGAGGAGCTCGGCGACAAGGACGACCAGGTCGCCGAGTTCGTCACGGACTCCAACGCCGTGTTCGCCGCCTTCGCCAGCCAGGACGCCGCGCTGCGCGAGACCCTGCGCGAGCTGCCCTCCTCGCTGACGGTCACGAACACCAACCTCGGCAAGGCCCAGGCGCTGGCCGACGAGCTCGGCCCGACGCTCCAGGCGCTGCGCCCGAGCGCGCGGATCCTCGGCCCGACCCAGCGCAAGGTGCGCCCGTTCCTGCGCGAGACCACGCCGATCATCCGCGACGAGCTGCGCCCGTTCTCGCGCGCCGCGCTGCCGACGGTCAAGGAGCTGCGCCCGGCGATGCGCGACCTCGCGGCCGCCACGCCCGACCTACTGAAGGTCTTCAAGAGCGTCAACTACGGGCTCAACGAGCTCGCCTACAACCCGCCGGGCGCGTCCGAGGAGGGCTACCTGTTCTGGCTCTCCTGGGCCAACCACCTGGCGCCGACCGTGTTCTCCACCCAGGACGCGATGGGTCCGATCCGCCACGGCCTCGTCGTGTTCGGCTGCCAGACCGGCGCCGTGCTGGACGCGGTGGCCGACTCCAACCCGCAGCTGGGCACGCTGGTCGAGCTGCTCAACGGCCCGAACCGCTCCGGCATCTGCCCGAGTTCCTCTCAAGAGGAGGGCACGGGTGGTTGAGCCACGGAACCCCCGATTCCCGCGGCCCGGTCGAGCGCTTCGCGGCTCGCCACCGCTTCGCTCCTACAGCGTGGCCGTTCGCCAGAGCCGACTGGCCGCGAGCCAGGTGGCCCACCACATGACACCGCGGCCAATCGGCTCTGACTCGGCCCACGGCGCCGGGTCATCCACGCATGATCGGGGGTTCCGTGGTTAAGGACGTCCCCAGCTTCGGCCGGATCGCCGCGATGGCCGTGTTCGCGCTGTCGTGCTTCGGCCTGCTGCTCTTCCTGTGGCTCGCGTTCGGCGGCGCGATCCCGCTCAAGCCCAAGGGCTACCGCTTCCAGGTGTCCTTCGCCGAGGCGACCCAGCTCGCGACGGAGTCCGACGTGCGGATCTCGGGCGTGCCGGTCGGCAAGGTCAAGACGCTGGAGCCCGACAAGCGCACCGGCCGGACGCTCGCGGTGATCGAGATGGAGTCGCGCTACGCGCCGGTCCGCTCGGACGTCAAGGCCATCCTGCGCCAGAAGACGCTGCTCGGCGAGACCTACGTGGAGCTGACGCCCGGATCGACCGCCAGCAAGCCGATCCCCGAGAACGGGACGCTGACCACCTCGCAGGTCGCGCCGACGGTCGAGCTGGACGAGATCCTGCGCGCCTTCAACCCGAAGACGCGCAAGGCGTTCCAGACCTGGATGCAGGCGCAGGCGGAATCCATCGACGGCTACGGCCAGGACGTCAACGACGCGCTCGGCAACCTCGCTCCGTTCGCGGAGGACACCGCGACGCTCGTCGACATCCTCAACCGCCAGGAGGGCGCCGTCGGGCGCCTGGTCTCCAACTCGGGCGTGGTGTTCGGCGCGCTGAGCGAGCGGCAGGGCCAGCTGCGCTCGCTGATCAACAACGCCAACACCGTGTTCGCCACCACGGCGGCGCGGAACCGCGAGCTGCAGGAGAGCTTCGTCGCGCTGCCGACGTTCGAGGACGAGTCGCGGCTCACGGTGCGCCGCCTCGCCGAGTTCGCGCGCGACACCGACCCGCTCGTGACCCAGCTGCGGCCGGCGGCGCGCGAGCTGAGCCCGACGCTGCAGGACCTCAGCCTGCTCGCCCCGGACCTCAAGCAGCTGCTCGTGGAGCTGAAGCCGCTGACCGAGGCGTCCAAGAAGGGGTTCCCGGCCGCCCAGCGCGTGATCAAGGACCTGCGGCCGCTGCTCGCCCAGGTCGACCCGGCCGCGCAGCAGCTCGTACCGCTGCTGGACTTCCTCGGGCTCTACAAGCCGGAGCTGACCGCCTTCTTCGCGAACACCGTGGGCGCCACGCAGGCCCAGACGCCCGGCTCGGCCGTGCACTACCTGCGCACCACCAACCCGCTCAACGCGGAGAACCTCGCGGTCTATCCGCGGCGGCTCGGGACCAACCGGCCGAACCCCTACCAGCTGCCCGGCGGCACCAAGAACCTCAAGACCGGCCTCGAGGTCTTCGAGGACCGCCACTGCGGCCGAGCCGCCCCGGGCGTGGGCAACACCGAGCTGCCGCTGCCGATCGCCGTCCCGACCGCGGTGCCCGAGGTCCCGATCCCGCTCCCGAGCGTTGTGCCGACCGTCGTCCCGACGCCGGCCACGCCGCCGCTCAGCACCGAGGAGCTGCAGGCGCTGATCCCGAACGAGCTGCTCGACCAGATCAACAAGTTCGCGTTCGCCAACGCTCCCGGGGGTGTCGTGCCGGCGCCGCCGTGCAAGAAGCAGGCGCCGTACACCTACGGCGGCGTGACGTCGCAGTACCCGCACGTCAGGGCCGGCACCGGCCGGTAGCCGGACTGACGTGGCGCGGATGTTCGAGCGGATCGTGGCGGCCTCGGCCCGCCGGCCCGGCCGCGTGCTGGCCGGCGTGGCGCTGCTGGTCGTGGTCTGCGGGGCGCTCGCGCTCGGGCTGCGGCCGAGCGCGGCGACCGACACGCTGGTGGGGCGCTCGGCGTCCTCCTACGACGCCACCGAGCGCTACCGCGAGCGCTTCGGCGAGCAGTCGGTGGTGGTGCTGGTCCGCGGCGACCTCGCCAACCTCGTCCTGACGAAGAACCTCAACACGCTGGTCGGGCTCGAGGGCTGCCTGTCGGGCAACAAGCCGGCCGACGCCGAGGCGCCCGGCGGCCCGCGCTCGCCCTGCGCCGCGTTGGCCAAGACGAAGCCGGTGCAGGTCGTCTACGGCCCCGGCACGTTCATCAACTCGGCCGTCGGGGAGGTCCAGAGCCAGCTTCAGGTGCGCTCCGCGGCCACGGCGAAGGAGGCCGAGTCGGCGGCCACCGCCGCGCGCAAGGTGGCCGCCGGGCGCGGGCAGACCAAGGCCCAGCAAGACAAGGCCGCGAACGCCGCGCGGCAGGTCGTCTACAGCAAGCTGCTGCGCGACCTCCTGCAGATCAACCTGCGCTACGGCCTCGGGCTGACCGGCGCGCCCACGCTCAACGACCCGAACTTCGTGTCCGCGCTCGTCTTCGACGCCTCGCGCGGGGCGCGGACGCCGAAGGCGCGCTTCGCCTACCTGTTCCCGAGCGCGAAGTCGGCGCTGATCCAGGTGCGGCTCAAGACGAGCCTCACCGACGACCAGCGGCGCGACGCGATCGAGCAGATCCGTGCCGCCGTCACGATGCCGGAGTGGAAGCTCGACAAGGGCAGCTACACGGTCACGGGCGTCCCGGTCGTGCTCGACGACCTCTCCGCCGCGCTGACCGATTCGGTGCTCCGGCTGCTCGTCGTGGCGCTGGTGGTGATGGCGCTCGTCCTCGTGCTGGTCTTCCGCAGCCGGCGCCGCCTCGTCCCGCTCGCCGTCGCGCTCGCCGCGGTGGCGGTCACGTTCGGCGCGATGCGGGTGGCCGGCGCGCCGCTGACGATGGCGTCGATCGCGGTGCTGCCCGTGCTGCTCGGGCTGGGCGTCGACTACGCGATCCAGTTCCAGGCGCGAGCCGAGGAGGAGGGGGACCCGGTGCGCGCCGCGCGGTTGGCCGCGCCGACGATCGCCACCGCCGCGCTGGCCACCGCCGTCGGGTTCCTGGTCCTGCAGCTGTCGCCGGTGCCGATGGTGCGCGGGTTCGGCGCGCTGCTGGTGGCCGGCATCGTGTTCGCGCTGCTGCTCGCGCTCACGGCCGGCACGGCGGCGCTTGTCCTGCCGGCGCGGCGCTCCCGCGACGGCGCGCTGGCGCGATCGCTGCGCGGCGCCGGTGAGCTGGCCGACGCGGCACGCGCGGCGCTCGCCCGTCCGTCCCGCCGGGTCGGCGCGGCCGCGAACACGGTCCTGCGGGCGGCGCTGCGGCGCCCGGGGCGGGTGCTGGCGGTCGGGCTCGCCCTCGCCGTGATCGGCCTGGCGCTGGACTCCCAGACCGAGGTGGTCTCCGACGTCGAGCGGCTCGTGCCGCAGGACCTGCCCGCCGTGCGCGACCTGCAGGCGCTGCAGAGCTCGACCGGGGTGGCGGGGGAGGTCGACGTGGTCGTCGAGGGCGACGACCTGACCGACCCGAAGGTCGTCGCGTGGATGCGCGACTACCAGGCCGGGCTGCTGAAGAAGTACGGGTACTCGGCGACCAACGGTTGCGGCAAGGCCGAGCTGTGCCCGGCGCTGTCGCTCACCGACCTGTTCCGAGACGCGTCGTCGTCGGCCACCCGCAAGCAGGTGCGGGGGCTGCTCGACGCGGTGCCGCCGTACTTCTCCCAGGCCGTGATCACCAGGGACCGCAAGACGGCGAACCTGGCGTTCGGCGTGCGGCTCGTCTCTCTCCAGCGCCAGGAGGAGATCTTCGAGGACATGCGCGCCCGGCTGAAGCCGCCCGACGGGGTGACGGCGGAGGTCGGCGGGCTGCCGGTGATCATCGCCGGCGCCAACGACACGCTGGCCGATCCGCTGCGCCGGCTCGGGACGCTGCTGGCCGGCCTGCTGGCGGTCGCGCTCGCGCTGCTCGTCGTCTACCGGCGCTGGGAGCGCGCGCTGGTGCCGCTCGTGCCGATCGCGCTGGCCAGCGGCTGGTCGGCGCTCGTGCTGTTCGCGCTGCAGGTCCCGCTGAACCCGATGTCGGCCACGCTGGGCGCGCTGGTGATCGCGATCTCGACGGAGTTCTCCGTGTTGCTGACGGCGCGCTTCCGCGAGGAGCGCGCGGCCGGGCTGGAGCCGGCCGACGCGCTGCGGGCGACGTACGCCTCGACGGGCGCCGCCGTGCTCGCCTCCGGCGCCACCGCCATCGCCGGCTTCGCGGTGCTGGCGTTCTCCGACGTGGCGATGCTCCGCGACTTCGGCGTCGTGACCGTGGTCGACCTGACCGTCTCCCTGCTCGGCGTCATGGCCGTGCTCCCCGCCGTGCTGATGCTGGCCGAGCGGCGGGCCGCTCGCGCGCGCGGCACGGGCCGGGAGCCGACGGCGCCCGCCGTGCCGGCGTGAGCGGGCCGGGCCCCTTCGGCGTCCGCGACCGGCCGGAGGGCGATGCACCGCGGGCGGGTGGGACCCCATCACGGCCCGAGCCCGCTCCGCCCGCCGGGCGCTCGACGGTCACCTGGATCGTCGGCGTGATCGTCGTCTTCGCCCTCGCCTACATCACGCTGAACACGCTGCGCACCGAGGCGCCGGGATCGCGGGGGGTCAAGGTCGGCGAGCCGATGCCGCCGTTCGCGGCCCCGCTCGCGCTCTCCAAGCTGGAGGGCGACGCCAACCTCGCCACCAAGCCGGACCAGGGCCAGCAGGGCCGGCGGCCCGCGTGCGAGGTGCGCGGTCCTGACGTCGTCAACTCGTGCCAGCTGGCCGAGCGCGGCCCGGTCGTGCTGGCGTTCGTCGCCGCCCGCTCGGAGTCGTGCGAGCGCCAGGTCGACGCGCTGCAGCGCGTGCGCTCGAGCTATCCCGGCGTGTCGTTCGCAGCGGTGGCGATCCGCGGCGACCGCGACGACCTGCGCCGGACGATCCGCCGCCGGGGCTGGACGCTGCCGGTCGCCTACGACCACGACGGCGGTGTCGCGAACGCCTACGCCGTGGCGGTGTGCCCGACGATCACGTTCGCGTTCAAGGGCGGCAAGGTGCAGGGGACCTCGCTCGCCATGCTCGACGGCGCGGCGCTGCGGCGGCGGATCGAGGCGATCCGGTGAGCGAGGAGCCGGCCGTCCACGAAGGCGAGGTGGAGGCGGCGCTGGCGGCCGAGTGGCCGGGCCTGCGGCTGGCCTACGTGGAGTTCGCGGCAGAGCCGGGCGCGACCCCGCCGGAGCTGCGCGACCGGCTGCGTGCGCTCTCGGACCGCTTCCGGGGACCGCAGGCGATCGCGATGCGCCGGCAGCCGATCCCGCACGCCTACCGCGTGTTCTTCCGCCACATCGGGCTCGATCCCGACGACGAGCGCGTGCCGGTCGAGGCGCTCGCGCTGGAGCGGATGAAGAAGGGCGGCTTCAAGAGCCGCAACGCGCTCGACGACGCGATCACGATCGCGGTGATGGAGACGTCGGTGCCGGTGTGGGCGCTCGACGGGGAGGCGATCTCGGGCCCGCTGCGCCTGCGCGGCGCGGTGGAGGGGGAGCCGCTGGGGCGCGGCGACGTCACGCTCGACCTGCCCGGCGGGCGGCTCGTGGTGGCCGACGACGCGGGCGCGCTCGCGGTCCTGTTCCGCCAGGTCGCGCCGGGCGTCGGCGTGACCTCGCGGACCCGCGAGCTGGTGCTGTTCTCGGTCGCCGTCCCGGGCGTTCCGCCCATCCACGTGGAGGAGGCGCTGTGGACCGTGTGGGACATCCTGTCGTGAGGACTAGGATCAGCGGCGTGCCCCGCCTCATCGCCTCGCTGATCGCGCTCGCGCTGCTCGGGGCGATGGCGCCGGCCGCGGCGCCGGCGGAGTCGATCTCCGCGACCGCGCGCACGGAGGTGCGCCCCGGACCCCGGCCCGGCGTGCAGCGGCTCCACTACGAGTTCGGGCCCGTGCACATCGCACCGGGACAGAACACGATCGAGTTCGAGGGCAACGACCTCAAGCCCGACGTGCCGGGCTGGATCGTGGGCTTCAAGCCGGACCTCACCTACCGCGACGGCGAGGTCCCCCGCGTCGACGTGATCCACCTGCACCACGGCGTCTGGATCTCCAACTTCGCGCCCATGTTCGCGGCCGGGGAGGAGAAGACGATCGTCAACGCGCCGCAGGGCTACGGGTGGCGCTACGACCCGCAGGACAGGTGGGTCATGAACCACATGATCCACAACCTGACGCCGGACGCGACCGACGTCTTCATCACCTACGACCTCGACTTCATCCCGGTCGGCTCACCCGCCGCGGAGGGGATCCAGGACGTCCGGACGGTGTGGCTCGACGTCACCGGCATCCAGGCGTATCCCGTGTTCGACGTCCACAAGGGCGCGGGCGGCCGCGACAAGCGCTTCACCTTCCCCGACGAGGCGCCGCAGCTGCGGGGCACCGGCTACCGCAAGAACCAGTGGACGGTCGACGAGGACGGGGTGCTCGTCGGCACGTTCGGGCACCTGCACCCGGGCGGGCTGTACACGGACCTCAAGCTCACCCGCGACGGGCGCACCGTGCCGCTGTTCCGCTCCACCGCCAAGTACTTCGAGCCGGCGGGCGCCGTGTCGTGGGACGTCGCGATGACGGGCACGCCGGAGAGCTGGCGGGCCGGCGTGCGCAAGGGCGACGTGCTGTCGGTGTCGGCGACGTACGACACCCGCAAGGGCTCCTGGTACGAGTCGATGGGGATCATGCCGGTGGCCTTCGACGCCGGCGGCAGCGGGCCGGACCCGTTCGTCACCAACGTCGCCGTCCCCGGCGAGATCTCCCACGGGCCGCTGGCCGAGAACCGCAACCACGGCAACGACTTCACCGTGCTCCCGGACGCGCGCAAGCTGCTCGCCGCGCCGCCGCCGCCGGTGCGCACCGTGCCGGTCCGCGGCTTCGTCTACGGCAACGGCGACCTGGGCCGGACGGGCCGTCGCGGCCGGCCGCCCACGATCCGCCCCGGTCAGACGCTGCGCTTCATCAACCGCGACGCCAAGCGGAACGTCTTCCACACCATCACGAGCTGCCGGGCGCCGTGCAACCGCAACACGGGCATCGCCTACCCGCTCGCCAACGGCCCCGTCCGGTTCGACTCGGGCAACCTCGGCTTCGGGCCCGTGGGCGCCACGCCCGCCGCGCAGCGGATCAGCTGGCGGACGCCGAAGCGCATCCGCCCGGGGACCTACACGTACTTCTGCCGCGTGCACCCGTTCATGCGCGGGGCGTTCCGCGTCGCGCGCAAGCGCTAGCGGAAGCGGACCGTCTTCGTCTTCAGCTTCTGCTTCTTGCCGCCCGGCAGCTTGCGGGTGGCGCGCAGCGTCGCGTTGAGCTTGCCGTCGCGCTTGAGGATCTCGCGGCCCTTGGCGTTGAGCTTGATCACGGCGGTGCTCTTCTGGCCGCCCGTGAGCGTCACGACCTTGCGCCCGACCACGATGCGCCGCGTCTCGCGCTTGTTCGCGGAGCTCGCGCGGGTGCCCGGGTAGCCGGTGACGCACTCGTGCGAGTCGAGCAGGTAGACGAGGCTGCAGCGGTCGGCCGGCGGCCCGACGCGGATCTGCGTCACCGACCGGCTGCCGTGCCGGACGCGGGGGTCGCCGATCGTCGCGGTCGCGGTGGTGGCCGGCGCCAGGACGACGGGGCCGGGCGTGGGCCCGGGGGTCGCGGCCGGCGGCGGCGTGGTCGTGCCCGGGTCCGGGTCAGGGGTGGGGGTAGGCGCCGGTGTCGGAGCGCCCGTCACGCCGGCCAGCCGCCCCACGAAGTCCGGCTGCGAGTCGCCCCCGGCGGTGACCCAGACGGAGGCGTCGGCGAACCACACCCCGCCGTCCGGGGCGATGGTCACGCCCGACGGCTTGGCGTCGTACGGAGCCGCGGCGCCCGGCCGATGAGGGTCAGCTGCCCCGATAGGCCGTGCAGTCGAACTCGACGCGGGCGCCGAACAGCAGCGACGAGCAGCCGACCGCGATCCGCGCCGGCGTGTGGTCCCTGAAGATCGCCACGTACGCCTCGTTCATCGCGTCCCACTCGCCGAGGTCGGTCATGTACACGCTGACCTTGACGATGTCGTCGAGTCCGGAGTGGCACGCGCGCAGGATCAGATCGATGTAGTGGAACGCCTGCCTGGTCTCCGCCTCGATGCCGCCCTCGACGACGCCCGAGAGGTCCGGCTTGATGCCGAGCATGCCCGACACGTAGACGTCGCCTCCGGCCACCGCGGCGTGGGAGAACGCCGGGAACTCGGCAGCTCGGGGATGTTGATCCTCGTCCAGCTGGGCATGTGACCCGCTTAGCCTACGCGCCGCTCACTCCCCGCCCAGAAGGGCTCGCGCAGGCGGTTCTTGAGCACCTTCCCGGCGCCCGACTTGGGCAGCGCCTCGCCGCGCAGCTCCAACGAGCGCGGCACCTTGAAGCCGGCGATCCGCCCACGGCAGTGCTCGATCAGCTCCTCCGCGCTCGGGTCGGCGCCGGGGCGGGCGGTGACCACGGCGTGCACGGCCTCCCCCCAGCGTGGGTCGGGGACGCCGAACACGGCCGCCTCCTGAACGGACGGGTGCTCGGCGAGCGCCGCCTCGACCTCGATCGAGTACACGTTCTCGCCGCCGGTGATGATCATGTCCTTGGCCCGGTCGACCATGTACAGGTAGCCGTCGGCGTCGCCGTGGGCGATGTCGCCGGAGCGGTACCAGCCGTCGACCAGCGCCTCGGCGGTCGCGTCGGGCCGGTTCCAGTAGCCGAGCATCATGTTCGGCCCGCGGATCCACAGCTCGCCGATCTCCCCGCCGGGCAGCGGCCGGCCCAGCGGGTCGCGGATCTCGACCTGCACGCCGGGCACCGGGGCGCCCATCGACCGCAGGCGGTCCGACCCGCGCCGGTGGTCCTCCGGGGTCAGGTGCGAGACGGTCGGGGCCGCCTCGGTCATCCCGTAGAACTGCGCGATGTCGCAGGGGAAGCGCTCGAGCACGCGGCGCTGGAGCTCGGGGGAGATGGGGGAGGCGGCGTACTGGATGTGGCGCAGGCTGCCCAGGTCGGCGGCGTCGAGGCCCGGGTCGTCGAGCAGCATCGCGAGCATCGTCGGCACGAGCACGGTGTGGGTGATCGCCTCGCGCTCGATCGCGGCGAGGACGGCCGCCGCGTCGAAGCGGGGCAGCACGACCTGGCGGGCGCCCACCCACGAGCAGGCGAACACGTTGGCGGTGCCGGCGACGTGGAACATCGGGCACACGTGCAGCCACCGGTGCTCCGTGCGGTGACCGGTGGCGACCAGGTTGTGCTGGGCGTTGGCGAGCAGGTTCCCGTGGCTGAGCATCACGCCCTTCGGCCGCCCCGTGGTGCCGCCCGTGTAGGAGATGGCGGCGAGCGTGGACGCCTCGACGCCCGGGGGCGTGGCCGTCGGGCCGGAGGCGAGCGCCTCCCAGTCGGCCTCCGAGAGCACGGGCACGCCGAGCCCTCGCGCGACGTCCATCCGCTCCTCGTCGGCGATCAGGACCTCGACGCCGGCGTCGCCGGCCATGAAGGCGAGCTCGTCGGGCGCCAGCCGGTAGTTGAGATCCACGAGCACGCGCCCGTAGGCGGGCACGGCGAGCCAGGCTTCGAGGTGGGCGAGCGAGTTCGCCCCGAGGTAGCCGACCCGGCCGCCCGGCGCGACGTCGAGCGCGCCGCCGGCCGCGTTGACCCGCCGGGCCAGCTCGCGATAGGTCAGCGACCGCTCGCCGGCCACCACGGCGACCTCGTCGCCGTGCAGCTGCTCGGCGCGCGCCAGCGGCCAGCTGAGGTCGCCCGTCATCCGCTCAGCCCGAGCAGCCGGGCGGCGTTCTCCTTGAGCACCAGCGGGCGCACCTCGTCGCGGATCGGGAGCTTCGCGAAGTCCGCGAGCCAGCGGTCGGGCGTGATCAGCGGGTAGTCGGAGCCGAACAGCATCTTGTGCTTGAGCAGGGTGTTCGTGTACCGGATCAGGTTCTCAGGGAAGTACTTCGGCGACCAGCCCGACAGGTCGATGTAGACGTTCGGCTTGTGGGTCGCGATCGCGAGCGCCTCGTCCTGCCAGGGGAAGGACGGGTGGGCGAGGATGATGTCCAGCGCGGGGAAGTCGGCGGCCACGTCGTCGACGGCCATCGGGTTGGAGTACTTCAGCCGCACGCCGCCGCCGCCCGGCATGCCCGCGCCGATGCCGGTCGTGCCGCTGTGGAACAGGGCGATCAGCCCGGCCTCCTCGATCGCCTCGTAGAGCGGGTAGAACGCGCGGTCGTTGGGCCAGAACGCCTGCGTGTTGGGGTGGAACTTGAAGCCCCGCACCGCGCCCTCGGCGATCAGCCGCTTGGCCTCGCGGACGCCGAGCTTGCCCTTGTGGGGGTCGATGCTGGCGAACGGGATCAGCACGTCCGGGTTGGCCGCAGCGGCCTCCAGCACCTCGGCGTTGCCGAGCCGGCCGCGGCCCATGCCGGCCTCGTCGTCGACGGTGAAGATCACCGCCGCCATGTTGCGCTCGCGGTAGTGGTCGGCGACCTCCTGGGCGGTCGGCTGCGGCGGCGAGCCGCCGAAGTAGCGCGCCGCGGCCTCGAGCACCTCGCCGGTGACCTCGTCCTGCTCCTCGCCGGCGTTGCGCTCGGCGTGCGTGTGCACGTCGATGGCGACCAGGCGCTCGACGTCGATGCTCATGCCGGGGCCTCCAGGTTCAACGGCGGCAGCTGCACACCGTAGCTCTGCTCGGCGGCGCCCACCGTGGCCGCCCAGTTCGCCGCGATCGCCTCGGGCGTCCAGCCGCCCGCGCTGAACGCGGCGGAGATCTCGGCCGGATGCGACCACAGGCTCAGCCGGTCGCCGCCGATCCCGATGGCCTGCCCGGTGATGCCGGCGGCCGCCTCCGAGGCGAGGAACACCACGAGCGCGGCGCTGTCCTCCGGCATGCCGATGGCGTGGGCCTGGCGGACCTCGGGCGGGAGCGGCTCCCCCGCCTCTACGCGCTCGACGAGCGGCTCGTAGATGGGGATGCTCGCCGTCATCCGGGTCCAGGCGGTGGGGACGATGGCGTTGACCGTGACCTCGCTGCGGGCCAGCTCCATGGCCCAGGTGCGGGCGAACGCCGCGATGCCGGCCTTGGCGGCCGCGTAGTTCGTCTGCCCGAAGTTCCCGCGCTGGCCGGCCGGCGAGCCGACGACGACGATCCGGCCGCCCTCCCCCTGCTCGCGCATCCGCACGGCCGCGGCGCGGGCGCACGTGAACGTCCCCCGCAGGTGGGTGCCGACGACGGCGTCGAAGTCCTCGTCGGTCATCTTCCACAGGACCCGGTCGCGCAGGAGGCCGGCGTTGGTCACCATCACGTCCAGGCGGCCGAACGCGCTGATGGCGCGGGCGACGAGCGCGTCGGCGGCCGCCGTGTCGCCGACCGCGCACACCTCGGCGACCGCGCGTCCGCCGATCGCTTCGATGGTCTCCTGCGCGGCGTCACCGTCGACGTCGTTGACGACCACGTCGGCGCCCGCGCCGCGCAAGGGCGACCGCGTAGGCGCGGCCGAGGCCGCGCCCGCTTCCCGTGACGACCGCGACCTTGCCGTCCAGCCTGAGCTCGCTCATGACCCGAACTCGTAGCTTTCCGCCTCCGCCGCGGTGGCGGGCTCGCCGACCGCCTCGAGCCCGCCGGGGGCGTCCTTGCTCACCTTGGCGACGTACACGAGCCGGCTCGGCGGCTGGGCGGCGTCGGTGAAGTCGAGCGATCCGGCCACGGTCCCGCCGGTGTCGAGCGCGTCCAGCGAACGCAGCGCGTCGAGCACGCCCTCGCGCGTGAGGTCCTTGTTCTCGCACGCCTTGGTCAGCGCCGCGTCGGCGATCTGGGCGCCCGCGTAGGCGTACAGCGAGCCGTTGGAGGACGGCGTGCCCTTCGGGTACCTGGCCTCGTACTCGCTGAGGAACTTCTGCACGCCCTCGCCCTCGACGGACAGCGGCGCCATCGAGGACACCACGTAGTAGTTGGCGGCCAGCGCATCGGCGGCCGGCGTCGTGAGCAGCTGGGGCGTCCAGCCGGGCCCGTTGGCGACGATCGGGACGTCGAGCTTCTGCGACGCGGCGACGCCCGCCAGCGAGGCGGCCTGCGGCGGCGCGGCGGAGAACAGGATCGCCTTCACCCCGGCGCGCCGGAACGCGGCGACCTGGCCGGTCATATCGGTGTCGGCGGGCGTGATCTTCTGCTCGACGATCTTCAGGTCGTGCTTGCCGGCGGCGAACTTCGACCCCTCGAGCGCGTTCTCGCCGTAGTCGCCCTCGAAGTAGAGGTGGCCGATCGTGTCGCCCGCCTTGACGCCCTGCTCCTTCATCAGGAAGTCGACGGCGTTGATGGCCTCGATGTCGTAGGTCGTGCCGGCGATCGCGACGTGCTCGTTGGGCAGGATGTCCGAGGTCCAGCCGGCGAAGTTGAGGAACATGCCGTCCTGCTCGACCGAGGGCAGCAGGGCGGAGGTGATCGACGAGCCGAGGACGAGGCCGAGCCCGATCACGTCGCCGGACAGCTGCTGGTAGGCGGCGACGGCCTTCTGCGGGTCGTAGCCCGTGTCCTGGACGGAGACCTCGACGTCGCGGCCGCAGATGCCGCCCGCCTCGTTCTTGGCGTCCCAGTACAGGTTCGCGCCCTCCATCATCGACTTGCCGTTGGGGGCGAAGACGCCCGACAGGTCGGGCAGGTAGCCCAGCGCGATGGTGTCGGCGGTGGCGCCCGGGCCGGTCTTGACCCCGCCCTCCCCGCCGCCCCCGCCCTCGTCGGCGCCGCCCTTGCCGCACGCGCCGACGGCGAGCGCGAGCACCACGGCCACGATTGCGAACCGAGCTCTGCTCATGTGAGGCTCTCCTTCTTGCCTTGGGATCCGGACCGGCGGACGAGCCCGGCGAGCCCGTCACGCGCGAACAACAGGACGGCGACGATCGCGGCGCCGTAGACGAAGCGGCTGAACTCGGACGCGCTGATGCCGCCGCTGCCGGGCTCGGCGAGCAGCGGGAGCGAGCCGCTGTAGTGGTTGAGGACCAGCGGCAGCGCGGTGACGAACACCGCGCCCGCCGCGGCGCCGCCGACCGAGCCGGCGCCGCCGATCACGACCATCACCAGGAAGTCGACGGACAAGAGGAAGCCGAACGACTCGGGCACGATCCGCCCGAACGCGAGCGCGTAGAGCACGCCGCCGAGCCCGGCGTACATCGAGGACACCGTGAACGCGGCGGCCTTGTAGCGGACGACGTCGACGCCCATCACCGCGGCGGCGACCTCGCTGTCACGGATCGTCCCCAGCGCGCGCCCGGGGCGGCTGCGGACGAGGTTGCGCCCGTACCAGATGGCCGCCGCGGCGAGGACGAGCCCGACGTACCAGAGCCGCTCCAGCCGGCCGTAGGGGACGCCGAGGATCACCAGGTCGTCGGGGCTCGTGTTGGAGAAGCTGAAGCCGAACAGGCTGAACGGCGGCACCGCGACGCCCTCGTAGCCGCCGGTGATCCCGGTCGCGTTCTGGAGGATGTGCTGGCCGAGGAACACGAGCCCCAGCGAGGCCAGGCCGAGGTAGATGCCCCGCACCCGCCCCGAGATCGGGCTGAACAGCGCGCCGGCGATCCCGGCCAGCGCCACGGCGCCGACCAGCGCGACCAGCGGCGGGAGCCCGAGGCCGGACGGCGCGTCGCCGCCCGGCACCTCCTGGCCGGCCAGGAACGCGTAGCCGTAGGCGCCGATGGCCACGAAGAACGCGTGCGCGAGCGACAGCTGGCCGGCCAGGCCCACGAGGAGCGTGAGCCCGATCGCGGCGATCACCGCCGCCATCGCGAACAGCCCCGTCTGCAGCCAGAAGCTCTCCAGGTAGATGGGCAGGGCGGCGAGCACGACGACGAACGACGGCCACGCGATGCGACGCGCGGCCTAGACACGGGTGAGCTCCTTGGTGCCGAACAACCCGGACGGGCGCACCAGCAGCACGAGCAGCATCACGACGTACGGCGCCACCGTCCCGATCCCGCGTCCCAGGAACGACAGCTCGTCCTGGTAGCCCGAGCACAGCACCGACACGACGCCGATCACCAGCCCGCCCACCACGGCGCCGAGCGGCGAGTCGAACCCGCCCAGCACGACGGCGGGGATCGCGGCCAGCGCCACCAGCCCCGCGCCGCCCGTCACGCCCGCGGCCGGGAACGAGGTGAGGAACACGCCGCCGGCCGCGGCCAGCGCCCCGGCCAGCGCCCACGCGCCCGCCGCCACCCGGTTGAGCCGGATGCCCATCAGCGACGCGGTCTCGCCGTCCTCGGCCGCCGAGCGCATCGCCACGCCCCAGTCGGTGAACTTGACGGCGGCGGCGAGTGCGGCGACCAGCACCAGCGCGACCGCCCCCGCGATGACCCGCGACGCGGCGACGCGGATGCCCGCCACCTCGACGACGTCGGCGCCCCACGGCGCGCCGATGCTGACCACGTCGGTGCCGATCTGGCGGGTCAGCTCGGTGAGCAGCAGGATGTCGACCCCGAGCGTGAGGATCGCCAGCGTGCCGAGGTCGGCGTCGCGGACGCGGCGAATCAGCACGACGTCGATCAGCACCGACGCCAGCGCCGCGGCGGCGATCCCCACGACCACCGCCGGCCAGAAGCCGATCGACTCGTGCAGGCGCCCGATCACGTAGGCGCCGAGCAGCAGGATCGAGCCCTGCGCGAAGTTGATCACGCCGGTGGCGCGGAAGATCGTCACGAAGCCGAGCGCGACGAGCGCGTAGATCGCGCCGAGGAACACGCCGCCGGCCAGCAGCGTCACGAACTGGTTCATTCCGCGCCCCCCAGGTAGGCGCGCAGCACCTCGGGGTCGCGCTGCACCTCGGCGGGCGGGCCGTCCGCGATCCGGCGGCCGAAGTCCAGCACCGTGACGTGATCGGCGATGCCCATCACGAACGCCATGTCGTGCTCGACCACGAGCGCGGAGATCCCCAGCTCCGCGCGGGCCGCCGCGATGGCGCGGGCCATGTCGGCGGACTCGTCGTGGGTCATCCCCGCCACCGGCTCGTCGAGCAGCAGCAGCCCCGGCTCCGCGCACAGCGCCCGCGCCAGCTCGACGCGCTTGCGCGCGCCGTAGGAGAGCGTGCTGACCGGCTGCTCCACCACCGCCTCGAGGTCCAGCAGCGCCGCGATCGCCCGCACCCGCTCCTCGTGCCGGGCGCGCTCGCGCCGGGCGCGGGGGAGGCGAAGCCCGCCGGTGATGAACCCCTCGCGCATCAGCCGGTGGCGGGCCACGAGCAGGTTGTCGAGCACGGTCGCGCCGGGCGACAGCGAGATGTTCTGGAACGTCCGCGAGACCCCGAGCGCCGCCACGCGGTGTGGCCGCAGCCGGGTCAGCTCCTCGCCGCCGTAGCGCACGCGACCCGGCGCTGGCGGCGTAGACGCCCGAGAGGACGTTGAGGCACGTCGACTTGCCGGCGCCGTTGGGCCCGATCAGCGCGTGCATCGAGCCCGGCGCGACCGTGAAGCTCACGCCGTCGAGCGCTGTGATGCCGCCGAAGCGCACGGTCATGCCCTCCACGACGAGCGGCTCCACGCGGTCGGCGGGCGCGGCGGCCGGGGTGGCCGTGGCCGTCGGCGCGGTGCCGAGGTAGCGGTCGCGGACGCCGTCGGTCTCCGCGAGCTCGTCGGCGGTGCCCGACAGCGAGACCTGCCCGACTTCGAGCACGACCGCCCGGTCGGCGACCGCGAGCGCCATCGCCGCGTTCTGCTCCACGAGCACGACCGTCACGCCCTGGCGGTTGATCTCGCGGATCACCTCGCCCACCTGTTCGACGATCTTGGGCGCCAGGCCCAGGGAAGGCTCGTCGAGCAGCAGCACGCGCGGCCCGGCCATCAGCGCGCGGCCGATGGCGAGCATCTGCTGCTCGCCGCCGGACAGCAGCCCGGCCCGCTGGGCGGCGCGCTCGGCGAGGATGGGGAACAGCTCGAGCACCCACTTGTGGGCGCGCTCGCGGGCCGCCTTGTCGCGGGCCGCCATGCCCCCGGCGCGGAGGTTCTCCGCGACCGTCAGGTGGCCGAAGATCCGCCGCCCCTCCGGGACCTGCGCGAGGCCTCCGCGGGCGACGTCGGCGGGGTCGAGCCCGACGAGGCTGCGGCCGTCCAGCTCGATGGCGCCGCCGGTGACGGCGCCGCGCCGGCTGCGCAGCGTGCCGGAGATCGCGCGCAGCAGCGTGCTCTTGCCGGCCCCGTTGTTGCCCAGGACGGAGAGGACGCCGCCCTCCGGGACGGCGAGCGACACGCCCCCCAGCGCGCGCACGGCCCCGGCGTAGCTGACGTGCAGCTCCCGGACGTCCAGACAACCCCTCCACCCACACTCCTCCCCTCGGCGGTGGCTCGTGGCCGAATGTATCAGGTTGCCTGATTCAGACAACCCGGTTCGAGCGGGCCGCCGCTAGCGCGCGCCGAGGCGGTGCACGCAGCCGAGCAGCGCGTCGCGGAGCGCGTCCCGCTCGGCCTCGTCGAGGTCCGCGAGCATGGCGTTCTCCATGTGCGTGACGGCGCGGTCGCACGCGTCGAGGACCTCGACGCCGCGGTCGCTGAGCGCCAGCTCGACGACACGACCGTGGTTGGCGGCCGGCGAGCGGACGACCAGCCCGTCGGCCTCCAGCGCGGCGAGCACCTCGTTCATCGACTGCGGGGTGACCAGCGAGCGGCGCGCCATCTGCGCGTTGGAGAGGCCCGGCCGGTCACGGAGGATCGACAGCGCCGTGTACTTCGGGACGGTAAGCCCGAACGGCGACACCAGCGCGCCGATCTCCCGGCGCAGCGACCTGTCGAGCCGGCCGATGACGTAGCTGAGCCGCGGTCCTGACGATGCCACGCGCCGAACGTAGCAGGCGTCTCAGGCTGCCTGTGACAACTCGGTCAGCCCCGCGGCGAGGCGCTCGGTGGCCCTCTCGTCGCGCAGGACGACGCGCACGTGCCGGTCGTCGCCCCACGCGGCGCCCGGCGTGACGAAGATCCGGCGGGCCGCGAGGTGGGCGGCCAGCTCGGCTCCGGAGTGCCCGGAGGAGGACAGCCACACCAGAGGCCCGACCCCGGGCGGGAACGCGAGGCCGGTGCCGGCCAGCGCGGTGGCGAGATGCTCGCGCTCCGCGGCGGCGGCCCGCCGGCGGCGCGGGAGGTAGCGCTCGCCGTTGGCGGTCGCCCACGCCATCCCCGCCTGCGCCGGGGCGGCGACCCCGAGCGTGGGGGCGAGGCGGCCGAGGATCTCGCCGTGCCCGGCCGCGTAGCCGGCGCGGAAGCCCGCCATCGCGTGGGCCTTGGAGAAGCTGCGGAACACGAGCAGGCGCGGCAGGTCGGTCACGAGCGGGACGAGGTCGGGCTCGCCGAAGTCGGCCAGCGCCGCGTCGAGCAGGATCCACGCGTGCTCGGGCAGCTCGGCGGCCAGCCGGCGCACGTCCGCGGCGTCGACCGCGGCACCGGTGGGGTCGTTCGGGCTGGTCAGCGCGACGGCCCGCGTGCGCTCCCCGGCGGCGGCGAGCAGCGCGTCGACGTCGGCGGCGCCGTCGCGGCCGAGCGCGACCGGGACCGGGACGCCGCCGGCCTCGTGGACGAGCCGAGGCAGCGGCCCCCATCCGGGCCACGCGATCGCCACCTCCCCGCCGCGCTCTCCGCCGAGCACCGCGTGGCACGCGGCGCGCAGCAGTTCCCCCGCGCCGTGGCCGGCCACCAGCGCCTCCGGCTCGACCCCGTGCCGGGCGGCGAGCGCCTCCCGCAGCGCACTCGCCTCGGGGTCCGGGTAGGCGTTGACCGCCCGCCGCAGGGCGAACGTCGCCGCGTTGACGATCTCGGGGTGCGGCGGCTCGTGCCAGGCGGCCGAGGTCAGGTCGAGCGACGGCTGCTCGGTCAGCGACCGCGCCTTCTGCTCGTCGCGCTGCTCGCGGAACCCCTGCGAGACCTCCTCGGGGGAGAGCTCCTCGAACTGGCGGTAGTAGTCGAAGAAGCGCCGCATCACCGCGGGGCCAGCGACGGCGCCGGTCCCTCGATGATCACGAACCAGAAGGAGAACAGCACGAGCGCCACGATCGCGGTCACGGCGAAGATCCGCGGGAGCATGCCCTCCTGCTGCTCGTGACCGGCGGCCCGGCGCAGGATCCGCCACGCGCGGTCCAGGCGGGTCGCGATCCCGAGCGTGATCATCAGCGTGGTGAGCATCCCGGCGAACGTCACGAGCAGCGCCAGCGTCACCGAGTCCGAGTGGTAGTCGACCTGGGAGCCCACCCACAGCCACGCGACCGGCTGCGGACCCCACAGCGTCAGGCACACCAGCGACTCGAGCGCGAGGACGAGCGCGGCGAACAGCGCGTCGAGGCGGCGGCGGCCGTCGCTGCCCCGGTTCGGCGCCACCCGGTAGCGCAGCGGCGCGGTGCCGGGGCGGCGGCCGATGAACAGGCCGCCGGTGTCGGTGGGGTCGTTGCGGGGCATGGGCCGGCCACTGAGGATACGTGGCGCGGGAGGCTCCCGAATCCGGTGGTACGCTCCGGCGGAGAGGGGGTTCTGGACGCCATGGCAGTCATCGATCGGTTCCTCACCCCGGGGGTCGCGCTCCCCGAGGTTGACGAGCGCGCCGCGCGCCGCACCCTGCGCGACCAGATCGATCGCCTCGAGCACGAGCTCGTGACCGCGTGCCTCGATGCGTGCCCGAGGATCGACCCCGGGCCGCCGCTGCGCTCGCTCGCCGGGCCGCGCCTGCTCTCGCTCGGGGAGCTCGAGCGCATCCGCGACGCGCTGGCCGGCCGGGTGGCCACGGTGCGCGGTGACATCGACGCCCAGCTGCTCCGCCAGGCCGAGTCGAGGGCGCTGCTGGAGCGCATGTTCGCCGACCCGCCCGCCCACCGCTGGCTGCGGATCAGCAACGCGCAGCTCGGCGAGCCCGGCTGCAAGCACTTCCACGTGCGCCCGCGCCTGGGGCCCGTCGGCCTGCTGATGGGCTGGTGGCGGGTCAAGATCTCCTCCGGCTGCCCGTTAGCCTCCGGGCCGTGACCCCCGTCGCGGCCCGCCGAGCACATGGGAAAGCGCAGCCGCCGTCGCCCTGAGGCGCGGCCGGTCCCCGCGCCCGCCGCCGCCCCGCGCCGCCGTGGCGGGCGGCCCACGCTCGAGGAGCGCCCGAAGCCCCCGTGGCATCCGGTCCCGCTCGTCGAGCTGGCCGTCTTCGTGGGCCTCGTGCTGCTCGTCCTCGGCGCGTTGCGCTGGGACACCGACCGCGGGAAGCTGCTGCTCGTGTTCGGCATGGCGCTCGGCTCGCTCGGCGGGCTCGACACCGCGCTGCGCGAGCACTTCGCCGGCTACCGCTCGCACACCCTCCTGTTGTCCGCGCTCCCCGGAGTGCTCGCCGCCGCGGCCCTCTACTTCGCTCGCGTCCCGTGGCCGCTGGTCGTGGCGGCGGCGGTGGTGACGTTCGGCGGCGCGTTCTGGCTGCTGCGGCGGGCGTTCATGCGCCGCGCGTCCCGGGCGCGCCGGGCACGTGGCTAGATGGTCGATCCCACGACCCCGCGTCCGCGGATGACGGTCCTGACACTTCGCAGGATCGCGACCGTCGGGTCCTCGCACGTACGTCGTACGCATTTCGCCCGCCGATCACGCCCTGCTCGGTCATGACCGCCCCCCGAACACGGGTCTCGTGGAATCGACCATCTAGGCTGATCGCCGTGCCAGATGAGAAGCGCATGCAGATCCGCGGGCTGCACCACGTCACGGCGATCTGCCGCGACCTGGACGCGACGATCGCGTTCTACCGGGACCTGCTGGGCCTTGCCGTGGTGCACGACGGCCCGTCCGACGACGACCCCGAGCAGCCGCCACGTGTGGTTCGGCGCGCTCGACGGCGCCCCTGGCCGGCTGCTGAGCTTCATGGAGTACCCGAGCATGCCCAGCGGCGTGGTCGGCGTGGGCTCGACCCACCATTTCGCGCTGCTGGTGGAGTCGGCCGAGGAGCAGGAGGCCTGGCGCGACTACCTGCGCGAGCGCGAGGTCGAGTGCTCGGAGGTCTTCGACCGCGGCGCCAGCCGGTCGATCTACGTGCGCGACCCCGACGGCCTGCTGGTCGAGATCGCGACCCGCGGCCCCGGCTTCGGCGACCCAACGCGTAAGCGCCGGCGACCCGGCCCCGAGGGGACCGGAACGCCGGCGCAGCGCGGCTACGAATAGGCCAGGTAAGGCCCGAAATCAGCCGTGTCCTCGCCGCTCAAAGCGGCGGCAAGCGCGCGGCGCTGACGATCGGTCATCGTCCCGATCGTCTTGGTCTCGGTCATGGAGACCGACATCAGGAAGCGCCGGCAACGCGTCCGGCCCCAGCGGTGTTGGCTCATCAGGAGATCCGAGATGGCCATGCTCTCGGCCTCCCAGGGGCATTCCAGAACCACGTCCGCCACGGACAGCTCGCCCTCGGTCACCTGCCGCTTGAGCTCTGCTCGTGCAAGCCGGACCTTGTTGGCTCGGGCCAGCGCCTGCATGTGTTGCGGCGCTGGAGCTGTCGCGAGTCCTTGCATAGAACCTCCCCGGCTCCACGGAGGGAGCCCTCGTCAATTTGCATCATCATTGGCCCAGCACCCACGCGGGGGCTTCTCACGAGCACACGACAAGTCCACTCCCCTGCCGCTCGCCTGACGACGACGGCACTGGACCTCCTATCGGTGCGACTCTCGTTCCCCAGCGAGCGCGTCTGCGCTCGGCCGATTGCATGAGGCTATTCACGGGCGGCGGCTCCTAGCAACGCTCAAGCACCCTCCGCTCTCGCAAAAAGCGGGCGATTTATCGACCTCTTCACCTTGTGCGCGAGCTGGACAAGGTAGAGGGGCAAGAAACCCACTCGTAGAGCGAAAATCTGCTACGCGCGGGAGTTGACGGAACGTTAACGCTCACCCCGGGAGCGGCCCGTGCTCGGCTTCGAACGTCCGCTTGACGTCCGCGAACGCTGCTAGGGCGCGGTCGAGCGTCTCCTGGTCGTGCGTGGCCATGACGCTCGTGCGCAGCAGCGCCCCCGCCGGCGGCACCGCCGGGTGCAGCGCGACGTTCACGTAGACGCCCGCGTCGTAGAGGGCGCGCCACAGCAGCACCGCCTTCCAGTCGTCGGCGACCACCACGGGGATGATCGGCGTCGTGATCTCGTCGTCGATGACCTGGAAGCCGAGCGAGGCGAGCCCGTCGCGCAGGTAGGCGGCGTTCTCGAGCACCCGCGCGAACAGCGGCGGGCCGTCCTCGGAGCGGATCACGCGCAGCGCGGCGAGCGCGGCGCCGACCGCCGCCGGCACCCCCGCCGCGGTGAACAGGAACGCCCGCGAGGAGACGCGCAGGAAGTCGATGACCTCGTGCGACCCGGCGATGAAGCCGCCGCAGGAGGCGAGGCTCTTCGAGAAGGTGCCCATCCGCAGGTCGACGTCGCGCTCCACGCCGAGCAGCTCGCTCGCGCCGGCCCCGCGGGCGCCGAGCACGCCGGCGCCGTGCGCCTCGTCGACCATCAGCCGCGCGCCGTGCGCGCGGCACAGCTCGGCGATCCGCGGCAGGTCGGCGACGTCGCCCTCCATCGAGAACACGCCGTCGACGACCACGAGCACCCCGCCGCCGTCGTCCCCGGCCCGCTCGAGCATCTTCTCGAGCTTGTCGAGCCGCCCGTGGCGGAACGGCCGCAGCTTCGCGCGCGAGAGCAGGCAGCCGTCGAGGATCGAGGCGTGGTCGCCGGAGTCGGCGATCACCGTGTCCCCGGGGCCGAGCAGCGCGCCGAGCGTGCCGACGTTGGCCTGGTGGCCGGTGGTGAAGACGATCGCCTCCTCGGTCCCCATCCACTCGGCCAGTTCGCGCTCGAGGTCCAGGTGCAGGTCGATCGTCCCGTTGAGCAGCCGCGAGCCCGTCAGCCCGGTCCCGTAGCGCTCGAGCGCATCGCGCGCCCCCTGCATCACCCGCTCGTCGCCGGTCAGGCCGAGGTAGTTGTTGGAGCCGAGCATGATCCGCTCGGCGCCCTCCATCTCCACCACGGGCGCGGCCGGCGACTCGAGCCGCCGGAAGTAGGGCAGGAGATCGGCCTCGCGGGCGGCGCGCAACTGCTCGGAGCGCTCGTGACCGCGAACCTTCTCGAAGACGTCGATGGCAGTGGGCATATGGGTAGGGTGCCGCCTTCTATGTCAGTGGCCGTCCAGCCCGTCGAGTCCCGACGGGACCTGAAGGAGTTCATCGAGCTCCCGTACCGGCTTCACTCTAACTCCGGCGTCTGGGTCCCCCCGCTCCGGCTCGAGCGGCGGCTGTTCCTGAACCGGCACCTCAACGCCTTCTTCAGCCACGGCGACGCGCAGCTGTTCCTCGCCCGCCGCGACGGGCGCGTGGTCGGCCGCCTCAGCGCCCACTACGACGACAACTTCAACGCCTTCCACGGCAACCGCTGGGGCATGTTCGGCTTCATGGAGCTCGAGGACGACCCCGAGATCCTGCCGCCGCTGCTGGAGGCCGCCGAGGCGTGGCTGCGCGCCCACCGGTGCGATCACGTGATCGGCCCGATGGACTTCACGATCAACGACGAGAGCGGCGTGATGATCGAGGGCTTCGACCGCGTCCCGATGATCAGGCAGCCCTGGCACCCGCCCTACTACCAGCGGCGTTCCGAGGAGGCCGGGCTGGAGAAGGCCATGGACCTCCTCATGTGGGAGCTCGTGATCAACGACCGCGAGCGGATGCTGCCGATCATCTTCAAGCTCGCGGATGAGGTCGAGCCCCGTCACGGCATCCGGCTGCGCAAGATGTCGCGCCGCTCCCTGCGCCGCGACATGGACCGCTTCGCCGAGGTCTACAACTCGGCGTGGAGCGAGAACTGGGGCTTCTCGCCGTACACCAAGAAGGACCTCGACGCGTACGCCCAGGAGATGCAGCTCGTCTTCGACGAGCACTGGTTCATGGTCGCCGAGACGGCGGAGGGGGAGACGGCGGCGGTGGCCATCACGGTGCCCGACGTCAACCAGGTGCTGGCGAAGATGAAGGGCCGGTTGCTGCCGTTCGGCTGGTGGCACTTCCTGCGCAAGGGCAAGACGATCGACCGCGTGCGCGTCGGCTTCCTCGGCGTCAAGCCCGAGTTCCAGCACACGGGGATCGCGGCGAAGATGTACGTCGAGCACTTCGACATGGCCTCGGTGACCCCGCAGACGTGGGGCGAGATGGGCTGGATCCTCGAGACCAACACGAACATGAACCGCGCCATGGAGGCCATGGGCGGGAGGGTGGTCCGGAGATACCGGGTCTACGAACGACCTCTGTAACGTTTCTAACGTGAGCCGGACCGAGTACCTGAAGGACTCCCCGCCGATGTTCCGCTCGCCGCTGCTGGACCGCTTCACGCGCGTCCACCCCGTCGTCCCCGTCGTCATCTACCTGCCCGTGATCGCCGCGCTGCTGCTGGCCGGCGTCGGGCGCGTCGGCGCGCTGACGGCCGTCGGCCTCGCGATCGGCGGCTACGCCGTGTGGACGCTCACCGAGTACTGGCTGCACCGCGTGGTCTTCCACTTCGAGCCCGAGCGCGGCCTCGGCGCGCGGTTGCACTGGATGATCCACGGCGTCCACCACGACCACCCCAACGACCCGATGCGGCTCGTGATGCCGCCGACGGCGAGCGTGCCGCTGGCGCTCGCGTTCGGCGCCGTGTTCTGGCTCGTCTTGGGCGGCGACAACGCGCTCGCGTTCACGGGCGGCTTCCTCGCCGGCTACCTCGCCTACGACATGGTCCATTACGCCGTGCACCATCACAGGCCGCGGACCCGGGTCGGGCGGCGGTTGCGCGAGCTCCACATGCGCCACCACTTCCAGGACGACGAGAGCGGCTTCGGCGTCAGCGCGCCGTACTGGGATCGCGTGTTTGGCACCGCGCCGCGCTCCCGTTCCTGACGGCGTCCAGGCGATCCGTCATGCTGTGCGGTTCGTGAGCGACCTGCCGCAAGACCACGACGACGCCGAAGTCGTCGACGGGCTGCCTGTCCCGGCGGCCCCGGCCGTGATCGAGCGGTCGCTGCCCGCCGTCCCCGCCCGCCAGGCGGCCGCGCTGGCGGCCACCGGCTTCGTGGCCGGCGCCGCGACGGTCGCCGTCGTGAGCCGCCGGCGCAATCGCGTGCCGCGCCGCAAGCGGCGCAAGGCCAAGAACGGGCTCGGCGAGGTCCTGGCGTCGAACTCGTTCCTGGTCGACGTGCACCTGCTGCGCCGCGATTGAGCGAGCGGGTCGTGGCGCTCGCGGGGCGGGTCGAGCTCAGGGTCGAGGTCGAGCCGCCGTGGCCCTTCCGGCTCGGCGGTGGGTCGGCTGACGGCCTGGCACGCCGGCGCGGCGAGTCGCTGCAGCGGCTGCTGCACCTCGGCGGCCAGCGCGTCCACGTGGGCATCGTCCAGCCGGCGCGCCGACCGCGTGCTCTTCGCCGCCCGGGCGAGCACCGAGGCCGCCGCCGCGGAGGGCATCGCGCGGATGCGCTTCGCCACGGGCGTCGACGACGACCTGCGCCCGTTCTACGACGCGTTCCGCAACGACCCGCTGATCGGCCGCGCGGTGCGCTCGCACCCCAGCCTGCGGGTGCGGCGCCGGCCGATGGCGTGGGAGGCGCTGGCCGCCGCGATCACCGAGCAGCTGATCGAGTTCGGCGAGGCGGTCGCGATCCAGCGCCGGCTGCACGCCGTGCACGGCACCCGCTGCACGGAGACCGGGCTGCGCGACGGCGCGCCGGTGAAGACCGTGGCGGCGCTCGCGCCCGCCCAGCTCGTGGCGTTCGGGCTCGCCCCCAAGCGCGCGATCGCGCTACGCCGGGCGGCGGTCGAGGTCGCCTCCGGGCGCGCGGACCTCGACGCCGCGGCCGGCGCCGGTCCAGGGGCCGCGGAGGCAGTCGCGCGGCGGCTGCTGCGGATCCCCGACGTCGGGCCGTGGACGGTGGAGATGCTCGCCCTCCACGGCCTCGGCCGCCACGACGTGGTCGCGGCCGGCGACCTCGGCTACATCAAGATCGTCGGCAGCCTGCTCACCGGGCGCCCGAAGGCGCGCGCCGAGATCCACGACGTGCGGGCCTTCTTCGAGCGCTACGGCGCGTGGAAGGGGCTGGCGGGTGAGTACCTGCGCTACGCGGCGGCGCGCGGGATGCTGGCTACTCCAGCCCCGACACGCCGGGATCCAGCCCCTCGCCGGGCAGGAACTCGTTCGTCAGCGCCCGTGCCGCGTTCGGCGGCTGCTTGAGCAGGCCGTTGTCCTGCATCCAGCGCCCGTAGGCGTCCCACGCCGCCGGGTCCTGCCAGCCGAACGTCCTCTCCTCGTCGCTGGGGAAGAAGACCGGGAGCGTCGCCTTCACGGCCGCCGTCTGGAGGCCGCGGTCCAGCCCGTTGGACGCTTCCAGCAGCGCGTCGACCCCCGCCGCCGGGTCGTCCCTGACCGCGTGGTGGCCGCGCGCGGTGGCCTGGAGGAAGCGGCGCAGGCGCGACGCGCCGTCCTCGTCGAAGTCCTCCCGGCGGGCGACGAACACGAGCTCGTTGTAGGTGGGCACGCCGAGTTGGTCCATCTTGAGGATCACCGGCTTCTTGCCCCGGCGCGCGAGGTCGACGCCCTCGTAGTTCCAGAACGCGCCCAGCGAGGCGTCGACGCGCTTGGTGATCAGCGGGCGGACGAGGTCGAAGCCGACGCCGGTCTCCTTGACCGAGTCCGCGTCGACGCCCGCCTTGGCCAGGATCGTCTTCAAGTACGCGGTCTGGTAAGCGATCCCGGCGGTTCCGACGCGCTTGCCGGCGAGGTCCTTGGCGGAGCGGATCTTCCCGTCGGGCAGCGCGATCAGCGACGTGAGCGGCGTCTGCACGAGCGCGCCGACCGCGACGAGGTCGTCGGCGCCCTTGTCGCGCGCCAGCAGCAGCTCTGGCTCGTAGGAGAGCACCACGTCGGCGCGGCCCGCCTGCAGGAGCTTGAGCGGCGCGCTGGGGTCGGGCGGAGCCTTGATGTCCATGTCGAGGCCGGCGCGGTCGTACTCGCCCGTGGCCTGGGCGGCGTAGATCCCGGCGTGGTCGGCGTTGGGGAAGTAGTCGAGCACCAGGCGCATCGGCTCGGCGTCGGCGCGCGCGTCGGGCCCGGGCTCGCTCTTCTCGCCGCAGCCGGCGGCGAGCAGCGCGGCCAGCGCGAGCAGGAGCGGGAGGGTACGGCGGGTCATGGTCCTCCTTGCGGGGACGTGCGGGGTGTCCAGTTCACGACGCGCCGCTCGAGCAGCGCGAAGAGGCCGTAGAGCGCCACGGCGAGGGCGAAGAGCAGGAACGTGGCGGCGAACGCGCGGGCGGTCTCGAGCTGCCCGTTGGCGATCAGCAGCGTGTGGCCGAGCCCGCGGTCCGAGCCCGCCCACTCCGCGAACACGGAGCCGATCACGGCCACGGCGGCGGCGATCTTGGCGCCGGTGAAGGTGGCGGGGAGCGCGCTCGGGGCCTCCAGGTGCCGGAGCCGCTGCCAGCGCGTGGCGTCGAGCGAGCGCAGCAGCTTGCGGGCGTCCGGATCGACGTCGCGCAGCCCGTCGTAGAGGTTGATCGTGACGGGGAAGAAGCAGACGAGCGCGACGAGCAGCACCTTCGGCGCGAGGCCGAAGCCGAGGACCAGGATCAGCAGCGGCGCGATCACGGGCACGGGCACGGCCTGCGAGCCGATCACCAGCGGGCGCAGCGCCTTGCGCATCGGCGCCGAGAGGTGCATGCCCGCGCCGAGCGCGGCGCCGAGCAGGAGCGCCAGCGCCAGGCCCAGCACCACCTCGAACGTGGTCACGAGAAGGTCCTCGGCGAGGATCCCGCGGTCGCTCCACAGCGCCTCCGCGACGTCGGTCGGCGCGGGCAGCAGCAGGGCGTCGACCGCCCCGGCGCGCACCAGCGCCTCCCAGCCGGCCAGGAAGACGAGCACCAGGGCCGCGGCCGCCATCAGCCGCCGCCCCCGCCGAGCATGGTCGTCGGCGCGGCCATCAGATCCCGCCCTCGCCGAGCGCGGTCAGCGCGCGCTCGCGCAGCTCGACGACCGCCAGGTCGGTGCGCGCGCGGGGCCGCGGGATGTCGACCTCGAGCGTCTCCACGACCCGCCCGGGGCGCGCGGAGAGCAGCACGATCCGGTCGGCGAGCAGCACCGCCTCCTCGACGTCGTGCGTCACCAGCAGCACGGTGCGCGGCTCGCGCACCAGCGCGTCGGCCAGCCACCGCTGCATCTGCCCGCGGGTCAGCGCGTCGAGCGCGCCGAACGGCTCGTCGAGGCACAGCACCTGGCGCCCGGCCAGCAGCGTGCGCAGGAACGCCACCCGCTGGCGCATCCCGCCCGAGAGCTCGCGCGGCCGAGTGCGCTCGAAGCCCTCCAGCCCGAACGCGGCGAAGTGCTCGTGCGCCGCCGCTCGCGCCTCCGCGCGCGGCGCGCCGGCCACGCGCAGCGACAGCCCGGCGTTGTCGAGCGCGCTCAGCCACGGCAGCAGCCCGTCGCGCTGGGGCATCAGCGCCGCCTTCGGCGCGCTCACCGTGCCCCGGTCCGGCGCGCTCAGCCCGCACACCAGCTCGAGCAGCGTGGACTTGCCGCAGCCGCTCGGGCCGACCACCGCGACGGTCTCGCGCGCACGTGCTCGCAGCGAGACGCCGTCGAGCGCCGCCACGTCGCCGTAGGCCTTTGCCACCCCGGACAGCACCACGTCGCCGGGCTCTAAGAGGTCACGAGGCGCCACTCCGGCGGCCTCGACTCTGGTCCACATCGCTCCCTCCGCGGGCATTACCCCACAGGTTCGAAGGGTCAGGTCCAGCGAGGACCTATCTCAGCCGGGCGTCGCTCCCCAGCACCCCTGTTGACTACGACCAGCGTACCGAGCCGTGTCTTGAAGGCGTCCGGATCGGCGTTATCCTTTTTTCTAGGAGGGCATGTCGCGGCGAGGTCCGGACCGTCCGGGCAGCGTCACCTGACTTCCTTGCATCGCTCTATATGCGAAGCGAGGAACGCTCGCATGCCCGACATCCGGCCCCAGCTTCATTGCCCGCTCGCGCCCATGGACAGGGTGCGCTGGACATGGACGTCAAACCCCCCGACGCCCGTCGTCGACGGAGGTGGCCGGCCCGGACCGGCCGGCCGCCTCCGCAGTGGGGCGCGATAGCGTCGTCCGCCGTGGACTGGGAAGCCGAGGGCCTGCTCGAGGATCTGCCCGACGAGCGCTCTCGCGAGGCGCGGCGGGCGCTGCTCGACGACCTCCACGAGGACGGGGTCGGGCTGGAGGACCTGCGGGAGGCGGTCCGCGAGCAGCGCCTGGCGCTGGTCCCCGTCGAGCGGCTGCTCGGCGGCCGGCCGCGCTACAGCGCCCGTGAGATCGCGGACGAGACGGGCCTCGACCTCCAGACGCTGCTCGCGACGCGGCGGGCACTCGGGCTCGCGGTGCCCGACGCCGACGAGCGGGCGTTCGGCGAGGAGGACCTCGAGGCGGCGCGGATCCAGCAGCGGGTGAACGACGCCGGCTTCGAGCGCGAGCACCTGCTGGAGACCAACCGCGTGCTCGGTCGCGGGATGGCGCGCTACGTGGAGGCACTGCGCACCACGATCGCGGAGTCGATCCTCGAGCCGGGCAGCGACGAGCGCGAGCTCGGCCGCCGCTTCGCCGCGGTCGGCAGCGAGCTGGTGCCGCTGAACGCGCCCTGGATGGAGTACGTGTTCGCGCTGCACCTGCGCCAGATGCTGCGCAACGAGGCGGTGACGCTGCAGGAGCGCGCCGCCGGCCGCGGCGAGTCGCGCCAGGCGGCCGTCGCGTTCGCCGACATGGTCGGCTTCACCGAGCTGGGCGAGACCGTCGACGTCGAGGAGCTCAGCGACGTGGCGGCGCGGCTGTCGCGCTTGGCCGGCGAGCTGGTCGACCCGCCGGTGCGGCTGGTCAAGGTGATCGGCGACGCGGTGATGCTGGTCGCGCCGCGCGCCGCCGAGCTGGTCGCGACGGCGGTCGAGCTGGTCGAGCGCGCGGACGCCACCGACGGGTTCCCGCCGCTGCGGGCGGGCGTCGCCTTCGGCCCGGCCGCCAACCACTTCGGGGATTGGTACGGCTCGACGGTGAACCTCGCCAGCCGCCTCACCGCGCGGGCGCGGCCGAGCTCGGTGCTCGTCACCGAGGCGGTCCGCGAGGCCGTCGGCGAGGAGGACTACAAGTGGTCCTCCGCCGGCCCGAAGAAGCTGAAGGGCTTCACGGAGCCGGTGAAGACGTTCCGGGTCCGCCGCGCCGAGGACGGCTGATCAGTCGCCCCGGCCGATGAACTGGGCCGCGACCAGCTCCGCGGGCGGCGGGTGCGCGAGCACGTGGCGCACGCGGATCAGGGCCGCCGCCCCGAAGACCGCCGGGAAGCCGAGCTGGAACACGCGGTAGGCGAGCACGGCCGCGGCGGCGAGGCTGAGCGGGGTGCCGAAGACGACGAACATGCCGATCAGGCCCCCTTCGGTGCCGCCGACGCCCCCCGGGGTGGGGATCAGCGCCCCGGCGTGGCCGAGCGCATAGGCGACGACGAACTCGCCGAGCGGCGGCGCCCCGCCGCCGAACGCCTGGAACGCGCAGCCGAGGCTGGCGACGTCGAAGGCGAAGTTGCTGAAGGCGCCGCCCACGAACAGCGGGTCGCCGTGGCGCAGCAGGTGCAGGGTGGTCGCCGCGCGTCGTGGATGTAGTGGCGGACGCGCCAGACCGTCTGGCGCACCCGGCCGCCGTGCGGGTCCGCCGGCGGCGGCCGCCGCGCGTAGAGCACCGCGAGGGCGATCACCGCCGCCGCCAAAGGCCGGTGGCGGCGGACTCGCTCACGCGCGCGTCGGGCGCGTGAGCGCCTTCACGAAGTCCTCGAGCTGCCGGGTCGTCCAGCACTCGTAGGCCTCGCAGTACTGCTCGTAGGCGGCGATCACGGAGTCGCCGTAGTTCCAGTACAGGCGCGGCTCGGGGTTGAGCCAGAACGTGCGGCCCGCCCGGGCGGCGATGCGCGCGAACACGGGCGCGGCGGGGTCGCGTCCGTTGGTCCGGGCGTCCCCGAGCACGATCACCGTGGCGCGCGGGTGCAGGTCGTCCTGGACCTGCTCGAGGAACTCGCGCCACACGCGCCCGTAGTCGGTGTAGCCGGACACGTCGGCCACGCCGGCGTCCTTGGAGATCGCGTCCGAGACCGCCTTGAACGAGCGCTCACGCTCGAAGACGTCGGTGACCTCGGAGATCCGCTCGACGAACACGAACGAGCGCATCTTCCGGAACGAGTCGTGCAGAGCGTGCAGCACGCTGAGGAAGAACACCGATGCCGACGTCACGCTGGTCGAGACGTCGCACAGCACGTACAGCTCGGGGCGGCGCGGGCGCCGCGGCTTGTAGCGCAGCTCGACGGGGACCCCGCCGGTCTGCAGCGAGGCGCGCATCGTTCGGCGCACGTCGACGTGCGCGTGGCGCTGGCGGCCGCGCGTCTCGTGGCCCTGCGTGGCGAGGCGGCGCTTGAGCTGCATGACGACCCGGTGCACCGCCGCGAGGTCCTGCAGCGGGCCGCTGGGGAGGGCGCGGTCGAGCTCGTTGAGCGGCCGCGACGGCGGCAGCGCCTGCGTGCGCTCGATCTGCGCGCGCTCGAGCTCCCGCCGCAGGTGCAGCTCGAAGCGGCGGATCTGGTCGCGCGTGAGCGGCTCGGCCGGCGGTGCGGACGGGTCCTCGCGGACCGGCCCCCCGGGCTCGGACTTCAGCCCCAGCGCGCGCCGGATCCGCTGCACGTCGACGCCGAGGACGCCCGAGCCCTGCCCTCGCCGCCCGAACGCCGCGATGGCGAGCCGCGCGAGGTCGCGCATCGCCGCCTCGTCGCCGTCGCGGATGGCGCGCAGCACCTGCTCGCGCAGGTTGTCGAAGTCGATCCGCTCGCCGCCGGGGATGCCGTCCTGGTCCTCCTCGCCGTCGGCGGACGCCTCGCGCACGCCCTGGCGCAGCGCCTCGCCCTCGGCGGCGCGGAAGAAGAAGCGCTCGAACACGAGGTCGAACACCCGCCGGTCCTCGGGCGACTTCGCCAGCGTCGCGGCGAGCGCCTCCCGGAACGGCGTGGCCGCCGTCCACTCGACCTCGCCGAGGGCGGCGAACGCGTCGTTGAGCTCGGACGTCCCGACCGCCACGCCCTCGGCCCGCAGCTCCTCTGCGAAGCGCAGGACGTGGGCGGGGAAGCTCACCGCGCTGCGCCCAGCTTGACGCCGACCCGCTCGGCCACGGTGTCGAGGTCGGTGCGGTGCTTGACGATGATCGACAGCGTGGAGCGGAAGATCTCGGGCGTGATCTCGTCGGCGCCCATCAGCAGCAGCGCGCGCGCCCAGTCGATCGACTCGGCGATCGAGGGCGGCTTCTTGAGGTCCAGCTCGCGCACCATCGCGATCACCTCGACGAGCCGCTGCGCCACGGTGTCCGGCAGGTCCGGCGCGTGCAGGCGGACGATCTCGAGCTCGTGCTCCATCGACGGGTAGTCGAGCCACAGGTACAGGCAGCGCCGCTTGAGCGCCTCGGTGAGCTCGCGCGAGTTGTTGGACGTGAGCAGCACGACCGGGTGCGTGCGCGCCTCGATCCGGCCCAGCTCGGGGATCGTGATCTGGAAGTCCGAGAGCAGCTCGAGCAGCATCGCCTCGAACTCCTGGTCGGTCTTGTCGATCTCGTCGATCAGCAGCACGACGGGCTCCTCGGAGCCGATCGCCTGCATCAGCGGGCGGGGGAGCAGGAACTCCTCACCGAAGATGTCGTCCTGGACGGCGTCCCAGCCCGCGTCCTTGGACTCGGCCTGGATCCGCAGCAGCTGCTTGCGGTAGTTCCACTCGTACAGGGCCTTGGCCTCGTCGAGCCCCTCGTAGCACTGCAGGCGCACGAGCCGGCGGTCGAGGTAGCGCGACAGCGCCTTGGCGAGCTCGGTTTTGCCGACGCCCGCGGGGCCCTCGACGAGGATCGGCTTGCCGAGGCGGGCGGCCAGGTAGCTGACCAGCGCGGTCGATTCGCCGGCCAGGTAGCCGGCCTCGCGGAGGCCGGTGGCGACGTCTTCGGCGGACGTGGGGGAGGCGACGGTGCTCACGCGGCCAGTCTAGGCGGCGTGAGGCGCCGCGGTCACTCCGAGCGCGTCGCGACCTCGGCGAACGTGCCCGTGCCCTGTGGGCGATTCGAGTACACGACGGTGGGGACGTGCGTCCGCGGGTCGAACGCCGCGTGGCCCGCGCGGGCCTGCTGGAGCGGGGACACGGCCTCGGGCGCGCCGAACGGCTGGCCGCCGCCCTCCGCGAGCGCCGCGCTGACCCGGCCGGCGTCGAAGCCGTCGTCCCACACCGCGAGCAGCCGGCCGGTCGCGTCGTCGCTCGCGAGGTCCGAGAGGTAGGCGTCGCGGCCGGTGGGCGAGACCGTCTGCGGCGCCTGGAAGCGCAGATCCGCGTCGAACCGGGCCACCCGCACGCGGCGTTCCTCGCCGTCGAGGCCCGACCACGCGACGGCGATCCGGCCTGTGTCGCCCTCCACGGCGTCGACCGGACGCCGCAGCGGGTCGTCGCCGAGTTGCTCGAGCACGCGCGCGGCGCGGAACCGGTCGGCGCCGAAGGGCCGCACCGCGACCTCGATGGTCAACGGCCCGCTCCCGCCGCCCTCGGTGGCGAGCTGCGAGCTCCAGGCGAGCGCCGCGCGGCCGTTGTCGGTCACGACCGGGTGCATCTCCACCTGGAACGCCGGCTTGCTGCGCAGCCGCTCGATCGCGAGGAAGCTCGACCGCCCGCGCGGCTTGAAGCGGGTCAGCTGCTTGCCGGGCGAGTTCCACGCCACCAGCACGTCGCCGGAGGCGCCGATCGCCACCGCCACCCGCCGGATCCGGCCGGTGGCCAGCCGTCGCGGCGCGCCGAACGCGTGCCCGGCGCGGCGCAGCGCCACGTACACGCGGTCGGTCCGGGCGCCGCGGTCCTCGAACCAGGCCAGCGCGGCGTCGCCGTCGGCATTGGCGGCGAGCGAGACGTCGCGGACCCGGCCGCGGTCCGCGCGGCGGATCGTGCGGCGCGCGCCGAACGTGCCGTCGGTGCGCCCGAAGCGGACGACGACGCGCGCGCCCTTCCCGCCCGCGGCGATCGCGCCGGTGCGGCGGTACGCGGCGATCTCCTCCGCCGCGTCGAGCCGGCGGTCGGGGCCGAACGCGGAGGCGCCCGGCGCGCGCGACGCCGCGGAGATGCCGCTGCCGGTCGCCCAGCTCGCCAGCGCCCGCCCGTTCCGGGACACGACAAGGCCCGTGTCCTCGACGGACGTGTGCGCCGCGGAGAGCCGCTGCGGCGCCGACCAGGTCGCGGCGCCGGACGCCGCCGGAGCGGCGAGCAGCGCGGCGAAGGCGAGCACGGCGGCGCGGCGGAACGGCATGGCGATGGAACGCGCCGGTGGCGGCAAGGTTGCGGCCGGGCGCGCCGCAGCCGCCATACTCGCCCATCGATGGACGCGTCCCCGCTCCCCTTCGCCGCGCTGATGGGCCTCGGCTTCCTGGTCGGCATGGCGGGGCACCTCTACAAGTCGCCGGCGACGGTGGCGGTCGGGATCTTCCTGATCTTCCTGGCGACGATCCTGCTGCCGCTCGGCGTCAAGCTCACCTAGCCGGGCCGGCGGTTTCACTCCGTTTGTCGGAGCGTTTCAAAACGGACGGGTCACCCTAGACGGGCGCATTAAGAGTGAGAGAGACTGCGGCCACGTCTCGGGTGAGAGGAGTCGCGCAGTGGAACTCCAGGACATGTCCCGACGCACCCTGCTCAAGGGTGGAAGTGCGGCGATGGCCGGGCTGACGGTGCTCCGGGTGGCAGGCCCCGCGCACGCTTTCCCGGGCCGGCCCGGCCAGGAGGAGGTGCTGGAGTGGATCGACCAGCCTCCGGATCCTCCGCCCGGCGTGTCGCTTCCGAACCAGCTCGACTGGGAGGAGCTCGACTCCTGGCTGACCCCCGCCGACGACTTCTTCGTCGTCAACCACTACGACCAGCCCGTCATCTCCGCCACGGACTGGCGACTGGACATCGGCGGCCTCGTGGCGTGGCCGCGGACGCTCACGCTGGAGGACCTGAAGGCCCGGCGCCGCCAGGAGGTCACCTTCACGCTCGAGTGCTCGGGCAACACCGGCCCGCCGTTCTTCATCGGCGGGATCGGCAACGCGAGGTGGACCGGGACGCCGCTGGCCCCGATCCTGGAGCGCGCCCGCGTGCTCGACGAGGGGATCGAGGTGGTGTTCTGGGGCGCCGACGCCGGCGAGGTGACGATCCGCGACAACGGCGGCGTGCCCGAGCCGCTGACGATCACGGAGCGGTTCGCGCGCAGCATGACGCTCGTGGACGCGCTCCATCCGGAGAACATCCTCTGCTACGAGATGAACGGCCGCCCGCTCCCGCCGGAGCACGGCTTCCCGGTGCGCCTGATCGCGCCCGGCTGGTACGGGGTCGCGAACGTCAAGTGGCTCAACCGCATCGAGGTGTGGGACCAGCACTACCGCGGCCGCTTCATGGCGCGGGACTACGTGACGATCCGGGAGGAGTCGCGCGGGGGCGAGACCGTGTGGACGTTCGCCGGCGTCCGCCACGATCGCCTGAAGTCCGCCCCCGCCAAGGTGGTCCGCCACGGCCGCCGGTACTCGGTCATGGGGGCGGCGTGGGGCGCTCCGGTCGCCGCGGTAGAGGTCAGCGTCGACGGAGGCCCGTGGAGGGAGGCGCGCCTGGAGCGCATGCCGTCCCGGCGGCGGCGGTCGCGCCGCTTCGCCTGGACGTTCTGGACGCTCGACTGGGGCCGCCCGGCGCCGGGAGAGCACGCGATCACGTCGCGGGCGATCGACGTCGACGGCAACGTCCAACCCGCGCCCGGCGAAGGGCACCTCGCGGGCAAGGTCACCTACTGGGAGAGCAACGGCCAGATCACGCGACGCGTGGAGATTCCGATGTAGGAGTGAGTCTCGGTGAACCGAACCAAAATTCGCCGGCGTTAACCGTGGTGAGAGTTCACGGCGTGGCGAGCACGTCGGCGATGTCGAACGGTGCCGGCTGATCGAGCTGCGCGTAGCCGCAGGTGGCCGGGTCGCGGTCCGGGCGCCAGCGCACGAACTGCGGCGGGTGCCGGAAGCGCGCGCCCTCGAGGTAGTCGTAGCGCACCTCCACGACGCGCTCCGGCCGCAGCGGCACGAACGACAGGTCCTTCCCGGGGTTCCAGCGGCTGCCGCCCTCCGGCGCCTGTCCCGCCTCCGCGGCCCAGCTCCACGGGTGCTCGGCGACGTCGATCACCAGCGGCTGGAGCTCCGCGAACAGCTCGCGCCGGCGGGCCATGGGGAACGCGCCGATCACGCCGACCGGCGCCAGCCCGCTCGTGTGGTCGCCCCACTGCGACTGCGGCGCCGACTCGTCGATGTAGAGGCCGAGCAGCAACGATCCGATGGCGTCCGCGCCGGACTTGTGCACGCGGTACCCGGCGACGACGCAGTCGGCCGTCCGGACGTGCTTGATCTTCGTCATCACGCGCTTGTTGGGCTGGTAGGTGAGATCGGGGCGCTTGGCGATCAGCCCGTCGAGCCCGGCGCCCTCGAAGCGTTCGAACCAGTCGCGGGCAAGCCCCTCGTCGACGGTGATGGGCGTGAGGTGGACCGGGGGCGCGGCGTCCGCGAGCGCGCGTTCGAGCGCGGCGCGGCGGTCCGCGAACGGCTCGCCGGTGAGGTCGTCGTCGCCGAGGGCGAGCAGGTCGAAGGCGATGAAGCTGGCCGGGGTCGCGCCCGCCAGCCGCGTGACGCGGCTCTCCGCCGGGTGGATGCGCTGCTGGAGCGCCCAGAAGTCCAGACCGCCCTCGCCCGCGATGACGATCTCGCCGTCGATCACGGCGCGCGGCGGGAAGTGCTCCCTGACCGCCTCCACCACGTCGGGGAAGTAGCGCGTCATCGGCCGCTCCTTGCGGCTGCCGATCTCCACCTCGTCGCCGTCGCGGAACACGATCGAGCGGAACCCGTCCCACTTGGGCTCGTAGAACTGGCCGGGCGGGATCGCGGCGGCGGGCTTGGCCAGCATCGGCGCGACGGGCGGCATGACGGGGAGCTCGATCCCCCGATGCTCGCACGACGACGTCAGCGAGGCGATCGTCCGCGCCGACCCGCGGCGCTAGCTCGCGCGCAGGAAGGTCAGCACCGCCAGGACGCGGCGATGGTCGTCGTCGGTGGCGGGCAGGTCGAGCTTGGAGAAGATCGAGGAGACGTGCTTCTCGACCGCGCCGCCGGTGACGACCAGCTCGCGGGCGATGGCGGCGTTCGTCCGCCCCTCCGCCATCAGGGCGATCACCTCGCGCTCGCGCGGCGTGAGGGCGCCCAGCGCCCCGTCGTCCGCCCGGTCGCCGCGGTTGCGGAACAGCTCGGAGACCACCTCGGAGTCCAGCGCCGTCCCGCCCGCCGCGACGCGCTCGATGGCGTCGACGAACGCGCGCACGTCGCCGACGCGCTCCTTGAGCAGGTAGCCGAACCCCGCGGCCCCGGCCGCGAGCAGCTCGGCCGTGTACACGGGCTCCACGTACTGGCTGAGGATCAGGATCCCCGTGTCCGGGTGGGTCTGGCGCAGCTCGATGGCGGCGCGCACTCCCTCGTCGGAGAACGTGGGCGGGAGCCGCACGTCGACGATCGCCAGGTCGGGCTTGTGCCCGTTGACGACCCGCAGCAGCCCCGGGGCGTCCTCGGCGATGGCCACCACCTCGATGCCCCGCTCCCGCACCAGCGCCACGAGCCCCTCGCGCAGCAGCGCGTTGTCCTCGGCGATCACGATCCGCATGGCAGCTCCACGCGGATCGCGGTTCCGGCGCCCGGGCCGCTCACGACCGCCAGTGTCCCATCGAGCGCCTCGGCGCGGTGGCGCAGCCCGGTCAGCCCGGCGCCGGACGCGTCGGCGCCGCCCGGACCGTCGTCGGCGATGTCGACCCGCAGGTGCCCGTTCTGCTGGCTCAACGTCACCGTCGCGCTGGCGCCCGGCGCGTGCTTGGCGACGTTGGTGAGCGACTCGGCGACGACGAAGTAGGCGGCGGTCTCGACGACCGGGAGCGGCCGCGTCGTGAGGTCGGCCTTGACGGTGACGGAGAGCGGAGCGCGCCGGCCGAGCGACTCGACGGCGGCCGGCAGCCCGCGGTCGGCGAGCACGGGCGGCGCGATGCCGCGGGCGAGGTCGCGCAGCTCGCCGATCGCCGCGCCCGCCTCGGCGCGTGCCTGGCGCACCAGCTCTGCCTCCTCGGGCCGGTCGGCGAGCCGCTCCTCGGCGCGCCCGAGCTGCATGCTCAGCGCCACCAGCCGCGCCTGCGCGCCGTCGTGCAGGTCGCGCTCGATCCGGCGCAGCTCCGCCGCCTGCACCTCGACGGCGCCGCGCCGGGTGCGGGTCAGCTCGTCGACGCGCTCCGTCAGCTCCTGCTCCCGCCCGTCGCCCCACAGCCGGTCGCGGTAGACGACGAGCGCGAGGATCGCCGTCGCCGTCCCGGTGACCAGCACGGGGTAGAGCGGCCAGAACAGGCCGCCGCCCGACAACGCCCAGGTCAGGAAGTGGACGCCGAACAGGATCGCCGACAGCGACCCGACGATGGCCACCGCGCGCTCTCCGGTGTCCTCCATGCGGAGCGCCCAGCGCAGCGCGGCGTGCACGGCGAGGGCGGCGGCGAGGCCCGATCAAGACCCACCCGGCCCAGAACGTGCCCGCGCCCGTGGTCACCCAGATGATCGTGACCACGAGCCCCAGCACCGCCGAAACGGCGGCGTGGAGCGCGAAGGCGGGGCCGTGATCAGCGGGCATCGGAGGTCACGGCGGTCGGCGTGGTCACGGTGGCCCCATGATCCCAGGCGCGCGGGCGGGCCCGCCGGACCCGCCAGCCGCGGTCGCCCAGCAGGGCGACGGCGGCGGGCAGGGCGACGCCGCGGATCAGCGTGGCGTCGATCAGGATCGCGGCGGCGAGCCCGACGCCCAGCTGCTTGTTCTCCACCAGCCGCAGGGTGGCGAAGACGGCGAACACGGCCACCATCACCAGCGCGGCGCTGGTCACGGTCCCGCCCGTGGCGGCCACGCCCTCGGCGGCGGCCTCGCGGGCCGAGCGGCCGGCGCGCCGCGCCTCGCGCATCCGCTCGAGCACCAGGATCGTGTAGTCCATCGAGAGCCCGAACAGGATCACGAACGCGAACAGCGGCAACCACGACGTGACCAGCCCGTTGGATTCGAAGCCGAGCAGCGACTCCGCCCACTCGTGCTGGAACACGGCGCCGAGGATGCCGTAGACGGCGCCCAGCGACAGCAGGTTCAGCCCGATCGTCGCGGCCGCCAGCGGGATCGAGCGGAACGCGGCGACGAGCAGCAGGAACGCCAGCCCGAGCACGAACAGGATCACCAGCGGCGTCCGCCCGGCGAGCCGGTCCTCGAAGTCGGCGTTGTCGGCCGCCATGCCGGTCACGAGCGCCGTCGCGCCCGGGGACACGCTCGCGGCGGTCGGCGCGACGCGGTCGCGCAGCGCCTCCACGGTCCGCTTCGCCTCGTCGGGAGAGCGGTCCGGGCATCGGCACGGCGACGACCGCGGTGCGGGCGTCGTCGGCCACCGTCACGCGGACCTGGCCGCGGCCGCCGGTCGTCTCCAGCGCTCGCTCGCCGAGGGCCTGCAGCTCGCCCGTGTCCAGCGCCTCGCCGCGGACGAGCAATCTGCGCGTCCTCGGGCGCGCCGGGGAACGCGTCCTCGATCGCGCGGTCCGTCTGGACGACCTTGAGGTCGCTCGGGAGCTCGGTCTCGCCGGTCTTGAGCTGCACGGCCGGGACGGCGAGCGTCGCGAGCAGGCACACCGACGCGATCAGCCACGCCGCGGGCCGGCGGGTGACGGCGGCGGCGACGCGCGCCCACGCGCCGGGCCCGCGGCGCGGACGGCGGCGATGAACGGCAGGCGGCCGCGGTCGATCCGGTCGCCGAGCAGCGCCAGCGTCGCCGGCAGCACCGTCAAAGAGCCGATCACGGACAGCGCGACGACGATGATCGCGCCGAGCGCCATCGAGGTGAACACGCCCAGGCCGGTGATCAGCAGCCCGGCGAGCGAGATCACGACGGTGATCCCCGACACGAGGATCGCGCGGCCCGCGGTGGCGGCCGCGATGTCCAGCGCCGCCTCCGGCCCGCGCCCGGCGCGCCGCTCCTCGCGCTCGCGGCGGATGTAGAAGAGCGAGTAGTCGACGCCGACGGCGAGGCCGATCAGCAGCACGAGCGCGCCGGTCGAGCCGCCGTCGGGGGCGAACTGGGAGACGACGCCGTACACGCCCATGGCGGCGATCACCGAGGTGAGGCCGAGCATCAGCGGCACGAGCGCGGCGACGAGCGCGCCGAACGCGAGCAGCAGCACGATCACGGTGACCGGCAGCGAGAGCATCCCGGCCTTCCCGAGGTCCTCCTCGAGCAGCGCCACGAACTCCTTCTCGCCGGTGCCCGCCCCGGCCTGGCGCAGCGAGACGCCCGGGTGGTCGGCGCGCAGGCCGGCGACGGCGCGCTCGAGCGGCGCGACGTGGTCCGCCGCGTCGTCGGGGTCGCCGCGCAGGCGGGCGACGACCAGCGCAATGCGGCCGCCGTCGGCGGTCAGCTCCGGCGCGCCGGCCGGGCCCTGGGCATCGGACACCTCCGGCAGCGCGGCGAGGCGCTCGGTCACGGCCGCCGCGGCGGCGGCGGTGTCGGCGGGGTCGTCGGAGCGGACGAGCACCCGCTCGGCGGCGGGATCCTCGAGATGAGCGGCGCGGATCAGCTCGTCGGCGCGGCCGGACTCGCCGGTGCCGCCCTCCGAGAAGCCGATGGTCTTGGTGCCGGTCACGGCACCCATCGCGGCGCAGCTCAGGACGAGCACGATCCACGCGGCGATGGTGGTCTTGGGGCGCCTGGTGGCGGCGCCGACGATGGCTTGCAGTCGCATGCCCATCACGGTCGCGAGCGCGGCGCCGCGCGACATTGGGGCGCGGGGGCGTTCTGCCGGCCGTACGCCCCCGCCTCAGGGGTGGGGCTGCCCCCCGGTCAGAAGAGCCGGTTGGTGTCGTCGCGCCCGGCGGGCGGGTCCTTCGGCTCGTCTGCGCCGCGCTCGCCCGGGGGGAGCGGCTCGTCGCCCTCCCAGCCCGGCGGGTCGCGCAGCACCTCCGTGACCGAGGTGGCGTCGCGCGGCTCGCGGTCCTGGGCGCGGCGGCGGGGGCGCGGCGCGGCCGCCTCCCAGTCGAGGTCCTCGGCCGGGTTGGGCGGCTCCGGCCGGTGCGCCGCACGCACCCGGGCGCCGGCGGCGATCAGGGCCGCGGCCGCGCCGAGCGCGACGATGAAGCCCCACTGGATGCCGACCTGGATGGTGTCGCCGTTGTCGCCGGGGCGGTCGAACACGCGCCAGATCAGCAGCGCCATCGCCCAGCCCCCGGCCAGCGAGATGACGAGGCCGTCGCCGCCGGGCAGGTGGAAGCCCTTGCCCTCCATGCGCGCCCAGATCAGGAACAGCACGCCCCCGGCCACGAGCAGGATCGCGGCCTCGACGAAGGTGAAGACGCCGAACGCGCTGAGGCTGTCGACGACGAACTTGTTCCCGCCGGTCGGGATGAACGACTTCCGGTACCAGGGCAGCACCATCGAGAGCACGAGGGCGATCGCGGCGATGCCGGCCATCCGCATCTCCGGGGCGAGCGCTCGCAGCCGCTTCTGGAAGCTCATTGGATCGGGATGTCCTCCACCTCGACCGAGGGGGACTCGCCCGGCTCCAGGCGGTCGATCGAGTAGTCCAGGATGGCGCGCAGCGCGATCAGCAGCTCGCGCAGCGCCTGGGCCAGCTGGCGGGCGAGCTCGGGGGGCAGGGCGGTGCGGGCGAGCTCGACCAGCCCGGCCAGCGCGGCGAGGTCGGGGAACGCGGCTCTCGGCGCGGCTTCTGCCCGGGCGTCTCGTACCCGCGGGGCGGGACGCCGGCCGCCATCGCCTCGGCGCGCTCGGTCGCCTCGCGCACCAGCCGCTCGGCCTCGCGCACCGCCTCGAGGGGATCAGGCACGGACGGGCTCCTGGACGTCGAAGCCGACCACGAGCGAGCCGTCGGCGAGCGCCGCCGAGCTGGGCCGGAACCCCGCCAGCGCGCCCGGCAGCATGATCGTGCGCTTCTGGCCGTCGACGCGCACGACCAGCTCGAGCCCGATCTTCTTCAGCGACACGTCGCCGCGGCAGACGAACGGCAGGTCGAGGCGCAGCTCGGCGTGGTCCTCGCCGAGCGTCAGCTCCTGCGTGACGCGGTCGTGCAGCACGGCGGCGGCGTCGCCGTCGGCGAACAGCGCGCCGGCCAGCCGGTCGAGCATCTCCGCGCCCAGCACCTCGCGCTCGAAGTACGGCGCGCGCAGCACGGGGACGGGCGCGAAGCCGGACTCGACGAGCTCCAGCTGCTCGCCCTGCACCGCGCGCCAGGCGCCGAAGTACGTGCCCTCGACCTCGTCGGGGAACACGCGGTTGACGACCACCGCGTCGGTCAGGTAGCCGTACAGGTTCAGGTAGGTGAAGGTGCGCATCGCCTCCGCCACGACCATCCGGTCGGGCGTCATCACCAGCCGGATGGAGGCGCGCCGCGCGTCGCGCAGCAGCTCGTGCATCGCCACCAGGTTGGTCACGAGGCGCTGGATCTCGCCGACGACGCGCTCGTCGGGCAGCGACAGGTCCAGGAACGCGCGGGCGAACGGCCGCGCCGCGTTGCAGCAGCGCGCTCTCGCGCCCGAGCATCTTGTCCAGCCACCAGCGCGCCGCCTCCGGGAACGAGAGCAGCCGCAGCGTCTCGCCGGTCGGCGCGCAGTCGACGATGATCGCGTCCCACTCGCCCGACTCCGCGTGCGCCTTGAGCGCGAGCAGGCTGAACAGCTCGTCGCCGCCCGGGGGCACGGTCAGCTCCTCGGCGGCGATCCGCTCGACGCCGCGCTCCATCAGCACGCCGCCCAGCCAGTCCTGCACGCAGGACCAGTGGCGCTCGAGCTCGTCCTGCGCCTGCACCTGCTGGGCGAACAGGCCGCCGCCGACGTCGGTCGGCGCACCGCCGACGGACGTCTCGAGCGACTCGGCGAGCGAGTGCGCGGGGTCGGTGGAGAGCACGATCGTCCGCAGCCCGGCGGCCGCGCAGCGGCGTGCCGTCGCGGCCGCGACCGAGGTCTTGCCGACTCCGCCCTTGCCCGTGTAGAGGATGATCCGGGGCGCGTCCAAGTCCGAGCAGGCTAGTCGCTCGGTGACTCGGCCACGATGACGGGCCTAGTGCTTCTTCTTCGCTTGGCCTTGCGCGCCTTGAGCACCCGGAGGGAGCCGGTGACCGAGCCGGCGTTGCCCGCCAGGTCGCGCGCGATCAGCTCGACCGTGTAGAAGCCGCGCTTGCGCGGCACCTGCCAGCCGAGCGTGTGCGGGCCGTGCGAGAGCGTGCCGACGTAGCGCGCGTGCACCAGCCGGCCCCCGCGCGTGATCCGGAGGGTGACGCCGGAGATCTTGTCCAGCGTCATCTTGATCCGGCCGTAGGTCCCGCCCCGCAGGCGCTTCGTCCCCAGCCCGGCACCGGCGGCGTGGTCAGGTAGGTCGTGAAGTGGTCGCGCGCCCCGCAGTAGGCGACCTCCTGCGTGCGGTTGCACAGCGAGGTGAGGAAGTCGCGCAGGAGCGTGTGGTAGCCGAGGTCGGACTCGTGCTCGACCGATCCGCGCGAGTACAGCGACCAGGCGCCGGTGTCGTAGGTCGGGACCTCCTGCCGCGCGCGCCGCTCGCCCTCGGCGTACAGCGCCTTCGCGCGGTCGTCGACCGCCAGCCGGCCGTAGTCGTAGAGCCCGACGAGCGACTGGATGAACCCGTTGAGGATCCGCAGCTGGGGCTCGAAGGAGTACTGCGCGTAGTGCACGCCGTCGCCGGCCGGGACGCGCACGCCGTCCGGCGCGGGCCGCTCGAAGATGCCCAGCCCGCGGCTGGTGTAGGGGAAGACCTGCTCCCGGCGGTTGAGCCGGGTCGCGGCGCGCGCGAGCGCCTGCAGCGCCGTCCCCTGGGCGAGCGAGGAGACCCACGGCGCCTTGCCGGCGCGATAGGGGAAGTAGTACTCCCACGCGATCCCGCCGGCGCGCTCGGCGGCCAGCGGCAGCAGCTCGTCGACGGCCTGCCCGAGCGCGGTGTTCTGGCGCGAGGACCACAGCGCGTTGACCTTGCCGAACGTCCCGAGCACCTGGATCTGGATGCCGGCCCGTGGGTAGTACTGCCACACGATCTGGGAGCCCTCGAAGCCGACGCGGCGGCCGGAGGCGAGCAGCGGGCCCTTGGTCCACCACTCGACGTTGCGCGACAGCGTGAGGAACATCGGCGCGAGGCGCGAGGGGGTCAGCTGCCCGCGGGCCGCGACGTCCTCGAGCGTGGCCACGACCGCGCCCAGCTCCACCTTGCGCGCGCCGTTGAGCTTCTTCAGCCGGCGCTTGGCGTCGTCGTAGGCCGCGCGGCGCTCGGCGTACACCGCGTCGTCGATCGCCGCCCGCCGCGCGCAGGTCGGCGAGCACCCGCGCGACGGTCGGCCCACGCGCCCGGCGGCGGCTCGCGGCGGCGGCGGTGGGCGCCCGCGCGGGGCGGGGCTGGGGGAAGGTCGTCGGCGGGGGCGAGTGAGTGGGCGTGCCGCTCCACGTGCCCGTCCTTGCCCATCACGAGGACGGGCGCGGCTTGGGCGCTGCGAGGCCCCCAGGCTGCACAGGAAGCCAACGAGGAGACAACACGCAAGTACGCGGTAAGGCCATGCCCCCAATGCTAGGCTCGGCCCCAGTCGGGCACGCCGCCTGCAATGCACCCTGCGCGCCTGCTGCCAGCCGGGCCGCCAAGAAGGAGACCCTCGCTATGACGATCCGCCCGCGAACGCTGTTGCTCATCCTGGCCGCCTTGTTGGCGGTCGTGATCGCCGGGTGCGGCGGAGGCGACGGCGGCGGTGAATCGGCCGACGAGGGCGACAGCGTCGACGAGCTCCTCAAGCAGACGTTCTCGGGCGAGAAGAAGGTCGAATCCGGCAAGCTCGACCTGAGCCTGAAGATCGACGTCGAGGGCGGCTCCAACGCCCAGCTGCAGGGCCCGATCTCGCTCACGCTGGCCGGGCCGTTCCAGACGCAGGGCAAGGGCAAGCTGCCCAAGTTCGACATGGACGCGACCTTCGAGGGCGCGGGCCAGAACTTCAAGGCCGGCCTCGCCTCCACCGGCGACAAGGCGTTCGTGAACTTCCAGGGCACCGAGTACGCGGTCACCGACGACGTCTTCCAGCAGTTCAAGACCGGCTACGAGGACGCGCAGAAGAAGAGCCAGAAGCAGTCCGGCGACCAGCAGTCGCTGGCCACGCTCGGCATCGACCCGCGCCGCTGGCTGACCGACGCCAAGAACGCCGGCGAGGCCAAGGTCGGCGACACGGACACGATCAAGATCACCGGCGGCGTCGACGTCAACAAGCTGCTCGACGACGTCAACTCGGCGCTCGAGAAGGCGCGCGGCCTTGGCGTCCAGGGCTCCGAGGGCCTCCCCGAGAAGCTCACCGACGCGCAGAAGAAGCAAGCCGCCGACGCGATCAAGAACCTCTCCGTGGAGATCTACACCGGCAAGGAAGACAGCACGCTGCGCCGCATGGTGGTCAACATGGACGTCCACGGCGCCCGCGAGCGCGGGCGGCGGCGGCTCCGGCGCGCTCACCCTCGACTTCTCGCTCCTGGACCTCAACGAGGACCAGGAGATCAAGGCGCCCTCCGGCGCGAAGCCGTTCGACCAGCTGCTCGGCCAGCTCGGCGGCCTCGGGCTCGGCGGCGCGGGCGCGGCCGGCTCGGGCAGCGACAACGGCGGCGGCGCCTCGGCCGGCGGCGCTTCGGCCGACGACCTGAAGAAGTACTCGGATTGCGTCCAGGCGGCGGGCAGCGACAACGCCAAGATCGCGAAGTGCGCCGAGCTGCTCTCACCGTAGGCTCATGAATCCGTAAGCTCCCCGCCCTCGTGACGCAAGCCGAAGCAATCCTTCAGCCTGCGCCGTTTCCTGCTCAGCGGCGCGGGCTGGCCCTATCTGCTCGTGCCGTTCATCCCGATCGCGATCGGGCTCGAGCTCGGCGCACGCCGAGCGCGTCGCTCATCTTCGTCGCCTCGGCGCTGGGCGTGATCCCGACGGCGGCGCTGATGGGCCGCGCCACCGAGGAGCTGGCCGCGCGCTCCGGGCCGGGCATCGGCGGCTTCCTCAACGTGACGTTCGGCAACGCGCCCGAGCTGATCATCGCCTTCTTCGCGCTGCGCGAGGGCCTCCAGGAGGTCGTCAAGGCGTCGCTGGTGGGCTCGATCCTCGGCAACGTGCTGCTCGTGATGGGCGCCGCGATGCTGGTCGGCGGCCTCAAGCGCGAGCGCCAGACGTTCGACCGCACGGCCGCCAACACGCAGTCGCTGATGCTGCTGCTGGCCTGCGTGGCGCTGATCATGCCGGCGATCTTCGAGCTCGTGATCGGCGGCAGCCTGCCGAACCCGACCGACAAGTCCGAGCAGTTCCCCTCCGACCTGGAGAAGATGTCGGTCGGCGTGGCCGATCGTCCTGCTGCGGCACCTACGTGGCGGGGCTGGTGTTCTCGCTGCGCACGCACAAGGACCTCTTCAACCCCGAGCACGCCGAGGAGGACCACGTCGGCGAGCACTGGTCGGTGAAGAAGAGCGTGATCGCGCTGGCGTGCGCCGGCGTGGCGGTCGGCGTGATGTCGGAGATCCTCGTCGGCTCGATCACCGAGGCGTCGGAGTCGATCGGCCTCTCGCCCTTCTTCGTCGGCATCATCGTCGTCGCGATCGTCGGCAACGCGGCCGAGCACTGGGTCGCGATCTACTTCGCCGCGCGCGACAAGATGGACCTGTCGGTCAACATCGCGATCGGCTCGAGCGCGCAGATCGCGCTGTTCGCCGCGCCGGTGCTGGTCCTGCTGTCCTTCTTCGTCGGCCCGTTCCCGATGGCGCTGGTGTTCAACGGGCTCGAGTTGGGGGCAATCGTGCTGGCGATCCTGATCGCCCAGCAGGTCACGCAGGAGGGTGAGTCGACCTGGTTCGAGGGCCTCCAGCTCCTCGCCGTGTACGTCGTGCTCGCGCTCGTGTTCTTCTTCGTCTGATGCCGATCCAGATTCGCCTTCTTCTCCGGCCCGGTCCCGTGGCTGATCCTGGCCGGGGTGACCGTCGTCTGCCTGTGGGTGGACCTGCACTTCTTCGCGCGCGGCCGCGAGCCGAGCTTCCGCGAGGGCGTCGTCTGGAGCGTCGGCTGGCTGGTCTTCTCGCTGCTCGTCGGGGTCGTCGTGCTCGTGCTCTCCGACGCCGACGACGCGATCACCTACACGACCGTCTACTTCATCGAGCGCTCGCTGTCGCTCGACAACCTGTTCGTGTTCCTGCTGCTGTTCTCGTACTTCGGGATCCCCGAGCAGTACCGGGCGCGGCTGTTGTTCTGGGGCATCGCCGCGGCGCTCGTGCTGCGCGGCCTGGCGATCCTCGGCGGCGTCGCGCTGATCGAGCAGTTCCACTTCGTCATCTACGTGCTGGGCGTGCTGCTGCTCGTGCTCGCCTACCGGATCCTCCAGGGCGTCGACGAGAACGTCGACCCGGACAAGAACCTGATCGTGCGGCTGCGTGCGCCGCTTCTTCCCCGTCGCGCCCGACGACCACGGCGGCAAGTGGTTCGAGAACATCGACGGCAAGCGCCACGTCACCCCGATCTTCCTGTGCCTGGCGGCGATCGTGGCCGCCGACATCGCCTTCGCGGTCGACTCGATCCCCGCCGCCTTCGCGATCACGCGCGACTCGGTGCTGATCTGGATGGGCAACGTGTTCGCGCTGCTCGGCCTGCGCGCGCTGTTCGTGCTCGTCGAGGGGCTGATCCGGCGGTTCCGCTACCTGGACGAGACGATCGCCGTCGTGCTCGCCCTGGTGGCGGTCAAGCTGCTCATCGAGGACCTCTACAAGATCGGCCCGGTCGCCTCGCTCGCGCTCGTCGGCCGCGGCGTTCGCGGTCGGGATCATCGCGTCGATCATCGCCGACAAGCGCGACCCTGACGCCGCCGCCAAGCGCGAGGAGCGCGGCCAGCGCACCACCTCGCGCCCGGGCGACGACGAAGACTCAGGCGAGCGAGGCCGAGGCGGAGAAGACCGAGACGACGCGCCCCGCCTGAGCGCCGGCGCTGCTGGCGGGCGCGCAGGCGCAGCATCGCGACCGCGTCCGCGGTGTACGTGAACGGGTCGGCGGCGACGCGGCCGTCGGCGACCGACAGGGCGGCGACGGCGCGGCCGTCGGCGACGGCGAGCAGGACGGGCCCGGCCAGCGGCTCGGTCTCGTCGAGGGCGGCGAGGCGGGCGACGGCCCGGCATCGACCGGCCCGGCGGGGAGGAGGGAGAGGGCGGCGGTGGAGGGCATGGCTGCAGTGTGCGCCTCGGATTCCGTTCACGTCCAGCAAGGACTATCTGGACTAGATCTGTAAGCTCCGCTTCACGATGCTGGACGTCCGGCGCCTCCGGCTGCTTGCGCGAGCTCGCCGAGCGGCGCACGGTCACCGCCGTCGCGCACGCGCTCTCCTACACGCCGTCGGCCGTCTCGCAGCAGCTGGCCGCGCTGGAGCGCGACGCCGGCGTCCAGCTGCTCGAGCGCGTCGGGCGCGGCGTGCAGCTCACCGAGGCCGGGCACCGGCTGGTGGCGCACGCCGACGTGGTGATCGCCCGCCTCGAGGAGGCCGAGGCCGACCTCGAGCAGGTGTCCGGCCGCGTCGGCGGGCCCGCTGCGGATCGCCACCTTCCAGACGGCCGCGCATGCGCTCGTGCTGCCGGCCATGCGCCCGCTCGCGGCGCGCCATCCCGAGCTGCGCACGCAGGTCATCCAGGCCGAGGCCGAGGACGCGCTGCCCGCGCTGCGCCTCGGCGACGTCGACGTCGTGCTCGCCGAGGAGTACGACCACGCGCCGCGCCAGCGCGACCCCGCGCTCGAGTACCGCGACCTGTGCCGCGACGGGCTGGAGTTCGCGGTCCCCGAGACCCACCACTCGCCGCGGCAGGACGTCGATCGCCTTCGCCGACCTGGCCGGGCGACGAGTGGGCGGGCGGCGAGCTCGACACCGCCTGGCACGACATGCTCGTCCGCGCGTGCCGCTCGATCGGCGGCTACGAGCCCGACGTGCGCCACTACGTCGACGACGTGCGGCTGATCCTCGGCCTCGTCGCCGCCACCGACGCCGTCGCGCTGGTGCCGCTGATGGGCTGGTCGGGCGAGGAGCCCGGCGTGGTCCTGCGCCCGCTGAGCGAAGGCCCGCTCAACCGGCGCGTCTTCACCGCGGTGCGCCGCGGCACGGGCGACCGGCCGGCGCAGCGCGCGGTGCGCGAGGCGTTGGCCGAGCAGGCCCGGGCGCTCGGGCTCCAGACCGCGTAGCCTGCCCGCGGTGATCACCGACGTCGCCCCGGGGCTGTGGATCTGGCGCCTCGACCACCCGGACTGGGACGGCGAGGAGGACTGGGAGCCCACCGTCACCTGCACCTGCGTCGAGTCGCGGCGGAGAGGTCGCCGTGCTCGACCCGCTGTCGCCGCCCGAGGGCGACGAGGTGTGGGAGCGCCTCGACGCCCGCCCGCCGACGCTGGTGGCGATCCTCAAGCCCGACCACATCCGCGACGTCGACGCCTTCACGGCGCCGCTACGGCGCGCGCGCGTTCGGCCCGATGCTGTTCTGGCGCGACGACATCCCCGAGACCGACCTGGAGCCGATCGATCCCGGCGAGGCGCTCCCGGGCGGGCTGCTCCCGCTCTTCGACGCCGCGCAGCCGCGCCGAGACGCCGCTGTGGCTGCCCGAGCAGCGCGCGCTCGTGTTCGCCGACGCGCTCACGGCGCCCGGACGGCGAGCTGCGCGTGTGGAAGACGGGCTTCCACGAGGAGCGCGTCCTGCCGGGCCTGCGGGACTTCCTCGACTACCCCTTCGAGCACGTGATCGTCTCCCACGGGGAGCCGGTGCACGACCGCGCGGCGTTCGAGCGGGCGCTCGAGCTGCCCGCCCTACGCGGAGCCTGAGGGCAGCTAGTAGCCCGTCCTCGGGGTCGGGCTCCAGCTCTTCCTCTTCCTCGACGACGTCGTCGTCGGTGTCGGGGCCGGTGCCCACCGAACGGGTCTCGAAGCGCTCGACCAGCTCGTCGCGCTTGTGCTCGTCGACGGCCGGCTCGTCCCCGAGCAGGACCCACTCCAGGTCGTCGTCCTCCTCGACCAGGCCGGTCTCGATCGCCGTCGAGTCGTCGACGACGAGCACGACCTCGGTGGCCGGGTTGTAATAGGTGCCTGGGCGGTTCGAGAGCTCCTCGAGCTCGAAGCGACGGACGTCTGCCATGCGCGCGCAGCCTATCCGGGCAGATCGCGGAGTTGGCGTGCGATCTCCGCATCGACGTCGAGGGGCTCCCTGCCTCGGGCGACGCGGCGCGCGTTGCGGGCCTGCACGAGCGCCCGCACCTCCTCCAGGATCTCCGGATCGGTGGTGGGGTCGCCGGGTCGCGTGAGGGCGTGCAACTCCGCCTCCACGTCGACGGGCGCCTCCCCGCGGGCGGCGCGCCGCGCGTTGCGGGCCTCGAGCATCTGGCGGATGTCGTCGTCGCGCTCGGCGGCGCTCACGGGCGGCGCTCGGACCTGGCGCGCGGGCGCAGGTCGCGGTCCTCGCCGATCGACATCCCGCCGCGCCCGATGTCGTCGTACAGACGCCCGCGGCCGAACAGCGAGAGGATCGCCACGCACGGCGCCGACCCCGACGACCACGAAGAGCACGATGCCGAACGCGTCCTGCATGCATCACGATTGTGCCCATGTGGCGACGGCTGAGACGCAGGACCATGGCGCCGAGGCGCCCGGCGCTGTTCCCGGACCAGTGGGGGCTCGCCATCGTGACCGGCCGTGATCCTGCTCGGCTCGATCGCGTTCGTGGCCTGGGCCGTGTTCGGCTAGGCGCCGGCCGAACGTACGTTTTGCCGTTCGTCGCGGCTCGCGATATCCTTCTGACACCCGTTGACTGACCAGTCAATCGTGCCCGATTTCGCACCAAGGAGCCAACCTGTGGTCGATTTCACGCTGACCGACGAGCAGAAGGCGCTGCGCGAGATGGCGCACGACTTCGCCGTCAAGGAGATCCGCACCGTCGCCTGGGAGTACGACAAGGAAGGCACGTGGCCGGACGACGTGCTGCGCAAGGCCTGGTCGCTGGGCCTGATGAACACGCACATCCCGGAGGAGTACGGCGGGCCGGGCGCGTCCTACCTCGATGGATGCATCATCGAGGAGGAGCTGTCCTGGGGCTGCTCGGGCATCACCACCTCGCTCGGCGCCAACGGCCTCGCCTCCGCGCCGCTCGCGCTGGCGGGCGCCGACGAGCTCAAGAAGCAGTACCTCGGGATGCTCACCGAGGACTTCAAGCTCGCCTCCTTCTGTCTCACCGAGCCCGACGCCGGCTCCGACGTCTCGGGCATGCGCACCACCGCGGTCCGCAAGGGCGACAAGTACGTCATCAACGGCTCCAAGTGCTTCATCACCAACGGCGGCTACGCCGACTGGTTCACCGTCTACGCCAAGACCGACAAGGACGCCGGCCACCGCGGGATCTCCTGCTTCATCGTGCCCAAGGACGACACGGTCACGGTGGACAAGAAGGAGGACAAGATGGGCCAGCGGGCGTCCAACACCGCGACCATCACCTTCAACGAGACCGAGATCCCCGCCGACCACCTGATCGGCGAGGAGAACAAGGGCTTCAAGATCGCGATGATGACCCTGGACCGCACGCGCCCCGGCGTGGCGGCCATGGCCACCGGCATCGCCCGCGCCGCGTTCGAGTTCGCGACCGCCTACTCCAAGGAGCGCGTCCAGTTCGGCGTGCCGATCGCGATGCACCAGGGCATCCAGTTCATGATCGCCGACATGGCGACCAAGGTGCACCTGTCGCGCCTCGCCACCTGGAACTCGGCCGTGCTGCTCGACCAGGGCGCCCGCAACACGCTCGAGTCCTCGCACGCCAAGCGCTTCGCCGCGGACACCGCGATGGAGGTCTCGACCGACGCCGTGCAGGTCTACGGCGGCTACGGCTTCATCAAGGACTACCCCGTCGAGAAGCTGATGCGCGACGCCAAGATCATGCAGCTCTACGAGGGCACGTCGCAGATCCAGCGCCTCGTGATCGCCCGCGAGACGCTGCTCCCGCGCCGCATCGAGACACCGGCCCCGGCGTAGCACCTCGGCCGCTTACCTCACCCTCGAGTCGAGGGTGAGGTATGGCGCCGGGACGGTCCGGGATGCCACCATGGAGCGCGTGACCCAGGCCGCGCGCAGGACCGCCGACGCCGCCGCCGAGACGGGCGTCGACGTCGCCCGCGCGGCGGTCGAGGCCCCCGCCCCCGGGCGCGGCGCGGGCAGCACCGACCCGCTGATCGGCGATCTGCGGCGCGCCGGCCTGCTTCCGCTGCTGGTGCTGCACTTCGCCGTCCGCCGAGCCCGCCTACGGCAACCAGCTGATCGAGCGGATCTCCGCGCTCACGCAGGGCGCGCTGACCGTGAACCCGAACACGATGTACCCGCTGCTGCGGGCGCTGGAGGCCAGGGGCTCGTGGCGGGCGAGTGGGAGCACCCGGAGCGCCGCTCGCGGCGCTTCTACCGGGTCACCGAGGCGGGCGAGGAGGAGCACAAGCGCCTGGCCGGCGAGCTCGCTCCGCGTCTGGACCGGATCGCCGCCTCGATCGAGGCCATCCGCTCGGAGCTCAGCTGCTGATGGGCCGCGCGCGGGCCTCGATCTCGGTGCCGGGACGGACGGCCGAGGCCGAGGCGCTGTGGTACGACCCGCACCGCTGGCCCTCGTGGGTCGACGGCTTCGGCCATCTGGTCACGCTGGAGGGGGAGTGGCCGGAGAGCGGCGCCCGCGTGGTCTGGAAGTCCCCGCCGGGCGGTCGCGGGCTCGTCCAGGAGCGCGTCGTCGCCTACGAGATCCGCACGGGGCAGACGCTCGAGGTCGAGGACGAGACGTTCTCCGGCCGCCAGCAGGTCGCCTTCACGCCGCGCCCCGACGACGTGGAGATCACGCTCACGCTGGAGTACGAGATCAAGGAGCGCAACGCCCTCACCCCGGTCGTCGATCTCCTGTTCATCCGCCGCGCCATGAACGACGCGCTGCGGCGCACCCTGACCCGCTTCGCGAACGAGCGCAAGGCCGAGATCCAGTTCGGCTGAGCGCCGGTAGTGTGGCGGCATGTTCGTCTTCAAAGCCGCCGTCGTGGGCGGGGGCGGGGAGATCGCCCAGGTCATCGCCGCCGCCGGCATCCCCGTCGTGCTCAAGGACGTCGACGACGCGCGCCTCGAGGCGGGGCTGGCGACGGCCCGCCAGGTGACCGAGCGCGAGGTCGCCAAGCTCGTCGCCAAGGAGAAGCTCACCGCCGGCGAGGGCGACGCCCAGGTCGAGGCCACGCTCTCGCTGATCACCGGCACCACCACCTACGACGGCTTCGGCGACGTCGACTTCGTGATCGAGGCCGTCCCCGACCGCATGGAGGTCAAGCACGCGGTGTTCGCCGAGCTCGACGCCGCCACGCCCGGCCACGCCGTGCTGGCCTCCAACACCTGCGGGCTGTCGATCACCGAGATCGGCGACGCCACCAGCCGGCCGGACAAGGTGGTCGGCTTCCACTTCCTCTCGCCCGCCTCCGCTCATGCGGCTGGTCGAGGTCGTCGAGGGCGAGGACACCTCCCAGGACACGCTGCGGGTGGCGACCAACTTCGCCCAGGCGATCCGCAAGACGCCGGTGCGCTGCGCCGAGTGCCCCGGCTTCATCGTCAACCGCATCCTCACCTCGGCGGCCGCGGAGGTCTGGCGCTACCAGGACGAGACGGGCCTCTCGCCCGAGGCGCTCGACGACCACGTGAGCCCCGCCGCGAACATGCGGATGGGCCCGTTCCGCGTCGCCGACATGAGCGGCCTCGACGCGGTCGTGACGGTGGCGCGGGACATGTACGACGCCTACGGCGACCGCTTCTACGTGCACAAGTCCATGGAGGGGCTCGTCGAGCGGGGCGACCTCGGGGCCAAGTCCGGCAGGGGGTTCTATGAGCATCCTGACCCCGCGCTCGGCCGACCGCTTCACGCTGAAGGCCTTCGTCGAGGCCTGCCTCGTGGTCGAGGAGGGCGTCGCCGGGATCCGCGACGTGGACATGGGGATGATGATGGGCGCCGGCATGGTCCCCGGCCCGTTCGCGCGCGCCGACCTGCGCGGGCTCGACGACGTGCTGGAGGCGCTGGAGCGGCCGAGGACGACGTGGGGCGAGCACTTCGAGCCGCCGCTGATCCTGCGCCGCATGGTCGCCCAGGGCCGGCTCGGCGCCAAGTCCGGGCCAGGGCTTCTACCCCTATCCCGCAGCCGGAGGCCGGCTACGAGCAGGCGCCGGTCAAGCTCGACCGCCGCGGCGACGTCGCGATCCTGTGGCTGGACAACCCGCCCGCCAACTCGCTCTCGCCCGCACGTCATCGAGGCGCTCGAGCGCGCATGGGGCGAGGTCGAGGGCTCCGCGCGGGCGATGGTCGTCGCCTCGCCGAACCCGGCGCTGTTCTGCGCGGGCGCGGACATCCGCGCGTTCACGAAGATGGACGAGCCTCGGGCGGCCGCGAGCTGCTGGACCGCGCGCACGGGCTGTTCCGCGCGTTCGAGCGCTCGCGGGTGATGACGATCGCCGCCGTCAACGGGCTGGCGCTCGGCGGCGGCTGCGAGCTCGCGATGGCCTGCGACGTCCGCCTGGCCGGCTTCTCGGCCTCGTTCGGGCAGCCCGAGATCTCGCTCGGGATCATCCCCGGCTTCGGCGGCACGCAGCGGCTGCCGCGGCTGGTCGGCCCGGCCAAGGCGCTCGAGATGAACACCACCGGCGAGCCGATCGCGGCCGGCGAGGCGTTCGAGTACGGCCTCGTCAACCGCGTCGTGCCCGACCACGAGCTGTTCGACGAGGCGCTCGGCTGGGGGCGCAAGTTCGCCGGCCAGGCGCCGGTCGCGCTCGAGCAGATCAAGCGCGTCTCGCACGCCGGCGACCTCGACGAGGGCATCGAGGCCGAGAAGGCGCGGCTTCCTCGAGGCGTTCACCTCCGACGACGCCCGCGAGGGCATCTCCGCCTTCCTGGGCAAGCGCACGCCGAAGTTCACGCGGGTCGTGAGCGCGGAGGACCTCGCAGAGCCTGATCCGCGCGGCGGGTTCCGTCGTCGCGCTCACCGGCGCCGGGATCTCCGTGCCGTCGGGGATCCCGGACTTCCGCACGCCGCAGACCGGGCTGTGGGCCAACGTCGACCCGATGGAGGTCGCGCACATCTCGGTCTGGCGCCGCGAGCCCGGCGCGGTTCTGGGGCTTCTACGGGCAGCGCTTCGCCGCGCTCGACGGCAAGGAGCCCAACGGCGCGCACCGCGCGCTCGTCGAGCTGGAGCGCGCAGGGCCGGCTGGACGCGGTGGTGACCCAGAACATCGACGGCCTGCACGCCGCGGCGGGCACCACCGACCCGATCGAGGTCCACGGCTCCGTCGCCACCGCGTCCTGCCTGTCGTGCGGCGCCTCGTATCCCGCTCGCGCGAGGTCCGCGAGCGGCTCGAGCGCCGACCCCGAGGGCATCCCGCGCTGCGACTGCGGGCAGCCGCTGAAGCCCGACGTGGTGCTGTTCGGCGAGATGCTCCCCGAGGCGGCGATCGAGCGCGCCTACGCGCTCGCCGCGAGCGCCGACCTGCTGCTCTGCGTCGGCTCCTCGCTGGAGGTCTGGCCGGTGGCGGAGCTGCCGCAGGTCACCCTCGACCCGGCGGCAGCGTCGCCATCGTCACGATCGGCCCGACCCCCTACGACCGCCACGCGGCGGTCAAGCTCTCCGGCGACGTCGTCGGGGAGTTGGAGGCGGTGCTCGCCGCGCTCTAACGCTGGGGGTCATGGCGTACGTCACCTCAGAAGCCCGGCAGCAGCTGCTCGACGAGGTCGCACAGGCGATCGACCGGCTCGCGATCGCGCTCGCCGCCGCTCGGCGCCGCCTACGAGGCAGCTCGACGAGCAGTCCGGCGACCGGCTCGAGGAGGCGCTGTTCCGGCCCGTCCAGCTCGCCTACGGCCGCGCCAAGCGCACCCACGCCGGCTTCGCCGAGCGCCACGGCCTCCACGGCCGCGACTTCGCGCCCGCACCGTCCGCTCCTCGCACGGCCTGGCAGGAGCAGATCGAGGACGCCATCGACGCGATCGAGGGCGCCGACGAGCTCCTCGCCGAGCTCCAGGACTCGATGATGCCCGTCGAGGTCGGCGACGCCGAGGTGCGAGCCGGCCTCGCCGAGGTCCGCGAGCGCTCGCCCCGCTCCCCGGGCGCGCGCAGAGATGTCGCGGCGCTTCGGGCGCTAGCGCCCGGTCTACGCGCGGCGGTCGCGACCGCCATCGGAGTGCGTGCGCGAACGTCAACTGCGGCTGGGAAGGAGAGCGCGGGCCCCGCCTACCCCTCCAGAGCCTCGCGCGGCCTCCAGCCACGCGGCCTCCAAGCGCCTCCCGCTCCGCCCCGGCGGCCTGCAGCTCCACGTGGAGCTCCCGCAGCCGCGCGTAGTCGGTGGCGGCCTCGGCCATGCCTCGTGGAGCGCGGTCTCGCGCTCGCGGAGCCGCTCCAGCGCCCGCTCGATCCGCTGCGACCTCCTTGCCGGCGGCGCGGACCACCGCGCCCGCCGGCGGCGGCCTTCGGCGCGGCGGCGGCCGCGGCACCGGAGCCGGCCGCCTCCCCGCTCGCGGAGCGCCAGGTACTGCTCGATCCCGCCCGGCAGGTGGCGCAGCCCGCCGCCGCCGGTGATCGCGAACACGTCGTCGCAGACCCGCTCGACGAAGTAGCGGTCGTGGCTGACGACCACGAGCGTGCCCGCCCAGGAGTCGAGGAGGTCCTCGAGCGCGGTCAGGGTGTCGATGTCGAGGTCGTTGGTCGGCTCGTCGAGCAGGAGCACGTTCGGGCCCTCCATCAGCAGCCGCATCAGCTGCAGGCGGCGGCGCTCGCCGCCCGAGAGGTCGCGGACCAGCGTGCGCGCCTTGTCGCCGCGGAAGCCGAAGCGGTCGCACAGCAGCCCGCCGTGATCTCGCGCCCGTCGGCGAGCGTGGCGCTGCCGCGGACCGCCTCCAGCGACTCGAGCACCCGCAGGTGGCCGGGGATCTCGGCGGTGTCCTGGGAGAGGTGGGCGAGCCGGACGGTGGCGCCGCGCTCGACCTCGCCCGGCCGCGGCTCCAGCTCGCCGGCCAGCAGCCGGATCAACGACGTCTTGCCGGACCCGTTGGCGCCGACCAGCGCCACGCGGTCGCCCGGACCGAGCCGCCAGGTGACGTCGTCGCAGCACCGGCCGGCCGTCGAAGGCGACGGAGACCTCGACGGCGTCGAGCACCCGGTCGCCGAGCCGGGAGGAGGCGAACCGCAGCAGCTCGGCGCGGTCGCGGGCTCGGGCTCGTCCTCGATCAGCGCGTTGGCGGCGTCGATCCGGAAGCGCGGCTTGGAGGTGCGCGCCGGCGGCCCGCGGCGCAGCCACGCCAGCTCCTTGCGCAGCAGGTTCTGGCGGCGCTCCTCGCTGCACCGCCTCGCGCCGCTCGCGCTCGGCGCGCGCCAGCACGTACGCGGCGTAGCCGCCCTCGTAGCGGTGCACGTCGCCGTCGGCGACCTCCCACGTCGCGGTGCACACCGCATCGAGGAACCAGCGATCGTGGGTGACCACCAGCAGCGAGCCGCGCCGCGCGGCGAGGTGGTGCGCCAGCCAGTCGACCGCCTCGACGTCGAGGTGGTTGGTCGGCTCGTCGAGCAGCAGCAGCTCGGGAGCGTGCAGGAGCGTGCGCGGCCAGCGCGATCCGCCGCCGCTCGCCGCCCGACAGCGGGCCGACCGGCGTGTCGAGCCCGAGCGGGAAGCGCGTCCATCCCGACGCCGCCCAGCAGCCCGTCGAGCACGCCGCGGAACGCGCTGTCGCCCGCCCACTCGTGGTCGGCCAGCCCGCCGACCAGCGCGCTCGCGGATCGTGCCGTCCTCGCCCAGGTCGTCGCCCTGCCCGAGCAGCACCGGGTCGCAGGCCGCGCTACGCGGGTCACGCGCGCCCTCGTCGGGCGTCTCGGCGCCGCGATCAGCCGCAGCAGCGTGGACTTGCCGTCGCCGTTGCGGCCCGACGACGCCGATCCGGTCGCCCTGCGGACACGCCGAGCGTGACGTCCCGCAGCACGGAGCGGCTGCCGAACCCCTTCTCGACGCCGGCGAGGTTGACGAGGTTGCGCGGCGCGGCCATCAGGCCGCCATCCTGGCAGGCTAGGACTCGCGGGCGGCGCGGGCGCGCAGCGCCGCCTCCAGGCGCCCCAGGGCCGCCTCGACGGTCTCGGCCTCTCGGCGCTCCAGCCCGCCCTGGATCGCCGCGTTGGCGGCCGCCGCCACGCCCTCGCGCAGCCCGGCCAGCTCGTCGATGCGCTCGCCCATGTCCTCGCGGCCCGCGCCAGCTCTCCAGCTCGGCGACGGCCGCCTCCAGCGCGAGGTGGGCCTGCATCGCGGCCTCGCGCTGGCGGCCCGCGTCGAGGTCGCCGCGGGCCCGCAGCGCCAGCTCCTCGCAGGCCAGCGCCACGTCGCGCCCGGACAGCAGCGCGGCCAGCCGCTGCTGCGGGACGAGCGCGCCGGGACGCCGGGCGGCCGGTGGGCAGCTCGCGTGCCGCCTCCCACTCGCCGTCGGCGACCTGCTCGCCCCGCCCGTAGCCGATCCGCGTCGCCAGCGCCCGCGCCGAGCGACGCGTCGGCGACCAGCGGGTCGGCGGCGGCCACGCGGTGGCCCGCCACCGCGCGGTTGAGCACGGCGAGCGCGCCGCGCCAGCGCCGCCTCGCGCCCCTCGCCGGCCGCGCGTTCCAGCCACGCCTCGGCCGCGTCGCGGTCGAGCATGGGCGCGGCGTCGATCACCGTCGCCCGCGTCACCTCGACCGGCACCAGTCTCGGGCTCGCCGACCGCCCGGGCCCCGCCGGCCGCGGCGCGGCAGCAGCGTCCGGCGCGGCGCCGCGAGCCCGCCGATCACGACGATCTCGCGCACGTCGTCGCCCGCGAAGCGGCGCACCGGATAGCGACCGGGGTCCGGCCCGAGGCGTCCCGGCGAACTCCCACTGCACGAAGCCGAAGAGCCGCTCGGTCACGGCCGAGACGGGCTACTCGCCGACGTGCGCTTCCGACGCTCGCGCGGGCTTCTTGGCGTCGAGCGAGAACCTCGAGGGCGAGCGGCGCACGGTCGGGTTGTCGATCTCGCCGAGCCGGTCGATCAGCTTGATCCACTGCTTGGGCTTGAGGATCGCGTTGACCTGCTTGGCGGTCTTGGAGTTCGTCCCGTAGAGCGGGTGCCAGCCGACGTGGATGTGGTCGGCGTGGTCGCCCATCGAGAACGTGTTGTCGGTCCCGTCGAACTTCATCAGCGAGATGATCTGGTGCGGCTTCATCGTGCCCTGCAGCGTCAGCAGGCGCTGGATCGTGAGCTCGGTGATCGAGCCCGGGCCCTGGTGGCCGACGATCGGGATGCCGTTGATGGCCGCGATGTCGACCGCGTTGCCCGAGGAGTGCTCGGACACGTTGCCCGACGCGGTCATGAAGCCGTGGCCGCACTTCATCGAGGTGACGGTCGGCTTGAAGCCCGACGCGGCGAGGAACTCGAGCGTCGCGAGCACGCGGCGGTCGATCTGGCCCGGTCTGGACGTCGCTGGCGCCCGCAGCCGTAGATCTCGATGCGCGGGTTGTTGATGCACCCGCTGGGCCAGCGACTCCTTGCTCATCAGGAGGATCTGGCCGATCGACGGGGCGTCGGCGTCGCGCGCCGAAGAAGGGGTTCTTGCCGGCGGCGCGGTAGATGGCCGTCGACTCGAGCAGCTTCCAGCCGTCGAGGATCGGCTTCGGGTCGATCCGCGGGGCGCCGCGGCCGGCGGGGCGGATCTCGAAGAGCGTGTGCGGAGCGGAGGTCTCCGACGTCTTGCCGATGCGCCCGAGGATCGTGCCCGCGACGACCGTCGAGCCCTTCTTGAGGCGCTTGAGGCTTGCACCTGCGAGCGGTCGAGGCCGAACACGCGGTTGAGGTAGCCCTCGAAGGTCGTCGTGCCGTCGATCTCGCCGGTGCGCTGGAACACCTGCTGGGCGCCGCCGGCGTCGGCGGCGTTCGGGCCGGCGCGGGTTGGCGAACAGGCGCTGCTTGGCGGCCTTGCCCGCGGAGGCGTTGCGCGCCTTCTCGCGGCTCACCTTGCGCTCGGCGGCGCGGCGACGCCTTCGGGCGGTCGCCTTGCTGCGGTGCGCGGGCGGCCGGCGCCGTGGAGTCCGAGGCGGCCCCGGTCGGCGCGGCGTCGCGCTCGGGCAGCTCCAGCTCGCGCTGGATCTCCTCCTTGGTGACCTTCTGCGGCTTCGGCGACGGGTAGACTCTTGGCGACCTTCTTCAGGTGCCCGTACGTGTACGTGTTGCCGTACACGTCCTGGAGCTTGATGAAGTGGCCGAGGCGCTTGCTCGTGCCGACGTCCAGGATCCGGCCGTCGTTGACGGCGACCACGGGGGCGCCGGCCTTGGAGAAGATCTTGATGCCGCGGCGGTCCTTGCCGGACTCGACGACGACGGCCTTGTTGCCCTGGCCCTTGAGGCGCTTGATGTCGCGCTCGGAGATGTCGTCGGCGTAGGTGGCCTTGGAGCGGACCGGGAAGCGGCCCTGGGTGAGGCCGGTGAGCGAGCCGACCAGGTTGCTCGGCAGGCCGCCGATCACACGCGCGCGCAGGAGGACGGAGTCGACGTACCAGTCGGCGTGGTTGTAGGCGAAGATCGCGCGCCGGATGTCCTGCTCGCCGCCGGCGGCCCGCAGGTAGCGGGCGGCGGCGAAGATCGCGTCGACCGGGTTGAAGGGATCCTTATTTCCATCCTGGTTGGCGTCGACGCCGTACATCTTCCAGGTGGCGGGCATGAACTGCATCCAGCCGACCGCGCCGGCCGAGGAGATGTTCAGGTTGCGGCCGTAGTCGGTCTCGATCTCGTTGATCGCCGCGAGGATCTCCCAGCGGATGCCGTACTGGATGCCGGCCGCCTGGTAGATCGAGAGCAGGAACGGCGGGATCCGGAACTTGTCGATGAAGAAGTTCGGGACGCCGATCGGGGCCGCGCCCGGGCGTCGACAGCGAGAAGGTCGGGTTGTCGATCGTCGGCGAGCCGTCGATGTTGCGGCCGGGGGGCGCCGCCTTCGCCTGCGCGCGCTCGCGTGCCTTACGCGCCTTCTTCTTCACCTTGGCGCGTCGAGGGTTTCGGTGTTCGCGCCCGGCTGTGCTGCCGGTGCCCTTGGCCGGCGCGGCGGGATCCGTGGTCTGGCCGCCGCTCGGCTGGTCCTGATCGCCGCCCGTGACCGGGTTCGGCCGGCGTGCTGGGCGTGCCGGGGTTCGCTGGAGTGCGGGGTGGCCGTAGCCGATGGGAGGCTCGGGACCGTCGGCGTGGGCAGCGGGACCTGCGGAAGCTGGGGCGTCGGGATCGGCGGTCGGCACCTCGATCGGGCCGAGATCCTCGATCGAGGTGGGCGGCGTGGGCAGCGGCGGGAGCTGCGCGAGCGTGGCCGTGGCGCCCTGCGCGACCTCGACCGTGAAGCGTCAGCACCTCGCCGGTCGGAAGCGTCACGCGCACGCGATGCGGCTCCGCGGAAGCGGTGCCGACCAGCACCGCCGCGTAGAGCGCGGTCGCGATAAAGGCTGTGAGCAGGGGGCGAAGGGTCATCCAGCGGTGCGGGCCACGCTATCGGGCAGCAGGGAGGGCTGCAATGTGAACGTCGGGACGGGCGGAACCTTGCGGTGATCCTGACGCTCTCGTTGTCAAGACCCCGTCAACTAACCCTCAACTCGAGGGTGAGGTTCGGGCTCCTCCTCCCGGAACCTCCAAATCGTGTGCGCTAGCGTGCCCGCATCGGGCCGAAAACGAACGTGTCGGAGGACGGTATGGCAGACGACGGGCTGCGCGACCGGCTCACGCGCCAGGGCGAGGACGCCCTGGGCAAGCTGGCGCAGGACCTGCTGGAGAACCCGCTGGTCAACGGCGCGATCAGCCGCGCCTTCACGGCGCGCGAGCGCGCCGGCCAGGCCCAGGAGGCCGCGCTCGGCGCGCTGAACATCCCGTCGGCGGCCGACGTCGAGCGCCTGACGCGCCGGCTGCGCTCCGTGTCCCAGCGCCTCGAGGGCATCGAGGACGGCGTCGACCGCCTCGACGCGCGGCTCGCCACCCTCGACCGCGAGGGCACCGGCCCGCTCGCCCACGTCGCCGAGCGCCTCGGCGCGATCGAGGCGGCGCTGTCCAAGCTCTCCTCGGAGGTGTCGATGCTCACCGGAGCCGTCGACGCCGCGCCGATCCCGCAGCCGCGGGAGCAGGAGCGCCTCGAGGTCGACAAGCCGGCCGCCAAGCCGGCCCGCAAGACGCAGGCGAAGAAGATCAGGAACTAGGCGGCCAGCGCCGCCGCCGCGATCCTTCCCGAGTCTCGCGCTCGGCGGCCTCGAGCCCCTCGGCGTCGATCCGCGTGCCGGTGGCGACGACGTCGCTGACCGCGAGCACGCACCCCGCCGCCACCCCGCGGCGCTCGGCGACCGCGATCAGCGTCGCGAACTCCATCTCGACCGCGAGCGCGCCCGCCGCCGCCCAGCGCTCGTAGCGGCCCGGGTCCGGGTCGTAGAACAGGTCGGAGGACACGATCAGGCCCTGCGCGGCGTCGCCCGCCGCCGCGGCACGAGCGCGGCGTGAAGGGTCGGGATCGGGGCGCAGCGTGCCGCTCGCCGCCGAGCGCCTGGCTCGTGCCGTCCTCGGCGAGCACGCCGTCGGCGAGCAGGATGCTGGCCGAGCTCGAGCCCGTCGGCGATCGCCCCGCAGGTGCCGACGCGGACCAGCCGCCGGGCGCCGAGCTGGATCAGCTCCTCGACGACGATCGCCGTGGTCGGGCCGCCCATCCCGGTGCTCTGGATCGTCAGCGGCTCGCCGTCCGGGCCCGCGCCCGTGTACCCCCACAGACCGCGGTTGTGGTTGAGCATCTTCGGCGGCTCGAGCAGCACCTGCGCGAGGCGCAGCGCGCGGCCCGGGTCGCCGGGCAGCAGCACGCGCTCGGCGACGTCGGCGTGCGGGACGAGGTGGATCGTGGCGGAGTCGGTCACAGGGCCGTAGACTGCCGCAACCATGGCCAAGAAGGACAAGAAGAGCAGCACCAAGAAGAAGGACGGCCGTGACCCGGCCGATGTCGTAGACGCCGTCCGCGGAGCGGTCGAGCGAACCTTCCAGGCGACCGCCGGCGGCACCGAGGGCGCGCGCGATCGGGGGCGCACCCTGCTCGACGACGTGGCGTCCGCCGCCCAGCGGATCCGCGAGAGCTTCGACGACCTGCGCGTGCTCGAGGACGTCCGCGGGCTGCGCAACGAGGTCGACGTGCTGTCGCGCCGCGTGGCCGAGCTCGAGAAGGCCGCCGCCAAGCCCGCCGCCGCGGCCGCCAAGCCCGCCGCCAAGCCGGCGCCCGCGCGCAAGGCTCCCGCCCGCAGGGCTCCCGCCAAGCCCACCGCTGCGCGGACCACCGCGGCCAAGCCCGGCCCGAAGCCGAAGCCCTCCGCGGCCGGTACCGCGGCGGCCACGACCGGGCCCAAGCCGAAGCCCCGCGCCGCAAGCCCGCCTCGCCAGCCTCGTAATGGCCAAGGCGGAGTTCGCGTCCGAGGACGAGTTCGTCGACGTCATCGACGAGGTCTTCACGATGATGGACGCGGACCCCGACATGGGCCCGCAGCTGCGGGACGCCGACGTCCCGCAGCGGTTCGAGTTCACCGACTTCGACCTCGTGGTCAACATCCGCGCCGCCGAGGACGGGGAGGACGGCAACCTCCACTGGGAGTGGTCCGACGACGTCGACTGGGAGCCCAAGGTCAAGATGGCCATGTCCTCCGAGACGGCCAACAAGTACTTCCAGGGCAAGGAGAACGTCGCCGTCGCGCTGGCCCGCCGGCGCATCAAGTCCGGCGGCGACGTCAAGGCGGCGTTGAGCCTGATCCCGATCATCAAGCCGATCTACGCGCGCTACCGCGAGTACCTCGAGCGCGAGCGCCCGCACCTCCTCGTCTAAGCCGCGCAGGCCGTCCCGGCCAACCGCGTTGGCCCATGAGGAAAAATCGATTGACAGGGGCGCCCGCGCAGGTAGACCTTGTGCCTCAAAGGTCGGGAAGTGGGGAGCCTTCCGGGGCCGACCGCAAGGCGTCGCCTTTGACGAACGCCGCCGGCCGAGGAAGCGGGCCGCATTGCCCGCGACAGCGGCGGAACCACTGGTTCCGCCGCTTTATTCTTAAGGCCCCGTGCCCGCCGACCCTCCGTCCCTGAGCGAGGTCGCCCGCCGGCTCGACGTGTCGCCGGCCACGCTGCGCAGGTGGACGCGCGAGGGCATCGTGCCGCTGCGCGAGGGCCGCTGGACGCCCGCGGCCGTGGCGCAGGCGCGGATCGTCGCGCGGCTGCGCGAGCGCGGGCACTCGCTGGACGAGCTGCGCGAGGCCGCGCACAGCGGCCGGCTCGCCTACGGCTACATGGAGGACCTGTTCCCGCCGCCCGCGGAGACGATGACGCTCGAGGACGCCGCGCGCGAGAGCGGGCTCGAGCCCGAGCTGATCCGCCGGATCTGGGTCTCCGCCGGGTTCTCGTCCCGGGCGCTGGAGGACGGCATCTCCGGCGACGACCTGCAGCTGCTGCGCTACATGGCGGCGGTCGTCTCGGCGGGCTTCCCGCGCGAGGCGTTCCTCCAGCTCGTGCGCGTGTACGGGCAGGCGCTGGCCCGGATCGCCGACGCCGAGGTCAAGCTCTTCCACCTGTTCGTGCACGAGCCGCTGATCCGCGACGGCCACGGCGGGCTGGCGATCGCCGAGGAGATGGAGGGCCTCGCGACCGAGCTGCTCCCGCTCGCCTCGCCGATCATGGACCACGTCCACCAGCGCTGGCTGCAGCACTTCATCGAGCAGGACGTCGTCGGCCACCTCGAGCTCGAGGTCGACGACGGGACCGACCTCGGCCGCCTGCGGGTCGGCATCGCCTTCGCGGACCTGGCGGGCTACACGCGGCTGACCGAGGACGTGGGGGAGGAGGAGGCGCGTCGACATCGTCGAGCGCTTCGTGGCCTCCGTCGAGGACTCGCTGCCCGAGGGCGCGCGGGTGATCAAGACGATCGGCGACGAGGTGATGGTGGTCGGCTCGGACCCGTCGGCGCTCGTCGACTGGGCGGTCGGCTTCCAGCTGCTGTCCACGCGAGCGCCCGCTGCCGCGCATCGGCGTCCACGCCGGCGCCGCGCTGTACCGCGACGGCGACTACTTCGGCCGCGCCGTCAACCTCGCCTCGCGCGTGGGGGCGAGGGCGGCGGGCGGGGAGGTGCTCGTGACGCAGGGCGGTGGTCGAGGCCGCCGGGCGCCACCTGCACTTCGAGCACATCGGCGAGGTGCGGCTCAAGGGCTTCGACGAGTCCACCGAGCTGTTCCTGGCCGAGCGGGGTCAGCGGTGAGCGTCGAGGCGCGCGTGCGTGAGGGCGGGCTGCTCCCCGCCGGCGCTCCCGTACTCGTGCTGCTGTCCGGCGGCCGCGACTCGGTCTGCCTGCTCGACCTCGCCGTCCGGCTGCGCGGGGAGGTGGCGGCGCTGCACGTCGACTACGGGTTGCGCGAGTCCTCGGCGGGCGACGCCGAACACTGCGCCGCGCTGTGCGAGCGGCTCGGCGTGCCCCTGCACGTCCACCGCCCCGGCCCGCCCGGACCCGGGAACCTGCAGGCGTGGGCGCGCGACGTCCGCTACGCCGAGGCGGCGCGCCTGGCCGGGGAGGGGTTGATCGCGACGGGCCACACCGCCACCGACCAGGTCGAGACCGTCCTCTACCGGCTGGCGGCCTCGCCGGGCCGGAAGGCGCTGCTCGGCATGCCGGCCCGGGACGGCCGCGTGGTGCGCCCGCTGCTCGAGGTCACGCGCGAGGAGACCGCCGCCTACTGCACGGAGCGCGGGCTCGCGTGGCGCGAGGACCCCACCAACGCCTCGCCCGGCTTCGCCCGCAACCGCGCGCGCCACGACCTCGTGCCGGCGCTGCGCGCGCTGCACCCCGCCGCGGAGGCGAACGTCCTGCGCACGCTGGCGATGCTGCGCGAGGAGGCCGCGGTGCTCGACGTGCTGGTCGACCGGCGCCGTGACCGACGACCTGGCGGCGCTGGCGGCGCTCCCGCCGGCGCTGGCGCGGCTGTGCCTGCAGCGCCTCGCCGGCGATGGCGCGCCCGCATTGGCCGCGCGGGCGCCCGAGATCCTCGCGCTGGGACTGAGCGGCTCCGCCTCCCTGGACCTCGGCGGCGGCCTGCGGGCGGTGGCCGAGTACGGGCGCCTGCGCTTCGAGCGCGGAGGGCCGCTCCCCGCCGCGTCCCCCGCCCGCCTCGCGGTGCCCGGGGGCGCCGCCTTCGCGGGCGGCCGGCTCACGTGCGAGGTCGGCGCGGACCTCCCGCCCGGCGAGGGCACGCTCGATCTCGACGCGCTCGCCGCGCCCCTGGAGGTGCGCGCGTGGGAGGCCGGCGACCGGATGCGCCCGCTCGGGCTCGGCGGCAGCCGCTCGCTGCAGGACCTGTTCACAGACCGCCGCGTGCCGCGCGCGCGGCGCTCCCGCACCCCCGTGGTCGTGTCCGGCGGCGAGATCGCGTGGGTGCCGGGCGTGGCCACCGGGAGAGCGCTTCCGGGTCACGTCGGCCACCCGCCGCCGCGCGCGGATCGCCTGGCATCCGCCCGACGCCTAGACTGCGCCGCAGTGCTCCGCGACGAGGCCATCGGCGAGATCCTGGTGCAGGCCGACGAGCTTCAGCACCGGGTCCGGGCGCTCGGCGCCGAGATCTCGCGCGACTACGAGGGCAAGGACCTCCTGCTGGTGGGGGTCCTCAAGGGCGCCGTCTTCTTCCTCTCGGACCTGATGCGCCACATCGACGTCCCCTGCGAGGTCGACTTCATGGCCGTCGCCTCCTACGGCTCCTCGACCGATTCCTCGGGCGTCGTGCGGATCCTCAAGGACCTCGACGCCCCGCTCGAGGGCCGCGACGTGCTGATCGTCGAGGACATCGTCGACTCCGGCCTGACGCTGCAGTACCTGCTGCGCACGCCTGGAGGCGCGCAAGCCCGCCTCGCTGGAGGTCTGCGCGCTGCTGACCAAGCCCGACCGGCGGAAGATCGACCTCCCCGCGCGCTACATCGGGTTCGAGATCCCCGACAAGTTCGCGATCGGCTACGGCCTGGACTACGCCGAGCGCTACCGCAACCTGCCCTACGTCGCCGCGTTGACAGGTGTGGACGGCTGACCCGGGGCCGTTCGTTAGGCAATACACATCAATCGCGACAACACTGCTCGCGGCTCGCGCCAAGTGCGCGGAAAGCCCTCTGAACGCACCAAAGACCCCTGGTAGCCTTGACCATCTTGTCCAGCTGTTGCCATCCCCGCGCGCGGGCAGCGCGCCGCTAGCCGATGAGCAGGTTCTTCAAAAGCGCCGCCTTCCCGATCCTGATCGTGATCGTGCTGGCCTTCTTCGCGTCGAAGCTGATCGCGCGCTCCGACCAGGCGCCGGCGCAGAAGTTCTCCGGCTTCCTCACCCAGCTGGACCAGGGCAAGATCCAGAGCGCGACCCTGCGGACGAAGGACAACTCGCTCGAGGTCACGCTCAAGGGCGCCGACAAGGGCCGCTACGAGATCGGCTACCCGCTCGACTACTCCGACGTCCTGGTCAACAAGCTGCGCACCGCCCAGGCCGAGGGCAAGATCACCGACTTCGACGTCAAGCCGGCGAGATCGAGCGTGATCCTCTCGCTGCTGACGTACGTGCTGCCGTTCCTGATCTTCATCGGGTTCTGGATATTCCTGATGAACCAGGTGCAAGGCGGCGGCTCCAAGGTCATGTCGTTCGGCAAGTCGCGCGCCAAGCGGCTGTCGGTGGACTCGCCGAAGATCACGTTCCGCGACGTCGCGGGCGTGGACGAGGCGGTCGAGGAGCTGCACGAGATCAAGGAGTTCCTCGAGAACCCGAAGAAGTTCCAGGCGCTGGGGGCCCGCATCCCCAAGGGCGTGCTGCTCTACGGCCCTCCCGGCACCGGCAAGACGCTGCTGGCGCGCGCCGTGGCGGGCGAGGCGGGGGTGCCGTTCTTCTCGATCTCCGGCTCGGACTTCGTCGAGATGTTCGTCGGCGTGGGCGCCTCCCGCGTGCGTGACCTCTTCGAGCAGGCCAAGCAGAACTCCCCCTGCATCATCTTCATGGACGAGATCGACGCCGTCGGCCGCCATCGCGGCGCGGGTCTCGGCGGCGGCCACGACGAGCGCGAGCAGACGCTGAACCAGCTCCTGGTGGAGATGGACGGCTTCGAGGCCAAGGACAACATCATCATGATCGCGGCCACCAACCGGCCCGACATCCTCGATCCCGCCCTCCTGCGCCCGGGCCGCTTCGACCGTCAGATCAGCGTCGACCGGCCGGACCGCAAGGGCCGCGCCAAGATCCTCGAGGTCCACACCCGCGGCAAGCCGCTGGCCAAGGAGATCAACATCGACGCGCTGGCCGGCCAGACCCCCGGCTTCACCGGCGCCGACCTCTCCAACCTCGTCAACGAGGCCGCCCTCCTCGCCGCTCGCACGGGCAAGAAGGAGATCACCCAGATCGAGCTCGAAGAGGGCATCATGCGGGTGGTCGCCGGCCCGGAGAAGAAGACCCGGGTGATGGGGGAGAAGGAGCGCCTGGTCACCGCGTACCACGAGATGGGCCACGCGATCGTCGGCCACTACCTCGAGCACTCCGACCCGGTGCACAAGGTCTCGATCATCTCCCGCGGGCAGGCGCTCGGCTACACGATCTCGCTGCCGTCCGAGGACAAGTTCCTCACCACGCGCGCGGAGCTGACCGACACGATGGCGATGACGCTCGGCGGCCGCGCCGCCGAGGAGATCGTGTTCTCGGAGATCACCACCGGCGCGTCGAACGACCTCGAGAAGGTCACCGCCACCGCCAAGCAGATGGTGATGCGCTTCGGGATGAGCGAGAAGCTGGGCCCGCGCGTGTTCGGCCACGACCACGGTCAGCCGTTCCTGGGCCGCGAGTTCTCCTCCGAGCCCGACTACTCGGACGAGATCGCGCGCGAGATCGACGACGAGATCCGCCGCGTCATCGAGGCCGCGCACCAGCAGGCCAAGGACATCCTCGCCGAGCACCGCGAGATGCTGACCACGATCTCCGAGATCCTCCTCAAGCGCGAGACGATCGAGCGCGAGGAGTTCGAGGCGCTGCTCACCGGCAAGACCGAGGAGGAGGTCTTCGGGCCCGACACGGGCACCGACGGCACCCCTGAGCTTCCCGAGGCCCCGACGGCCACCGAGCGCGCAGCCCCGCGCGCGCTGCCCGCGCCCCGGCCTGGCCGGCGGCACCGCCGAGGCCCGCGGCCTCACGCTGCCCGAGAAGCCCGACCTCGCCTAGGAGCTCGTGCCGGCCGTCACGGCCAGCCGAGGAACGCGGAGTCGTGCGCGGCGAACAGCTCGGGCAGCTCCGGGCGGTCCGGCTGCGTGGAGCGCGTCGATGAGCGCGTAGATGGTCGGCCCCAGGCGAGCAGGTAGCGCGCCGGCTCCGGGCGCGGGTTCCAGTATGTGTGCGCGACGCCCCGCGGGGCGATGGCGCCCGCGCCGGCCTCCGCCAGGATCTCCTCGTCGCCGACGCGGAACGCGAGCGCGCCCTCGAGCACGTACCACGCCTCGTCGTCGGCGTGGTGGACGTGGAGCGGCGCGATGTAGGCCGGCGGGTCGCTCCCGCCGCCCGGGTCGGTCCACTCGACGATCACGAGGCCGGGCGTTTCCAGCGGCGTGGCGGCCAATGCGGGGGCGGTCTTCATGGCCGAAGGGTAGGGGTGTCCGCACCCTTGGGAGGGGCCCTCTCGACCATGCATTCGCTGGGCTGCACGAGCCATCCGAGGTCGCCGCGGTGGGAGGGTTCTCCCATCGCAGCACACGCCAGGTAAAGACCATGATCAACCCCCTCCTTTCACTCCATTACGCGAAGACCGTCGAACTGCAGCGGCTGGCCGCCGGCCACCACCGCCGGTCGGTTTCGAGGAAGCGCGGCAACTGATGCGCTCCTTCGACTCGATCGCCCCGGTCGGACACCCGGTCCGCTCAGCGCCTCTCCGAGGTGCACTCTCCACTCCGGTCATTCGCGAGCTGCCGCGCCCCATCCCCTAAGGGCTCGGCGGCACCGCCTGGTAGCAACGACTTCCCGGCCCCCGTCCCGCCCCTTCCCCCGGGCGAGACGGGGGCCGAAGTCGTTAACGGGTCATCTCGAACGGCAGCGGCGACGCGGGCTTGAGCTCCTCGAGCCGCAGGTAGGTCTCACCCGCGAGGCGCCGCCGCGCGTGGACAGCCGGACGAGCACGCGCTGCAGCTCGGCGACCTCGCGCGCGACCACCATCAGCATCGCGTCGGTCTCGCCCGTCACCCAGTCGGCGGAGATCACCTCGGGCATCGCTCGGACCGCCTGCTGGAAGCGGCGGTGGGCGGCGTCGTCGTGGCGCTCGAGCGTGACCGCGACGTAGACCTGCAGCGCGAAGCCGGCCGCGGCCGAGTCCAGCCGGGCGACGATCCCGCGCACGATGCCCGACTCCTTCAGGCGCCGGATGCGGTGCAGCGTGGCCGCCGGCGAGAGCCCCACGACGCGCGCGAGCTCCACGTTCGGGCGGTCGGCGTCGCGTCTGGAGCTCCGGCGAGCAGCTGCAGATCAACGGAATCGATCGAAACGGCCATTAGACCGAACGAATATTTCGCTACTGAGGCCTATATGTCAAATGATCCCTCGCAGGATCGCGAGATTCGTCCGATCATGGATGGAGCCATGACGCGTACTCGCACCGCCATCCTCGCCCTCACGCTCGCGGGCGCCCTCTGGGGCCTCACCGTGCCGCTCTCGAAGCTCTCGCTCGAGTGGCTCGGTGGCGGCTGGCTGACCGTGGCGCGGTTCGCGCTGGCCGCCCCGCTGCTGGCCTACGTCGGCCGCCGCGGCCTGCGCGACGCGCTCACCCCCGGCGTGGCCGGCGCGGGCGCGATCGGCTTCGGCACCGTGATCCTGCTCCAGAACGCGGGCATCGAGCGCACCAGCGTCAGCCACGCCGCGCTGCTGGTCGGCGCCGTGCCGGTGATGGTCGCGCTGCTCGCGGCCGGGCTCGGCCACGGCGCCGCGCGGCCGCTGGCCTGGGCCGGCTACGCGGTCGCGCTGGGCGGCCTCGCCATCGTGGCCAGCGGCGGCGGCTCGGGCGCGACGACTGTCCGGCGACCTGCTGGTGCTCGGCTCCGTCGCGCTGTCGGCGACGTTCATCGTCGTGCAGCCGCGGCTGCTCGCCGGGCGCGACCCCGCCGCGGTCACCGCGGTGCAGTTCGCCGCCGGGGCGCTCGTCGCGCTGCCGCACGCCGTCGTCTTCGAGGGGCTGCCGCCGGCGCCCGTGTCCGCGCTGCCGGTGGTCGCGCTGGCGGCGCTGGCGTTCGCCGGGACGCTGCTGCCGTTCTGGCTGTTCGCCTACGGCCAGTCGCACGTGACGCCCGAGCTGGCGGGCGCGTTCCTGAACCTCGAGCCGCTCGTGGGCGCCGCCGTCGGCTGGGTCGGGTTCGGCGAGACCGCCACGTCCGCCCAGCTCGCCGGGCGCGGTCGCCGTGCTGGCGGGCATCGGGCTGAGCACGATGCGACCATCCGGCCGATGCTCCCAGTCTTCGACGGCCACAACGACACCCTCACCCGCGACGACGCGGACCGCTTCGCGACCGGGCGCGAGGGCGGCGACATCGACCTCCCGCGAGCGCGCCAAGGCGGGCTCGCGGGAGGCATCTTTGCCGCCTTCACCGCGACGCCCAGCTTCGACGAGGCGGAGGACGGGGCCGAGATCGCGGCACCGATCTCCCAGGACCTGGCCGCCGCGAACGTTGCCCGCACGCTCGGCCGCCTGATCGGGCTCGAGCGCGACGGGCACGTGCGGATCGCGCGGGCGCCGGGCGACCTCGACGCCGCGCGCGAGGCCGGGGTCCTGGCCGCGGTGGCCCATGTGGAGGGCGCCGAGGCGATCGACCCGGGCCTCGAGGCGCTCGACCTCTGGTACGCCGCCGGGCTGCGCTCGCTGGGACCCGTGTGGAGCCGCCCGAACGCGTTCGCCCACGGCGTCCCCTTCGCCTTCCCCTCCTCGCCGGACACCGGCCCGGGGCTGACGGCCGCCGGCGACGCGCTGGTGCGCCGCTGCGCCTCGATGGGCATCGCCGTCGACCTCAGCCACCTCAACGAGGCCGGCTTCTGGGACGTCGCCCGCATCGACGCCGCACCGCTGATCGCCTCGCACTCGGGCGTCCACGCCCTGGCGCAGTCGAGCCGCAACCTGACCGACGCCCAACTCGACGCGATCGGCGCCTCGGGCGGGCTCGTCGGGATCGTGTTCGCGGTCCGCTTCCTGCGCGAGGACGGGGCCGAGGACGCCGACACGCCGCTGGAGACCATCGTCGCCCACGCCCGCTACGTCGCCGACCGCATCGGGGTCGAGCACGTCGCGCTGGGCTCGGACTTCGACGGCGCGATGATGCCGTCCGCGCTCGGCGACGTCACCGGCCTGCCACGGCTGCTCGACGCGCTGCGCCGCGGGCGGCTTCGACGAGGCCGACCTCCGCGCGATCGCCTGGCACAACTGGCGGCGCGTGCTCGAGACGGCCTGGCGTAAAGCCTGGATCCGCCGATCATCCGCGCGGCGGGAATCGGCGGATTCAGGCTTGACGACGTCGACCCCCGTCGCGCCCCGAGGAGGGAGGGGGTCGCCGTCCCCGCCCGCCCGGCGAGGGGGAGGGGGTTACCAGGCGGAGGTGCCGAGCCCGGTGGGAGCGGGGCGCGGCGACTCGCGAACGACGGGCACCTTGAACGTGTGCGAGGTATGCATCGTCCTAGCTCCGGAACCAGCGGCGGCGCGCGGAGACGAGGCGCTGCTGGTTGACGGTGTTCGCGTGGGTGATGTTGAGGGAGTTCATGTGATCGCCTGGCCCTTCGTGGTGGGGTGCTGCGATGGAAGAACTCTCCCATCCGGTGGGTCCGCGCGGGTGGGGGCAGGCCAGCTAATCCGGCGTGCGCCAACCCACCTTTCGAGTGCGGTAGACCCCCGCCGCGGTACGGCCTGCCCCACCCGGCTGGTATGACCGTGGGCATGGCTGCGCCTTACACATCCCCTCTCGCCGAGGAGCTCTCCGCCGACGTCCTCGACCGTTTCCTGCGCTACGTGCGCGTGGACACCCAGTCCGCCCGCGACGCCGATGAGACGCCCAGCACGCCGGGGCAGCTCGTGTTGTCCACGATGCTCGCTGACGAGCTGCGCGGCATGGGGATCGCCGACGCGGAGGTCGACGAGCACGGCTACGTCTACGGGACGCTCCACTCCACCGCCGGCGAGGGACGCGCCGGTCGTCGGCCTGCTCGCGCACGTCGACACCAGCCCCGACGCGCCGGGCACGGGCGTCGAGCCGATCGTGCACCGCGGCTACGACGGCGGGGTCGTGGAGCTCCCGCGCGCGGGCACGGTGCTGGATCCGGCCACGATGCCCGTGCTCGGCGCCAAGGCCGGCCACGACGTCGTCACCTCCAGCGGCGACACGCTGCTGGGCGCCGACGACAAGGCGGGCGTGGCCGAGATCATGGCCGCGGTCGCCTACCTCGCCGCCCACCCCGAGCTTCCGCGGCCGACGCTGAGGATCGGGTTCACCCCCGACGAGGAGATCGGCGAGGGCCCGCTCCTGTTCGACTACGAGCGCTTCGGCGCCGCCTGCGCCTACACGCTCGACGCCTCACAGCCCGGCGAGCTGCAGGACGAGACCTTCTCCGCCGCCGAGATCACGATCGGCATCGACGGGGTCGACGCGCACCCGGGCTGGGCGACCGGCAAGCTCGTCAACGCCACCCGCCTCGCGGCGCGCATCCTCGCCGCGCTCCCGTCGGACACGCTCACGCCGGAGACCACGGCCGACCGGGAGGGTTTCATCCATCCCTACGCCGTCCAGGGCGACGCCGGCCGGGCGGTCGTGAAGATGATCGTCCGCGACTTCGACGACGAGCTGCTCGAGAAGCACGTCGGCCTCGTCCAGCGCACGGCGGAGGAGATCGTCGGCGCGGAGCCGACCGCGAGGCTCGGCTTCGAGGTGAAGACGCAGTACCCGAACATGCGGCGCTTCGTCGAGCGCTTCCCGCGGGTCGTCGAGGTCGCCGAGCGGGCGATCGTGGCCGAGGGGATCGAGCCCGTGCGGACCCCGATCCGGGGCGGCACCGACGGCGCCATCCTCAGCCAGCACGGCCTGCCGACCCCGAACCTCTTCACCGGCGGGCACGAGTACCACTCGGTCCGCGAGTGGGCGTCGCTGCAGGACATGTCCTCTGCGGCTGCCGTCGTGGTCCGGCTCGCCGGGGAGTGGGCGACGGAATAAGCCTGGATCCACCGATGATGCGAGACGCCGCGGGGATCGGTGGATTCAGGCTGACGAGCGCCCGCCCGCCGGGAGGAGGGAGGCGGCGGGCGGGCGCTGGGGTGGGGAGGGGAAGTCTCTAGCCCTGCTGCGGACCGGAGAGCACGGCGCGGAAGCTCGCGATCTCGGTCACGGCGGCGCCGACGTAGGCGGCGCGCATGTCGTCGATCTCGCGCTCGAGGTCGGCGATGTAGGCCGGGATCGCGTCGACGCCCCACGCAAAGGCGGCTGCGCGCTCCTCGGCGAGGGTGTCGAGGTGGTTGCGGATCTCGGTGGTGGTCATCGTGGGATGCAATTTGTCACCGCGGAGCATCTGCTCCGAGGGGGGTTCGCACGTGTATTGCCGAGGTTGGGCCGCACTCTGAGGGTGCGGCCTGCCCGACCCTGTTACAGGTCGGTTACCGTCCCTCGCCATGGCGCCCTACGCGATCATGGGCGTGGTCAACGCCACCCCCGACTCGTTCTCGGACGGCGGAATGCACGAGGACGCCGCCACCGCGGTCGCCCACGCGCGACGCCTGGTCGGCGAAGGAGCCGCGATCGTCGACGTCGGCGGCGAGTCCACGCGGCCCGGCGCCGGGCCCGTGGCGACCGGCGAGGAGTACCGGCGCGTGGTGCCCGTGATCGAGGGCATCGCGGCGCTGGGCCTCGGCGCGCAGATCTCTGTCGACACGATGAAGCTCGCCGTGGCCGAGGCCGCCGTCGACGCCGGCGCCACCTACATCAACGACGTCACCGCCTTCCGCCACGACCCGGACCTGGCCGGCCTCGTCGCCGACCGCGGCCTGGACTGCTGCCTGATGCACATGCTCGGCGAGCCGCGCACGATGCAGGAGAACCCGCATTACGACGACGTCGTCTCCGACGTGAAGGCGTTTTTGGAGGACCGCCTCGCCGCCGCCGTCGCCGCCGGGGTGGCGGAGGAGCGCGTGCAGCTGGACCCCGGGATCGGCTTCGGCAAGACGCTCGCCCACAACCTCGAGCTGCTCCGCCGCCTGGACGAGATCGTCGCCATCGGGCGCCCCGTCGTGCTCGGCACCTCGCGCAAGGCGTTCATCGGGCGCATCACCGGCCGCGACGCCGCCGAGCGGGTGCACGGGACGGTCGCCACGTGCGTGCTCGGGCTCGAGCGCGGGGCGCACGTGTTCCGCGTCCACGACGTCGCCGCCGTCGCGGACGGGCTCGCCGTAGCGGCTGCTACGTTGGCGCGAGATGCCGCGTGACGAGCCCGATCCTTACGAGGACGAGGACGACGAGGACCTCGAAGCCGAAGACGAGGACGACGAGGGTCCCGAGGTAGGGGTCACCGTCGAGATCGTCGGGCTCTCGCTCTTCACCCATCACGGCGTCACCGCCGCGGAGCGCGAGATCGGCCAGCGCCTGGTCCTCGACGTGCGCTTCGACGTCGGGGAGCCCGACGCGCTGATCACCGATCGCATCGAGGACACGGTCGACTACGGCGAGGTCTGCCAGGTGATCGCGCTGATCGCCCAGCAGCGCTCCTACAAGACGCTCGAGCGGCTGTGCGCGGTGATCGCCGACCGCCTCTCCTCGCAGTTCGGCGCCGAGAGCGTGACGGTCAAGGCCGCCAAGCCCGAGCCGCCGATCCCGCTGCCGGTCGAGGAGGTCTCGGTCGAGGTATGGCGGGAAGAGCGCCTGCCTTGACCGAGTTGTAAGCAGTCACTAACCTGCAAGACGTGTCCGTCGCGCCCCGTAGCCGCAAGTCCGCCGAGGAGCGCCGCGAGGAGATCCTCGAGGTGGCGATGCGCCACTTCGCGATCGGCGGCTTCCGCGGCACCTCGACGGAGGCCATCGCCCGCGAGGCCGGCATCTCCCAGCCCTACCTGTTCCGCCTCTTCCGCACCAAGCGCGAGCTGTTCATCGCCTGCTGCGACCGCGCCGACGCCCAGTTGATCGCCGTGTTCCGCCGCGCCGCCGCGGACGGCGACACCCCGGAGGAGCGCCTGCACGCGATGGGCAAGGCCTACGTCGAGCACCTGCTCCCCGACCGCCACACGATCCTGATGCAGATGCAGGGCTACGTCGCCTCCTCCGACCCCGACATCCAGGCGCACGTGCGCGCCGCGCTCGGCGAGGTCGTCGCCGAGGTCACGCGGCTGTCCGGCGCGCCCGGCGAGATGGTGTGGGCGTTCTTCGCCCACGGGATGCTGTTCAACGTCACCGCGGCGCTCGACCTCGGGGCGATCGCGGACGAGAGCCCGTGGGCGGCCGCGTGGTCGCAGGCGGGCCAGATCACCGGCTACGGCGACACGCCCGACTGCTGATGCTCGACCGGTTGGCCCGCGCGATCGACCGGCGGCGGCGGGTCGTGCTGGTCGGCGCGGTGCTGCTCGTGTTCGCCGCCGGCGGGTTCGAGTGCTCCCGGTCAAGGCGCTGATCACGAACCTGCTCACGATCACCGCCGCGTTCGGGTTGCTGGTGCTGATCTTCCAGGACGGCCGGCTCGAGGGGCTGCTCGCCTTCGACAGCCAGGGCGCATTGGAAGCGACCCGGCCCGTGCTGCTGTTCTGCATCGCGATCGGCGCGTTCGCGACGTCGCAGATCGTGTTCATCAAGGAGGTCGGCGTCGGCACGGCGCTCGCGGTGCTGATCGACGCGTTCCTCGTGCGCGCGCTGCTCGTGCCGTCGCTGATGGCGCTCCTGGGGCGCTGGAACTGGTGGGCCCCGCGGCCGCTGGCGCGGCTGCACGCGCGGCTCGGGCTGCGAGAGTCCACGGCGTGAGGCTTGACGACGACACGCGGCTCGAGCGCCTCGGCGAGGACCGCTGGCGCGGTGAGGTCAACGAGGACTGGTGGGTGATCCGCGGGCCGTTCGGCGGCTTCGTGTCGGCGCTGATGGTGCGCGCGGCGCAGGAGGCGGTCGCCGACCCGGTGCGGCCGATGCGCTCGCTGAGCGTGCACTTCATCGACGCGCCGCAGGCGGGGCCGGTCGACGTCGTCGCGACGACCGAGAGGGTCGGGCGCTCCACCACCGCGCTCAGCCTGCGGCTCGAGCAGGAGGGGCGGGCGGTGGCGCTGGGGCTGGCCGGCTGCGCCGCGTGGCGCGAGGGCGAGCCCGAGTGGGCGGACCTGCGCGCACCCGCCGCGCCGCCGCCCGAGGACTGCATGGTGGTGCCCTGGGTGGAGGGGACCCCCCGCTTCCACCAGCGCCTCGACCTCCGCTGGGTCGAGGGCGGCGCGCCCGGGCTGCCGGCGGACCGGGCGCGCAACGTCGCGTGGGTGCGCCTGCGCGAGGGCGGCCCGCTGGACGAGCTGACCGTGACCGCCCTCTCCGACGGCTGGATGCCCGCCGCGCTGTCCAAGCTCGGGCGCTTCGCGATCGTCCCCACCTTCGACCTCACGATCCACTTCCGCGCGCCGCTGCCCGCCGCCGGCGAGTGGCTGCTCGGCGACTACCGCTCGAACTTCTCCGCCGGCGGGGCGTGGGAGGAGGACGGCGAGCTGTGGGCGGCCGACGGGACGCTCGTCGCCCAGTCGCGCCAGCTTGCGATGATCCGCGACCGCCGATGACGGTCGAGCTGGGCTACCTCGGGCTGGGCTCCAACCTCGGCGACCGCCGCGCGATGCTGCAGGCGGCCGTCGAGGACCTGTGGACGCACGGCGTGCAGGTGTTCGCGGCCTCCTCGGTGTACGAGACCGAGCCGGTCGGCGAGGTGCTCGACCAGCCGGAGTTCCTCAACGCGTGCGTGGCGATCGAGACCGCGCTCGGGCCGGAGGCGCTGCTGGACGCGTGCAAGGCGGTCGAGGCGGCGCTCGGCCGGGAGAAGGTCGTGCGCCACGGGCCGCGCGCGATCGACGTCGACGTGCTGCTGCTCGGGACCGCCGAGTACGAGTCCGAGCGGCTCGCCGTTCCCGCACCGGGAGCTCGCCGCGCGCCGCTTCGTGCTCGTCCCGCTGCTCGAGCTCGACCCGGACCTCACGCTGCCCGACGGCACGCGCCTGGACGCCGCGCTGGAGGCGCTGGCGGGCCAGGCGGTGCGACGGGCCGGGCCCCCGTTGGAGGTGCGCGCGTGAGCTTCACGCTCGTATCCCGTTCCTGTCCGACTCGTGCTCCTGCGCGGCCCGGCGTCGCGGACGTGCTGCCGATGCACGCGCCGCAGGTCCGCTCGACGGTCACCGCCGCGTACGGGCTGTCCGAGCCGCCCGACGACGCGCGGCTGCTGGCGATCGCGGACGCCTGGCGCCCGTACCGCAGCTGGGTCTGCCTCCTGCTCCGCGCTTCCGATTAGCCTTCACCGCGTGTGGAGGCGACTGCCGTTCGTGGTCGTGGCGCTGTGCGCCGGGCTCGTCGCGCGCGCTGACGCGGCGACCTACTGCGTCGGGGTCGAGACCCGCCGGCTGCGTCGCCAAGGACACGGCCGCCGACGCGTTCGCCGCCGCCCGGGCGGACGCCGAGCGCGACACGATCATGCTCGGGCGCCTGACCGACGACGGGCCGTTCGCCGACGCCGCGGGACGCCCCGTGCGGGTGGTCGGCGCCGGCGCGGATGCCACCCGCCTGCGCCAGGGCGCCTCGGGCCCGACGCTGCGCCTTTAGGACGCGGGAAGCAGCGCCACCGGGCTGCGTCTCGACGGCGGCGCGGCGCCGGCGCTGCAGATCGACGCCGGTGCGTCGGTCAGCTCCGCGCAGGCGTTCGGGCGCGTGCTGGTGCGGGGCGGCAGTCGCCGAGCTCTCGAGCGTGGTGGCGAGCGGCGCCGGTCCGGGAGTGGACGTCACCTGCGAGGCATCCGCCGCCCGCCTCGAGCTCGACAACGTGACGGTCATCGGGTCGGGCGACCCCGGCGTGCGCGGCGACTGCGCGACCTCCGGCCGCACCGTGACGATCGCGGTCGACCAGTCGATCGTGTGGGGCTTCTCGCGGGCGTTCGCGACCGGCGCCTCCACCACCGTCTCCACCGGCTACTCGGACTACCCGGGGGCGACGGGCGAGACCAACATGGCCGTCAACCCGCTGTTCACGGGGGCGGGGGAGTCACGGCTGCGGGCCGACTCCCCGCTCGTCGACGCCGGCCGGATCGGGCCGCTCTCCGACAGCGAGCCGCACGAGGACGCGCTGGGCTTCGTCCGCGTCGTGGACGGCAACGGCGACGGCGCGCCGCGGCGGGACATCGGCGCCCACGAGTGCAGCCGCCGCCCCCGGCGCCGGCCGCCGGCAACGTGCTCACCAACCCGGGGGCGGAGCTCGGCACCCCCGCCGACGACGACCGCGCCAGCCCCGCCCCGCAGGGCTGGACGCGCACCGGCTCGTTCACCTCGGTGCGCTACGGGACGGTCGTCGGCGCCTTCCCGTTCCCCTCGCGGCGCGTCGCCGACGCGCTTTCCGCAGGCGACGCCTTCTTCGCGGGCGGGCCCGGCAAGGACGGCACCGCCACCCAGGTCGCCGACCTGCGCGACGCCGCTCCCGAGATCGACCTCGGCCAGGGCACGGTGACCTTGTCGGCGCTGCTCGGCGGCTACCGCGGGAGCGGCGACGGCGCGATCGCCGAGGCGGCCTTCCAGGACCCCGCCGGCAGCGCGCTGGGGAGCATGCGCATCGGGCCGGTGAGCGCCGCCGACCGCGCGAACGCCACCAACCTGCTGCCCCGCGTCCGCATCCGTCGCGATCCCGCCTCTGACGCGGACGATCGCGGTCACGCTGCGCTCGACCCCGCCGGCGGGCAGCTACGACGACGCCTACTTCGACGCCGTCGCGCTCGTGCCCCGGGTCGCCGGCGGGGCGCCCTACGTCGCGCCGGTGCCGGGAGCGGGGCGCCGCCTGCGCCCCTTCCCGGGGGTCTCGTTGCGGTCCCGCCGGACCGCGGTCGACTCACGGCGGCGGGCCTGGTTCCGATTGGGCTGTGCGAGCGCGGTCGTGCGCCGCTGCAACGGCGTGCTGACGCTGACGGCGAGGCTGGCGCGGGGCGCACCGGAGCGTCGGGTGGCGAGCCGCGCGTTCGAGATCCGGCGTGGTCGCTTCACGCGGCTGTCGGTCCGGTTGATGCGAGCCGGCCGGCGCGCGATCGCGGCCCAGCGGCGGTTGCGCGGTCACCTCTACGCGGCGGTGCGCGACGGGCAGGGGCTCACGCGGACGAGCACGTCGCCGGTGCGGGTCGTGCGCGGGGCTTCGTTCGGGCGCCGCCGCTGAGGAACGTCAACCGCGGCTGAACCTACGCCGGCGGCCGAGCCTCGAGCCACGCCCGAGGAAGCATCCCGGCCGGCATCCGGCCCGGGTAGTCCGGGAACCACCGCCGCGCCACCCGCGCGCACTCGTGGGCGCCGACCCGGTCGGCGATGTCGCCGAACGTGAGCAACAGCGCGATGCCGGCCCCGACCTGTAGGTCGGCGGCGGTGGGCTGCTCGCCGCCCATGGCGCCGCGCTCGATCCAGTAGTCCGCGCGGTCGAGGTGGAAGTCGAGGTTGATGAGGTCGGATCGCACGGCGCCGTCGGAAGCGCCGTTGAACCACGCGGCGGTGGGCGCCAGCACAGGCGCCGACAGCCGCGCCATCACGTCAGGCACCGGCAGGTCGGCGTTCTCGCTGTAGCTCATCAACGCGCCGGTCCGCCGCTTCAGCGAAGCCCAGGCGATCCGGCGCGCGAGCGGCTGGAGCACCTCGTCGCCCCATAGCTCGCCCTCCTCGACGAGCCGCCGGGCGTGGCCGTCGGCCGGGAGCAGCGGCGGCTCGGGGGCGCGGTGTTCCAGTGTGCGGAGGATCTCCCGCGATCCGTGCACGCGCTCGCCGTCGGCGAACTCGATCCCCGGGACCGTGACGCCCCGGAAGCGCGCGCCACATCTGCACCTTGGAGACGACCGGGATCATGTCCACGCGCCGGAAGTCGATGCCCTTCAGGCGCAGCGCCAGGTCGATCGCGGCGCACGGGTGGGAGGCCGGGAGGGCGTAGAGCGTCGCGGTCAAGGCGGCGCGAGTCTAACCTCCTGCCCGCCATGCTGCTGGTCGTCGACGTCGGGAACACCCAGACGCATCTCGGGACCTATGACGGTGCCGACCTCGTCGAGCACTGGCGCTTCGCGACCGTCAGGACCTCGACGGCCGACGAGCTGGGCGCCGCCCTGCGGGCGCTGCTCGCGCTGCGCGGGCTCTTCTTCGACGACATCGACGCCTCGATCGTCTCCTCGACCGTCCCTCGCCTGCGCCCCGAGTGGGCCGCGTGCGCCGACCGCTACCTCGGCCACGAGCTGCTGGTGGTCGGCCCGGGCCTGCGCACCGGAATGCCGATCCGCTACGACAACCCGCGCGAGATCGGGCCGGACCGGCTCGTCAACTCGGTCGCGGGCTTCGAGAAGGTCGGCGGCGCCTGCGTGGTGGTGGACTTCGGCACCGCGGTCACGCACGACGTCGTCTCGGCCGACGGCGAGTACCTCGGCGGCGTGATCTTCCCCGGCGTGGAGATCTCGCTGAGGCCCTCACCGAGCGCGCCGCCGCGCTGCCCACCATCGACCTGACCGAGCCGCGCGGCATCCTCGGCAAGTCGACCGTCGACGCGATCCGGGCCGGCGTCCTCTACGGCTACGCGGGGATGGTCGACGGCATCGTCGGCCGCCTACACGAGGAGATCGGCGCCGCGCACACCATCGCCACCGGCGGCCTCGCCCACGCGATCGTCCCCTACACGCAGAGCATCGACGACGTCGACGACCTGCTGACGCTCAAGGGACTGCGGCTCATCTGGGAGCGGAACCGTTGACCAGCGCGCGGCAGCTCGGCCATCGAGGAAAACGTGCGCGCGCCCTCGAGCTCCGCGGCCGGCGTCAGGCCCGCGTAGCCGAGCACGTCCATGCCCGCCGCGCGCCCGGCCTCCACGCCGGCGGGGGAGTCCTCGACCACGACGCAGCGCTCCGGCGCGAACCCCATCCGCTCCGCGGCGAACAGGAACAGGTCGGGGAACGGCTTGCCGCGCGGAACGTCGGCGGCGCTGAAGATCGCCTCGTCGGGAAAGCGCTCGAGCAGCCCCGTCGTGCGGAGCACCATGCGGATCCGGTCGTGCGTCCCGCTCGACGCGACGCAGACCGGGAGCGCGATCGCGTCGAGCGCCGCCTCGATCCCCGCGACCGCCTCGAGCTCGCGCTCGAAGGCCTCGTACAGCTCGCTGTGGTGGCGCTCGTCGAAGTCGTCGGGGACCGGCCGGCCGAGGCGCTCCTCGATCAGGTCGACCCCCGCCGCCCAGGGCCGGCCCATGAAGTCGCGGATCGACTCCTCCATCGTCGTCGGCAGCCCGATCTCGGTCAGCCGCTCGGCGAGCAGACGGTTGGAGAGCGTCTCGGAGTCGACGAGGACGCCGTCGCAGTCGAGGATCACGAGTTCGTAGGCCATCGGGCGCCGTACCCTAGAGGGCGATGAGATCCCTCCACGAGCCGTGGGAGCTGGGCGGCGTCCAGATCCCGAACCGCGTCGTGCTCGCCCCGCTGGCGGGCATCGGCAACTGGTTCGTGCGCCTCCAGGCCAAGCGCTACGGCGCCGGGCTGGCCGTCTCGGAGATGGTCTCGAGCTTCGCCATCCACTACGAGAACCGCCGCACGCTCGACGAGCTGCTGGTCATCAACGAGCTCGAGCGCGTGGGCGGGCCGGTGTCCATCCAGCTGTTCGGCCAGGACCCGGAGATCATGCGCTCGGCGGCCGCCCGCGTCGCCGAGGCCGGGGCGGACCTGATCGACCTCAACATGGGCTGCCCGGTCCCGAAGGTGTGCAAGACCGGCGCCGGCGCGGCGCTGATGAAGGACCCGGATACGGCCGTCGCGGTGGCGCGCGCCGCCGCGGAGGGCTCGGGCCTGCCCGTCACCGTCAAGCTGCGCGCCGAGGGCGTCGAGGTCGCGCACCGGCTGGTCGAGGAGGCCGGCGTCGCCGGCATCACCTTCCACCCGCGCACCGTCAAGGTCCATCACCGCGGCCGGCCCGACTACGACCTCGCCGCGCAGGTGGTCGCCGACCTGCCGGTCCCCGTGATCGTCTCCGGCGGCATGGACGACGCCGACCACATCCGCTGGGCGTTCGACTACACCGGCGCGGCGGCGATCATGCTCGCGCGCGGCTCGCTGGGCAACCCGTGGCTGTTCGAGCGCCTGCTCGGCGGGCGCGAAGAGGACCCGAGCCGCGACGAGGTCCTCGACGAGTGGCTCTGGGTCCTCGACCGCGCCGAGGAGCATCTCGGCGCCGACCGCGCCGCCCGCTACCTGCGCAAGTTCCACCCCTGGTACATCGAGCGTCTCGGCGACGCGCGCGACGTCCAGGACGCCCTCCAGCGAGTCGACACCCTCGGCGAGCAGCGAGCCCTGATCACCGCCCTCCGAAGCGAGGCGATCGCCGTCTGATCCGGTGCTACCATGCCGCCCTGCGCTGACCTGCTGTGCGCACCCTCGGTCCGCTCTGAACAGCGGGCTTTTCTTTTCTCCGGACCCAACTTAGGACGACGAGTCATGCAGAAGGACGTCCTCCTCACACCCGAAGGCCTCGACAAGCTCAAGGCTGAGATCGAGCACCTCTCCGTCGATAAGCGCCGAGAGGTTGCCGAGCGCATCAAGGAAGCGCGCGAGTTCGGCGACATCTCGGAGAACTCCGAGTACGACGACGCCAAGAACGAGCAGGCCATGCTCGAAGCGCGCATCGCCTCGCTCGAAGACAAGCTGCGCTCGGCGTCGGTCATCAACGCGTCCGAGCTGTCCTCCGATGTCGTGCGTGTCGGCTCGCTGGTCTCCGTCAAGGACGAGGGCTCGGGCAAGGCGCTCAAGTACACGATCGTCGGCTCGACCGAGGCCAACCCGAGCGAGAACCGGCTCTCCAACGAGTCACCCGTCGGCAAGGCGCTGCTCGGCCGCAAGAAGAACGACTCCGTCAAGGTGACGCTCCCCAACGGCAAGAAGCGCGAGCTGACGATCACCAAGATCGACGTCGCGTGAGCGAGCCGCCTACCGGCGGCGAGTCTGAGATTCTCGCCGCCAGACGGCGCAAGTTGGACGAGGCCCGCGCCGCGGGCATCGACCCGTTTCCCCATACCTTCGAGGGCGTCACCCCGATCGCGGAGGCCCGCGCCGGGCACGACGACCTCGAGCCGGGCGGGGAGACCGACCACCGCGTCCGCGTGGCCGGCCGGGTGGCCGCCCGCCGCGGGCAGGGCAAGGCGGCGTTCCTGGACCTCGTCGACCGCTCCGGCCGGATCCAGCTGCTGGGCCGGCAGAACGTGCTTGGCGAGGAGAAGTTCGGGCGCCTCACGCACCTCGACCTCGGCGACCTGATCGGCGTCGACGGGACGATCATCCGCTCCCGCGCCGGGGAGCTGACGATCTCGCTCGAGGACGTGACGCTGCTGGCGAAGTCGCTGCGGCCGCCGCCCGAGAAGCACCACGGGCTGACCGACGTCGAGACCCGCTTCCGCCGCCGCGAGCTGGACCTGATCGCCAACGAGGAGACCCGCGAGGTGTTCATCGCCCGGGCTAGGGCGATCTCCGAGATCCGCCGGTTCCTCGACGAGGCCGGCTTCGTCGAGGTCGAGACGCCGATCCTCCAGCCGCTCTACGGCGGCGCCGCGGCCAAGCCGTTCACCACGCACTTCAACGCGCTCGACCGCGACTTCTTCCTGCGGATCGCCACCGAGCTCTACCTCAAGCGCCTGATCGTCGGCGGCCTCGAGCGCGTCTACGAGATCGGCAAGAACTTCCGCAACGAGGGCCTCTCGCCCAAGCACAACCCCGAGTTCACCGTGCTCGAGTGGTACGAGGCCTACGCCGACTACAACGACATCGCGGCGCGCACCGAGCAGCTCGTGCACCGGGTCGCGACCGCGCTCGGCCAGGGCGAGCGCTTCGCCCCGCCGTGGAACCGCGAGACGCTCGCGGGGTCGATCGAGTCCCGCGCCGGCGTCGACATCATCGCCAACCGCGACCTCGAGTCGCTGCGGGCGGCGATGCGCGAGCGCGGCCTCGAGGTCCCCGAGCACGAGGAGACCTGGGCGCGGCTCGTCGACTACCTGCTCTCCAAGTTCGTCGAGCCGGAGCTGATCGAGCCCACCTTCCTGACGGACTACCCCGTCGAGCTGTCCCCGCTGGCCAAGCGCCACCGCACCAAGGAGGGCCTCGTCGAGCGCTGGGAGGCGTTCGCGGGCGGCATGGAGTTCGCCAACGCCTTCACCGAGCTCAACGACCCCGACGACCAGCGCGCCCGCTTCGAGGACCAGAAGCGCGCCGCCGCCGCGGGCGACGAGGAGGCGCAGCCGTTCGACGAGGCGTTCGTCGAGGCGCTCGAGCAGGGCATGCCGCCCACGGGCGGGATCGGCATCGGCATCGACCGGCTGGTGATGCTGCTCACGGGGCGCACCACGATCCGCGAGGTCGTGCTGTTCCCCGCCATGCGCGAGTCGTAGGTGATCGCGCAGCGCAAGTTAGGTAGTCACCTACCGATGCGGGGCCGGGAGCGGCACAGGCACTCTCGCGCCTTCATGTTTCGCTCCCACAAGACCGCCACTCCCCGCCTCCTGGACCAGGAGGCGGCGGCCGAGCACCTCGATCGCATCTACCGCCTCGCGTGGTCGCTGTGCGGCTCCCCGCACCTCGCCGACGAGCTGACGCAGGAGACCTATGTCCGCGTCTTCGCCCGCCCCCGCCAGCTGCGCGGCGACAGCGAGCTGCACTACCTCACGCGGACGCTGCGCAACGTCCTCCGGGATCATTGGCGCGCCGAGCGCCGCGGCCCGCCGACGGTCGGCGGCGACGCGCTCGAGGAGCAGCCGCAGCGCCGCGCCCACGGCGACCCCGAGACGGCGGCGATGACCGGCGAGGTGTTCGCCGCCGTCGCCCGGCTGCCCGCGCCGCTGCGCGACGTCATCGCCTGCGTGGACTTCGCCGGCATGACCTACGACGAGGCCGCCAAGGCGCTCGAGATCCCGATCGGGACCGTGATGAGCCGCCTGCACCGCGCGCGCTCGCGCATCACCGTCGAGTTCGCCGAGCCCCCGCTCGCCGCCTAGCCGGCAGCGGTCGGGAGCTCGACGCCCAGCTCCCGGGCCGCGTCCGCCGCGTCGTGGCGGGAGCGGACGCCCGAGCTTGCTCAGCACCGCGGCGACGTGGTGGTCGACGGTCCGCACGGAGACCACGAGGCGGTCGGCGATCTCCGCGTTGGTCAGCCCGTCGCACACCAGCGCGAGCACGGCGAGCTGGCGGTCGGTGAGCCCGGCGGGGTTGGCGCGGGTCGCGCGCCGCGGTCGCGGTACCCGCGCGCCCAGCGCGCCCAGGCGCTCGCGGGCGCGCGCTGCGGCCGGCGCCGCGCCGAGCCGGTCGAGGATCCGCAGCCCCTCGAGCGTCGCGGCCGGCTCGCCGGACTCGGCCAGCTCGAGCGCCTGCTCGTAGGGGTCGCCGGCCGCCGCCCAGCCGGTCGCGGCGGCGCGCCAGTCGCCGCGCAGCCCCGCCGCCCACGGCTCCGGGCAGCCGGAGAACGGCTCGGCCGGCAGCCCGGCGCGGGCCAGATAGCGCAGGAGCTCGCCGCGGAACGCCGCCGCGCCCTTGTGCTCGGTGCGCGGGAGCAGTTCCTCGGCGACCTCCGCGGCGACGTCGCGGCTCGCCCGCCAGCCACGCCCACTCGGCGCGGGCCAGCCCGGCGTAGGCGACGCCCAGCAGCAGCCGCTGGCGCAGCGCCTGCTCCCACGCGTCGGCCAGCATCGCGGCGGCGTCCGGATCGCCCTGGCGCGCGAGCACGCGCCCGAGCCACGGCACGCTGTAGGTGATCAGCATCCCGGCGTCCTCGACGCCCTCGACCAGCCCGCGCAGCCCGGCCACGGCGGGCTCCCAGCGCCCGCGGCGGACGAGCGCCGTGCAGCGCTGCACCTCGAGGTTGTAGGCGTGCGACCAGAAGCCGCGCTCGCGGGCGAAGCGCAGCCCCTCGCGGGCGCTGGACTCCACCTCGTCGAGCCGCCCGGCGCGGCTGAGCAGCTCGGCCAGGTTGCAGTAGCCGCGGGCGGCGTACTCGTGCTGGCGGACGCTGATCGACTCGGCGATGCTCGCCGCGCAGCAGCTCGACGCCCGCGTGCACGTCGCCGAGCTCGAAGCACGCGATCCCGAGGTAGTTGAGCGACAGCGCGGCGAGGTCATCGCGACCCCCGCCCTTGGCCAGCTCGCGGGCCCGCGCGAGCACCGACGGCGGCCTCGGCGGGCGCGTCGGTCATCGCGAGGATCGCGCCCACGGTAGAGCGTGGCGTGGGCGAGCGTCGTCGTCGTCGCCCGGTCGGCTCGAGCGTCGCCACCGCCTCGCCGCGCGCAGTCCTCCGCAGCGTCGGTGTCGCCGGCCATGAACAGGTGGCGGGAGAGCCGCACGAGGCACTCGCCGACCGCCACCGCGTCGCCCAGCTCCTCGTAGAGCCTCACGGCCCGCCGGCCGGCGTCGACCGCCTCGCGGAAGCGGTGCGCGTTGTAGAGCTCCCAGCCGTAGTCGTCGAGCATCGCGGCGCGCGAGCGGACGCCCAGCCGGTCGAGGTGCGGCAGCACGGACTCGAAGTGCGCGAGCGCCTGGCGGTGCGAGCCGGCGCGGGCCGCCTCGCGCGCGGCGGCGGGCCCGACGGCGGCGATCGTCGCCACGTCGCGCGCCTCGACGGCGTGGTGCATGACGCGCGCGGGCTCGGGGCGGTCGGCGGCCAGCAGCGCCTCGACGACGCGCGCGTTCAGCGCCCCGCCGCCGGATGGCCGGCAGGCTGCGCTCGATCGCGCGGCGCGCCAGCTCGTGGCGGAACGCGAGGCTGTCGGGCCCGACCTCGAGCACGCCGGCCAGCTCGGCCTCGGCGAGCGCATCCACGCGCGGCCCGAGCAGCGTCCCGGCGAGCTCGGCGCCGACGTGGGAGGGCACGACCGAGAGCTGGTCGAGCGCCTCCCGGCAGGCCGGCCCGAGCCGGCGCACGCGCGAGAGCACCGCCTCCATCACGCTGAGCGGCACGACGTCCCGCGGCGAGGCGAGCGCCTCGGTGACGAAGAACGGGTTCCCGCGCGTCGCCCGGTGCAGCGCGTCGGCGTCGGCGCCGCTGCCCGCCGACAGCCACGCCACCGCGTCGCGCGACAGCCCATCGAGCGGAAAACGGTGCACTTGGGCGCCCACGATCGCGCCGAGAAAGCGGTGCAGCGAGTGCGATCCGTCGATCTCGTCGTCGCGGAAGGTCAGCACGAGAACCGCCTCGAGCGGCTCGATCCGGCGGGCGGCGTAGCCGAGCACGTCGAGCGTGGCGTCGTCGGCCCAGTGGACGTCCTCCACCACGAGCACCACCGGCCCGTCGGTGGCGAGCTCGTCGAGCAGCGCGGCGAACACCGCGTCGACCGGCTCGCCCGTCGGCGAGCGCCGCCGCCAGCGGGCCGCGGCCCTGCAGCGCCGCGTCGCGCAGCGGGCCCGAGCGTGCGCGGCGCCATCAGGTCGTCGCAGGCCGACGAGCAGAATCCGCGCGCGAGCGGCGGCCTCGTCGGCGAAGGCGCGCACGAGCGTCGTCTTGCCGATCCCGGCCTCGCCCGTCACCAGCACCACCGAGCCGCGACCGGCCGCCGCGTCGCCGACGATCCGGTCCAGCGCCGCGAGCGTGTCGTCTCGCTCGAGCAGCGTCTGGGGCATGCCAGCAATGGTCCCACCCCCGAGCACCGGCGGTAAGGCCTCGCCCTCATGCCGCGCGCGCCATCTCGAGCCAGTCGCCGAGCACGGCCATCGCGTCGTCGATCGGCGGGAGCGCCGCCACCTCGGCAGCCCCGCGCCCGGCGGCGAACCGGTAGGACGGGTCCGAGAGCACGCGGCGCACCGCGTCGCCGATCCCGGCCACGCCCTCCGGCCACTCGGGACGTAGACCAGCGGCCGCTCGTCGCCGTCCCAGGAGTCGGGGAGCGGCGGCGCGCCGGGGTCCGGCCTTGGACGCGATGAGGATTCGCATGGTCCCGATCAGGACGATGCGAACGCGCCCCGTATTCCCACCGCTCGCCGAACCGCGCCGGAGCGCCCGTTCGGACACCCGTTCAGGCATCCGCCCCATTGGTAAACTGATGCATGGCCGCAGATCGAACCCCGCGTCGCTCATCCGATTCGGCTTCCGCTGCCGAATACCGGGTCAGAGGCCGGGGTACTTTCGCCTCCTTCGGCCAGAACGAACGCCCAACCGACCACGGAACACCTCACGACCGAGCGCTAGGGCAGCACTTAGCAGGAAGGAACCACCCCACCACCATGTTCGAGCGATTCACAGAGCGCGCACGTCAGGTGGTCGTCCTCGCCCAAGAGGAGGCGCGGACGCTCAAGCACAATTACATCGGCACCGAGCACATCCTCCTCGGCCTCCTTCGCGAGGAGGAGGGCCTTGCGGCCCGCGTCCTCGAGAGCCTGGACATCACCGTGGAGCGTGTGCGCGCGCAGGTCGTGCGCATCGTCGGCTCCGGTGAGGAGGTGACGTCCGGCCAGATCCCCTTCACGCCGCGCGCGAAGAAGGTCCTCGAGCTGGCGCTGCGCGAGGCGCTGTCGCTCGGCCACAACTACATCGGCACCGAGCACATCCTGCTCGGCCTGGTGCGGGAGAACGAGGGCGTCGCGGCCCGCATCCTGCTCGACTTCGACGCGGACTCCGAGAAGATCCGCAACGAGGTCATCCGCATGCTGTCCGGCCCCGGCGGCCGTCGCTCGGGCTCCGGCTCGGGTCAGGGCGCCGGCACGGGCGCGGGCGCGGCCAGGGCGAGGGCAAGAAGTCCTCGAAGCTGCTCGACCAGTTCGGCCGCAACCTGACCAAGCTCGCCTCCGACGGCAAGCTGGACCCCGTCGTCGGGCGCGAGACCGAGATCGAGCGGATCATGCAGATCCTCTCCCGCCGCACCAAGAACAACCCGGTGCTGGTGGGCGAGCCCGGCGTCGGCAAGACCGCCGTCGTCGAGGGCCTGGCCCAGCGCATCACCAACGGCGACGTGCCGGAGCTGCTGAAGAACAAGCAGATCTACACGCTCGACCTGGCGGCGCTGGTCGCGGGCTCGAAGTACCGCGGCGAGTTCGAGGAGCGCCTGAAGAAGGTGATGAAGGAGATCACCCAGCGCGGCGACATCATCCTGTTCATCGACGAGCTCCACAACCTCGTCGGCGCGGGTGCCGCCGAGGGCGCGATCGACGCTGCGTCGATCCTCAAGCCGGCGCTGGCCCGTGGCGAGCTGCAGACCGTCGGCGCCACCACGCTCGACGAGTACCGCAAGTACCTCGAGCGCGACTCGGCGCTGGAGCGTCGCTTCCAGAAGATCACGGTGGACCAGCCCTCCCTCGAGGAGTGCGTCCAGATCCTCAAGGGGCTGCGCGACCGGTACGAGGCGCACCACAAGGTCAACATCTCCGACGAGGCGCTGGAGGCGGCGGCCGAGCTGGCCGACCGCTACATCTCCGACCGCTTCCTGCCCGACAAGGCGATCGACCTCATCGACGAGGCCGCGTCGCGCATGCGCATCAAGTCGATGTCCTCCCCGCCCGTGTACCGGGAGCTCGAGGAGGAGATCGAGACGACGCGGCGCGACAAGGAGGCCGCGATCGAGGCGCAGGAGTTCGAGAAGGCGGCGAACCTCCGCGACAAGGAGCGGCGCCTCACGAACAAGAAGCGCGAGCTCGAGGACGCCTGGGAGTCGGGCGAGGGCGGCGAGCGTCCGACGATCGGCGAGGAAGAGATCGCCGACATCGTCTCGATGTGGACCGGCATCCCCGTGTTCAAGCTCACGGAGGCCGAGACCCAGAAGCTGATGCGCATGGAGGAGGAGCTCCACAAGCGCGTCATCGGCCAGCACCAGGCGATCGAGGTCATCTCGAAGGCGATCCGGCGCTCGCGCGCGGGGCTCAAGGACCCCAAGCGCCCGACCGGCTCCTTCGTGTTCCTCGGCCCGTCCGGCGTCGGCAAGACCGAGTTGGCCCGCACGCTCGCCGAGTTCCTCTTCGGCGACGAGGAGGCCATGGTCCGCATCGACATGTCGGAGTACATGGAGAAGCACGCCGTGTCCCGGCTCGTCGGCTCGCCTCCCGGCTACGTCGGGTACGACGAGGGCGGCCAGCTGACCGAGGCGGTGCGCCGCAAGCCGTACTCCGTGCTCCTGCTCGACGAGATCGAGAAGGCCCACCCGGACGTGTTCAACATCCTCCTGCAGATCCTGGAGGACGGGCGCCTGACCGACTCGCAGGGCCGGACGGTGGACTTCCGGCACGCCATCGTGATCATGACCTCGAACATCGGTGCCTCCGAGATCGCGCGCAACACGCCGCTCGGCTTCACCGTGGGCGACGACGACCACGGCATGACCTACGACGACATGAAGAACCGGGTCATGGGCGAGCTCAAGAAGGTCTTCCGCCCGGAGTTCCTCAACCGCATCGACGACGTGATCGTCTTCCACAAGCTCCAGAAGGAGGAGATCAAGGAGATCGTCGACCTCCTGCTGCGCCGCATCCGCGGGTCGCTGGCAGAGCGTGAGCTGCAGCTGGAGCTCACCGAGGGCGCCGAGGACTTCCTGGTCGAGAAGGGCTGGGACCCCGCGATGGGTGCCCGCCCGCTCCGCCGCGCGATCCAGCGCTACATCGAGGATCCGCTCGCGGACTTCGTGCTGCGCTCGGAGCTCATCGCCGGCGCCACCGTGATGGTGGAGGTCGGCGCCGAGGAGACCGACGGCGAGCTCAAGATCGCGATCGTCAAGCCCGAGAAGGCTCCGACCCCGGTGGGCGTCGGCGGCCGCAAGGAGGGCGAGGAGGAAGCCGCGGGCGAGCCCGTCGACGACGGCGGGGCGCTGGACCAGCCCGCCGTGCAGCCTCCCGAACCGGCCGAGTAATAGGGCTCACATGTTTCCGCCGAGGGCGCCCCACGGGGCGCCCTCGGTCGTTCTACGGGCGCTTCAGCCCTTGCAGCAGGCGCGAGAAGACGCCCTCCTCGGTGGCGCGCGCGTAGGCGGGGCTCGGGCTGCCCCGGGTGAGCACGGCGACCGCCACGCGCCGGCGGCCGCGGACGAGCAGCGCGACCTGGTGCTCGACCCGGCGCGGTCCAGCCGCTCTTGAAGTACAGCGTCCAGCCGCGCGGCGCCACCCGCGCGATCCCCCAGCGCTGCCTGGGGACGATGCGGTGCAGCAGCCCCATCGCGTACTCGCGGTGCCGCCGCGGGATCAGGCGATCGATGCGCAGGAAGAGGCGGGTCTGGTCGGCGGCCGTGATCGTCGACGCGCTCCAGAACGTCCCGCCGGTGAAGCCGCGCATGCCCGCGACCCGCGCGACCTCGGGCAGCGCGAGCGGGCCGAGCGCGTCGAAGACGCGCGTCGCGTCGCGGTTGGACGACCAGCGGATCATCGGCGTCAGCAGGTTGCGGTCGGCGGGGTTGAGCGCCCGGTCGGACTCTCGGCGCAGGTAGGCGACGAGCATCATCGCCTTGACGACGCTCGCCGACGGGAACGTCGCGGTGGCGGCGAGGCCCGTGGCGCCGCGCTCGGTGCGCACGGCGAACGCGACCGTTCCGGCCCGGTGGCGGACGTAGTCGGCGCGCGTCCTGTGCGCCCGCGTCCCACCGCGCCGGGGCGGCGCGCGGCGGCCGGAGCCGCCGGCCACAGCGCCATGACGAGCAGGACTGCGGGCAGGCGGCGCCGCACCGCCGTCAGGCTAGACCCCGGGGCGGCGAGCCGCCCCGGGGGATGAACCTGGCTACGGAGTGATCTCCTGCACGGTGCCCCACACGAGGCAGCTCGCGGTCGGCGTGCGCCGGCCGTCCTGGCGGACGACGCCGTTGATCAGCAGGTTCCGGCCCTTGTATTCCACGTGGTAGAAGAACGTGTTCGAGCCGGCGATCGTCAGCGGCGCGACCGTGCCGTTGGGCACCGCGGCGACCTCGCTCTCCGGGCGGCCGCCCACGCGCCCGGCGACGTTGATGAAGTCGCCCGACGTGTTGACGAAGTTCAGCTCGGTGATCGGATCCTCGATCGCCAGCGCCAGCCGCCTGGTCGTTGCACGTCGCCGTGAGCTGCCCGACGGTCCCGCCGTCGCCGATCAGCTGTGGCGCGCCCGGAGCGTTGTCGGCGACGTCGAACGACTTGCCGAACGTCTGGGTGGCGGCCACGTCGGCGAGGTGCTTGACCGGCACCTTGCCCTTGTCGGGGCCGCTCTTGTTGGCGGCGACCAGGTTGCCGCCCGCCTTGGACGTGCTCGAGGTGGCCTTGACGGCGTCGTAGCCGTCGACCTTGCCCGCGTTGCGGGCGTAGCTGACCGCGGCGACGCTCGTGCCGCCCAGCGACACGAACAATGCGATCGAGGCTATGACCGTCGCCGGCGACGGCTTGGAAAAACGCATGGAGGTACCCCTTCGGTTGTTGACCCGCGGTGAATGCAACCCGGTGGCGGATCTAAAGGAGCGCTCAAGCGCGCCAGACGTACATTCCTGACCGGGGGCGCCCGTCCAGCCCGAGCTCCTCGACGGCCTCCGCGACGCCCGGGTAGGCCGGGTTGCCGTAGTCGTGGAGCACGACCAGGCCGCCGGCCGCCATGCGCGGCTGCCACGCCCGGACCTCCGCCACCGTGGCGGCGCGGTCGTGCGAGGAGTCGACGAACAGCAGCTCGACCTCCTCGCCGCGGGCCTCGTCGCCGGGCGCCGCGATCAGCTCCAACCGCCGGCGGGCGGCGCGGGGGAGCAGCGCGAGGTAGGCGTCGCGGTGCTCGCGGACGACCGGGTCGTAGGAGCTCAACCGGCGCTCCCCGTCGGCGAGCAGCAGCGCGCCCGACGTCCAGCCGGTCGCGGTGCCCAGCTCGACGGCGCGGCGGCGGCCGCTCGCGAGCCGCAGCAGCTCGGCGACGTCCGCGGGGCGGGTCGAGCTCACGAGCGCCCAGTCGTCGCCGAGCCGCGCCGCGCGCAGCATCGCGCGGGCCTGGAACAGCGCGGCGCGGGCGGGGAGCGCGCGGGTGGCGAGCAGCAGGCGCGCGAGCGAGCGGGGCGGCATCGCGGCGCGAGGCTATCGTCACGCCGTATGTCTGGCCCCAGCACCCGCTCGATCCACGCCGGCGTGCCGGAGGGCGCGCCCGGAGACCCCCTGCTCCCCGGGCCCGTGCTCGCGGCGCCCTTCCACCTGCGCGGAGCGATCGACTCCGCGCCCTACGGCTACGGGCGCGACGGGAACCCGTCGTGGACGCACCTGGAGCGCGCGCTCGGGGAGCTCGACGGCGGCGAATCGGTCGTGTTCGCCTCCGGCATGGCGGCCGTGACGGCCGTGCTCTTCACTTCGCTGCGCGCCGGCGACGTGCTGGTCGCCTGCGGCGACGGCTACCCGGGCGTCCGCGAGCTCGCCGAGCGCCTCGCCGGGCTGGGGATCGACACGCGGCTGGTGTCCACGGACACGGCTGCGCTCGCCGAGGCGGCCGACGGCGCCGCGCTCGTGTGGGCCGAGACGCCGTCCAACCCGCGGCTCGACGTCATCGACATCGCCGTGGTGGCGGAGGCCGCGCATGCGGCCGGCGCCCTGCTCGCGATCGACAACACGGTCGCCACCCCGCTCGGCCAGCGCCCGCTCGACTTCGGGGCGGACGTGGCGATGCTGTCGGGCACCAAGAGCCTGTGCGGGCACTCCGACGTGCTCCTCGGCGTCGTCTCCACCACAGACCGGGAGCGGGCGCAGGCGCTGCGGCACTGGCGCACGGAGTCGGGCGCGATCGCGGGTGGGTTCGACGCGTGGCTCGCGCACCGGTCGCTGGCGACGCTCGGCCTGCGGCTCGAGCGATCGAGCGCCAACGCCGTCGCCCTCTTCGAGTTCCTGTGCGCGCGGGACGACGTGCCCGAGGTCGTGCACCCGTCCGGTCCGGCCGCCGACCGCCAGATGGCCTTCCGGGGGCCGCTCGTCGGCTTCGCCGTCGAGTCCGCCGAGCGCGCCCAGGCGTTCCTCGACGCGTGCACGCTCGTCACCGAGGCGACCAGCTTCGGCGGCGTGCACTCGACCGCCGAGCGCCGCGCGCGCTGGGGCACCGACGACGTCTCGGAGGGCTTCATCCGCTTCTCGGCGGGCTGCGAGGACACCGCGGACCTGCTCGCCGACGTGGAGCAGGCGCTCGACGCCGCGCGCTGCGCCTGAATCCACCGAGTCCGGCGGCGCGGTGCTCGGTGGATCCAGGCTGAGCCCGGGCGCGACGAAGGACCCGCGGATGCGCGGGCCCTTCGTGCGGGGATGACAAGCGACCGTGGGTCAAGCGGCCGCTGCCGGTTATGGGGGATGTGGCGACGTCCGTGTCGCGTTCAGCGGCGCTGTGTGGTTCCGTTCTCCGTCGCCGCTGGGGAGGATCATGCGGGCGGGCGGTTGGCGAAACCTTGGCGAAACCTTGGCGGGCCAGGTACGGTCGCTCCAGCGTGGCTGACTGGCAGATCCGGCTGTGTGGCCCGATCGAGATCCGGGCCGGTGGACGTGAACTCGAGAGCGGGCTTCCCGGCCGCCAGGGGCGGCTGTTGCTGGCCTACCTCGCCTGGCATCGCGACCGTTCCTGCCCCCGCCGTGAGCTGATCGACGCGCTGTGGCCCGACGACCCGCCGGCGGCGGCCGACTCGGCGCTCAGCGCGCTGCTCTCCAAGCTCCGCCGTGCGCTCGGGACCGGCGTGCTGGCCGGGCGCTCGGAGGTGCGCTTCGGCGCGGAGGTGGAGATCGACGTCGAGCGCGCCGCGCGGGCGGTGGGGCGGGCCGAGGCGGCCGTGGCGGACTCCCGCTTCGCGGAGGCCGCCGAGGGGGCTCATGAGGCGCTCGCCGTCGACCTGCAGAGCTTCCTGCCCGACGGCTCGGGGCCGTGGGTCGAAGAACGCCGTCACGAGTGCGAGGCGCTGCGCCTGCGCGCCCTGGAGGCCCTTGCGGCCGCCGGGGTCGGGCTCGGCGGCCACGAGCTGGGGACGGCGGAGGCGGCCGCCACCGCCGCCGTGGCGGCCGCGCCGTTCCGCGAGTCCGCCCACCGCGCGCTGATGGAGGTCCACGAGGCGGCCGGGAACCCCGCCGAGGCCCTGCGGGCCTTCGACCACCTGCGGGTCCTGCTCCGCGACGAGCTCGGCGCCACGCCGGGACAGGCCACGATGGCCGTCCACCAGCGGCTGCTGCGCGGCGAGCCCGCTCCCGCCGCCCCCGCGCCGCCGACCGTGACCTGGCCGATCCCGCTGGCGGCCGCCGTCGGGCGCCACGCGCTCGTCAACCGCTCCACCGAGCTCGCCTTCCTGGAGGGATGCTGGGCGCAGGCGCTGGACGGCACGCGCCAGCTCGTGATGCTGGCCGGGGACGCGGGCATCGGCAAGACACGCGCGGCCGCCGAGCTGTCCCGCCGCGCCCACGATGCCGGCGCCGTCGTGCTCTACGGGCGCTTCGACGAGGAGACGCTCGCGCCCTACCAGCCGGTGGTGGAGATGGTCCGCGGCTGGGCGGCCGGCGCGCCGCTGGGGCCGCTGGCCGGGCGGCTCGGCGCCCACGCCGCCGAGCTCGGGATCCTGCTGCCCGAGCTCGGGCGCCCGCCGGCCGGGGCGCCTGGCGACGCCGACGCCCGCCGGCTGCGGTTCTTCGACGCGGTCGCCGCCCTGCTCGCCGCGCTGGCCGGGGACGGGCCCGCGGTCGTCGTGTTCGACGACCTGCACTGGGCCGACCGGCCGACCCTGCAGCTGGTGCGCCACCTCGTGCGCTCCCCGCTCCCGGCCCGGACGCTGTTCGTCGGCACCTACCGAGAGACCGAGCTGGAGAGCGAGCACCCGCTGCACGAACTGGTTGGCGACCTGCGCCGCGAGGGCACGCTCAAGCGGCTCGAGCTCGAGGGGCTCGCGGAGGCGGAGGTCGGTGAGCTGATCGCCGCGCTCGGGGTCGGCTCCCCGGCGCCCGGCTTCGTCACCGCCCTGCACGGCGAGACGGAGGGCAACCCGTTCTTCATCGAGGAGGTCGTCGGGCACCTGCGCCAGGAGGGCGAGCGCGCGGGGGTCGGCGTCACCTTGGCCGAGGCGGGCGTGCCGGAGGGCGTGCGCGAGGTGACGTCCCGGCGGCTGCGGCGGCTTGGCGACGACGCCCGGCAGGCGGTGGTGGCCGGGGCGGTGATCGGCCGGGAGTTCGACTTCGAGCTGCTCGAGCACGTGATCGGCGACACGCTCGCGGGCGACGCGCTGGTCGCCGCGCTCGAAGAGGCCGTGCAGGCGCGCGTGATCCGCGAGAGCGGCCGGGTCGGCGACTACGCGTTCGCCCACGCGCTGGTGCGGGCGACCCTTTACGACGGGATCTCCCGGCTGCGCCGCGCGCGGCTGCACGGACGCGTCGGCGAGGCGCTCGCCGCCCTGCGCGGCGCGGACGTCGACGACTACCTGCCCCAGCTCGCCTACCACTTCGCGCAGGCCGCTCCGCTCGAGCGGCCGGAGCGCGCGATCGACTTCGCGCTCGCCGCGGCGCAGCGAGCCGACCGGCTGATGGCGTGGGACGAGGCGGCCGAGCACTACCGCGAGGCCCTGCGCGCCAGGGAGCTGGCCGGCACGGCCGACGACCGGGTGCGGGGCGACCTGCTCGTGGCGCTCGGCGAGTCGGCCGAGCGGGCCGGCGACGAGGAGGGCGCCCGCGGGAGCTTCCGCGCCGCCGCGGAGACGGCCCGCGGGATCGGCGACGCAGCGCTACTCGGCCGCGCCGCGCTCGGCTTCGCCGGCCCGTGGTCGATGCTGGGCCGGGTCGACGACCGGCGCGTCGAGCTGATCGAGGAGTCGCTCGAGGCGGTGGGCGCCGAGGAGAGCCCGCTGCGCGCGCGGCTGCTCGCCCGGCTGGGGCTCGAGCTCTACTACTCCGGCGACGTGGAGCGGCGGCTCGCGCTCACCGCGGAGGCCGTCGAGCTGGCGCGCAGGCTGGGCGACCCGAGCACGCTCGCCAGCGCGCTCGTGGCCCGCCACTACGCGCTGTGGCGCCCCGAGACGGTGGGGGAGCGGCTCGCGGTCGCCGCGGAGCTGCGTGAGGTCGCGGAGCGCACCGGAGACCCCGAGCTGGAGCTGGAGGCCGCGGGCTGGACGGTCGTCGACATGCTCGAGATCGGCGACGTGGACGGCGCCGACCTGCACATCGCCGCAGCGTCCCAGCTCGCGGAGGCGCTGCACCGCCCCCTGTACCTGTGGTGGACGTCGGGCCTGCGCTGCGCGCGCGCGCAGCTCGCGGGCGACTTCGAGGCGGCCGAGCGGCTCGCCCACGAGACGCTCGCCATCGGCCAGCGCGGCCAGGCGGAGAACGCGATGCACTACTTCGCACAGGCGATCTTCAACATCCGCCGCGAGCAGGGCCGGCTCGACGAGATGGAGGACGCGGTGCGGCGCTTCATCGAGCTCTACCCGGCGATCCCCGCCTGGCGGGCCGGCGCTCGCGCTCCTGCTGGTCGAGCTGGGGCGCACCGACGAGGCGCGCGCCGAGTTCGAGGCGCTCGACGTGGCCGCGCTCCCGAGCGACGCCAATTGGCTGATCGCCGTCACGCTGCTCGCCGAGGTGTGCGGCGCGCTCGGCGACGCCCGCCGCGCCGAGGCCCTGTACGAGGCGCTGCTGCCGTACGCGGGCCGCGTCGTCGTGGTGGGGCGCGCCGCGACGTGCAATGGGTCCGCCTCGCGGCTGCTCGGGCTGCTGGCCGCAGCGATGCGGCGCTGGGACGACGCCGAGACCCACTTCGAGGACGCGATGCGGATGCACGAGCAGATGGCCTCGCGCCCATGGCGCGCCCGGACGCTCGTGGCGCGGGCGGGGATGCTGCTGGCGCGTCGCGCTCGCGGTGACACGGCGCGGGCCCGCGGGCTGCTCGCCGACGCGGTGCTCGAGGCCGACGCGCTGGGGATGCCCGTGCTCGCCGAGCGCGCCCGCGCGCTCGTCGCGTCGCGCGCCGCCACCACCGCGTGAGGGGGGCGAGTTGTCCGGCGTGCGGCCTACCGTCCCAAGACCATGGCCCGCTCCAACACCGTCTTCGTCTGCTCCTCCTGCGGCACCGACGCGCCACGCTGGCTGGGGCAGTGCCCCGGCTGCGGCGAGTGGAACACGCTGACCGAGGAGGCGAAGGCGCCCACCGCCAGCGCCAAGCGGGCGTCCGGGGGCCGGGTGGCCGCGAAGCCGGTGCCGCTCTCCAGCGTGCAGGCGGTGCGCCACGTCCGGCTGCAGACCGGGATCGGGGAGTTGGACCGGGTGCTGGGCGGCGGCATCGTCCCCGGGTCGCTGGTCTTGATCGGCGGCTCGCCCGGCATCGGCAAATCGACGCTGACCTCGATGGCGCTCGGGAACCTGCAGGGCGCCGGCCGGAGGACGCTCTACGTGTCGGGGGAGGAGTCGCCCGCGCAGATCCGCCTGCGGGCCGAGCGCCTGCCCGGCGCCGCGCTCGACGTCCCCGTGCTCGCCGAGACCGACCTGGAGACCGTGCTCGCGACGCTCGACGCCGAGCGCCCCGAGGTGTGCGTCATCGACTCCGTGCAGACGCTTCACGCCCCCGACCTGTCCGGCGCCGCGGGGTCCGTCGGCCAGGTCCGCGAGGTCGCCGATCGCATCACCCGCCTGGCCAAGGCGCGTGACATCGCGGTGCTGCTGGTGGGCCACGTGACCAAGGAGGGCTCGCTGGCCGGCCCGCGCGTGCTCGAGCACCTCGTGGACTGCGTGCTGCAGTTCGAGGGCGAGCGGGAGCGGACGTACCGCACGCTGCGGGCGCTCAAGAACCGCTTCGGCTCCACCAACGACGTCGGCGTGTTCGAGATGCGTCAGGGCGGGCTGGTGGAGGTCGAGGACGCGTCGGCGCGCTTCGTCGGCGAGGCCACCCGCGCACCGGGCAGCGTCGTCCTGGCCGCCATGGAGGGCTCACGCCCGCTGCTGGTCGAGGTCCAGGCGCTGGTCTCGCCCTCCGAGCTGGTCCCGCCGCGGCGGGTCGTCAACGGGATCGACCGCAACCGCCTCGCGCTGGTGCTCGCCGTGCTCGGCCGCCACGCCGGTGTGGCCATCGGCAGCGCGGACGTCTTCGTCAACGTCGCGGGCGGCGTGCGCGTGGACGAGCCCGGGGCGGATCTCGCCGTGGCGCTGGCCGTGGCCAGCGCCCAGCGCGGCGTCCCGCTCGGCGGGGATTCGCGCACGCCGGTCGCCTGTTTCGGCGAGGTGGGCCTCACCGGCGAGCTGCGCAGCGTGGGGCATCCCGACCGCCGGCTCGCGGAGGCCCGCAAGTTCGGCCTGGACCCCGTGTACGGCCCGCCCGGGAGCGAGGCGCTCGAGGTGCCGACTATCCGCGCGGCCGTCCGCGCCGCCCTCCCGGGGCAGCGTCCCGCGGCTCAGGCGGCGTAGCAGCCCGAAAGCACTTCGTCAACCCCGAAAAGCCCTGCTCTAGAGCCAAATATGCGGCTCAAGAGACCATAAAACCCTGCTAGAATCTACTGGTGATGACGCCACGATCAGGGGAAGAGCTCACTGAGCTCGAAGCGCGTCAGGAACCCCGACTGGTCAAGTCACTGGAGATGGTCGCTCCCGGCACGGCGGTCCGTGAGGGGATCGACAACATCGTTCATGCCAGGACCGGCGGACTGCTCGTGATCGGGGATCCCGACGAGCTCGCGTTCCTGTTCTCCGGCGGCATCAAGCTGGACATCGACTACACGCCGGCGCTGCTCTACCAACTGGCGAAGATGGACGGTGCGATCGCCCTCAACGGCAACGCCACCCGCATCGCCTGGTGCAACGTGCAGCTGATGCCGGACCCGACGATCCTGTCCTCGGAGACCGGCACCCGCCACCGCACGGCCGAGCGCGTGTCCAAGCAGACCGACGCTCTCGTGATCGCCGTCTCCCAGCGCCGCGATGTCGTGTCTCTCTACGTTGACGGCGCGAAGTACATCCTCGAGGAGATCCCCGCCGTCCTGGCCAAGGCCAACCAGGCGCTGCAGACGCTGGACAAGTACCGCTCCCGCCTCGACCAGGTCTCCACCCGCCTCACCGCCCTCGAGTTCGAGGGCGGCGTGACGCTGCACGACGTCCTCACCGTCCTCCAGCGCGCCGAGCTGGTCACCCGCATGGCCGTCGAGATCGAGCGCTACATCGTCGAGCTCGGCTCCGAGGGCCGGCTGATCGAGATGCAGCTCGAGGAGACGATGGTCGGCGTGGCCGGCGACAAGGCCGCCCTGCTGCACGACTACCTGGCCGAGGAGGCCGACGACTCCTTCGCCGTCGCGCTCGACGGCATCGCCCGCCTCGCCCACCAGGACCTGCTCGACTTCGGCCGCCTCGCCGAGCTGCTCGGGCACGACCGCAAGGTCAACACCCTCGACTTCCCCGTCTCACCACGCGGTTACCGGATCCTCGGGCGCATCCCGCGCCTGCCCCGCCTCGTGGTGCAGAACATCGTCCGCGAGTTCCGCGGGCTTGACGAGATCCTCGCCGCGACCGACCCAGAGCTAGAGGCGGTCGAGGGCGTGGGGGAGATCCGCGCGAAGGACATCCGGGAGGGCCTTCGCCGACTGCAGGAAATCAACCTCGTCGATCGTTACCTGCAGACATGACCATCGAGAACCGTTGGCCGTCCGGCACCCGGACGCACCCTGATCAAGGAGGACACCATCCCCGAATCCACGACTGAGCAGATCGAGGATCTCGACATCACCCGCGAGGCCGAGTGCATCGCCTTCGAGATCGGTGACAACGTGGTCTACCCGCATCATGGCGCGGGTCAGGTCATCAAGAAGGAGCAGAAGGAGATCCTCGGTGAGATCCGCGAGTACCTCACCATCAAGATCCTTCATAACGACATGACCGTCATGGTCCCGTGTGAGAACGCCGGCAAGGCGGGCCTGCGCCGCGTGATCGACGAGGACACGGTCAAGAAGGTTCTTGCGGTGCTCTCCGACGACGTGTCCGAGATGCCGAAGAACTGGAACCGCCGGTTCAAGCACAACCGCGACAAGATCAAGACCGGCGACATCATGGAACTCGCCGAGGTCGTGCGCAACCTCGCGATCCGCGAGCAGGACAAGGGTCTCTCCACGGGCGAGAAGCAGATGTACACCCGCGCGAAGAAGATCCTGGCGTCCGAGATGATGTACGCGCTGGACAAGGACGAGGAGCAGGCCGAGGCCTACCTCGACGACATCCTGACGCGCTCGGAGACCCTGGCCGCTACGAGCTGCTTAGGCAGGCCCAGCAATCGATGAAGGCGGTCGCCCTACTGGTGGCGGCCGGCAGCGGCGAACGCCTTGGCGCCTCACGGCCCAAGGCGTTTGTCGTTCTGGCGGGTCGTCCGATGCTCGAGTGGTCGCTGGATGCGTTGCGGGCGGCGGGGCTGGTTGATGTCGTCGTGGCGCTGCCGCCTGGTGAGGTGGCGCCGGCCGGGTGTGCGGGCGTGCGGGGTGGCTTGACGCGGTCGGAGTCCGTACGGCTGGCGTTGAGGGAGGCGGGTCCGTCGGATGCGGTCGTCGTCCACGACGCCGCTCGGCCTCTGGTGTCGCCGGGGTTGTTCGTGGAGTCTCTGGCTGCGTTGGACGGCGCCGACGCCGCGGTCGCGGCGGCTCAGGTGACCGACACGGTCAAGGAGGCGGGTGACGACCACGAGGTCGTCGCGACGCTGGATCGGCGGCGGCTGTGGGCGATCCAGACGCCGCAGGCGTTCCGGCGGGGCGCGCTGGAGAGCGCCCTCGACGTGGGCGACGACGTGCTGGCGGCCGCGACCGACGACGCCTGGCTCGTCGAGCGGGCGGGTGGGCGGGTGGTCGTGGTGCCGTCGTCTCCCGCGAACTTCAAGGTGACGACTCCGCATGATCTGCGGGTTGCGGAGTTGCTGCTGCGAAGGCGAACGTCAACGCCGGCTGGGTAAGGGAGCGAGGGTGCCGCCCCGGGGTGGCCGTCCCGGGGCGTGGGCGACATTTTGGTCGCCTGGCACCCCCAAATGTCGCCCACCCCTTCCGGCGAGCCCTGTTTCGGGCCAATGGTCGACGTTGACCACCGTATGGGGGGCTAACGTCGACTTTCCCCCGGTTTCGGGCCAATGGTCGACGTTTACGACCGTATGCGTCCTCAACGTCGACTTTCTCCCCGGTTACGTCCCCTCACCTTCCCTACCCAGCGGCCGTTGACCTTCAGGCCGAGGCCGCCCACCCGGACCAACGATGCACGTCGATCGCGATCACGGGTCCCTCGGGCGGGCGATCGCGGTATTGGGAGTACCGCGCCGCCAGCAACTTCAGAGCCTCCGCGTGCCCCGGCTCCAGCACCCGGCCCACCCCGTCGGCCCGCGCCCACCAGAGCTGCGACCAGTCCTCGTCGTACTCGTCCACCAACACCGCCGCACGCGGGTCGAAGCGAAGGTTGGCGATCCGGCGCAGCGCCGTGGTGCGCTTGGGCTTGTGGTCGACCGCGTGGTAGATCGTGTCGCCCGCGAGCGCGAAGACCATCGGCACGATGTGCGGGCCATCCGCGCCCGTAGTCGCGAGCCGTGCCACCCGTACGGAAGCGAAGCGCTCGCGCGGGGTCACTCGCCGTTGAGCTCCGCGTAGGCCGCCTCCCACCGCTCCATCGCCGCCTCGACCCGCCCGCGCCCCGCGGAGGGGACCCAGTGCACGGCGCGCTTGACGCCCGCCTCGCGGAGCTTCTCCAGCTCGCGCGGCTCCGCCTTGGCGCCCATCGCGATCACGGGGATCTCGCGTCCGGCCTTCTGGTGCAGCTCGGGGATGCGGTCCACGATCGCGCCACGCCCGACGTTGGGGAACCACGCGTCGCCGAAGGCGATCACGCGCTCGAGCACCGTCGGGCCGTTGCCGCCCACGAGCACGGGCGGGTGCGGCGCCTGGGCGGGCTTGGGCCACGACCAGATCCGGTCGAAGCTCACGAACGTTCCGGCGTAGGAGGCCTCGTCCTGCGTCCAGATCGCCTTCATCGCCTCGACCCGCTCCTGGAACAGCGCCATCCGCGTCCGCGGGTCGGTGCCGTGGTTGGCCATCTCCTCGCGGTTCCAGCCCGCGCCGACGCCGAACTCGAAGCGCCCGCCCGACAGGTGGTCGAGGCTGGCGACCTCCTTGGCGGTGATGATCGGGTCGCGCTCCACCACCAGGCAGATGCCGGTGCCGATCCGCAGGTGCGACGTCGCGGCCGCCATCGCCGTGAGGGCGATGAACGGGTCGTACGTGTTGGCGTAGCGCCGCGGCATCTGGCCGCCGCCCGGGAACTCGCTGTCGCGCGAGGCCGGGATGTGGGTGTGCTCCGCGACATAGATCGCGGCGTGGCCGTGACCCTCGGCGAGGCGGGCGACCTCGCCGGGCGGCGAGGCGTCGTGGGTGGGGAAGTAGCCGATGCCGGTGTCCATGCCCTCCAGGCTAGAGTCACCGGCCGCCGTGCTCACCGACTACCACGTCCATCTGCGTCCCGACGAGGACGACACGCCCGCCGAGCGCTTCTTCACCCCCGGCAACGCCGAGCGCTACCGGGCCGCCGCCGAGGAGCGGGGGATCGCCGAGCTGGGCGTGGCCGAGCACGTCTACCGCTTCTCCGCCGCGCTGGACGTGTGGGAGCACCCGTTCTGGCACCAGTGGGCGCGCGACGACATCGACGCCTACTGCGGCTTCGTGCGCGAGGAGACCGACCTGCGGCTGGGCATCGAGGCCGACTTCATCGCGGGCCGCGAGGACCAGATGGCGAACCTGCTGGACGCGCGCGAGTGGGACTTCGTGGTCGGCTCCGTGCACTTCCTCCGCAACCACTCGATCGACACCGAGGACTACTCGGTGTGGGGCGCGGGCGAGTCGCCGGACAAGGTGTGGCGGCGCTACTTCGAGACCGTCGCCGAGTCGGCCCTGTCCGGCCTCTACGACGTGATCGCCCACCCCGACCTCGTGAAGGTGTGGGGCGACCAGGCGCCGCGCCCCGACCGCGATCCGCAGTTCTTCTACGAGCCCGCCGTGGAGGCGTTCGCGGAGGCCGGCATCGCGGTCGAGGTGTCGACCGCCGGGCTGCGCAAGCCGGTGGGGGAGATCTACCCGGCGCTGCCCTACCTGGAGATGGTCGTCGACGCGGGCTGCCCGATCGCGCTCTCCAGCGACGCCCACCTGCCCGCCCACCTCGGGCTCGGCTACGAGCAGGCGCTCGAGCTGCTGGGAGAGGTCGGGATCACCGAGCTGTCCGTGTTCGAGGGCCGCACGCGGAGGATGGAGCCGATCGGGTGAGCCGCACGGGCATCGGGATCGACTCGCACGCGTTCGCCCCGGGCCGCCCCCTGATCCTCGGCGGCGTCGAGATCCCGCACGACCAGGGCCTCGCCGGCCACTCCGACGCCGACGTCCTTGCCCACGCCATCACGGACGCGCTGCTCGGCGCGGCGGGCCTCGGCGACATCGGCCAGCACTTCCCCGACACCGACGAGCGCTGGCGCGACGCGGACTCGATCGAGCTGCTGCGCCACGTGGTCGGGCTGGTCGGCGAGGTGGGCCACGTCGACGCGACGGTGATGATGGAGCGCCCAAAGCTCGCCCCGCACCGCGACGCGATCCGCGAGTCGCTGGCGTCGGTGCTCGGCTGCAGCGTCAACGTCAAGGCGACCACCGGTGAGGGGATGGGCTTCGTGGGGCGCGGCGAGGGCGTCGCGGCCCTGGCGGTGGCCACGCTGGTCGGTTAGATTCGGGCGGTGAAGCGCCTCCTCGCCATCGCCGCCCTCCTGCTCCTCGTCCCGGCCGCCACCGCCGCCGCGCGGCCCGCCAAGGACAAGCCGAAGCCGATGGACGGCAACGCCTTGATCTCGTTCAAGGGCGTCGGGCCGATCAAGCTCGGGATGGGGATCAACGAGGCGCGCAAGGCCGCACGGCGCGGGATCATCGAGGGCAAGGTCGTCACGCCGGGCTGCCGCCACGACACGGTGCTCCCGAGGCGCTTCGGGCTCACCACCCTGCGCTTCCAGAAGAAGATCCGCGTGCTCTACGTGACCCGCACCGCGATGCCCACGGCGAAGGGCATCCGGGTCAACGACTCGGTCGAGCGGCTGAAGGCCAAGTACGGCTCCAAGCTGCAGGAGCGCGGCACCGACGTCAGTGTGACGACCAGGATCTTCGAGCTGCACAACGGCAACCGCGAGATCCAGTTCTCGGTCGGCGAGACCGGCCGGATCTTCCAGATCGCCACCGGGCTGCCCCCGGAGGTCGACTTCTCGGAGGGCTGCGCGTAACTAGGTCGCGCGGGCCGAGCGGCGCGCCGCGGCCTGCACCCGCAGGTGATCGTGCTCGACCTGCCGCTTGAGCTGGGCGAGCGAGCGGCGCAGATGGCCGCGGACGGTGCGCGCCGCGAGGAGCTCGGCGATCGAGCCCCAGAGCCCCGAGCCGGCGACCCCGTACTGCAGCCGCAGCTCGACCCGGGAGCCGCCGTCGCGCTCGCGGATCCGCCAGCGGCCGCGCTGGTCGACGCCGGTGACGGAGTTCCAGGCGAGGTCGCGGGCGGGGCTGAACTCGACCAGCTCGATCAGCCCGCCGACCTCGGCGGAGCCGACGCGGAGCAGCATCCGGTAACGGGCGCCCAGCCCGGTCGCCTTCTCGCCCTCGACCGACCAGCGCGTCACGCCCGACATGAAGTCCAGGTAGCGCTTGGGGTCCGAGACGTGCTTCCACACCAGCTCCGGCGGCGCGTTGACGCCGATCGACTCCGCGACCCTCACCCGATCACCGGGAGCCGCCGCTCGGCGGCCAGCGCCTCCAGCGTGTCCTGCATCAGCCGCACGACGTGGTCGTAGACCTCGTCGACGTCGGGCTCGGGCCCGAACTCCTGGCGCAGGTGGATGGGCGGGAGCGCCTCGACGGTGATCTTGGCCGGTAACGGCAGGTGCCCGAACAGGTCGCCGATGTTGAGCCCCCACGGCAGCGCCAGCGAGACCGGCAGCACCTTCAGGCGCAGCAGGCGGTCCAGGCCGAGCACCTGGGCCAGCGACTCGCCGCGGGAGAGGAACAGCGCCGTCTCCTGCCCGCCGACGGCCACCACCGGCACGATCGGCACGTCCTGGTCGAGCGCCAGGCGGATGAAGCCCTTGCGGTCGCCGAAGTCGATCCGGTGGCGGTGCCAGCTCGGGCGGTGGACGTCGTAGTCGCCGCCCGGGTACACGAGCACCGCCGCGCCGGACTCCAGCGCCGTGCTGGCGTTCTCGTGCGACGCGGCCACCGTTCCGTACTTGCGCAGGTAGGAGAGGCCGGGGAACGAGAGCACGAGGTTATGGGCGAGCTGGTGGAAGGCGCGCTCGACCCCGAAGTAGGTCGAGAAGGCCAGCGTGAAGACGATCGTGTCCGGCGTGACGTTGCCGCCGGAGTGGTTGCCGACCAGCAGCACGCCGCCCTCCTCGGGCACGTTGCCGAGGCCGCGCACCTCGCCGCGGAAGTACAGCGAGCAGAGCAGCCACAGCCGGGGCAGGCTCTCGCGGATGTAGTCCGGGTCGCGCTCGTCGAGGTCGGCGGGCGGGATCCGGCTGGCGACCAGGCTCTTGACGCCGCCGAGCAGCGCCCCGAGCAACCCGCCACCGCCTTCGTCGGCCTCCGCCTCGCGCGGCTCGCCGCGCACCGAGCGCCGGGCGGCCTCGGCGCTGCCGTGGCCGTTGGTGGAGGTCGCGCTCACGCGGCGCAGTCTAGGCCGCGCCCGTGGCGCCCGAGCGCGTCGTGGCGGGCGAAGAACCGCTCCAGGAGCCCGTTGGTGTGCTCCGGGCGCTCGACCTGCGGCACGTGGCCGCAGCCCTCGAGAAGGATCTGCTCCGCCGAGGGCAGCCACCGCTCGACGTGGGCCTGGAACGCGGGCGGGATGAGCTTGTCGTGCGAGGACCACACGAACATGGCCGGCGGGGCGAGCTGCGCGAGCCGCGGATAGAAGCCGCCGCGGCCGAACGGGCTCTCGAGATAGACGTTGCGCGCGGACGAGAGGAAGGCGAGCCGGGCGCCGGCGTTGCGGTAGATGCGCACGAACTCGTCGACCGCGATGTCCGCCACGACGGGGTCGACGAGGTCGCGGTCGGCGAACAGCGACCAGAACTGCGCCTCGATCCGGGCGCGGCCCAGCGAGTGCGGCAGCATCCCGAACTCAGGGCGCAGCACGCGGACGAGCGGGTGCCACCCGCGCCGCACGAACGCCACGGCGGGGCACAGCAGCGCCAGCCCGCCGACGCGGTCCGGGTACTCGAGGCCGAGCTCGATCGCCACGCGCCCGCCCATCGAGTTGCCCACGATGTGCGCGCGGTCGATGCCCATGGCGTCCATCGCGCCGATCACCGAGCGGGCGAAGAACCCGGCGTCGTAGCCGGCCAGCGGGGGCTTGCTGGAGTCGCCGAAGCCCGGAAGGTCGATCGCATGGACGCGGTAGCGGCGGCTGAGCGCGGCGGCGGTGTCGATAGAAGGACGACTTGGCGCCCCCGAGGCCGTGCAGGAGCAGGACGTGCTCGGGGCCCTCGCCCATCGTCAGCGTGGAGAGCTTCAGCCGCCCGACGGGCACGTCGTGGATGCTGAGCAGCGGCGGGCGGCCGTTCGGGCAGGCGGAACAGGCCCTCGAAGCCGAGCGCGAGGTCCAGCTTGCCGCGCGCGGAGAGGCGGCGCTGGGAGAACGCCTCGATGCCTGACAGCTCGCCCTGGCGCAGCTGCAGCCAGGTCTGGGCGTCGGAGCCGATCACCACGTCGGGCGTGCGGCGCGTGGCGCCCATCCGGACGCGGGCGCCGTGCGTGGTGCAGCGGACCTCCCACGTGTGCCCCACGTCGCCCAGGCGCACGTGATACGTGGCGTCGAAATCGGGGTCGGCACCGAGGTACCGGAGCGGAAGCGTCCGGAAGGCCTCCTCGACCTCCTTGGAGAGCGTCGGCACGAAACGCAACCTATCCCCCGCGCCCGCGGAACACGCCGGGATGGGGTCGGAATTTCGGTTGATCGCCCGGCGTACTAGCCTCAGGCGCGGTGCGCGACATCCGCCTCTATGACACCCGGACGCGCAGCGTCCAGCCGCTCGAGCCTCGCGAGCCCGGCAAGGTCGGCATCTACGCCTGCGGGCCGACCGTCTACGCGCGCGTGCACGTCGGCAACGCCCGCCCGTACGTGGTCTTCTCCCAGCTCAAGCGCTTCCTCGAGCACGAGGGCCTCGACGTGACGCTCGTGGCCAACGTCACCGACATCAACGACAAGATCTACGACGCCGCGCGGGAGGCCGGGCGCCCGTCGGTGGAGCTCGCCGAGGAGATGACCGCCCACTACTTCGCCGACACCGAGCGGCTCGGGCTCGGCCGGCCCGACCACGAGCCGCTGGCCTCGGAGACCGTCGGGCCGATCGTCGAGCTGATCGAGGCCCTGGTGGAGCGCGACCACGCGTACGCCGTCGACGGCGACGTGTACTTCAGGGTCCGCTCGCTGCCCGGCTACGGCGAGCTCTCGCGCCGCGATGTCGACCAGATGGACCAGGGCGAGGGCGTCGAGGGCTCCGATCGCAAGGAGGACCCGCTGGACTTCGCGCTGTGGAAGGGCGCGAAGGAGGGCGAGGACACCTCCTGGGCCTCGCCGTGGGGCGACGGGCGGCCGGGCTGGCACATCGAGTGCTCCGCGATGGCCGAGCAGCTGCTCGGGCTGGAGTTCGACATCCACGGCGGCGGGATCGACCTCGTGTTCCCCCACCACGAGAACGAGGCGGCGCAGACGCAGGCGGGCCGCGGGAAGCCGCTGGCCAAGCTGTGGATGCACAACGGGATGCTCCAGCTCGCCGACGCGAAGATGTCCAAGTCGGTGGGGAACATCCGCGGTCTCGGCGAGGTCCTCGACCAGGTCGGCGGCGAGGCGCTGGTCCTCTACTTCACGGGCGGCCACTACCGGCAGCCGATCGCGTTCTCCGACGAGCGCCTCGAGGAGGCCGTGCGCTCGGCGGCGCGGATCCGCGAGGCGGGGCGGCGGCTGGGGCCGGGCGAGTCCCCGGAGCAGCTGGCGCCGCTGCGCGACGCGTTCTTCGCGGCGCTGGCCGACGACTTCAACACCGCGCGGGCGCTGGCGGCGCTGTTCGACTGGATCCGCGAGGCCAACAAGCTCGAGGGCGAGATCGGCGGCTCGCACCTGCGCGAGATGCTCGACGTGCTCGGCCTGGAGTCCCTGCTCGCCGGGGAGGAGGGCCCGCCGGCCGAGGCCGTCTCGCTGGCGTCGGCGCGCGCCGAGGCCCGCGAGGCGCGCGACTGGGCGGAAGCCGACCGGCTCCGCGACGAGCTGCGCGCGATCGGGTGGGAGGTTCGTGATGGCCCGGAAGGACCGGAGCTCGTCCCGGCGGCTTGAGGGCCGCCCCCGCCCGCCCCGCCCCGCGCGAGCCGCGGACGCGCCCGCGCTGTCCGCGAACGTCTATGGCCGCAACGCGGTGCGCGAGGCGCTGCGCGGGCGCCGGCGCGTGCGGCAGATCTGGGCCACCGCGGCGACGGCCAAGGAGGGGTTCGCGGGCGCATCGGTGCAGGTCGTCGAGGCCTCCGAGGTCACGGCCCGCTGCGGCACCGAGGCCCATCAGGGCGTGTGCGCCGCCGCCGATCCCTACCCGTACGCCGACGCGGCGGCGCTGCTGGCCGCGCCCGATCCGTTCCTCGTCGCGCTCGACGAGGTCACCGATCCGCAGAACCTCGGCGCGGTGATCCGCACGGCCGAATGCGCGGGCGCGACCGGCGTCGTGATCCCGGAGCGGCGCTCGGCCGAGGTCACCGGCGCGGTGGCCAAGGCGTCGGCGGGAGCGGTCGAACACCTGCCGGTGGCCCGTGTGCGCAACCTCGCGGACTTCCTCGCCGACGCCAAGACGGCGGGTTGCTGGACATACGGGGCGGCGGCCGACGCGCGCACGCCCTACGGCGCCCCGGACTACTCCGGAGGGGTGGTTCTGGTGCTGGGGGCGGAGGGGCGCGGGTTGCGCCCGCGGGTCGCCGCCGGCTGCGACGACCTGGTGTCGCTGCCGCTGCGGGGACGCATCGAGTCGCTCAACGTGAGCGCCGCCGGAGCGGTCCTCATGTACGCGATCTTGCAGAAACGCCTTGACACGTCCACATAAGCGTGCCAATCTCCCTCTCATATCAGGTTGAGCTTGAGGGTTAGCGATGGTTCCAAGCTCAGCGAATAGGCGCCGGGGGAGGTGTGCGCCACGACAAAATCCGGGGTCCGGACGGACCCTAGAGGGGTGCGTCCGTGGCCAGACTGTCTCCAACCAAGGCTCAGTCTCAAGTCCATCTTGAGGATGGGTACCTTCTCGCGCTCGCCCGGCAGGGCAGTGACGACGCGTACGACCGCCTGGTGCGGCGGTATGCGTCCTTCGTGCGCCTGAAGGCGTCGTCGTACTTCCTGATCGGTGGTGACAGCGAGGATCTGATCCAGGAGGGCCTGGTCGGCCTCTACAAGGCGATCCGCGACTTCCGGCCCGACCGCGAGTCCTCGTTCCGCAACTTCGCGGAGCTGTGCATCACGCGGCAGATCATCACCGCGGTCAAGACCGCCACGCGCAACAAGCACACGCCGCTGAACGGCTATGTCTCCTTCTCGGCCACGCCCGCGGGCGCCAGCGACTCCGAGCCCACGCTCGACGAGGTGCTCCCGGGGTCCACCACCCACGACCCGGTCAACCAGGTCATCTCCTCCGAGGAGCTGCGCTCGCTCGTCGCCTGCCTGTCGAGCGTGCTCTCCGAGCTCGAGTCACGGGTGCTGTCGCTCTACCTCGACGGGCACTCCTACACGGCGATCGGCGAGAAGCTCGGCTGCGACTGCAAGACCGTCGACAACGCGCTCCAGCGCGTGAAGCGCAAGGTCGGGGCCCACCTCCAGTCGCGCGCGGTCCTACTGTAAGGGCCGTGCCCATCTGGCTGATCATCGTCCTGGGAGTCCTCTTCGTCCTCGCCGTCGGCGGGGTGCTCGCCCGCGCCGTGCTGCAGAAGCGCACGCAGGGGGAGTTCGAGCGCCGGCTCGAGCGGGCCAACCACGACCTCGCCGAGGCCGCGGCCGCCGACAACGGCTGGGACCGCGCCGTGCTCGAGGCCGCCGCGCGGCGCATCTACGCGAAGGAACGCGGGATCGAGCCCTCCGAGCTGCTGCTCGTCGAGGTCATCGATCGACCGGGCACGGACGAGGACCTGGCCGTCTTCCACATCGAGGGGGAGGGCCGCACGGACGCGCTCACGCTCGGCCGCAAGGACGGCGAGTGGGTCCGCGACAGCCTGGAGTAGCGCGCTGAGTTACGCCGCGCGCCGCGGGCGCCGGTGCTCGACGTCCTCGACGATCTCGACCACGCGCTCGAAGTCGTCGCACACCGCGAGTGCCTCGATGTCCGTCTCGCCGATGTAGCCCTCGACGAGCATCTTCTCGCGCATGAAGTCGACGAGCCCGTTCCAGTAGGAGCTGCCCACCAGCACGATCGGGAAGTAGCGGATCTTCTCGGTCTGGCGCAGGGTCGCGGCCTCGAACAGCTCGTCCATCGTCCCGAAGCCTCCCGGGAACACGACGAAGCCGCTCGCGTAACGGACGAACATGACCTTGCGCGTGAAGAAGTAGTGGAAGTTCAGCGGCAGGTCGACGTACTCGTTCATCCCCTGCTCGTGCGGGAGCTCGATCCCCAGGCCGACCGAGGGGACGCCGGCGTCGCGGGCGCCGAGGTTGGCGGCCTCCATGATCCCCGGGCCGCCGCCGGTGATGATCGCGAACCCCTCGTGGCCGAGGCGGCGGGCCAGGTCGCGCGCCTGGGTGTAGCGGGGATCGTCGCGCGGGGTGCGGGCGGAGCCGAAGATCGACACGGCCTTCCCGATCTGCCCGAGCTTCTTGAACCCGTCGCGCAGCTCGTCCTGAATGCGCAGCAGCCGCTGGGCATCCGTGAGCTCGGCGAGGATCGCGCTCGTCTCGGCCTCGAGGAGCTCCTCGTCGGACGAGCGGGGGTGACGCGGTGGATGCGGCTCCGATGCCATTGAGGACAGGGTAGGTAGTGTCGCCTGGTGGCCCGTCCCGCCTACACGCGGCTGGATGTCGACGAGCGCCGCCGGCGCCTGTTGGAGCTCGGCGCTGACCTGTTCGCCCGGTTCTCCTACGACGAGCTGTCGATGGCGCGGATCGCGCAGGAGGCGGGGATCTCGAAGGCGCTGCTCTACCACTACTTCCCGGGCAAGCAGGCGTACTTCACCGCCACCCTGGAGGAGAAGGCGACCGAGCTCGTGGGCCTGGTCGAGCCCGACCCCTCGCTGCCGCCGCTCGAGCAGCTGACCGCCGGCCTGGACGCGTTCCTGGGCTGGGTGGAGGACAACCGCGGCGCCTACGGCAAGCTGGTGCGCAGCGCGGCGGCGATCCCGGAGGTCCGTGAGCTGGTCGACCGGGTGCGCGAGGCCACGTCACAGCGCATCCTGGACGGGCTCTCGCCCGGAGCGCCGCCTTCGCCCCCGCTGCGCGCCGCCGTCCGTGCCTGGCTGTGGTTCATGGACGGCGCGATCGTCGACTGGGCCGAGCACGGCGACCTCACCCGCGACGAGCTCCGCGGGCTGCTGCTGGGGACGCTGCTGGGCGCGGTGACCGCCGCGGGCGAGGGCGCGCTACTCGACGTCGAGTAGGTCGACCACGAACAGCAGCGGCTCGTTCGGCCCGATGGTGGGCGGAGAGCCGTCCGCGCCGTAGGCGAGGTCAGGCGGGATGAGCAGCTGGCGGCGGCCGCCGACCTTCATCCCTTCGACGCCCTGGTCCCAGCCGGCGATGACCTGACCCTGTCCGAGCGGGAAGCTGAACGGCTCGCCCTTGTCCCACGAGGCGTCGAACTGGCGGCCGTTGAGGAGCGAGACGCCGACGTACTGCACCGACACGGTCTTGCCCGCCGTGGCGGTCGCGCCGTCACCGACCTTGATGTCGTTCTTGACGAGCGTCGTGGGCGGCTTGCCCTTCGGGACCGTGATCTCGGGCTTGGTGGGCGCCGGAGTGTCGGCGGCGGGGGCGGCTGCCTTCTCGGACTCGTCGCCGCAACCGGCGACGAGGAGGAGCGCGAGGCAGGCGAACGCGAGGGCGAGCGGTCGTCTCATGCCGGCCGAGGGTAGAAGCTCAGCGGTCGGTGCCGAGCGCGAACGCGAGCGGTCGGTCTTTCCGACCGGGTCGGTCTCAGCGGTCGGTGCCGAGCGCGAACGCGAGCGGTCGGCTTTCTCCGACCGGTCGGTCTCAGCGGTCGGTGCCGAATATGCGGTCGCCCGCGTCGCCCAGTCCGGGGCGGATGTAGCCGTTGCCGTCGAGCTCGCGATCGAGCGCCGCGGTCACGATCGGCACCTCCGGGTGCGCCTCCCGCAGGGCATGCACGCCCTCGGGCGCGGCGACGAGGCAGACGAACATCAGCCGCTGGGCGCCGGCGCGCTTGAGCCGCGCGATCGCCTGCGTGGCGCTCCCGCCCGTGGCGAGCATCGGGTCGACCACGAACACCTCGGCGTCCTCGACGCCCGCCGGGATGTTCTCGTAGTAGCCGACCGGGCGCAGCGCCTCCTCGTCGCGGTACATGCCGAGGTGCCCGACCCGCCCCTCGGGCACGAGCCGTAGGAACCCGTCGACCATGCCCAGCCCGGCGCGCAGGATCGCCACGATCACGACCTCGTCGGCGAGCCGCACGCCGGCGGCCGGCTCGAGCGGCGTCTGGACCTCGAGGTCGGCGCTGCGCAGCGTCGCGCATCGCCTCGTAGGCGAGGATCATCGCCGCCTCGTCGAGCGTCTGGCGGAACACGCCGTGCGGCGTGTCGCGGTCGCGGAGGATCGACAGCAGCCGCCGCAGGAGGACGTGGTCGACCACCGTGACGCCGTCGGGTACCACCATCCGCCGCCAAGTTACCGGTCGCGGGGCGGCGCCGCCGCCGGGGCGCCGATGATCTAGGCTCGCCCTGGTGTCCGCGCCCCGCCGCAACGTGGAGCTGAAGGCGACCGATCCCGACCCGGAGCGCTCGCTGGAGATCTGCCTCGCGCTTGGCGCCGAGGACCGCGGGACGATCGCCCAGCGCGACACCTACTTCCGCGTCCCCGAAGGACGTCTGAAGCTCCGCGAGGAGACCCCGGGCGGCGCGGCGCTGATCCAGTACCGGCGCCCGGACGCGGCCGAGGCGCGCGAGAGCCGCTACCGGATCGCGCCGGTCGAGGACGCCGCGGCGCTGCGGGAGGCGCTCGACGCGGCGCTCGGCACGCTCGTCGTCGTCGACAAGGAGCGGCGCCTGTTGCTGTGGGAGGGCGTCCGGATCCACCTCGACCGCGTCGACGGGCTGGGGAGCTTCCTCGAGCTGGAGGGGGTCGCGCCCGAGGGGTCCGACCTGGAGCCCGAGCGGGAGCGGGTCGGGCGGCTCAGCGACGAGCTCGGCCTCGACGACGACCGGATCCTGGCCGACTCCTACTCGGACCGGCTCCTCGGCCCGCGAGAGGGTGGCGCGGACGAGCTCATCGCCGCCCGGCCACCCAGAGCCCCGAGGGCGGGGCGGCCGCGTTGATTGCCGCCGCCCGCGCCGTGCACGAGCACGCCTACGCGCCGTACTCGCGCTTCCACGTCGGCGTCGCGCTGCGCGCCGACGACGGCAGCGTGCACGCGGGCGCCAACGTCGAGAACGCGTCCTACCCGCAGGGTCAGTGCGCGGAGACGTCCGCGATCGGCGCGCTGATCGCGTCCGGGCACCGCCGGATCGCCGAGGTGGCCGTGATCGGCGACGGCGAGGCGCCGTGCGTCCCCTGCGGCGGCTGCCGGCAGCGCCTGCGCGAGCTGATGCCGCTCGAGGCGACCGTGCACCTGCTCTCCACGTCCGGCGCGTACGAGGCGACCACGCTCGGCGAGTTGCTCCCCAACTCCTTCGGCCCGGAGTCCCTGCGATGAGCCGCCCGCGCGCGCACGACCTCGATCCCGCGGTCGCCCGCGGCGAGTCGGCGGCCAGCGTCATCGCCCGCACGGCGCCCGGCTTCACGCCGCGCCTCGGGCTGATCCTCGGCTCCGGGCTGGGCGGCCTCGCGGACGCCATCGAGGAGGCGATCTCGATCGACTACGGCGACCTGCCCGGGTTCCCGGAGCCTGGCGTGGCCGGCCACGGCGGCCGGCTCGTGCTCGGCCGCCTCGGCGGGCTGCGGGTGGCCTGCCTGCAGGGCCGCCGGCATGTCTACGAGGGCGGCGATCCGGGCGCGATGCGCGCCCCGGTGCGCGCGCTGCGCCACGCCGGCGCCGCCGCGATGCTGATCACCAACGCCGCCGGCTCGCTGCTGCCGTCCTCGCCGCCCGGCTCCCTGATGGCGATCAGCGACCACATCAACATGCTCGGCGTCAACCCGCTCAGCGGCAGCAACGACGACGCCATCGGCCCGCGCTTCCCGAGCATGCGCGACGCCTACGACCCGGCGCTGCGCGGCCTCCTGCGTCAGTGCGCGGGCCGGCTGGAGATCACGCTCCCCGAGGGCGTGTACCTCGCCGCGCACGGCCCGAGCTTCGAGACCCCGGCCGAGATCCGCGCCTTCCGCACCCTCGGCGCCGACGCGGTCGGGATGTCGACCGTCCCCGAGGTCATCCTCGCCCGCCACTGCGGCCTGCGCGTCGCCGCGGTATCGGCGATCACCAACCTCGCCGAGGGGATGGGCGGCGAGGCGCTGTCGCACGAGCAGACGCTGCGCAACGCCGACTCCGCGGCCACCGACCTCGCCCGCCTCACCTCGCAGTTCTGCGAGTCGCTGGCCACCCGCTGATGCTCCCCGCCGAGGTGATCCGCCGCAAGCGCGACGGCGAGGCCCTGTCCGGGCAGGAGATCGCGTTCCTCGTGGGCGGCATCGCCGACGGATCGCTGTCGGACGCCCAGGTCGGCGCGCTGGCGATGGCGCTCTTCATCCGCGGCGTGGAGCCCCAGGAGCGCGTGGCCCTGACCGAGGCGATGCGCGACTCCGGCACCGTGATCGCCTGGGACTCCGACCGCCCGGTGCTCGACAAGCACTCCACCGGCGGGGTCGGCGACAAGGTCAGCCTGATGCTCGCGCCGATCGTCGCCGCGTGCGGCGGGGCGGTGCCGATGATCTCCGGCCGCGGGCTGGGGCACACCGGCGGGACGCTGGACAAGCTCGACTCGATCCCCGGCTACGACACCGCGCCCGACGTCGACACCCTGCGGCGCGTGGTGGGGGAGGCGGGCTGCGCGATCGTCGGGCAGACGGGCGACCTGGCGCCCGCCGATCGGCGCCTGTACGCGGTCCGCGACGCCACCGGGACCGTCGAGTCGATCCCACTGATCGTCGCCTCGATCCTGTCCAAGAAGCTCGCGGCCGGCCTCGACGCCCTCGTCATGGACGTCAAGTTCGGCTCCGGCGCGTTCCTGCCCGGCCGCGCCGAGGCGGAGGAGCTGGCCGGCGCGCTGGTCGAGGTGGCGGGCGGTGCGGGCCTGCCGACCGTCGCGCTGCTGACCGACATGGACCAGGTGCTGGGCGACAGCGCCGGCAACGCGCTCGAGGTCGCGGAGGCGATCGCCTACCTGACCGGCGAGCGGCGCGAGCCGCGCCTGCACGAGGTCACGCTGGCGCTGTCCGCGTCGCTGCTTGTGCAGGGCGGGCTCGCCGCCACCGAGGACGAGGCCCGCGCCGCCGCCGAGCGCGCGCTCGACAGCGGCGACGCCGCCGAGCGCTTCGGGCGGATGGCCGCCGCCCTGGGCGGACCGGCCGACCTCGTCGAGCGCGCCGCCGACCATCTCGGGGCCGCGCCCGTCCAGCACGCCGTCACGGTCGAACGCGGCGTGGTGACCGGCATGGACTGTCGCGCGGTCGGGCTCGTGATCACCGGCCTCGGCGGCAACCGCGCCCGCGAGGACGACACGATCGACCCGGCCGTCGGCCTCACCGACATCGCGCCGGTCGGCGCCGAGGTCGGCCCCGACCGCCCGCTGGGCGTCGTCCACGCCCGCGACGCCGCGGGCGCCCAGGAGGCCGAGCGCGCCCTGCGTGCCGCCGTCCGCGTGGGCGACGAGGCACCGGAGCCGAGGCCGCCCGTGGCGGGACGCGTCGAATGACCGACGTCCCCAAGGCCGAGTTGCACGTCCACCTCGAGGGCACCGCTCCGCCCGACCTCGTGCGCCGCCTCGCCGAGCGCAAGGGCCTCACGCTGCCCGCCGGGTTGCTGGCCGACGAGCACACCTTCCGGTGGACGGACTTCCTGGACTTCCTCGCCACCTACGACCTGGCCGCGAGCGTGATGCGCACGCCCGAGGACTACCGCGACGTCGCGTACGAGTACCTGGCGTCGTGCGCGCGCGAGGGCGCGATCTACGTCGAGCTGACCGCCTCGCCCAGCCACGCGGCGGCCGTCGGGCTGTCGGACGACGACCACTTCGGCGGGATCGCGGCCGGCATCGACGACGCGCGGCGCGACTTCGGGATCGAGAGCCGGATCGTGGCCCTCGTGGTGCGCAACTTCGGCGTCGAGGAGGCCGAGAGCGTCGCCGGCCGCCTGGCGGCGGACCGCCATCCCTACGTGGTCGGCTTCGGCATGGGCGGCGACGAGGCCGGCTACCCGCCGCAGCCCTTCCTGCGCGCCTACCAGATGGCGGCCGCGGGCGGGCTCGGCTGCACCGTCCACGCGGGCGAGCACGCGGGGGCGGAATCGGTCCGCGGGGCGCTCGAGCTGCCCGTCACGCGCATCGCCCACGGCGTCCGCGCGATCGAGGATCCCGCGCTGGTGGCAGGAGCTCGCCGAGCGCGGCGTGATCCTCGAGGTCTGCCCGACCAGCAACGTGGCCACCGGCGTGTTCGCCAGTTATGCGGACCATCCACTCGGTGCGCTCCGGGAGGCCGGGGTACGGATCACCCTCGGCTCGGACGATCCGCCCTACTTCGGCTGTAGTATCGGCGGCGAGTACACCGTGGCGCGCGAGCGCTTCGGATTGGACGAGGGGATGTTGTTGGACATAACGCGGACTGCCGTGGAGGGCGGGTTCGCGGACGATGGGGTGAAAAGGGCTCTCCTCGCCCGGACATCGGCGACGAGCGAATAGGCTCGCCGCAATTCAGCTTCCGTCTTAGGAGAAGTGCCAGTGCGCCGTCGCCCTGCATCGCTGTTGATCCTCTTGACCCTGTGTCTCTGCGGCCTCGTGGCCACGGGCTGCGGGGACGACGAACCGAGCTCGGGTGGAGGAGCGAGCTCGTCCGGGACCGAGGAGAAGACGATCAAGGTCGGCCTCGTGACCGACATCGGCGGTCTCAACGACCGCTCGTTCAACCAGCTCGCCAACGAGGGCCTCGAGCGGGCCAAGTCCGAGCTCAAGGTCGAGGGCCGCGTGCTCACCTCGGCCAAGAACTCCGACTACGTGCCGAACCTCTCGTCGCTGGCCCAGCAGAAGTACGACATCATCATCGGCGTCGGCTTCCTGATGTCCGACGCGGTCGACACCGTCGCCCAGAAGTTCCCGGACACCAACTTCGCGATCATCGACTTCTCGCAGGCCGCGCTGAAGGGCAAGCCGACCAACGTCCGCGGCCTGCTGTTCAAGGAGGCCGAGGCCGGCTACCTCGCCGGGACGCTCGCCGGGCTCTACGTCAAGGACAAGGGCGGCGATCAGGTCATCTCCTCGGTCGGCGGCCAGAAGATCCCGCCGGTCGACGCGTACATCGCCGGCTTCCAGGCGGCCGCCAAGAAGGTCAACCCGGACATCAAGACCCTCAACGGCTACTCGCAGGACTTCGTCAAGCAGGACCTCTGCAAGGAGGAGGCGCTCAACCAGATCGCCGAGGGCTCCCAGGTCGTCTTCCAGGTCGCGGGCCAGTGCGGCCTCGGCGCGCTCGACGCGGCCAAGGAGAAGGGCATGCAGGGCATCGGCGTCGACGCCGACCAGGGCTACCTGGGCGACTACATCATCACCAGCGCCATCAAGAAGGTCGACGTCGCGGTGTTCGACACGGTCAAGCAGACCCAGGACGGCTCGTTCAAGGGCGGCGAGGACACGATCTTCGACGTGAAGTCCGGCGCCGTCGGCCTCGGCAAGATCTCCGCGGAGGGCTCCAAGTACGAGGACCAGGTCAAGGAGGTCCAGGAGCAGATCTCCTCCGGCGAGCTGGGTGAGATCCCCTCCGAGGTGAAGTAGTTGCCAGAGGCCGCGCCCGCCCTCGAGCTGCGCGGGATCACCAAGCGCTTCGGCTCGCTCGTCGCCAACCAGGCGATCGACTTCGAGCTGAAGCGCGGGGAGATCCACGCGCTGCTGGGGGAGAACGGAGCCGGGAAGTCGACGCTCATGAACGTCCTCTACGGGCTCCACCAGCCCGACGAGGGCGAGATCCTGCTCGATGGCGAGCCGGTGAGCGTCGACTCCCCCCGCCGGGCGATCGGCCTCGGCATCGGGATGGTCCACCAGCACTTCATGCTCGTCCCGGTCATGACCGTGGCCGAGAACCTGGTGCTGGGATCGGAGCCGCACCGCGGGCCGCTGCTCGACTACGCGACGGCGGCGGCCCGCACCCGCGAGCTCTCGGAGCGCTTCGGGCTCGCCGTCGACCCCGAGGCCCGCGTCGAGGACCTGGGGGTCGGCTCCCAGCAGCGTGTGGAGATCCTCCGCGCGCTGTTCCGCGGCGCCAAGGTCCTCGTCCTCGACGAGCCGACCGCGGTCCTGACCGCCCAGGAGTCCCAGGACCTGTTCAAGGTCCTGCGGGCGCTGGCGGCCGACGGCACGTCGGTGGTGTTCATCTCGCACAAGCTCAACGAGGTGCTCGACGTCTCCGACCGCGTGACCGTCCTGCGGCGCGGGGAGAAGATCGACACGGTGCAGACGGAGGGCTCGACCGAGCGCTCGCTGGCCCGCCTGATGGTGGGCCGTGACGTGCTGCTGCGCGTCGAGAAGCCCGCCCACGAGGCGGGCGAGACGCTTGCTCGAGGTGCGCGACCTCGAGGTGACCGACGACCGCGGACCTGCCGGCCGTGCGCGGCGTGTCGCTGACGGTCCGGGCCGGCGAGATCGTCGGCCTGGCCGGCGTCGACGCCAACGGGCAGAGCGAGCTGATCGAGGCGATCACCGGGCTGCGCAACGCCAACTCGGGCTCCGTCCACGTCGGCGGGCGTGACGTGACCGGCATGAGCGTGCGCGCGACGCTCGAGGCGGGCATCGGCCACATCGCCGAGGACCGCCACCGGCGCGGGCTCGTGCTCGAGTTCAACCTGGCCGAGAACCTCACCCTGCGCGAGTACCGGCGGCCCGGCTTCACCAAGATGGGCTGGCTGTCGCCGCGCAAGATGGCGGCCCGCGCCAAGGGGCTGTTGCGCGACTACGACGTGCGCGGCGGCGACGTGGAGACGCGGGCGGCGTCGCTGTCGGGCGGCAACCAGCAGAAGTGCGTGATCGCGCGCGAGCTCTCGGCCGACCCCCGCGTGCTGATCGCGGCGCAGCCGACGCGCGGGCTCGACGTCGGCGCCATCGAGTTCGTCCACCGCCGGCTCGTGGAGGAGCGCGACGAGGGCCGCGCCATCCTGCTCGCCTCGCTCGAGATGGAGGAGATCCGCTCGCTGTCGGACCGGGTGCTCGTCATCTACGAGGGGCGGATCGTGGCCGAGATGCCGCCCGTCGGCCTCCGAGGAGGACTTCGGGGTGGCGATGACCGGCGGCGGTCGCGACCAGGAGGTCGCGGCGTGAGCGAAAGAAGCCGCCCGCCCCGGCGCCGACGTTCGAGTCGCCGGGGGAGCAGCCGCCCGCCACCGTCGCGGGGCGGCTGGCGGGCTACGTCCGCGGCGGCGGGATCATCACGCCGGTGATCACGGCCCTGCTGGCGTTCCTCGTCGGCGGCCTCGTGGTGGCGCTCACCGGCAAGAACCCCTTCGCCACCTACCAGGCCATCTTCGACGGCACGGGGCTGAACTGGTTCTTCCCCTGGATCAGCGACGAGGACCGGATCGTCGCGGCCCTCAACCTCCAGCAGACGTTGATCATCACGACGCCGCTGATCCTCACGGGCCTGGCGGTGGCGTTCGCGTTCCGCTGCGGGTTGTTCAACATCGGCGGCCAGGGCCAGTACCTGGTCGGGACGTTCGCGGCGGTGTGGGTCGGATCCTCGTTCGAGGGCATGCCGTCGCTCCCGCACATCGTGATCTGCATGCTCGCGGCCTGTGCCGCAGGAGCGGCGTGGGCGGCGATCGCGGGGCTGCTGAAGGCCACCACCGGGACCAACGAGGTGATCTCGACGATCATGCTCAACTGGATCGCGCTCTGGGTGGGGGTGTGGCTGTTCGGGCTCGGCGGGCCGCTCCAGAGCAAGGTGGACAACGACGTTCCCGTCTCGCGCCGACATCGTCGGCGGCGCGAAGCTGCCGGTGTTCTGGGGTGACCCGGAGCTCCAGGGCCTGCACATCGGCCTGTTCGTGGCGCTGGCCGCGCTGGTGGTGTTCTGGGTGCTGCTCAACCGGACGGTGACCGGCTACGAGGTCAGCGCCGTCGGCTTCAACCCCGACGCGGCGCAGGCCTCGGGGATCTCCGTGGGGCGCAACTACGTGCTGGCCATGGCCATCTGCGGGCTGTTCGCCGGGCTGGCCGGCTCGCTCGACGTGCTCGGCTGGCAGTTCCGGGTGGCCACCAACGACGTCCAGGTCACGCAGATCGGCTTCCTCGGGATCGCCGTCGCGCTGCTGGGACGCAACACGGCGGTCGGGACGCTGTTCTCGGCGCTGCTGTTCGGCGCGCTGCTGACCGGCACGTCCGTGCGCAACCTGGATCCGGAGGTGTTCCCGCCCGAGCTCGCCGGCGCGCTGACCTCGATCATCCAGGGCCTGATCGTGCTGTTCGTCAGCGCGGACATCCTCGTCGTCTACCTGTGGCGGCTGCGGCGCAAGCTGCGGCCACCAAGGCGCAAGGCGACTGCCGAGCCGGCGGAGGCGGGGACTTGAGCGCCGCGAGCGGGACGCGCGTCGGCCGCGAGGCCGCCCTGCCGACGTGGCTGACCGTCAAGCGGATCGGCTGGGCGTCGGTGGCGCTCGGCTTCTTGGCGTTCTTCGTCGCGGTGCCGCCCTTCACGGTCCGCACCTTCGTGCCCACGGTCCTGCTCGGGCTGCTCGGCGCGGCCGGCGGCGCGTGGACGGTGGGAGCGGGCGAGCGGCGGATCGGCTGGGGCGCCCTCGCGATGAGCATGGTCGGGATCGCCGGCGGCGTCGCGGCCACGCAGTCGGCGATCGAGAACCTCGACCGGGTCGTGGTGTGGTCCGCGTTGTTCGCGGCGATGCTGCGCTACGCGACGCCGCTGGTGTTCGCGGCGCTGGGCGGCCTGTTCTCCGAGCGCAGCGGGGTCGTCAACATCGCCCTGGAAGGGATGCTCCTGATGGGGGCGTTCTTCGCCGTGCTCGGCGCCGACCTCACCGGCTCGTGGTTCCTCGGGCTGCTGTTCGCGATGGTGGCCGGCGGGCTGCTGGCGCTGATCCACGCGATCTTCTCCGTCACCCTGCGGGCGGACCAGATCGTCTCCGGCGTCGCGCTGAACTTCCTCGCGTTCGGGATCACCAGCTTCTGGTTCCTCAACCGGTACGGCAACACGGGCACGCCGGAGAACCTGCCGCAGGTGCCCGACGTGAAGCTGCCGGGCGTCGAATCGATCCCCTTCTTCGGGGACATCTTCGGGCAGGTCAACCTGCTGATCTGGGTCGGGCTGCTGCTCGTCGTCGTGGTGTGGGTCGTCGTGTTCCGCACCCCGCCCGGGCTGCGGCTGCGCTCGGCCGGCGAGAACCCGCTGGCGGCCGAGACCGCCGGTCTGTCGGTCGTCAAGATCCGCTACGCGGCGGTCGTCACCTCGGGCGTGCTGGCGGCCACGGGCGGCGCCTACCTGTCGATCGGCTTCGTGCACTCCTTCTCGCAGAACATGACGATCGGCAAGGGGTTCATCGCGCTGGCCGCGCTGATCTTCGGGCGCTGGCGGCCCGGCGGCGCGCTGGCGGCGGCGCTGCTGTTCGGGTTCTCCAGCGCGCTCGCGCAGCGGCTCCCCGTGTTCTCCCCGTCGGCCGCGACCCTGTTCCAGGCGCTGCCGTACATCCTCACGCTGATCGCCGTCGCCGGGGTGATCGGCCGCTCGATCCCGCCGGCCGCGCTCGGCCGCCCGCTCGACCGCAGTTGATCCAGCGCGCCGCTCGCTGCGAACACCGCTATATGCCGCGCGTCGCGACGGTCGTGCTCGTGTCGCTCGTGTTCGCCGGCTGCGGCGGCGGCGGCGAGGGCACCTCCAAGCCCACCCCACAAGCTGAGTCCGGCGCGAAGCCGCAGGCCTCGGCTCAGGGCGCGAAGCCCGGCGAGCCGCGCACCGGCCCGGTGACGGCCGCCGAGAAGCGCATCATCCGCGGCTGGTCCGACGCGCTGCGGAAGGGCGACCTCGAGCGCGCCGTCGACTACTTCGCCGTGCCCACGGTCGCCGCCAACGGCGGCCAGCCGCTCAAGCTGCTCACCCGCCGCGCCATCCGCCAGTTCAACGACGCCCTCACCTGCGGCGCGCGCCTGGAGTCCACCGAGCGCGACGACCCGTACGTGCTCGCCACCTTCCGGCTGACCGAGCGCAAGGGCTCGGCGGCCAGCTGCGGCTCCGGCGTCGGCAACAAGGCCCGCACCGCCTTCCTCCTCCGCGACGGCAAGATCGCCCAGTGGATCCGGACCGGGGACCCCCAGGACCCGTCCCAGACGCCCGGCGGCACAACCAGCTGACTATCCTCGGGCGAGCCCATGCCCGCCTAGCTCAACTGGCAGAGCACTTGATTTGTAATCAAGAGGTTGCCGGTTCGATTCCGGCGGCGGGCTTGACCGCCCGGTCAAGCGCGGCGCACTGGCGCCGATGAACCGCATGTGACCGCGCGTTCGGCTCCGCCTCTTGCTGCGTCCCACCCGAAGTGGGGCGGCGAGTCGGCGCTGGAGGCGCTCGTAGATGCGGCGGCGGGGATCCTGTCCGCCGATTCGCTGGAGGGCACGCTGGCCGGGATCGCCCACCACCTGGGCACGCTCGTCCCCTACGACGACCTGTCGGTGTACGAGATCGAGGACGGCGGGACCGCGCTGAAGCCCGTGTTCGCCGTCGGCAACTGGGTGGAGGAGGTCATGTCCGAGGAGATCCCGCTGCTGAGCGGGGTGACCGGGTGGGTGGTGCGCAACCGCCGGACCCGCAACGTCCCGAACACCCAGCTGGATCCGCTGTGCACGACCGTCCCGGGCACCGAGGACTCCGAGGAGGCGTTCGTCGCCGTCCCGCTGGTCGCCCACGACCGCGTCGTGGGCTCGCTCAACGTGTACCGCGACGGGCCGGACGTCATGTTCTGCGCGGCCGAGGTGGCGCTCGTCGAACGGTTCGCGACGATGGCCGCGCTCGCCTACGACTCCGCACGCCAGCGCCACCGCCTGCGGGAGGAGGCCCGCACCGACTCGTTGACCGGCCTGCTCAACCACCGCGGCTGCCAGGAGCGCCTGCGCGCGGCGCTCGCCGAGGCCGATGGGAAGCCCGTCAGCGTCGTCGTGCTCGACCTCGACCACTTCAAGCACATCAACGACTCCCACGGCCACGCCGAGGGTGACCGCGCGCTGGCCGCGGTCGCCTCCGGCCTGCGCGCCGTGGTGCGCGACACCGACGCGGTCGGGAGGCTCGGCGGGGAGGAGTTCGTGCTGCTGCTGCCCGGCGTCGAGGTCGGCGCCGCGCGCGAGGCGGCCGAGCGCGCCCGGCTCGCCGTCGCCGACGTGCTGGTCGATGGCCGCCCGCTCGCGTGCTCGGCCGGCGTCGCGTGCTTCCCGCAGGACGCCGTCGACCCGGCCGACCTGCTGGCGTGCGCGGACGCCGCGCTGTACGCGGCCAAGGACTCCGGCCGCGGCCGCACCTTCCGCTACCGCGCCGAGCTCGCCCGCCGCCCGTCGCCCGGCGAGGAGCGCGAGGAGATCGAGGCGCTGCTGCGCGAGGGCTCGGACGCGCTCACCTGCGTCTTCCAGCCGGTCGTCGAGCTGGCCACCGCCCGCGTGTGCGGCTATGAGGCGCTGGCCCGGTTCGCCACCGAGCCGAACCGCCCGCCCAACGAGTGGTTCGCGCAGGCCCATCGCGTCGGCCTCGGCGCCGAGCTCGAGGCGGCCGCGCTGCGCACCGCGCTCGCTGCTCCTGGCCGCCCGGAGGGCACTTTCCTCGCCCTCAACGTCAGCCCGAGGGCGCTCGTGTCGCCGCTGGTTCTCGAGACCTTGCCCCGCGACCTCTCCTCGATCGTCGTCGAGCTCACCGAGCACGACCTGTTCGGCGCGGAGGAGACGCTCGCGCTCCGGCTCTCTCAGCTGCGCGCGCGCGGCGCGCGGATCGCGCTCGACGACGCCGGCTCGGGCTACGCCGGCCTCCAGCAGCTGATCTCCGTCGCCCCCGACATCCTCAAGCTCGACCGCTCGCTCGTCGACGGTGCCCACGGGGAGCCCGCGAAGCTCGCGCTCCTGGAGGCGATGATCTCGTTCGCGTCCACCACCGGCGCCGTCGTCTGCGGCGAGGGCGTCGAGGACCTGGCCGACCTCCGCGTGCTGGCCGACCTCGACGCCACCTACGCGCAGGGCTACGGGCTCGCCCGGCCCGGCGCGCCGTGGCCGGAGCTGACCGCCGCGGCCGTCGCCGCCGGCTCCGAAGGGCTGGAAATGGGCGTCCGCATCGCCGGCGAGCGCGTGGCCGGCGGCTGGTCGCACGAGCTCGCCGATCTCGCGCACCACCTCGCGCTCGTCGAGGACCGCGACGGCTTCGCCGGCGCCGGCCAGCGCATCGCCGCCCTGCTGGGCGCCGACGAGGTCGCGCTGATGCGGGTCAACAAGTGCGACGAGCTCGTCGAGCTGCTGTCGGCGATGCCCGAGTTCGCGCCCGGTTCCACGTGGTCGCTGTCGGAGTTCCCCGCCACCGCGCACCTGCTGGCCACCGGCCAGGCGGGTCAGGTGGTGGCCGGCGACACGGCGGTCGACCCCGCGGAGCTGGAGGAGCTCGCCGGCCTCGGCATGGGCGCGATGCTGATGGTCCCGATCCCGCTCGGCGACGGCCGCAGGGCGCTGATGGAGGTCTACCGGGTCCGCCCGCAGGCCTTCTCGCGCGCGCAGATCGAGCGGGCCCGCGTCGTCGCGCTGCAGCTGCGCGCCGTGCTCGACCGCATCGACGCCCGGTAGCGCCGTGCGCACCCGGGCGGTCGCCACCCCGGTGTGGGTCAAGGCCCTGCTGATCCTCGTGGGCGTCGGCGTCCCCACCTGGTGGCTGGCCGACCGCCACGACCGCATCACCAACCAGCACCGGCTCGAGGCGATCGCGTCCCAGATCGCCGGCCGCGACGTCGACGTGCGCTGCCCGGGCCCGATCGGCCGCCTGTTCGGCGGTTGGGACACCGTCGAGGGGAGCGTGCGGTTCGACGCCGACGGCGCCCCCGGGGACTCGACGAAGCTGCGCAAGACCTCCTGCGCGGAGCTCGACGCGGTGGCCGAGGGGCGCAGGGACGCCGAGCTCGCGTGCATCGAGCGCAGCCTCGACTGCGGGGAGCGCGCCGTCGCGGTGGCCCGCGCGGTCGACGTCGTCACCCACGAGGCGTTCCACCTGCAGGGGATCATCGACGAGGCCGAGACCGAGTGCCAGTCGCTGCGGACGATGGCGTGGACGGCGCAGCGGCTCGGCGCCACCGAGGCGCAGGGCCGCGCCCTGGCCCGCCTGCAGTTCGCGACCGGCTTCCCGCTGATGCCCGCCCGCTATCAGAAGGGCGACTGCACGGTGCCCTGATCGCGCCACCAGGCGACGGTGTCGGCCAGCGTGCGCTCGAGCGGGATCTCCGGCGCCCAGCCGGTCGCGGCGCGCAGCCGGTCCGGCGAGCCGCGCACCTCCATCACCTCGTGCGCGCGCACGAGGCTGTCGTCGATCTCGTGCTCGACCCTGGCGCCGGCGGCCTCCGCCAGCATCGCGACCAGCTCGCGCGCCGAGGCCGTCCGGCCGGAGCACACGTTGTAGATCCCCGGCTCGGCGCGCTCGGCCAGCAGCCGGTAGGCGCGCACGACGTCGCGGACGTCGGTGTAGTCGCGCCGCGTGTCCGGGTTGCCGGTGACGATCCGCAGCGGATCGCCGCCCGCCGCCGCCTGGCGCGCGAACGAGGCGATCGCGTACGTCGGCTCCTGGCCCGGGCCGGCGTGGTTGAACGGCCGTGCCCGGATCACGCGGAGCCCGTGGCCGTCGGCGTAGAAGCCGGCCAGCAGGTCGGCCGAGGCCTTCGAGACCGCGTATGGGTTCTGCGGGCGCAGCGCTGCCGACTCGTCGACGGGCAGCGCGTCCGGCGGGCCGTAGACCTCGCCGGAGCCGGCGGTGATGACGGTCGCGCCGGGCGCCTCGACGCGCACCGCCTCGAGCACGTTGTGCGCCATCGCGACGTTGTCGGCGAGGTACCGGCCCGGGTCGCGCCAGGAGTCCCCGACGTGAGCGAGGGCGGCGAGGTGGTAGACGGCGTCGGGCCGCGCCGCGGCGACCGCCTCACGCGCACGCTCGGGATCGAGCAGGTCCACGCCCGCGGTGCGCGAGGCCGTCGTGACCTCGTCGCCCGCCGCTTCGCAGGCGGCCACCAGGTGACGCCCGGCGAAGCCGGACGCGCCGGTGACGAGGACCCTCACGGGCCGGTGGCGACCAGGTGCTCCGCGGATCCGTGCCCGTTGGACGCCACGGCGACCGCGTCGACGGGCTCCGGGTCGGTCTCGGGCGGGTTCAGCCGGCGCTCGAGCTCACCCAGGAGGGTGCCGAACAGCAGGTGACGCCACGTGGCCTGCCCGAACGCGCGCGGGTCACCCCACAGCTTCGGGAAGAAGCCCAGCCGGTCGATCACGAGCGTCCCGGGCCAGGAGATCAGGTGCTCGGCGAGGCCGGCCGCCGCGCCGCGCAGGGGCGCCGGGCCGGGGATGCTCGGGGCGACGTTGGCGTACACGGCGCCGAACAACGCGCCGTTGGCGACGTGCAGCGCCAGCCCGACGGGCTGGACCGCCGTGCCGCGCGCGCCCACGAGCCGTCCGAGCAGTTCGGCATCGTCGTAGTCGACGCCAAAGACTCGCTTGTCGAGCGGCTGCTGCGCCGCCCATACCGCCGCGGCGGTCGCCCCGGCAAGTGCACCCCGAAGCGTCCGCGTCCCGTCGAAGGCCATGAGGGCCACTGTAACGACCGCGACGGGTACGGGTACGGCTCGGAGGAGGAGTCACCAGTGTCAACCCAGCCACTCGCCGACCACAGCCGCCTGCACGCCCGCCACCGAGAGCGCGGGGTCAACCCGCTCGTCTACTGGCTGGTCCGCGCGCTGTTCCAGCCGTTCTTCCATCTCTACTTCCGGCTGTCGCGGATCGGGCGCGAGCACGTGCCCGAGAGCGGCCCCGTGATCTTCGCGGCCAACCACCGCTCGTTCCTGGACCCCTTCATCATCGCCACCATCGCCCGGCGGCCGATGTACTACGTCGCCAAGGAGGAGCTGTTCCGCAACAAGCTGACCTCCTGGTTCCTGAACTCGCTCGGCGCGTTCCCCGTCCGCCGCGGCCAGAGCGACGAGGACATGCTCACGACCGCCCGCACGATCCTCGAGCGCGGCGACGCGGTGCTGATCTTCCCCGAGGGTACGCGCATCCGCCCCGGAGCGCTCGGGCGCCCGCGCCGCGGCGTCGGCCGGCTCGCGCTGGAGACCGGCGCCCCCGTCGTCCCCGTGGCCATCATCGGCACCGAGGCGATCCGCAAGGGCTGGCGCATCCGCCCCCACAAGGCCCGGGTCCGCATCGGCCGCCCGCTCACCTTCCCGCAGGTCCCCAACGCCTCGCCGCAGCTCGCCGCCGCCGTCACCGACCGCATCTGGCCGAACGTGATGCTCCAGTGGGAGTGGCTCGGCGGCCTGCCGCCGCTGCGCCGCGCCGCCGTCATCGGCGCCGGCTCGTGGGGCACGGCGATCGCCGTCATGCTCGCTCGCGCCGGCCTCGAGGTCGACCTCGCGTGCCGCACCCGCGAGCAGGCCGATTCGCTGATCCGCCTGGGCCGCAACGAGCGCTACCTGGACGGGATCGAGCTGCCCGACAGCGTCAAGGTGATGCGAGCGTCCGAGCTCGAGCCCTCCCGGCACGACCTCGTGGTGTTCGCCGTCCCGGCCGCGCACCTCCCGTCCGCCGTCGCCGCCCACGGCGGAGCCATCGCTCCCCGCAGCGGCGTGCTGGTGTGCGCCAAGGGCCTCGTCCCGCCGCTCGGGACGCTGCCTTCCGCCTACGTCGCCGAGCGCGTCCCCGCCTGGGCCGTCGGCGTCCTTGGCGGCCCCGCGCACGCCGAGGCCGCGCTCACCGCCGGCGCCTCGCTCGTGCTCGCCGCGCCCGACGCCGCGTTCTCCCGCCAGGTCTCCTTCGCGCTGGACGCCGCCGGCTTCGACGTTGCGCTCAGCACCGACATCATCGGCGTCGAGCTCGCCGGCTGCGCCAAGAACGCCGCCGCGCTCGCGGCCGCCGCCGCCTCCGGCGCGGGACCCAACGCGGCCGGCGCCGCCGCCGGCAAGGTGTTCGCCGAGGTCGACGCCTTCGCGCGCCGCTCCGGCTCGCGCCCCGAGACGTTCGCCGGCCTGGCCGGCACGGGCGATCTGGTGGCGACCGTCCTCGCCAGCGGCTCGCGCAACCGCCGGGCGGGCGAGCTGCTCGCCCAGGGGATGGCCGCGCGCGACATCGGCGCGGCGCTCGGGCAGACCGCCGAGGCGGTCGACAGCGTCCCGCTGCTGGCCGCCCGCGTGCGCGACTCGGGGGTCGACGCGCCGGTGCTGGTCGGGCTCGCGGGCATGATCGAGGGGCGTGTGGAACCGGAGCTGTGGGCGGCCTCCATCACCGCGCCGAAGCCCGCCGTACGGCGCGACAAGGCCAAGGCCGCCTAGCGCCCCCAGGGGGTAGGGTCACTGATGGATGGCGACCGACGCGGAGAACGCCGAGCAGGTAGCCGCCAAGCGGCGGCTCGACGACGAGTTCTCGGCGCTGTACAAGGCGCACCTGCGCGACGTGTACTCCTACTCGTACTACCGGGTGGGGAACCATCACGACGCCGAGGACCTCACGGAGCAGACGTTCCTGCAGGCCTACCGGCACTTCGAGCGCGCGCAGCGCGAGTCGAAGGGCAGGCCGCTGCGCCCGTGGCTGATCCGGATCGCGCACAACCTCGCGGCCAACTACTACCGCGACCGCTCGCGGCGCCCGCAGACGGCGATCGACGACGCGGACACGCTTGCGGCGACGCACACCACCGAGGGGCTGGTGCAGGATCGCGACGATCTCAAGCGGATCCTCGAGTGCGTCCAGCAGCTGCCGGACGACCGCCGCGAGGCGCTGATCATGCGCTTCGCACTGGGCATGGACAACCGGGAGATCGCTCGCGCCCTGGGCCGCACCGACGGGGCGACGAAGGTGTTGTTGCATCGTGCCATCCGTCAGCTGGAGGAGCTCGTGAAGGTCGCGGAGGCCGGGGGGGCGTGACGTGAGCCAGCCGTTCGACATCGAGGCGCGCCTGCGCGCCGCATTGGCGCCGATCGATCCGCCCGAGGAGCTCGCGGTGCGGATGGAGACCCGGCTTGGCACGCTCGTCGAGCTGGCCGCCGACGAGCTGGAGGCCTGGGAGCTCTCGTCGATGCGCGACCCGCGCAACTGGCCCCGCGCCGCCATCCGCCCGGCCGCCGCCGTGGTGATCGGGGTCGGCGCCGGCGCCGGACTCGTCGTGCTTCGCACCCGCAACCGGCGGCACAAGCGCCGCGCGCAGGCCCACGGCGCGCTCGACCTCGCCGAGCGCACGCTGCGCGATGTCGCCCGCGAGGCGCTGCGCGTATTCGAGGACGCCACGCCAAGACGGTGAGGCTCGGCTGATCCGATCCGGCGGCACGCGCGAACAAGCGTCTAATGGCCCAAGATCTCCGAGCCCTCGCCGACGAGGACCTGATGCAACTCGTCCGCCGCGGGCAGGCGGCCGCCTTCGACGTCATCTACGAGCGCCACTCCTCCGCGGCGTTCTCGCTGGCGTACCGGATCGTGGGCAGCCGCAACGGCGCCGAGGACGTCAGCCAGGAGGCGTTCCTGAACATGTGGCGCTCCGGCGCGCGCTACGAGCACTCCAAGGGCTCCGTGCGCACGTGGCTGCTCGGCATCGTCCACCACCGGGCGATCGACTTCCTGCGCCGCGCCACCGTCCACAGCAAGCGCCGCGCCAGCGACGAGGGCATGGACGAGCGCTTCGAGGCCGACGAGCGCACCGACGTGGAGGTCGCCCGCCGCGACGAGGCCAAGACCGTGCGCACCGCGATGGACACCTTGCCCCCGGAGCAGCGCCAGGTGATCGAGCTGGCCTACTTCGGCGGCTTCACCCACACCGAGATCGCCGAGATGCTCGAGACGCCGATTGGCACCATCAAGGGCCGGATGCGCCTCGGGCTCAAGAAGATGCGAGATTCGCTCTCCGGAGGGGCGGTGACGCGATGATGGACCCCGACCACGAGCGCTGGGCCGATTCGGTCGCCTCCTACCTGCTGGGCGCATTGCCCGAAGACGAGGTGCAGGGCTTCGAGGCCCACGTGTCCTCGTGCGCCGTCTGCCGGGAGGAGGTCGACGAGCTTGCCCCCGCCGCCCGGGCGCTGCCCGCCTCCGCCGAGCCGATGGCCGTGCCGGTCGGCTTGAAGGCGCGCATCATGGCCGAGGTCGAGCGCGAGGCCGCGCTCCTGGCCGCGGCCGGCCCCGAGGCCGACCGCCCGCCGGCTCCGGCGCGTCGCCGCAGCTGGCGCCTGCCGGCGCTGCCGCGGTTCGCGTCGCTGGCCGGAGCCGCCGCGGTGTTGATCGTCGGCGTGGCGATCGGGCTGGGCGCGTCGCAGCTGGGCTCGGACGAGCCGACGACGGTCACCGCGACGGTTGACGCGGCGGTCGCGCCCAAGGCCGGCGCCGAGCTCGAGGTCGCCGACGACGAGGCGACGCTGATCGCCCACGGGCTGCCGCAGGCACCGTCGGGGCGCGTCTACCAGGTGTGGCTCAAGCGGGCGGGGCACGCGCCGGAGGCCACGTCGGCGCTCTTCCTCCCCCGCGGGGACGGCACCGCCACGGCGACCGTCACCGGGCCGATGCACGACGTCGAGCAGGTCATGGTCACCGACGAGCCGCTGGGCGGCTCCAAGGTGCCCACGCGCGAGCCGTTCGTCGTCGCCGAGATGCCCTCCTGAGCGGCTTGAAAGAGCCGTGAGGATCGGCTGCTAGCGTCCGCGCGCCGATGGCCGTCTGCTACCGCCACAAGGACCGCGAGACGGGCGTTTCATGCTCGAACTGCGGCAACCCGATCTGCCCCGACTGCATGACGGCCACCCCGGTCGGCATGCGCTGCCCGGACTGCTCCAAGCAGCGCACGCCGGTCAGGAGCCTCCAGACGATGTACGCCGCGCCCACCGCGACCTACGTCCTGATCGGGATCAACGTGCTGCTGTGGCTGGGCACCGCCATCTCCGGCGGCAGCTCGAGCGAGGTGTTCGACGACTTCTCACTGCTCGCCGCGGCCTACCAGCAGACGCCCGAGGGCGTCCAGCAGGTCGGCGTGGCGGCCGGCGAGTGGTGGCGGCTGGTCACGGGCGGCTTCCTGCACGCGCCCAACAACCCGCTGCACATCATGTTCAACATGTACGCGCTGTACTGGCTCGGCACGATGCTCGAGCCGGTGCTGGGCCGCGGGCGCTTCCTCGGGCTCTACTTCGCGTCGCTGCTGGCCGGCTCGCTCGGCGCGCTGGCGCTGACGGACCCCAACCGGGCCACGGTCGGCGCGTCCGGCGCCGTGTTCGGCCTGATGGCGGCGGCGTTCGTGATGCAGCACGCGCGCGGCGTGAACCCGATGCAGTCCGGTATCGGCCCGGTGATCCTGCTCAACCTCGGCATCACCTTCCTGATCCCGGGCATCTCGATCGGCGGCCACATCGGCGGCCTCATCGGCGGCGCGCTCGCCGCGCTCGCCATCGACCGGCTCGACGCGGTCCGGCGCGGCTCGCTGATGCCGGTGGCGGCGTGCGTCGCGATCGCGGTGGGCTCCGCGGTGGCGGCGATCGTCGTCGCCGACCGCAAGGCGGCCGAGATCGGCCTCGCCGCGCTGTCGCTCGTGACCTAGAGCGCGATCTCGACGAGGCCCGCGGGCCGGTCCGGCAGGCGGTCCGGGTGCAGGACGTGCGCGAGCAGCTCCATCCCCTCGATCAGCCGCGGGCCGGGGCGCGAGAAGTACGCGGCCGCGTCGACGGCCACCACGCGGCGGGCGCCCAGCTCGTCGAGCTCGTCGGCGAACTCGTAGGCCTCCTCGGCCGCGCGCTCGGCGTCGTAGCCGCACGGCATCACGACGACGACCTCGGGGCGCGCGGCGGCGACCTCCTCCCAGCTGCGGCGCTCGGAGTGCTCTCCGGGCATCCCCAGGACGTCGAGGCCGCCCGCGTACTCGATCAGCTGCGGCGTCCAGTGGCCGGCGACGTAGATGGGATCCAGCCACTCCAGCGCGGCCACCCGGACCGGCGTGGCGCCGCGCACCGCCAGCCGCACGCGATCGATGCGCGCGGCGGCGTCCTGGACGAGGTCCACGCCCGCATCGCGGGTGCCGGTGGCCTCGGCCAGGGTGCGGACGTCGCCGAGCACCTCGCCGACCGTGTGCGAGTCGAGCGAGATCACCTGGGGCCGCGAGTCGAGCCGCCCGGCGATGGCCTGCACGTCGTCGTAGGAGACCGCGCAGACGTCACACAGCGCCTGCGTGACGATCAGGTCGGGCTGCAGCGTCCTCAGCTGGTCCTCGTCGAGCTCGTAGATCGACTTGCCCTGCTCGGTGAGCTCGCGGACCGCGCGATCGATCTCGGCCGGGGGCAGCCCGGGGCCGATCACGTCGCGGGTGACCTTCGGCCGGTCGCGCGCCTCGGCGGGGTGGTCGCACTCGTGCGTGACGGCGGTGACGTCCCGCCCGAGCCCGAGGGCGAACAGCATCTCGGTGGCCGAGGGCACCAGGGAGACGATCCGCATGGCGGAAAGGCTGACAGACGCCCACCGCTCACGTTGAGCACGCATTCGGCCGATGGCGGCATCGACGGGCTCGCCGCCGGGTAGCCCCGGTACCATTGCACCGTCGCCACGATGAACGACGACGACTCCTCCCGAAGTAGCGGCGCGCCTACGGCGCGCCCTCAGGATCGCCCTTGACCGCCCTGCTCCTGCTGGCGGTACTCGTTCTCGTGCTGCTGAACGGGTTCTTCGTCGCGGCCGAGTTCGCGCTGGTGCGGATCCGGCGATCGCGGATCGAGGAGGAGGTCGAGGAGGGCGTGCCCCGCGCCAGCCTCGTGCTCCGCCAACTCGACGACCTGTCGCGCTACCTGGCGGCCTGCCAGCTGGGCATCACGCTGACCTCGCTGGGCATCGGCTTCCTCGGCGAGCCCGCGATCGCCTCGATCTTCGAGGACCTCCTGGGCGAGAGCGTGCCCCACGGCGTCTCCCTGGCCATCTCGCTGGCGCTCGCCTACATCATCTCGACCTCGCTGCACATCACGATCGGCGAGCAGGTCCCGAAGATCTACGCGATCAACAAGGCCGAGCCGGTGGCGCGCCGGATCGCCCGGCCGCTGGAGCTGTTCACGCGCTCCTTCAGCCCGTTCATCCACCTGCTCAACGGCGCCTCGAACGGCCTCCTGCGGCTGATCGGCATCTCCAACTCCGGCGAGTTCGACGAGGGCGGCTCGCCCGAGGAGCTCAAGGTCCTGATCGCCCAGTCGCTGACCGGCGGCAAGCTGGACCCGGGCGAGGCGGGGATGCTCACCGGCGTCTTCCACCTGCACGAGCAGCAGGCGCGCCAGGTCATGACCCCGGCGCCCGCCGTCGTGACCGTGGACCTGTCCGAGAACGTCGAGACCGCGCTACGGCGCTGCGTGAGCTCCGGCCACACCCGCCTGGTGGTCACCGAGGACGAGAACCACGACCGCGTGAAGGGGATCGTCCACGCCAACGCGCTCGCGCAGCTGCTGCTCTCCGAGGGCCCGGACGCGACCTTCGAGCCCCAGGTCCGCGAGGCGCCGATCGTGCCCGAGACCAAGCCGCTCGACGATCTGCTCGCCGACCTCCAGCGCCAGCGCAGCTCGCTCGCCGTCGTGATCGACGAGTACGGGCGCACGGCCGGGATCGTCACGGTCGAGGACATCATCGAGGAGGTCGTCGGAGAGATCGACGACGAGACCGACCCACTGGGCGGTGCGGTCCGGCGCCTGTCCAACGGCGACTGGTTCGTCCGCGGCCACGTCGCGATCACCGACCTGCTCGACTACGGCCTCGAGTTGCCGGTCGACTCGGACGCCTACAACTCGGTCGGCGGCTTCGTGTTCGGCGAGCTCGGCCGGCTGCCCAAGCGCGGCGACACCGTCACGCACAACGGCTACTCGATCCGCGTCGAATCGGTGCGCGAGAACCGGATCGAGGCCGTGCGCATCCGTGAGCGGCGCGCCGGCGCCGCCTGAGCGTGCTCGCCGAGTCCTGCCGGCGCTTCGGGGTGCCGGCCGCCGGCTCGGGCTGCTGCGGGCCGGCGAGCGGACGCTGACCGCCTACGGATGCCCCCGCCGCGTCGGCCGCCGGCAGCCGCTGGTGGGCGACCACCGGCGAACTGCTCACGGTGGCGGAGATGTACCGACGCGACGGCGCGGGCGGGACCGCCGTGTTCGACGCGCTGCTCCCCGCCTGGCTCGAGGAGCTCGGCGTGCCGCAGCGGGAGGCCATCGAGGCGCCGCCTGGCCGGCCGGCGGAGGAGCTGGCGGGCGCCTACCGCCCGGCGCACGTGGAGCCGCGCGGGGCCGATCGGCTGACGCTCGCCGCTCCGGCGATGGGGCTGGCGGAGCCGTTCCCGCACGTCCGCCTGCACGGCGACACCTTCGGCCCCGAGCCGCCCCTGCCGGGCGGCATGGCGATCGCCTTCGACGACCTGCTGTACCTGGGCCCGTTCGCCGTTCCGCGCCGGTGAAGGTTTCGAATCAAAACTGTGTGCGCAATTGCACAAACAGTCCAGACGCGCTAACTTGCCCGCAACCGACTGGCCGCTTCGGCGGTTGAGGAGGAGAGAGGGAGATCCTGGGGAGGATCGACCGAGAGAACACAACGCGCCCGGCTCAGGGGAGCGAGCCGGGCGCGAAGTGTTTCTATGGAGGAGGGGTGCGATGAAGGGTCGTTCGTCGCAAACAGAAGGCTGCCAACCTTCTCTCAATCTCCCCTAAACATTTCGCCAGGGCTCGATAAGCGCCGGCGGACCCCTCAGTAGGTGTAGAAGCCGCGGCCCGACTTACGGCCGAGCGCGCCCTCTGCAACGAGCCGGTCGATCGCCTCCGGCACGTCGGCGCCGATCGTGTTGCCGATCGACTGGGCGACGTCGAGGCCCACCAGGTCGAGCAGCGCCAGCGGACCCATCGGGTGCCCGGCGCCGAGCTGCAGGCAGGAGTCCACGGCGGCCGGCTCGAGCCCGGTCTCCTCGCGCAGGCGGACCGCCTCGAAGAGGAACGGGAAGAGCAGGCGGTTGACCACGAAGCCCGGGAGGTCGGGAACCTCGACCGCGGTCTTGCCGAGCTGCTCGCAGAGCCCGAACGAGCGCTCGCGCGTGGACTGCGACGCGGCGTCCGGGAACACCAGCTCGACGAGGTCCATCTTCGTCACGGGGTTGAAGACGTGCAGGCCCGCGAAGCGTTCCGGGCGGCCGCTGGCGGTGGCGAGGTCGCCGATCGACAGCGACGAGGTGGTGCTGGCCAGCACGGCGTCCTCGCGGATGTGGTCGCGCAGGTCGGCCATCAGCCCGGTCTTGGCCCCGCGCTCCTCGACGATCGCCTCGACGACGTAGGTCGAGTGCTCGCACAGCCGCTTGGCGTCGGTGGTGACCTCGACGGCCTGGGCCTCGGTCCAGCCGCAACGCTCGATCAGCTTGGCGATCCGGGCGGTGGCCTTCTCGGCCGAGGCGTCGGAGCGCGCCCACAGCACGACGGGGCCGCTGCGGGCGGCCACGGCGGCCAGCCCGCAGGCGATCGCGCCGCTGCCGGCAACCCCCAGGCGCTCAGGCCCGGCTCCATTGATTGACTGACCAGTCAACGCGGGAGAACTCTTAACACAAACGGCGAGCGGAAGCGTTCAATCCCACGGGGCGCGGGTCGGCAATACTGTCCCCATCATGAGCGACACGTCCGCCTTCTACAGCGAGCGCGCGGTCGCTCGGGTCTCCACCGCGCAACTGCTCGGCCAGGTCATGTTCCTGGTCGCCATCGCGATCGGGTTCTGCGCTCTGGGCACGTTCCTCGGGCGCGACATCTCGCTGGGCACCGCCCGGCTCTGCTCGTTCGCGGGCTTCGGGATGCTGCTGGTGTCCAGCTTCGCGGGCGAGCGCTTCCGCGTCGGACGTTCGCGATGGGGTGGCTGTTCGCCACCGCGCTGATGATCGGGCTCGGCCTGGGCCCGGTGATCGAGTACTTCGCGTCGGTCGACGACGCCGCGCTCACGCAGGCGTTCGCCGGGACCGCGGCCACGGTGCTGGGCGCCGGGTCGCTCGGCTTCGCGCTCAGCAAGGACCTCGCGCGCTGGATGCGCCCGCTCTCGCTGCTCGTGTTCGCCGCCTGCATCGCCACGATCGTGATCTCGCTGTTCAGCGGCACGATCAGCCCGCTGGTCTCGCTCGTGATCTACGCCCTGTCGGCGGCGCTGATCGTGGTCGACTTCAACTACCTGCGCAAGCACGGCACCGAGGCGGATGCGATCTGGCTCGCGACCGGGATCTTCGTCTCGATCGTGAACATCTTCATCTCGCTGCTGAACATCTTCTCCTCGAGGTGAGATGACGGTCGGTCAGCCCGAGGAGGAGCTGGAAGCGCGGCTCGCCGCCGAGCGGCTGGGCGTGCCGTTCCTCGTCTACCGGGACGGCGAGGACGCGCAGCAGATCTTCGCGATGGAGCCGGGCCGGCGCTCGGTGACCATCGGCCGCCGCGACGAGGCGGACATCTCGCTGCCGTGGGACCCGGAGTGCTCGCGCCTCCACGCGGAGCTGGAGCTGCGCGCCGGGGAGTGGACGATCAGCGACGACGGGCTCTCCCAGAACGGCACCTGGGTCAACGAGCTGCGCCTGTACGGCCGGCGGCGCCTCGCCGACGGCGACGTCGTGAAGGTGGGCCGCACGCGCGTGACGTTCTCGAACCCGGGGACGATCGGCATCGGGCCGACGCTCGTGCCCGGCGAGCTGAGCGCCACGCCGCGCTTCTCCGAGCAGCAGCAGCGCATCCTGCGGTCGCTGTGCAAGCCGCTGTTCGGCGACGGCGAGGGGATCACGCCGACATCCGATGAGGACATCGCGGTGTCTTTGGGTATTGCACTCGACACCGTGACCATCGAACTCGATCATCTGACCCGGGCCCTGGGCCTGGAAGACATGCCCCGCAGCGAGTCGCGCGCCGAGGTGGCGCTGCTCGCCATGCGCTCCGGCCTCGTCGGGGCCGACGACAATGTCTGACCTCCCCGAGGAGATCCGCGCCTACGTCGCCGAGCAGCGCGACGGCGAGGTGGACCGCGGGCTGCGCACGCTGCCGTCGGCCGATCTGGGCGACGGCGATGTCCTCATCCGCGTCGAGCGCTCCAGCGTGAACTACAAGGACGCGCTGGCCACGATCCCGAAGGGCCAGGTCGCGCGGATCTCGCCGCTGGTGCCGGGGATCGACCTCGCCGGGACGGTCGTGCAGGGAGCCGGAGACTTCGGCGAGGGCGACGAGGTGCTCGCCCATGGCTACGACATCGGCGTCGCGCACCACGGCGGCTACGCCGAGTACGCGCGCGTGCCGGCGGACTGGGTGGTCCCGCTGCCCGGCGGGCTCAGCTTCGGCCAGGCGATGGCGATCGGCACGGCGGGCTTCACCGCGGCGCTGTCGGTGGCGCGGCTCGAACGCCATGGCGTCACGCCTGACGACGGGCCGGTGCTCGTCACGGGCGCCACCGGCGGCGTCGGGTCGATCGCGGTGTCGATCCTGGCCTCGCGCGGCTACGAGGTGGTGGCGAGCAGCGGCAAGGACGCGCGCGACTACCTGGAGCGGCTCGGCGCGTCCGAGGTGGTCGGGCGCGACGACATCGCCTCCGACGGCAAGCCGCTCGGCAAGCAGCGCTGGGCGGCGGCGGTGGACTCCGTCGGCGGCGAGGTGCTGGCCGGGCTCTTCGGGCAGATCCGCTACGGCGGGGCGGTGGCGGCCAGCGGCCTCACCGCGGGCATCAAGGTCGAGACGACGGTGATGCCCTTCATCCTGCGCAGCGTTTCGCTGATCGGCGTCGACTCGGTGAATTGCGGGATGGACGAGCGCGCGGAGACGTGGCGGCGGCTCGCCGACGACCTGCGCCCGCAGCAGCTCGACGAGTCGATCACGCGCGAGATCGGGCTCGACGAGCTCGACGGCGCCTTCGACTCGATCCTCAAGGGCGGGATGACCGGCCGGACCGTGGTCCGGGTCAGCGGTTAGCGCCGGCCTCGAGCCGGGTCACCAGGTCGCCGAGGCGCAGCTCCTCGAGGCCCTGGCCGACCGCGTCGAGCTCCGCGGCGCAGAACTCGACGAGGCCCTTGCCCTCCTGAAGGAGGTCGAGCGTCTCGCGCAGCCCTGCCTCGCCCGAGTCCAGCCGGGCGATGATCGCCTCGATGCGGGCGTGGGCGGTCTCGTACGTGGCGGTGGTGGTCTCGCTCATCGGGGCTCCGAGGGTACGACGCCGTGGGGACGGACCCGGATGGCGCCGTCCTGCAGGCGCAGCCCGAGCTCGGGCGCGGCGGCCGCTGCCGCGGCGCTCGTGACCGGCTCGCCGTCCGGCCCCTCCACGAGCGCGTAGCCGCGCTCCAGCGTCCGCTGCGGGTCGTGGGCGGCGAGGGCGGCGGTCAGCGCGCGGAGCTGCCCGTGGTGGCGGGCGAGCTCGGTGGCGCGCGCCTTGCGCGCGAGGGCCGCCGCGCCGCGCGTGTTGGCCCGCTCTCGGTCGGACACGGCGCGGCCGGCGCTCGCGCGCAGCTCGCGGAGCTTCTGGTGCAGCCACGCGCGGTGGCGGTCCACGTGGTGCGCGGGCGCACGGGAGAGGCGGACGAGCGTCCGGGCGCGCTCGACGATCGCCCGCCGGCTGTGGCGCTCCAGCCGTGCGCCGTGGGCGTGGAGGGTCGCGCGGGCGGCGGCGCAGTCCAGGGGGACGGCGGCCTCGGCCGCGTGCGTCGGCGTCGAGCACGCGACGGCGGCGACGTCGTCGATCAGCGTGCGGTCGGTGTGGTGGCCGACGGAGGACACGACCGGCACCCGCAGCAGCGCGACGGTGCGACACAGCGTCTCGTCGCAGAACGCGAACAGGTCGGCCAGCGACCCGCCGCCGCGGGCGACGACGATCACCTCGACCTCCTCGCAGGCGGCGAGGTCCTGCAGCGCGCGCGTGATGGCGGGCGCGGCGTGGCGGTCCTGCACCGGCGCGAACGCCCACACCACGCGGCCGCCCCAGCCGCGGCGGCGCAGGCCGGCCACCACGTCGTCGCGCGCCTTGCCGCCCTCGCCGGTGACGACGCCGATCGTGCGCGGCAGCACCGGGCGGTGCAGGCGCTTCTGCGGCTCCGTCAGCCCCTCGGCGCGGAGCGCGCGGCGCAGGCGCTCCATCTGGGCGAGCAGGTCGCCCTCGCCGGCCACGCGCACGTCGGTGATCGCGAAGGAGAACTGCGGCGAGGAAGTGCGCGAGCCGGGGTAGTAGTCGCAGCCTCCGGCCGCGACGACCTGAGCGCCGTCGGCCAGCTCGCCGATCCCCAGCGCGTCCCAGTCCTGCCGCCACATCGAGCACGGGAGCGCGCCGCCCGCGTCGCGCAGCTCGAACCACACCTTCGCGCGGCCGGCCTTGAAGCCGAACACCTCGCCGAACACCTGGACGCTGGAGAACTCGCGCAGCCGGTGGCGCAGCCGCGCCGCGTACTGGCCGACCGGCCACGGGCCGGTGAGCGCCGAGCCGGGGATCCCGTCGGGCGCCGCGCTCACCGCGTCGCCTCGGCCAGCGCCCGCACGATGCCCGGGCGGTCGCTGCCGCACGGCACCGCGACGAGCGTGTCGACGCCGACGGCCTCGAAGGCGGCCAGCCGGTCGTCCAGTTGGTCCGGTGTCGTGGCGAGCGACATCGAGTCGATCAGCTCGGGCGACAGCGCCGAGGCCGCGCGGTCGCGATCGCCGGCCAGGAACGCCTCCTGGCACGCGCGGGCGGCGTCGCCGTGCCCGGCGCGGTCGGCCAGCTCGACGTAGAAGTTCTTCTCCTTGGAGCCCATCGCGCCGAGGTAGAAGGCCAGCCACGGGCGCACGGCGTCGCGGGCGGCGTCGAGGTCGTCCTCGATCGCGCACGCGGTGCACGCCGCGACGTCGATGTCCGCGCGGGTGCGCCCCGCCTTCTCGAGGCCCCGGTCCAGCGGCTCGAACAGCGTGCCGGCGTGCTCGGGGTCGAGCATGAACGGGAGCCAGCCGTCGGCGATCTCGCCGACCTGCTCGACCGCGCGTGGGCCGACGGCCCCGAGGTAGATGGGGATCCGCTCCTGCACCGGCTTGGCCAGCAGCTTGAGCGGCTTGGCGCCCGGCAGCGGGATCGAGTACTCGCGGCCCTCGTGGGCGACGGTCTTGCGGGCGAGCGCGGAGCGGACGATCTGGACGTACTCGCGCGTCCGGCTCACCGGGCGGGTGAACGGCACGCCGTACCAGCCCTCCGACACCTGCGGTCCCGATACCCCGAGCCCGAGCCGGAAGCGCCCGCCGGAGATCACGTCCAGCGAGGCGGCCGCCATCGCCGCGGCGGTCGGCGGGCGGGCCGGGATCTGGAACAGCCCTGAGCCGAGCGCGATCCGCTCGCGTCTTGCCGGCCAGCAGCCCGAGCACGGACACGGCGTCCTGGCCCCACGCCTCGGAGATCCACACGGAGTCGAGGCCCAGCTCGTCGGCGAGCATGGCCAGATCCACCTGCTCGGTGGGGCTGAACCAGGGCCAATAGGCGAGGAAGATCCCGGCGCGCATCGCTCGCCAACCCTAGTCCGCCGCGCGGCGTTCCTCGCCCCGTCGGGGCGGGATGAGATCATGTCCGGGTGCCACGCGATCTCCGTGCCGTCCTCCTGGTCGCCATGCGCGCCCAGGCCGGGCGCGGGCCACACGCGGAGGTCGCGCGGCAGGTCATCCTCGCCGTGCTCGTCGCGCAGATGCTCGCGGGCTCCGAGCACGACGGGCCGCCGCACGCGCCGCGCCGGCCGCCCCGGCACCACCGGCCGCGGCGCGGCTGGTGCACCGCGGGTCGCTGGCGGGCCGCCGGCCTCGCGGGTGATCGCCGGCGGCGTGGCCGCGCGGCGTGCGCGGCGGGTGGGTTCGGCGGGTTTCGGTGCGGCTTGGATGGCCGTTCGCCTCGCGTACGGACGCGGCCCAGCGGCGGCTGGGCCCTTTTCGTGGCATAGGGCCCACGCTGCGTGCTATGCGTCCGCGAGGCCCACGCCCGGCCTGGGCTGGATCCGGCGGATGGCCCCCAATGGGCCCACCCTCGCGGAGCGGCGGCTCCCTCGCTCCCCTACCCAGCCGCAGTTGACGTTTCGTCAGCCTTCGAGCGACGGCAGCGGGCGCTGGCCGTCCTGGAAGCCCTCGCCGCGCACCTCGCCGCTCACGCCGAGGCGCTCGAGCCGGGCGATCTCCTGCTCGCCGAGGCGGCGGGCGGGGTCGTCCTCGGGCAGCTTGGCGATCAGCGTGCGGATGCGGTTGCGCAACTGCAGCGCGAAGTGGGGGGTGGAGGCGCCCATCAGCTGACGCACGTCGTCGACGCTGACCTGGTGCTGCGGGCGCAGGCGCTCGGGCTGCTCGGCTTCGGCCATGACGGGGTCAGTCCCCTCCGGTGTCGACTTGCTGGATCTCGAGGAGGGTGTCGATGCGAGATTGCACGTCGGCCGAGATCGCCGACTCGTCGCCCATCACCCAGCCGTGATTGTAAACGCCGCGCACCGGGTCCTTGTCGTAGCCGGGCTGGATGTCGAGCAGGTAGTCCTGCAGCGCCTGCGGGAGCGCCTCGGCCTCCGGCGAGCAGGAGCAGCGGCCCGTAGGTCCCCGAGGACGACAGCGGCGCCCCGGCGGCCGCGTCGAGCGTCCGGCGCGCGGAGGCGAACACGAGCCCGTGGCCCGGGTCGGTCACGCCCCAGCCGAAGGAGCCGTCGGTGAAGCGGGCGAAGGCGATCGCGTTCGTGACGGGGTCCGCTCCGGCGATCCGCTTGACGCTCCCGAGCTTGCGCAGCTCCTTGACGACCGCGTCGGAGATGACCTCCTCCGGGCCGAGCACGTAGATGTCGGGCTTCTTGTGCGCCTCGATCGCCGCCTTCGTCTCGGCCGGGACGGTGTCGCGGCCGGTCCACAGCACCGGGTCGCCCGACTTGGCCGCCCAGCCGGCGGCGGGCATCGCGAAGTCCGGGCGGTCGGCCGAGGCCACCAGCACCGCGCGCGTCGGCTTCTTGGCCGCCGCGGTCTGCAGGCGGTCGATCGCCTGTGCCGTCGCGGCCGGGGAGCCGGCCTTGACGTCGGAGCTCTTGAGGTCGTCCGGCTGGGCCACGTCGCCGATGCGGATGACCTGCGCGCCGCCCGCCTCCTTGGCGCCGGTCGGCTGGAGCTTCTCGAGGGCGTCCGCGGTGGCCTCGGGCAGCTCGTCGCCCTCGGTGAGCAGCACGGGCGCGCGCAGGGGCGGCGAGGCGAGCTGCGCGGCGGCGATGCCGGCGCGCCAGTCGTCCTGGTCGACGAGCACGACGGCGGTCGGGCGCGTGTCCTTGGAGCGCGACGGATGGACGGCCTGGGCGACGCCCGCGGCGTTGGCGACGGGGTCGGCGCCGGAGACCCGCGTCGTGTTCTTGGTGGCGAACACCGGGAAGCCGAGGGCGGGGCCGGCGGGCTCCTCGTCGCCGCTCTGGCCGAGCACCGGCTGGCCCTGCTTCGCGCGCTCCGCGGGCGACGGGTCGTCATCGCCGCCGCCACCGCCGCCGCAGCCGGCGAGCAGGAGCGCGAGCACGGCAAGGACGCAGAGCGGCGGTCTCATCGGCGCCGAACGCTAGCGGCTGCCCTTTCGGGCAAACGGGATTCAAGTTGGTTGGGGGCTCGCCGATGAGGGGTAGGAGCGGCTCCGCGCACGACGAATACGTCATTGCGCGGGCCGTAACTCGACATAACTTTGCGGCAGTCTCTATGCTTGCCGCGCTGCACGCCGAACTCCTGGCAGGAAGCCGGGGGGCGGGGGAACCATGTTGTTTGGGGTGAATCGCGTCCAGAGCGACGCGAAGCGCAGGCTCTTTCAGCGCTAACCCGTCAGCTAACCCCGCAGGCCGACGAAAGAGGTTGGTTCATCGATGCCGCGGGCTATCGCGCTTCTGTTTTTTGGATGTCTAGGTTTGGCCTTACCGGCAAGCGCCGTGGCGGAAACCACTTCGTCAACCGGCGGTGTCACGTACACCGAGCCGACCCCCATCGTGGCCCCTGGCGCGAAGGCCACGCTCCTGCCCGACGGCACCGCGGCGGCTCCGGCCGAAGCCCCGCCGCAGGTCCAAGCGGCGATCTTCGCCGCCAACAAGCTCCTCGACAAGCCGTACAAGTACGGCGGCGGTCACGCCAAGGTCGAGGACACGGGCTACGACTGCTCCGGCACCGTCTCCTATGCCCTGCTCGCCGCCGGCGCCATCAAGACGCCGCTCGACTCCGGCAGCTTCATGCGCTGGGGCCTCAAGGGCAAGGGCACCTGGATCACCGTCTTCACCAACCCCGGCCACGCCTACGCGGTCATCGCGGGCCTGCGCCTGGACACGAGCACCGGCGGCATCACCAGCCAGCAAGATCGCCCGCACCGCTGAGCGCGGTCCGCGCTGGCGCGTCGCGCTCCGCAAGTCGCGCGGCTTCAAGAAGCGCCACCCGCTCGGGCTCTAGAGCTCCTCGGCGCGGGCGCGCTGCAATCTCGTCTCGCTCGGCGAGGCGGTTGCGCCTGCGCGTCTGGGCCTCGCGCTCCCGCCGCTGCTCGTCGGCCGATTCGGCTTCGAGCGGCGGCACCTCCGCGGGGCGGCCGTCGTCGTCGAGCGCGACCATCGTCAGGTAGGCGGTGTTCGTGTGGCGCACGGTGCCCTCGCGCGGCTGCTCGGCCTCGACGCGCACGCCGACCTCCATCGAGGTCCGCCACGCCGCGTTGACCGACGCCGTGAACGTGACGAGCTCGCCGATGTGGATCGGCTCCTGGAACGTCATCCGGTCCATGCCGGCGGTCACGACGCGGCGGCGCGAGTGCCTGACCGCGGCCAGGCCCGCCACCTCGTCGCACAGCTTCATCACCGTGCCGCCGTGGACATACCCCGCCGAGTTGGCGTCGACGAGGCTCATCCAGCGTGCGAGGACGGCGTGTGAGTCGCCAGCTTTACGCGAGTTTGGCACCGCATGGGTACGCTAGCTGTCCGAAGCAGATTCTGAGGGAAGGGAGGCCTTCGTGGCCGGCATGGGCGGACGCATGTCCGTAGTCATCAAGTCGAAGATCAACAAGCTCCTCGACAAGGCCGAGGACCCCTCGGAGACGCTGGAGTACAGCTACCAGAAGCAGATGGAGCTGCTCCAGAACGTCAAGAAGGGCATCGCGGACGTCGTCACGTCCAAGAAGCGCCTCCAGCTGCAGCAGCAGAAGCTCGAGCAGCAGGTCGTCAAGCTCGACACGCAGGCGCGCCAGGCGCTCGCGCAGAACCGCGAGGACCTCGCGCGGACCGCGCTCGAGCGCAAGCAGTTCGCGCAGACCGAGCTGCAGTCGCTCGACACGCAGGTCGCCGAGCTCGAGACGCAGCAGGCCCAGCTGATCGACAAGGAGCAGAAGCTGCGCTCCAAGCTCGAGCAGTTCCGGACCAAGAAGGAGGTCATCAAGGCCCAGTACTCCGCGGCGGAGGCGCCAGGTCAAGATCTCCGAGGCCGCCACGGGCGTGGGCGAGGAGATGGCCGACGTCGGGCTCGCGATGCAGCGTGCGCAGGACAAGACCGAGGACATGCGCGCCCGCGCCGGCGCGATGGAGGAGCTCGAGGCCGCAGGCGCCTTCAGCGACGACCTGCAGCTCGGCTCCGGCGGCGACGACATCGACCGCCAGCTGCACGAGCTGACCTCCCAGAGCGTGGTCGACGACGACCTCGCGAAGATGAAGGCCGAGCTCGGCCAAGGCTCGGCGCCCGCGCCGGGCGAGCTGCCCGCAGGGTCGACGCCGTCCGAGGAGAAGCCCGCGTGATCGTCCGGATCGCCACGGTCGGTCAGTACCGGCTTCCCGACGAGGACGCGAAGAAGCTCAACGAACTGGACAACGAGACGGTGAAGGCGGCGGAGGCGGGCGACGAGGCTGCCTTCGCCGATCTGTTCGGGCAGATGCTCGAGCTGGTCCGCCGCGACGGCAAGGAGCTCGGCGACGACGAGCTCGAGGAGTCAGACGTGATCCTGCCGCCCCCTGACACGACCCTCGCCGAGGCCGCGCACGAGTTCACCGGCGACGGCCTGATCCCGGATTAGAGAACGCTGGCCCTCAGGGGGCCAGGTTCCCTTGCAAGTTCGGCCCTGGGGGCGAACTCGCTAAATCGGGATTCCCCAGAGGGGGAACCAGCGCTCGAGCTCCGCCTCGACGGGGAGCTCGTTGCCGATCTGGGCCTTGAGGCGCAGCTCGCGCTCGTTGTCGCGCTGCTGCGCCCCGCCGGCCGGCACGAACGGGTAGAACGCGCCGCGCTTGTAGTTGTAGATCCAGTAGACGGGCTTGCTGCCCTCGTCGCGGAACGCGAACACGGCGGCCAGGATCCGGTCGCCGTAACCACCGCCCTCGAGCGCGGTGGAGACCGCGTTGATCCCGACCACGAGGTCCTCGAAGTCCTCGTCGACGAGGATCATCCAGCGGTAGCCGAACTCGTCGTCGGAGACCTCGATGGTGGTCCCGGTCTCCTCGCCGCTCGAGCGGACGACCTCCTCCATGTCGCGCACGATGCCCTCGAAGTCGGCCGTCGCGAGCGGCTGGAACATGATCCCGGCCTTCCCGGAGGTCTTGAGGCCGAGCTCCATCTCCATCGTGATGTACGCCGTGCTCATCGCGAACAGGCGGTCGGTCGGCACCGGCTTCTTCAGCTGGCGCTTGCCCCGTAGGACATCGAGGAAGCCCATAGCGCTAGGGGCGGAAGGCTACGCGTTGCCCTGGAGCTGCGCCTCGAGGCGCTGCAGGGCGGCGATGCGCTTCTCCATCGGCGGGTGCGTGGAGAAGAGGCCGCCGATCGCCTTGCCGGCGCCGGCGGGGAAGATGAAGAACGCTTGGAGCTCGCCCGCCGTTCGCAGGTCCTTCTGCGGGATGCGCTGCATGCCGCCGGAGATCTTCACCAGCGCCGAGGCGAGCGCGCTCGGGCGGCCGGTGATGATCGCCGCGCCGCGGTCGGCGGCGAACTCGCGGTAGCGCGAGAGGGCCTGCATCAGGAAGAACGAGATCACGTAGACGGCGAGCGAGACGAGGAACAGCACGAGGAAGCTCGGGTTGTCGTCGTCGTCGCCGTAGCTCGAGCCGCCGCCGAAGAAGAAGCCGAACTGGACGATGTAGGCGGCGATCGTGGCGAAGAAGCCCGCAAGGGTCATCACCAGTACGTCGCGGTTCTGCACGTGCGTGAGCTCGTGGGCCATCACGCCCTCGAGCTCGGCGGGCGAGAGCAGCTCCATGATGCCCGTGGTCGCGCACACGGTGGCCGACTTCGGTGAGCGGCCGACCGCGAAGGCGTTCGGCATCGAGGTCTGGGCGACGGCGATCTTCGGCTTCGGCAGGTCGGCCTGCACGCACAGGCGCTCGATCATCGCGTGCAGCTGCGGCGCCTGCTCGGGGGTCACGACGCGGGCGCCCATGGCGGCCAGCGCGAGCTTGTCGGAGGCGAAGATGTTGACCAGCGCGAGACCGCCGGCGATGACCGCCACCATGGCGCCGCTGGCGCCGCTGGCGAGCAGGGCGACGACGAGCCCGACGTAGAGCGCGCCGAGCAGGAACATGGTCACCGTCATCCGGATCTGGAGACCGGTGTCGCGGCCGAATGAAGTTGATCTGGGCATCTGATGAAAGATGGTGGCAGACCCAGAGCCCCCTTGAGCAACTTATTAGGTGCTGCACGGGCCGCGAATCGCACTGGTACATTCCGGCTCGCCGAACCGCCCGGCGGCAGCCGTGCGGACGGGGGACCCACCAAGCACGACCTGGGGCGAACGGCGGCCTGATGACCGCCCAGCGCGCAGCGCGAGCCCGACAGCTAACCCCGTAGGCCACGCCCGATGACCGGACCGTCGCCCACGCTGGAGAAAACCCTGCAAGCTGCAGGATTCCGTGCATGCTCCATAACCCGGGGCGATTTCATGGTGCCCGCCCCGAGGGCCGCCTAGCATGGCCCGCCGCATGTCCAAGCGACTCCGCCTGCTCATCGGCGTGGCGGCGCTCCCTCTCGCGCTGTTCGCCCTCCTCCCGCTGATCTCCAGCGGCGCTCCGAACAACCTCGGAAGCAAGATCGAGCGCAAGCGCGATCAGATCGAGTGGCGCAAGGGCCGCGAGCGCGTGCTCTCGACGGACATCTCCGGCTACACGCGCAAGATCAACGTGCTGCAGGGCGAGATCACGACGCTGCAGGGCCGCCAGGTGCGGCTGCAGACGAGCCTCGACGCCAAGCGCGCCGAGCTGGCGCGGATCCAGGAGGACCTGCGCCGCGAGCGCCTGCGCCTCGCGCGCCTCCGCGCGCGGCTGGCCGAGGCCCGCCAGGCGCTCGCCTCCCGCCTCGTGGATCTCTACAAGGCCGACCACCCCGACCTCGTGACGGTGGTGCTGGAGTCCAACGGCTTCGCCGACCTGCTCGAGCGCACCGAGTTCATGCAGCGCGTCTCCCACCAGGACGCCCGGATCATCGGGATCGTGCGCAGGGCGAAGGCCGACGCCATCGCGACCGCCAAGCGCCTCGACCGGCTCGAGGCGCGCGCGCAGGTCGTGGCCGACGAGATCGAGAACGAGGTCAACCAGGTGGTGGCCGTCAAGGACCAGCTCGTCGACCGCCGCGGCCGCTACGCCTCCGTGCGCTCGGACAAGTCGACGATGCTGGCCAGCACGCGCGACGACCGGCACGCGCTCGAGGGCGACCTTCGCGCGCTGGAGGCCGAGCAGGCCAAGGTCATCGCCGCCATCCAGTCCGCCGCGGGCGGCGGCGGGGGCTCGGCGCCCGCCGGGCCGATCCAGCCCGGCTCGGGCGGCCTGATCTGGCCCGTCAACGGCCCCGTGGTGTCGCCGTTCGGGATGCGCTGGGGCCGCCTGCACGCGGGCGTGGACATCGCCGTTCCCGCCGGCACGCCGATCCGCGCCGCGCAGTCCGGGCGCGTCGTCCTGCTCGGCTGGACCGGCGGCTACGGCAACTACACCTGCATCCAGCACGGCGGCAGCCTCTCCACGTGTTACGCGCATCAGTCGGCGTACTCGACCTCGATGGGCGCGAGCGTCTCCCAGGGCCAGGTCATCGGCTCGGTCGGCTGCACCGGCCACTGCTTCGGCGACCACCTGCACTTCGAGACCCGCATCAACGGTTCGCCGGTCAACCCGGCGGGCTACCTCTAGCGGCCGCGTACCCTCTTCAGGGTGCAGCCCGAGATCCACATCCTCGGCATCACGCTGCAGACCTTCGGGTTGATGCTCGGCATCGGCTTCGTGGTCTGCGGCGCGCTGGCCGCGCGCTACCTGCAGGAGATCGGCAAGCCGGTCGACTGGGCCTACGAGTTCATCTTCGCCGCCATCATCGGCGGGATCGCCGGCGCGCGCCTGTGGTGGATCGCCGAGCACTGGGACGAGGCGAGCGGGGATGTGCTCGGCTCGCTGTTCTCCGGCTCCGGCCTCGTGTTCCACGGCGGCGCCCTCGGTGGCGCGATCGCGGTGCTCGCCTGGTCATGGCACCGCGGCTGGCTCGACGGCCGCACCTTCGACATGGGGGCGGCGCCGCTCGCCGCCGGCTACGCGATCGGCCGGATCGGCTGCCAGTTGGCCGGCGACGGCGACTACGGCGTGGCGTGGGACGGGCCGTGGGCGATGGCCTACCCGAACGGCACGGTGCCGACAGACGTGCCCGTGCACCCGACGCCCGTCTACGAGGCGCTCATCATGGGCGCCGTGTGCGTGCTGCTGTGGCGCTGGCGGCACAGGTTCCGGCCCGGGAGCCTGTTCGCGCTGTGGGCGGTGCTGGCCGGGCTCGAGCGCTTCCTGATCGAGTTCATCCGCCGCAACGACGAGGTCGTCGCCGGGCTCACCCAGCCGCAGCTGATCTCGCTCGCGATGATGCTCGCCGGCGGCGCCTGGCTCGCCACGCACCGGGGCCTCGCGCCCGCCGCCGCGCCGACCGGTCCCGCGCGCCAGCGGGCGTGACTTCATAATGGCCGGGCGCATGGCCGCCGCCACCGCCCACGTCCTGCCGGAGGCCTCCGCCGTACGCGACGGGCGGCTGTCGATCGGCGGCTGTGACGCCGAGGAGCTGGCCCGCGAGCACGGCACGCCCGCCTACGTCGTCGCCGAGGACGACCTGCGCGCCCGCGCCCGGGCGTTCACCGGCGCGCTGGCCGCCGCCCACGACGGCCCGGGCGAGGTCGTGTTCGCCTCCAAGGCGATGCCGTGCACGGCGGTCCTGCGCACCTTCGCCGAGGAGGGGCTGGGCTGCGACGTCGCCTCCGGCGGCGAGCTGCACCTCGCGCTGCGGGCAGGTTTCGAACCGGCGCGGCTGTACCTGCACGGCAACGCGAAGTCGCGCGCCGAGCTGCGGATGGCGGTCGACGCCGGCGTCGGCACGATCGTGCTCGACAACGCGGAGGAGGCCGCCCGCCTCGGCTCGCTGCTCGACGGCCGCGGCCAGCGCGTGCTGCTGCGCGTCACCCCTGGCGTGGACGCCGACACGCACGAGGCGATCCTGACCGGGCACGCCGGCTCGAAGTTCGGCTTCGCGCCCGACGGCGCCCGGGCGCTGATGGCCGACCCGCCCGCGGGGATCGAGATCGCGGGGCTGCACATGCATCTCGGCTCGCAGCTGTTCGCACTCGAGCCCTACCGCCGGGCGATCCACGCGCTGTCCACGCTCGGGGAGTTCGGCACCTACGACCTCGGCGGGGGCCTTGGCGTCCCCTACACCGCCGGCGATCCGGCGCTCGACATCGAGGGATGGGTGGCCGGGATGGTCGAGGCCGCGCACGCGGAGCTCGGCGGGCCGGCGGGTCCGTCACGCTGGTGCTCGAGCCCGGCCGCGCGCTCGTGGCCGGAGCGGGGGTCACGCTCTACACCGTCGAGTCGGTGAAGGACGGCGCCGCGGGCGAGTTGCTGGTCGCCGTCGACGGCGGGATGTCCGACAACCTGCGCCCGATGCTGTACGGCGCCTCCTACGAGGCCCACCTCGTGACCCGGATGGGCCAGGACGGCGTGGCCAGCACCGTGGTCGGCAAGCACTGCGAATCCGGCGACGTGCTCGTCCGCGACGCTTCGCTGCCCGACCCGAGGCCCGGCGACGTGCTCGTGACGCCCGCCACCGGCGCGTACGGCTACGCGATGGCCAACACCTACAACGGGCAGCCGCGGGCGCCGGTCGTGTTCTGCTCGGGCGGGCAGTCGCGCGTCGTGGTGCGCCGCGAGACCTACGAGGACCTGCAGGGGCGCGATGTCTGACGCCGGCGTAGCCGGGGCCGCGACATTCAGGGTCGGCCTGCTGGGCCACGGCACGGTCGGCTCCGCCTTCGAGGCGCTGCTCGCCGAGCGCGCGGACGCGGTCGCGGCGACCACGGGGCTGCGGCCCGAGCTGTCGGGCGTGCTGACGCGCTCGCGGGGCGACTTCGAGGCGATCCTCGAGGGCTCCGACCTGATCGTGGAGCTGATCGGCGGCATCGAGCCCGCCCGCGACTACGTGCTGAGGGCGATGCGCGCCGGCCGCCACGTGGTGTCGGCCAACAAGCAGCTGCTCTCCCAGTACGGCGAGGAGCTGTGGGCGTGCGCGCGCGAGCACGGCGTCCAGCTGCGCTTCGAGGGCGCGGTGGCGGGCGTGGTGCCCGTCATCCGCGTGATCCAGGAGTCGCTCGCCGCCGCGCACGTCGAGCGCATCCACGGGATCGTCAACGGCACGACGAACTACATCCTCTCCGAGATGTCGCGGGCCGGGATCGGCTACGACCAGGCGCTCGCCCAGGCGCAGGAGCTCGGCTACGCGGAGGCGGATCCGACCGACGACGTGACGGGCCGCGACGCCGCCGCCAAGATGGCCATCCTCGCGCGGCTGGCGTTCTCCACACCGGTCCACCTGGACCAGGTCACCTACGAGGGGATCGAGCACATCACGGCCGACGACATGGCCTACGCGCACGAGCTCGGGCTGGGGCTGAAGCTGATCGGGACCGCCGAGCGCGTGAACGGCGGCATCAGCGTCCGCGTGCACCCCGCCTTCCTGTACGGCGAGCACCCGCTGGCGACCGTCAACGGGCCGTTCAACGCCGTCACGGTGGAGTCCGACGCGATCACCGAGATCACGATGTCCGGCCCGGGCGCCGGCGGGCCGCAGACGGCCAGCGCCGTGCTCGGCGACCTCGTGTCGGCGATGATCCCGCCGGCCTCGACGCCGGAGGCGACCGAGGCGCTGAAGCTCATCGACGACGTCGAGTCCGCCTTCTACCTGCACATGGAGGTCGCCGACCGCCCCGGGGTGCTCGCCCAGATCGCCGAGATCCTCGGCATGCAGGGCGCCTCGATCAAGTCGTTCGTGCAGCGGGGCCTGGGCGACAACGCGCGGCTGGTGATGGTGCTGCACCCGCTGTTGGAATCCCGCCTGTACGCCGCGGTGCGGATGATCGCCCAGCTGGACTTCATGCGCGCGGCGCCGCGCGCGATCCGCGTGATCGACGAGGACTTCGGCTAGATGACGGCCGGCCTCATCGAGCGCTATCGGGACCGGCTGCCGTTCGCGCCCGAGGACCCCGTGGTGACGCTCGGCGAGGGGTCGACGCCGCTGGTGCTGGCCGAGCGGCTCTCCGAGCGCGCCGGCGCGGAGGTGTGGCTGAAGATCGAGGGGGCCAACCCGACCGGCTCGTTCAAGGACCGGGGGATGACCTGCGCGGTGTCGGCGGCGGTCCGCGAGGGCGCCGAGGCGCTGGTGTGCGCCTCCACCGGCAACACCGCGGCGAGCGCGTCCGCCTACGCCGCGCGCGCCGGGCTCAAGGGCGTCGTGATCGTGCCCGAGGGTAAGATCGCCACCGGCAAGCTCGCCCAGGCGCTGATGCACGGCGCGCGCGTGATCGCGCTGCGCGGCAACTTCGACCAGGCGCTGGAGCTGGTGCGCGAGCTGGCCCGGCGGCGCCCGATCGCCCTCGTCAACTCGGTGAACATGTTCCGCCTCGAGGGCCAGAAGACGGCCGCGTTCGAGGTGCTCGACGTGCTCGGCGAGCTCGACGCGCTGTGCATCCCGGTCGGCAACGCCGGCAACGTCACGGCGTACTGGAAGGGTTTCAAGGAGGCCGGTGCCAGACCTCGGATGCTCGGCTTCCAGGCCGAGGGCGCCGCGCCGCTCGTGCTCGGCAGGCCGGTCGAGGCCCCCGAGACGGTCGCGAGCGCGATCCGGATCGGCAACCCCGCCCGCTGGGAGGAGGCGCTCGACGCGTTCACCAGCTCGCGCGGCGCCGTGGCCGCCGTCTCCGACCGGCAGATCCTCGACGCGTACCAGTTCCTCGCCCGCGAGGAGGGCGTGTTCTGCGAGCCGGCGTCGGCCGCGGGCGTCGCGGGCCTGCTCGCCCACGGCGCGGACGGCGCCGAGAAGATCGCCTGCGTGCTGACCGGCCACGGGCTCAAGGACCCACAGACGGCGCTCGCCCACGCTGGATCGGTCGTGCCCTGCGAGCCGGACATCTCCGCCGTGGAGCGCGCGATCGACGGTGGTTCCGACCGTGGATCCGGCAGTGCCCGGAGCCGCGGTCGGGGCCACGGATGAACCGGCGCCGGCTGGTGCGGGTGCCGGCCTCCTCGGCCAACCTGGGGCCGGGGTACGACGTCCTGGCGGCCGCGGTCGGGCTTCACGTGGAGATCGAGGTGGAGGAGACGGGCCGCTTCGCCGTGCACACCGACCTCGCCATCGCGCGCGACCAGCGCAACCTCGCGGTGCGAGCGTTCGAGACCCTGCACCCGGCCGACGACTTCGAGTTCACGATCCGCTCGAACGTGCCGCTGGCGGGCGGGCTGGGCACCAGCGCCGCCGCCTACGTGGGCGGGCTGATGGCGGCAGACTCGATCTTCGAGCTCGACGTGGACCTGCTCGCGGCGGCGGCGAGGCTCGAGGGGCATCCCGACAACGTCGCCGCGGCGCTGCTGGGCGGGTTCGTGGTGTGCGCGGGGCCCACGGCGGCGCGCTTCGACGTCCCCGCGGGGCTGGAGGCGATCCTCGTCGTCCCGCACAAGCACGTCCGCACCACCCGGGCGCGGGCGGTGATGCCCAGCCAGGTGCCGTTGGGCGAGGCGGTGCACAACGTGGCGCACGCGAGCCTGCTCGTGCTGGGGCTCGTACAGGGCGACTGGGACCTGGTCTCACAGGGACTGCACGACCGCCTCCACCAGCCGCGCCGGCAGCCGCTGTACCCGCAGTCGATGGCGCTGTTGCGCCGCGCGGAGGAGCTGGGGGCGCTCGGGGCCACGATCTCCGGGGCCGGGCCGTCGGTGCTGTTCTGGACGCACTACGAGGCGACCGGCGCGGTGATGGGCCGCCTCAAGCCCGCGACGGCGGGGTGGGCGACCGTGATGCACGTCCCCTTCGAGCCGCAGGGCGCGGACGTGCGCGAGCTCTAGTGCAGCGCGGCGACGGCGCGGATCGTCTCGATCAGCGCGTCCTCGTCGTCGTCCTTCGCGAGGTAGGCGTCGGCTCCGCCGCCGAGCGCGTCGGCGCCGAGCATGTTCACGTAGCCGCTGTACACGACGATCCGGGCGTCCGGGAGGGCGCCGCGGATGCGCATCAGCAATGTGGTGTCGCCGGGGCAGCCCATCGTGTCGAGCAGGACCACGTCAGGCCGCGCGGCGACGAGGCCGTCGAGCGTGTCGTCGCACGAGTGGCACTCGCCCACGTGCTCGAGCCCCTCGTGATCCTCGAGCCAGTGACGGACGAGGCGCGTGAAGGCCGTCGAGTCGTCGCAATGGTAGATCCGTAACGTCTGGGGCATCTATCTACCTCATACCCTAGTTGAGGCTTTTAGCGCAAAGACGGTAGATATGCCGTTCACGCAGAGATGAACACGGGCGTCCCGAGCGGGACCCGCTTCATCAGCACGCGCATGTCGGCGGTGGCCGCCCGGAGGCAGCCGAGCGATGCGGCCTCGCCCACGCTCTCGGCGTGCGGCGTGGCGTGGATCGCGAGCCGGTCGCCGCCCGGCCAGCCGGGGATCAGCTTCGGCTGGTGGCCCGACAAGGCAAGCGCACAGCAGCCGTAGGGCGAATCGGCGCGCTGGGCGCGGAGCTTGTCGGTGATCGCGAAGCGCCCCGCCGGCGTCTCGGTCCCGGGGCGGCCGACCGCCACCGGCAGCCGCCGGATGACCCGCCCGTCGCGGCGGACCGTGAGCCTGCGCGCCGACCGGTCCACGTGGATCGAAACCTCGACCGCGCCGAGACGGACCCGTGACGCTTTCAGCCAGCCGGGGCGCCGGTTGGGGCGCTCAGGGGTCACGACCTGCAGCCAGCCGCCGCGGCGCCGGAGCACCGACACGACCTTGCGCGAGCCGAACTCCGTGCGCGGGGTCAGCCGCTCGAGGCGGCGCCCGCCGGGCGCGGCGCGCAGGCGGACCGGCGTGACGATCCGGGCGGTCAGCCAGCGTCCCTTGGGCCCCTGGGGGCGATCCTCGGGCTCGGCCGCGAAGTGCGGCGGTTCCGCGGCCGCCGCGGCGGGCTGCACGGGCGCGGCGCCGTCGCCGCAGCCGGCCACGAGCAGGGGGAGGACGCAGAGGAGCGCGAGTCGCCTCACGCCCCTACCGTACCCCGGGCTCAGCGGGCCCGGAGCGGCTTGAGCTTCTTGCGCGCGTCCTTGAGCCCGACGCGCGCCAGCACCTCGTCGGCCAGCGCGAGGTAGTCCTCCGCCAGGTCCTTGCGGTGATCGAGGATGGAGACCGCCTTCTCGGCGGACTCGGCGTACGCGATCGAGGAGCGGATCACGGTCTCGAAGACCTTCTCCCCGTAGTGCTCCTTGAGCTGCTCGAAGGCCTCGCGCGAGTGCACGGTGCGCATGTCGGCGATGTTCATCACGACGCCGAGCCACTCGAGGTCGGGGTTGTAGAACTCCTTCGATTGCTCGACGACCTCCAGCGCGCCCTCGACGCCCTGCAGCGCGAAGTACTGCGCCTCGGAGGACACCAGCGCCCAGTCGGCGGCCACGAGTCCGTTGATGGTGAGCAGCCCGAGCGCGGGCGGGCAGTCGATGAGGATGAGGTCGTGCTCCTTGCGCACGTCCTTGAGCGCCTTGCGCAGCACCAGCTCGCGGCCCATCTTGCCCGACATCGAGCGCTCGACCTCGGCGAGGATCGGCGTGGCCGGGATCACCCCGTCGTGCGCGGCCGCCTTGGCCTTCGCCTGGCCCGAGAGGACGTCCGCGATGGTCGGTGAGGCGTCGGGGGCGACGTCGAAGTAGTCCGACAGGTTGCCCTGCGGATCGAGGTCGATGGCGAGCACGTCGAGCCCGATCCGGCGGAAGACGTCCGCCAGCGTGCGCACCGTGGTGGTCTTGCCCGTGCCGCCCTTCAGCGACAGGACCGCGATCGTCTCGGCCATGGCGCGGGCAGGTTAGCGGCCCCGCGCCTGGGAGGCCCTCAGTCGGCCAGGGCCGCCTGGGGGGCCGCGGCGCCGACCGTGGCGGTGTTCAGGAAGTAGATGGCGTGGCGGCCGATCGTGATCTCGTCGCCGTCGGCCAGCGGGCTCCATTCGACGCGCTCGCCGTTGACGTAGACGCCGTTCAGCGAGCGGTCGTCGAGTACTCGAGCGCCCTCCTCCTGGCTGACCACCAGTGCATGGCGGCGTGAGACGGTCGCGTCGTCGAAACGGATGTCCGCGGCCAGGGAACGGCCGATGCGCGTCCATTCCTGGTTCAGCGGCAGCACCACGTGGCGGTCGGACTCCTCGTAGGCGAGGTACCGGCCGGGCTGGGTGAGGCCGTCGCGCGCCTCCTTCACCCACGCGGGGCGATCCCGTTCCACGGGTCCGGGCGCGCCGACGGACACCGATTCCTGCCCACGGATGGGCAGCGTTCCGGTGGCCTGGATGTCGTCGGGCTGGGGGCGTGGATCCGTCAAGCTCTCTCTCCTGTTCCGACGCAGCGCGCCGTGTCGGGCGACCCGACCTCCACTCCCAATGTTAGGGACGGGGTCAATGGTGCGCATGGGGTCATCACCCCACGCGATGACCGCAATTCGGGTCGGCCGTTGCAGCGGAAGGGCTACGAGTGCCCGCGGCGAAGCCTTCGAAACCATGCCGGCGCTCAATCAGTCCCGCTCCCGGACGCGCGCGCCCAGGGAGATCTCGCTCCTCCGCCACAGTGTCGGGGCGCTCGCCGCCGGGCGCCACCACTGCTGCCACTGCCATCGCACGCCGCTCGTCGGCGAGGCCGTCCACTACTACGGCGAGCGGCTCGTGTGCGAATTGTGTCGTCACCTGCGGCGCGAGGCGCCGCGCGAGACGTCGGTGATGCACTCGCCCGAGCACGAGCGGGCCGTCAAGCTCTGCCCCAGGGCCGCCTGACGACGGCGGCGGCACTAGACTCCCGGCCGCCGTGGACCCCGTCACGAACAGCATCACGATCGGGCGGCCGCGCGAGGAGGTCTTCGACTACCTCGCGGACATCGCCAACCACCCCGAGTTCAGCGACCACTTCCTCAAGGACTGGCGGCTGACGCGGGTCGATTCGGTCGGGCGCGGCGCGGGGGCGCGGTTCCGGCTGGACGCGCCGTTCCAGCGCTTCGGCTGGGCGGACATGACCTTCATCGCCGTCGAGCGCCCGTTCCGCATCGTGGCGGTCGGCCGCGGCGGGAAGTTCAACCGCAACAAGACCTACACGACATGGACGCTCAGCCCGGCGGGGAGCGGCACGAAGGTCGAGTACTCGACCGAGACCGAGCCCAAGCTCCCCACCGACCGGATCATGGAGGCCTTCGGGCTCCGCCGGTGGTTCCGCCGCGGCACCCGCAAGGCCCTGCGCCGCCTCCAGTCGATCCTCGAAGAGGACCATGATCGGGGCGCGCGCGCCACGATCGCGGGGCTCTGAGCTTCTAGCTACGATCCCGTCCCGATGCGCGTGTCCCGCCTGATCGTCCTCGCCGCCGCGCTGGTCTGCGCCCTGTTCGCCTCCGGCTGCGGCAACCGCGTCGAGGTCCGCACGGTGGGCGAGACCGAGGGCCTGTACCTCGACGTCGACGAGCTCAAGTACCAGATCCAGATCTCGCGCTACCTCAACCCGGCGGACGTCGAGGATCGCTCGTATCTCATCGGCCTGCCCGACGGTGCCCCGGCCCCTGCGGGGGACGAGACCTACTTCGGCGTCTTCATCCGCGTCTCGAACTCGACCGACGAGGAGATCGCGCCGGCCAACGACTTCGAGATCATCGACACGCAGGAGAACATCTACCGGCCGATCCCGCTCGACGGCGAGATCAACCCGTTCGCCTACCGGCCGGATCCGATCCCGGCCAAGGGCCTCATCCCGGAGCCCGACTCGGTCGCCTCCGAGGGCGTCATCCAGGGCTCGCTGCTGCTCTTCAAGGTCAAGACGGCCTCCCTGCAGAACCGGCCGCTGGAGTTCCGCTTCCGCCGCGGCAGCGGCGTGACCGGCATCGTCGACCTCGACGTTTAGCCGAGAGCGGCCTCGATCACGGTCTTGGCCGCCGGGGCGGCCGTGGCGCCGCCCGCGCCCTGGCCGACGAGCAGCACGCAGACCGCCACCTTCGGGTCGCGCAGCGGCGCGAACGCGGTGAACCAGGCGTCGGTGTCGGTGGTGTCCTCCTCGATCGGCGGCTGACCCGGCTCGACCACGTCGTCCTCGTCGCGGACCGTGGTCCGCAGCTCGGCCGTGCCCGTCTTGCCCGCCACGCGGATGCCGGGCACCGCCGCGCCGGCGCCCGTCCCGTCGGTCACCACGGAGCGCATGGCGCGGGCGATGAAGCGCGCCGTCTCGGGCGTGGTGGCGCGGTCGGACTCCCCGCCGGCGCCCTTGAGCAGGGTGGGGCGGGGCCGGCGGCCGCCGCGGCCGATCGCGGCCGCCGCCTCGGCCATCTGCAGCGGCGTGGTCAGGACCTTGCCCTGGCCGATCGCGGTCGAGCCGACCGCCAGGTCGTCGCCGATCTCGTCCGCGGGCGGGATCGTGGACTCCGCCGCGCCGAGCACCGGCGGCTCCTCGTTGAAGCCGAACCGCTCGGCGGCCTCGACCAGGCGCTTGGCGCCCAGCTTCGCCCCCAGCGGCGCGAACACCGAGTTGCAGGACTCCGCGAACGACTCCCGCAGGGTGCCCCCGCAGGCCTCGCCGTTGGCGTTCTCGAGCTCGACGCCCTCGAGCGTCGCCGAGGTCTCGACGTCGAAGCGCGCGTTGCGCTTGACGACCCCGGCGTCGAGCAGCCCCGCGAGCGTGATGATCTTGAAGGTCGACCCGGGCGGCTGGGGCGCGCTGTAGGCGATCCCGGCCAGCCCCAGCACCTCGCCGTCGCTCGGGCGCAGCACGGCGATCCCGCCGAAGCGCCCCGCGAGCGCGGTCACCGCCGCCTCCTGCACCTTGGGGTCGATGGTGGTGCGCACCGCTGGGCCGCGTCTGGGCGCCGTCCGCGCCAGCACACGCCCGTCGGCCTTCAGCGTGCCGCCGGGTGTGCCGGCCAGCCGCTCGTCGAACGCTCGCTCGATCCCGTTGAGCCCCACCGGCGTCCCCTCGGGCACGCCGCGGCGCTCCAGCTCGGCCGCGCGCTCGGGCGGCGCGGGGCCGACCTGGCCGGCGATCTCGGAGACGAGCGGCCCGAGCTCGGACGTGCGCGCCTCGCCGTGGGCGATCAGCGCCCCGTTGCGGGTCTGGATGGCGGCGCGGGGCGGCATGCGCGTCTGCCGCTCGAGCTTCTCCCCGGCCCTCAGCCCCGGGAACACCTGCTCCTCCCGCCAGGCGATACCCGGCGTGCCGTCGGCGCGCTCGTCCATGGCGAGCACCACGTCGCCCTCGACCACGCCGAAGATGCGCGTCGTCGCCGTCACGTCGATGGTCACGCGGTCGCCCTCGGTGCGCAGCGCACCGGTGCGCACCTTCGCGAGCGTCGCCACGTCGGCGGCCCGCCGGTAGGCGCGGCCGAAGCCCGCCGGGGTCACCCGGGCCCGCGCCGTGTCGGAGAGCAGCGCGTGCATCGCCGCGTAGTCGCCGCGCTCCCACGCCGTCGCGAAGCGCGTCGCCACCCGCCGCTCGGACGGCTCGTGGCGGGAGCCCGTGACCATCCCGAACGCGAACGCGGCGGCCGCGAAGGCCAGCAGCGGCGCGAGGTGGCGCACGCGGTTGCTGCGCGTCTGGGGGCGACGCGGCGGCGGACCGACGAGGGGCGACGGAGGAGGGGTGGCCATTGCTGCGGGACTTCGAAGTGAGGTTAGGGCGCGCCCTTCCCTAACGGCCAGGCGAATAGGCGGCGGTAGCCTGCGCCGTTGACATGACCGGGCTCGATTGGATCATCGTGGGGGTCGTGATCCTGCTGGCCCTGTTCGGCTGGGCGCAGGGTTTCGTGGCGGGCGCGCTGGCGCTGGTCGGCTTCGCGATCGGCGCGTTCATCGGCACCCGCGTGGGCCCGCTGATCCTTCCGGACGGCAGCGATTCGGCGTGGGCGCCCGCCTTCGGGCTGATCGGGGCGCTGGCGGCGGGCGCGATCTTCGCGATGGGCTTCGAGGGCCTGGGAGCGCGGCTGCGGGCCAGGGTCCGCACGCCGGCCTTCACGGTCCTCGACGGCGTCGCCGGGGCGATCCTCACGGCGTTCGTGGGCCTCGGGGTCGTGTGGGTGATCGGCGCGGTCGCGATCGGCTCGGGCGGCGAGTTGCGCCAGGCCGTCCAGCGGTCGGCGGTGCTGCAGCGCCTCAACACCGTGCTGCCGCCGACGACCGGCCTGCTGAGCACGCTCAAGCGGCTCGATCCCTTTCCGCGCATCGACGGGCCCGAGGTGCGCGTCCAGGCACCCGAGCAGGGCATCGTCGGCGACCCGCAGGTCGACGCCGCGGCGCGGAGCGTCGTCAAGGTGCTGGGCAGCGCGTGCGGGCTCGGCGTCGAGGGGTCGGGCTGGGCGGCCGGCGACGGGCTGGTCGTGACCAACGCGCACGTGGTGGCGGGTCAAGAGGACACGCGGGTGCTGGTCCAGGGCGACGAGCCGGGCCTCGACGCGCAGGTGGTCGCCTTCGACCCGCGGAACGACGTCGCGGTGCTGCGCGTGGAAGGGCTGAACGCGCCGGCGCTCCCGCTCGCCGCCTCGCCGCGGGCGGGGACCTCGGGGGCGGTGCTCGGCTTCCCCCGCAACGGTCCCTACGACGAGCGGGCGGGCCGCCTGGGCCCGACGCGCGAGGTCGTGACGCAGGACGCGTACGGCCGCGGGCCGGTGCGGCGGTCGATCACCTCGCTGCGCGGAGCGGTGCGCCCGGGCAACTCCGGGGGCCCGATGGTGGACGGTCGCGGACGGGTCGTGACGACGATCTTCGCGGCCACCACGAGCGGCCCGCGGGGCGGCTACGGCGTGCCCAACGCCGTCGTGCGCTCGGCACTGGCGGGCGCGAACTCGCCCGTCTCGACTGGGCAGTGCGCCTGATCCGGGCTCCAGGCGGAGCGCTACCCTCACGCGGGCCATGCCCAAGACCCTCGTCCTCGCCGAGAAGCCGTCCGTCGGACGCGACCTGACCCGCGCACTGCCGGGCCAGTTCGCCAAGCACGAGGGCTACCTCGAGTCCGACGACCACGTGATCACGTGGGCGGTCGGGCACCTCGTGCAGCTCGCCGAGCCCGACGAGTACGACGCGAAGTACAAGAAGTGGCGGATGGCCGATCTCCCGATCGTGCCCGACGAGTTCCGGCTCGTCGTGCGCGACGAGCGCTCGCGCAAGCAGATGACGGTGATCACCAAGCTGCTGCAGCGCCCGGACGTGGAGGCCGTCGTGAACGCCTGCGACGCCGGCCGCGAGGGTGAGCTGATCTTCGCGTGGACGGTGCAGAAGGCCGGCGTGAACAAGCCCGTCCAGCGCCTGTGGCTGTCCTCGATGACGGTCGGCGCGATCAAGCAGGCCTTCGCGTCGCTCAAGCCCGCCGGCGAGTTCGCCCAGCTCGAGCAGGCCGCGCGGTCGCGCTCGGAGGCCGACTGGATCGTCGGCATGAACGCCACCCGCGCCGCCACGATCCGGCTGCGCTCGTCGTTCGACGGCGCCGTCTCGCTCGGCCGCGTGCAGACGCCCACGCTGGCGATCATCGCGCGCCGCGAGGAGGAGATCCGCGCCTTCAAGCCCGAGCCCTACTGGCTGGTCGACGCCACCTTCGAGCCCGAGGGCGGGCGAGTCCGGACGCAGCTACCGCGGGCGCTTCTACGCCGGCTCGAAGCCGCGCCTGGCGACCGCCGAGGAGGCCGAGGCGATCGTCGCCGCCGTCCAGGGCCAGGACGGCGAGATCACCAAGCTCGAGACGACCAAGCGCTCCGAGAAGGCGCCGCTCCTGTACGACCTCACGAGCCTCCAGCGCGACGCCAACACGCGCTTCGGCTTCTCCGCGCGCCGCACGCTGGCCGCCGCGCAGCGCCTCTACGAGGAGCACAAGGCGCTCACCTACCCGCGTACGAACTCCCGCTTCCTGACCTCGGACATGGGCGCCGAGATCAAGCCGATCGCCGAGCTGCGTGGGCACGCAGCGCGACTACGCGAAGGCCGCCGCCTACGTGACGGGCCTCGACGTGCTGCCGACCGGGCGCGTCATCAACGACGCGAAGGTCACCGACCACCACGCGATCATCCCGACGCGCTCGGAGCACCGCATCGAGAAGATCAGCGACGACGACCGGCGCGTCTACGACATGGTCACGCGCCGCTTCCTGGCCGTCTTCCATCCCGACGCCGTATTCGAGAACACGCGCCTGGAGACGACGGTCGCCGAGCACGTCTTCCGCACCAGCGGCCGCGTGCTGCTGCAGGCCGGCTGGCGCGGCGTGTACGGCGAGGAGGCGCTGGAGTCCGGCGCTCGACGACCTCCGACGACGACGAGGGCGGCCCGCAGACGCTGCCCAAGCTCGAGCGCGGCGAGGCCGTCGCGACGCGCGAGGTCGCCGCCGAGGAGAAGGTCACCAAGCCGCCGCGGCGCTACACCGACGCGTCGCTGCTGGGCGCGATGGAGACCGCGGGCAAGCTGGTCGACGACGACGAGCTGCGCGAGGCGATGAAGGACTCCGGGCATCGGCACGCCGGCCACGCGCGCCGCGATCATCGAGCGGCTGATCGACGTCGGCTACATCGAGCGCGACGGCCGCTCGCTGGTGGCGACCGAGAAGGGCCTGAACGTGATCCGCCTGCTGGGCGAGCACAAGCTCACCTCGCCCTCGCTGACCGGCGACTGGGAGCAGCGGCTCGGCATGATCGAGCACGGCGAGGAGCCGCGCGAGAAGTTCATGCACGACATCGCGCTGTTCGCCGGCGAGACCGTGCAGGACCTCGACGCCAAGCTCAAGGACGTCCGGATCCCGCGCGCCAACCTCGGGCCCGTGCCCCGTGTGCGGGCAGCGACATCGTCGAGAACCGCAAGGGCTTCTCGTGCTGGTCGCGCGAGGATCCCGGCTGCGGGTTCGTGATCTGGAAGTCCAAGGCCGGCAAGACGCTGCCCGCCGCGGTCGCGCGCGAGCTGATCGCCACCGGGCGCACCGAAAGGGCCGTGACCGGCTTCAAGGGCCGCTCAGGCCGCTCGTTCCGCGCGAAGCTTGCGCTGATGCAGTCCGAGGAGGGCCGCTGGCGCGTCGAGTTCGACGAGCCGTGGGCCCGCGAGGGCGCCAAGCCGCCCGAGGCCGAGGAGCAGCCGGCGGCCGCCGCGGCGAGCGCCGCGGCCGCCGAGCAGGCCGCCGCCGAAGCCGCTTAGACGGCTCGGCGGCTTCGGTTGGTTGGGCGTCGCCCGGTGCTGGCCGCTCGGGGCGGCCGGTCGCCGGGGCGGAGCGGCCTTGGCGGGCGGTCCGGTGAGCGAGCGCCAGAGGGCGCTGAAGCCCTGCGCGAGGGCCACGAAGAGGTCGGCGAAGGGGTTGGCCGGGGGAGCGGGGCGCTCGTCGCGCACGATCGCCTCGACCTCGGGGGTGCCGCCGGGGCCGGCGTCGTGCGTCCACGTGACGTAGAGATCGGCGCTGGAGACCGCGGCGGCGACGTCCGCCGCGAGGACGAGGTCCGCGTCGGTGTGCTCGCTGGGTAGGTAGAGGTGCGGCATTGGTTCGGCCTCCGTAGGCGCTGGTCTCTGGGTCCCTCTATCGGAGTTACGTCGCGAGCCTTACAACTTGATCGCCCGCGGGCGAAACATTTGTCCAGCGGAGGTTTGAGGGCGGAAATTCCGGCATGACGGCGGTCAGAACGCGGTCAGGACACGATGCCGTCGGGGGCGCGCGCGACCCTATGGAGTCCGTGCCCCTGACCCTGATCACCGGACCCGCCAACGCCGCCAAGGCCGGCGCCGTCCTGGACCGCCTGCGCGAGCTGCGCGATCGCGAGCCGCTGCTCGTGGTGCCGACGTCCGCCGACGTCGACCACTACCGGCGCGAGCTGGCCGCCGAGGGGCTCGTGTTCGGCGCCGAGGTGCTCACCTTCCGGCGCCTGATCCGCACGCTCGCCTCCGCGGTGGGGGTCGGCGGCCGCCCGCTTGGCGGCGTCGCCCGTGAGCGGGTCGTGCGGGCCGCGGTGCGCGAGCACGCAGCTGCGCGTGCTGGCCGCCTCTGGCGCGGCGCCCGGGTTCGCCGCGGCGGCGGGCGCGCTGTTCGCCGAGCTCCAGCGGTCGCTCGTGACCCCGGCGCGCTTCACCCGCGCGCTGCGCTCGTGGGAGGGGGCGCCCGCCCACGCCGACGAGCTGGCGGCGCTCTACTCCGCCTACCACCGGCGGCTGGAGGGGCTCGGCGTGCTCGACGAGGAGGGCTTCGCCCGCGCGGCGCTGGACGCGCTGCGCGAGCGCCCGGCCGCGTGGGGCGCCCGGCCCGTGCTCCTGTACGGGTTCGACGACCTGACGCCGCTGCAGCTCGACGCCGTGGAGACGCTGGCCGGCCGCGCCGAGGCCGAGGTGTGCGTTGCGCTGCCCTACGAGGCCGGCCGCGCCGCGTTCGCGGGGCGGGCCGCGACCGTCGAGCTGCTGAAGCCGCTGGCCGCGCGCCACGTCGAGCTCCCTGACCGCTCGGAGCACTACGCGAGCGCCGCGCGCGCCGCGCTGCACCATCTGGAGCGGCGGCTGTTCGAGGCCGGGGCGCCGGCCTGCTCGCCCAACGGCGCGGTGCGGATGCTGGAGTCGGGCGGCGAGCGCGCGGAGGCCGAGCTGGTGGCGGCCGAGGTGCTGGAGCTGATGCGCGAGGGCGTCGCGCCCGAGGACATCGCGGTGCTGGTGCGCAGCGGCGCGCGGGCCGCGCCGGTGCTGGCCGCGGGCCTCGCCGACTACGGCGTCCCCGTGGCGCTGGACGCGCGGATCCCGCTGGCCCGCACCCGGCTCGGCGCCGGGGTGCTGGCGTTCGCGCGCGCCGCGCTGCCCGGGGGCACGGCGGCCGACGTCCTGACCTGGCTGCGGACCCCCGGCAAGCTGGCCGACCCCGACGCCGCCGACGCGCTCGAGGCGCGCGTGCGCCGCACCGAGGCCGTCACGGCGGCCGACGCGCTGCGCCCTCTGGGAGGGCGACGCCGCCGGGTGGACGCGCTCGCCCCGGGGAGGGCGATCGCGCGCCGGGCTGACGCGCTGGCGGAGGCGGGAGCCGTCGAGCTGCTTGGAGGCGCTGCTCGCCGAGGCGGAGGCGATCTGGACGGCGCCGCACGCCCGCCGCGCCGACGTGCTCGGCCACGAGGATGCCGCCGACGCCCGCGCCGCGGCCGAGCTGCGCGCCGCCGTCTCCGAGCTGCGCGGTCTCGCGGCCGCCGATCCCGAGCTGCTCGGCGAGCCGCGCGAGGTCCTGGAGGCGCTCGCCGCCGTCGGCGTCCGCGACGGACGCCCGAGCCCGGCGGCGTGCTCGTCGCCGAGGCGCTCGCGATCCGCGCCCGGCGCTTCCGTGCCGTGTTCGTGTGCGGGCTCCAGGACGGCGAGTTCCCGCTGCGCCCGGCGCCCGAGCCGTTCCTCGACGACGACGCCCGGGCCGACCTCGCCCGCGCCACGGGGCTGGTGCTGCGCCGCCACGAGGACGTCCTCGGCGACGAGCGCTACCTGCTCTACGCGTGCGTGTCGCGCCCGGAGGAGGTGCTGTTCCTCTCCTTCCGCAGCTCCGACGAGGAGGGCGACCCGGCGCAGCCGTCGCCGTTCCTCGACGACGTCCGCGCGCTGTTCACCGAGCGAGCTGTGGGAGCAGCGGGGCACGCGGCTGCTGGCCGAGGTGACGTGGCCGCCCGCCACGGCGCCGACGCCGCACGAGCTGCGCCGGGCCCGCGCCGCCGCCGAGCGCGCGCCGGAGCCGGGGGCGCTCGAGCCGCCCGGCAGCGACGCCGTGCGGGCCACGCTGGCGGCGCGCGGGCCGGAGGCGGCGCGCGGGCTGGAGACGTTCGCGGCCTGCGGCGTGCGCTGGTTCGTGGAGAGCGTGCTCAAGCCGCAGCGCGTCGAGCCCGACCCCGAGCCGATGCGGCGCGGCTCGCTCGCCCACGCGGTGCTCGAGCTGACGCTGCGGCGGCTGCGCGAGCGCACCGGCTCGGCGCGCCTGACCCCGGACACGCTGGACGCCGCGCTGGAGGAGCTGCGCGTCGCGCTGCGCGAGCTGCGCGGGCGCGAGGTGGCCGGCGCGCGCGGCGCCGCGGCGCTGCGCGCGCTCGAGGAGGACCTCGTGCCGCTACCTGCGCCACGAGGCCGAATGCGGCGCCGGGCTGGAGCCGCAGTTCCTGGAGTGGAGCTTCGGCCGCGAGGGCGACGAGCTACCCGGCGCTGGCCCTCAACGGCGTCCGGCTACGCGGTCACGGGGCGCGTGGACCGGATCGACGTCGACGGCGACGGGGCCGCCGTCGTGCGCGACTACAAGGGCCGGGTCGTGTCCGCCGGCGCGCGCTGGGTCGCCGACGGGAAGCTGCAGGCGGCGCTGTACGCGATCGCGGCGCAGGAGCTGCTCGGGCTCGAGACGGCGGGCGCGCTGTACCAGCCGATCGGGCGCGGGCGACCGGCGCCCGCGCGGCCTCGTCCGCGCCGGGACGCCGGGCCGCTACGTCAACGGCGACGTCGTCGAGCCGGAGGCGCTGGAGGCCGCGCTCGGCGAGGCGCGCCAGGTCGCGCTCGGCGCGGCGAAGCGCCATGCACGCGGGCGAGATCGCGCCGTGCCCGTCGCGCTGCTCGCCGAAGGGCTGCGCGTACCCCGGCATCTGCCGCGCGTCGGAGGACCCCGACGTGAGCGCGTCTCGCCGCCACCCGCCCGCCGTTCACGGCCGAGCAGCGCGCGGCGGTCGCCGACCGCACCGGCTCGGCGCTGCTGGCCGCCAACGCCGGCTCGGGCAAGACGGCGGTGATGGTCGAGCGGTTCGTCGAGGCGGTGCTGGAGGACGGCGCTCGCGGTCGGCTCGATCCTCGCGCTGACGTTCACCGAGAAGGCGGCCGGCGAGCTGCGCGAGCGCGTGCGCCGCCGGCTGAGCGGCTCGGCGAGGACGAGCACGCGCGGGCCGTCGACGGCGCGTGGATCGGCACCATCCACGGCTTCTGCGCGCGGCTGCTGCGCTCGCGCCCGCTCGCGGCGGGGCTGGACCCGCGCTTCGAGGTGCTCGACGAGCCGGCCGCGGGCCGGCTCGCCGCGACCGCCTACGACCGCGCGCTGGACGACTGGGCGGCCGCGCTCGGCGCGCCCGCCGTGGACCTCGCCGCCGCCTACGCGCTCGGCGCTGCGCGACATCATCCACGACGCCCACGAGATCGCTGCGCAGCCGCGGCGCGACCGAGCCGCGCCTGCCGATCCCGGCCGAGCGCCCCGCGCCTTCGCCCGCCGCGCTGGCCGCCGCGCGCGCCGACGGCGGCGGCCGAGCTCTTCGCTCGCCGGGGCGGGCATCCGCGTGACCGAGGGCCGCGCCGCGCTCGAGGCGTGCGAGCGGCTGCTCGGCGCCGGAGGCGGCGCCGCCGCACCCGGGCGACCTCGACGCGGCCAAGCTCGGCTCCGGCGCCAAGGCGCTCACCACGCCGGTCTGCGAGGCCTACCGCGCCGCCTGGGAGGCCTACCGCTCGGCGTGCGCCGACCACCACGCCCGCGCCGCGCTGGTGCTGCTCGACGACCTGCTCGCGCGCTACGGCGCCGAGTACGCGCGGCTGAAGGCCGAGCGGGCGGGCGTGGACTTCGAGGACCTCGAGCTCGGCGTGCGCGACCTGCTGGCCTCACGAGGACGAGCGGCGGCGCTGGAGCGAGCGCTTCGCGCTGATCATGGTCGACGAGTTCCAGGACACCAACCGGCTCCAGCTGGACCTGCTGGAGGCGCTCGAGCGCGACAACCTGTTCGCGGTCGGCGACGAGTTCCAGTCGATCTACCGCTTCCGCCACGCCGACGTGCAGATCTTCCGCGAGCGCCACGCGCTGCTGGGCGAGGCCGCGCGTGCGCGGGCTGGCCGCCAACTTCCGCTCCGACGCCGAGCTGCTGGACGTCGCTCAACGCCGCCTTCGCGGTCCGAGCTGGGCACGGGCTTCCGGCCGCTCGTCGCGGGCCGCGAACGCGCGGCGGCGGCCGGCGCCGAGCTGCGCCTGTTCGATCCCGACCCGCCGTCCGGAGAGCCGCCCGTCGAGCTGCTCGTCACCGACACGCGGGGCTGGGAGGACCGCGCGGGAGCGCTCGGCCTCGCCGCGCTCGCCGACCAGCCGTGGCGCCGCGCCGAGGCCCGGCTCGTCGCCCACCGGCTGCGCGAGGAGATCAGCGCCGGCCGCCGCCCGGGCGACGTCGTCGTGCTCGTCCGCGCCACCGCCTCGCTGCGGCTGTTCGAGCAGGCGCTCGAGGACCAGGGCCTGCCGACGTACGTGGTCGGCGGCCGCGGCTACTGGTCCCAGGAGCAGGTCCGCGACGGCCTCGCCTACCTCGGCGCGCTCGCCAACCCGCGCGACGAGGCGGCGTTCTACGCCGTGCTCGCCTCGCCGTTCTGCGGCGCGTGGCAGCGACGCGCTCGCCCTGCTCGCCGCGGCCGGCCGCGAGAACCCGCCGCGGCCCGTGGGCGGCGCTGCGCCGCGGCGCGGTCAGGCCGCGCGCCGGACGCGGAGTGCCGATCGTCCGACCGCCGGTGGCTCGACGCGCTCGACGCGACGAACGGGACCGGCTGCTCGCGTTTGCGCGCTTCTTCGGCGCCGAGCGCGGCCGCGCCGAGCGCCTGCCGGTCGAGACGCTGCTCGAGCGGGCGATCGTCCAGACCGGCTACGACCTCGCGATCCTGGCCCGTGCCGGCGGCGAGCGGCGGCTGGCCAACCTGCGCAAGCTGATGCGCCTGGCGCGCGACTACGAGCACGCCGAGGGGCGCGACCTGCGCGGCTTCCTCTCGTTCGCCGTCACCCAGGACCTCGCGGAGGCGCGCGAGGGCGAGGCGGCGCTGGAGTCCGAGGGGCTGGACGCCGTGCGGCTGATGACCATCCACCGCGCCAAGGGGCTGGAGTTCCCGGTCGTCTGCGTGGCCGACCTCGGCCGGCAGGGCGCCGGCGGGCGGCCGCGGCTGCTGCTCGGCGCCGACGGCACGGTCGGCCTGCGGCTCGCCGCGCTCGGCGGCGGCGACCCCGTCCCCGCGCTCGCCTACGACCGCCTCGCCGCCGAGGAGGACCGCGCCGACGCCGAGGAGGAGCGCCGCCTGCTCTACGTCGCGATGACCCGCGCCCGCGAGCGGCTGATCCTCTCCGGCGGCGCCGACTGCGAGCGCTGGCCGGAGCCGCGGCCCGGCGGCGCGCCGCTCGACTGGATCGTGCGCGCGATCGCCGGCGACCCCCGCGCGCACTTCGGCGCCGAGGGCGGCCGAGCGCGTCGTGGAGCGCACCTGGGACGGCCGCGCCGCGCGCGTGCGCTGCCGCCTCAACGCGCCCGCGACCGTCGGCGAGGTGCTGCCCGAGGCCGCGCTCGCGCCCGACGTGCGGCCGCGCAGCGGCGCGCCCGCCACCGCGCTGCCCGCCGCAGCCGAAGGTGATGCCCCAGCCGCCGCGTCCGCGCGCGGCCCGCGCAGCAGCGGCTCTCCTACTCGGCGCTGCAGGCGTACGCCCGCTGCGGCTACCGCTTCTACCTCCAGCGCGTGCTCGGGCTCGCCCCGGAGACGCCGCCGCCGCTGCCTCCCGAGGAAGCGGCCGGGGAGGACACCGAGCGCCTGGAGGCGCGGGTGCGCGGCTCGCTCGTGCACGCGCTGCTCGAGCAGCTCGACTTCGCGCGCCCGGAGGCGCCCGCCGCCCGCCGACGTGGAGGCGCTGGCCAGGCAGTTCCGCGTCGAGGTCACCGCCGACGACGTCGAGGACGTCCGCGCGCTCGTCGGCGCGTTCGCCGGCCTCGCCGCTGTGCGAGCGCCTCGCGGCCGCCCAGCGCGTCCGCCGCGAGGCGGGCTTCGCGTTCACGCTCGAGCCCGGCGGCGGCGGGTCGCTGGTCAACGGCTTCGTCGACGTCATCGCCGCCGAGCCCGGCGGCGGCGCGGCTGATCGTCGACTACAAGAGCGACCGGCTGGACGGCGCCGAGCCCGCCGAGGTGATCGAGCGCGACTACGAGACCCAGCGCACCGTCTACGCGCTCGCCGCGCTGCGCGACGGCGCCGAGCACGTGGACGTCGCGTACTGCTTCCTCGAGCGCCCCGCCGAGCCGGTCGTGCGCCGCTTCAGCGCCGCGGACGCGCCCGCGCTGGCCGAGCGCGTCGTCTCGCTCGCCCGCGGCGTGCTCGACGAGCGCTACCCCGTCACCGACGCGCCCGCACCGCGACCTGTGCGCCGACTGCCCCGGGCGCCGGGCCCTGTGCTCGCACCCGGAGTCGCGCACGCTCGCCAAGGCCTAGCCGGATTCAGGCTTCGTCCTCCGCGGGCTCCTTCGCCGGCAGCGGCGGCCCGTCGTAGGTCGCCGAGAGGTGCGGCGAGCGCCGCAGGTCGATCACCGCGTTGAGCTCGGCGCCGAACAGCAGCACGACGTTGCTCAGCCACAGCCAGACGAGCAGGATCACGGCCGCGGCGAACGCGCCGTAGGTCGCCTCGTAGGAGCTGAAGTTGGAGACGTAGAGGAAGAACAGCCCCGACGCGACAGCCAGGCCACGACCCCGAACGCCGCGCCCGGGGTGATCCACTGGAAGCGCCGGATCTCCACGTTGGGCGCCGCGAAGTAGACGACCGCGTAGATGAGGATCATCGCCAGCAGCGCCGCGGGCCAGCGCGCGTAGCGCCACACCTGGCCGTGGTCTCGCCGAGCCCGATCCGGTCGAACACGAACTCCGACAGCGCGCCGCCGAGGAAGACCAGCACGAACGTGATCAGCACGAGCGCGAGCACCACGAGCGTCCAGCGCGATGTCGTGGACCTTGTGCTTGACGAACCCGCGGCCCTCCTCGACCCGCCAGATCACGTTCAGCGCCCGGCCGACCGCCCCGAACGCCCCCGAGGCGCCGTAGAGCGAGGTCACGAGCCCGAGGAGCGAGCGCCGCCGAGCGCCGTGCCGCGGTTGTCCTGCGCGCCGTCGAGCGCGCCGGTGACGGCGTCGATCGTCGCCGCCGGGGCGCCCACGGAGCGCAGGAAGTCCGCCGCCTGGTCGATCAGGCCCTGCTGGCCGAAGAAGCCGAGCACCGCGACCGCGAACAGCACGGCGGGGAACAGCGACAGCAGCGTGTAGTAGGTCAGGCCGGCCGCGTGGTCGGTGACCTGGTCCTTCTGGAAGCGCTGGAACGCGCGCTTGAAGTCGCCCGGCTCGATCGCCGGGGCCGGGCCGGTTGCTCGCGCGGCGGTCAGCGTCCGCTGTCTCGCTTCATTGACAGCGGCATCCCCCGCGTGCGTCAGTCCTTGGCGCGGGCGGCGGCAGCAGCGCGTGGCCCTCCACGACCGAGGCGCGACGTCGACCACGCGCCGGTTGCCGGCGCGCGCGTGGTCGCGCAGCCGCTCGAACGCCGCGCGCTCGTCGAGCCCGTGGCGCTCCATCACGATGCCCTTGGCGCGCTCGATCACCGCCCGCCGCTCGAGCGCCGACTCCAGCTGGCCGACCTTCTCGTTCAGCCGCGCCGCCTCGCGGTAGCGGCGGATCGGCGACCTCGATCGCCGCCTGCACGTGCTGGGGGTCGTTGGACTCCACGTAGGCGGAGATGCCGCGCTCGGCGGCGCGGGCGACGAACTCCACGTCCTCGCCGCTCGCGCAGCTGCGCGATGACCGGGCCCGAGGCGGTCTCGACCGCCTCGCCGATCAGCAGCAGCGCGTGATCGTCGTTCGTGTGGACGACGACGATCGCGAGGTCGGGGTCCTCGCGGATGATCAGCTCGGCGGCCTCCTCGACGGAGACCGCGAACGGCGTCACGTCGTGCCCGAGGCCCTTCAGGACGTCGCCGAGCGTGCGGAGCGCCTCCTCGTCCTCGTCGGCGAGCAGCACGGTGAGGTTGGTTTCCCGCCGCACCCCGGATGACGCGGTCGCTCATCTGCGCCCGTCCCGACGGCGGATACAATGTGAGCGCCCGCGGTCCAGCGACCCGCCGCGGGATCGCTTGCGCCCCAACGTCCCGGCGCCGGAGACCTGCAATCGGAAGACGGGCGTGGGACTCATCGAGGATCAGCCGGACCTGGCCGCGAAGCGGCCAGCATACCCAGCGCACACCAGCGACGCCCCTCAGGGGCCGGTCGGCGACGACCGCGCTGCGCGTGCCCGGGAGGACCGTCGGCTGCTCGTCGCCTACCACCACGAGGGCGACCCCGCGGCGCGCGAGGCGCTCGTCCAGCGCTTCCTCCCGCTCGCCCGCCAGCTCGCCCGCCGCTACCAGCGCGGTGGCGAGCCGCTCGACGACCTCGTCCAGGTCGCCTCGCTCGGTCTGCTGAAGGCGATCGACCGCTTCGACCCCGCGCGCGAGACGGCGTTCTCCTCGTTCGCCGTGCCGACCATCCTCGGCGAGCTCAAGCGCCACTTCCGCGACAAGGGCTGGTCGGTCCGCGTCCCGCGCGACCTGCAGGAGCTGACCGTCAAGGTCGACCGCGTCGGCGAGCAGATCGGCCGCGGCCTCGGCCGCGCGCCGACGCCGACCGAGATCGCCGAGGCGATCGGGATCACCGCCGAGCAGGTGCTCGAGGCCCGCGAGGCGTCGGCGGCCTACCGCGCCGTGTCGCTCGACCGCCCGCGCGACGACGAGGACGAGGAATCCAGCGGGATCGCCGACGCCGTCGGCCTCGAGGACCACGGCTTCTCGGTCGCCGAGGACGCCGCCACCGTCGAGCGCCTGATGCGCGTCCTCACCGACCGCGAGCGCGAGGTGCTGCGCCTGCGCTTCGAGGAGGACCTCACGCAGTCGGAGATCGGCGCGCGCGTCGGCGTCTCGCAGATGCACGTGTCGCGGCTCATCCGCCAGTCGGTCGCGCGCCTGCGCGAGGCGGCGGAGGAACGCGCACCGCGCGATCTGCAGGCCGTAGCATCGGCCCGATGCAGCACTGGGACCTTCGCGAGCCTCGCAGATCGAGCCGCACCACCCCGAGGTGCTGCACTCGTCGCGCGGCGAGGCGCGCTCGATCGCCATCGCGCTGCCCGCCGGCGAGGAGCTACAGGACCACGAGGTCCACGAGCGCGCCTACCTGGTCGTCATCGACGGCGAGGTCGAGGTGACCGCCGCCGCGCGACGACCGTCGCGGGCGCCCCGGCTTCATGGCGACGTTCGATCCGGCGAGCGCCACACGGTCCGCGCGACGACCGACGCCCGGCTGCTGCTCGTGCTCGCCCCGTGGCCCGGCGAGGGCCACCCGGGCGCGCGCGACTAGCAGCGGAACTTTTCTGGCAATCTTGTAGACAGCCGGGCATTAACCGGGACTGGACAATCGGCTGTAGGCTGCGCGGTGGAACCGGTTCCAAGGGGACAGCGAAGAGGAGAGGGAGACCGGATGGCCGAGATCCAGTTCAAGGAGATCACCAAGCGCTACCCGGACGGGTTCGAGGCGGTCAAGGCGATCGACCTCGACATCGCGGACGGGGAGTTCATGATCCTCGTCGGCCCGTCGGGCTGCGGGAAGTCGACGGCGCTGCGCATGATCGCGGGTCTGGAGGACATCACCGACGGCGAGCTCATCATCGGGGGCGAGCGCGTCAACGACCTGCCGCCGCGCGATCGCGACATCGCGATGGTGTTCCAGAACTACGCGCTGTACCCGCACATGACCGTGCGCGACAACATGGGCTTCGCGCTCAAGCTCGCCAAGGCCGACGCCGGTGAGATCGACCGCAAGGTCACCGAGGCGGCGAAGATCCTCGACCTCGAGCAGCACCTCGAGCGCAAGCCGGCCAACCTCTCCGGCGGCCAGCGCCAGCGCGTCGCCATGGGCCGCGCCATCGTGCGCGACCCGAAGGCGTTCCTGATGGACGAGCCGCTGTCCAACCTCGACGCGAAGCTGCGCGTGCAGATGCGCACCGAGGTCGCGCGCATCCAGCGCCGGCTCGGCACCACGATGGTCTACGTGACGCACGACCAGACCGAGGCCATGACGCTCGGCGACCGCGTCGCCGTCATGCGCGCCGGGCATCATCCAGCAGGTCGACTCGCCGGCCGTGCTCTACGAGGACCCGATCAACCTGTTCGTGGCGGGCTTCATCGGCTCGCCGTCGATGAACTTCCTGCCGGGCCGCCTCGAGGGCGAGACGCTGCAGCTGCCGTTCGGCACCACGCCGATCCCCGACAAGATGCGCTCGGCCATCCAGGCCAGCGGCGGCGGGCGCGAGGTCATCGTCGGCGTCCGCCCCGAGCACTTCGAGGACGCCACCATCGAGGGCGAGGGCCCGGGGCGGATGAAGTTCCGCGCCAAGGTCGACGTCGTCGAGTCGATGGGCTCCGAGCTCTACGCCTACTTCGACGTCGACACCAAGGGCGAGGTGCAGTCCGAGGAGCTGGCCGACCTGGCCAAGGACGCCGGGCTCGAGGACCTGCCGAGCGGCAACGCCCAGCACGTCGTCGCGCGCCTGGACGCCGCGAGCAAGGCGGCGGCCGGCGGGGACATCGAGCTCACCCTCGACACCACGCAGATCAAGCTCTTCGACCCGGACGGCGGGCGCAGCCTGACGTACACGGGCAGCGGCAACGGGCGGGCGCGCGCCGCGGGCGCCGCGCGCCTAGCGCTCACTCGTACACGGGGAACGCCCTCCAGGCCTCGTAGGCCGGGCGTTTCTCCGTGGACGGGTACGGGTCGAGCAGCCCGCGTGTCGAAGTTGGGGTCGGCGTAGAGCAGGTACTGCGCGAACATCGCCACGCCGGCCCCGGCGCCCGTGTCGGACTGGTGCAGCGCCCACGCGTCCCGCAGGCACTTGGCCTGCGCCTCGCGCGGGTCCTCGCCCGGGTACAGCTCCGGCATCTCCGACAGCCGCGCGCCGCCCTCGGTGATGAACACGGTCGGCGTCTGCCCGGTGGCGTGCCCGGCCCAGCCGCCGGCGTCGAGCTGGGCGCGGATGATCTGCGTGCGGGTCGCGGTCTGGCGCTTCTCGACGTCCGTGTAGTTGTGGTGCGACCACGCCTGCCCGGGGTGCGGCACGTAGCCGATCGCCGCGAGCGCGGCCAGCAAGCGCCGGGACGAACTCGTCGTAGCGCGTGTACAGGCGGCTGCTCGCGGTGTCGCTGTCGGAGATCGACGGCGCGTACAGCATCGTCGAGTGCTCGTAGCTGCCGCCGAGATGCGCCTGGGCGGTCGCGAGCAGACTGCGCGGACGGCGGTCCGACGATCGGAGCGCGCTGCGGCCACAGCTGCAGGTTGGGCTCGTTGACGAGCTCGAAGCCGTCGACCCACGCGCCCCTCGCACGCTGGCCGGCGTGGTAGCGCCCGTACAGGAACGTCGAAGAAGCGCGCCCAGTGGCTGTCGCGGCCCGTACGGGTCGTCCGGGCAGCCGGTACTCGAGCGCGCGCCGGCTCGGCGCGAAGGCGGCCGGGTCGCGGCCGCGGCGCACGTAGCGCTCCCACTCCGCCCGCGCTCACGCGGTCCGTCGTGCTGGAAGCTGATCTCCGCGTCGCTGTTCCGCTGCGCCGCCAGCTCGGCGGTGCCGTTCGCCCACGTCGGGAAGCGGTAGGGCATCAGCAGCACGCGCATGCCGTTCGCTCGCGCGAGCCGGATCTGCTCGTCGAGGGCCTGGAGGTTGAGGCGCCCGGGGCTGCGCGGGTCGTCGGGCGCGTAGGCGCCGTCGGGCTGCAGGCTCGGCCAGTCCGCCCACATGCGGATCCACGGCGTGCCCGTCTCGGCGTAGTAGCCCGCGTTGCCGGCGTAGCGGAGGTCCTGGGCCGAGCCGGGCATGATCACCCCGCCCGGGCCGATGTCGAGGATCTTGCGCAGCTCGACCGACATCAGGCGAGCGCCGCCGTCGGGGCGCGGTGGTCGCCCGGCGCGTCAGGACCCTCCACGAGCGCGATGGCGGCCATCAGCACGGCGCGCCGGTGCGCCTCCGTCGGGGGTGGGCGTCGGCGCCGCCCCGCAGCTCGCGCAGCGTCGCGTAGCTCTCCCCGGGGCGAGCAGCTCCGCCGGCGGCGTCGAGCACGGCGTCGGCGTGCGCGCGGGCGCCGTCCGCCTGGCCGGCGTACCAGGCGGCGAACGCCCGGGTCCCGGCGGCGGCGTCGAAGCGGCCGTCCGGAGCTTCGCGGAGCACCGCCACCAGCCGCCGGTAGGTGGCCCGCCGGGCGGGGGTGAGCGCCGGAGCGGCGGCGGGCGCGGCGAGCCGCGGCAGGCCGGCGGCCGCCGCGGCCAGCAGCCCCGCGCGCACGATGAACTGGCGGCGATTCACGCCGACAGCTTGGCGTGCGTGGCTCAAAGCCGTCTCAGCGGCGCCGGGAGCGGCGCTCCGGCGGCGGGCGCCGGCGGCGCTTCGCGCGGTCCTCGCGGCGGCGCAGCTCCTCGAGCACCTCGTCGCTCCACTCGTGCGTGCGCAGCGCCCGGTAGCGCATCGCCGAGATGCGCATGTAGGCGTCGGTCTCGGTCTCCCCGCGCTCGAGCAGCTCGCCGGCCTTGAGCATCTCCACCACCGGCAGGTACTCGGACGTGAACCACACGTGGGCGACCTCGCGGCGATCCATGTAGCTGCCGCGGTCCTGCATCGCGCGGAAGCCCCAGGCCTCCACCGCCTCGGCGAGCGCGCCGTAGTCCCACGGGTCCGACACGATCACCCGCGCCCGCTCGTCGCGGCCCAGCGGCACCCGCTCGCGGAACAGCCGCTCGTGGCCCTTGAGCGGCAGGTCGCCGACGCGCAGGTCGCGCCCCAGCCGCACGCGGGTCTGGATCTCGGTCACGTACGCGTCGATGTCGTGCCGCCCGAGCGACTTCGCCACCGACACGCGGTGATGCCCGTCGCGCACGAAGTACAGGTCGCCGACGAGGTAGAGGGAGATGGGCGGCAGCGACTCCCCGCGCCGCTGGGCGGCGGCGATCCGCTCCCAGCGGCTGCGCAGCCGCGGCGAGGTGGGGCGGAAGCCGCGGTCGAAGTCCGCGGCGCGGTCCACCGTGCCGACGATGGCCTCCAGCGGGACGATCTTCAGCCCGAGGTCCTCGCGGCCGACGACGCCGAGCGCCTCGATGACCTCCTCGAACGGGAGGATGAGCCCGACGTCGTCGGGCTCGCGCCGCAGCCGGCGGCCGATGTCGGCCAGCAGGCGCGCGCGGCGGGCGCGCGAGAAGTCGCCCTGCGCGTCGGCGGCTGAGAACCCGGAGGAGGACACCGGATCATTATGCGTACCGGGTCAGTCGACCCGTGAACGACCGTTATCCGGTCGCGGTGTCGTCGTCGCGCGAGCGCCGCCTCGAGCGTCGGCGCCAGCGTGAACACGCCGTCAAGCCCGGTGATCTTGAACGTCTTGGCGATCGCCTCGTTGTCGCACACGACGACGAGGGACCCGCCGCGCAGCTTCAGCCGCCGGTGGGCGCCGATCAGCACGCCGAGGCTCGACGAGTCGATGAACGTCGTCCGGGACAGGTCGACGACCAGGTTCGAGCGCCCGGCGTCGATCGGCGCCGACATGCGCTGCTTGAACTCGGGCGCGGTGAAGAGGTCGATCTCGCCGCTGACCGACACGACGTGGGTGTCGTCATCGACCTTGCGGTCCTCGATCTCGAAGTCGATTGCCACCGCTGTTCCTGGTCCGTCCCCGAACATGGCGCCCGTCACGCGGTGGTAGCCGCGTACGCCAGCCTCACGTGCAGGAACTCTCCTTCGTCCTCGGGGGAGACCGTCAGCTCGTCGGCGAGCTGCTCGATCACGTTGCCCACGCCGGGCACCGCCGCGTCCACGATCAGCGCCTCGCCGCCGCCCGCCCGCAGCGGGCCGACGCGCAGGGACAGCGACCGCGGGCCGGGCTCGAGCGCCACGTCCACGCGCCCTTGCGCGACGTGCGCGGGAGCGCGCGCGGCGATCAGGTCGGCGACCAGGACGGCGTCGTCCAGCCGGTCGAGCGGGAGATCGGCGCGCGCGGCGAGCATGCCGACCACGCGCCGCAGGACGGGTCCGACCAGCGGGCCGGCGACGATCGAGACGGTGGTGAGCGGCTCCGCGGCGCCCTCCGGCTCCGCCGTCACGCCGCTCCCGCCCGCGAGTCACAGAGGAAGGACATCCGGAGCCGGGACCCCGAGGGGGGCGCCTCCTCGATCTCGAGCGAGTGGGCCAGCGCCGCGATCAGCGGCAGGCCCAGACCGGGGCCGGCGTTGTCGTCGCTGGGGCCGAGGCCGCGGCCCTCGTCGGAGACGATCACCTGCAGCGTGGCGCCGACGGGGCGGATCAGGATCTCGACCGGGCCGGGCTCGCCGTCCGCGTACGCGTGGCGGACCACGTTCGTGCACGCCTCGGTGACGGCCAGCCGCATGTCCTCGATCACCGCGTCCGGCAGCGAGAGCGCCTCCGCGAAGGCGCCCAGCACGTGGCGAACCACGGCGACATTTTCCGGGCGGGCGGGAAGCGTGAGCCGGACGTCGGATGCGCCGGCGGCCGTACGCTCCTCGTCGAGCCCCTGCGAGGCGGCATCACTCATCGACAAAGGTGGCAGTACCCACGCGTGCATGCGGGCTAACCGGCCGGTGTTCGTCTCATACCTTTGGCCGTCGATGTCCGCAATATGACAGGATTCACCTCACTGGTGTCGCACGGCATGCAAGGTTCGCGCCCCGATGTCCCGCCCGGAACGAGAATGGCTGCCATGAGCGAGGGCCACCGGCTCCACGAGAGCCGGGTCGACGCGTGCCGCGGGGAGCCCACCGGGCCCTTCTCGGTCGCGGTCGACACGGTGCCCGGCGGCGTCACCGTGATCGTGCTGACAGGCGAGCTCGACATGGCCGCCACCGACCCGGTGCGCGCCGCGGTCGACGGGGCGGCGGGCGCGCTCGGCGTCGTGATCGACGTCGCGAAGGTCACGTTCGTGGACTCCTCGATGCTCAAGGAGCTCCTGCGGGCCGGCTCCGAGCTCTCGCGCTACGGGACGCGGCTCGTGCTCGCCGGCATCCCGCCGTCGGTGCGGCGCCTGCTCGACCTCACGCGCACGGCGCAGCTGTTCACGGAAGCCGAGAGCCGCGACGCGGGCGTGGAGCTGCTGCGGTCGAAGCGGCGGCTAGCGCGGCGCGACGGAGGCCGGACCTGCTCGGCCTCGCGCTCCTGCGTGGTGGCGCGCGAGCAGAGCTACGAGAAGCCCGCCTGCAGCATGTCGTTGCCGGCCGAGGCTGGCGAGGACGGTGGTCACGGTCCGCGCGGTGGCCGGCGCGTGCAGGCGCAGGCCGACCAGCGCGAGCGCCGTCCACGCGCCCGTGCAGCGGGTGCACGTGAGCAGCTCGCCGACCGCGTAGCGCAGCCGCCGGCCCTTCGGGCGCTTGCCCTCCGGGCGGTCCTCGACGAAGGGCTGCCGGAGCCACGACTCGGCCTTCTCGTGGACGATCAGCTTCGAGAGCGTGAACGTCGCGGCGGCCAGCGCCGGGATCTCCCCGCGGGGGATCGGCTCGCGGCCGCGCGCGGACAGCGCGGTGCCGGCCAGCAGCGCGCCGTAGACCGCGCTCACGATGCGCGTAGTCGGTCGCCTCGGTGGGCGTCTCGGAGACGGGGCGCATCGGCGGCTAGATCGGCCGCGGGCTCGGGTCGGGCGGGAGCGGCCCGGGATCGGGCGTCGGCGCCGGCGGGACCGGGTCGGGCCCAGGGGAGGGCGGCGCCGGGGACGGCGGCGCTGGGGTCGGGGCCGGGGACGCCTGGTGCGCTCACGAATCCCGCACTACCCGCCGGGAGGCAACGCCTTAACGCGATCGGGGCGCCGGATGGCGCCCCGATCGACGAGGAGGAGGGTTCTTGACGTCCCGCCGGACGGAAGATGTGGAGGGCTCCGCGACTGGACACAGCGTTCATTCCCCCGCCCGCGCGGGGGCAAACCAGGGAGTGCGCGCGCGCTCAGCGGGGGCGGTTCGCGAGCCGCTCGGACTCGGGCTCAGGCCCGTCCGCCTCGGGCCCGGGATCGCCGACGCGAGGCTTCGCCTCGTCCTCTCCGCGCTTGGCGGCGCCCCGCTCGGGCTCGTCGACGGTCTGGCCCTCCGCCTGGTCGCCGGCGTGCTCGGTGGTGTCGCCGAGCGGCGACTCGTCGGGAGCGGCGATGCCGGCGGGCGTGCCCTCCGCACCGGGATCGGCGGGCCCGGCGGAGCCGCCGGCCTTGGCGGCGTTGAGGACGAAGAAGGTAACGGCGCCCGCCACGAGCAGGAGGACGACGATGATCGCGATGACATAGCCCATAGACGCTGCGCTACCCGGGCGGCGCCGCGCTGATAACCGCGCCCGGCCCGCGTTTGGCGCAGCCTCGCGGGACGGTAGCCGAAGGTGGACGGACCAACCTTCGAGAGGAGCCGACAATGGGCAGAGCTGGACGGCAAGCGCATCGCGTTCCTGGTCGCGCCGGAGGGCGTCGAGCAGGTGGAGCTGACCGAGCCGTGGAAGGCGGTCGAGGACGAGGGCGCCACGCCCGAGCTGATCTCGACCGACTCCGGGACGGTCCAGGCCTTCAACCACCTCGACAAGGCCGACACGTTCGACGTCGACCACGGTCGTCGGCGACGCGACGCCTCCGACTACGACGGGCTCGTGCTGCCCGGCGGCGTCGCCAACCCGGACTTCCTGCGCATGGACGAGGACGCCGTGGGCTTCACGCGGGCGTTCTTCGAGCAGGCCAAGCCGGTGGCCGTGATCTGCCACGGCCCGTGGACGCTGGTCGAGGCCGACGTGCTGAAGGGGCGCACGATCACCTCGTGGCCGTCGCTGAAGACCGACATCGCGAACGCCGGCGGCCGCTGGGTCGACGAGGAGGTCGTCGTCGACGAGGGCCTCGTGTCCTCGCGCAACCCCGACGACCTCCCGGCGTTCTGCGCCAAGGCGGTCGAGGAGTTCTGCGAGGGCGAGCACGCCGAGCAGGCGCGCAGCGTCGCGAGCGCGTAGGTGGACGCCCCGCCCGCAGCGATCCTCGACGTCGACGGCACGCTCGTCGACACCAACTACCACCACGCGATCGCGTGGTCCCGGGCGTTCCGGCAGTACGGCGTCGTCCTCCCGATGTGGCGGATCCACCGCCACATCGGGATGGGCGGCGACCAGCTCGTCGCCTCGCTGGCGGGCGAGGAGTTCGACGCCGAGCACGGCGAGGACGTCCGCGCCGCCGAGAAGGCGCTGTACATGGCGCTGATCGTCGAGGTGCAGCCGCTCGAGGACGCGCGCGAGCCTGATCGAGGGCTTCAGGCCGAGGGGCGCACGCGTGGTGCTGGCCTCCTCGGCCAAGCCCGACGAGGTCGAGCACTACCTCGACCTGCTCGACGCGCGCGACCTCGTCGACGGCTGGACGACCGCGGGCGACGTCGAGCAGCACCAAGCCCGAGCCCGACCTGCTGCAGGCGGCGATCGAGAAGGCGGGCGGCGGCCCGGCGGTGATGCTGGGAGACTCGACCTGGGACTGCGAGTCCGCCAAGCGCGCCGATATGCCGGTCGTCGGTGTGTTGACGGGCGGCTTCAGCGAGCAGGAGCTGCTCGACGCGGGCGCCGCGTGCGTGTTCCGCTCGCTCACGCGAGCTGCGCGAGACGCTCGAGAACACGCCCTTCGGCCAGTCCTGACGCTGTCGCGCCGATGACCCGGGGCCAGTAGGGTGCTGGAGCGGAGGATGAGCTCGGAACCCTTAGGACGGCGCACGTCGCCGCCACGAGGACGGAGCAGGTCCCAGCCGCGCCGAGCAGGATCGGCGGCTGCTGATCCGCTACCACCGCCATGGCGACCAGGCCGCCCGCGAGGAGCTGGTTCAGCGCCTGCTGCCCCTGGCCCGCCGGATGGCGCGGCGCTACCGCCGCTCCGACGAGCCGCTCGACGACCTCGTGCAGGTGGCCACGCTGGGGCTGATCAAGGCGATCGACCGCTTCGACCCCGCGCGCGAGACGGCGTTCTCCTCCTACGCCGTCCCGACCATGCTCGGCGAGCTCAAGCGCTACTTCCGCGACAACGGCTGGGCGGTGCACGTCCCGCGCGGGATGCAGGAGCGCGTGATGCGCGTCGACAACTGCGTCAAGGACATCTCGCGCAAGATCGGGCGCTCGCCCTCGGTGGCCGAGGTCGGCACCGCGCTGAACCTCACCGCCGAGCAGGTGCTGGAGGCGATGGAGGCCGCGTCGGCCTACGACGCGGTGTCGCTGGAGTCCTACCGCTTCGGCGACGAGGGCGACGGCGAGACCTACGCCGAGTCGATCGGCGTCGAGGACGACCGCTTCGAGCTGGTCGAGTACGGCGCCACGATCGCGCCGACCCTGCAGGCGCTCCCCGCCCGCGACCGGATCGTGCTCCACCTGCGCTTCGTCGAGGACCTCACGCAGGCCGAGATCGCCGAGCGCGTCGGCGTCTCCCAGATGCACGTCTCACGGCTGATCCGGCGCGCGCTCGAGCGCCTGCGCACGGTCGCCGAGCACTCCGGCTAGACCGTTTGCCGCCGTCCGCCGCCGGGTAGGGAGTGGTACCGCTCCCGAACCAGGAGGCACAAGAATGGGCATCACCGACAAGATCACGGGCCGTGTCAAGAAGGCCGCCGGCGACCTCTCCGACGACGCGTCGCTGCGCAACGCAGGGCCGCAAGGAGGAGCGCAAGGGCGAGGCCAAGGACGAGCTCGCGCGCGCCCAGGAGAAGGCCGACGCGAAGGCCGACGAGGTCGCGGACCTCGAGCGCAAGACCTGATGTCCGAGACCCCCAAGGAGTCCGGTGGGGGCTATCCCGAGGAGCAGCCCGACGACGTCGCCGGCGACGAGGGCGGCGCGTCGGGCGAGCGCCGCGACCGCCAGGGTGAGGGCGACGACGCCGCCACCGAGAGCGGCGACGGCACGGCGACCGGCAACCGCAAGGCCGCCGGCTAGCTAGACGGTCCGGGCCCGGAGCGCGACGACGGCGATGTCGTCGCGCGGCTCCGGCTGCACGGCCAGCGCCGCGGCGACCGCGTGGTCCACGACGCCCTGCGCCGAGCGGCCCGCCGCCGCAGCCATGACCTCGGCGAGCTGCTCGGGGTCCCACACGTTGTCCGGGGCGCCCGCCTCCGTGAGCCCGTCCGTGTAGAGCAGGAGCGTGTCGCCGGGACCGAGCTCGCCGGTGCGGTCGCGCAGGTCGGGCCGCTCCACCAGCCCCAGCAGCGTGCCCGCCACGCCGAGCTCCTCGACGCGCCCGTCGGCGCGCAGCACCACGGGCAGCGGGTGCCCGCCGCACGCCACGGTGGCGCGGGCCGGCTCCTGCGAGACGTCCAGGTGCAGGCAGGCGATCGTGCAGAAGCGGCCCTCGTCCTCCGAGGGCTCCTGGCGCAGCATCGCCTCGCTGAGCAGCCGCAGGATCGCCGCCGGTGAGCGCCGCCGCACCGCCGCGGCGCGGATCGTGTAGCGCGCCATCGCCGTCACCGCGGCCGCCTCGGCGCCCTTGCCGCACACGTCGCCGATCACCGCGTACCACTGGTCGTCGGCCGTGCTGAAGACGTCGTAGAAGTCGCCGCCCACCTCGAAGCCCTCGCCCGCCGCCCGGTAGGCGGCCGCGAGGTCGAAGCCCTTCACCTCCGGCAGCGCCGGGGGCAGCAGCGACGCCTGCAGCGTGCGGGCGATCGCCGAGCGGGCCTTGTAGAGCCGCGAGTTCTCCACCGCGGCCGCCGCGTGGGAGGCGAGGCTCTCGGCGAGCTCGAGGTCGGTGGCGTTGTAGGAGTGCCCGGCCTCGGCGCTCACGAACGAGATCGCGCCCGACCACCGTGCCGCGCAGCACCATCGGCACGAGCATCGCCGAGCACATGCCGATCGAGCGCAGCATCTCGAGGTGCTGCTCGTCGCGGGCGGACGCCACCAGCATCTCGTCCGTCACCGCGGTGTAGACCTCGGAGCGCCCCGTCCGCATCACGGCGTGGAGGCCGGTCCTCGAGTTCGGGTCCGGCGGGTAGCGGGCGGCGATCTCGGTGGCCGCCGCGACCTTCTCGGGATCGACGTGGGTGACCGCCACGCGCTCCAGCTCGCCATCGGCCGCCCGCACGTCGACCGCGCACCAGTCGGCGATGTCGGGCACCGCGAGCTGTGCCACGGTGGCGAGCGTCTCCTCGTACTCCAGCGACGCCGCGAGCACGCGCCCCGCCTCGGCGAGGAAGCGCTGGCCCTGCTCGGCGCGCTTGAGCTCGGTGATGTCCTCGATCACGTTGATCGCCAGCCGGACGGCGCCGTTGTCGTCGAACACCGGGGTGGCCTTGACGAGCGTCCACCGCGGCTCGCGCGACGTCCGTCCTCCGGCTGCGCACGATCAGCGGCTCGGACGGCAGCCCGGCCAGCGCGCGGCGCCCCGGCAGCTGATCGACGGCGAGGGGCTGCAGGTGCTCGTCGAGCATCTCGTAGCGCGACGCGACCTCGCTGATGGGGGCGGCGAGCAGGTCCCCCACGTTGTCGAAGCCGAGCAGCTCCACCGCGGCGTCGTTGGCGTAGACGAGGGTCCCGTCCGGCGCCTGCGCGGTGACCGCGTCGGCCACGCCGCCGAGGATCGTGTTGACCTCCTCGCTCGCGCGGCGCGCGTCCGCCTCCGCGGCGCTGAGCTCGCTGTAGAGCCGGGCGTTGTCGAGCGCGATCGCGCACCGGTCCGCCAGCTCCTGCAGGGCCTCGAGGTCGAGCTCGGGGCGGGCGGGCGCGGGGATGTCGCTCTCGAGCGCGAGCGTGCCCAGCACGCGCCCGTGCGCGCGCAGGGGAACCTCGGTCCGGCCGGCCGTCACCACCGCGGTGTCGGCGTGGTCGGGCGCGACGTCGATCGCGCAGCGGTCCGCGTAGGCGGGCACGACCAGGTCGGCGATGGTGGCCGCGACCTCCGCGGGGTCGAGCGAGCTCGCGAGGCGGCGCCCCGCCTCGGCCAGCAGCGCCGAGCGCCGGCGCGCGGCCTGGAGCTCGGTGACGTCCTCGATCGTGAGCACCGTGACGGGCTCGGTGCCGGGCAGCGTGACGATGTCGCCGGAGACGACGATCGAACGGCGCCCCGCCGCGGTGACCCAGTCGACGGCGACGTTGCGCAGCCGCTCGCCCCGCGCGGCGCGCACGCCCGGGTGCTCGTCGTTGGGCAGCCGGCGCCCGGACTCGTCGTAGACGCCGTACGTCGCGTCGTAGTCCTCCGCCGCGCCCGCGAGCGGCATCGAGCCGCCGGCCAGCCGATGCGCCGCCGGGTTGGCGTACAGCACCCGGCCCGTGCCGGGCTCGATCAGCAGCTTCGGAGACGGGAGCGCGTCAAGGACGGGCTCGAGCAGCGATATCGAGCCGGCCTCGACGCCCATGGGCCCGAGTTTACGCCAGGCCCTCCGGGCTCAGTCGGTGAGGGAGACGCGCGAGCCCTCCGGCGACGTGCGGCCGAACCGCCCCGCCTTGGGCGCGGGATCGTGCGCCGTCGAGGTCCTGCGGGCCAGCGACTCGGCGTTGGGCGGGTCGCCGCGCAGCAGCCACGAGCCGTCGGGGCGCCGGATCAGCTCCTGGCGCTCCGCGAGCTCGGCGAGGGCGGTCGACACCGTGGGCCGGCGCGCGCCGACGAGCTGTCCGAGGATCCGGTGGGTCAGCGTGAGCGGCACGATCACGCCCTGGCCGGAGACGCGTCCCCAGCGCTCGGCGAGGTGCCAGAACAGCGCGCGGAGGCGCCGGTCGACGCGGGTGAGCTGCGAGATCGCCTGCGTGGTGGCCAGGCGCACGGACCGCTCCCCGAGCCGGTCCAGCAGCACCGACGTGACCTCGGGGTAGCGGGCGAGCTCGGCGGCGAAGCGCCGGTCGAGCACCGCCACGTCGAGCGGCGAGAGCACCGACCAGACTGCCTCCACTGGCAACAGGCTGGCGCGATTGCCCAGTTGCCAGGGTCTGACGACGTCACCAGGGCCTAGCAGTTCGGCGCTGACCTGATCGGCAACCATGAGCTCGCGCGAGAGCACGCCGTCGAGCAGGAGCAACCCGACGTGGTCTGGCGTCGCGGCGCTCAGCCGCTCGACGTCCCAGACCCCGGCCGGCACGTCGTGCCGGCGGACGGTCAGCTCGCGCTCGGCCTCGGCGCGGCGCGTCCCCGCGAGGAGCGCTCCGAGGTCCGGGTCGGCCTCCAACAGCCGAACCGTATCGGCTGGTCTGCCAGTGCGCACCGCCGCTCCTCCCACGTGTTGCCGGTTACCCGGCGGCGCCCGAAAGCAGGCCCCGCCGGGACCCGGTCAGTCGGCGAAGCCGGCGCGGTCGATCTTGCGGTGGTAGCGCTCGCCGGCCTTGCCACCGACGACCGCCGCGAGCAGCGAGCCGAGCAGGACCGCCGCCAGGGCGATCGCCCCGCCGCTGGTCAGCGTCGAGTCACCGACCGGCAGCGACGGCAGGTTGAGCTGCTCGAGCACGTTGTACTCCGAGCCGAGGATCACGGCCGCCAGCGCCAGCACGATCGTGACGACGATGCCGAACAGCCACGCGCCGAGCCCCTGGCGCGCCCCGTCGAAGCGCGACATCCGGCCGGCCACGTAGCCGCCGCAGGAGTAGGCGATCATCAGCACGACGCAGCAGCGCAATGCCGCCGCCCAGGCCGATCGACTCCGCGTTGTCCTGCGCGTCGGCGGTCGAGACCTCGGTCAGGCCGACCGCGGCGCCCGCGGCGGCGAGGATGCCGACCAGCAGCGAGCCCAGGCCGACGGCGACGAGCCAGCCGAAGAAGGCCGCGCCCCAGTTGACGCCGCCGAACTCCTCCCGCTGACGCGCGCGGACCCTGTCGGCCTGCTCGCGCGTCGGCGCGCGCTCCACCGGTGCCCGGTGGGTGGCGGTGTCAGCCTTCGAACGCGCCGCCTCCTCGTCACGGGTGCGCGTGGCTCCGGGCCGGTCGGCGACGGCCGTGCGGCCGTTCGCGGGCCCGTCAGTGGTGCTGCGATCCGGCTCCGCCGGATCCCGCTTGAAGCGCTCGAACATTGCTGCGGTTCCCCCTCGGTGGCTCTTCAAAATGCAGGATCCCCGTCCACCGGCCCTCACCAAACTCTCCCGAGGTGCTCCCCAGACGTTTCATCGCACGCCGTTCCGGTGAGTCAACTAGGGCATGTCTTCTGCAAACCAGGCCTCGGGAGGGGCTATCGCCGCATTGATCGACAAGGGAGAAGAAGCCGGTTGCGTCGATCTCTCCGATGTGGACGATCTGGCCCAGGCGTTGGAGCTCGAGGAATCCGACCTCGGCAGCCTCTATGAGCAGCTGGAGCGCAAGGGCATCGACGTACGAGACAACTGTGGCCGCCAGGAGGTCCTGTCGACCCCCGTTGACGACGTCGCGCTGGCCTCCGTCACGACGGACACGCTGCAGCTCTTCCTGAACGAGATCGGCCGCCACCGCCTGCTCACGCCTGGCGAGGAGATCGATCTCGCGAAGCGGATCGAGCGCGGTGACCTCGCGGCGAAGGATCGGATGATCAACGCGAACCTGCGCCTGGTCGTGTCGATCGCGAAGAAGTACCAGGGCTCCGAGCTCACGCTGCTCGACCTCATCCAGGAGGGCATCCTGGGCCTGATCCGCGCCGTCGAGAAGTTCGACTGGCGGCGGGGCTACCGCTTCTCCACGTACGCCACCTGGTGGATTCGCCAGGCCGTCGAGCGCGGCATGGACGCGAAGGCCCGCACCATCAAACTGCCTATCAACCTGGTGCGTACCCAGCGCAAGGTCGCGCGGGCGGAGAACGCGCTCTCGCTCAAGCTCGATCGCGCGCCGACCGACGCCGAGATCGCCCGCGAGGCGGACATCACCGTCGACGAGCTGCGCGTCCTGCGCGACGCCGCCCGCACGGTGACCTCCCTGGACCGGCCGCTGGGCGAGGGCGAGGACGCCGCGTTCGGCGATCTGCTCCCGTCCGACGGGCCCGCCCCGGAGGACGTCGTGCACATCTCGCTGCGCGAGGAGACGCTGCGCCGCGCGCTCGACGAGCTGCCGGACCGCGAGCGGACGGTCGTCCAGATGCGCTACGGGATCGACGGCGGCGAGCCGACGCCGCTGCGCGAGATCGGCCGCCAGCTCGGCATCACGCCCGAGCGGGTCCGCCAGATCGAGTCGAAGGCGCTCGGTCGCCTCGGCCGCATGCGCGAGCTCGACGCGCTCCGCCAGGCCGCCTAGTTACGCGGGCGGCTCGCCAGGCTCCCAGCGCCCGTCGCCGCCGACGGTGCCGGGCACCGGGTTCGCGTCGGCCGGGTCGGCCTCGCGCACGAAGGCGAACGTCATGCGGACCTCGGTGCCCTCGCCGGTGGTCCCACGAAGCTCGAAGGCGTCGGAGAGCGCGGCGATCAGCGGCAGGCCGAGGCCCAGCGCCGGCGGCTCCGTGCGGGCCGGCTTGGGCTGGATGCCGCTGCCGCGGTCGCGGACCACGATCGTGAGGTCGTCGTCGCCCGCGAGCATCTGGACCTCGAGCTCGCCGGGGCCGTCGTTGTCGTCGTAGGCGTGCACGACCACGTTGGTGCACGCCTCGGTGACGGCCATCTTCATGTCCGAGAGGACCGCGTCGTCGAAGGCCAGCGCGTCGGCCATTCCGGTCAGCGCCTGGCGCACGACGCCGACGCCCTCGGCGCGGGCCGGCAGGTTGAGCACGACCTCGGGCTGCGGCATGGGGGCGCTCATGAGTCCGTGCCGTTCGTGCGGGCGGCCGCGACGGCATCCTCGCGGGCGTTCATCACCGGCAGCACCGGCACGAGGCCGGTGATGTCCAGGATCCGCTGCACGCCTGGCTCGACGGTCTCGCCCACGCACACCACGAAGCCCTGGCCGGACTCGATCGCGCGGCGCCGGGCGTCCAGCAGGGCGCCGAGCACGGAGGAATCCACGAACGTCGCGGCGGTGAGATCCACCACGACGCCGCCCCCTCGCCCCAGCGCCTCGTCGAGGCGCTCACGCAGGGTCGGCGCGGTGTAGATGTCGTGCTCGCCTTCGACGACGACGACCACCACGTCTCCGGCGGTGTCGTCCAGGACGATCGGATTGGCTTCCATGGCGGGACGGCAGGTTACCCAACCTCACCGTGCACCGGTACCGTCTTAGACCGATGGGCGATCGGCTGGGGCCTTACCGGGCAAAGCGCGACTTCGAGGCAACGCCCGAGCCACCCCCCGGTGAGGACGGCGCGGGCGGCTCGCGCTACGTCGTGCAGGAGCACCACGCCCGCGCCCTGCACTGGGATCTGCGGCTCGAGCACGAGGGCACGCTCGCGTCCTGGGCGGTGCCGAAGGGGATCCCGCCCGACCCCAAGCGCAACCACCTCGCCGTGCGCACCGAGGATCACCCGCTCGAGTACCTCGAGTTCGAGGGCGAGATCCCGGAGGGCAACTACGGCGCCGGGACGATGCGGGTATGGGACCGCGGCACCTACGAGCTGCACAAGTTCCGCGAGGACGAAGTGATGATCACCTTCCACGGCGAGCGCCTCGAGGGCCGCTACGTCCTGTTCCGCACCGGCGGCAAGAACTGGATGATCCACCGGATGGATCCGCCCCAGGACGCGGATCGCGAGCCGATGCCGGAGAAGCTCCAGCCGATGCTGGCGCGCTCGGGGACGCTCCCGCCCGACGACGGCCGGTGGGGCTACGAGATCAAGTGGGACGGCGTGCGCGCGATCGGCGTGGCGGAGGGCGGGCGGCTGCGCCTGACCAGCCGCAACGGGAACGACGTCACGCCGCGCTACCCGGAGCTGCGCGAGCTCGGGCGCGCGCTCGGCTCCCACGAGGCGATCCTCGACGGTGAGGTGGTCTCGTTCGGGCCGGACGGCAAGCCGAGCTTCCAGCGCCTCCAGGGCCGGATGCACCTGGCCTCCGAGCACGCGGTCCGCCGGATCTCCCAGCGCGAGCCGGTGACCTACGTGATCTTCGACCTGCTGTTCCTCGACGGGCACTCGCTGATGGAGGAGACCTACGAGAAGCGCCGCGAGCGGCTGGTGGCGCTGGAGCTCAACGGCCCGCGGTGGCAGACGCCCGCGCACCGTGTCGGCGACGGCGAGGCGCTGTTGGAGGCGACGCGGATGCAGGGGCTGGAGGGGATCATCGCCAAGCGCCTGGACGCCACGTACGCGCCCGGACGGCGCACGCCCGCGTGGGTGAAGGTCAAGAACTACCGGCACCGCGACATCGTGATCGGCGGCTGGCTGCCGGGGGAGGGCAACCGCACGGGGCGGCTGGGGGCGCTCGTCGTGGGCGTCCACGACGACGAGGGGCAGCTGCGCTACGCGGGCCGCGTCGGCACGGGCTTCGACGGCCGCGAGCTGGAGCGCCTCGGGCGGCTGTTCGAGGAGCGCCCCCGCGAGAACTCGCCGTTCGAGGGCAAGCAGCCGCCGAAGCAGGCGCGCTTCGTCGAGCCGGACCTGGTGGCGTCGGTGGAGTACTCGGAGTGGACGCAGGCGGGGACCCTGCGCCAGCCCTCCTACAAGGGGCTGCGCGACGACGTGGACGCCGCCGACGTGGTCGGGCCGGGCGAGGAGTAGCCGCGGATCAGGTCCGCCGCCTTCTCGGCGATCGCGATCGTCGGGGCGTTGGTGTTGCCCCGCGGGACGCTCGGCATCACCGACGCGTCGACCACCCGCAGCCCCTCGACGCCCCGCACGCGCAGCTCCGTGTCGACCACCGACGTCGCGTCCGCGCCCATCCGGCACGTGCCGACGGGGTGGTAGATGGTCTGGCAGGTCTGGCGCATGTGGAGCTCGAGGTCGGCGTCGGAGTCCGACGCCGGCACCAGGTTCGGGGTCTCGGCGTAGCGCGACAGCGGGCCCTGGCGGACCATATCCGTGACCATCCGGAGGCCTTCGACGCCGGAGCGCACGTCCTCGGGGTCCGTGTAGTAGCCGTGCATGATGAACGGCTTGCCGGTGGGGTCGGGCGTCGTGACCGCGACCATCCCGCGCGAGCGCGGCTTGAGCACGCAGGCGGACAGCGTGAAGCCGTGCGCGGGCGGCGCCAGCAGGCCCTCCTGCTCGAACACCACCGGCACCATGTGGAACTGGATGTCGGGCGCGGGCAGGTCATCGCGCGTGCGCATGAAGCCGCCGTTCTCGCCGATGTTGGAGGTCAGCGGCCCCTGGCCCTGCATCCACGCCGCCAGGTTGGTGTCGTTGAGCGCGTCCTTGAGCGAGGACTCGTCCTGGCAGAAGTACGTGACGCCCGCCGTCGGGTGGTCCTGCAGGTTCATGCCGACCTCGGGCGCCTCGGCGACCAGCGGGATCTGCAGCAGCTCGAGCTCCTCGGGCCGCCCGATCCCCGAGAGCATCAGCACCTGCGGCGAGTTGTACGCGCCGCCGCACACGATCACCTCGCGCTCGGCCTCCCACGTGAGCACCTCGCCGGCTCGCGCCGCCGCCACGCCCGCGGCGCGGCCGTCCGCGAACAGCACCTTCAGCACCTGCGCGTACGTCTCCACCGTCAGGTTGGGGCGGTCCATCACCGGGTGCAGGTAGGACACCGCGCAGCTCGCGCGGCGGCCGTCGCGCTGGGTGACCTGGTACCAGCCGTAGCCGTCCTGCACGCCGTCGTTGAAGTCGTCGTTGGCCGGCAGGCCCATCTCCTCGGCCGTCTCCAGGAACGCGCCGCACATCGCGCTGCGCGCCCGAGCCTCGCTGACCGGCAGCGGCCCGCCGACGCCGTGGAACTCGCTGGCGCCGCGCTCGTTGTCCTCGGCGCGGATGAAGTACGGCAGGAGGTCGTCCCAGCCCCAGCCCGCGCACCCGATGTCGCGCCACCCGTCGTAGTCGAGCGGGTTGCCGCGCATGTAGATCATCGCGTTCATCGAGGAGGAGCCGCCGAGCATCCGCCCGCGCGGGAGATAGATGCGGCGCCCGTTGGCGCCCGGCTCCCACCCCGTCATGTGATCCCAGTCGTGCTGGGTGCGGAACAGCGCGCTGAACGCCGCCGGGATGTGGATGAAGTCCGCCGTGTCGGGCGGCCCGGCCTCGACCAGCAGCACCTGCACGTCGGGGTCCTCGCTCAGGCGGTTGGCGAGCACGCAGCCCGCGGACCCGGCACCGACGATCACGTAGTCGTACACGACGCCTCTCCTCCTCGTACAGGTGGCCGCGATCTAACCATGCATGGCCGGGGCGTGGATAGGGGATGGGTTCGGTCATGTCCGACCCGATGACGCTCGTCCTGTTCGGCGCGACCGGCGACCTCGCCCGCGGCAAGCTGTGGCCCGCGCTCCACGACCTCGCCGCGTCCGGGCGGCTGCCCGACGAGCTCGACGTGCTCGGGGTGTCTCGCTCGACGGAAACCGACGAGATGCGCAAGCTGGCCGACGAGCACGCGCGCGACGGCGCGAGGCTGGACACGACCGACCGCTGGACGAAGCTCGTGGGACGGATCGAGGCCGTCAACGGCGCCGCCGACGAGCCGGAGCTCTACGAGCGGCTGAGGCAGGCGCTCGACGAGCGCCCCGGCGTGCGGCTGACGTACCTGTCGGTGGCCCCCTCGCTGTTCGGCGAGATCTCGGGCCATCTGGCCGGAATCGGCCTCGGGCGCGAGGCCGGGATCGCCTCCCGCCTGGTGGTCGAGAAGCCGTTCGGCGAGGATCTCGAGAGCGCCGGCGAGCTGCGCGCCGCGCTGCACGAGCACTTCGACGAGGAGCAACTGCTGAGGATCGACCACTACCTCGGCAAGGAGGCGGCCCAGAACCTCGTGGTGCTGCGGTTCGTCAACGGGATCTTCGAGCCGCTGTGGGACCGCCGCTCGATCGAGTCGATCCAGGTCACCGTGGCGGAGGAAGGCGGCGTCGAGGGCCGCGGCGACTTCTACGACGCCACGGGCGCGCTGCGCGACGTCGGCCAGAACCACCTGCTGCAGTTGCTCGCGCTCACGCTGATGGACGCCCCGACGCGCGCCCAGGGAGACGAGCTGCGCGCCGAGCGCCTGAAGGTGCTGCGCTCGCTGCGCCCGATCGAGCCCGCCGACGCCGTGTACGGCCAGTACGAGGGCTACGGCGACGAGGAGGGCGTCAAGGACGGCTCGCGCACCGACACGTACGCGGCGATGCGCGTGGAGGTGGACTCGTGGCGCTGGGCCGGGGTGCCGTGCTACCTGCGCACCGGCAAGCGGCTGACCGCCAAGCAGGCCGAGATCGCGGTCGCGTTCCGGCCCTCGCCCCACATCCCGTTCGCGGTCGGCGACGGCTGGGCGGGGGCCAACCGGCTGATCATCGGCATCCAGCCCGAGCACGTCCAGCTGCACGTCACGGGCAAGCGCCCCGGCGCCGGGCTCGAGCTGGCCAAGGTCGAGCTGGACTTCGACGCCGGCGAGGACGCCAAGCGCGACGCCCCGGAGGCGTACGAGCGCCTTCTCGGCGACGCCATCGAGAACGACAGCACGCTGTTCACCTCCAGCGCGGAGGTCGAGGCGCAGTGGACGGCCGTCGAGACGCTGTTGCGCGAGCGCCCGGACCCCGTGACCTACGCCCCGGGCAGCGCCGGCCCCGAGGAGGCTGAAGAGCTGCTCGGCCGCGACGGGCGGAGGTGGCGTCCGCTTGGCTAGCGCCTCCGCGCGGGCGCTGCGCCGGCCCGTCGTGCTGCTCCCGCTGGCGATCACGCTCGCGGCGGCGCTGTGGATGAACGTGGCGCCCGGCGATCAGTTGGCGCGCACGCTGCCGACCGAGGACGCCTACTACGTGCTCGCCGTCGCACGCCAGGCGGCGATCGGCGGCGGCATCACCGCCGACGGCGAGATCGCGACGAACGGCTTCCAGCCGCTGTGGGCGGCGATCAACGTGCCGCTCTACGCGGCCGCGGGAGGCGACCGGATCGCCGGGCTGCGCCTCTCCCAGCTGCTCTCGACGCTGCTGTGGCTGGGGTTCGTCGCGCTGCTGGCCCTGCAGGCGCGCGCGCTGGCCCGCCGCCACGGCGGGAACGGCGCGATCGCGGCGGCCGCGGTGCTGATCGCGGTCGGCGGCTCCTTGAGCGTGTTCCGCCTGTTCCATAACGGGCTCGAGACGGGCCTCGCGCTCGTCCTGCTGACCGCCTGCGTGCTGGTGCTGGACCGGTGGGAGCAGTGGACGCCCCGCCGCGCGGTGGGCGCCGGACTGCTGCTGGGCCTGCTGGTGCTCGCGCGGGTGGATGCGGTGGCGTTCGCGATGGCGTTCGGGGCCGTCGCCGTGTGGCGTGCGTGGCGCGGCGGACGGCTGGCGTCCGCGGTGGCGCCGCTGGCCGCCTGCGCGCTCGCCGCGGTCGTCCTCTCGCCCTGGATCGCGTACAACATCTCGCTCGACGGGTCGCCGATCCCCAGCAGCGGCAAGGCCGAGAGCTCGGGCGTCGACGTGCTGCACAACCTCGACTCGGCGCTGCGCGCGGCGGGCGCGTGGTCGCTGCCGCCGATTCTGCGGCCGAGCATGCACTACACGGCGCTCCCGATCTCGGAGATCCTCTCGGTGCTCGCCCTCGCGCTGGTCGTCGCGGCCGTCGTGTTCGTGCGCCGCCGCGTGCGGGCGCCGCTCGGGGCGGGGACGACGGCGCTGATCGCCTTCGTGGCCATCCTCGCCGTCTTCTACATCTCGAACTTCGGCCCGTGGTGGTTCATGGAGCGCTACCTGGCGCCGGTGCTGCTGCTCGCGATCCCGTGGCTGGCCACCGCGCTCGAGCTGCGCCGCCCGTCGCCGCGGGCGCTGCCCGCGCTGGCGGCGCTCGTGATCGCCGCCAACGTGCCCGTGCTCGCCGTGCTGGCCAGCGGGACCACCTCCCCGCCGGTGTGGGCGGCGCGCGACTCCAACCTCGGTGTGCACCCCAACCTCAACGTCACCGAGCAGCTGGCGTGGATCGACGAGCACGTGTCGCCCAGCTGCGTGGTCGGCGCCTTCGAGACCGGCACGCTCCTGTACTTCCGCGACCGCACCGTCAACCTCGACGGCAAGGTCGACCACGACGCGCTCGAGGCGCGGCTCGACGGCCGCAGCCCGGACTACGCCGACGCGCGCGGCGTCGACGTGATGGTCGACATCGAGAGCGGCCCGCCCCGCGGGCTGCGCGAGGGCGAGTTCCACGAGGTCGAGGACATGGGCCGCTACGAGGCGTGGGTCCGGACCGGGCGCGACGCCGAGTGCCTTATCGGGTAGGCCTTCCGTATGACCCCCACCCGAAACCTCGCCGACGCGGCCGTCTTCCCCATCGGCCTCGGCGGCATGCCGATGTCGCTCTCCAGCCGCCCGCCGGAGGAGCGCTCGCTGCGCACCATCCAGGCCGCGGTCGACGCCGGCGTGAACTTCATCGACACCGCCGACGCCTACTCGGCCGACGACTCCGACTTCGGTCACAACGAGCGGCTGATCGCGAAGGCGCTCGAAGGCCGGCGCGACGGTGTGCTCATCGCCACCAAGGGCGGCCACACGCGCACGGCCGGCGGTGGCTGGGAGCTCAACGGCCGCCCCGAGTACCTCAAGCGGGCCTGCGAGGCCTCGCTGAAGGCGCTCGGCACCGACCGGATCGACCTCTACCAGTACCACCGCCCGGATCCCACGGTGCCCTACGCCGAGTCGATCGGCGCGCTGAAGGAGCTCCAGGACGAGGGCAAGGTCCGCTGGGTCGGCATCTCCAACGCCGACACGGGTCAGATCGCCGAGGCGATGGCGATCGTCGACATCGTGTCCGTGCAGAACCAGCTCTCGCTCGAGTTCACCTCCCCGCTGACCAACGGCGAGGTCGAGACGTGCACGAAGCTGGGGATCGCGTTCCTGCCGTGGTCGCCGCTGGGCGGGATCTCCAACGCTTCGGACGCCGCGGGCGCGCACGACCCGGTGCGTGAGGCCGCCGACGCCCACGGCGTCTCGCCGCAGCAGGTCGCATTGGCGTGGCTGCTGTCGCTCAGCCCGGTGATGATCCCGATCCCGGGGGCCAGCCGGCCGGAGTCGATCACCGACTCGGTGAAGGCCGTCGACCTCCAGCTGTCGCAGGACGAGTTGCAGGCCATCGGCAGCGTCGCCGCGGCCGCATAGAATCACCTCATGCCTCGATCGATGTGGAGCGGCGCCATCTCGTTTGGCCTGGTCAATGTGCCGGTCAAGCTGTACTCCGCCGTCTCGAAGAAAACCGTCCGGTTCAACCAGCTCAACGCGGATACGGGCAACCGGATCCAGCAGAAGCGCGTGGATCCGGAGACGGGCGAGGAGGTCGGCTACGACCAGATCGTCAAGGGCTACGAGCTGACGAAGGACCGCTACGTCGTCATCACGCCCGAGGAGCTCGAGTCGCTGGACCCGGAGCGCACGCGGACGATCAACATCGAGGACTTCGTCGACCTCGACGAGATCGACCCCGTGTACTACGACCACCCGTACTACCTGGTCCCCGCACAGGGATCGGCGAAGGCCTACGCGCTGCTGCTCGGGTCGATGAAGGAGGCCAACAAGGTCGCCATCGCCCGCGTCGTGCTGCGCTCCAAGGAGCAGCTCGTCGCGATCCGCCCGTCGGGTGACGTGCTGATGATGGAGACGATGCTCTTCCACGACGAGGTCGTCCCGTCCGACGACATCGACGACCTGCCGGAGGCCAAGGACCTCAAGACGACCGACCGCGAGCTGAAGATGGCCCAGCAGCTCATCGACTCGCTGTCGAGCGAGTTCGACCCGTCGCGCTACCACGACGAGTACCGCGAGAAGGTGCTCGAGCTGATCGAGCGCAAGGCGGCCGGCGAGGAGATCGCCGTGCAGCCCGACGCCGAGGAGCCCGCGGCCGTGCCGGACCTGATGGCGGCGCTGGAGGCGAGCCTGGCGGCGGTCAAGGACAAGGACGCCGGTGGCGGCAACGGCAACGGCAAGGCGTCGTCGTCGAAGAAGTCTCTCGTCGGACTCGAAGAGCAGCGGCTCTAAGAAGACGAAGGCGAAGGCCTAGCCGGCTAGTCGTCCATCTCGAACCACACCCGCGTCCGCGGGTTGTGGTCGACGCCCCACCGGTCCGAGAGCTCGGCGACGAGCACGAGCCCCCACCCGGAGGCGCGCAGCGGATCGGTCGGGGCCTCGCGGAGCTCGAAGCCGCGGCCAGGATCGTGGACCTCGACGCGGACCGTCTTGCTCGACCGCGCGACGACGAGGCGCACCGCGTCGCCTCCCGCGTGGCGCACGGCGTTGGTGACCAGCTCGGAGACGAGCAGGCGGAGGTCGCGCATCCGCTCCGAGGACACGCTGGAGGCGACCTCCTCCAGGGCACTGCGGGCGCGCGCCGGCGCCGCGGGGGTGGATTCGAGCTCGACGTCCAGGGTCATCACGGCCCGAACCCGTTGGGAGGGCTGTCGACGAAGTCGAGCTGGTCGGCCATCCGGGTGATGTCGAACACGCGCTGAACGGTCTCCGGCCCGCGCACGAGGGTCAGCTCGCGGCCCGCGCCGGACAGCCGGCGGGCGGCGATCGCGACGACGCGGAGCCCGCTGGAGTCCAGGAACGCGAGGTCGCGCAGGTCGAGTACGACGCGCCGCACGTCGTCGCGCGCGGCCAAGCGGCGGATCTCCTCGTCGAGGGCCGGCGCGCCGGACAGGTCGAGCTCGCCGGAAAGCGAGATCAACGCGTCGCCGGCGCTGGAGAGCGTCGTGTCGAAGTCGAGGGCGGCCACCTCGACACGGAAGCGTAGACCCCAGGGCACCTGGGGAGACTGGGCGGATGGCCAGGCTGCGCCGCGCCGACTGCTCGGGTCCCGGGTTCCAGCGCCTCCGACGAGGCAAGGGCTTCAGCTACCTCGACGAGGAGGGCGACCCGATCGAGGAGCGCGACGTCGTCGAGCGCATCCGCGACCTGGGCATCCCCCCGGCCTGGAAGGAGGTGTGGGTGTGCCCGTGGGCCAACGGCCACATCCAGGCCACCGGCGTCGACGCCGCCGGGCGCAAGCAGTACCTCTACCACGAGGAATGGCGCCGCCGGCGCGACGCGGAGAAGTTCGACGAGATGCTCGATTTCGCCCGTGCGCTGCCGCCGCTGCGGCGGCACGTGGCGGCCGACCTCGCGGACGGCGAGCAGCTGACCCGTGAGCGGGTTCTCGCCTGCGCCGTCCGCCTGCTGGACCGGGGGTTCTTCCGCATCGGCACGGAGGAGTACGCCGTCGTCAACCAGAGCTTCGGCCTGGCCACCATGCGCAAGGAGCACGTGAGGATCGAGGACGGCGGCACGATGGTCTTCGACTACCCGGCCAAGAGCGGCAAGCGCCGCATACAGGCGATCGTGGACCCGCAGGTGCTCGACGTGGTGGGTCAGCTCAAGCGCCGCCGCGGCGGGAGCGACGAGCTGCTGGCCTTCAAGCGGGGCCGCCGCTGGCACGACCTCAAGTCGGGCGACATCAACGAGTACGTCAAGGAGATCACGGGCGCCGACTATTCCGCCAAGGACTTCCGCACCTGGAACGCGACCGTGCTGGCCGCCCAGGCCCTCGCCGTCTCCGGTGAGGTGGCGGGGAGCAAGACCGGCCGCAAGCGCGCGATCAGCCGCGCGGTCAAGGAGGTCTCCTACTACCTCGGCAACACGCCCGCCGTATGCCGCGCCTCCTACATCGACCCGCGCGTGTTCGACGCCTACCAGGGCGGGCTGATCATCAAGCCGGTGCTGGGCGAGGAGGCCGAAGACGAGCCCGGCGCCGATCTGCCGATCCACCAGCGCGCGGTCGAGGAAGCGGTGCTGGATCTGATCGGCGAGCGCACCTCGGCGCCCGGCGTCGAGAAGATCGCCGCGTAGCCTGGATCCACCGATGATCCGAGACGCCACGGGGATCGGCGGATTCAGGCTTTGCGGGGGTTGAGCACGTTGCGGCCGAGCCAGCGGTTGAGCGGGCCGGCGGTGACGCCGTGGACGGCGATCGAGACGACCACGCAGGCGATCGCGGTCCAGGCGATCAACTCCCGCTCATCCTCCGGCAGCGGTGAGCCGGCCGCCGTCGCGATCGCCACGTAGAACAGCGTCCCGACGCCGCGGACGCCGAACCACGCCAGGAAGGCGCGCTCGCCGGGGCGCTTCAGGCCCGAGCCGAGCAGCGCGAGGTTCACGGTCAGCGGGCGCAGCACGAAGATCACCAGCAGCACAAGACCCCACCCGGCCAGGCCCGGCGTGCCCAGCCCCTCGAGCGTGAGCATCGAGCCGAGCATCAGGATCACGGCCAGCTCGCCGAACTTCTCCACGATCTCGGCGCCGTCGTGGACGCGGGCGTTGAGCTCGTGGTCGCGCTCGTAGCGCCGGAACGCCAGCCCGCCGGCGAACACGGCCAGAAAGCCGTACGTGTCCAGCGTCTCGGCGACGCCGTAGATGAGCAGCGTGGCGGCCACGCCGACCCAGCCGTCGAGCGCCGGGATCAGCAGCTCGCGGTCGCGCAGCTGCACGATCAGCGCCGCGATGCCGAACCCGAGCGCCGCGCCGATGACGGTTCCCACGCCGATGGCGTAGACGAGATCGGTCAGCGCCCACTCGATGCCGCTGGACTTGTCGGCGATCACGAGGCCGAGGAGCACGAACGGGAACGCGAGCCCGTCGTTGAAGCCCGCCTCGGCGCTGATGGCGAAGTGCGGCTCGTGCTGCTCCTCGTCCTCGCCGGGCGGCCCGACGCCGATGTCGCCGGCCAGGACGGGGTCCGTGGGGGCGAGCGCGGCGGCGAGCACGATCGCCGCCCCGGCCGAGAGCCCGACCACGGCCGTCCCGAACAGGGCCGCGAGCGCGATGAACGCGGGCATCCCGAGCACCAGGAGCCGGGTGACGGTGCTCCACTCCCGCCAGCGCAGGGCGCGCTCCACCTTCAGCCCCGTGGAGAAGAGCGCGATGATCACCGCCAGCTCGGTGGCATGCTCGATCAACTTCGCGTTCTCGAGCGGGTCGATCCAGCTGATGCCGAAGAGGGAGATGGCCGCCGCGGCGATCACGCCGAGCGCGAGGTAGATCAGCGAGGCCGAGAAGGCCCGCTCGTGCTCGTGCGACAGCGCGCCGACCGCGGCGAACACGGCCAGGCCGACGAACGCGAGGCCGATCCCCCACGGGTCGCCGAGATGAAGGCCGGTGTCGGCGGCGAGGGATGGGGCCACGGGCACTCAGGCTAGTTGGCGGCGCCCGCGGCTCGGCGCCGTCTCCGCTTAGGCGAAGCCGGGCTTGCGCGGCTCGTCCGGCTGCGGGGGGAGCGGGTCGTTCGGCGGCGGTGCGTCGGGTCCGTCGGGAACCACGGGCTGCTCGCGGCCCGGGGTCGGATCGGCCGGGACGACCGGCGCGTCGGGGACGACGGGCTGCGCCGGCTCGGCGGGCTGGGGGACTTCGAGTGTGGCCATGCCGAACGGCCTACCCGGCCCGCGCGCTAGACAGGCAGGAAGGGGATGTCCCACAGCAGGACGGCGACCAGGCATGCCGCGGCGCCGAGCACGGCGGCTGCGGCCGTCAGCCGCTTCTGCGCGGGCGTGGCCGCGGCGGCCTTGCGGCGCGCCTCCTCGCCCTTGACCAGCGCGCGCTCGAGCAGCCGCTCCGCCCACTCGAACTCGAGCGAGAGGATCGCGAGCCCGATCGGGATCACCACGAACGCCGGGCCGGGCAGCACGAGCATCGCGACGCCGGCCAGCAGGACCGCCGCGCCGACGAGCACGAAGCCCCATCGATACAGCCGACCGCGCTGCTTGTGCTCCACCTGGCGGGCCCGCAGCTTGCGGACGAGCGCCGGCTCGGGTGGCTCTCCGCGGGGACGCTCGGGGGCGGCGGTCATCCGCCCCCCACGGTAGCGCCGCTCAGGGCGGTGGATTCAGGGCTGTGCGGCCGGGAGCCCGAGACCTCGAACCAGACCGAGAAGCCGTCGTCGCGGCGGATGCCCCAGTCGTCCGAGAGCCGGTCGAGCAGCACGAGGCCGTAGCCGCCGGCCTGGCCGCGCTTGGGCGGCGCGGGTGCGCGCTCCTCGAAGCCGCGGCCGTGGTCGCGCACGCGGACCCACACGCGGCCTCCGACGACCTCGGCCTCGATCTCCAGCTCGCCGTTCTCGTCGCAGCCCGCGTGGCGGACGCTGTTGGTGGCCAGCTCCGAAACGAGCAGCTCGACGTCCCCCAGCGTCGGCTCGGAGACGTGGCCCGCGAGCTCCTCGCGGACGACGCGCCTCGCCGAGCGGGCCGCCAGGGCCCCGCCGCTGAATCTCCGGCTGCAGGTGGTCACACCAGGTTCGTTCCCCTGATCGGCACCTCTCAACCTGAGTCAGTCACAATCGGAACTGGCTGCAACCCCCGATTCACAACGTTGCACCGGTTTCAAGCGCATTTCCGGCGGCGGCGGTGGGCTAGGTTCCGCGGGTGCCGCAGCCCAAGCGCATCGAGGTCGACGTCGCCGGACGAAAGCTGTCGCTGTCGAACCTCGACAAGGTCCTCTACCCGAAGGCCGGGTTCACGAAGGGCCACGTGATCGACTACTACACGCGGATCGCGCCGGCCCTGCTGCCGCACCTGCGCGACCGCGCGCTGACGCTCAAGCGCTACCCCAACGGGGTCGAGGCGCCGTTCTTCTATGAGAAGAACTGCCCGGCGCACCGCCCGGACTGGGTCCGTACCGCGACGATCCCGATCCGCACCGACGGGCGCACGATCGACTTCTGCGTCGTCGACGACCTCCCGACGATGGTGTGGCTGGCCAACCTCGCCGACCTCGAGCTGCACACGTCGCTCTCCCGCGTCACCGACCCGAAGGCGCCGGTGATCCTCGCGTTCGACCTCGACCCGGGGGAGCCGGCCACGATCGTCGAGTGCTCGCCGGGTGGCGCTCGAGCTGCGCGAGCTGTTCGACCAGCTCGGGCTGCAGGGCTTCCCGAAGACGTCGGGCTCGAAGGGGATGCAGGTCTACGTGCCGCTCAACACGCCGACCACCTACGACCGCACGAAGCCGTTCGCGCGGGCGGTCGCGCAGCTGCTCGAGCGCCGCGACCGCAAGCTCGTGGTGTCGGAGATGACGAAGGCGCTGCGCACCGGCAAGGTGTTCGTCGACTGGAGCCAGAACGACGAGCACAAGACCACCGTCGCCGTGTACTCACTGCGCGCCAAGGACCGCCCGACGGTCTCGACGCCGCTGCTGTGGGAGGAGGTCGAGGAGACGGCCTCCGACGGCGATCCCGACCGGCTCGTGTTCACCTCCGACGACGTGCTCGCGCGGGTGGCCGAGCACGGCGACCTGTTCGCTCCCGTCGAGACCCTCGAGCAGGAGCTGCCGAACCTCTAGAGCCGCCCCGCCGCCCACTCGACGCCGCTCTGCAGGTCGGCGAACGAGTCGAGGCCCGAGAACTGCACGTCGAGCGCGACGAGCGCGTCGGCCAGGTCGCCCGAGACGCCGGTCAGGATCACGCGCGCCCCGAGCAGGCCGACCGCGGCGACCGTGCGCTGGAGCTGCCCCGCGACCGGCGTGTCGATCTCCGGCACGCCGGTGACGTCGATGACGACCACGAGGGCGCGGCGGTCGCGGACCGCCTCCAGCAGCCGCCCGTCGATCTGGCGGGCGCGCTCGAGGTCCAGCGCGCCGATGATCGGCAGCACCAGGAGCCCCTGGGACAGCTGCAGCACCGGGGTGGTGAGCTCGAGGATGGCCTGCGCCTTCGAGTGCTCGAGGTCGTGCAGCGCGGCGCGCAGCTGCTGGTTGGTCTCGCCGAGGCGCACGCCGCGCGTCTCCAGCTCGGCGCGGCTGACCTCCAGCGCGGCGGCCATGGAGTTGAAGGAGCGCGCGAGCGCCGCCGACCTCGCCCGCCCCGCCCTCCGGGGCGCGCGCCTGCGGCTCGCCGCCGGCCAGCCGGCGGGCCGCGTCGCCGACGGCGCGGACCGGGGCCACGACCACGCGCAGGAGGTAGAAGAGGGCCGCGGGCACCGCCGCCAGCAGCAGCAGGAAGGTGACGACGCCGATGATGCGCGCCCGGTTCGCCGTCGCCTCGGCGTCCCGCTGGAGCTGGGCGACGCGGACGAGCTCGTCGTCGATCAGCGAGTCCATCGTGCGGCGCACGGCGTCGAGCCGGCCCTTCCCGTCGTCGGCGGACGCCAGCGCCTCGGCGCGCGAACGGCCCGGAGCCGCGGCGACCTCGCCGGCGATGTAGCGCTCGTAGTCGCGGATCTGCTCCGCGGCGGCGCGGGCGCGCGCCGTCCCGGCGGGCTCGCCGGCGTACAGGCGCTCCAGCTCGCGCAGGATGGGCGGCAGCTCGCCCTGCGCGCCCCGGGTCGGCTCGAGGTACGAGTCGTCGCCGGTGAGGACGAAGCCCCGCAGGCCGGTCTCGAGGTCGACGGCGCGGCGCAGGGCGCGGCTCGCGGCGGTCACCCGCTCCTGTGAGCGCACGAGCTCCGTGGAGGTGTCCTGGAGGTCGTCGATGGCGAGCAGGAGCACCAGGAACGAGCCCGTGAGCAGGATGCCGAGCACGGCCCCGACGGCGTAGAAGCGCGTGGCCAGCCGTCCGCTCACGCTCGTGACGGTATCCGTCGGCGGGACGGCGCGGCTGAGATCCGAGAACCGAGGGGGTCAGACCCGCACCCGGCGGCGCGGTGGCGCCGCCGGGAACGAGGGGTCTGACCCCTGACGCGCCGCTTACGCGCGGGCGCCGACGACGCTGCGCACGGCGTCGACGATGGCGTCCGCGTCGATCTGCGCGGCGTGGAGCAGCTCCTCCGGCGAGCCCGAGACGGGCATCTCGCGCACCGCGAGCTTGGTGACCGGGGCGCGGTCCTCGGCGTCCGCGAGCGCCTCGAGCACCGCGTCGCCAAGGCCGCCCTCGGGCCAATGGTCCTCGACCGTGACGATCACACCGCACTCGCGCGAGGCCGCCTTCAGCGTCTCGGCGTCGATCGGCTTGATCGAGTAGCAGTCGATGACGCGGGCCTTGATGCCCTCGCCCTCGAGCGTCTCGGCCGCGCGCACCGCCTCGTCGACGGTGATGCCGCACGCCACGATCGCCACGTCCTCGGCGTCGGCGCCGACGACGATCCGGCTGCCGCCGACCCGCACGTCCTCGTCGGGCGCCGTGCGCACCGGCGTCTTCGCACGGAGCGTGCGCAGGAACGAGATGCCCTCCAGGTCGGCCATCGCCTGGATCAGCTTCGCCGCCTGGTTGGCGTCGGACGGGTGCAGCACGGTCGAAGAGTGGATCGCCCGGATGGAGGCGATGTCCTCGAGCGCCATCTGCGACGGCCCGTCCTCGCCGATCGACACGCCGGCGTGCGAGCCGACGAGCCTGATGTCGGCGCGGCTGATGGCCGCCATGCGGATGAAGTCGTACGCGCGTGAGAAGAACGCCGAGAACGTCGACACGAACGGCTTCCAGCGGTGCTGGACCTGCATGCCGACCGCGGCCGACACCAGCTGCTGCTCGGCGATGAACATCTCGAAGAAGCGATCGGGGTGCGCCTCGCGGAAGTCCTCCGAGTGCGTCGAGTTGGAGACCTCGCCGTCCAGCGCCACGATGTGGCCGTCGATGCTGCCGAGCGCGGCCAGCACCTCGCCGTACGCCTTGCGGGTCGCGACCGAGTCGCCGAGCTCCCAGCTGGGGAGCTCGCCGCCGGAGGTGGCGAAGGTGCTCGGCTCGCCGGCCTCGGGCGTGGCGACCTTGACCGTGAGGTCACGTTCGCCGCCGAGCTCCGCGATGGCGGCCTCGGGATCGTCGAGCGGCTTGCCGTGCTTGCCGGGCAGGTCCTCGACGGCGGCGACGCCCTTGCCCTTCTTCGTGCGGGCGATGATCGCCGTCGGCTTGCCGTTGGTGTTCTCGGCTTCGGTGTAGGCGCGCTCGATCTGCTCGACGTCGTGGCCGTCGATCTCGATCGTGTTCCACCCGAACGCGCGGATCCGCTCGGCGTAGCCGTCCAGGTTCCAGCCCAGCATCGTCTCGCGGGTCTGGCCGAGGCGGTTGACGTCGATGATCGCGATCAGGTTGTCCAGGCCCTCCCATCCGGCGTGCTGGAAGGCCTCCCACATCGAGCCCTCGGCCATCTCGGAGTCGCCGCACAGGCACCACACGCGGTACGGCAGCTTGTCCAGATGGCGGCCCGCCATCGCGATGCCGACCGAGATCGGCAGGCCCTGGCCCAGCGAGCCCGTCGCCACGTCGGTGGGCGGGATGCGCGGGGTGGGGTGGCCCTCGAGCCGCGAGTTGAACTTGCGGAACGTCAGCAGCTCGGCGTCGTCGATCGAGCCCGCCGCCTTGAGGATCGCGTAGTACAGCGGCGAGGCGTGGCCCTTGGAGAAGACCAGGTGGTCGTTGGCCGGGTTGGCCGGGTTCTGGTAGTCCAGCCGCAGGTGCCCGTCGAGCAGGACGGCCATCAGGTCGGCGGCCGACATCGAGGACGTCGGGTGGCCGGAGTTGGCGGCGGCGCTGCTGCGGACGGAGTCGACCCGGAGCTGCTGGCCGAGCTCGCGCTGGAAGTCGGTTCCCTGGGTGGCCATCAGGCGGTCACCAGTTCGTCGCGCTTGGACTCGATATCCGAGAAGAGCTCCTTGAACGAGTCGGCGAACTTCTCCACGCCCTCCTTCTCGAGGGTGTCGACCACGTCGTCGTAGTCGACGCCGGCCGCCGCGAGGTCGTCGAGCACCTTCTGGGCGCCCTCCATGTCCTCGGCGAGCGTGTCCTTCACCTCGCCGTGGTCCTCGAACGCGTCGATCGTCTTGGGCGGCATCGTGTTGACGGTGTCCTCCCCGATCAGCTCCTCGACGTAGATCACGTCGCGGTACTCGGGGTTCTTGGTCGAGGTGGACGCCCACAGGCAGCGCTGGGCGGTCGCGCCCTTCTCGACGAGCGCGTCCCACTCGGAACCCGAGAAGACCTCCGAGTAGGCCTTGTAGGCGAGCTTGGCGTTGGCGATCGCGAGCTTGCCCTTCAGCTCGTCGTGGCCGCCGATCGCGTCGAGGCGCTTGTCGCCCTCGCTGTCCACGCGGGACACGAAGAACGAGGCGACGGAGGCGACCTTGGACACGTCGCCGCCGCTCTCGTCGAGCCGCTTGAGCCCGCGCACGTAGGCCTCGGCGACCTTGCGGTAGCGCTCGAGGGAGAAGATCAGCGTCACGTTGACGGGGATGCCGGCCGCGATGGTCTCCTCGATCGCCGGCAGGCCCTCCTGGGTGGCGGGGATCTTGATGAAGACGTTCTCGCGGTCGACCAGGCCGTGCAGGCGCTTGGCCTCCTCGATCGTCGCGTCGGTCTCGTGCGCGAGGTTCGGGTCGACCTCGAGCGAGACGTAGCCGTCCTTGCCGTTGCCGGAGTCGTAGACGGACTTCAGGACGTCGCAGGCGCCGCGGATGTCGTCGACGGCCACCGCGATGAAGATCTCCTTGGGCTCGGTCTCGCCCTTCTCGACGAGCTCGCGGATCTGGTCGTCGTAGCGGTCGCCCTCGGCGATCGCGGCCTGGAAGATGGTGGGGTTGGACGTGACGCCCACGACGCCGCGCTCCACCATCTTGGCCAGCTCGCCGTCCTGTACGAAGGGACGGGACAGGTAGTCGATCCAGACGCTCTGACCGTGGTCGGCCAGCGCCTGTACAGGGGTCTTGGCCATGGTGGCTCCCTCTGGGCTCGGTGAAATCTCGCTCATGGTTGTACTACCGACCGTGCCCAGGTGCGGCGCGACGAAAACGGCTCTCGGGCGGGTGCGGCTAGCGGTTGCGGCCGGACAACTCGCGGAGCCAGGCCGAGACGGCCTGCTCGTGGCTCAGGGTCTCGCGGCGACGGGCCGCGCGAGCCTGGCTGGCGCTGATCGAATTCGGACCCTGAGCGCGTGCGGCCCGGAGTTCGCTTGCCGCCTGGGCCGGCCCCTCGGGCATCGGCGTGCCCGGTTCACGCGCTGGATCGTAAGCGAGCGCCATCGCGCCAGAACCTACCCAACAAACCAGGGTTTGTCTACTCCCAACGGGTGCATGGGAGGTATTCGGGTCTGCCTAACTGGCCAAACAGGAAATCGGAACGATCGCGTATTCCAGGAAGAACAGCTGCCACACCCGCATGTAGAAGACGGTGAACTCGGCGCGATCGGACACGTTCACGCCACGGGCGAAGGCCAGCAGGACGGCGAGCGCCGCCAGGTGGCCGCCGGCCAGCACGACCGGATTGGCGTCGTCGACGAGCAAGGGGTCCGAGCACCGCCATCCCGAGGTAGGCGAGCGTGAGCGCCGCGACGCCCGGCGCGCATCACCGCGCGAGGGCCGTAGCGCACGGTGAACGTGGCGATCCGGCCGAGCCGGTCGCCCTCCGCGTCGGGGACGTCCTTGAGGATCGCGATGGCGAGGCTGAACGGCAGCACGAACACGGTCAGCGCCCACACGGCGTCCGGGATCGTCACCTCGCCGCCCAGCGCGGAGGTGAAGTGCGCGGCGACGCCGAGGTTGACGATCGCCGAGCGGACGCCCGAGACGCACAGCGAGGCGACCACGGGGAACCGCTTGAGCCGCGCGGGCGGCAGGGAGTACGCGACGCCGACGGCCAGCGCGGCGACCACCGCGGCCAGCTCCAGCGTGCCCTGGGTGAGCGCGAGCACGATCGGCAGCAGCGCCGAGGCGCCGACGATCCACCATGCGCGCTCGCGAGAGAGCTCGCCGGCGGCGATCGGGAGGAACGGCTTGTTGACGCGGTCGATCTCGACGTCGGAGATCTGGTTGATGCCGACGATGAACACGTTCACGGACAGGCCCGCCACCAGCGTCCAGAACAGGTGGAACGCCGCCGTGCCCGGCGTCGACGGACGGCAGCCCGGCGACGACGATCGTGAACAGCCCGGCGACGCTGACGGTGGTGCCGATCACCGTGTGCGGGCGCGAGAAGCGCCACAGCACCGCCATCGCGCGGGCCGGGACGGCGACGGCGCCGGCGGCCGTCATCAACCGCGGCGCGCGAGCCTCGCGCGCAGCGCCAGCACGGCGCCGATCGGCACGAACGCGGCTCCGGCGGCGGAGCCGAGGACGAAGCGCGCCGCGAAGCGGGCGCGGTCGGCGAGCGTCATCGGCGCCGCGGGGTCCTCGGTCGGGAGGGGCGCGGGAGCGTTGTGCGGCGCGGTGCCGCGCGTGCCCGCGATCGCGACGCCGTAGGGCGAGCGCCCCCGGTACCAGTCCGGCGCGAGCACCTCGACGCGGACGTCCTCGAACCCGGCGCGCTCGAACCACTCGCGGTACTCGGCCTCCGCGGGGAAGAGCATCCACGTCTCCGAGAGCCGTTTCAGGATCGGGTTGGCGGGCTTGACGGGACCGATCACGACGCCGACCCCGCCGGGGCGCAGCACGCGGTGGGCCTCGGCGATCGCGCGCTGGGGGTCGGGCCAGTACTCGATGCTGCCCGGCCGACACGTAGCGGTCGAACGCGCCGTCCTCGAAGGGGAGCTGCTCGGCGTCGCCGAGCAGCTTGCGGCAGTCGGCGAGCGCCGGCTTGGCGCGGGCGCGCGCCAGCTGGTGCGGGCTCTGGTCGAGCATCGTCACGTGGGCGGGCTTGATGCGCTCGACGATCCCCTCGGTGGTGAAGCCGGTGCCGGCGCCGACGTCCACGGTCTTGAGCCCGGCGTCGTCGAGCCGCGCGGTCTCGAGCGCCTGCGAGCGCATCGCAGGGGTCCAGAACAGGGGGTTCACCCAGCGGTCGTAGCCGAGCGAGAGGAACCGGTAGAACCAGTACGCCTCGCGCTTGTGCTGGATCAGGCCCATGCGCGAGGCGGACCATACCCGCGCTCCCGGAGCCAGTAGCGTCGGGCGTCATGGCCTCGGAGCGGCTCGACGCCTGGTTGGGGAAGCCGACCGTGCGCACGGAACACGCACGCGCCGCGCGGGCCGACCCGGACGCGGTGTGGGACGCCGCCACGCGCGTGCGCCTCGACGACACCCGCTCGCTCGGTCACCTCATCCGCTGGCGGATCCCGGACCTGGAGCCCGGCCTCACCTACCACGACCTGTTCCGCAGCTACCCGTTCATGGTGCTCGAGGAGGACGAGCGGATGCTCCTGTGCGGCCTGTGCGGGCGGATCTGGACGCTCGCCCGCGACTACCCGCGCCTCGAGGACGCCGAGGCGTTCCGGGAGTGGGACGAGCCGGGCACCGTCCGCGTCGCGTTCGGCCACTGGGTGCGCGACGCCGGCGACGGGCGCACCGAGATCGTCTCCGAGGCCCGCGTCGAGCCCGTCGACCGCCACGCGGCGCTGCGGATGCGCGCGCTGTGGACGGTGATCGGGCAATTCGAGCGGCTCGTGGGGGCCGAGCCGCTCGCGCTCTGCCGCCCGGCGCGCCGAGCGGGGCGAGACGGGGCGGGTGAAATCCCGGCCGCTCGGCCCGTCGGTTGTCGGATCTCCCCCCGTGAGCGTGGGAAACCCGACAACCGACGCGGGAGGCGCCCGGAGTCGCCGGCGCCTCCTACCCAGCCGCCGTTGACGTTCCCGGCGTCCCGAGCTCCAGGCCCGCCAAGAGCAGACGATTCGCGGAGCACCACCCGGCGCCCCCGGCGCACCACGGCGCGCATGCCGCCCGCGAGGTGGTGCTCGGAGCGCAGCACGGCGCGCCGCTCGGCCGGGACGGGCACGGGGAGGATGTGCGGGGCGGCCCGGCGCTCGCCCTCGAGCAGGACCGTCCACCGCGCGGACCGGGCGCGCAGCCGCCAGGCTCCGCCGCCCGCCGACGCGGTCACGACCGCGAGCGGCGGCGCGAGCGCGGCGACCTCGCCTCCGGCCCGGACCACCAACGCGCTCGCCGCGAGAGGGCCCGCCAGCCGCCCGCCCGCGAACGCCGCCATCGCGCCGTCGCCGAAGGACGCCTGCCCCCACCACCAGACGCCCGGGAAGGTGCCGCCCCAGTTCTTCTCGGCGTAGGCGCCGAAGCCGCCGAGGTCGACGCGTCTCGCCTCCGAGCACCGCCGCGCCCTGGGCACCCGCGTGCGAGCAGATGCGGGTGCCAGTACTGCGGCAGCCCGGGCGCGACCTGCGCGACGCCGAGCCCGCCGAACGCCCGGCGCGGCCACTCCACCCGGCCCTCGAGCGTCGCCTCCAGCCGCGCGTCGGGACCCAGATCCACGACGAGCCGCCGCTCCGTCGCCCGCAGCACGCCGTGCTCGCCGTCCCAGGCCGCGACGCCCAGGCCCGTCACCGTCGACCCACGCCCGCGACGCGTTCACCCAGCGCACGAAGCCGCCGGGGTGCGCGGCCAACGCGACGACCGCCCACGGGTCCGTCCGGCGCGCGGCAGACGCCGCACAGCGCGACGATCGCCCGCCCCGAGGCGGGGTCGGCGAAGCGCCAGTAGTAGCCCTCCATCGCCACCCCGTGGGCGCGCCGGGGGTCGCCGAACGGGAGGTCGGCGCCGGCGCGGCGATAGGCGGCGAGGAGGCTCAGCGAGAGATGAGCGCGTGCGTGAGGGGGATGCCGAACCGCTCCTCGGCGTCCGCGAGGCCGTCGTCCTCGCGGTAGTCGCGGTCACCCTCGGGGTGGGAGAAGACGACGATGCGGTCGGCGGCGAAGGTGGCCAGCGCGTCCTGGATCGCGACGGCGGGCTCGCTCTCGCCGGTGTCGCCGGCGGCGTCGACGCCCTCTTCCTCGAGGCGCTCGACGGTCTCCTCCTGGGCGTCCTCGGCCTCGGCGATCGCCTCGTCGGAGTCGGAGACCCAGAACGCGATCCCGGACTGGTTGGTGGCGGGGGAGATGACGAGCACCTCGGCGCCCTCCACCTCCTCGCCCAGGGTCGAGCGGAGCATGTTCGCGTCGACGGGTTCGGGTGTCACGACGAGGAGTTTCACGTCGCTTGCGCTACCCCTGCCCCGACGGCGTCAAACGGCGCCTCGGTGCCGCCCGGGCGCACGCGCAGCACCACCACGGCGACGTCGTCGCGCAGCCGGCCGTCCTGCACCGCGAGCGCCGCGTGCTCGACCGCCGCGGCGATCTCGCCGGCGTCGCGGCCGGCCTGCGTCTCCAGCAGGACGGCGAGCCGGTCGGGCGCGAGCGCCTCGTCGGACGGGCTCGCCTCCACCACGCCGTCCGTGTAGAGCACCAGCGCGTCGCCGGGCGCGAGCATCACGCGCTCCTCGGAGATCTCGGGCTCGGCGACGACGCCGAGCAGCGTCCCGGGGGAGCCCGCGGTCTCGACCGTCCCGTCCGCGCGCAGGACCAGCGGCAGCGGGTGCCCGCCGGTGGCGACCACGACCTCCGCGCCGTCGGGTCGCGGGGTCACCGACGCGTAGAGCACGGTGCAGAAGCGGTAGTCGAGGCCCTGCCGCAGCAGCGCCTCGTTGAGCTCGACCAGCACCCGCTGCGGGCGTCGGCTGTGGAGCACGGAGGCGCGCAGCGTGTAGCGGACGATCGCGGTCACGGCCGCCGCCTCGGCGCCCTTGCCGCACACGTCGCCGATCACCAGCGCCCAGTCCCCGCCGCCGGTGGCGAAGCAGTCGTAGAAGTCGCCGCCCACCTCGTTGCCCGAGCCCGACGCGAGGTAGCGCGCGGCGACCTGGGCGCCCGGGATCAGCGGGAGGTCGGGCGGCAGCAGCGCGCGCTGCAGCGTGACGGCGACCTGGGAGCGCTCCTCGTAGAGCCGCGCGTTGTCGAGCGCCAGCGCCGCGCGCCGGCCGAGGTCCTCGAGCAGCCCGACGACCTCCTCCTGCCGGTCCGCGGGCAGCGAGCCGAACTCCGCCGCGATCGCCCCGAGCACGCGCCCGCGCGCGCTCAGCGGGACCACGGCCAGCACGCGGTCGGGCCGGTCGACCACCTCGCTGACGCCGGTGCGCAGCACCTCCGCGATCGGGTCGCCGGCGCGGCCCTCGAGCAGCGCGCTGGTCTCGAGCTCCAGCTCGCGCTGCCGATCCGGCTCCCGCGCCACGGCGATCGCGCGCCGCGCGGGCCCCGGGTAGGCGCCGAGCAGGACGACGCAGCCGTCGGCGAGGTCGCGGACGCACAGCTCGGCGACGCTGCGCAGCGTGCGCTCCTCGTCGAGCGACTGGTCGAACAGGGAGCTCGCCTCCGCCATCAGCGCGGCGCGGCCCAGCAGCCGCTCGCGCTCGGCCTCCGCGCGCCGCCGAGCCGTCGCGTCGCGCACCACGACGACGAGCTGCTGCCGCGGGGGCGGGCCGGCGAGCTCCAGCGGCACGCCGGCCAGCTCGAGCAGGACGAGGGCGCCGTCGCGGCGGCGCATCTCCACCTGGTAGGTGGTGTCGACGACGTCCTGCTCGATCCGCACCGCCGCGCGCCGGCGGGCGTCGGCGCGCTCCTCGGGCACGACCAGCTCGAACACCGACTCCATCGCCGCCAGCTCGGGGAACGCGTAGCCGCTGAGCTGCTCGAAGGCCGGGTTGGCGTACACGCAGTGGTCGTCCTCGAGCACCACCATGCCCTCGCCGACCTCCGACAGCGCGGTCAGCAGCGTCTCGTAGCGGTTGGTCTGCGTGCGCAGCGCCCGCTCGACCGCGCGCCGCTCGGTGACGTCGAACACGACGGTGCCGACGCCGATCAGCTCGCCGCTGTCGGCGGTGCGCACGGGCCAGTACGACGCGATCCACTCACGTTGCCGGCCTGGCTCCGCGGGCGTCTCGCCGCTCAGCGGCACCTCGGTCTGCGGGATGCCCGTCTCGGCCACGCGGTGGACGTGCCCGTCGACCTCCGGCAGATCGGGCAGGAGCTCGGCCAGCGTGCGGCCGATGTGCGCCTCGGGCGGAAACCCGTTGATCTCGGCGAGCCGGTCGTTGATGCGCAGGAACCGCCCCTCGAGGTCATGGAAGCCCAGGCCCACCGGCGAGCGGGCGAAGATCAGGTCCAGCTGCGCGAGCGTCTCCTCCGCGCGTCGCGACGCCTCGGGGGTCTCTGGGGAGGTCACGCGTACATCATCGCCGCGACGCGCGGCCAGGGCTAGCCGAGCAGCGTGTCGTAGAGCAGGAAGGCGTTGAGCCCGATGATCAGGGCCGCGACCACGGACGCGACGACCGTCGTGTACCGGCGGTTGACCAGCTCGCCCATGACGTCCGCGCGCCGCGTCAGCAGGATCATCGGGACGAGCGCGAACGGGATGCCGAACGACAGCACGACCTGGGAGATGACCAGCGTCGAGGACGGATCGAGCCCCAGCCCGAGCACCACCAGGGCGGGCGCCATCGTGATCGCGCGGCGCAGGAAGAGGTTGATCCGGAAGTTGATGAAGCCCTGCATCACGACCTGGCCCGCGAAGGTGCCGACGCTCGAGCTCGACAGGCCGGAGGCCAGCAGCGCGACCGCGAACGCGAGCGCGGCGCCGCCGCCGATCAGCGCCTCGATCCCGGCGTGCGCGCCCTCGATCGTGTCCACCCCGGTGCGGCCCGTGTCGTGGAACAGCTCGGCGGCGACCACCAGCATCGTCAGGTTGATGAAGCCCGCGATGCCCATCGCGATCGCCACGTCGGCGCGCTGGAAGCGCAGCAGCTCGCGCTTCTCCGACACGTCCCGCGTCGGGATCCGGTTGCTGGTGAGCGCCGAGTGCAGGTACACGACGTGGGGCATCACCGTCGCGCCGAGGATCCCGACCGCCAGCAGGATGCTGTCCGTGCCCGCGAAGCCGGGGATCAGCCCGGCGGCGAACTCGCCGCTGTCGACGCCGCCGATGTGCAGCAGGTCGTAGACGAAGCCGAGGCAGACGATGCCCAGGAAGCCCGCGATCGCAAGCTCGAAGCGCCGGTAGCCGTGCGCCTGGAGCGCGAGGATGCCGAACGCGACGACGGCGGTGATCAGGCCTGCGGCAAACGGCGGCACGCCGAACAGGAGGTTCAGCGCGATCGCGGCGCCGACGAACTCGGCGAGGTCGGTCGCGATGGCGATCGCCTCCGCCTGCACCCACAGGCCCCAGGTGACCGGTCGCGGGAAGCGGTCGCGGCACAGCTCGGGGAGGTTGCGGCCCGTGGCGATCCCGGTCTTGGCCGAGAGGTACTGCACGAGCATCGCCATCAGGTTCGCGGCGATGATCACCCAGACGAGCAGGAAGCCGTACTTGGCGCCGCCGGCGATGTTGGTGGCGAAGTTGCCCGGGTCGATGTACGCCACGGCGGCCACGAACGCCGGCCCGAGCAGGGCCAGCCGGCCGCGGATCCGCCCGCGGGCGCGCAGGCGCCGGAGCGCCGACTCCTCGGGCGGGATGACGCCGGGCAGGCGGGGGGCGAGCTCGGCCGTGGGGGGCGGCGGGGGGCTCACGGGCGCACCTCGACGCTGATCGCGCGGGCGAGCGTGCCGCCGAGCGTGTGGACCTGGTCGCCGAAGCGCACGACCAGCGGGCCGTCGAACGGGTGGCGCTCGACGACCTCGAAGCGGTCGCCGGGGGCGATCCCGCGCTCGGCGAGGTAGCGCAGCATCTCCGGCTCGGCGTCCGAGACGCGGATCAGCACGCCGTGCGCGCCGACCTCGACGGTGGCCAGGCACTGGCAGGGCTGCTCGGGCATCTCGAGCTCGACCGACGGGATCGGGTCGCCGTGCGGGTCGTGCGTCGGGTGGCCGAGCTTGGCGGCGATCAGCCCCTCGAGCTCCTCGGAGAGGACGTGCTCGAGGACCTCCGCCTCGTCGTGCACGCGGTCCCACGGCACGCCGAGCGAGCTGGCCAGGTACGCCTCGAGCAGCCGGTGATGGCGCAGCACCTCGAGGGCGACGCGGCGGCCCTTCTCGGTCAGCTCGACGCCCTTGTAGCGCGTGTGCTCGACCAGCGCGAGCTCGTGCAGCCTGCGGATCATGCCCGACGCGGACGCGGGCGTGACGTCCAGCCGCTCCGCCAGCGCGGTGGTGCTGACCGGGCCCTGGAGGCTCTCCTGAAGGGAGAATATGGCCTTGGCGTAATCCTGGATCGCCGGAGAGAACTCTGTGGCGTGCATCGACAAGAATCAGATTATGGCATGCCTAAACATCCGCGAGGTACGATTGGCGCCAGGCCCGTCGGGAGGACGGCCGCGTCGAAGACCGGAGGGGAAACGTGAAGCGCATCATTGGTTCGGGGCTCGCCGCGCTCGTCCTGGCGGCCGTGGTCGCTCCGGGCGCCGGGGCGACGGTGCCCCCGAAGGACTGCGGGAACATCACCGTCAAGAGCAAGCGCTACCAGATCAAGGCCGATCAGATGCGCTGTCGCACGGCGAAGACGTACTCGAGGCGCTACCTACGCCGCCACAAGCGACCCTCGGGGTACCGCTGCAACAACTACTCGAGCGGGACCGCGCTGCGCTTCCGCTGCTCGAAGAGCATCAGGGTGTTCTTCGCGATCCGCCGTTGAAGGGCCGGCCGCTGACGCTGATGCTCGCCGTCGCGATCGCCGGCTGCGGATCGCAGGCCGGGGGCGAGGCGCCGCCGGCCGCGCGTTCGGACCGGCTCGTCGACTTCAGCAAGCAGCCGCCGTTCGTCAACGCGCTCGACATCGACCCGAGCGACGGCGCGCTCCTGCTGACGACCAACAAGGGCTTCTGGCGCATCGACCCCAAGACGGACACGGTGACGCGCGTGCGCGGCGAGATCGAGGCCGACGGCAAGTCCTCGACGGTCGGCACCTTCCTGGAGCTCAAGGCGACCGGGCCGGGGACGCTGCTCGGCTCCGGCCATCCCGACCAGAAGGGGACGCTGCCCAGCTTCCTCGGGCTGATCGAATCCGACGACGCCGGCGCCACGTGGCGCGTGATCTCACGGCTGGGCGACGCCGACCTCCACAAGATCGTCCTCAAGCACGACCGCCTGTACGCCTTCGACGCCGTGCTCGGCGCGCTGCTCGTCTCCGACGACGACGGCCGCACGTTCACCGAGCAGTTCACGCCGCGCGGGCTGATCATCGACTTCGAGGTCGACCCGGAGGACCCGGAGCGGATCTTCGCCTCGACCGACTCCGAGCTGTTCCGCTCCGAGAACGGCGGCAAGAGCTGGCGCGGCGCCTACCGGGGCGAGGGCGTACGGCTGTCGTGGCCCGCCCCTGACGCGTTCTACCTGGCCGAGAAGGACGGCACCGTGCAGCGCTCGCGTGACGGCGGCGCCACGTGGGAGCGCGTCGGCTCGGTGCCCGGCGAGCCGTACAAGTTCAAGGACACGGGGCCCGAGGCGCTGCTGCTGGCGCTCAGCGACGGCACGGTGATGGAGACCGCCGACGGCGGGAAGGCGTGGAAGGAGGAGTTCCGCCCGTGAGCCGCCTCCTTCGCGCCACGGCCGTGGCTGTGGCCTGCCTCGCCGCCGCCCCCGCCGGGGCCGCCGCGCACTCGCTGGTGCGCACGGGCGGTGGGCTCGTCTCCTACACGTCGGCCGACGCCACGTCGCTCAACACGCTGGTCGTGCGCCAGGGCGGAGGGCGGGTCGAGTTCCGCGACGAGTCCGTCGACGGCGGGATGGACCCCGGCTCCTGCACCCCGGGCGCCGTGGACGGCAACGGCTACATCGTGCAGACGTTCTGCCCCCTCGACGGCGTCCGCCGCGTGCGCATCGACCTTGCCGACCGGGAGGACAAGGCCACCGTCGCCCTCGACGTGCCCGTCACCCTGCTCGGCGGCACCGGGGCCGACGACCTGTCCGGCGGCGCGGGCGCGGACGAGATCACGGGCGGGGAGGGCAACGACCGCGTGGCGGGCGGTCCCGGCGCCGACGTCATCTCCGGCGACCAGGGCGCCGACAGCCTCGACGGCGGCGACGGCGACGACCGGATCGCCGCGCGCGACGGCGAGGTCGACTCGATCGCGTGCGGCCCGGGCGCCGACACGGTCGACGCGGACGGCGGCGACACGGTGGCGGCCGACTGCGAGACGGTCACGCGGACGGGCACCGCGCCGCCCGCCGACACCGCCGACGACGGCCGCCCTCCGAAGGTGGACGCCGGCGCCCCGACCCTGCAGCGGGTCGGCCGCTCCCGCACCGTGCGCGCGTACGCGACCACCAGCGAGGTGGGCTCCCTGGCGGCGTCCGGATTCCTGGAGGCGGCCGGCCTGCGCCTGCCGATCACGAGGGTCGGGCCGGTGCGCGTGGCGGTCGCGGGGGGCGGAGCGGAGCTGGCCTTCCGCCTGAAGGGGCGGAACTGGCGCGCGACGCGCAACGCGCTGCGCAAGGGCAAGCGGGTCGTGGTGCGCCTCGGGGTCGTCGGCACCGACCTCAGCGGCCGCTCGACGAGCCGCCCGGCCCCGCCGATCCGCCTCGTCCGCGGTGCCAAGGCCGGCTCGGCGGTGGCACGGGCGGCGCACCCGGAGCCCAACGACGTGGACGGCGACGAGGTGCGCAACGAGGTCGACAACTGCCCCGACGTGCGCAACGGGAGCCAGCTCAACACGGACAAGGACTTCGTGGGCGGGGACGCGCTCGGCGACGCGTGCGACGACGACGACGACGCGGACGGGGTGCCCGACGCCGACGACAATTGCCGCCTGAAGCCCAACCCGGGCCAGGGGGCGGACGACTGCCCGCGGGTCGACGGCGACTCCGACGGCATCATCGACGACGACGACAACTGTGACTTCGCCGCCAACCCCGACCAGTCGGACCTTGACGGCGACGACAAGGGCGACGCGTGCGACAGCGACCGCGACGGGGACCGCTTCGACGACGACTTCGACAACTGTCCCACCGTCTACAACATCGAGCCCAACGACGTCGACGGGAACGGGCAGATCGACGATCAGCTCGACGGCGACGGCGACGGGATCGGCACCGCGTGCGACCCCGACGAGTCCGTGATCGGCCCCCCACCCCCGCCGCCGCCCGCCGGGCCGGCGGTCGTGCCCGACCAGACCCGGCCAGGGCTCACCGTGAGCGTCGGCCGCCGCCACCGCATGGACGAGATCCGCGGCGGCGTCGTGGTGCGGCTGCGCTGCTCGGAGGCCTGCGCCTCAACGGCTGAGCTCTCGGTCGGCCGGCGCGACGCCAGGCGCCTGCGGGTGAGCCGCGTGCTGGCGCGAGGGTCGGCGCGCCTGGCGTCGGCGGGCACCACCTACGCGTTCGTGCGCTTCAGCAAGGCCTCCCGCCGCGCCATATCGCGCCGCCCCGGCGTGGGCGCCGGCGACGCTCACCACGACCGCCGTCGACCCCACCGGGAACCGCACGGTCGTATCACGCCGGCTCGAGCTCCGGCGCTGATCGGATGAGACAGGGGTGAGGTTGTGCGCCCGGGGCTGCAGGCGTAGACTCGCGCGCCTTGCCCGTGGAGGGGCCACGGGTCGCGAATCGGAGGGTTACGTGGGGTGTTCAAGGGGAGTGCGGTCGTCGCTGTGCGCGGTCGCAGTGTTGTTGCTGGCGGCACCGGTCGCGCTGGGAGCGGAGCGGAGTCCGCAACTGACCGCCGACGGGGACGGGGCGCGCCTGCGCGGCCCGGTGCTCGAGCCGGCTCCGGAGCCGTCCGGCTTGCCCGCCAAGGCGGAGAACATGGAGCAGGTGGGCGAGCTCAAGATCCCGGGCGTCCGCCTGGGGCAGATCGCTGATCTTGCCGTCCACAAGGGCTACGCGTATCTGAACTCCTGGGACGATCCCAACTGCGAGGGCGGCGGCACGTACGTCGTCGACATCCGCAACCCGAGCAGCCCGACGCAGGTGGGCTTCATCCCCGCTCCTGAGCCCTACTACCACGGCGAAGGCGCCCACGTGGTGTCGATCGACGTGCCCGGCTTCAAGGGCGACATCCTCGCCGTCAACGACGAGACCTACGGGTCCAACCTGGTGCTCGAGGACGAGGACTGCGCGCCCTCCGACAAGACCGGCGGCGGATTCGACCTCTACGACGTCAGCGACCCGGCCAACCCGGTGCCGCTCACCCTGGGCGCCGGTGACACGGACGAGGACAACGATCCGACCACCCCGCCGCGCGACTTCGCGAACTCCTACCACTCGGTCTTCGTGTGGCAGGACGGCCCGCGGGCGTTCCTCGTGGCGTCGGACAACATCGAGCTCACCGACGTCGACATCTTCGACATCACCAACCCGCGGGCGCCGGTCATGGTCGGCGACCACGATCTGGTGGAGCTGTTCCCGCAGATCCTGGACGGCGAGGAGTCCAACGGCGGGGCCGTCTTCCTCCACGACATGGTCGTCAAGCGCATCGACGGCAAGCCGATCCTGAAGGCCGACTACTGGGACGCCGGCTACGTCCAGCTGGACGTGACCGACCCGGCCAACCCGGTGTTCGTCAACGACACGACGTTCGCGACGGAGGATCCGCTGCTGCCCGGCTCCGGCCTGACACCGGAGGGCAACGCCCATCAGGGCGAGTTCTCCTTCGACAACCAGTTCCTCCTGGGTGCCGACGAGGACTTCGCCGCGTTCCGCAGCGTCGCCCGCGCGACCAGCGGGCCCACCGCCGGCCGGGCCAAGAGCGGCAACGAGGGTGACGCGCGTCGCCCGCATCGCCGACCTGCCCGACGGGGCGCTCGACGGCCCGTCGACCTTCGTGGGCGACGGGTGCGACCCGGCCACGATCCCGGAGGCGCCCGCCGACGACAACGATCCGGCGACGGCCGACATCGCGCTCGTCGAGCGCGGCGATCCCCGTGCCCGGTCCCCCCGACCCGCCGTTCTGCGGCTTCGCCGACAAGTTCGACAACGTGCAGGCGAAGGGCTGGGACGGCATCGTCGTGTTCAATCAGGTCCGCCCCGACGACGGCCAGGTGAACATGCTCACCGGCGATGGCGGTATCCCGGGCGTGCACATGCGCCGGGTGGACGCCATCGGCGAGGACGGGGTGCTCGCGCCGAGCGAGCCCACCCCGGCTCCCGGCACCGCCGGCCCGACGCTGTCCATCGGGCAGGAGCACGACGGCTGGGGCTACGCGCACCTGTTCGACGCCAAGACGGGCGAGGAGCTCGACGCCTACGCGATCCCGGAGTCACAGGATGCGCGCTTCGCGTCGGGCTTCGGTGACCTCTCGATCCACGAGTTCGCGACCGACTCCTCGACGAACCTGGCCTACAGCGCCTACTACGGGGGCGGCATGCGCGTGTTCCGGTTCAGCCGGACCGCCGGTCTCGAGCCGATGGGCGCGTGGATCGCCCCCGGCGGCGGCGGTTCGAACTTCTGGGGCGTGGAGCAGTACACGGCCCCGAACGGCGAGCACCTCATCGCCGGATCGGATCGCGACTTCGGCCTGAAGATCCTGCGCTACACAGGCCCGGGGGCGGTCGGGCCGACCCCGGCCGCGCCGGCTCCGGGCGGCGGCGGCGCACGGCGCCTCCGCCGAGCGGCGGCGGGGCGACGCCTCCGCCGGTGGTCAAGAAGGCCACCCTGCGGAAGCGGACGATCTCGATCGGCCCGAACCGGCGCTTCAAGGTCGCGGTCAACTGCCCGGCGTCGTCGGGCGCCCGTTGCGCCGGCATCCTGCGGGTCGAACGCGGCCGCAGGAACCTGGCCAAGAAGTCCTTCCAGGTGACGGCGGAGAAGTTCCGCAACGTCAGCGTGCGCCTGTCGAAGTCCGACTACCGGGCGCTGAAGCGCAGCGAAGACGCAGAAGGTGCGGATCACCGTGCTCACCCGCGACGCGTCGAAGACGCTGCGCCGGGCGACCGTGAGGGTCACGATGAAGGCCAAGCGCTAGCGCGCCAGGTCGCATCAGCGAAGTGACGAGGGGCGGCCACGGGCCGCCCCTCGTGTTTTGCGGGCTAGGATGCCGCCCAATGCACCCGGGGAGGGGGCTCGGGCGCGTGTCAACGCGTTCGCTGCCATCTCCGGGGACAACGTACCCACGGGGGTCTCATTGCATGACACTACGTTCCCTCGCCGCGGTTGGCGGGCGCTTCTCGCGTTGGCCCCCGCACCGGCAGCCGCCGAGGCCGCGAAGCCCGCGAGCTTCTCGGCGTCCGGGCTGAAGGTGTCCGACACCACGCTGGCCCCGGGCCAGACCGTCAAGGTCTCCGGCAAGGTCAAGAACGCCAAGAAGCGCAAGGCCGCGAGCGGCCGCGTCGTCTACTCGCTCCGTAAGAGCCGCAGCGCGAAGAGCGGCGCGCGCCTGGACTCCGAGGGCGTCGAGCGCACCAAGGGCGGCAAGTCGCGCAAGTTCTCCGAGCGCGTCACGATTTCTTCCAAGACCGCCGACGGTACGTACTACCTCACCGTCTGCGCGAACCGCAGCGGCGCCAGCAAGAAGGTCAAGTGCAAGCGCATCCAGGTGACCGTCGCGAAGCCGCCGGTGACCCCGCCGACCCCGCCGACGCCGCCCACCCCGCCCGACACGCGCCCGGCTTCCGAGCAGCTGCGCGAGGCGATCACCGCCGCGGGCATAAGTCCCACCTCGAGGCGCTGCAGTGGATCGCCGACCGCAACGGCGGCAACCGCGCCTCCGGCTTCCAGGGCTACGGCGCCTCGGTCGAGTACGTCCACTCGCAGCTCCGCGCGCGGGCTACAACCCGACGACGCGAGGCCTTCGACTTCCTGACGTTCTACCGCGAGCTCTCGGACGCCGAGCTGCGCGCAGGTCGCGCCGGACCCGCCAAGGACTACAGCGCAGGACGAGTTCGCGACGAGAGCTACTCCGCCACGGGCGACACGGCACGCCGCCGATCACCCCGTCGACGTCAACCTGTCCCGCCGCCCGCGCAGCCCGGCGCTCGACCGCCGGCTGCGAGGCGGAGGACTTCGCCGCGCTTCCCGGCCGGCCGACATCGCGCTGATCCAGCGGGGTACCTGCGACTTCGCGGTCAAGGCCGTGAACGCGCAGGACGCCGGCGCCGTCGGAGTGATCATCTTCAACCAGGGCAAGATCCGGGCCGCGCCGACGTGGTCGCCGGCACGCTGGGCGAGACCGCGCAGGACGGCGAGGACGACCCCGCCGACGTCGAGATCCCGGTCGTCGGCCTCTCCTACCTCGCGGGCGAGCGCCTCGCCGACGAGACGGCCCGACCGCGGCCAGATCGTCGTCGACGCCGAGAGCGATCCCCGGCAGTCGACCAACATCCTGGCCGACACCCCGACGGGCGACGCCGAACAACGTCGTGATCGCCGGCGGCGCACCTCGACTCCGTGCCCGAGGGCCCGGGCATCAACGACAACGGCTCCGGCTCGGCGACGATCCTCGAGCTGGCCATCGAGATGGCGAGGAAGGGCATCAAGCCGGCCGACCGCTGAGGTTCGCCTGTGGGGGGCGGAGGAGTCGGGCCTGGTCGGCGCGACCCGCTACGTCGACGCGATCGGCACGAGGCCTTCTCCGAGATCTCGGCGAACCTCAACTTCGACATGGTCGGCTCGCCCAACTACGCCCGGCTCGTCTACGACGGCGACTTCTCCGACTCGCCGCCGCCGGCCACGGCGCCGGACCTAACCCGGGCGCCGCGAAGATCGAGCGGTGTTCAACGACTACTTGCCCCGCAGGGCCGGCCGCCGGACCCGACCGCTTCGACGGGCGGAGCGACTACAAGCCCTTCCAGGACACGGCGTCGCCGCCGGGCGGCCTGTTCTCGGGTGCCGAGGGCGTCAAGACGCACGCGCAGGCGGCCGTCTAGGGAGGGACGGCGGGCGAGCCGTACGACCCGTCTACCACGCAGGCGTGCGACACCATCAACAACCTGGACCAGGCGGCTACAAGCGGATGTCCGACGGCGCCGCCCACGCGCCGCGCTGACGGATCCGGCCCTGCGCGCCCGTTCGAAGAGCGGCCGTTCTTCGAGGACGGCAGCCGCGTAGCCCAGGCGCGCAAGAAGGCTCGACGTACCAAGGCGCCGTCGCCGAGCCGCTAGACGAGCGGCTGAGGACGACACGGCGTTCGAGGGGCGGCCTCCGGGCCGCCCCTCGTCGTTGTTTGTGTAGCGTCGCCGCGATGCCCCGCGTGCTGATGGCCCTGCAGTTCTTCCCGCGCGGGGGCTCGGCCCACGTGGCCCGCAACCTCGCGCGCCACCTGCCCGAGGCGGGGTGGGACGCGACCGTCGTGTCGGGCTCGCTCTCGATCCCCGGCCGGCCGGGCGACGCCCTGGCCTTCTACACCGGGGTCGACGTGCGGCCGTTCGACATGACCGCCGCGCTGGAGGCCGAGGACCCGATGCTGGCGGAGCGGCCGCTGCATCCCTCCTACGAGGATCGCCCTGGCGCGCAGGACCGCGTGTTCGCCTCCCTCGACGACGCGACGTTCGAGCATCACGCCCACGCGTGGGCGCGCGCGCTCGCGGGCGCGGGTGCGCAGGAGGCGGACGTGCTGCACCTGCACCACCTGACGCCCATCCACGCCGCGGCCGCCCTCGCCGCGCCCGGCGTGCCGATCGTGGGGCACCTGCACGGGACCGAGCTGCTGATGCTCGACGCGATCGTCGCGGACCCGGGCCGCTGGGCGCACGGCGAGGCGTGGGCGGAGCGGATGCGCGAGTGGGCGGCGGGGTGCCGGCGGCTGATCGTGCTGTCGGCCTCCCAGGTCGAGCGCGCGGAGCGGCTGCTGGGCGTCGACCCGGCGCGCTGCGTCCGGGTGGCCAACGGGTTCGACCCCGAGACGTTCCGCCCGCGGCACGTCGACCATGTCGCGCACTGGCGCCGGCACCTGGTCGAGGCGCCGCAGGGCTGGGCGCCCGGCGAGGAGGCCGGCTCGGTGCGCTACGGAGAGGCCGACCTCGCGGCGTTCGGCGACGACCGGGGCGAGACGCCGGTGCTGCTCTACGTCGGCCGCTACACGGAGGTCAAGCGCCTACCGCTGCTGATCGAGGCCTATGCCGAGGCGCTCGGGCGCTTCGACCGGCGCGCCCCGCTCGTGCTGGTGGGCGGGTTCCCGGGGGAGTGGGAGGGCGAGCACCCGCTCGACGCCGTCCGCCGCACCGGCGCGCGGGACGTGTTCCTGGCCGGCTGGCACGACCACGAGCAGCTGCCGGACTTCCTCGCCGCCTCGGACATCGTGGTGCTGCCCTCCGTGCGGGAGCAGTTCGGCCAGGTGCTCGTCGAGGGCGGCGCCTGCGGCCTGCCGGCGATCGCGGTCGACGCGTACGGCCCGGCGGAGATCGTCGCCGACGGCGAGACCGGCCGGCTCGTGCCGCCCGACGACCGCGAGGCGCTCGCCGCCGCGCTCGTGGAGGCCGTCAACGGCCCGGTCGAGCGGCGCCGTCGCGGCGAGCGGGCGGCCGCCGACGCGCACGCAAAGTACGCGTGGCCCGCACTGGCGGCGCAGGTCGCCGAGGTCTACGCGGTCAGTTCGCGTCCCTGAACGACTCGGCCTCCCGGGCACGCCGAGCTCGATCAGCAGGCGGCTCGCGGCGTTCACCTTGCGCTCGAACTCGCGGCCGCCGAGACGGTCGACGGCCAGGACCTCGGCCATAGCCTCGCGGGCCTCGGAGCGCGGCGCGCCGTCGCGGACCCAGGCGCGCAGCTCGGCGCACGCGTCGCCGGCCGAGGCGGGAGCGCCGGCACGAGCTGCCGCCAGGCGGCGGCCGCCAGCCGGCGGTCCGCGTCGCGCGTAGGGGGGGAGAGCTGGGTCGACCTCGCCGATCATCGCGTGGAACGCCCGAATCACCCGGCGTGTCGCGTGCCTGCGTGTGCGCGCTCGCCGTTGCGCACGGAGGCTCGGCCTTGCGTCCACTCACGGGTTCCTTTCGGCGAGCGCGGCGAAGCTTGCTTCCGTCGCGGCGGGCATATGCCATCGCGTGCGCGGCGGCCGCGTCAGGTCGCGGCGGCGGCTCCTCGCCGCGGCGGCCGGGGCGACGTGCGAAGGGCGTCGATCACCGGGGTTATCTCCTTCAGCGTCTCGCGGCGCACCGAGCGCGGAAAGCCCGCTCGGCGCCAGGCGCGCAGCTGGACACGGGTCCTCGGCGACGGGCAGCGCCGCCATCGCCCGGCCGGCCTGGCGCCACGCCGCGCGGCCACTCAGCAGCACCGGGTCGCGGGTCTGAGCGTTCGCGAGGTCGGTCCGCAGCTGCCGCAGCGGCTCCCGGAGGCTGTCGGCGACGAGGCGGAACTCGGTGAGGATCTGCAGGTACGCGAGCTCCAGCTGATTGTCCTCCGAGACGCTGCGGACGAGCGGCCGGCACTTGCGGTAGGGCCGATCGTCCAGCTCGTCCACTGCCTCGGCCGCCCTCGAGAACCGCACGCCGGCGTCCGCGAACGCCGGCGGCGGCGCGCTCGTCCGGCGGAGGCGGCTCCTGGGCCGAGGCCGCGGGGGCACGGCGAGCGCGGGCGACGGGCGGGACGGCCCGAGGTGGGACATCGCACGAACGTACCCCGCTTTCACGCAACATCGTTGCGCGTAGACGGGTGTTAGACCCCGATTGCGCTGCATCGCGCGCAGCGTTCTTCCACGGTGCTTGCCGGCCCGACCCGGACGCTTGCTACCTTTCCGGCTCCGCCTCAAGTGCCCACGCCGCGCCACGGGAGCACGACATGTCACGCATGAAGAGGCCGACCCGCCCGGTTGGCTTGTACGACCCGACCTACGAGCACGACGCCTGTGGCGTCGCGTTCGTCGCGCGGCTCGACGGCGACCCGACGCACGAGACGGTCCGGCGGGCGATCGTGGCGCTGGAGAACCTCGAGCACCGCGGCGCCGCCGGGGCGGACCCGAACACGGGCGACGGTGCAGGGATCCTGCTCCAGATGCCCGACGCGCTGATGCGCGCGGTGCTCGACGAGGACCTCCCGCCGCCCGGCGCCTACGGCGTGTGCGTGTGCTTCCTGCCGCAGGACGAGGAGCGGCGCGCCGAGCTCGAGGCCCTGCTCGAGCAAACCGTCGCCGACGAGGGCCAGCGCTTCGTGGCGTGGCGCGACGTCCCGGTCGATAAGGACTACGTCGGCATCACCGCCAACTTCTTCGCCCCCTACATCAAGCACATGATCGTGGCGGCGTCCGACGAGCTGGCCGCCGACCAGGACGCGTTCGAGCGCAAGCTGTACGTGATCCGGCGCGTCGCGGAGATCGCCGCCGGCCCGGACCTCGTGATCCCCAGCTTCAGCAGCCGCACGATCGTCTACAAGGGGATGCTCACCTCCCCGCAGCTGCTCGGCTACTACCCCGACCTGCAGGACCAGCGGACCGCCTCGGCGATGGGGCTCGTCCACTCGCGCTTCTCCACCAACACCTTCCCGAGCTGGGAGCTGGCCCACCCGTACCGGATGATCGCCCACAACGGGGAGATCAACACGCTGCGCGGCAACGTCAACTGGATGCGCGCGCGCGAGTCCCAGCTCGCCTCCGAGCTGTTCGGCGACGACCTCCCCAAGGTCCTGCCGATCGTGCGCCCCGCGGGGTCGGACTCCGCGACCTTCGACAACGTGCTCGAGCTGCTCACGCTCGCCGGGCGCTCGCTGCCCCACGCGGTGATGATGATGATCCCCGAGGCCTACGACGGCCGGGACGACATCCCCGAGCACCTGCGCGGCTTCTACGCCTTCCACTCCTGTCTGATGGAGCCGTGGGACGGGCCGGCCGCGGTCGCGTTCACCGACGGCCGCGTGATCGGCGCGACGCTGGACCGCAACGGCCTACGCCCCGGCCGGTGGCTGGAGACCAAGGACGGCTGGGTCGTGCTCGGCTCCGAGACCGGCGTGATGGACGAGCCGGCCGACAACATCCTGCGCAAGGGCCGCCTGCAGCCGGGCAAGCTGTTCCTCGTCGACCTCGCCGAGGGCCGGATCGTGGCCGACGAGGAGGTCAAGCGCGAGATCTCGACCCAGCAGCCCTACGGCGAGTGGTTCGAGCGCGGCGTCGTCCACCTCGGCGACCTCCCCGAGCGCGAGCCCGCTTACGGCGGGCGGGCGGGGGCGGTGTCCATCCGCGAACGCCAGCTGGCGTTCGGCTACACCCAGGAGGACCTGCGGGTCCTGCTGGCGCCGACCGCGGCCAAGGGCGAGGAGCCGATCGGCTCGATGGGCAACGACGCCGCCCTGGCCGTCCTCAGCGACCGCCAGCCGCCGCTGTTCTCCTACTTCAAGCAGCTGTTCGCGCAGGTCACCAACCCGCCGATCGACCCGATCCGCGAGGCGATCGTGATGAGCGTGGGGACCGGCGTGGGCTCCGAGCGCAACCTCCTCGACGAGACGCCCGAGCACGCCCGGCAGCTGTCGATGAAGACGCCGATCCTGCGCAGCGCCGAGCTGGAGAAGCTGCGCCAGGTGGACTCCAGCGTGTTCCGCTCGCGCACGCTGGACATCACGTGGCCGGTCGCCGACGGCGCGGACGCCATGGAGGCCGCGGTGGAGCGCGTCTGTACCGAGGCGAGCGCCGCGCTCGCCGACGGCATCAACGTGCTGATCCTCTCCGACCGAGCGCTGGGGCCCGAGCGCGCGCCGATCCCGTCGCTGCTGGCCGTCGGCGCCGTCCACCACCACCTCGTGCGCGAGGGCACGCGCCTGCAGACCGGCCTCGTGCTCGAGTCCGGCGAGCCGCGCGAGGTCCACCATTTCGCGGTGCTGATCGGCTACGGCGCCAGCGCCATCAACCCGTACCTGATGTTCGAGTCGCTCGGCGAGCTGGTGCGCGACGGCCGCGTGGCGGACGTCGACGACGTGGAGACGGCCGAGACCAACGTCGTCAAGGGCATCGCCAAGGGGCTCCTGAAGACGATCTCCAAGATGGGGATCTCGACCATCCAGTCCTACAACGGCGCCCAGATCTTCGAGGCCGTGGGCCTTGGGCCGGCGCTGATCGACCGCGCGTTCGCGGGCACCGCCTCGCGGATCGGCGGCATCGAGATCGACGTGCTGGCCGAGGAGACCCTCCTCAAGCACGCGCGCGCCTACCCGCGGGCGGCGGAGGATCTGCTCCCCGTGGGCGGCGTCTACGCGTGGCGCCGCGAGGGCGAGCACCACATGTGGAACCCGGAGACGATCGCGCTGCTGCAGCACTCGGTGCGCCACGGCGGCAAGCCGACGTACGACGAGTACGCGCGGCTGGTCAACGAGGACGCCGCCGCCCGGGCCACGCTGCGCGGCCTCCTGAAGTTCAAGGAGCTGCCCGAGGAGGAGTGGATCCCGCTCGACCAGGTCCAGCCCGCCTCGGAGATCGTCAGGCGCTTCGCCACCGGCGCGATGTCGCTCGGCTCGCTCTCGCGCGAGGCCCACGAGACGCTGGCCATCGCCATGAACCGGATCGGCGGCAAGTCGAACACCGGCGAGGGCGGGGAGGACGTCTCCCGCTACACGCCCGACCCCAACGGCGACTCGCGGCGCTCGGCGATCAAGCAGGTCGCCTCGGGGCGCTTCGGGGTGAACATCAACTACCTCGTCAACGCCGACGAGCTGCAGATCAAGATGGCCCAGGGCGCCAAGCCCGGCGAGGGCGGCCAGCTGCCGGGCCACAAGGTGGATCGCTACATCGGCTCGATCCGCTTCACGACCCCCGGTGTGGGCCTGATCTCGCCGCCGCCGCACCACGACATCTACTCGATCGAGGACCTCAAGCAGCTGATCTACGACCTGCGCTGCGGCAACCCGCGCGCGCGGATCTCGGTCAAGCTCGTGTCCGAGGTCGGCGTCGGGACGGTCGCGGCGGGCGTGGCGAAGGCCAACTCCGACCACGTGCTGATCGCCGGCCACGACGGCGGCACGGGCGCGTCGCCGCTGTCCTCGATCCAGTCGGCGGGCGTGCCGTGGGAGATCGGCCTGGCCGAGACGCAGCAGACGCTGGTGCTCAACGACCTCCGCTCGCGCATCTGGGTGCAGACCGACGGGCAGCTCAAGACGGGCCGCGACGTGATCGTGGCGGCGCTCCTGGGCGCCGACGAGATGGGCTTCTCGACCGCCCCGCTGATCGCCACCGGCTGCATCATGATGCGCGCCTGCCACCTGAACACGTGCCCGGTCGGCATCGCCACGCAGGATCCTGGAGCTGCGCAAGCGCTTCAAGGGCCAGCCCGAGCACGTGGTGGAGTTCTTCTTCCACGTCGCCGAGGAGGCGCGCGAGATCATGCGCCGGCTCGGCGTGAGGACGTTCGAGGACATGATCGGGCGCGTCGACCTGCTGGAGGCCGCCGAGGCGATCGACCACTGGAAGTCGCGCGGGGTGGACCTCACGCACGTCCTGACGATGCCGGAGGTCCCCGAGGGGACGCCGCTGCGGCGGGTGCGCCCGCAGGACTCGCCGCTACCCGGCGCGCTGGACCTCAAGCTGATCGAGGCCGCCAAGGACGCGATCGACCATCGCCGCCCGGTCGCGGGCGAGTTCCCGATCCGCAACGTCAACCGCACCGTCGGCGGGCTGCTCTCCAGCGCCGTGACCGTCGTCCACGGCTTCGACGGCCTGCCGCCGGAGACGATCCGCTTCACGCTGCGCGGCTCCGCGGGCCAGTCGTTCGGCGCGTGGCTCGCCCCGGGCGTCGAGCTGACGCTGATCGGCGACGCCAACGACTACACCGGCAAGGGCCTCTCGGGGGGCGTGCTGTCCGTCCGCCCGCCCGAGGACGCCGCCTTCGTGGCGGAGGAGAACGTCCTGATCGGGAACACCGTGCTCTACGGCGCCACGGCGGGCCGCGCGTTCTTCCGCGGGCTGGCCGGCGAGCGCTTCGGGGTGCGCAACTCGGGTGCCGGCGCCGTCGTCGAGGGCGTCGGCGACCACGGGTGCGAGTACATGACCGGCGGGCGCGTCGTGATCCTCGGGGCGACGGGCCGCAACTTCGCGGCCGGCATGAGCGGCGGCGTGGCCTACGTGCTCGACGCCGACGGCAAGTTCGCCTCCCGCTGCAACATGGGCCTGGTCGGCTTCGACGAGATCAGCGAGGCCGACGCGATCGAACTGCACGACCTGATCGAGGAGCACCACCTGCGCACGCAGTCGCCCGTCGCTGCGCGAGTGCTGCGCGACTGGGACGCGCACCTGCCGCGCTTCGTGAAGGTCATGCCGCACGACTACAAGCGCGCGCTGGCCGAGATGGAGGCCGAGGAACACGAGGTGGAGCCGGCCGAGTCCACGTCGGGCGAGGGCTTCGTCGCCACGGAGCGCGTGGGCTGATGGGCAAGCTCGGCGCGTTCCTCGACATCACCAGGGTCGAAGCTCCCGAGCGCGACCCCGGCGGCCGCACCACCGACTACCGCGAGTTCGTCGAGACGCTCCCGGTCGAGGCCCTGCGCGACCAGGGGGCGCGCTGCATGGAGTGCGGCGTCCCGTTCTGCCACAACGGCTGCCCGCTCGGCAACCTGATCCCGGACTGGAACGACCTCGTCTACCGCGACCGCTGGCGCGAGGCGATCGACCAGTTGCACGCGACCAACAACTTCCCGGAGTTCACCGGGCGGCTGTGCCCCGCGCCCTGCGAGGCGGCGTGCGTGCTGGAGATCCGCGAGGGCGACGCGGTGTCGATCAAGCAGATCGAGGTCGCGATCGTCAACCGCGCCTTCGACGAGGGCTGGATCGTCCCGCGCCCGCCGGCCGTCGAGACGGGCCGCACGGCGGCCGTCATCGGCGCCGGCCCGGCCGGCCTGGCGGCGGCCCAGCAGCTGCGGCGCGCGGGGCACGCGGTGACCGTGTTCGAGCGCGACGAGGCCGGCGGCGGCCTGATCCGCTTCGGCGTGCCGGACTTCAAGATCGAGAAGTGGGTCGTCGAGCGCCGGCTCGACCAGCTCGCCGCCGAGGGCGTCGACTTCCGCTACGGGGTCGACGTGGGCGTCGACGTCGACGCGACCCAGCTGCGCGCCGACTTCGACGCGGTCGTGATCGCCACCGGGTCGCGGGTGCCGCGCAACCTGCCGGTGCCGGGCCGCGAGCTCGAGGGCGTGCACTTCGCGATGGACTACCTCTACGACCGCGCGCGGGTGCTCGCGGGCGCCACCGAGGACGGCCGGATCTCCGCGGCCGGCAAGAACGTGCTCGTGGTGGGCGGTGGCGACACCGGCGCCGACTGCGTCGGGCACTCCCACCGCGAGGGCGCGGCGTCGGTGACGCAGATCGAGTTGCTGGGCGAGCCGCCCGCCTCCCGCCCGGACGACCTCACGCCGTGGCCGCGCTGGCCCGTGAAGCTCCGCACCTCCTACGCGCTCAAGGAGGGCGGCGAGCGCGACTTCGCGATCTCCACCACGGCGCTGACGGGCAACGGGCGCGTCGAGCAGGTCCAGTGGGTCCAGAACTCCGGCGAGCCGCCGTTCGAGGCGATCGCGGGCACCGAGGAGAGCCGGCCCGTGGAGCTCGTCCTGCTGGCGATGGGCTTCCTGCACCCCGAGCAGCCGCTGCTCGAGGCGCTCGGCGTCGACACCGACGGGCGCGGCAACGCCAAGGCCGGCGCCTACGCGACCTCCGCCGACGGGGTGTTCGCCGCCGGCGACGCCCGCCGCGGACAGTCGCTGATCGTGTGGGCGATCAACGAGGGCCGCCAGTGCGCGCGGATGGTCGATCGCTACCTGTGCGACCTGCCTCCGCGCGATCCGAGCGAGTACATGTCGGCCGGCACGTCCATGCGCGCGGGGTCCTCCGAGCTCGGAGCCGACCCGCCGAACAAGGCGTCGTACGGCAGCGGGCACGGCGTCACGGGCTGACGTCAGTCGCGGTGCTCGATGTCTGAGGGCAGCGTCACCCACGGGTGCTGTCGGTCCTCCCAGACGGAGAAGCCCGGCGCGGGGAACGACGGGTCGGCGAACGCGCCCAGGGCGACCGCCACGACATCCGGCGTCGAGGCCAGCGAGTAGTACACGGTCGCCCCGCACTCGGGACAGAAGTTGAACGTCCTCGCCTCGCCCGCGTCGGAGACGCGGACGTACTCGCTCGAGCGGCCGGTGATGCGGACGCGGTCGCGCGGGAACCGGCCCTGCGCTCCGAACGCGCTCCCCGTCCGGCGCTGGCAGGCGAGGCAATGGCAGACCGAGACGCGGACGGGCTCGCCTTCGGCCACCAGGCTCAGCTGACCGCAGCTGCAGGCGGCGTCTCTCGTGACCATCCCGGGAAGCTATCGCGCCCGCGGGTGACACCATAGTGGTCTTGTAGTGATGTCATAATGGTGTCATACTGACGCCATGGACCTGACCCAGTACGTCGAGAAACTCCGCCACGACCTCGCGGTCGCCGCCGACGCGGGCGGCGAGGACGCCCGCGCGCTGGCCGATCGCCTGACCGCTCCGCTCGAGGCGGCCACCCGGCTGATGCTGCTGGACGCGCTGTCGGCCGCCGCCGACGAGATCACCCGCGAACTGGCGCCCGGCTCGGTCGACCTCCGCCTGCGGGGCGGTGAGCCCGACTTCGTCGTGACGCCGGCCGCGACCCAGGAGCTCGCCGAGCCGGAGCCCGAGGCTCCCCCGGCCCCGGAGGCCGACGAGGGCGCGACGGCGCGCATCAACCTCCGCCTGCCCGAGCAGCTCAAGGCCGGTATCGAGCAGGCCGCCGCCCGCGAGCGCCTGTCCGTCAACGCCTGGCTCGTCCGCGCCGCCGCCGCCGCGGTTGCGCGTGACGACCGCGCCCCCCGCCAGCGCGGCGGCCGGGTCGGCCAGACCTTCACCGGGTGGGTCCAGTGACCGTCCCCACGCTTTCCGACCCGACGCTCCAGGAGACCGCTCCCATGCCCACCTTCGACACCCCGGAACCGATCTCGGCCACGATCGACATCGCCGTCGGCGAGGTCCGGATCAGGGCGGGCGACCGCGACGACACCGTCGTCGCCGTCGTACCCAGCGACCCGTCCGACCGCGACGACGTCAAGGCCGCCGGGCTGACCCGCGTCGAGTACGCCGACGGGCAGCTGCTGGTCAAGGCCTCGAAGCTGCGCTCGTGGAACATCCGCAGCCACGGCGGGTCGATCGACGTGACGGTCGAGCTGCCGGCCGGCTCGCACCTGCACGGCTCGCTCGGGATGGCGGACGTCGATGCCGCCGGCCGCCTCGGCGACATCCGCATCAAGACCGGCCTCGGGCACGTCCGCCTCGACGAGGCCGGCGCGCTGAACGTCAAGACCGGCGCCGGTGACGTCGAGGCCGACCGCGTGACGGGCCCCGCCGATGTGACCGTCGGCTCGGGCGGCGTCCGCCTCGGCGAGCTCGGCGGCAGCGCGGTGGTCAAGAACTCCAACGGCGACACGTGGATCGGCGCGGCCGCCGGCGACCTGCGGGTCAAGGCCGCCAACGGCAGCATCGCCGTCGATCTGGCGCGGGCCGACATCAGCGCCAAGTCCGCCAACGGCGACGTCCGGCTGCGCGAGGTCGTGCGCGGCTCGGCCGTGCTCGAGACGCAGATCGGGGACGTCGAGGTCGGCATCCGCGAGGGCACCGCCGCGTGGCTCGACGTCAGCGCGTCGGCGGGCAAGGTGCGCAACACGCTGACGGCCGCCGACGCTCCCGGCAAGGCGACCGGCACCGTCGAGGTGCGCGCTCGCACCTCGCTCGGCGAGATCGTGATCGGGCGCCCGTGATGCGAGCCTCCGCGATCACCGCCGCCGGCGTCCGCGAGTCGTTCGGCGACCACCTCGTCCTCGACGGCGTCGACCTCGACGTCGCCGAGGGGGCGTCTACGCGCTCCTCGGCCCGAACGGGGACGGCAAGACCACGATGGTCCAGATCCTCTCGACGCTGATCGGGGCCGACGCCGGCGAGGTCCGCGTCGCCGGCCACGACCTCGCCCGCGATCCCGACGCGGTGCGCGCCGCGATCGGCGTCACCGGCCAGTTCTCGGCGGTCGACAACCTGCTGACCGGCGCCGAGAGCCTGATCCTGATGGCCGACCTGCACCACCTGGGCCGGCCGGCCGCCGGCGCGCCGCCGAGTTGCTCGACGGCTTCGACCTCAGGACGCCGCGAACCGCCCGGCCGCCACGTACTCCGGCGGCATGCGCCGCCGGCTGGACCTGGCGATGACGCTCGTGGGCGACCCGCGGGTCATCTTCCTCGACGAGCCGACCACGGGCCTCGACCCCCGCAGCCGCTACACGATGTGGGAGATCATCCGCCGGCTCGTCGCCGACGGCGTCACCGTCTTCCTCACCACCCAGTACCTCGAGGAGGCCGACCAGCTCGCCGACCGGATCGCCGTCCTCGACCACGGCACGCTGATCGCCGAGGGGACCGCCTGCCGAGCTCAAGCGGCTCGTGCCCGGCGGGCACGTCCGGCTGCAGTTCGCCGACCCGGTCGACCTGCGCTCGGCGGCGTTCTCGTTCGGCGACGCCCCGCGCGACGACGACGCGCTCACCCTCGACATCCCCAGCGACGGCTCCGCGCGGTCGCTGCGCGCACTCCTGGACCGGCTCGACGACGAGGCGATCGCCGTCGACGGCCTGACGGTCCACACCCCCGACCTCGACGACGTCTTCCTCGCCCTCACCGACCGGACCGGAACCCCACGATGAGCACGCTCTCCTACGCCCTCACCGACTCGGCGACGATGCTGCGGCGCAACCTGCGCCGCACGCTGCGCTACCCCGCCTCGGCCGCCGCCACGATCGGCATCCCGATCGTCTTCCTGCTGCTGTTCGTGTACGTCTTCGGCGACACGATGGGCGCGGGCCTCACCGGCGCGTCCGGCGGCCGCGGGGAGTACCTCGACTACATCACCCCCGGGATCATCGTGCTGGCCGTGGCCGGCGCGGCCCAGGGCACGGCGATCTCCGTCGCGATGGACATGAGCGAGGGCATCGTCAACCGCTTCCGGACCATGTCGATCGCCCGCGTCTCGGTGCTCACCGGGCACGTCGTCGGCAGCCTGATCCAGACCATGGCCGCCATGGTCATCGTGATCGGCTTCGCGCTGCTCCTGGGGTTCAACCCGACCGCGGACGCGGTCGACTGGCTCCTGGCGGCCGGCCTGCTGGCGATGGTCACCTTCGCGATGACCTGGCTGGCGGTTGCGCTCGGCATGGTCTCCAAGAACGTCGAGACCGCCAGCAACCTGCCCATGCCGCTCCTCCTTCTGCCCTTCCTGGGGAGCGGGTTCGTCCCCACCGACACGATGCCGGCCGCGATGGCGTGGTTCGCCGAGAACCAGCCGTTCACCCCGACATGGAGACCCTCCGCGGGCTGCTGATGGGCACGCCGATCGGCAACAGCGGCGTCCTCGCCGTCGCCTGGTCGGTCGGCGATCGGGCTGGGCGGCTACCTGTGGGCCAAGCACCTGTTCAACCGCGATCCGACGCCCTAGTCTGCCGCCGGATGCACCTCGAGCAGCTGGCGATCGTCGTCGACGAGTACGACTCGGCGATCGAGTTCTTCGTCGGCGCGCTCGGCTTCGAGCTGGTCGAGGACTCGCCCTCGCTCACGAACGACGGCCGGCCGAAGCGCTGGGTCGTCGTGCGCCCGCCCGGGGCGCAGACGGGCATCCTCCTCGCCCGCGCCGATGGCGCCGGGCAGGCCGAGGCGGTCGGGCAGCAGTTCGCGGGGCGCGTGGGCCTCTTCCTGCGGGTCGAGGACTTCGACGCGGCGTACGGGCGGATGAGCGCCGCGGGGGTCGAGTTCGTCAGCGCGCCCCGCGCCGAGCCGTACGGGCGGGTGGCCGTGTTCGTCGATATCGCCGGGAACCGATGGGATCTGCTCGGTCCGGCATGATCCCGCATTCCGGCATCGCGCGAACCCGGTGGGATCTGCTCGGTCCGGCATGATCCCGCCGATGTCGCCGTCTCTCGCCCTGTCCGTGCAGCTGTACTCGATCCGCGAGGAGGTCGCCGCGGACCTGCCGCGCTCCCTCGCGCGGCTGGCCGAGATCGGCCTGACCCGCGTCGAGCCGTACGACATCGTCGGCGACCCGGAGGGGCTGCGCGATGCGCTCGCCGCCAACGGCCTGACCGCGCCGACCGCCCATGCGCGGTTGGAGGGCGACCTCGACCGCGTGTTCGACGCCGCGGCGACCGTCGGCGTGGAGACGGTCGTCGTACCGATGAGCCCGTCCGAGGAATGGGGCACCGAGGACGGCGTGCACGCGATCGCCGATGACCTCGCCGCGGCGGCGGAACGCGCGGCGGGCCACGGCCTGCGAGTCGGCTACCACAACCACCACTGGGAGCTGGCCAACGTGTTCGGCGGCCGCACGGCGCTCGAGCTGTTCGCCGAGCGCGCCGGGCCGGAGGTCGTGCTCGAGCTCGACACCTACTGGGCCGCGGTCGGCGGCCAGGATGTCCCCGCGCTGCTCGGCCGGCTGGGCGACCGCGTGCGGCTGCTGCACCTCAAGGACGGGCCCATCACGCGGGACAACGAGCAGCAGCTCCCGCTGGGCGGCGGCGCGATGCCGGTGGCCGAGATCCTCGCCGCCGCCACCGCGGCCGAGCTTGGCGTGCTCGAGTTCGACGCCTACGCCGGGGACCTGTTCGAGGGCATCGCCGCCGGGTACGCGTTCGCCACTGGGCGCCCGGTGAGCGGCCCGGTCGGTGTCGGCGTCATCGGCGCCGGCACGATCAGCGACCAGTACCTCGCCAACATGGCGACGTACCCGGACCTCGACGTGCGCTTCGTGGCCGACCTCCGCCCGGAGGTCGCGCGCGGGCAGGCCGAGCGCTTCGGGGTCGCCGAGTCGGGCACGGTCGACGAGGTCCTCGCGCGCGACGACGTGGAGCTGATCGTCAACCTCACCGTCCCGGCCGCGCACGCCGAGGTGGCCTCGGCCGCGCTGGCGGCCGGCAAGCACGTGTGGAACGAGAAGCCCATCACCGCGGACATGGCGTCGGGCGAGGCGCTGCTCGCCGCGGCGGAGGCCGCCGGCCTGCTCGTGGGCACCGCGCCCGGACACGTTCCTCGGCCCGGGGCTGCAGACGGTGCGGCGGGCGATCGAGGCGGGGGCGATCGGGACGCCGCTCACCGCGTCGGTGGTCATGCAGTACTGGGGCCCGCACCGCTGGCACCCGAACCCCGACTTCCTCTACCAGCCGGGCGCCGGGCCGCTGTTCGACATGGGCCCCTACTACCTGACCGCCCTCGCCCAGACGTTCGGCTCGTTCAGCCAGGTGGCGGCCCGCGGCGCCGGCGCCGGAGCGACCCGGATCATCGGCGACGGGCCGCGCGCCGGCGAGGAGATCCCCGTCGACGTCCCGACCTACGTGGCCGCGATCTACGAGTTCGAGCGCGGCGGCGTGGCCCAGGCGACGTTCAGCTTCGACTCGCCGCTGAAGTGGATGGGCGTCGTGCAGATCGCGGGGACCGAGGCGACGATCGCCGCGCCCGACCCCAACAACTTCACGGGCGAGGTCAAGCTCAACCGCGGCACGACGACTGGGAGGCGGTGCCGGTGACGGGCGTCGTGGGCGGCCGCGGGATCGGCGCGGTCGACATGGCCAGGGCGATCCGGACCGGCGAGCCGCACCGCGCCACCGGGCGGCTCGCGCTCCACGTCCTGGACACCATGTTCGCCACTGCAGCGTCGATCGAGACCGCCGCGTTCGTCCCGGTCGCCACGGGCTTCGACCCGATCCCGGCCCTCCCCGAGGACTGGGACCCGACCGCCGCGACCCTCTAGGCCTCGGGGAACGCTGCCCCAGAGCGGCAGGTTCCCTTGCGGGTGTTCGCCGAGCGGGCGAAACCGGGGAACGCTGCCCCAGGGGCAGTTCCCTTGCGCCGCGTGCACGGCGCGCGCTGGTCGGCGTCCATCCACAGCTCCCAGCGGCCGGACTCCGAGCGCTTGTCGTCCATGAACCGGTAGGGCCGGCGGCCGCCGAACTCCTTGTGGCGGAGGTGGAAGACGCCGCCGAGCACCGACGCGATCCGCCGCCGCGGCCAGCCCATGCCGTCCTCGATCTGCGGGAACGGGCGCGGCACGGGCGGTGCGTCGGCGAGCGCGTCCAGCAGCGCCCGCATGAAGTCGCTGCAGCGGTCGTAGAAGCGCTCGATCTCGTCGGCGTCCTCCATGACGTTCTGGGGGAAGTGCTCGCCGAGCACGCGCGCCTCTACGCCGGGCGGTGGCAGACCGCCTCGACGTTGTTGCCGTCGGGATCGAGCACGTAGGCGCCGTAGTAGCCGGGGTGGTAGATCGGGCGCTCGCCGGGCGCGCCGTTGTCGGTGCCGCCCGCTGCGAGCGCCGCGGCGTGGAACGCGTCGACCGTATCCCGGCTCGCGCTCGCAAACGCCACGTGAACGGCGCTCGCGGCGGTGGCGCGCGTGCCGATCCAGAAGAAGGGCTTCTGGTCCGCGCCGAAGCCGCACGCTCCCGGAACCGGCTCCATCAGCAGCTCGATGCCGAGCGGGGCGAGCGCCTGCGCGTAGAAGGCCTTGCTGCGGTCGTAGTCGCTGACGTTGAATCCGACGTGGTCGAGCATCTCGTCCTCCGGGCTCGTTGGCTGGGACGGGAGCCTAAGCGAGGAGGTCCGTCGTCAGCGTGCGCTCGATCCAGCCCGCCGCGTCGTCGTAGCTCCACCCCTGGATGCGGACGAGCTCGTCGACGTCGCAGGTGAGCAGGTTGAGGCGCACCGCGGCTTCCTCGACGGCCATCCCGTCGCGCAGCGCCCCGATGTCGTGCAGCCGGCGGGCGGCCCCGGCCGTGCCCCTCGCGGTGGCGGCGCTCGCCCTCGGCGAGGGCCGCGGCGGCGTCGGCGTCCACCGGCGCGGCGCTCGCGATCGCGCGGACGATGTCCCCGGCGCGCTCGCTGGATCTGGCGGGTGAGCGTGACCGTCGGCGCGCACCACTCGGTCGGGCCCGTCGCCGGCCGACGCGATGTCGGCCGCGCAGCGCTGGCACGTCGGCCTCCTCGTCGATCACCTCGACGCAGTGCCATCAGCACCGCGGCCTTCGAGCCCATGCTCTTGTAGACGGTGGGCACTGCGACGCCCGCCTCCGCGGCTATCTCCGCCACCGACGTGTCGACGAAGCCCACGCTCGGCGAACAGCCGCCGGGCGGCGGCGACGATCGCGTCACGGGTCGCCTGCGCCTGGCGTTGACGGAGGGTGGGTGAACTCGGTATAGTCACGCTCTACTCAGTAGAGTCCAATTCTAGCGGAGGTGGCGATGAGCACGACGGCCCGGCAACTCGTGGAGGACTTTTACGCATCGGGCGGACCGGTCGTCGACCCCGACGGCTTCGGCGACCATGTTCCATCCCGACTACGTGAGCCACACCAGCCCGCCCGAGCACGCCGCCCGGGCCTCGGCCAGGCGAACGGGCTGCGCGAGTTGCTCACCGCGACGTTCTCCGACATCGCGTACCGAGCTCGTCCACGACGGTCGCCGAGGGCGAGCTCGTCGCCACCCACACGCGCATGCAGCGCCACCCACACCGGCGACGGCGCTCGGCTTCCCGAGCCACCGGCGCGCAGCTTCGAGGTCGAGCAGATGCACCTGATGCGCTTCGCCGACGACGGCCGGATCGTCGAGCACTGGGGCGTGCGCGACGACGCCGGCATGATGCGCCAGTTCGGCCTGGTCGACGGCTAGCCCGTCCTCGTCGAGCGCGCGGATCCCGAGCGCCGCGGCGAGCAGGCCGGCGTTGCCGACGATGTCGGCCCACGGCATCGCGGCGCCGCGGAGGCGCTCGACGCCGGCGAGCCCGTCGAGCGTGCAGCCGCGCAGCTCGCAGCGGTCGATGCGCACGCCCGCGAAGTCGGCTTCCGTGAGGTCGCACCCGTCGAAGCGGACGGAGCGCAGCAGGGCCTCGCGGAAGTCGGCCTGGGCGAGCAGGCAGCCGTCGAAGGTCGCGCGCTCGAACGTGGTGCCGGCGAAGGTGGCGAGGTCGATGCGGCAGTCGCGGAACACCACGTCGGTGATCGAGCCGCGGGTCCACTGCGCGCCGGTGAGCCGCGCGCCGGAGACGGTGACGCGCCGCAGCGACAGCCTCGGGCGCGGCCACGTTGGCGAGGTTGCCGCGCTCGACGACCACGTCGGCGAGCCGCAGGCCCGTCAGCCGGGCGCCGCTGAGGTCGACGTCGGCGAGGCGGGCCTCGGAGATCCTCACGTCGCCGGCCCGGGCGCCCGCCAGCTCGGCGCCGGCGACCCGCGCGCGCTCCACGTTCGCGCCGTCGTCGAGCGCGAACGCGAACGGCTCGAGGTCGTCCTCCAGCCGCGGCGGCTGAGGGGCGCTCATGGCGCGCTGCGCGCGGGCACTCGGCATCGGCCGGAGCCTAGCCGTGCCCCTCAGCTAGGCGCGGTACTCCTCGGCGACCTCGTACAGCCCGTCGGTGCCGACCGACGCCACGTACGGCTCGATCAGCGCCAGTTGGTCGGAGTAGCCGTGCTCCTGGGCGTGGCTGCGCAGTTCCTCCACGGTGCCGTCGAAGTGCCCGAACGTGATGACCTCGTCGGGGTTCTCGGGGTTGCGGAGCATGGTGAAGCGGACCCACCCCTCGGGCGGGCGGTCGGGGTCGAAGCCGCTCAGGAACGCCTCGCGAAAGGCGTCGAACGTCCCGGGCTGCAGCTGGCGCACGGTCAGGGCGCAGATCACGGCGAGCTCCTCTCGGACGGGTGGCACCGACGCTACTCCTGATCGCGCGGCCGTGGGTACCTTTTGATCCATGGAACTGATCCCGTTCTTGCTCATGCTCGCCCTGTGGGGGCTGATCGTCGGCGCGCTCGCGCGCCTGGCGCTCCCGGGCAAGGACCCGATGGGCCTGCTCGCCACGATGGCGATCGGGATCGTGGGCTCGTTCCTCGGCGGCATCCTCGTCGCGGTCGTCACCGGCGACCGGCAGGCCGCCTCGGGCTTCTTCGCCGCGTTCGTGGGCTCCGTGCTGGTGCTCTACGTCGTCCGGCGCACCCGCGGCGGCGGCGTGCTGGCGCCCGACCGCGACGCGGCCGAGCTTCGCCGCCGGCGGCGTTACTGAGCGATTGCGCGCACGGCGTCGAGCAGCCGCGCGGCGTCGCCGGCGTCGTTGTAGTGCACGAACCCGGCGCGGACGGCGCCCTCCGGCACCAGCTCGAGGTGGCGCTCGAGCTCCCACGCGTAGTAGTTGCCGCTCCACACCGCGACCTCGCGCTCGGCGAGCGCGGTCGCCACCTCGCGCGCCGTGTGGCCCGCGACGTTGAACATCACCGTCGGCGTGCGGTCCAGCGCGCCGCCGTAGAGCGTCACGCCCTCGATCGCCGCGAGCCCCTCGAGCGTCGTGGCCAGCAGCGCGTCCTCGTGGATGCGGACGTCGCCCCAGTCGAGCGAGCGGACGTAGTCGGCCGCCGCGGCGACGCCGGCCAGGGCCTCGAACGGCATCGTGCCGAGCTCCCAGCGATCGGGCGCCGAGTCCGGCGACGGGCGCAGCTTGTCGGGCTGGAGCTCGGCGAGCAGGCCGTCGCGGCCGCAGAGCGCCCCGATGTGCGGGCCGTACCACTTGTAGGCCGAGCAGGCGAGGACGTCGACGCCGAGCGCGGCGACGTCCAGCGGCCGGTGCGGCGAGGCGTGCACGGCGTCCACGTACACGCGCGCGCCGACGCCCCGCGCCGCCGCGACGATCCCGGCCAGGTCCGGCACCGTGCCGACGGCGTTGGAGGCGGCGGTCACGGCGACCCACCGCGTCCGGTCGGAGAGCACTGCCTCGACGGCCGCGGCCGGCAGCTCGAGCGTGCCCGGCTCGGGCTCGGCGAACCGCACCGTCGCGCCGGCGCGCTCCGCGGCGATCAGCCACGGCCGCACGTTGGCGTCATGGTCGAGCCGGGTGCAGACGATCTCGTCGCCGGCTGACAGCTCGCGGCCCACGGCCGCGGAGAAGCGCATCGTCATCGCCGTCATGCTCGGGCCGAACGCCACGCCGCTCGGCTCCACGGAGAACAGCCGCGCGACGGCCGCCCGCGCCGCCGCGACGTTCTCCTCGCTCGCCGCCGCGTGCGGGAACATCCCGCCCTCGTTGGCCGTGCGCCCCGAGCGCATCCAGTCGGTCATCGCGTCGATCGCGGTGTCGACCATCTGCGTGCCGCCGGGCCCGTCGAGCCGCGCCCAGCCGTCGGCCAGGCCGGGGAAGCGGTCGCGGTTCACAGGCTGCTCCGGACGAGCGCCTGATCGTGCGTGTAGCTGAGCAGCCCGACGGCGGCCGACGGGATCAGCCAGCGCAACTCGTCGACTTCGTCGTTGGGCGTGAACTCGCCCTCGAGGGGCTCCATCAGCCAGTAGCGAACCACCTTCGACCGTCCCTTCTGGTCGGTGTAGCTGACCGGCGACAGCTCGCGCCCGAGCCGGCAGCGGAACCCGATCTCCTCGTGGACCTCGCGCAGGGCGGCCTCCTCCCAGGTCTCGCCGGGGTCGAGCTTGCCCTTGGGCAGCGACCAGTCGTTGCGGTGGGGCCGGTGCGCGACCGCCACCTCGACGCCGCCTGCGCCGCGGCGCCACACGACGCCGCCCGCCGCCTTCACCTCTGCCGCGTCAGGATCCATTCGGGTCATCCTGTCGATGGCACGAAGTTGACGCAGGCGTCATGATTGTCGGAATGCCTCCCTCCGTCTGCGTGATCGGCGCGGGGTCCTCCGGGATCGCCGCCGCCAAGACCCTCCACGAGCGCGGCTTCGCGTTCGACTGCTTCGAGAAGGGCGACCGCGTCGGCGGCAACTGGGTCTACAAGAACGCCAACGGGATGTCGTCGGCGTACCGCTCGCTGCACATCAACACCTCGCGCGAGCGGATGGAGTACCCGGGCTTCCCGATGCCGCCGGCGTATCCCGACTTCCCGCACCACACCCACATCGCCGCGTACTTCGAGTCCTACGTCGAGCACTTCGGCTTCCGCGACAAGATCACGTTCAACACGGCGGTCGTGCGCGCTGAGCCGCGGGACGGCGGCGGCTGGCGGATCACGCTCGACACGGGGGAGACGCGCGAGTACGACGTGCTGATGGTGGCCAACGGCCACCACTGGGACGCGCGCTGGCCGGAGCCGGCGTTCCCCGGCTCCGAGAGCTTCGGCGGGCTGCAGATCCACTCGCACGACTACCTCGGCGACGACCCGGAGTTCTTCGTCGACAAGCACGTCGTGGTGCTCGGGATGGGCAATTCGGCGATGGACATCGCGGTCGAGGCGAGCTTCACCGCGGAGATGACCCACTTGGCCGCCCGCCGCGGCGCGTGGGTGATCCCCAAGTACCTGTTCGGCCGGCCGTTGGACCAGTACGCGGCCTCGACGAAGATCCCGTTCGCGATCCGCCGCCGCGTGATGGAGAGCCTGCTGCGCGTGCAGGTGGGTGACATGGAGCGCTACGGGCTGCCCAAGCCCGACCACAAGTTCGGGGAGGCGCACCCGACGGTCTCCGACGACGTGCTGTCGCGCATCGCGCACGGCACGATCGCGGTCAAGCCCAACATCGCGCGGCTGACCGAGAGCACCGTCGTGTTCGCCGACGGCACCGAGGTGGACGCCGACATCGTCGTCTACTGCACGGGCTACAAGGTCACGTTCCCCTTCTTCGACACAGGCGTGATCTTCGCGCCCGACAACGACCTGCCGCTGTTCCGGCGCGTGTTCCACCCGGAGCGGCGCGACGTGTTCTTCGTCGGGCTGCTCCAGCCGCTGGGGGCGATCATGCCGCTCGCCCAGGTGCAGTCCGAGTGGGTCACCGACCACCTCGCCGGCCGCTACGCGCTGCCCGATCCCGCCGCGCTGCGGGCGGACATGGAGGCCGAGCGGCGGCGCATGTTCAAGCGCTACGTGCGCTCCAAGCGCCACACCATGCAGGTCGACTACGACGACTACCTGGCCGCGCTGGCGAAGGAGCGCAAGGCCGGCGCCGAGCGGGCGGCGGTGCCCGCGTGACCGCACTCGGAGCCGGTGGGCGCCGGGAGCGCACCAAGGCCGCCAACCGCGCCGCGATCCTCGCCGCCGGGCGCGACGTCTTCTCCGCCCACGGCTACGACGCGGCCGGCGTGCGCGACGTCGTCCGGCGCACCGACCTGGCCTCGGGCACGTTCTACAACTACTTCCCCGACAAGGCCTCGATCTTCCGCGCGATCGTGGAGGACACCGCGGCGGAGGCGCGCCGCCGGGTGCGGGCCGCGCGGCTGCGGGCGACCGACACTGACAGTTTCGTGGAGGGAAGCTTCCACGCGTTCTTCGAGTTCATCGCCTCGGACCCGGCGACGTTTGCGTTCCTGCGGCGCAACCTCGGCACGATCCGCGAGCAGTTCGAGGACGCCGTGCTGCCCGCGGGGATCGGCGAGCTGGAGGACGACCTGCGCGCCGCGATCGCCCGAGGAGCGCTGCCTGCGGTGGATGTGGCGTACTGCGCGCACGCCATGATCGCGGTCGGACTGGAGCTCGGTCAGCAGCTGCTGGAGCGCGATCCACCCGACGTCGAGGGCGCCACGCGGTTCGCCAGCGCACTGTTTGGAGGCGGTTTGGAGCGCATGTCCGCGACGCTACGCTGACGCCGCCTTCCCGCCGAGAAAGGAACCATGAAACCCCGGATCCTCACGTTCGTCCTCGCCCTCCTCGCCATGCTCATCATCCCCGCTGCGGCGTCGGCCAAGCTGACCGTCGGCATCGGCGAGAACGGCCCAGGGATGTTCAGCGATCCGCTCTTCTCGCAGCTGGGCGCGAAGCACTCGCGATTGGTGGTCTCGTGGAACGTCGTCGCCAAGAACGACGACGAGACCCACCGGGTCGCGCAGTACCTCGACGGCGCCAGCGTCTCCGGCGTCACCCCGCTGGTCACCTTCGAGCACGGGCGCGGCGACGCGACGGTCTGCGGCAACAGGAAGAACCGCAAGCTCGCCCAGTGCGTGCTGCCGACCCCCACGCAGTACGAGGCGGCGCTGCGCGCGTTCAAGGCCCGCTTCCCGACGGTGCGCAACGTCGTGCCGTGGAACGAGGTCAACCACTTCACGCAGCCGACCTCCCGCAAGCCGAAGGCGGCGGCGCGCTTCACGAAGATCGCCCGCAAGGTGTTCAAGGGCGCCACGGTGGTGGACGTCGACATGCTCGACCAGGCCAACAACACGACCGCCAAGCGCCCGAAGTTCACCTCGGTCGCGCGGTACGCCAAGCGGTTCCGCAAGGCGCTCGGCGGCAAGCGCAAGATCTGCGGGATCCACAACTACTCGGACATCAACCGCTTCCGCACCAGCGGCACCAAGGCGATCATGAAGGGCCTGAGCTGCAAGCAGTACTGGCTCACCGAGGTCGGCGGGATCTACAAGTTCGGGAGCTTCAAGGCCTCCGAGAAGCGCCAGGCGAAGGCCACGAAGTTCATGTTCAAGTCCGCTCGCAAGGTCAAGAAGATCAAGCGCCTGTACGTGTACACCTGGTTCGGCGGCGTGACGTCGCGCTTCGACGCCGGCCTGGTCGCGAACGGCAAGGCGCGCAAGGCGTACGCCATCGTGCGCAAGAACGTCAAGTAGGCCGGTGACGGACGGCGAACCGCTGCGCGTCGACGACGCGCAGCGGCTGTTCTCCCCCGAGGGCGCGTACCTGAGCACCGCCTCCTACGGGCTGCCGCCGCGGCCCGCGTGGGAGGCGATGCAGGTGGCCGCCGACGAGTGGCGCCACGGGCGCACGGGCTTCGACGGCTGGAACGAGTCGGTCGGCGCGGCGCGGGCGAGCTGGGCGCGGCTGTGCGGCGTGGACGTCGCCGACGTCGCGATCGGGCCCCAGGTGTCGCCCTTCATCGGCGTCGTGGCGGCGTCGCTGGAGCCCGGCTCACGGGTGCTGTGCGCGCAGGAGGACTTCACCTCGGTGCTGTTCCCCGTCCTCGCCCAGGAGGCGCGCGGGGTGAGTGTCGAGCTCGTGGAGATGGACCGCCTCGCGGAGGCCATCGACGGTGATACGGCGCTCGTCGTGGTCAGCGCGGTGCAGTCGCGCGACGGCCGCCTGGCCGACCTCGACGCGCTGTCGGACGCGGCCGCGCACCACGGGGTGCGCACCCTTATCGACGCTACGCAGGCGTGCGGCTGGCTCCCGCTCGACGCCTCGCGGTTCGACTACGTGGTGTGCGGCGGCTACAAGTGGCTGCTCGGGCCGCGCGGGACGTCGTTCTTCGCCTCGCGGCCGGAGGCGCGCGAGCGGCTGCTGCCCACCGCCCCCGGCTGGTACGCGGCCGAGGTCCCGATGGAGAACCTGTACGGCGGTCCGCTGCGGCTGTCGAGCGACGCGCGGGCGCTCGACATCTCGCCCGCGTGGCACTGCTGGGTGGGGCAGGCGCCATCGCTGGCGCTGCTCGAGCGGGTCGGAATGGACGCCATCCACGCGCACGACCTCGCGCTCGCCGCGCGCTTCCGCTCCGGCCTCGGCCTCGAGCCCGGCGACTCGGCGATCGTCTCGCTCGACCTCCCGGAAGCGGCCGCCGACCGCCTGAGCGCGGCGCGGGTCACGGCGGCGGGGCGCGGCGGGCTGATGCGCTTCTCCTTCCACCTCTTCAACACCGAGGCGGACGTCGACCGGGCGCTCGAAGCGTTAGCCGTCTGAGAACGGCTGCACCGGGATGCCGTGCCCGGTGTCGGTGGTGCCCAGCTCGTAGACGCCGCCGTGCGGCGTGACCAGCTCGCGGCCGTCGTCGAGCACGACGCGCAGCTCGGCGATCGAGCAGTTGAGCGAATGGTGCTCGCCGCCGCCCGGGGCGGCGTAGGGCCAGGCGACGGTCTGGCCGCTGCGGGAGAGGGTCTCGACCACCGCCCCGGGGACGACGACGCGGCAGCCGGCGGGGGACGCCTCGACGTGGGCGGGGCGCGGACCGCCGAGGCGGTGCCGGCGGCCGTCGACGTGCAGCGCGCCGTTGGCGATCCACGGGGTCAGGACGGGCCCGACGCGCACGCGCCCCACCGAGAGGTCCAGCCAGCCGCCGGGGCCGCCCGGGAACGCGCAGCCGTGCAGCCAGATCCAGGTCGCGGCGTGCTCCGAGCCCCAGTTGTGGCCGATCATCCCCGGCCAGCCGTCGATCTCGATGCGCTCGGATCCCGGCTCGAGCCACCCGTCGAAGGTCGCGGCCGGAAGCGGCGTCTCGAGCTTGGTGCGGGGGAGGCGGGCGCGGTACATCCACTCGCGCGGGAGGTGGCGCAGTGGTTCGTGGTTGCCGCTGGCCGTGAGCTCCCACGCGGCGGACCGGTCCAGGCCGGCGGCTCGCCCGCGCACGCTGTGCGGCCCGAGGGTGCTGTCCCCGATCGCGATCCACCCATCGGGCGAGACCGCGGGCGCGGCGAGCGTCTGCTTGACCGCGTACGGCTCGGGCGCAGCTGCGTCGAAGTAGGTGCACCACACCGAGCCGGTCGGCGGCTGATTCGCGCGCTGGTGGGTCGTGTACCGGATCCACACGCCGCGTGGGCGCTCCGGGTCGACCGCGCGCAGGTAGAACGACTCGTAGTGGCCCTGCTCGGGCCCGACGTGGGGGAACCGCGGCTCGGTCATCGCTCGTGGTGCCACCCGAGCCACAGCCACAGCGGGTAGGTCGCGAAGATGCCGGCGCTCACGGCGTGGGTCGCAGGGCCGGCGCGGTCATGGTCGAGGCGCAGGACGCCCGAGTTGAGCATCCAGTCGCGGCCCGTCTCGGCCCGGCACAGCCGAGCGATCGGATGGGTCCACCTCCGGTTGAGGTAGAGGCTTACGCTCACGCCGTAGAACACGGCCATCGTGGCCGCCCCGGCGAGCGCCGCCGCGCGCGGCTCCGGCACGACGCGAGCCAGCACGCGTCCGTTGGCGTAGAGCCACGGCGGGTCGATCAGGAACGACATGCGGGGACCTCCTGGAGGATGTGGTCGGCCAGCCGGGTCGCGAAGGCCATGATCGTGATCTGCGGGTTGACCCCGAGCGGGCCGGGCACGGCGCTCCCGTCGGCCACGTGGACGCCCTCGGCGCCGTGCACGCGCAGGTACGCGTCGACGACGCCGTGGCGCGGGTCGCGGTGGGCGCGCGCGGTCCCGAGCGGGTGGAAGCCCATCAGCTTCAGGTCGCGCGGCTCGAGGCGGAGCTCCCGCAGCCGCGGGTCGTCCGGCCCGCGTAGCTCGGGCACACGCGCGACGGGCAGGACCACCTTGCGCGCTCCCGCCGCGAACATCAGCTCGGCGAGCCGGAGCAGGCCGGCGTGGAACGTCGCGGTGTCGGCGCGGTTGAGGTCGTAGCGGACGACGGGGCGCCCGAGCACGCTCGCCACCCGCCCGCGCGAGGTGTCGGAGATCATCAGCCCGCACTGGGCGACGTGGCGGTGGCCCACCATCAGCTCGCGTAGCCGGTCGCCGGCGAACGGCGACGCCAGCGCGAGGTAGTCGGGCGGTCCCGCGATCCCCTCGAAAACGAAGCCCTCGCGCGCGAACTCGTCGACGTAGTAGGACTGCGGCACGCCGCGGCTCATGTCCACCTCCTCGTCGAACACGCCGAACGCGGCGGTCGCGGGGTGCACGGTGAGGTGCCGGCCGAGCGCGGGGGACCTCGTCGCGAGGCCGCTGCGCGCGAGCAGCAGCGGCGTGTGGACGGCGCCGGCGGCGGCGATCACGATGGGCGCCCGGATCTCCAGGCGGCCGCCGGCGGTGCGCGCGGCGACGCCGGTCGCGCGGCCGTCCGCGGTGAGGATCCGCTCGGCGCGGGCGCCGGTCATCACGGTCGCTCGCGCCGCCAGCGCGCGCGGGAGGTACACCTCGCCGACGTGCTGCTTGGCCCCCGTGGGGCAGCCGAACGCGCACACGCCGGAGCCCTGGCAGCCGCGGGCGTTGCGGCGCAGGTAGCCGCCCGACCAGCCGAGCCGCTCGGCGCCGCGGCGGATGATCGCGGCGTTGCGGCCGGCCAGCGCGGGGGAGACCTCTGCGACCCCCAGCGCGCGCTCGACCCGCTCGAAGGTGTCGTCATCGAGCCCGTCGATCCCGTGATCGGCGGCCCAACGCTCGAGCACGGTGGCGGGCGTGCGGAAGCACGTGCCGGAGTTCACGAACGTCGTCCCGCCGGTCCCCTGGCCGAGCGGGAGCATCAGCGGCGGCCGGCCGAGCGTGACGAACTGCCCGCCGTCGCGGTACAGGCGAGGCAGCGTGTCGCGCGGGCGGGCCGTGGCGTCGCGCCGGTCGCGCGCGGGACCCTCCTCCAGCACGACCACGTCGAGGCCGCCCTCGGCGAGCTCGGCGGCGACAACGGCGCCGCCGGCGCCGCTCCCGATCACGCACGCGCCGGCCCGCACCGTGCGGGTCATGCCGCCGCCCGGCGGGCGAGCGCCTCGCGGACGCGCGCCGAGGGGTCGACGCCGAGCACCCGCAGCACGGTCGCGTCGCCGTAGTAGCTCACGGCCGCCGCGGAGCGCAGCGCCTGCTCGAGCGGGCCGAGCCGCCGCAGGACCGCGAGGCGCCCGGCGCGGTCGCGCGCGCCGAAGCGGGCGAGCCGCAGCAGCGCGATGACCGCCCGGAACCCGGCCCGGTTCAGGCGCGGGGCGAATGCGAGCCAGGTCGCGAACGCGGCCTCGGCGTCGGTGGCGGCGACCGGCGGCAGCGGCGGCTCGGGGGCGGCGACCGCGTCGATGAGGGCGGCGACCGTCCTCACGAGAGCCCCTCCAGCAGCGCGGCCTCCTGCGCACCCGCCAGCGCGGCGACGGCGCCGGCGGCGGCGTCCGGGTCGCGCGCGTCGACCGCGGCGGCCGCGGCCTCGTAGAAGGCCTGCAGCTCCGCTCGGTCGCGGACGAGCGCCCGGAAGTCGTGGAGCCGGGAGAAGTAGAGGTCGCGGATCGAGTTGGCGATCAGGAGCAGCACGAGGTTCCCGGCCGCCTCGATCAGCGCCGCGAAGAAGGCGAAGTCCACGCCCTGGGCGGATTCGTCGCTCGGCGCCTCCTCGAGCTCGTCGGCGAGCCTGACGAGCGCCTCGGCCTGGGCCTCGTCGCGGCGGGTCGCGGCGAGCCGCGCGGCCTCGGTCAGGAGCAGCCGGCGCGCCTCCATCACCGCGCGCAGCACCTCGCGGTCCTGGGCGGGGCCCCCGCCGAGGGCGTGCACGAGCACGTCGAGCCCGCCGTGGGCGCGCCAGTCGCGGACCCGCATCGCGTCGCCGTGGCGGACCTCGACGAGCTTGAGCTGCTCGAGGCGCTTGACGCCCTCGCGCACGGTGGCCATGTTCACGCCGAGCTCCGCCGCCAGCGCGCGCTGGGTGGGCAACCGCTCGCCGGGAGCGTGCCGTCCGGCGAGGACGTCGGCGGCCAGCTTGCGGAACACGAGGTCGGACGCGGACATTGTTCGGAACAATTTACCATCCATCCGTCCGACCCCATGCGTACCGTGCGCCGCATGCCTCTCTGCTTCATCGAGCCGCAGGACGCGATCCGTGTGATCGCGGAGTCCGTCGGCCGCGAGGCGCGCCGCCAGCTACTGGGTGAGCTCGTGCGCGCCTGGGTCGACGAGATCCCCGAGGAGCAGCTCGCCTCGCACTACGCCAAGGCTGTCGCCGACCTCGACGAGAACGACCTGTCGATGCTGGCCGCCTGGCACGCATCGCTCGAGGTGGGCATGCCGATCGCCAACAAGGAGTTCCTCGTCAACGCGTTCCCCGCGCTCGGCGACAACCGGCGCGAGGCGCTGAAGATCGCCGCCGGCTTCCGTGGAGAGGACGCGTTCAACGCCGGCGTCGCCGAGGAGCAGGCGTTGGAGTCCGTGCTGCCCTGGCTGTCCGAGGCCCGCGCGACGGAGCTCGCGGCCGAGTGCCTCGAGCTGTACTGCTGGGACCGGCTGGGCGGCGACAACTAGACGCCGCGACGTCCGTCACCGGCGTGGCCTGGCGGTCGACGGCGGCCGCGCGACGCTCGGCCACGACCCCGAGCGCTCTAGCGGCGCAGGATGTCGTAGCGCCCGACCCCCTCGCGGCCCTCGAGCCGCCAGCGGAAGAACGAGCAGTCGAAGCGCAGGTGGCCGAGGTCGAGCGTGGAGCCGCACAGCACCTCGCCGGAGCCGCGCAGGGGAAGCCTCCTCGTCCTCCTCGATCCACAGCTCGAGCCCGACGCGGCGCTGGCGCCCGTCCGCGTCGTAGGTCGTCGAGCGCCGCGGGTCGGCGATCGGCTGCGAGCCGCCGGGGCCGAGCAGGGCCGCCCACACGGGCTCGGCCGCGTGCGCGCTGCCCTCGGGCCGGACGGCCAAGAGCGCGACGGCCGGGCCGTCCTCGATCCACACCGACACGGTGCGGGCCAGTTCGAGCCGGCCCCAGTCGGGCTCGCCCCAGGCGTGGCCGCGCTGGCCGAGGCAGCGGACCGGCACGTCGCGGCCGCCGACGGTGACCGTGCCGGAGACCAGGCACACCTGCTCGTAGCCGGCCATGCTGCCCGCGCGCACCACCGGCGAGTCCTCGGGGATCTCCGCGGCCGGGCCGAGTGCCTCGAACGTGAGCCGGAAGCCGTGCTCCCCGCCCTCGAAGGCCACCGTCCAGCGGCGCAGCGGCTCCTCGACGGTCGTGCTCAGCCCGCCCGCCGACACCGCCGCCCAGTCCGCGTCCTCGCCGACCTCCAGGCCGCCGCGCGCGAGCGCCGCCTTTGGGTCGCGCCCCATGAACAGAACGGCCAGCGCCGACGCGCCCTCGGCCGAGAGGCCGATCCGCGCCTGCCCGTACACCTCCGCGGCGGCGTCGGCGAACGAGAACGTCACGGCGTCCGCGAAGGCGGGCCCGGTCGGGGTCCGCGCCAGTTCGTGCTCAGGGGTGATCAAGGACGGCCGCGCCCGAGCCCGTCGGGATCGGCCTCGACGGCCGAGCCCTCCACGTCATAGGCCTGCCGCGGGCGCGGACCCTGCGGGCCGCGCGGCGCCGTCACCGAGCCACCATCCGCGCGGCGAACCGCCGCACGAGGATGCCCCGGACGACCGCCCGCGTGGGCGGGAGCAGCAGCACGATGCCGAGGATGTCCGAGATGAAGCCCGGCGTCAGCAGCAGCGCGCCGCCGAACAGCACGAGCGCGCCGTCGACCGTTTCCTTGGCCGGCGGGCGCCCGCTCTGGAGCGCCTCGTTGAACCGCCGCCACACCGCGCGACCCTGCGCGCGGGCGAGCAGCGACCCGAGCACGGCGTCGGCGATGAGCAGCGCGATCGTCCACCAGATCCCGATCAGCTCGCCGACCTGGATCAGGATCGCCAACTCGGCGATCGGGACGACGATGAAGAGGAGGACCAGGAGGAGGCGGAGCATCGGGCCCCTACACGGTACGAAGGTCAGGCCGCGGCGATGGCCGCGCCGCTGAGCCGGACCGCGGGCAGGCGGTGCAGCCCGACGCCCTCGATCAGCTTGCGGATCTGCGGCTGCGCGCCGGCGAGCCACAGCGTCTGCCCGTGCGCCCGCAGGCGCTGCGCGAGGCAAGCGAGGTCGACGATCAGCGAGGAGTCCGCCGAGCGGAGCTCCGAGAGGTCGACGATGACGTCGCGGGAGGCGTGAAGAGCAGCCGAGATGGGCCGCCGCCGGCGCCCCTTCGTAGCCATCCCCTCGTCCCCCGCAATCACCAGGATCGCGTGTTGTGCGTCGAACTTGACGATTGTTCCAACCTAGTACAAACCGGCGGGTTCGTACAGGCCACCCCGGTAGGATGGGACTTATGGTCGACGAAGAAGAAGTCACCGAGGCCCTCAGCCAGGTGATCGATCCCGAGCTGGGACTCGATTTCGTGGAACTCGGACTGGTCTACGGCGTCGAGATCGACGGCGGCCAGGTCACGGTCACATTCACGCTCACGACCCCCGCGTGCCCCATCGGCCCGCAGGTCTCCGAGCAGATGCAGGAGTTCGTGGGCGAGATCGAGGGCGTCGAGGCCGTCGTGACGAACATGGTCTTCACGCCGCCGTGGTCCCCGGACAAGATGTCCGAGGACGCGAAGTTCGCCCTGGGCTACTGAGGTAGCGGCCAGACGGGCTTCTCGGGCGTCGTCCCGGGATCCCAGCCCACGCCGGAGTACGCCTCGCGCGCGACGCTGGTCGTCTCGACCGCCGACGCTCCGTGCTTCGCGGCGACCTCGCTCACCGGGTAGGTGAGCGTCTCGTCCGCGGCTCGCGTCCCGACCATCAGGATCGCGCACGGCCCGTCGCCGGCGCCGATCACCACGTGGCGGGTGCCGGGCGGGAAGTGGACGAAGTCCCACTGGCGCAGTGTGCGCTCCTGCTCCTCGACGACCAGCAGGCACTCGCCGTGGAGCACCAGGAACCCCTCCTGGTTGGACTCCGCGTGGTACAGCGCGTTCGGCTGCCCCGGCTCGACGATGTGCACGTTGATGCCGAACTGCGTGAACCGGTTTGCCTTGCTCTCGAGCGTCGCCCAGCGGCCTTGACCCGCGCTGCGGTCCAGGACCGCGTCGGCGAGGTTGAGCACGTACCAGCCCTCGCCGGCCGGACGCAGGCCCGCCTCGGTGCGCTCCATCGGCGCCTCGGGGACGCTCACGCGCGCGCCGTCTTCGCCCGCCGCTTGCCCTTGGAGGCGACCAGCAGCTCGTCCAGCGACGCCTCGAGATGGCGCGCGATGTCCTCGAGGTCGGGCATCGCGTCGTAGTCGCCGAGCAGCCCGAAGTCCATCCTCCCGTTGTAGGACATGATCGCCACCGCGAGGGCGTGGTCGCGCGGGAGGAACGCGATCGGGAACAAGTCGAGCAGCTCGCGCCCGAGCAGGTAGAGGGGGAACTGCGGTCCCGGGACGTTGGTCACGATCAGGTTGAACAGGCGCGTCGAGAAGTTGATCCGCGACGCCTGGGCCAGCACCGTCGGGGGCGCGAAGCTCTGCACGCCGGCCAGGACCTCGGCGCCGATCGCCTGCTTGGAGTCCTTGAGACCGTCCATCGCCTCGCGCACGACGGCGAGCCGCGCGATCGGGTCCTCGACGTAGACGGGCAGCGGGCCGCGCATGGCGGCGATGCGGTTGCCGAGCTGCTGGTGCTCGTCTTGCGCGCGGATCGAGACGGGCACCAGCGCACGCAGCTCCAAGCCCTCGGTGCGCACGCCGCGCTCGCGCAGCCACTGGCGCAGCGCGCCCGCCACGACGGTGAGGACGACGTCGTTGACCGTTCCGCCGAGGGCGCCCTTGATCGTCTTGAAGTCGGCCAGGTCGTTGCGCACGTACGCGAACCGGCGGTGCGGGCCGATCGGGACGTTGAGCGGCGTCTCCGGCGCCGGGTTCAGCCCGGCCCATGCGACCTCGCCGACGCCCTCGATCGCCTCGCGGGCGACCTCCAGCGTGCGCGTGGGGCGGGTCGCCGCCGACAGCGCCTTGCCGGTCAGCTCGAACGGGGTGCGGACGAGCGAGCGCACGCCGCGGGCGGCGAGCTGCGCCGCGCTCGGCTCGGGCGCGGGCACCCACGGCTCGCCCTCGTGCGGGGCCGACTGCGGCACCGGCTCCAGATCGAACATGACGGTCGCGAGGTCCACGCCCGCGACCCCGTCGACGAGCGCGTGGTGGGTCTTGGAGATCAGCGCGAAGCGGTTGCCCTCCAGGCCCTGCACGAGCCACAGCTCCCACAGCGGCTTGGAGCGGTCCAGCTGCTGCGAGTGCACCCGCGCGGCGAGCGCGCGGAGCTGATCCTCGGAGCCCGGGGCGGGCAGCGCCGTGTGGCGGACGTGGTACTCGAGGTTGAACGTGCGGTCGTCGACCCACAGCGGGCGGCCGGTCTCCAGCGGCGGGAACGCGAGCTTCTGCCGGTAGCGCGGGACGAGGTGCAGGCGGCTGCGGATCTGGGTGCAGAAGTCGGCGTAGTCGGGCGGCGGGCCCTCGAAGACCAGCACCGCGCCGACGTGCATGTGGGCGTCAACGCCTTCCTGAGCCAGGAAGGACGCGTCCACCGCAGTCAGCCGGTCTCCATGCGCCTGCGCCATCGTTTCTCCTCGCCGTTCCCATCCTCGGCTATGAGCCTATAGGCCTCAGATGAGCGCGGTGACCAAGCCTGTCGCGACCGCCGCGACGAGGATCCCGGTCAGCACCGGCTCGTAGCCGCCGCCCTCCGCGAGGCGCCTGAACAGCGGGCGGCCGGCGACGTGGGCGAGGACCACCACGGGCACGAACACGGCCACCAGCCAGCCGCGCGGGACCGCGCCCGAGGTGGCGGTGACGACCAGCGCGAGCGCGCCGATCACGCTGAGGCCGAGCTGGCACACGGTGAGCGTGTCGCGCACGCGGCCCGGCTCCTCGCCGCGCCCGAGCAGGTACAGCAGCAGCGGCGGGCCGCTGGTGTTCGTCGAGGTCACGAGCGCGCCGGCGCTGAAGCCCGCCACCGGCGCCGCCCAGCGCGGCTCGCGCGTGCGCACGTGCGGCGTGGAGCTGAACCGGCGCGCCGCGAGCGTGGCCAGCACGCCGAGCGTGACCGCCACCTGCAGCGTCACCGCGTCGAGCGAGCGCAGCACGGCGACGCCGACCAGCGCGGCGGGCAGCGACCACGCGAGCAGCGTCACGCACGTGCGGGCGAGCGGGCGCGGGCGGCGCCCCTCGGTGGCCAGCGTGAGCGTCCCGTGGATCATCCCGAGCAGGAGCAGGAGGCCGATCGCCTCCCGCGGCTCGAGCGCGGCGAACATCAGGGGCGCGGCGAGCACGGCGAAGCCGAAGCCGGTCGCCGACTGCAGCGCGGCGCCGACCGCCACCCCCGCGCCCGCCGCCAACAGCAGCGGGTCCATGGGTCCACCGTAGACTGACCCAGGGACCGACGACCCGACGGGGGAAATCGCATGGCGTGGGACTTCTCCACCGAGCCCGAGTTCCAGGAGCAGCTGGATTGGATGCGCGCCCTCGTGCGCGACGAGGTCTGGCCGATCGAGAGCATCTTCTCCGAGCTCGGCGAGGACGCGTTCGCGCGAGCCATCGCCCCGCTGCAGGAGCGCGTGCGCGAGCGCGGCCTGTGGGCGGCCCATCTCCCGCCCGACCTCGGCGGGCAGGGCTTCGGGCAGGTCAAGCTCGGGCTGATGCACGAGATCCTCGGCACGAGCCCGTTCGCGCCGGTGGTGTTCGGCAACGCGGCGCCCGACTCGGGCAACTCGGAGATCCTCGCGCTGGCGGGGACCGAGGACCAGAAGCAGCAGTGGATGCACCCGCTGCTGGCCGGCGACCTGCGCTCGGCGTTCTCGATGACCGAGCCGCACACCGCCGGCTCCGACCCGACGCTGCTGGAGACCAGCGCGGTCCTCGAGGGCGACGAGTGGGTCATCAACGGCCACAAGTGGTTCTCCTCGAACGCGTCGGTGGCGGACTTCCTGATCGTCATGGCGGTCACCGACCCCGACGCCGCCAAGCACCAGCGCGCGTCGATGCTGATCGTCCCGACCGACACGCCGGGCGTGCGGATCCTGCGCGACATCCCGACGATGGAGCACCCGTACGAGCACTACGGCCGCTACGGCGGGCACTCGGAGATCCTCTACGAGGACGTGCGCGTCCCGGCCGACGCGCTGCTCGGCCCGCGCGGCGCCGGCTTCCTGATCGCCCAGCAGCGGCTCGGCCCCGGCCGGATCCACCACTGCATGCGCTGGCTCGGCGTCTCCCAGCGCGCGTTCGACATGCTCTGCGAGCGCGCCGTCACCCGCCACGCGCACGGCTCGGTGCTGGCGGACAAGCAGACCGTCCAGAACTGGGTCGCCGACTCCGCGGCGCAGATGCACGCGGCGCGGCTGATGACGCTGCACGCGGCGTGGAAGATGGACACCGAGGGCGCGTCCGCGGCCCGGCAGGAGATCGCGCTGATCAAGTTCTACGGCGCCGGGGTGCTGCACGACGTCGTCGACCGCGCGCTGCAGGTCCACGGCTCGCTCGGCTACTCGACCGACCTGCCGCTGGAGCAGATGTACCGCTTCGCCCGCGCCGCGCGGATCTACGACGGCCCTGACGAGGTGCACCGCCAGAGCGTCGCGCGGCGGATCCTCCGCGGCTACGACGCGCCCGCCGACGGCGTCCCGACCGAGCACCTCCCGACGCGCCGCGAGCACGCGCGCGAGCGGTTCGCCGACCTGCTCGAAGCGGTGACCTCGAACGACTAAACCGACGCTGGTCATCGCCATGGTCGCCGTGCCCGCCGTGGTCGTGGTCGCGCTCGTGCTCCTGCTCACCGGCGGTGGGGGAGGGAGCGAGCCCGGCGCGACGCTCTCGAGCGCGCGCGTGGACCGCTTCGACTCCGCGCGCGCGTGGAAGCACCTGCGCCACCAGGTCGAGCTGGGGCCGCGGCCCGCCGGGCTCGCGCGCGTCGCGCAAGCTGGCCAGGCTACCTGCGGGCGCGGCTCCCGCGCGGCCACTTCGAGGCGGTCCCCGGCGGGCTGCGCAACGTGGTCGGCCGCATCCCCGGCAAGAAGCCCGCCGTGGTCGTGGCCGCGCACTACGACACCAAGGACCTGCCCGGGCTTCGTGGGCGCCAACGACGGCGCCGGGCGGCACCGCCGCGGTGCTCGAGCTCTCCCGCGCGCTGCGCAAGCTGGACCGTCCCGCGGGCGCGCCCGAGATCCGCTTCGTCTTCTTCGACGGGGAGGAGGCCACCGACGACTCCAAGCCGTTCCTCGAGTCCGGGGTCCGCGGAGCGAAGGCCTACGCGGAGCGCCACGCCAAGGAGATCCGCGCGCTCGTGCTGCTCGACTTCGTCGCCGAGAAGGGCGCGATGCGGATCCCGCGCGAGTCCAGCTCCAACCTGGAGATGTGGGCGCAGCTGCGCAAGGCCGCGCGGCGTGTGGGCGCCGGCGCGGCGTTCCCGGACGAGAACTCCGGCGCCGTCGAGGACGACCACACGCCGTTCCTCGAGAAGGGGATCCCGGCCATCGACCTGATCGACTTCACCTTCGACTGCTGGCACAAGCGCTGCGACGACCTCTCGGCGGTGTCCGAGCGCTCGCTCGACCTCTCCGGCGAGGCCGTTCTCGAGCTGCTGCGCACCTACCGCTAGCCTGGGAGCCATGCCCGTGGAGAAGCTCCTGCTGGCCGCGCCCCGCGGCTATTGCGCCGGCGTGGACCGCGCCGTCCAGACCGTCGAGCGCGCGCTCGAGCTCTACGGCGCGCCCGTGTACGTGCGGAAGGAGATCGTCCACAACAAGCACGTGGTCGCCCAGCTGCGCGAGCGCGGCGCCATCTTCGTCGACGAGCTCGACGACACGGTGCCCGAGGGCGCGACGACGGTGTTCTCCGCCCACGGCGTGTCGCCCGCCGTCCATGCGGACGCCGAGCGCCGCGGCCTGCAGACGATCGACGCGACCTGCCCGCTGGTCACCAAGGTGCACCGCGAGGCGGTCAAGTTCGCCACCGAGGGCTACACGATCGTGCTGATCGGCCACGCCGGCCACGAGGAGGTCGAGGGCACGATGGGGGAGGCGCCCGAGCACATCGTGCTCGTGGAGACCGAGGCCGACGTCGACGCGCTCGACGTCCCCGATCCCGAGCGCGTCGCCTACATCTCCCAGACCACGCTCTCGGTCGACGAGACCCGCTCGATCATCGCCCGCCTGCGCGAGAAGTTCCCCGCCATCACCGGCCCGCGCACGGACGACATCTGTTACGCCACCACCAACCGCCAGGCGGCGGTCAAGCAGATGGCGGCCGAGTGCGACCTCGTGCTCGTGATCGGCTCGCAGAACTCCTCCAACTCCCAGCGGCTCGTCGACGTCGCGCGCGACTACGGCGCCGACGCGCACCTGATCGACAACGAGGCCCAGGTCCGCGACGAGTGGCTCGAGGGCGCCCGGGTGGTCGGCATCAGCTCCGGCGCGAGCGCGCCCGAGGAGCTCGTCACCCGCCTCGTGGAGTACTTCCGCGCCCGCGGCACCGTGGATGTGAGCGAGTTCGAGGTCATGCGCGAGGACGTGCGGTTCATGCTGCCGAAGTCGATCCGGCTGGCCATGACCGCGGCGGGTCGATAGCGGCAACGCGCCAACTCGGAGAACGCGCTCAAGTTCTCCGGTGCTGCTGCCGATAACCGTTGAAGAGTCGCCGAAAGGCGGCTCGAATCGGTTAAGGCGCTCCCACCGCCGCGGCCAGGCGCACCCCGACCGCCGCCATCGCTTCATTCACCTGCAGCGAGGGGTCTGACCCCGGAGCGATGGGCCAGTTGGCCAGTACCGCGTAGGCGACCGCGCCGTGTGGGCCTTCGAGCCGGCCGGCGTCCGCTCGCACGCCCGTGTCCGTCCCGGTCTTGTTGCGCAGCCGCAGCCCGCGGGCGCGGACCACGTGGGCGAGCGGGTCGAGGCCGAGCGCGGCGGGGACCATCGAGAGGTCGGCGTTGCGGGAGAGCCAGCCGGACACGAGCGGGGTGCGCGGGATGTCCTCGAGGAACAGCCGCGCGAGCTCGGCCGCGGTTCCGCTGGCCAGCCGCGGCGGGTCGCCGGGACCGCGCGCGTCGCGCACCCGGTCGTGCAGCGCGGTGTGCTCGAGCCGCGGCACGGCGTCGAGCCCGATCCGGCGCAGGAGCACGTTGGTGGCGAGGTTGTCGCTGTGGCCGCCGATCAGCGCGGCGACGTCGGCGGCGGGCAGCGCGTCGACGCCGAGGTCCTGCCACAGCCCCGAGTCGGCGACGGTGTCCTCCGGCTCGCGCCGCAGCAGCTCCACGGGATCGAGGTCGCCCTCGTCGATCGCGCGCGCCGCCTCGAGCAGCAGCAGGACCTTGCCGAGGCTCGCGATCGAGAGCACCCGGTCGGGCTCGTGGGCGGCCAGGACCTCGCCCTGCGCGTCGAGCACGCACGCGCCCCACGTCGCGCACGGGGGCAGATCGAGCACTACTCCGCCAGCCAGCGCCGGATCTCCTCGCCGTGCTCGTCGAGCCGCGGCGGCGGGCGGCGGATCGGCGGGCGCTCGCCGTCGAGGCGCATCGGCGGGCGGATGAGCGGCGTGCCGTCGATCTCCTCGGTCGGCTCCATCCCCAGTTCCTCGGCCAGCGCGAACGCCTCGTCGACGCCGTTGACGGGGCCGGCAGGGACGCCCGCGGCGCGCAGCGCCTCGACCCAGTGCGCGGCGGGCTCGCCCGCGAACGCGCCGGACAGGAGCCGCTCCAGCTCGTCGCGGTTCTCCACCCGCGCGGCGCTGGTGGCGAAGCGCTCGTCGCCGCCCACCTCGGGCAGGCCGATGGCCTCGCACAACCGCGTGAACTGGCGGTCGTTGCCGACGGCGACCGCGAACGGGCGGTCGGCGGCGTCGAAGGGCTGGTAGGGGACGATGCTCGGGTGGCGGTTGCCGCGCCGCTGCGGCGCCACGCCGCCCGACACCCACGCCGAGCCCTGATTGAGCAGCGAGGTGATCGCCGAGTCCATCAGCGACACCTCGACGTGGCGTCCCCGGCCCGTGCGCTCGCGCTCGAGCAGCGCGGCCTGGATCCCGTTGGCGGCGAGCAGCCCCGCGATCAGGTCGACCACGGCGGCGCCGACCTTGGTGGGCGGGCCGCCGGGATCGCCCGTCACGTGCATCAGCCCGCCCATCGCCTGCAGCAGGAAGTCGTAGCCGGGCAGCACGCGGCCGGCCTCGCCGGTGCCGAACGCGGTCACCGAGCAGGAGACCAGGCCGGGGTTGCGCTCGCGCAGCGTGTCCCCGTCGAGGCCCCACTCCGCCATCAGCCCGGGGCGGAAGGACTCCACGATCACGTCGGCGCGCTCGCCGAGCCGCCGCGCCAGCTCGCGGTCGCCCTCGTCGCCGAGGTCGAGCGCCACCGAGCGCTTGTTGCGGTTCGTGACGAGGTAGTAGGTGCTGTCCTCGCCATGCCACGGCGGGCCCCAGGCGCGGGTGTCGTCGCCGCCGCCCGGGCGCTCGACCTTGACGACGTCGGCGCCGAGGTCGCCGAGCAGCATCGTGGCGTAGGGCCCCGCGAGCACGCGCGAGAAGTCGGCGACGAGGAGGCCATCGAGCGGTGCCATCGCGACGGCACCCTAGGGTGTCTCGCCCGTGCGCACCCTCGTCGTCTCCGACCTGCACCTGGGCGCCACCAAGCGCACCGACCTCGCTCGGCGCCCCGAGCTGCGGGAGCCGCTGCTGGAGGCCGTCCGCGGCGTCGACCGGCTCGTGATCCTCGGCGACGCCGTCGAGCTCCGCGACCGTCCCAAGCGCGACATCGCCGAGCTCGCCGAGCCCTGTGCTGGCCGACCTCGGCGCCGCGCTGGGGCCCGACGGAGAGCTGATCCTGATGTCGGGCAACCACGACCACGGGCTCGTCGCGGGCTGGATCGAGGGGCGCCTCGAGACCGAGCGGTCGGGCTTCCTCGGCCTCGAGCAGCGCATCGAGCCGCACGACGCGGGCCCGCTCGCCGAGGCGCTCGCCCGCTCCGCCCAGCCCGCGCGCACGAGCGTCGCCTACCCCGGCGTGTGGCTGCGCGAGGACGTGTTCGCCCTCCACGGGCACTACTCGGACCTGCACGCCACCGTCCCCACGTTCGAGCGGCTCGCCACCGGCGCGATGGCGCGCTGGGTCGTGCAGCTGCCGGAGGAGGGCGCGGTGGCCGACGACTACGAGGCCGTGCTCGCCCCGCTGTACGCGTGGATGAACGCGCTCACCCAGCGCTCCGACCGCGCGGTGCTCTCGGCCGGGGCGGGCGCCTCGGCGCGGGCGTGGGTGACGCTGGCGGGTGGGGAGCGGCGCCGCCGCCCGGTGCGCGCCGTCGCGCTCGGCGCCGCCTACGCGGCGACGGTGGCCGGCCTCAACGCCGCCGGGCTCGGGCCGCTCGAGCGCGACCTCTCCGGCGCGTCGCTGCGCCGCGGCTACCTGCACGGGATCCGCGAGGTGCTGCACCGGCTCGGCGTCACGGCGCCGTACGTGCTGTGGGGCCACTCGCACCGCTCCGGACCGTGGGACGGCGACGACCAGGCGGAGTGGACGACCCCGGCCGGCACCCGCATCATCAACACGGGCTCGTGGGTCTACCAGCGCCACTTCCTCTCCGAGAGCCCGAACTCCTCGCCCTACTGGCCCGGCACCGCCGTCCTGCTCGAGGATTCGACCCACCCACCCCGCCGCGGCTCATCCGCCTGCTGGGGGACCGGGGTCACCGGGAGCTGGAGCCACCCCCGGCGTGAAGCACGTCATGTGGCAGGTGAGCCCGGGGCCGACGGCCAGCTCGAGGACGCCGGCGGTGTGGTGGTCGTGCTCGACCAGCGGATGGCAGCCCGGCACGGAGATCTCGACCACGCGGCCGTTGACGGTCAGCTCGCCGCGGCCGTCCAGCACCGCCCACGCGCCGCCCGCCTCGTAGGGGCCCGTGTAGGCGCCGGGCTGATCCTCGGTCTGGGCGGGCAGCAGCAGCCCCGGCTCGTCCTCGGGGCGCACCGGCGCCAGTGGCTCGCGCTCGACGCCGAGCAGCTCCTGGATCTCGAGCTCGGTCTCCGCGTACGCGCCCTCGCCGTAGTGCAGCGAGAACAGCGCCCCGCGGGTGTCCCACAGGTAGCGGCCAGGCCAGCCCTCGTTGCCGTAGAGGTCCCATACCTGGAGGTCCGTGTCGAGCACCACCGGATACGAGATCCCCAGGCGCTCGACGGCGCGCGCCACTTCGGCGTCGTCGCGCGACGGCGGGAACGCGCCGGTGTGCACGCCGATCACGCGCAGGCCGGCCTCCGCGTAGCGCTCGTGCCACGCCTTCAGGTAGGGCAGCGTGCGCAGGGAGTTGACCCGGCAGAAGTCCCAGAACTCGACCAGCACGGGCCGGCCGCGCTGCTTGTCCATCCGCAGCGGGGCCACGTTGAGCCAGGTCAGCTCGCGCGGGAAGGAGGGCGCGGGGATGCTCGCGGGCTGCGCTCGCACGGGGTTGCGAACGTAGCAGCGGCGCATCGAACGTTCGTCCGGGTTGCACGCAAGTACGCGGGTTGGCGAAACTTTTCCGTCCCGTGCGGTATCTCGCTTGAACCTCATCGAAGACTCCTGAGGAGGAGACCCCCTTGCGTAAGACCCTGATCGTCGCTCTGGCGGCGCTGGTGGCGCTGGCCGTTTCGGCCGTGGCCATCGCCCAGACGCCCGGTGCTGACCTGACCGTGACCGCGAAGGCGGACAAGAAGCCGCTGAGCAAGAAGAAGAAGAAGGTCAAGGCCGTGAAGGTCGGCCTGAACCTCAAGAACGAGGACAGCTCGCAGACCGCCGACGGCATCAAGGTCTTCATGGCCAAGCAGATCGTGCCGTCCACCAAGGGCCTGAAGAAGTGCGCCCAGCAGGTGCTGGAGGACAGCGCCGGCACGGACTGCCCGAAGGGCTCACGTGTCGGTGGCGGCTCCGCCGATGCGATCGCCGGCGTCAACACCGGCGCCCCCGCGGAGCTGACGTTCAAGATCGACGCCTACGTCATCGGCAACAACAAGCTCGGCTTCTACCTGCAGCAGGAGGGCGGCGACATTCGCGTCCTCTCGATCGGCACGTTCAAGAAGGCCTCGGGCAAGTACGGCAAGGTGCTGGACATCAGCATCCCGCAGCTCGCCCGCGAGTTCCCGCCCGGCACGTTCAACGGCCTCGTCGGCCTCGAGACCGACCTCTACAAGAAGGCCGGCAAGAACGCGCTGTTCAAGCGCACCAAGTGCCCGAGGAACGGCAAGCTGCCGTTCAACCTCACGATCCACTTCATGAGCAACCCGAACCCGCCGAAGGCCCAGACGGTCTCGGCGAGCGACGACGCGCCCTGCTAGCAGGCGCTCGTATCTGAAGTCTCGACGGCCCCGCTCCGGCGGGGCCGTCGTCGTTAACGCTCCTAGGAGCCCGTTGAAGAATCCTCGGAAATCCTAGGAGGATTCCCTTCGGATTCGTGCGGCGCCCGCTCGGTCCACGGCCGCCCCGGTCGGGCCGATCATTCTTCAACGGACTCCTAGACTCGCCGGCCGTGCTCCTGTTCGCCCATGGCATCGTCGGCCGCGCCGACCTCCCGATCCCGGAGGAGCTGTTCGGGGCGGCCGCCGCGGCGGTCCTGGTGGTCTCGTTCGTCGCATTGGCGGCGGGCTGGTCGCGCCCCCGGCTGGAGCGCCTGCCGGAGCGGCGGCTGTTCCCGATCCCGCTCGCGGTCGAGGTCCTCCTCGGTGCGGTGGGCGTCGCCGCGTTCGCCGCCACCGCGTACGCCGGCCTGGCCGGCACCGACTCCCAGCAGGACAACCTCGCGCCGACCGCCGTCTACGTCGGCTTCTGGGTCGGCATCCCGTTCGCCTCGCTGCTGCTCGGCGACGTGTTCCGGCTGCTCAGCCCGTGGCGGGCGATCGGCCGTGCCGCCGGGTGGGTCGCGGGCCGCCTTTCCCGCGGGGAGGCGACCGAGCCGCTGCCCTACCCGGAGCGCCTCGGCCACTGGCCGGCCGTGGCCGGGCTGCTCGCGTTCGTGATCTGCGAGCTGTGCTGGGGCACCGGGCGCGAGCCCGGCCCGCTCGGCGTCCTGATGCTGATCTACCTGGTGGTCCAGCTCGTCGGGATGGGCGTCTACGGCGTCGAGCCGTGGACGCGCCGGGGGGACGCGTTCGGCGTCTGGTTCGGCATGTTCGCGCTGCTGGCGCCGATCGGCCGCGCGGACGACGGCCGGCTGGTGCTGCGCCCGCCCTTCGTCGGCGCGACGCGCCTGCGGGCGGGCGCCGGGACCGCCGCGCTGCTGGTGACCGGCATCGCGTCGACGGGCTTCGACGGCGCCAGCGAGGGCGCGCTGTTCAACGACGCGCGCCGGGACCTCCAGGACGCGTTCGGCTCGCTCGGCATCTCGCTGGGCACCAGCCTCGAGCTGGCCTTCGTCGTGGGCCTGCTGGTGGCGATCGCGTTGGTGGGCGCGCTGTGGTGGCTGGGCACGACCGGCATGGCGCTGGCCGGCTCCGGCCTCAGCCGGCGCGAGCTGAGCCTGCGCTTCGCGCACACGCTGGTGCCGATCGCGGCCGCCTATGTCGTCGCGCACTACTTCTCCCTGCTGGCCTACAACGGCCAGGACCTGTGGCGGCTCGCCTCCGATCCGCTCGGCGACGGCTCGGACTTCTTCGGCGGCGCCGGCGACCGCATCGACTACTCGGTCGTGAGCGCGACCGCGATCTGGTACGCGCAGGTCATCGCGCTCGTCGTCGGCCACGTCGCGGCGCTCGTGCTCGGCCACGATCGCGCGCTGCGGGTGTACGGCTCCGCCCGCGCAGCCACCCGATCGCAGATCGTCATGCTGGTGCTGATGGTCTGCTTCACCCTCCTCGGGCTCTGGCTGCTGTCGGCGGCGCTGAACGGATGATCCTGTTCGCGCACGCCGGCCACTGGCTGGTGCAGCTGATCTACCTCGTGCCGCTCGCGGTGCTGGTCGGCGTGATCGTCGCCGGGCGCATCCGCGATCGCCGCGAGACGACGAACGAACAGGTGCGTGACGCGGAGCCGGAGTGAGTTTTCGGTCCGGCCGAGGGAGGGTAGGAAACTACCCATGGCCGGCCACCGCGGACGTGACGAGCTGTTCGTACTGTGGAGCGCCGCGCGGGCGGAGGCGAACATCGCGTACGACGACTGGTGCGCGGTTCCCGGGCGCGATGCCTATCTCGTGTACCGCGCCGCCGAGGACCGTGCGGACGCCGCCGAGATCGCGCTGAGCACGGGCCCCGTGCTTGTCGCCGCGTGAACGCGGCGTAGCCACCGACGCAACCGGGACGCGTCTCGGCGCGTAGAGGTGGGAGAGACCGGGCACCGGTCCGGTCAAGGAGCCGCTGATGAGCGTCAACGAGTTGAAGGTCTTGCTCGACCAGGTCGCGGACACGCGGGAGCTCGTCCTGCGCCGCGAGGCGACGTGGGCGCCCGTGCACGCCGCGTGGCGCGACGCGCGCGAGGATGCCGCCGAGGCGTACCGCCTGTGGCTGGGCCGCCGCGATGCGGCCTCCTACGCCGTCTACCGCGCCGCGCAGGACCGTGAGGACGCTGCGCAGGACGCGCTGAGCTAGTCGCCGCCGGTCCGGCTGGGCCGCGTGGTCGGCAGCGGCGTGACGGTCGCCTCGATCTGCTGTCGCATGGGCTCGTAGTCGGGCGGCAGCGCCAGCTTCTCGCCGAGGCTCTCGAGCGGCTCGTCAGTTGTGAAGCCGGGGCCGATGGTGGCGATCTCGAACAGCACGCCGCTCGGCTCGCGGAAGTACACGGAGCGGAAGTAGAAGCGGTCGATGATCGGCGTGGGGCGGGCGCCGGCGCGCAGCACGCGCTCGCGCCACTCCGGCTGCTCGTCGGGGATCGTGGCCCACGCGACGTGGTGGACCGTCCCGGCGCCCTGGATGCCCGCCTCGCCGGGAGGGTCGTCGTAGGCGTAGGTGGACCCGCGCGAGGCGCCGCGCGCCTCCCAGCCGTCCTCGGAGGGCGCGAACTCGAGCGTGCTCTCGAGCAGTGCGCGGCTCTGCTCGGGCTCGGCCGCGTACGCGCGCACGCCGGCGAACCCCCGCAGCGCGTGCTCGGCCGGGATCTCCGGGTGCTCGGCGATCAGCGGCTCGTCGCCGCTGGTGTCGACCAGCAGCTCGTGCTGGAGGCCCTCGGGATCGGCGAACGCCAGCGCGCCGCCGCGCGGACGGTCGACGGGGACGCCCTCACCCGCGAGCCGCTCGGCCCAGAACGACAGCGCGTCCTCGGAGGCCACGCGCCATTGGATGAGGTGGACCATCCCGCGCCCGGCGCGGCCCGGCTGTGCGCCGGGATACTCGAAGAAGGTCAGGTCCGAGCCCGCGCTGCCCTGCTCGTCCGCATAGAAGAGGTGGTAGACGGTCGGGTCGTCCTGGTTGACGCTCTTCTTGACGAGCCGGAGGCCCAGGAGGCGGGTGCAGAAGTCGACGTTGCGGGGCGCGTCGCCCGTGATGGCGGTGATGTGGTGGATGCCCTCGAGCCGCATGCCGGCCCACACGGTGCCATACACGGGCGCCGTGCGGCCGTGTCAGGCCTTCTTCGCGCGCGTCCGCGCCGCCTTCTTGGCGGCTGCGCTGCGCTGTGCGGCCTTGCGCTTGCGGGTCGCGGCGGCCTTCTTGGCGGCGGCCTGGCGCTTGGCGGGGCCGCCCTTGGCGCGGTCCTCGAGGTCGGCGACGAGCTTGCGCAGGTCGGTGATCTTGGCGGTGGCGGCCTTGGAGGGACGCGACCCGCTCGCGCTGCTCAGCGCCGTCGAGAGATCGCGGGCCACCTTCTTGCGCAGGCCGTTGGCGCGGAGGCGGTCGAACAGGGCGTCGGCTTGGGACTGGGCCATCTGGTGCTCCTCTGACGGGGAAAGTGCTCCCCTGGTTCCCGGAGCGCCGCCGCGCCAACCGCACGCCGCTCAGACCCACACCTCGCGGACGAGGGTGTCGTAGCCGCCGTCCTCGCCGGCCGCCTCCGCGCGGGCGCGCCGGCCCTCCTCGCTGCGCTGGGCGAACACCAGCCGGCCCGGCCCCATGCGGCGCCGCCACGCGCGGGCGAACGCCTCGGCGCGGTCCTTGCGGCGCGCGAGGTCGCGCGGGACGGGGTGCAGGCGCTCCGGGAACGGCGGGCGCCGGGTGAGGACGCGGCCGAGCAGCGCCGCGGTGCCGACGCCCGGGTCGGGGAGCGGGCGCCCGACCAGGTAGCGCGGGTTCTCGCTCACCCCGGTCAGCTCCTCGAGCGCGGCGGCGAAGCGGACGCTCTCCTCCGGGGAGGCCTCGGTCAGCACGCACCGGAGGTAGCCGCTCGCGCGCGGCTCGATCCGCAGCGACGCGGCCGCCGCCTCGGACAGCTCGCCGAGCTCGCGGTACGCCTCGACCACGGACTCCGCCGCGACGTCGAGCGGGAGCACGATCGGCAGCCGCGAGCGCGCCCGCGCGAGACGGGCCGCCGCCCACACGGCGCCGGCGGGGGCGAGCGCGAGGCCCGCGAGCACCACGGGCGCGCCCGCCACGGCTGCGACCGCGGCGGCGCCCACCGCTCCGGCCGCGCCCGCGCCGAGCGGCACGCGCTGGCTGATCGGCGGCAGCGTGCCGGGCTCGCCCGGCTCCGCCTGCACGGTGGTCGCGGCGCGCGGGCGGGCGACCACCGTGCGCAGCTCCGCCCCGCGGTACGGGGTGCCGAGCCGCCAGCGCGCCCGCGCCTCGTCGCCCGCTCCCGCCCGCTCGAGCATGTCGCGGTTGATGGCCGCGAAGCGCTCGGCGGCCGGCGGCGCGAACGGGCTCAGCTCCGGGTGCACGTGCGAGGGGCCGGCCTCGATCTCCCCGTCGTCGGCGGGCGCGAACAGGTGCAGGTGGCGGCGCACGAAGCGCTCGTAGTCGGCGGTGCCGCGCACCAGCTCCGGGGCGACGCAGACGACGTCCCAGTTGGAGGAGAGCTTGCGCGGGTCCTCGGGGTCGAGGCGCAGCGAGCGCCCGCGCGACTGGTGGACCGAGACGCCGGTGGCCGCCATCCCGAGGTCGACGAGCACGTTCACCGCGGGGCAGTCCCAGCCCTCGCCGAGCAGCGCGCGGGTCCCGACGAGCGTGCCGGTGGTGCCGCGGACCAGCAGCCGCGTGGCCAGCTCCACCCACGCGCGCGGCATCCACTCGGCGCCGGACGCGCGCAGGGAGACCAGCACGCCGTCGGGCTCGGCGGTCCACTCCGGCATCGCGAAGCGCCCCTCGGCCTCCTCCCGCAGCGCGGCCAGCAGCACCTCGGCGTCGCCGGGGGCGCAGCGCAGGCCGCGGCCGGACACGAGCAGCGCCCGCAGCGTCGCGGTGCGCAGGTCGGCGGACAGCGCGTCGACCGCGTTGCGCGCGGTGCCGGCCGCGGGGTCGAGCACGCCGGTGAGCGCGTCGTCGGGCCGCGCCGCGGCCATCTCCGCGTCGCACAGCACCAGCGCCCGCAGCCCGTCGCCGCGGATCTCGGCCTCGGCGGCCAGCACCTCGACGAGGCCGATCGCCTTCGCCTGCGAGCCCGTCAGCAGCCGGTCGACCTCCGAGGCGCCGCGGCGGATCCCGCGCCGCGTGAGCTGGAACCCGAGTTGCCGCAGCGCCGCCCCCACGGCCTTGTAGCGCTCGCCCGCCTCCGGCAGCTCCGAGGTGGCGAGGCAGCGCAGCGCGTAGTCCTCGAGCAGCACGAGCCAGTCGTCGAGGTCCGGCGGCGCGCGGTAGGCCTCCCCGCGCGGGGCGTCGGCGGGCAGCCGCAACCCGGCCGAGCCGAGAAACCGCACGCCGGCCCTGGCCAGCGCGGGGTGCCGGCGCTGGAACGCCTCCCACGGCACCTCGGCCTCGTCGTCGGCGCCGCGGCGGCGCTCGCGGACCCGCGTGATCACCCAGCCCGGGAACGACAGCGGGCCCTCGACGTCGTCGTGCAGGGCGGTGATCAGCTCCCGGAAGCGGGTGTCGTGCTCGGCCAGCCACGCGCGCTCGCTGGTGAGTGGCTCGGTGATCCACGCCAGCTCCTGGAACGGCGCCAGGTGCCCGTCGCGCACCACGGCCGGGGTGGGGATGCTGAAGTCGACGGGCCCGAGCAGCTCGGCGTACAGCTCGGCCTCGTCGGTCGTGACGTCGCCGGGCGGGGTGGCGGTGAGCCCGACGACGTGCGCGTCCCCGGCCAGCTCGCCCAGCACGGCGCGGACGACGTAGCCCCACAACGACGCGAGGTGGTGGCACTCGTCGAGCACGACCGCGCCGACCTCGGCGGCGGCGAGCTGGCGCACGCGCTCGCGGGCGTTGGCCGACAGCAGCTGGGCCAGCTCCACGCCGGCGTGCTCGCCGCGGGCGATCTCGCGCTTGACCGTCGCGGAGATCCTCCGCAGCTCGCGCGTGCGGCGAGCGGCGGCCTCGCCCTCGTAGCGCTCGGCCTCGCGTGCGACGTCCGCGGGGTCGGCGCCGGTGGCCGCCGCGCGCTCGGCCGTCCAGCGGAGCGCGGCCACCCGGCCGAGCGCCACCTCGGGGTCGTCGAGCTGCGCCAGCGACTGGTAGCTGAGGCACGCGATCGCGAAGCCCGGCTCGGTGCCCGCCACCGTCCGGTCGGAGGTGAACCGCGCCACCGCCCGCGGCCACTGCATCTGGATGGCGCTGTTGGGCGCCAGCACCAGCGCGCGGCGCCCGACGCGCCGGATCAGCTCGACGCCGATGAGGGTCTTGCCCGAGCCCGGCGGCGCGATGATGTGCGTGTGGCGGCGGCCCGCGGCGCGGTCGACCTCGAACGCGTCCAGCGCCATCTGC
>CAVXSJ010000020.1:0-168697 GCA_963764385.1 uncultured Solirubrobacteraceae bacterium | reverse complement strand
GTTCCTCAGAACGTTGTTCATCCGGGCCTCCTTGAAGGCTGGGGGTGCTGAAGCCACCCAGAACAAGGAGAACCCGGATGAAGCTCCACGCTAATGCCCGCACCTGCCCGAAGAGCAGGCGCCTGCTCGTCGACCGCCTCGAAGGGGACTGGTCGCTGAGGTCGGCGGCCGAGGCCGCCGGCGTCAGCGAGCGGACCGCCGCCAAGTGGCTCGCCCGTTGGCGAAGCGAAGGCGAGTGCGGCCTCGAGGACCGCAGCTCGGCACCGAGGCGGGTGCCCGGGAGGCTCGCAGCGGACCGTCTGGCGGCGATCGAGGCTCTGCGCCGGCTGCGGATGACCGCGGCGGAGATCGCCGAGGTGCTCGGGATGGCGCTCTCGACCGTCTCCCGCTGGCTGGCCCGGATCGGCCTCGGCAAACGCAGTCGTCTCACCCCGCCCGAGCCACCGAACCGCTACGAGCGAAAGCGAGCGGGAGAGCTCCTCCACGTCGACGTCAAGAAGCTCGGGAGGATCCATGGCGTCGGCCACCGGATCTCAGGCTCCCGTGCCTCTCAGACCAAGCAGCGACGTGAGGGCCGCCGCACCGGAGCGCTCGGCTGGGAGTTCGTCCACGTCTGCGTCGACGACGCCACCCGCCTCGCCTACGTCGAGGTCCTTGCCGACGAGAAGGGAGCCACCGCCGCCGACTTCCTACGCCGCGCCGTCGCCTGGTTCAAAGGCATGGGGATCGTGGCCGAGCGCGTCCTCTCCGATAACGGTGCCTGCTACCGCTCAGAAGTCCACGCCGCCGCCTGCAGTGAGCTCGCCATCCGTCACCTGCGCACCCGCCCTCGCCGGCCCCAGACCAACGGCAAGGCCGAGCGCTTCATCCAGACCATGACCGATCGCTGGGCATACGGAGCGATCTACGGCTCCTCGGCCGAGCGCACCGCTGCCCTTCCCGGCTGGCTGGACCACTACAACTTCAGGAGACCACACGGCTCCCTTCGCCACAGGCCGCCCGCAGCTCGGCTCGCCGAGCTGGAACAACGTGGTGGGTAACTACATCTAGTCGTCCGCCTGCTGTCCGCCCTTCCGTTCCCGATCGAGGGCCGTTCGAAGCCGGGTTACCCGGTCGCGCAGCTCGGCCTGGCGGCCGCGCAACTCGATCACGTCGCGCCAGAACGGCGTCAGCTGGCGGCCGAGCTGGCGCACGTTCTCTATCGCGGCATCGAGCTCGCGCGGGTCGTCCCGGCTCGGCTCCTCGAGCTGCTCGCGGGTCAGATTCACCGGGCGCTTTCGCAGGACCGCGTACCCCTGATCCCACTCAGACCAGAACCCATCTTCCACGAACCGGACGACGTCGAACGCTCGGCCCCAGTGCTCGCGGATCCACCACTCGGAGTGGACGACGATGGGTCCCCCCCAATCCCACGGTCGCCCGTGCGCGAGCTGGTTCATCCCGGTCCGCTCGGCACGATTCCCGCACCGACGACCGCCTCGGGCAGCACACGTTCCGCCCGCTCGGCGCCGAGGAACGTCGCGAGCAGGATCCCGTCGTCGCGCAGCAGCCGATGCAGCTCCAGCTCCAGTCGGCCCAGTGCTCGGTGAGGTGGGTGAAGACACTGAGCGCGTAGATCAGGTCGAAGGAGCCGTTCGGCCGGTCGAACGGCGGCTCTTCGGAGTTCCGAAACGCGGTCAGCCGCGGCGGGAGGTTCTGCTGGATCCAGTCGATGCTCGGCCCGTCGATATCGCAGCCGACGACCTCGGCGACCTCCGCCTCCGCCGCGAAGTGGCGCAGGGTCCTGCCCGCCCCGCAGCCGAAATCGAGCACTCCGCGTCCGTGGAACGACCAGTCGTCAGGGAGGATTCCGAGGACCGCTCCTTGGACTCGACGCCCATACGCTCATAGGTGGCCCAGGGGTCCTCGGCCTGGTGCAGTGAGCCGACGCGGAAGGCGAGATCAAACGAGGGGTAGGGCGGATCCGATTCGGGGGTCGGGGACGCCCGGAGGGAGGGGCCTTTTCACGCGATCGGCGGGCAAACTCGGCTCAACGCCCGGCCCGCTCCCAGGCACCCAACGAACCTCAGCAGCTCCCGCTGGCTGTAGCTGACCTCCGGCACGGCGTCGAGGAGTCCTTTGCGCTTGGCGGCAACCACGGTGAGCCGGCCGATGTTTTGCCGCCGTCCCTCGAAAGGGGGGACGACTCCGGTCAGCTTGATCTCCTTGAACCCGACCCGCTCGAGCATTCGGCGGACCACGTCCGGGCCGGTAGGATACCAGTTGAGGCCGTGGACGCCGTGCATGAGCCCGTCGCGTTCCTTGTTGAGGACCAGACTCCCGTCCGGCAGGTCCGTGCGGAACCCGGTCCCGAGCAGCAGCACCTCGCGTGTCTGATCGGCCGCGATCTGCAGCCCCTGCATCGGTGAGGCCAGGTGATAGAGGATGCCCTTGAACAGCGTCAGATCGAAGGGCTCCAGATCGAGCCGTGGCAGGTCGAGCAGATCGATCGCCTCGAATTGGATCCCATCGCTGGGCGAGGCTCGGTTCTCGACGAGCCAGCGCGCCTGGCGAATCCAATGTTCGTGAACGTCGAAGCCGAAGCACCGGTCCGCACCCAGCTCTCGCGCCCAGAAGCAGTAGCCGCCGCCGTTGCATGCGCAGTCGAGGAAGGAGCGGCCCTCGAGGCCCTCCGGATAGATCCTGCGGACCTCTCCATCCATCTGTCGCGCGGGTCGACGAAGGCCATGCGTTGTGCGCCGGGGTCCGTGTAGGTACCGGCGGGCGCGTCGAGCGAGACGCGGGTGCTGATCTCCGGCGTGACCTCGATGTCGAGATGCCAGGGGCCGAGAGCGATGATCTCGTCGCAGCCGATCGATGTCTGGCGACGTGTGCACGGGCGGTACGGCGAGGATTATCCCGAACGGCTCGCACGGCTCGTGCCACATCAGGCCGCGACGCTGACGGTCACGTCCTGAAAGGCCGCGCGGCCGCTCGGCGCCGGCCCAGCGGCCGGGCCAGCGCTCGCGGATCGCCATTCGCCATGCGGCGTGGGGTGGCTCGATCGATGCCAGCTGATCGGCGACGGCCGAGCACGAGAGCCCGGACGTCGTGCTCAGCTACCCGACCGAGCGCTTCCTGGTCCGGGTCCCATCCGACTCCTCGGCGATGCGGCAGATCTCCGAGGAGGTGCGGATCAAGCTCGAGGCGCACGTCGTACGGCCTCCCGGGCCGTACCTCAGCGGTACCCGGGGAAGGGCGAAGCCGCCGCCGGAGTCGGCCTGCCCTGGCCCGATCTGGTCGATCCCGTCGGCTAGTCTCTCGCTCGATGTCGGGGCCGAACGGGCAGGATCGAGAGGTAGAGCGCGCGCGCAGGCGGGGGCGGGTGGCGCGAAAGGCCCTCGCCGGGCACCGTCGCCAGCAGGCGGCCGGTGAGCGCGAGGCCGACAAGCGCCTGGAGGGCAAGGACGGGTGGCTGTTCCTGCACAACGACAGCAACGACGTGATCGGCCAGCACACCGGGCGCGTCCTCCGTCGGCGCCAGCTCGATGCCTGGCGGGCGCTGTTTCAGGGGAAGCTCGACCTGACCGCCGAGCTCGGCTGCACCTGGCTGTGCACGATCGTGCCCGATAAGGAGTCGGTCTACACGGAGTACCTGCCGGACTCAGGTCGTGCTCGCCCCGCGACGGCCGGTCGACCAGATCCTCGAGGTGGCGGCCGGCCTCGACGCCCCGGTCATCTACCCCCTTTCGGAGCTACTCGAGGCCAAGGCCGAACGGCCCGTTACTCGGTCACCGGGACGCATTGGACGCACGTCGGCGCGCACGTCGCCTACGAGACGATCTGTCGTGAGCTGAGCGACGCGGGCGTCGAGCTGGACGTGATCGGCTACGACGAGATCGTGTGGAGGGAGTTCCAGCACCCGGTCGAGGGGGACAGCGTGCGCGGCCGTCCGAAGACGCCGCAGGCGCAGATCGTCTTCGACAACCGGGTCTTCAACCACGGGCGGACGATCGTCTTCGAGCGCGACGATGGCGTCGGCCCGACCGCCGTCTTCGGGGAGTCGTTCACGGTCCATCTGCTGACGTTCCTGAAGGAGTCCTTTCGCCGGCTGGTGTTCGTGCACACGAGCACGATGCCGCGCGAGATCCTCGAGCGCGAGCGCCCGGACGTCGTGCTCACCTGTCCGACCGAGCGGTTCATGGTCAAGGTGCCGACCGACGGCTCGGCGATCAGGCAGATCGCCGAGGAGATCCGGATCAAGCGCCAGACCGGTGCGCCGTGCGGGAATCCGGGTCGACGCCGGGGGATCCCGGGAAGCCGAGCGAGCCCGCGACGCCGACCTCCCTGGCCGGACCTGATCGCGACCGCGGGCCCGACGACGATCGCCGGCGCGACGCTTCGGCTCAGCCGGACTGAAACGCGTTGTAGGTGTCGCCCCAGCTGTCGCACTCGTAGGAGCCGACGAGGTTCGGGGTCCCGTCGGGGTCGAAGTGGCCGCCGACGGTGACTTCGACCGCGACCTTGCCGTCCGCGATCGTGCCGGCGAACTCGAACTCGGTGTCGTCGTCGGGCGAGTAGTAGATGTCGAAGCTGCCGTCTCGTTGATCTCGTCGCCGAAGCCGGTGATGTGCGCAGCAGCGTGTCGGACTGACCGTCGTTGTCGTAGTCGCCCCAGCACTCGGTGTCGACGTCGACGGCGAAGTTCTCGACCGTCGGCCCCGCCGGGCCGCCGACGACGTCGAAGCTGACGGCCGTCCCGCCGCGTTCGCACCGGCGTAGTGGCCGTAGTCGGACCGCCGTCAGCGACGAGCCGCCCAGCCGCCGGAGCCCGAGAGAGCCTGGCGGTGAAGCGCCGCGCGCCGCCCTTGCAGCGTCACGCCGCCTCGCTTGGCGGCGGCCGTGCGCAGCGTGCCCTTGGCCTTCTTGCCCCCGGCGACGAACGTGCCGTTGGCGTCGGCCGGCCGCGGCGGCCGGCGCTGTGGAAGCCGACTCGCTTGACCTTCAGCGAGACGGTCCCGTGGGCGCGGCCGCACTTCGACTTCAGCGCGTAGGTGAGACGCGCCCGCCATGTTCGGCTCACCTTCAGGCTCACCGTCCCGCCCTTGAGCTTGCCCTTGTATGGTGCCCGGCCGCCGGCGGGCCGCGGCGTGCGCGGGCGCGCCGGCGACAGCGCGGTGGCGGCGACCGCGGCGGTGGCGATCGCCACGCCCGCTGGCTCGCCTCGCGATTCATTTCATCGGCTCGCCCTGCCTATCCGGCCTAGCTCGCTTGGCGTTGTAGGTCTCGCCCCAGCTGTCGCACTGGTAGGCGCCGACGAGGCTCGGGGTCCCGTCCGCATCGAAGGTCCCGCCGACGATCACGTCGACCTTGGCCTTGCCCTTGCTGATCGCGCCGTTGAACTCGAACTCGGTGTCGTCGTCCGGCGCGTAGTAGATGTCGAAGCTGCCGTCCTTCTTCACCTTGGCCGCCGAAGCCGGTGATGTGGGCGACGAGGGTGTCGCTCTCACCGTCGTTGTCGGCGTCGCTCCAGCACTCGGTGTCGACGTCGACGGCGAAGTTCTCGACCGTCAGGCTTCGTCTTCGAGCCGGCGACGTCGAAGCTCATCGCGTGGCCGCGCGGCGTTGGAGCCCTCGTAGTGGCCCTTGATCTTGGTGCGTTCGCTTCTTGGCGCCCTTGAGACGGCGGTCGTGTCGGGCCGCGGCCGAGGCGAGCGGCGGAGCCCGCGACCAGGGCGAGCGAGGTGACAGCGGCAGCAGTGTGATGGTGAAGCGGTTCATGCCCGCTTCTTCGTAACCGCTTTGGGGTAGCTTGAAGTGCCCCCTCGGGGGGTGGACGTCTAGTGGATGGCCCCTAGCCGTTCGCGGGGGCCCGCGGACCGGCGTTCCGCGCCGGGCGGAGCTAGCGCTTGGCGCGCGCGGAGTACTTGGCGCCCCAGCTGTCGCACTGGTACGGGCCGACGGGGCTCGGCGTCCCGTCGGGGTTGAAGGTCCCGCCGACGATCACGTCGACCTTCGCCTTGCCCTTCGCCGAGCTTGCCGGTGAACTGGAACTCGGTGTCGTCGTCGGGCGCGTAGTAGATCTCGAAGCGTGCCGTTCTTCTTCAGCGTTGGCGCCGAAGCCGGTGATGTGGGCGACCAGCCGTGTCGCTTTGCCGTCGTCGTTGAAGTCGTTCCAGCACTCCGTGTCGACGTCGACGGCGAAGTTCTCGACGCGCGGCTTGTTCTCTTCGAGCCGACGACGTCGAAGCTGATCGAGCGGCCGGCCGCGTTCTTGCCCTTGTAGTGGCCCTTGACCTTCGTCGCCGGCTTCGAGCCGTGGCTCCCGAGCCGATGCGGTCGGCTACGGTCGCGGTGCCGGCGGCGAGGCCGAGCGCAACCAGAGCGGCGACGGGTGCGATCGAACGGCGGGACATCCTTGCCTGACCCAGGTGATCGGTCGGAACGGCGTGCGGAGCCCCCCTACCCCGCCGGGCGCGATTCGAACCACGCGACCGGAGGGCGCTCCCTAGAGGCTGTCGAGCGGCACGCCGATGATGTCCAGGCGGCGGGTCAGCCCGTCGAGCGCGAACTCGCGGACATCGTCGGTGCTGACGCCCGAGCCGCTCCATGTCGGGTCGCGCCGTCGCCGCTCCGGCGGGAGCGCCTCGGCCACCGACGGCAACAGCTCGCGCAGCGTCGCGCGGACCGTCTCCGCAGCCCCGGGCGCTCGCGGACGGTCTCGCGCAGGAACCAGACCCCGTAGCCGATGTGGCGGGTCTCGTCGTGGTGGATCTGCGAGTAGCCCTCGACGAAGCCCGGCAGCAGGTCCTCGCGCTCGAGGTACTGCGGTGACGAACCGAAAGGTCGTCAGGCCCAGCGTCCTCTCGAGGATCAGGTGGTAGATCGTCACGAAGCGGACCTTGGCGGCCAGGTCCGCCGGTCGCGGCCACCAGCCGCTCGTGCGCCTCGACCAGCGCCTCGTCGAAGATCTTGCGGAAGGCCGGCGAGACCTCTCGCGCGCCCGCTCGACGTGGGCGGCGATCGTCGCCGGCTCAGCCGACCACCTCGTCCTGAAAGCGCGCGTAGAACTGCATGTGGCGCGCCTCGTCGACCTGCTGGGTGGCGAGGAACGTCGCCTCCTCCTCGCTGCCGTGGGCGCCGACCAGCCCGGAGAACTTGGTCGTGATCCGCTCCTCGGCGACCATCAGCGACGCCGAGGACCCAGTAGATGAGATCGCGGTCGTCGCCGGTCGAGCTCGGCCCACTGCTCCCGATCGCGCGTCGAGGTCGACGTCGAACGGGCTCCACTGGGAGTCCTCCCAGCGCCGGTAGAGCGTCTGCGGGTCGTTGAGCTGGATCTCGGCCTGCGTCACGCCGCGCCGGCACGCGCGCCCGGATGATCGCCGAGGCCGCCTGCTCGTGGACACGGTGCGTCTCGCGGATCTCGACCTGCCTCGAACCCGGCCGCCTCGAGCTCGCGCTCGAACTCGGCCCGGGTCAGCGCGCCGGCGATGCAGCCGGTCCACTGCTCCATGTCGGGCCGCGTCGCCTCGTCCATGTCCGGGTCGGCGACGACGTCGCTGACCGCGAACCGCCCGCCGGGACGCAGCACCCTGCGCCGCCTCGCGGAAGACGGCCGGCTTGTCGCCGGAGAGGTTGATGACGCAGTTGGAGATGATCACGTCGACGGAGTCGTCGGGCAGCGGGACGTCCTCGATCGTCCCCTTCGAGGAACTCGACGTTCTCGACCCCGGCCTCGGCGCTGGTTGCGCGCGGGCCAGCTCGAGCATCTCGTCGGTCATGTCGAGGCCGTAGGCCTTGCCGGTCGGGCCGACGCGGCGGGCCGAGAGCAGGACGTCGATCCCGCCGCCGGAGCCGAGGTCGAGCACGGTCTCGCCCTCGTGCAGAGTCGGCGACCGCGGTCGGGTTGCCGCAGCCGAGCGAGGCGAGCTTGGCCGCCTCGGGCAGCGCCTCGCGCGTCCTCGGTCGTAGAGGCCGGAGCCGAAAGCCTCACGCTCGCTCGCTCGGTGATCGTCGGCCGCGTCGCCGCAGCAGGAGGCTCCGACGCCACAGCCGCCGGCACGGCCGCCTCCACAACGTTCTCGCCGACTCCGCGTAGCGCTCGCGCACCGCTCTCGCGGACCTCGTGCCTGTCGGTCTCTCAGCTCAGCCATGCGCTCAGATTCCTCCATCGCTTCGGGCTTGACGTAGTAGTAGGCCCACAGCCCCTGGCGCTCGGAGCCGACGATGCCGGCATCGCGGAGCTTCTTCAGGTGGTGCGAGACGGTCGGCTGGGAGAGGTCGAAGAGCGGCACCAGCTCGCAGACGCAGACCTTGCCGGCGTGCTTTCGCAGCACGTCGACCAGCTGCATGCGGACCGGATCGCCGAGCGCCTTGGCGACCTCGGCCATCCGCTCGGCGTGCGCGCGCTCGATGTCGGGATAGACGACCGGCTCGCAGCAGGGCTCGCCGTTCGGGCGCTTCTGTCTTCGGAGCCAGCTCCAGATCGACGGCCATCTATTTAAATATATCTATTGAACATGATATTTGTCAATGGATAGCCTCCGGATCGATGAGCGAAGCCGAGCGCCCGAGGTCCTCTTCGTCTGCGTGCACAACGCCGGCCGCAGCCAGATGGCGGCCGGGCTCCTGAACAAGCTCGCCGAGGGCGCGTGCACGTCCGCACCGCCGGCTCCGACCCGGCCGAGGAGATCAACCCGGCCGCGGTCGAGGCGATGGCCGAGGTCGGGATCGACCTCTCGCAGGAGTTCCCGAAGCCGCTCACGGACGAGTTCGTCCGCGCGGCGGACGCCGTGATCACGATGGGCTGCGGAGACGCCTGCCCGATCTATCCCGGCAAGCGCTACGAGGACTGGGAGCTGGAGGACCCGGCCGGCAAGGACCTCGAGACCGTGCGCGGGATCCGCGACGAGATCGAGGCCGCGGGTCGAGCGCTCGCTGGCGGAGCTCATCGACGAGCCGGTCTGAGCCGACCTGACCTCGCCCGGCGGGCCGCTGGCGGAGGGCCTGGCCACCTTCGCGCTTGTGTTCGCCGGCTGCGGCGCGATCGTCGCCGACGCCGTCTACGACGGCGCCCTCGGCACGGTCGGCATCGCCCTGGTCTTCGGGCTGGTGATCATGGTCATGGTCTACGCGACCGGCCACCTCTCCGGCGCCCACATCAACCCGGCCGTGACGCTGGCCTTCGCTCTCGACCCGGCACTTCCCGGCCCGCGAGGCGGTGGCCTACGTCGCCGCCCAGCTGGCCGGCGCCATCGCCGGCGCTCTGGTCCTGCTCGCCGTCTGGCCGGACCAGCCGGCCGACCTCGGCGCCACCGTGCCCAGCGTCGGCGCCGGCAGCGCCCTGGTCTACGAGGTCGATCCTGACGGCCCTCCTGATGTTCGTGATCATGGCCGTCGCGACCGACACCCGCGCAGTCGGGGCGGCGGCTGCGATCGCCATCGGCGGCACGGTCGGCCTCGACGCGCTGTTCGGCGGTCCGGTCACCGGCGCCTCGATGAACCCGGCCCGCTCGATCGGCGCCGGCGCTGGTCGGCGGGACCTTCGGCGACCTGTGGATCTACATCGTCGGACCCGTGGCCGGCGCAGCTCTCGGGGCCCTGGCCTATCAGCTGGTCCGCGGTCACGATCCCGGGAGTCGCGCTGACCTCGCCTCGACGCCGACACGAGCCACGAGCTGGGTCGAGGGGGAGATCAGACGATCGTGAGTTGGAGTACGGCCCCGATCAGCCCGCATCCGAGCACGACGTAGAGAACCGTCAACTTGCCATGCCATCGGTTCAAGATCAGGAATCCGCCGATGGCGAGCATCGCCGTCGGAACATCGACAACGCTCGTGTCCACGATGTCGACCGTGACGGCTGCGATCAGCCCGATCACACCGGCCGCCACGCCCAGCAGGAACGGGTGCAGGCGTTCGTTCTCGGCGATGCCCACGAGCTGGCGGTGAAAGAAGACCGGGAAGACGAACGCAGGGATGAAGATGCCGAGCGTCATGACGAGCGCACCGACGAGTCCACCCGCGATGTAGCCGACAAACGTCGAGAAGATGATCAGCGGGGCCGGAAGAATGCCCCCCATCGCGAGGCCGTCCACGAATTGGCTCCGTCCCGGACGGCGTAGACGCCGCTGGACGACAGCTCCTTGTCCGGGTCGTCGAAGGCGCCGGGCAGCCCGAACGGCGGGTCGCTGAAGTACAGCGTGCCGTCGGAGCGGTACACCAGGTCATTGGGGCTGTTGAGCCGCCGGCCGTCGAAGCGGTCGGCGAGCACGGTGACGTCGCCGTGCGGGTTGACGCGGATGACGCGCCGGTTGCCGTGCTGGCAGATCGTCAGCAGCCCGTCAGGCGAGAAGGCCAGGCCGTTGGAGCCCGGCTGGTGGTAGCGGCCGATGTCGACGCCCGCCGTAGCCGCTCTTGGCCCGGAACACGGTCCACCCGTTCGAGCTCGGGGTCGAGGCGATAGATGGCGTTCGTGTTCGGCGAGCTGAACAGCAGCGCGCCGTCAGGCGACCACACCGGCCCCTCGGTGAACTCGAAGCCGCCGGCCATGCGCTCGACCTTTTTCGGAGCGCTCGTCGGCGCGCCGGATGGAGCTCGAGCGAGGCGGCGCGCATCCAGATGTAGTTGCCCGGCGACGCCGGAGATCGGCCCGTTGATACCGAACACGGCGATCACGAACCGCTGGCCCGGGCGCGCGTCGCGCGTGAGGACGACGCGGTTGGGGGCGTTGAACCCGGAGACCACGTGACCGCCGGAGTCGCCCAGCGCAAGCGGCATCCGCCCGTCGACCCAGACCTCGGCGTAGTCGTCGACGACGACCTCGAACACCACCGTGGCGCCCGTCGGGTCGAGGTCGCCGACCCGCTCGGGGATCGTGACGGCGATCCGGTACCAGTTGAAGCACACGCGGCCGGTCGCGAGCCGGCGCATCGTCTCCTCGGGGGCCAGCGCGGTCCACGACGAGTCGTCGAAGTCCACGCCTTCGGCGTGCGGCTCGATGTCGTAGGTGCGGTTGGGGACCTCGCCCGGGCCGAGGGGGTCGGGAGCGCCCGGCCCGGCGAGCTCGACGAATCCGGTGTCGCGCACCCGGGCGTCGGTGTAGCGCCACTGGCCGCCGACGAGCGCGCAGCCCGCTGCGGTCTGGAGGTCGACCAGCGCGTCCGGGCGGCCGGGCAGCAGCTCGGGCGGCCCCGGCACCGCGGCAGTCGCGGCCGCCGCGGTGGCTGTCATGCCGCCACCGCGGAGATCGCAGCCGCGCCGATCGCTGCCAGCTCGGCGTCCTCGGCGGCCGACGTGGCGCCGCTGACGCCGATCGCGCCGATGACCTCGCCGTCGTGCTCGATCGGGACGCCGCCCTGGAGCGGCACGGCCCGCGCGAGGTGCAGGGCGCTCGGCCGCCCGCTGGACGCCTGGTCCTCGAAGTCCTTGCTCGGCCGGCGGTAGATCGCGGCCGTGCGCGCCTTGTCGGTGGTGACCTCGACGCTGGCGACCTGGGCGAGGTCGGGGCGGACGAGGAACATGAGCGCACCGCCGGCGTCGACGGCGGAGATGACCGGGGCGACTCCGCGGCGCGCGGCCTCCTCGCCGGCGGCCTCGGCGGCCATGCGCGCGCCCTCGTAGGTGAGCGCGGGAACCTCCCGTGCGGTGAAGGCGGCGGCAGCGCCCGCCAGCGAGACGGCCTCGTCCTCGTCGGGCGTCTCGCCGCTCGTGCCGATGGCGCCGACGACCTCGCCGTCGACCTCGAGCGGGATGCCGCCGGTCAGTGCGGACGCGCCGTGCAGGGCGAGCGCGCCGAGACGCCCGCCGGTGACCTGCTCCTCCATCTCCCGGCTGGGACGGACGAAGATCGCGGCCGTGCGCGCCTTGTCGACGGCGACACGCGAGCTGGCGATCTGGGCGCCGGGTGTGCGGCGCAGCAAGACGACCTCGCCCCACGGGTCAACGACGGTGATCACGACGCGGTGGCCTTGCTCGACTGCATATCGCTCGGCGGCGGCGATCACGCTCTCGGCGCCGGCGTCGTCGATGATCCTGCGGGTGCGGACGATGGCCATGGGTCAGGCTCCTTGGAGGGGGATGGACCAGATCGCGTCGTCGGCGGTGACCAGGAGGCGGTCGCCGGCGAAGGCGAAGTTGACGGCGCCGGAGAGGTCGATCTCGCGCAACAGCGCGCCGGTGGGGGAGAAGACGAGCAGCCCGGGGTCTCCGGTGGTGTAGACGTTGCCGCGCCGGTCGGTCTTCAGCCCGTCGGGGTAGCCGCGCTCGATCGTCGTGAACCGGCGGCGGTTGGCGAGCACACGGCCGTGGAGGACGTCGAAGGCGTCGATCACGCACCTCTCGCTGTCGCCGACGTAGAGCACGGACTCGTCGGGGGAGAACGCGAGCCCGTTGGGCTTCTCGAACCCGTCCGCGGCGAGCTCGAGCTCGCCGTCGTACGCGTACACGTGGTCGCCGAGCTGCGGCTCAGGCCCGAAGCCCTGCAGATGGGCGTAGCTCGGGTCGGTGAACCAGATGCTGCCGTCGGACTTGACGACGACGTCATTGGGCGAGTTCAGCGGCAGCCCGCGGTAGGCGTCCACGACGGTCGCGCGCTCGCCCGTGGCCGGGTCGATGCGGCTGATCGCGGCCGGCTGCTGCTCGCAGACGAGCAGCCGGCCGTCGCGGTCGAGCGTCATGCCGTTGGCGGCGCCGGCGTCGGCGAGCACGGTGGAGATGCGCCCGTCGGCGAGCGACAGGCGCATGATGTCCACCCTGCGGCCCGCCCGCTGGGTCGTGAAGTACAGCGCCCGCTCGGCGGCCACGTAGACGGGGCCCTCGTGGGCGTCCGCTTCGGCGAGCTTCTCGATCATGCCGGGATCGGGAGCCGCGTCGTGAGCTCCTGCATCGCGTGCAGGAAGGCCTCGGAGAACGTGGGGAACGGCTGGATGACGTCCTCCATGACCGCGAGCGGGACGCGCGCGCGGATGGCGAGCGTGGCCTGCTGGAGCCATTCACCCGCCTCCGGCCCGACGGCGTACGCGCCGGTGACGCGCTCCCCGTCGGAGACGAGTGTCATGAAGCCCGGCTTCTCCGCGTACGCGCGCGAGTACGTGGATGCGCGCGGCACCTCGGCGAGCGGGACGGTCGCGGTCAACCTGCCGTCGGCCTCGCCGACCGCCGCCGCTTGCGGGTCCGTGAACACGACTCGCGGGACGGCGGTGTAGTCGGCCTCTCGAGCGTTCCCCAAGATGTTGGCGGCGGCGATGCGGCCCTGGTACTTGCCGACGTAGGTCAGCGGCCAGATGCCGGTCACGTCGCCGATCGCCCACAGCCCCTCGCGTACGCGCATGCGCGCGTCGACCTCGATGCGGTCGAGGCCGACCGTCTCCAGGCCGAGGCCCGCGGTGCGCGGGCGCCGGCCCGTGGCGACGAGCAGGCGGTCGCCGCGCACCTCGGTCCCGCCGGCGAGCTCCAGGACGAAGTCCTCGCCCTCGCGCCGCGCGCTCGTGGCGTGCCGGCCGAGGTGCAGCTCGATGCCGTCGGCGGCGAGCGCCTCGGCGACGGCCTCGCCGAGCGGTGCCGGCTCGCGTGCGAGCAGCCGGTCGGCTCCCTCCACGATCGCGACCGAGGCGCCCATACGCACGAGCGCCTGGCCGAGCTCGAGCCCGACAGGTCCGCCGCCGAGCACGAGCAGCCGCTTCGGGACCTCCGTCATCCCGGTCGCCTCGCGGTTGGTCCACACGCCGTCGAGGCCGGCCAGGCCGGGGACGGGCGGAACGACCGGATCCGACCCGGTGGCGACGACGACGTGCCTCGCGGTGAACGTCTCGTGCCCCACGCGTACGCGTCCCGGCCCGTCGAGCCGGCCTTCGCCGCGCAGCACCTCGATCCCGGCGCCGGAGGCCCACGCGGCCTGGCCGGCGTCGTCATAGGAGGAGACCATGAAGTCGCGCCAGGCGAGCACCTCCGCGACGTCGACCGTGCCGCCGGCCACGGCGGCCTCGCGGGCGGCCTGCAGCGCCTCGCCGGGCCGCACGAGCGTCTTGGACGGGATGCAGCCCCAGTAGGAGCACTCGCCGCCGAGCAGCTCGCGCTCGACGATCGCGACGCGCAGCCCGCCGTCGCTGAGCCGGGCGGCGCAGTGCTCGCCGGCGGGACCGCCGCCGATGACGATGGCGTCGAAGTCGGTCATGACAGCCCCTTCGCCTTGTCGATCTCGTTGGCGGCGGTGATCAGCCCGATGTGGCTGTAGGCCTGCGGGAAGTTGCCGAGCTGCTCGCCGTTGGCGGTGTCGATCTCCTCGCCGAGCAGGCCGAGGTCGTTGGCGTAGCCGGCGAGCTGCTCGAACAGCGCCTCGGCACGCTCGATCTCGCCCGCCTGCGCGAGGCAGGAGACCAGCCAGAACGAGCAGATCACGAACGTGCCCTCCTCGCCGGTCAGCCCGTCGGCGTTGAGTCCCTCCTCGGCGCGGTAGCGCAGGACCAGCCCATCCTCGGTGAGGTCGCGGGCGATCGCCTCGATCGTCGAGCGCATGCGCTCGTCGGTCGCGGGCAGGAACCCGTAGATCGGCATCAGCAGCGCCGCGCCGTCGAGCTCGTCGGAGCCGAAGGACTGCGCGAACGCCTGTCGCTGATCGCTCCAGCCCTGGGTCAGGATCGCCTCGCGCAGCTCGTCGCGCGCCACGGTCCACTCCGCCGTCCTGGCGTGCTCGCCGAGCTGGGGCGCGAGCGACACCGCGCGGTCCAGCGCCACCCAGCACATGACCTTCGAGGACAGGTGGTGGCGCGGCTCGCCGCGCATCTCCCAGATGCCCGAGTCGGTCTCGCGCCAGCGGCGCGCGGCGGTGCCGGCGAGGTCGGCCACGAACGCCTGGATCTCCGGGTGCAGGTCGCCGAGGCGCTCGCGATAGCGATGCATGGCGTTCAGCAGCTCGCCGTAGACGTCGAGTTGCACCTGGTTCCAGGCGCCGTTGCCGACGCGGACCGGCGTGGAGTCGCGCCAGCCGCGCAGGTGCTCGAGCGAGCGCTCGGAGAGGTCGTGCTCGCCGCCGATCCCGTACATGATCTGCAGCGAGCCCTCGCCGGCGCGGCCGCCGGCGGCGCTGGTCATGAATGACACGAACTCCTCCGCCTCGTCCGGGCAGGCGCCGATGTAGAGCGCCTCGAGCGTCAGGCTCGAGTCGCGGATCCAGGAGAAGCGGTAGTCCCAGTTGCGCTCGCCGCCCACGGTCTCGGGCAGCGAGGTCGTCGGCGCCGCGACGATCGCGCCGGTCGGGCGGTAGGTGAGGCCCTTCAGCACGCGGGCGCTGTGGCGCACGAGTTCGCGGTGCGGGCCTTGGTAGACGTCGTGCTCGGCCTCCCACGAGCGCCACGCCTCCACGGTGTCGTCGATCCGGGCGCGGACCCGATCGGCCGGCGTGGCCTCGCCCGGCATGCGGTCCTCGGCGGACGCCCACCGCAGGGAGAAGCCATGAGCGTCGCCCGCCCGGGCGCTGAACGTCGCGCGCATCGTGGCGTCCTCGACCTCCAGCGGCACCGACGAGCGCACGGAGACGCGGCCGGACCCGAACGTGCGCGCGCCGCCGTCCTCGAGCCGGATCAGCGGCCGGATCAGCCCGTACTCGGGCCGCGGCGCGAGCTCCATGACCATCTTCACGTCGCCCTCGACGCCCTCGACGGCCCGCAGCAGCTCGTGCGGCGCGTCGAACCCGAGATCGTGCCCGCGCTGCCCGTCGGCGGCGGCCATCGCGTCGATCAGCCGGACGGTGCCCGTGTCGGTCGTGAATGTCGTCTCGATCGCCAGCGACCCGGGGCGTAGCGGCGCTCGACGTCGAACGCGCCCGCCGGCCGGATCGACCAGTGGCCGGCGTCGGGGTCCAGCAACCGCGCGAAGATCGCGGCGCTGTCGTAGCGCGGCGTGCACAGCCAGTCGACCGAGCCCGCGCGATCCACCAGCGCGGAGCCGTTGCAGTCGGCCAGCAGGCCGTAGTCGGCGATCGGCGTCGACGCGCCCGCCGTCGGGAGGTTGGGATGCGGCATCACGGTGCTCATGCCGCTGCAGTCCCGGCATTCCCGCGGCCGTTACACAATCGCTGCAACGTTTCGCGGGCGTTCCGCGACCATGCCGCATGCGAGCGATCTACCAGACCGAGCTCGGCGGGCCCGAGGTACTGCAGCTCACCGACCGCCCGCGGCCAGTACCCCGGCCGACCGAGGTGCTCGTGCGCGTTACGGCGGCGGGCGTGAACCCGCTGGACTGGAAGACCCGCGCGCGCGGCGCGTTCCTGGGCGATCCGCCGTTCACCGTGGGCGCCGATGTCGCGGGCGTCGTCGCCGAGATCAGCGAGGGCGTGACGCGCTTCGCCGTCGGTGATCGCGTCTTCGGAATGCCTCGGTTCCCCGGCCAAGCAGCCGCCTACGCCGACTACGTGACGGCGCCAGCGCGGCACTTCGCCGCGGTACCGGCCTTGGCAACCGACGTCGCGGCCGCGGCGTTGCCGATGGCCGGGCTGACCGCATGGCAGGCGCTGGTGGACACCGCCGACGTGCAACCGGCCAGCGCGTGCTCATCCACGCTGCCGCGGGGGAATCGGCCACCTGGCCGTGCAGGTCGCCAAGGCCCGCGGCGCTTACGTCGTCGCACGGCACGGGCGGAGAACCACGGGTTCCTGGCGGAGCTGGGCGCCGATGAAGCGATTGACTACACGTGCGACGAGCCGGGGGACGTCGTTCGTGGGATGGACGTCGTGCTCGATCTCGTCGGCGGCGACACGGCCGTGCGCTCGCTTCCTGCCATGCGCGACGGCGGGATCCTCATCGGCGTCTCGTCAGGTACGGCGAAGGCCGAAGCGGCGGCCGCGCGGCGCGTGCGGGTGACCTACCTGCTCGTCGAGCCCGATCACCGTGGGCTGGAGGAGATCGCCGCGCTCGTCGACGGCGGCCGGCCGGCGGTGTATGTCTCCCAGACGTTTCCGTTGGCAAAGGCTGCGGACGCGCACCGCGCCGGCGAATCCGGGCACGTTCAGGGCAAGCTCGTCCTCACGGTCGGCTGTTGAAGTCCCGGAACGCGTCGATGAGTCCCTCGCGAATCTCGGGCGGCACGTCCTCCTTACCGATCCGCCCCACCGCCTCGATCGTCATGCGGATCTGCTCGACGTAGAAGAAGCAGCCTTCGCACAGCGAGAGGTGGTGCTCGAAGCGCGCGCCCTCCGCAGGCGGCATGGCGCCCTCGAGGTAGTCGGTGACGAGCTCGACGACCTCCTGGCAGCTGATGGGCTCGAACGTCCGGCTCACGGCAGATGCTGCTCCAGGGCTGCTCGCACCCGTGAACGCGCGCGGTGCAGGAGGACACCTGGTGTGCCGCAGCCTCGGCAACCGCATCGCTCCGCCGCCCTATCGCGTACGGTCACGACGTGCCGACGCCGCAGGGACATGCCTCAGCCCGGCATGCGCCACATGGGCGCCGAGGTGCGGATGGTCATCCGGGGCGAATCGCTGGCGCATCGCTTGCTCCGCTCGCGGCTCATGTTCCTCCTCGTTGCGACGCTCGCGCTCGACGCCTTGGCGACGGTGGCCATGTACGCGCTCGAGCACGGCAAGGCGGGCTCGGGGTTCGATGACTGGGGTGGAGCGCTGTTCTGGGTCTCCGCGCAGTTGACGACGGTCAGCTCGCAGATGCCGAACCCGGTCACCGGGTGGGGGAGGACGCTCGACATCGTGCTCGAGGTGTGGGCGATCACGGTGGCCGCCACCCTGGCGGCGTCGCTGGCGGCGTTCTTCCGCGCGCGTCACGTCGAGCACATGAAGGGCAGCTGATATGGACGTCGGTTTGTCAAGTGGGCGTGGGTGATCGCGTCCGCTTGGCGGCCGGGGGGAGGGGTGGTCGGTGGGTCGGGGCGCCGGGCTCGGTATCGGCGTTGCCAGTCTGATGATTAGCTGTATTTCATTTTTTTTTTTTTTTTCTTTTTTTTTTATAATAATATATCATATTATTATTTTCGCGCGTGCCGGCCGCTGATGGTCCGGCGCCCCGGCCAAGCGACCAGGTGGGCCGGGGTCAGTCGGCGGTCGCGGCCGCCCAGAGGAAGCAGGCCAGCTCGCGCGCGCAGGCGACGACGGTGACGTTGTGGGGCTTGCCGCGGGCGCGCATGCTGCGGTTGACGCGGTAGAGCCGTTGCTGGGCGCGGTTGGCGATCGCGAGCACGTGGTCGGGCTGGCCGGCCTGGCGGTTGGTCAGCGTCGCGCCCAGCCGCGGCGCTCGGCTGTAGTGCCAGGCCGACTCGACCAGCAGCCGGCGGGCGAGCATCGACCCGGTCTTGGTGATCGCGCCTTGGCGCGAGCTCTCGCCAGACTGACTGAGCGACGGGGTCAGCCCCAGCCACGCCGACAGCGCCGGCGCGCTCTCAAAGCGCTGCCAGTCGGCGCCGAGCTCGAGATGGATCGCCAACGCCGTCAACGTGTCGATGCCGCGAAAGGCTCGCAGGCGCGCGACGGTCGCCCACCAGCGCTCGTCGACGGCCAACTCCGGGAGCCGCAGCGCGATCGCCGTCTTGCGCGAGCTCAGCCCGTCGACGGCGGCGAGCAGGTCGGCGAAGACCAACTCGCTGGCCGGCTCGCAAACTGCTGGGCTGAGAGGCAGCGACGGTGCTCGGCCGACCACGTCGTCGCCTTGGGGTAGACGCGGCCGTGGCGCAGCAGCATCTTCGAGACGCGGTGGCGGGCGTTCATGAGGTCTTTGCGGCACGCGTCGTGAGCGCGGGTCATCTCGCGGGCGGCCTCGACCTCGGGCGCCGGAACGACGACCCTCGTCAGCGAGCCGGCCAACGGCAACCTGGCCAGCAGCTCGGCGTCCTTGCGGTCGGTCTTGACCCGATCAGAGCGGCCCCTGGGGGTCTTGCCCGGCGCGATGACCTGCATCGCGATCCCCGCCGCCGTCGCCGCCCGGTAGAGCCCGAACCCGGTCGGGCCGGCCTCGTAGCACGCCCGCACCGGCCCGGGCAACTCGCCCAGCCACGCGACCGGGCCCTCGATCCCGGGCCCGAACGCACCCGCGACAGCTCGCCGGTCATCGAGTCGATCGCCGCCGCGTGCGTCGAGCGGGCATGGACATCAAACCCCACCCACGTCATCGTTCCCGACATGGCCGGACCTCCTCACAGATCTGGGGTCAGCCGGAGCCTTCTCTCCGGCCAGACAAACCCCCGCGAGGAGCGTCCGGCCATCAGCTTCGACAGTCAACCCTCCGGGTCGACCACCACATAGGGGCTAGCCGACCCCGATCGAGAAGCTCGCGGTGAACGCACCATGTGCAACCCGGCGCAGGCCGGCGCCGCTCCGCAGCGCGTTCGTCGGCGCGGTCATGGGCTCGAAGCAGATGAAGTCCTTGCCGCGTGGCGCGAACACCTGCGCGGCGGGGTACCCGGACTCGAGCTCGACGGTGATCGTCCGGCTCCCGCCGGAGACCGAGAAGGCCGACCGGGATGCCAGGCCGTCGTAGCCGTCGTCGAAGCCGCGCTCACCGAGCTCGAACCGCGTGGCGGGTTGCCGCTCACCCGCGCCGGTCGGGATCCCTCGCCGATCCAGGACCAGGTGGCGGCGCGGCGGCAGCGTCACCTGCCAGACGGCGCGCGGGACGCCGGGCAGGCGGAGGTACGGATGAAAGCCGAACGCGATCGGCACCGCCGCGGCGCTCGCCGGCCGGATCGTCGTCGTTATGCGCAACCGGTCGATCGACAGCGACGCCTCGATCTCGAGCGTGTGGGGGAACGGGAAGGCCGCCAGCAGTTCGGGGTGGGCGCCGAAGTCGAGCACGGCGCGGATCCGGGTCTCGTCCCGTGATGTCGCCCGCCAATGCGGCGATGCATGCAGCAAGCCGTGGATCGGTAGCCCGTGCTCCTCGCAATGCACGAGCGGCGGCCCGGAGGGCAACCTGACGTCGCGCCCGTCGAGCATGTAGTCGTGCCCCGCCAGGCGGTTGGCCCATGGGTACAGGAGCGGCACGCCCATCACGGCTCCGGTGCGGGCGTAGGCGAGCAGGCCCGCCTGACGGTCGAGCAGCTCGTCGCCTTCATGCCGGAGCGACACGCCGGCCATACCGAGCGCCGGCGCGAACTCCGCCTGCAGCGTGCCGGCCGACAACGTCACGGTGTCGACGCCCTCTAGCTGATTCGGGTACATGCCGTTCGGTCTCCGCTCGATGCGGTCCGTTACGGCGCGTCGGTGTCGAAGCGATCCCGCGGCCACGGTTTCGCACTGCCGTAGCGCTCGATCACGGGGCCGGCAGGACCGGGCGCCGCCCCGAGGACGCCGGCGCCGACACGCAGGATCCTCGAGGGGAAGATCCGCGCGAACGGGTCCTCGCCGAGCCGTGCCACGCCCGCGCCGCGCGCGACCGTGATCGCGCCTTCGAAGTGCGATGCGTCGCGCATCAGCGTGGAGAGCGCGTCCTGGGGAGCTTCGGCGAGCACGCGCCGGCGCGCCTGCTGGACGGCGAGGTCGTCGAACGCGAGCCGCACGCCGTCCGGCGGTAGGACGAGCGAGACCCAGGCCGGCTCGCCGTCCGGGTCGATCAGCCGGTCATCGACGCGGCGCGCCGCGCGGACCGGCTTCGCGGGCTGTCGCCAGACCGCGAGCCAGCCCGCCGGGCCGCCGTCGGCCTGGTGCGCCCGGCTCTGTGCCGTCGCGTCGGCCGCCGGCGACTCGAGCAGCGCCAGCCAGCAGCGGGTCATGCGGCGGGCGCCGCCCAGTCGGCGCGGATCGCGGCGGAGATCTCCCGCATGTCGCGGCGCAGCTCCTCGGTGGTCGGCCGGCCCCAGAACCAGTACCCGTCGTACGCGCGGTGGATGGTGAGGTCGGGGAAGAGCGTGAGCACCGCGGGGACGTACGGGTCGTTGAGCGTGTCGTTCGTCTCGCGCAGACCGAGCTCGGCCTGCACGGTGCGCTCGACGTCTGACAGGAACGTCCATCGCGCGCCGAGCCCGGCGCGGAAGGCGGCGGAGACCGCGGGTGGCTCGACGCTCACGGACACGATGCGCGAGTAGGCGACCTCCGCCTCGTCCTGCAGCGCGATCAGGCGGCGGAAGAACGCTTGCTCCTTCGGGCACCACCAGCCGCGGAAGAACTGCAACACGACCGGGTCGCCGCCGACGAGCTCCGAGAGGCGGCGGCGGTTGCCCGCGTGGTCGGCGAGCTCGATGTCCGGGAACGGCTGGCCCGGGAACAGGTCGATGGTCATGCCCCACCGTCCCAGCTCGGGGCGTGACGTTACGCGAAGTACACCTGCCCTGGCCGGATCCGTGCTCTTGCGAGCGGCGCTCGGCGTCCCGGAGCGGGCGTGTCGCGAACTCCACGCCAGGCACTCGCTCGGAACGACACTCAGTCGTGTGGTCGACGAGTCACGCACTTCCGCTTCGCCCGGGTGAAGCGAGCCCGGTCTCCGACCGCTCCCTTTGCTGGATGCGCGAGCGCTGGTAGGGCAGCGGCCTCTGTCCGCTGCGATTGGGAGGAGGGCTCCCATGACCGTCTCACCAGTCCTCGATGCCGCCGGCAGGCGACGTTCGCCGGCGGGCTGCCGGGCCATCACGCCGGGCGCCCGCCCCGCAACAAGGGGCCGCCCTATCCCGCCGACCCGCCGACCGTGGAGGAGATCATCGCGGTGATGCGCCAGACGGGTGACGATCGGCACGGCAGGGGTTGTGAGCGAGCTGCCCTCGCCGCACCGCCTCGCCCAGCGTCATCGACAGGCACGTGCGGGCGTTGTTGACGGTCTTCGCGCTCAGGTCGCCGGCAGCGACCACCTCGGCCATTTCGGCGAGCCAGGCGCGCACCCGGTCCTCGTCGATGGTCGCGAGCTTGAGGTCGCCGAACCACGGCAGCAGCCGCTTGCGACCCTGCGTCGCGTAGTCCTGCAGCGTCCCGGCGGTCACGTACGGGCGCTTGGCCTCGAGCACGCTCGCCCAGAACTCGGCGAAGGTCTCGCGCGAGACGCGGACCTCGCCGCGGCGCACGCGCTCGACGGCGCTCCGTCGCGCCGCCACCGCCGCGCCGCGGCTCTCGAATCCCGCGCCGCGTCGTCAGCGACCCGTCGGACTGGCGGTAGACGAACCTCCAGCGCGTGCCCGCGGACCGTGTCGTAGGCGTAGACGCCGCCCTGATCGACCACGCGGGCCTCGAGCCGCGCGACCCTCACCCGCTCGACGGCTTCGAGAGGCGGACCGGCCAGCGACGCCTCGAACACGCGTGCGGACGGCTCGTCGCGGAACCTCCGCGCCCGCTGGCGCCCGTTGTCACGCCACCGGACGATCCAGCGGCCTCGGACACGGTCGAAATGCACGCTCATGGCGGCCTCCCGGTTGGAGAACACTGGAGAACAGGATTTGTTCTCCAGTTGTCATAGGCGTTGTCGCGAGATGTTCCCCACCGCCCGAGGCCGATCGGCCCGAGAACGCGAAAAGCCCCGCCGAGCGGGGCTTTTCGTGATGCGCCGAAGAGGACTCGAACCTCCACCCGGTTATCCCGGACCAGGCCCTCAACCTGGCGCGTCTACCAATTCCGCCATCGGCGCGGGCGCGACGGCGAGTATAGCCCCGGGCCGCCGATCGGTTGAGTCCGTCCAGCGTGCGCGATACTGTCCCGAACACATGTTCGCTTCACGCAATCGGATCCGTCCCGCCGGCGACCTGAGGAGGCGCTCCCCGTGGACCTGACCAAGGACCTGACCAAGCGCCAACAGGAGATCTTCGACTTCATCAAGAAGTACTCGGGCAAGCACGGCTACCCGCCGACGGTGCGCGACATCGGCAAGGCGGTCGGGCTGGCCTCGTCCTCGACGGTGCACGCCCACCTGGCCAACCTGGAGAAGGTCGGCCTGCTCCGTCGCGACCCGACGAAGCCCCGCGCGATCGAGCTGCTGGACCGGGCCGTCGGCGCGGTCAAGGACGTCGTCACGCCGAGCGGGCTGCCGCTCATCGGCTCCGTCGCCGCCGGCCAGCCGATCCTCGCCGAGGAGAACATCGAGGACTACGTGCAGGTGCCCGAGCTCGCGGGCGGCGAGGAGGGCGAGTACGTCCTCCGCGTCCGCGGTGACTCGATGATCAACGCCGGCATCCTCGAGGAGGACTTCGTGGTCGTCCGCCCGCAGGACACCGCGGCCGACGGCGAGATCGTCGTCGCGCTGGTGGGGGAGGAGGCGACGGTCAAGCGCTTCTTCCGCGAGGACGACCACGTGCGCCTGCAGCCCGAGAACGACGCCCACGAGCCGATCCGCTCGCGCGACGTGCGGGTGCTCGGGCGGGTCGTCGGCGTCTTCCGGAGGGTCGCATGAGCACGCTCGTCACACCCCGCCGCCCGCGGCGCGCCCAGCGCGAGAAGCCGCGGCCGCAGGCCGAGCAGGTGTCGCTGTTCGCGGCGGCGCCCGCCGCGCCCCCGCGCCGCGCGCCCGCGCCGACGGCTGCGCCCGCGCCCGCGCCGACGGCTGCGCCCGCGCCCGCGCCGACGGCTGCGCCCGCGACGGCGCCCTCGGCTGCGCCGGCGCCGGCGCCCGGCGTCCCCACCTCCGAGCCCGGCGCGGCCGTCGCGCCGGAGCCCGCCACCACTGCGAGCGCGCGCCGTCACGGGCCGACGCTGGACGACCTGGTCGCCGGCGCCTGGGAGGGCCTGTTGGCGGGCGCGCCCGCGAGCTGCCTCGTGTGCGGCACGCCGATGCACCCGCGTCACTCGGCCGGGCACGGCGCCGTCGGCGGCCGCTGCACCGGCTGCGGGACGACGCTGGGCTAAGCCTGAATCCACCGATCCCCGTGGCGTCTCGGCGCCGAGGCCGTACGCCAGAGCCGATCGGCCGAGAACCAGGTGGGTGACCACGTGAGATCGCGGCCGATCGTCTCTGGCTCGGCCGAGCGAAGCGGTGGCGAGGCCTCCGGCCGAGACAGTGCGCCGAGCCGTTCACGGATCATCGGTGGATCCAGACGAGCGGTCGCCGCGCGCGTCCATTAGCCTCCGCGGCGATGAGCGCCCAGGAAGACCGCGCCGAGCTCGCCCGCCTCCAGGAGGCGTGGATGCAGGCGGTCGAGGACCGCGACATGGAGACGCTCGAGCGCATCGTCGCGCCCGAGTTCCGCTTCATGGCGATCCACCTGTACCCCGAGCCGATGACGCGCGCGCAGTGGATGGACGCCGCGAGGGAGGGCTACACGATCGTGTCGTTCGCCTTCGAGCGGATGGACATCGACGTCAGCGGCGACACCGGGCATCGTCCACTCGCGCTACAGCCAGGTCGCGAGCTACAAGACGGTGAGCCTGTCGAACGCCTTCCGGCTGACCGACGTGTGGACTCGCTCGGACGGCACGTGGCGCGTGATGGCGCGCCACTCGTCGATCCTGGGCTGAGCGGCGCCTACTTCTTCGAGTAGTCGTAGAAGCCGCGCCCGGTCTTGCGCCCGAGCAGGCCGGCCTCGACCATCCGGTTGAGCAGCGCCGGGCGCGACCGAGGAGGGATCGCGGAACTCCTCGTAGAGCGACGCGCTGACCGCGAGCAGCGTGTCGAGCCCGATCAGGTCCGACAGCGCCAGCGGCCCCATCGGGTGCGCGCAGCCCAGCACCATCCCGTGGTCGATGTCCTCCTTGGAGGCGAAGCCGGACTCGTACATCCGGATCGACGAGAGCAGGTAGGGGATCAGCAGCGCGTTGACGATGAACCCCGCGCGGTCCTGGGAGTCGATCGCCTGCTTGCCGAGCGTGTCCTCGGCGAACGAGCGCGCGGTCTCGACGGTGTCCGGCGTGGTCATGATCGAGGTGACGATCTCGACCAGCGGGAGCACCGGGACCGGGTTGAAGAAGTGCAGGCCGATGCACGCGGTGCGGCTGCTGTCGTGCCCGCCCCGAGCTTCATGATCGGCACCGAGGACGTGTTCGAGGCCAGGAACTGGGCGTCGGGGAGCAACTCGTCGAGCCGCTTGAAGAGCTCGCGCTTGGCGGCCTCGTCCTCGACGATCGCCTCGATCGCCGCGTCGGCGCCCTCGACGTCCTCGAGCGCGGTCGTGAACGCGAGCCGCTCGAACGCCTCGTCGCGCGTCGACTGCTCGATCTTGCCCTTCCGCACGCCGCGGTCGAGCGACGCCTCGATCGCCGCGCGGGCGCGCGCGGCGCGCTCGTCGTCGGTCTCCACGACGGTCACGTCGACGCCCGAGCGCGCGCATACCTCCGCGATGCCCGAGCCCATGAGGCCCCCTCCGACGATGCCGATCCGCATGGCCGGGAAGCTATCGGCTCAGCCCCGCGACAGTCTCGCCCGCCGCATCGGCGGGCGTGGGGGCAGGGTGCCCGGGCCGCTAGGCCGCTTGAGCCGGCGCAGGCACGGGAACGACGCAAACGCAGTTGGGCAGCTTCGTCGAACCGGGAAGAACCATCCGTCCGACACCACGCGAGGCAGCTTCTTGCCTCGCGAGGTTCGCGGCGTCCTTGCGGTCGTCGAGGTGCTGCGCCACCGGCGTCTCGCCTCCGTGCGCGTCGATGTAGATCACGTCGTACATAGCTTCAGTCTGTCCGGGTTATCGGACGTCGTCCTTGGTTGGTTGAACATACCTTTGGAGCCGGTACCGTGCTAGGGGCAGATCGAGCAGTGCGCGGAGGTTTGCCCTTCGAGGAAAGTCCGGACATCACAGGGCAGGGTGGTCGGTAACGCCGACCCGGGGAAACCCGCGGGAAAGTGCCACAGAAAACACACCGCCCAACTCCGCGCTCCGGCGCGGGGACGGCAAGGTTGAAATGGTGCGGTAAGAGCGCACCGGCGTCGCGGTGACGCGGCGGCCCGGCAAACCCCACCCGATGCAAGGCCAAGCAGGACCGTTTGCAGGCTGCCCGCCGAGGTCCAGGTCGGCCGCTCAGATGGATGGCTGCTCATGACAAAATCCGGCTTACAGATCTGCTACGGGAAGGGCCCTCGGAGACGGGGGCCCTTTCTATTAGGTGCCTTGGGTACCCCTTTCGCCCCTTTCCTTGCACGAACGGACCAATTGGTACGCGATGCGTACCAAAAGTCCGAGCGGCGACCTCGCGGCTAGGCGACCGGCACGCGCGGCGACGTCCGCGCGGCGACCGGCGGAGCCAGTTCGCCGCTCGAGCTTCGGCGCGAGCTCGAGGAAGAGGTCGACGAGGCGCGGGTCGAAGTGGCGGCCGCGCTGCTCGCGGATCTCGTCCAGCGCGGAGTCGAACGTCCACGGGGGCTTGTACGGCCGGGTGGACATCAGCGCGTCGAAGACGTCGCAGATCGCGCAGATCCGGCCCGCCAGCGGGATCTCCTCGCCGGCGAGCCCGGCCGGGTAGCCGGTGCCGTCCCAGCGCTCGTGGTGGGTGCGGGCGACCACCTCGCCCAGCTGCACGAGGTCCGAGCGCGATCCGGCCAGCAGGTCCGCGCCCACCTCGGCGTGGCGCTCCATGATCCGGCGCTCGTCCATGGTCAGCGGGCCGGGCTTGCCCAGGATCCGGTCGGGGATCGAGATCTTGCCGACGTCGTGCATGGCGCTGGCGCGCCGCAGCAGCTCGGCCTCGTCGGGGCTCAGGCCGGCGGCCAGCGCGAGCCGGTGCGAGACGGCGGCGATCCGCCCGATGTGATCGCCCGTCTCGGGGTCGCGCGACTCGACCGCGCGGCCGAGGCGCTGGACGATCTCCAGTTCGGTCGCGCGCAGCGCGCTCGTACGTGCGCGCACCTGCTCCTCGAGCAGCTCGTTCATGTCCGACATCCGCTGGCGCTCGACGGTCTCGAGCAGGTGCGAGGCCGCCACCGTCGCCACCCAGGCCAGCGCCAGCGCCGCCAGCGGGCCTGCCTGGGCGAGCACCGTGCCGTGGTCGAAGATGACCTGGGCGAGCGCGACGTAGGCGATGGCGATCACCGGCGCGGCGAGCGCCGCGAAGACGGTGCGGACCCGGAGCGCCAGCAGCGGCACGACCAGCGCCGCGATGAGGATCGCGAGCGCGTCGAGCCAGCCGGGCGCGTCGGACAGCGGGAACCCGTGCATCGCCGTCCAGATCGCGTTCGCCTGGACCTCGGGGCCGGACATCAGGTCGCTCGCCTCGGGCGTCGCGTGCTGGTCGTGCAGCGTCGGCGCCGTCGCCCCGATCACGACGATCCGGTCGCGCAGCAGCTCGGGGTCGACCTTGCCGGCGAGCAGGGTGGAGAAGGAGACCGTAGGGATGGTGCCGGGCGGGCCGCGGAAGTCGATCAGCGCGCCGTCGCGGCCGAACGGCGGGAGCTCGCGGCCGGCGCGCCGCGCGACGGTCACCGCGAGCGTCGGCAGGCCCATGACCTCGCCGTGGAAGCGCCTGATCACGCCGCCCGCCTCGTCGGGCAGGTTGCTCGCGGCCGCCCGCGCGCCGATCCGCTCGAGGTTCTCGTCCCCGCCGAGCACGTTCGTCCTCCCGTGCCCGTCGGTCTCCGACGTGGCCAGCACCGCGCCGCCCGCGCGGTCGATCGCGTCGTAGAGCGCGAGGTCCTCCTTCGCGCGCGTCGGCTCGGTGAACTGGACGTCGAGCACGATCTCCCGCGCCCCCGCCTCGCGCAGACGGTCCACCGCCTTGCCCATCAGCGAGCGCGGGAACGGCCACTGGCGCTGCAGGTCGGAGAACGTGACGTCGTCGACCGCCACGATCGCGACGTCGGTCGGGGGCGGCGGGTCGCGCCGCTGGAACATCGCGTCGAGCGCGGTCTCCTCGACGGGCTCGAGCACCCCGCTGGCCGAGCCGACCCCGGCCACGGCCGCCGCCAGCAGCCCGGCGGTCAGCAGCACCCGCAGGCGCGTGGCCGCGCGCACCGGCTACCTCCTGGCCAGGTACTTGTGGCCGGCGCGGACGAGCACGGTGCGCTTGGCGCTGGAGGTCGCGCACCGACACCGCGTCCTTCGAAGACGCGGGTGAGCGTCCCCTTGCAGCGATCGTGCATGACCCACGACGTGCCGCGCGCGGTGGCGACGCTGTTGTTGCCGTGGGTGCGGAAGCGCCCGCCCTTGTCGCGCGCCCACAGCGAGCGGACCGGCTTCTTCTTGGCGGCCGCGCGAGCGACCTTCCCGCCGCGGCGGCAGGAGCGGAAGTTGCCGCCGCGCAGCGCCAGCGTGGTCATGCCGTGGCCCGGCGCCCCTGGCGTGATCTGGAAGCGCCCGCCCCAGAAGACGCCGCTCTGCGTGCGGCCGGCGGTCGAGCGCGGTGACGAGCGTGATCCGCCCGGCGGTGGTGTCGACGACCGTGCCGACCGGTAGCTGGGTCGGCGCGTCGAGGCGCCGGAACTGGCCGCCCGGGACCCGGACGAGCACGCGGCCGGTGCCGGGGGAGACGACCACGCTGCTTCCCAGCTTCGGCGGTGGCGACGACGGGCGCGGGGGTCTCGGCGGGGGCCGCGACCGCGGGCGGGCTCCGGTCGTGGTCGGCGTGACGGGTGGAGGCGCCCGCCGTGCAGCACTCGAAGGGGCCGATGTCGGGCACGGTGCGCTCGCGGCCGTCGGGGTCCTGGCGCGCTGACGAGCGGGTCGTGGACGCCGGCGTCGACGGTCGGCGAGAGGGCCAGCGGCAGAACCCGTCGGCCGTGAAGAGCGGATCGCCGGACTGGATGCCCTCGCCGAGGGCGAGGTTCGAGGTCCGGTCCGGGCGCAGGTTCGAGTGGCTGGCGCTGCAGCGGCTCCCGTTGTTCGCGTTGACGTCGAGCGGGCCGCGGGCGATGACGTTGACCATCGTGCCGCGGCCGAGCCTCAGGCTGCAGCGGATCGCATCGCCGGCGGTCGAGAGCGCGGTGACGTTGCGCAGCGCGACGTCGCCCGGGCACGGGCGGCGAGGAGGTCGGACACCGGCACGTAGATGCCGCCGTCGGCCATGCGGACGGCGTCGCCCGATACGGGACTGCACGACGCTGTCGCGCAGCAGCGCGACGCCGCGGCTGCCGCCGGTGAGCTTGACCGCGTTCCCCGCGGCGACCACGTTGAGGTCCTCGCCGATCGCGCCGGTGAGCTTCAGCGCCGTTCTGGCCGGGGGCCAGGCTCTTCAGGCTCAGGTGGCGCACCGTGCCGGTGCCCTCGACGAGAGCAGTCTCGTCGTCGAGGTCCTCGTCGCCGATCAGCAGCGGCGCCGGCGCGCCCGCGATCGCCCGTGCATGTCGGCGTCGGAGTCCAGCTCCAGCTCTCTAGTCGACCTGGTAGGTGCCCGGCGCCACGTTGACGACGTCGCCGTCGCCGGCGCCGTTGACGGCGCGGTCGATCCGGCACGGGAGCTCGGCCGTGCAGGAGCCGTCGATGTCGGTGGCCGTCGGGGTCGTGTAGCGCGATCCGCCGAGGCGGCGGCGGTGCCGGGAACGCCAGCAGCACGGCGGCGACGAGGAAACAGAGCAGGCGAGGCACTTCCGTCTTGTCGGCGGTTGCGCCAGGCTCCTGAAGATGCACTCGACAATGGTGCTAGTCGAGTGCGAACATGTGTTCGCCTTGATCGTCTGCGCCATGATCCCCCGCTTCGAGCTCGCCGTCGCCGCCGGAGGCCGCGAGACGCTGGCCGCCGGCCCGGTCGCGCTGGCCCCCGAGTCGGGGCGCGAGCAGCTGATCGGCGAGGTCTCGGCCGCCGCCGAGGCGCACGGCGTCCGCGCCGGCCTGCGTCTCGGCGAGGCGCTCGCGCGCTGCCCCACGCTGCGGCTCGTCCCGCCCGATCCCGCCGGGGTGGCCGACGAGTGGGAGCGCCTGACCAGCGCGCTGGAGGGGATCGGCGCCGCGGTCGAGCCCGGCCGCCCCGGCCAGGCGTGGTTCGACGCCCAGGGGCTGCGGACCATCCACGGCGGCAGCCTCGAGGGGGTGATCGCCGCCACCCGCAGGGCGCTGGCCGTTCCCGTGCGGATCGGCGCCGCACCATCGCGCTTCGCGGCGCTGGCCGCGGCCAGCGCCGCCCGCGCCCGCCGGTGCCGAGATCGCGCCCGCCGGTCCCGCCGCCCTGCGCGCCTACCTGGCCCCTCTGCCGGTCCGGCTGCTCGTCCTGCGCGAGGAGACCGCCGCCCTGGCCGACGTGCTGGAGCGCTTCGGCGTCCGCACGCTGGGCGAGCTGGCGGCGCTCCCGCGCGCCGCGCTGGCCGATCGCTTCGGCGAGGCCGGCCCGTTCGCCCGCGACCTCGCGCGCGGCCGCGACACCCCGCTGCGCCCGCGGGTCGGCCTCCGAGCGGCTGGAGGAGCGGCTCGAGCTGCCCGAGTCGGCCTCCGGCATGCAGCTCGAGCGCGCGCTCGGGCCTGCTGATCGACCGCATGCTCGCCCGCCGCGAGCGGCGCGGGCGCACCATGCGCGCCGCGGTGCTGTCGGCGAAGCTGGTCGAGGGCGGCACCTGGCGCACGCGCGTGACGTTCCGCGAGGCGCTCGCCGACCCGCGCCGGATGCGGCTGGTGCTCGTGCCGCGGCTGGCCGAGCTCCCCGCGCCGGCCGAGGCGCTGCGCCTGCGCGCCGAAGGGCTCGGCCCTCCGGCGGGCGACCAGCGCTCGCTGCTGACTCCATCCCGCCGCCGTGCGCGCGGCGCGGCTGCGCGAGGCGGTCCGCCAGGCCCGCTCGGTCGCCGGCCCGGACGCCGCGCTGCGGATCCTGGCCGTCGACCCGGACTCGCGCGTGCCCGAGCGCCGGCTCGCGCTGACCCCCTGGGAGCCATGACCCTGGGTCGCCGATCATCCGGGGATGCCCCGGCGCCGTGGCGACGGCCACGGGGCGGGGCGCCGCAATCGGTCCAGCACGGTGCGCGGTGCTCGCGCCGGCGAGCAGCGGCCGCCCGGAGGCGATCGGCAGCCGCGACGGTCGAGGCGGTGCGCGAGTCCTGGCTGGTCGAGGACCGCTGGTGGACGCCCGAGCCGGTGCGCCGCCGCTACTGGGAGGTCGTGACCACCTGCGGGCGGGACCTCGTGGTGTACCGCGACCTCCAGGCGGGCGGCTGGTTCAGCCAGCGGTGAGCGCCGCCGCGGCCTGATCGCCGAGGCGGACGGCGTAGTTGGTGCCGCGGTCCTCGGGATAGATCTGCGTGGTGTTGGCGAGCACCAGCCCCGGGACGCCGGTCTGCAGCGGCGGGATCCGCTCCCCGTAGCCGACGGTGACGATCGGCTGCGCGGCCGGCTCGCTGTGCAGCCAGCGCGCCTTGATCCACGCCTGCGGTCGAAGGCCGGGTTGATGCGGCGCAGGCCCGGCTCGTAGCGGGCGATCAGCGTCCTCGGGGGAGAGCGACAGCAGCTCGTCACCCGGCGCGAGGTAGTTGGCGATGTAGAGGAAGCGGCGGCCGTCGTAGCGCTCCCGCTCGATCAGGTTGGTGTGCTCGATCACGCCGACGAAGGGCAGCTCGGGGTCGGCGATGTTGGTCCAGTAGTAAGGGGTAAAGCTCTGGTTGAGCTCGAGGAGCAGGCAGAGCGCCGTGTGGTACTCGATCGCGTCGAGCCGCTCGAGGTACGTGGAGCCGATGGCGGCGGCGAGGTCGTCGTCGAGCATCCCGCGGAAGACGTCGTTGGGCACGGTCGCCACGACGGCCTCGTAGCGCTCGGTGCCCGCCGGCCTCGAACGCCCGCGGGTCGTGGCCGGCGCGGAAGGAGCCGGGCGCGCCGGCCTCGATCTCGAAGCCCGGGCGAGAGCCGCTTCACCGGGCCGGTCGATCAGCACGCGCCCGCCGCCGGCCTCGATCGCGTCGCGCAGCACGCCGAACAGCGGCTCCCACGAGCGGCGCGGGTAGCCGAGCAGCTCCTGCCGCGACTCCTTGCCCTGCAGCTTGCGGCGCATCGTCAGCTTGCCCCACAGCCACGCCATCGAGATGTCGTCGGCGCGGTCGCCGAACTTGCCGCGCAGGAGCGGGCCCCACACCTTCTCGTAGGCCTCGCCGCCCATCGCGCGGGCGATCCACTCGCGGGCGGTCATGCGCTCGAACGGCGCGACGTCGTCGCCGCCTCGCTGGAGCCGCAGCACCGCGACGCCCATCCGGATCCGCGAGCGCAGCGACAGCGGCCGGAAGCGCAGCAGGTCGAGCGGCGAGGTGAACGGCCACGAGCGCCCCTCGAGGAAGAACGCCACCGAGGACGGCCGCCACTCCAGCTCGTCGGGCATGCCGAGCTCCTCGTAGAGGGCGGCGATGTGGCGGTCGCTGGTGAAGAGGTGGTGGTAGTAGCGCTCGAGCAGGTGGCCCTGGCCGACGTCGATCGTGGCGGCCTGGCCGCCGAGGCCGGGCCAGCGCTCGTAGACGTCGCACGTGTGGCCCTGCTGCGTGAGCCGGTACGCGCACGTCAGCCCGGCGACGCCGGCCCCGATGACGGCGACCTTCACCGGCGTTCGAGGTCCTTGGCGACCGCTCCCGCCCCGGCGTCGCGATCCACGTTGCTCGAGCGCGCGACCACGTACAGCGGGCGCTGCTTGACCTCGTCGTAGATGCGCCCGAGGTACTCGCCGATCATGCCGAGCGCGATCAGCTGGATCCCGCCGATCAGCAGCACGGCGAACATCAGCGACGGAACGCCTCGCTCGTAGATGCCCGTGTAGCGGGCGACGATCGTGAGCGGGAGCAGGAGCAGCGCGAAGGCCGCGCACGCGAACCCGGCCAGCGCCGAGATCTGCAGCGGGAAGTTGGTGAACGACGTCAGCCCGTCGAGCGCGAAGCGCAGCATCCGGCCGAGCGGGAACTTGGTCGTGCCCGGCCGCTGCGCGCGGCGCGGTCGTACTCCACGACCTCGCGCCGGAAGCCGACCCACGAGCTCATGCCGCGCAGGAACCGGGAGCGCTCGCGCAGCCGCAGCAGCGCGTCGAGCGGGGCGCGGTCGAACAGCCGGAAGTCACCGGCGTTGGGCTCGAGGTCGATCTGCGCCAGCCGCCCGATCAGCGCGTAGAACCAGCGCGCGGTGGCGAGCTTCATGCGCGTCTCGCCGGGGCGGTCGCGGCGCTTGGCGATCACGATGTCCGCGCCCGCGCGCCAGCGACGCGATCAGGTCGGGGATGACCTCGGGCGGGTCCTGGAGGTCGCCGTCGATCGTCACCGCCGCGTCGCCGAGCCGCGTGGTCGAGCCCGGCGGTGATCGCCATCTGGTGCCCGAACGGGCGCGAGAGATGGAGCACCCGCACGCGCTGGTCGGCGGCCGCGATCTCGTCGAGGATCTCGCCGGTGGCGTCGGAGGAGCCGTCGTCGACGACGATCAGCTCGTAGGGGATCCCCTCCAGCGAGGAGGCGACGCGGGTCGCAGAACTCCCGGGCGAGCTCCTCCTCGTCCAGCATCGGGGCCACCACGCTGAGGAGCCGCAGGTCGCGCATCCCGGGTGAGGCTATCGGCGGCATCAGCGGGGACGGAGACCGTCGAGCAGCAGCGCCACCGCCGCGTCGACGAGCGGCTCGAGCGGGAAGTCGCCGAGCATGCCGTTGTTGGCCATCGCGGCGATCCCCTGGAACGCCGCGATCGTCACGGCGCCCGACCGGTAGACGTCGCCGGCCGCGATCTCGCCCGCCTCCTGGGCCTCGGTGACGAGCTGGAGCGGGGCGGCGAAGGCGCGGTCGGCGGCCTCGCGCAGCCGCTCCGCGCCCGGGCGGTGCTTGCCGGCGTACATCAGCTCGAGCAGCGCGGCGCGGTCGGTGGCGAAGCGGACGTAGGTGTGCGCCAGCGCCTTCAGGCGGGGCGTGAAGTGCGGCCCGGCCGTCTCGAGCGCAGCGGACATCTGCTGCCCGAGCCGCTCGAAGCCCTCCTCGGCGAGCGCGTCCAGCAGCGCCTGCTTGTCGGCGAAGTGCCGCCGCGGCGCCGCGTGGCTGACGCCGATCTCGCGCGCCAGCTCGCGCAGCGAGAGCGCCTGCACGCCGCCGCGGTCCAGCGCCTGCTCGGCCGCCTCGAGCAGCGCGGGGCGGAGGCTCCCGTGGTGGTAGGGGCGCGTCGTGGCGGTCACGGGCGAGAGCCTAGCGTGAGGAGTTGACGGTGACAGCATTGTTGTCATTGACATCTTTGTATCCAGTGACTACATTGGACGCATGAGCACCTCGAAGTGGACTCCAGCCGACCTGCCCAACCTCGACGGACGCACCGTGGTGATCACGGGGGCGACCAGCGGCATCGGCCGCGCCGCGGCCACCGAGCTGGCCCGCGCCGGCGCCCGCGTCGTGATGGCCGTGCGCAACACCGCCCGGGGTGAGGAGGTCGCGGCCGGGATGGCCGGCAGCCCCGAGGTCCGCCACCTCGACCTCACCGACCTCGCCTCCGTGCGCGCGTTCGCCGACGGCTGGCACGGCGACATCGACGTCCTCATCAACAACGCCGGCGTGATGGCGGTGCCCGAGGGCCGCACCTCCGACGGCTTCGAGACCCAGATCGGCACCAACCACCTCGGTCACTTCGCCCTGACCGGCCTGCTGCTCGGGCACGTGCGCGATCGCGTGGTCGAGCTCGCCTCCGGCGCGCACCGCATGGGCAAGATCGACCTCGAGGACCTCAACTGGGAGCGGCGCTCCTACAAGCGCTGGCCCGCCTACGGCCAGTCCAAGCTGGCGAACCTGCTGTTCGTCTTCGAGCTCCAGCGGCGTCTGGCCGAGGCCGACTCGCCGGTTCGCGCCGTCGCCGCCCACCCGGGCTACGCCTCGACCGAGCTGCAGAGCCGGACCCGCAACGCGCTCCAGAACGCGCTGATGTCGGTCGGCAACAAGCTGATCGCCCAGAGCGGCGAGCAGGGCGCGTGGCCGACGCTGTACGCCGCCACCCAGGACATCCCGGGCGGCTCCTACGTCGGTCCCGACGGCCGCGGTGAGATCCGCGGCCACCCGACGCTCGTCGCGCCCAACTCCGCCGCCACCGACGCGGAGACGGCCCGTGGGCTGTGGGAGCTCTCCGAGCGGCTCACCGGGGTCAAGTTCGAGATCCCGGATTCAGCCGCGGCGCTGTAACCGGAACTCCGCAGTCCGGGCTTTCTCCGGTTAGCGCGCGGGCGCCCCGCCGGCCCCTCCGCCGCCGTCGCCTCCGCCTCCGCCCTTGCTGGGCGGGGCGGGGAGCGCGGGCGGTCCGGCCTTCTCCCCCTCGCCCTTGGCGGCCTTCCAGGCCATGGTCCGGACCGGCTCGTTCGCGGGCAGGTGGTACGTCGTCGCCCAGTCCATGACGTTCTCGCCGCACGCTGCGGCGCCCGTCTTGACGAAGGGGCTGATCCCCCACATCCACTCGCCGTCCTCATGAGAGAAGTTGACGTAGCTGAACTCGATGTAGTCGCCGCCGCTCGGCAGCCAGTCGTGCCAGAGGACCTTGAGGTGTTCCTGCTCGGACTTGTCGGGCATCGCGGCCGCGGCGGTGAGCAGTTCGTCGTTCATGTTGATGGTGACCATCGGGTCATCGAACGACACCTCGGCGTTGGGGTCCTTGACGGCGGCCACCCTCGCCGCGTCGTAGAGACCAGCCATGTTCGCGGTGACGTTGTCCTTCTCACCGCGAATCGCGAGCGCGAGCCCCTTCATGCGCTTGACCATGTTCCCGGCGGCTGCGGCGCCGGACTTGGGCGGCGTGGGCGCGGGTGCGACGATTCCCTGCGCCGCCATCGCGCCGACGGTTCTCGTCGCGAACTTGAACGTGTCCCCCGCGGCCGTCGTGATGCCCTCCGCCAAGGCTTCCTTCGCCGGGTTCATCGCGACCTTGATCGCTCCTGCCCCCACGCCCCCGGCGCCCACCAGGAGCAAGTTGACCAGCAGCTCGGTCTGCGCTTCCCGGCCTTGTCGACCTTCGCCTTACCCTCCATGTGCTGCTTGAACGTTTCGAGCGCGTCCTCGACGTGGTCGGCGGCACCGTCGAGGCGGGTGACCGCCGCGTCGTACATCCCCCCGAGCTTGTTCTGCGCAGCCAGGCACGACAGCGACCACTGAACGAGGTCGGTGAACGCGGTGTAGCCGATGAGCTGGATGTCCTCGGCACCGCCCGGGGCGGTGAGTGAGGCGTCGAAGTCGAATTCGCCGCTGTTCTGCTGCTCCCAGGTCCACTCGTAGTTGTCGCCCGACCCAGGAACCGCTCGGGGCCGCGGTCCCGGGGCTGCCGATGAAGGGCTCGACGCCGACGTCCTCCGGGCCTTCGCAGTCGGTGACCCGGGCGCGGAGCGTGAGCTTGTCCCCGGCGTAGACCGCGGTCACTCCGCGTGTGACGTCGGGGGCGCGCTTGCCGGGCTCGATCTCCAGCTCGTCCCAGGCGACGCTGATGTCGTCGACCTCGATGGTCACAGCCTCGCCGGTGAGGCTGTAGCTCGTCGAGTCCACGACGTACTCGAGCTGGGGCGTCGCCGAGAAGGAGCCGACCGACAGGGCCTTCACCTGCAGCTCGGTGCGCTCCCCCGTCGCGCCCTCGCCGGCGTCCTCGAGATCCGCGTCCAGCGTCTCCCACTTCCAGCTGTAGGTGGTGCCCTCGGGTGCATCGGCCGCGTTGTCGACGGCGACGCCGACGCCGGTGGTTGCGCCGAGCCTGGCCGAGCCCGTTCCGGCGGTCGAGGACACAGTGGGGGTGAACGCTTCGGCTTCCTCCTTGGCCGGAGGCTCCTCAGAAGTCGCGTTCGGGTCGTGCTGGCGAGCGAGGATCGGTGGCCCGGTGCGCTCCTGCACGGCGCGGGCGAGGCTGCGCGAGATCGAGGCGTCGGCCGCATGCTCTGCGGGCGGCGGCGTTGCGACCGCCCGGCCTCCCAGGCGCTCCGACGGCCGCTCGAGCGCGGCGACGCCGTGGTTGCCGAACGCCGCGAATGCCTGCATGCCCGACTCGAGCCCGAACCCCGGCGCGGCAGGGGCGGCAAGATCGCTGTCGATCTGGACCGGCGCATGGTCGCCTTCTAGACCGGGCACGTTCGCTCGTCGAGACGCTAGCGGTTGCAACCGTCGCTGGCTACCCCTGTCGCCGACTTGGCCGAGATCCGTCGGGCCGACATGCGAACATGTGTTCGTGTCGTACGTCGAGCTCCACGCCCACTCCGCCTTCTCGTTCCTGGACGGCGCGTCGCTGCCGGACGAGCTGGCGGGGGCCGCCGTCGGGCTGGGCTATCCGGCGATGGCGCTGACCGACCACAACTCGGTCTCGGGCTCGATGGAGTTCGCCCAGGCGGCCGGCGCGCTCGGCCTGCGGGCGATTCACGGCGCGGAGGTGGACCTCGAGTGCGGCCGGCACCTGACGCTGCTGGTCGAGGACGCCCAGGGGTGGCGCAACCTGTGCCGGATCCTCACGCGGGCGCACGCGCGGTCGCGTGACAAGGACGAGCCGCCGCCCGCCGTGCCGCTGGAGACGATCGAGGAGCACGCGGAGGGGCTGGTGTGCCTGAGCGGCTGCGCGCGCTGCGGCGTGCGCGACGAGCCGACGATGCGCCGGCTGCTGGGCGCCTTCGGGCGTGAGCGGCTGCGCGTGGAGCTCCAGCGCCCCTTCCAGCGCCACGACCGAACGCTCAACCGCGGGCTGTCGGCCCTGGCGGGGCGGCTCGGGCTGGCCTGCGTGGCGACCGGCGACGTCCACGCGCACGCCCGCTCGCGCGCGCCGCTTCAGGACGCGTTCGTCGCCCTGCGCCATCACACGACGCTGGACGCCTCCGAGCCCGTGCGCCGCGGAAACTTCTCCCACGTCCTCGCGTCGCCGGCCTCGATGGCGGCACGCTTCGAGGACCACCCGGAGGCGGTGGCCGAGACGATCGTGCTGGCGGACCGATTGCGGTTCGACCTGGGCGCGGACCTCGGCTACCGCTACCCGGGCTCCGAGGATCCGGGGGCGCTGGCCACGCTGGCCGAGCTGTGCTGGGCGAGGATGGACGAGCGCTACCCGCCCGGCTCCGTGCACCACGCGGACGCGCACGCCCGCCTGGAGGAGGAGCTGCGGGTGATCGACGCGCTGAACCTGTCCGGCTTCTTCATCCTGCACCGGGACCTGCTGGAGCTCGCACGCGAGGTGGCGGCCGAGGTGCGCGGGCCCGACACGGCGCGCGCGCTGTTGCCCCCGGGCCGGGGCCGGGGCTCGTCGGTGTCCTCGATCGTCTGTTACCTCACGGGCCTCTCGCACATCGACCCCGTGTCCAACGACCTGTTCCTGGGGCGCTTCCTCAACGAGGAGCTGACCTCGCTGCCGGACATCGACCTGGACTTCCCGCGCGACGTCCGCGAGCAGCTGATCCCGCGCGTGCACGAGCGCTACGGGCGCGAGCGCTCGGCGCTGGTGGCGGCGTTCCCGACCTTCCGCTCGCGCGGCGCGATCCGCGAGCTCGGCAAGGTGCTCGGGCTCCCGCCGGGCGAGCTGGAGCGGGCGGCGCGCGGGGCGGAGCCGTGGGCGGTGAAGGGCGTGACGGGGGACGTCGAGTCCGCGCTGGGGATGGAGCCCGGCGGGCCGCCGTCGCCGGTCTACGACCCCGATCCGCGGCTCGCCACGCCGTTCGCGATGAGCACCGCCGAGTGGCAGGCGATGGTCAACGGACGGGACCCGGCGAAGGAGACCGACCGCGAGGCCACCGCCGAGGCCCGCTACTCCGCGCTGCCCGGCCGCTGGGAGTGGCTGGCGCGGCTGTGCGACGAGGCCTACGGGCTGCCGCGCCATCTGTCCCAGCACTCGGGCGGGATGATCGTCTCCACCCGCCCGCTGATCGACTGCTGCCCCGTGCTGCCGGCGGCGATGGAGGGGCGCCAGCTGTGCCAGTGGGACAAGGACTCCTGCGCCGACGCGGGCTTCCTGAAGATCGACCTGCTGGGGCTCGGGATGCTCTCGGCGGTCGAGCGCTGCGTCGAGTCGATCGCCCGCGTGCGCGGCGAGCGGATCGACCTCTCGCGGATCCCGTTCGACGACGGGCCGACCTACGCGGCCATCCAGGAGGCCGACACGATGGGGGTCTTCCAGATCGAGAGCCGGGCGCAGATGCAGTCGCTGCGGCGCACCCGGCCGGAGACGCTGGACGACCTCACGATCCAGGTGGCGATCGTGCGCCCGGGGCCGATCCTCGGCGGGGCGGTCAACCCGTACATCGCGCGGCGCCAGCGGATGCGCGAGGACCCCGACTTCCAGGTGCCCTACGACCACCCGTCGCTGGAGCCCGTGCTGCGCGACACGCTGGGCACGATCATCTTCCAGGACCAGGTGATCGAGTGCGCGATGGCCTTCGCGGGCTTCTCACCGGGCGAGGCCGAGGGACTGCGCCGGGCGATGAGCCGCAAGCGCTCGGCGGCGGCGATCGAGGCCTACCACCAGCGCTTCGTGGAGGGCGCCGCCCGCACCCACGGCGTGGACGAGGAGACCGCCGAGCGCGTGTACGCGATGATCGTCGGCTTCTCCGGGTTCGGCTTCCCGAAGGCCCACGGCGCCGCCTTCGGCCTGCTCGCCTACCAGTCGACCTGGCTGCGCGTGCACTACGGCCCAGAGTTCCTGTGCGCGCTGCTCAACGAGCAGCCGATGGGCTTCTACGCCTCCGACACGCTGGTCCACGAGGCCCAGCGCCGTGGGTACGCGCTGCTGCCGCCCGACGTCAACGAGAGCGCCGCGGAGTGCACGGTCGCGGCCGCCGGCGCTTCGGGCGGGGCGGTGCGGATCGGGCTCGGCTACGTCGGCGGGGTCCGCGGCGACGAGGTCGCCGCGCTGGTCGCCACCCGTGAGGAGGGCGGCCGCTTCCGCTCGCTGGCGGATCTCGCCTCGCGCGCCGGCTCCGGGCGGCCGTCGCTGGAGAAGCTGGCGTGGGCGGGGGCGTGCGACGCGCTGGCGGGGGTTGACGTGTCCGACGAGGCGGGCGCCGGCAGGGCCCGCCGGGCGGCGCTGTGGCAGCTCGGGGTCGCCACCCCGGGCGACGAGCTGCCCGGCGGGACCCAGCTCGCGCTGCCGCTGGACGTTCCCGCGCCGCCGCCGCTGCGCAAGCTGGAGCCGTGGGAGGCGATGGTGGCCGACTACGCGACCACCGGGCTCACCCTCGGCAGCCACCCGATGGCGCTGCTGCGCGACGGGCTGCCGGCCGGCACGGTCAGCTGCCGGGACCTGGAGGGGATGCGCCACGAGGCGTCGGTGCGCATCGGCGGTCTCGTGGTCGCCCGCCAGCGGCCGGGGACGGCCAAGGGGATCGTCTTCCTGCTGCTCGAGGACGAGTTCGGGACGATCAACCTGATCGTCCCGCCGGACGTCTACGAGCGCCATCGCCTCACCGTGCGCACCGAGCCGCTGGTGCTCGCCGCCGGGCGTCTCGAGAAGCTGGCCATCGCCGGCGGGGCGCTGAACGTCTTCGTCAAGCACCTCGAGCCGCTGATTGCGCCCGACGACGAGCGAAGCGGTGACGAGGCCCCCGGCCGAGGCAGGGTTGCGGGTGTCGTGGAGCTCGCCGAGCGCCGCGCGGCGACGGCCTTCGTCGAGACGCCGGCCGCGCGCGCCGCCGGCGAAGCGGACGCGAGCGCCCTCCTGGCCGACTTCCGTGGGGTCGCCCCCGCCGTGCAGAGCTTCGCCTCGGGGCGGCGGCGATGACCGCGTACCGACAACGCCGACCCGTGGCGGGCCTCGCTCGCCGCCGAAACAAGTAGGCTCCGCGCCGCATGTCGACGCTCATTTTCGTCCTCATCTGGGTCGGACTTGGACTCGGGCTGCTCCTGATCGCCCTCAGCGGCGGCCCGAGCGGTGCGCTCCAGCAGCTGCAGACGCAGTCCCGCGGCGGCCGCCGCGCGGCGAACATCTTCTTCGTCATCGCGCTGATCGTGCTCGGGGCGGGCGTTCCGTTCGCGGTCATCTCCGCGGTCGAGGCGCGCGACGACATCCCGGAGGCCAACGTGAGCAACCTCACAGCCGCCGAGGAGCACGGCCGCGAGCTGTTCAGCGCGCGCTGCGCGCAGTGCCACACGCTGACGGCGTCGAAGGCGGTCGCTCAGGTGGGCCCGGACCTCGACACCCTGCGGCCGCCCAAGGAGCTCGTCCTGGACGCGATCGAGAAGGGCCGCTCGCGCGGGCAGGGCCAGATGGCGGCCGGGCTCTACACGGGCGAGGACGCCGAGGACGTGGCCAGCTACGTGGCCAAGGCGGTCGGTCAAGAAGGCTCCCCGCCGGGGCCTGACGCCGGCAACTGACGCTGCGCCCCGGAGTTGCGTTCTGACACGCCTCGGGGACTTTGTCGCAAACACCGCAAAGTGCCTTTAAGCAGGACTTTTCGCGGCTGTTACGATGCGGGATCGCTGAGTTCCTGCTCCGGAGTTTGACGGATAAACCGCTGGAAAGGCGCTGGAAGCGGGGGACCCAAGGCAGTGTGGGGCAAGTCGGCGTCCGGTCCGTCCGGTAGTCGTAGCGCCGCTGGATTTGCGGCGCGAGCCCGTCAGCTAACCCCGTAAGCCGAGGAAGAGGACGGACCGACATGTCAGAGCACCAGGCTCGAACCTCGCGGGACGACGTCTATGACCACGAGCACGAGGAGCCCCGCCCCGGTGGCCGGCGGCGCCGCCCCGTAGCCGACTGGGGCGTCGGTGACGACGTGTTCGACCACATGCCGCGCAACCGCTTCTCCCGTGCCGCGGAGGGCCCGCCGCGCAGCGACCGCCGCTTCCGCCCGGCCGCCGACGACGCGCCGCGCGAGGCTGCGCCGGCCGAACGCGGCGAGGACCGCGCGTACCGCGAGGCTACGCCGGCGAGGCACGCCGAGGATCGCGCGCCCGTCGAGGCCGCCGACGTCCCCCGTGGCCGCGTCGAGGACGGCCGCAAGACGCTGAAGATCGGCAAGCCCGAGGACATCCCGAGCGAGATCGAGGCCGTCACGGCCGATCGCGACCTCGGCGAGGTCGAGGTGCCCGAGGCCCCCGAGCTTCGCTCGCCGCCGCCCGCGGAGCGCCGCACCGTCAAGATCGGCGGCCGACCGGAGGGTTCGCTGGAGGCCGCGAGGTTCCAACGCGACCGGGCTCGCCGCCCGCCGCGCACCACGCACGAGCGCATCGGCGCGCGGCCTGACCGCCTCGCCATGTGGGCGGTCGCGCTCGGGATCCTTCTGATCCTGATCGCCGTCCTGACCGCGCTCTAGAAATCGGCTGCCGCCCTTGTGGGGCGGGGCTCCGAGGCCTAGACTTACCCAACGTAAGAAGTGGCGGGGCGCACGCCCCTCAGGTGTGGTTCCCGGCCTTCGTAGTTCCTCTCCCCGGACTCCTGGCGGTCAGCCATGCCAAAGAAGACTCAGATGAGCCGCTTCCACATCCACGACGATCTCACTGCGCCCGAGGAATCACTCCCCATCCTCAAGGGACTGCAGTCGTCGGCGGGGCAGCTCCCCAACTTCCTCGGGGCGCTCGCGGGCGCGCCGGTCGCGCTGCGCGGCTACGTGCGCTTCCGAGGCGAACTGCGGCGCGGCGCGCTGCCGCCCGTGACGCGCGAGCGGATCGGGCTCGCGGTGGCCACCCAGCTCCGCAACAAGCCCGGCATCGCCCAGCACGAGCGCACCGCCCGCGGCGCGGGCCTCGGCCTGGACGAGATCGCCGCCGCCCGCGACTGGAACTCGGCCGATCTGCGCGAGGCCGCGATGCTGCGCTACCTGCGCCCGCTCGCCGAGCAGCGCGGCGAGCATCCCGTCTACCTCCAGGAGGAGGCGCGGGAGGCCGGCTGGACCGACGAGCAGCTCCTGGAGGCGATCGCTCTGGTCTCCCTGGAATGCTTCACGGCGATGGTCAACCTCGCCGGCGAGATCCCCGTGGACGGCTCCGTGGAGGAGACGCGGTTGCTGCGCGCCGCGTGATCCGATGAGCCCGCGTCGCAGCACCCGGCCCGAGGTGCGGTCCTCCGGGCCGGACCCGGCGCCCGCCGCCCGGCCGATCCGGCCCGTGACGGTCGCCACCCTCGAGCCCCCCGAAGAGGTGCGCGCGGGCTCGCCCGCGTGCTGTCCGCGGCTGCACGAGGCCGTCGAGCTGGTCGGCAAGCGCTGGACGGGCGCGATCCTCGCCGTGATGCTCCAGGGCGGGCCGATGCGGTTCTCGGCCATCGCCCAGGCGGTGCCCGCGCTGTCGGACCGCCTGCTGTCGGAGCGCATGAAGGAGCTGGAGGCGCGGGGGATGGTCGAGCGGCGCGTCGGAGGCGCCTCTCCCGCGCGCGTGGAGTACGAGCTGACGCCGATGGGACGCGACCTCGCGCCGGCCCTCGGAGAGCTCGAGGCGTGGGCGCATCGCTGGCTGGACTGACGTAGGCTTTCGCGATGACGCCACCCGAGGTCGACAGGCCGCAGACGCCCGATGACGTCAAGGCGCTCGTCGATGAGCGCGGGATCCGCTTCATCCGCCTCTGGTTCACCGACATCCTCGGTCAGCTGAAGTCGTTCTCGATCCACTCGGAGCAGCTCACGGACGCGTTCGAGGGCGGGATGGGCTTCGACGGCTCGTCGATCACCGGCTTCAACGCCATCGAGGAGTCCGACATGATCGCGCTCCCCGATCCGACCACCTTCGCCGTGCTGCCGTGGCGGCCCGACGACGAGGGCGGCGGCGTCGCGCGCATGTTCGCCGACATCCAGACGCCCGAGCGCGAGCCCTACGAGGGCGACCCGCGCCACGTGCTCCGCCGCGCCGTCGAGCGCGCCGAGGGGATGGGCTTCGAGCACTTCTTCGTCGGCCCCGAGCTCGAGTACTTCCTGTTCCGCGACCACAAGGGCACCGAGGTGCTCGACGAGGGCGGCTACTTCGACCTCACGACGCTCGACGCCGGCTCCGACGTCCGCCGCGACACCGTCCTCGCGCTGGAGAAGTTCGGCATCCAGGTGGAGTACTCCCACCACGAGGTCGGCCCGAGCCAGCACGAGATCGACATGCGCTACGCCGACGCGATGAAGATGGCCGACGACTGCATGACCTACCGGATCACGGTCAAGGAGATCGCGCTCAAGTACGGCTGGCACGCGACGTTCATGCCCAAGCCCCTGTTCGGCGAGAACGGCTCGGGCATGCACACCCACCAGTCGCTGTTCAAGGACGGGCGCAACGCGTTCTACGACCCCGAGGACCGCTACTTCCTGTCCGACGTCGGCAAGGCCTTCATCGCCGGGCAGTTGCGCCACGCGCGCGAGCTGAGCTCGATCTTCGCCCAGTGGGTGAACTCCTACAAGCGCCTCGTCCCGGGCTTCGAGGCGCCGACCTACGTCGCCTGGTCACGGCGCAACCGCTCCGCGCTCGTGCGGGTGCCGCTGTACCACCCCGGCAAGGAGGAGTCCACGCGCATGGAGCTCCGCTGCCCGGACCCCGCCTGCAACCCGTACCTGACCTTCGCGGCCCTGCTGCAGGCCGGGCTCGAGGGGATCGAGCGCGGCTACGAGCTGCCCGAGCCGATGGAGAAGAACCTCTACCACCTGTCGCCCGACGAGCGGCGCCGGCTGGGGATCGAGCAGCTGCCGGAGACGCTCGGCGAGGCGATCGAGCTGACCGCCGAGTCCGAGCTCGTGCTGCGCACCCTCGGCGAGCACATCTTCAACCGCTACGTCGAGATCAAGCGCCAGGAGTGGGAGGACTACCGCGTCCAGGTCACCCCCTGGGAGCTCGAGCGCTACCTGAGCATCCTGTAGGCGGCGCGGCTGAGCCGCGCCGCCAGGATCCTTAGGCCTAGTTCGGGGCCGCGCCGCAGCTCGTGCCGGCGGCGCCGGTCGTCGAGCCGTCGGCGTTGACCAGCGAGACGCCGAACTGCGACAGCGCCTTCGTGATGCGCGTGCCCGCCAGGTCGTTGCCGAGGTAGGCGCCGGTGTCGACGATCAGGTGCGTGAAGTCGCCGACCGCCTGCCCGCCGGGGCCGGTCACGACCGGGCTGCCCGAGTCGCCGGGCGCGCCGAAGCCCGTCCAGCCGTAGCCGTCGTCGTAGAGGTTCGTGGCGAGGCCGGCCTCGAGCTTGCCGGGCCCGACCGCCACGCCGTAGCCGTGGCCGTAGTGCGCGACGGGCGTCGCGCCGCAGCCGGTGTAGATGCCCTGCGGGCCGCCCACGACCGGGATCGCCGGGGTCACGCCCCACTTGGCGGCGACCGCCGGGTCGATCTTGACCAGCGCCCAGTCGTTGCCCGGCACGCCCTCGCCCGAGGTCATGTGCGAGACGGTGCCGACCACGCCGATCGTGGTCGTGTCGAGCTGCATCGTGACCTCCTGGCCGATGCGCTCGACGCAGTGGCGCGCGGTGCCCACGTACTTGTTGCCGCCGCCGGCGAAGATGAAGTTCGCCGTGCAGCCGGCCGGGCGCGACGATGCACCCGGCGGCCGAGACGCCGGCGCCCTGGACTCCGGGGCACTCGGTGTTGAGCGCCTCCGCGGCGACCTTGGCGGTCCCCTTGTCGGCCAGCTGTGTCTTGACGCTCTTGGTCAGGAACTGGGCGGGCGCGCGGACGACGCCGCTCGCCGATGCCGTACCGGCCATGGACAGCATGAGGACGCAGGCGCAGGCGAACGCCGCGCTGAGGCTGAAGCGCATAGAACCTCCAGAGGTGGGCGCACCCCGCAGCGCGCCCGATGTCAGGAAAGGGGCGCGCGCAAGTCAGCGCGCCCACCGTTGACCCTTACGGATGCCCGCGCGCCCTCGGCTGTCAAACGGGATCGTTCAGACGGGCGCTTCGACTTCCTCCGGCCGGTGCTCGCCGTCGGTGACGGCGAGCTTCGACGGCCACCAGATCTTCTGGCCGATGTCGAGCACGAGCGCGGGCACGAGCACGGAGCGCACGAGGAACGTGTCGAGCAGCACGCCGAACGCGACGACGAAGCCGATCTGGGTGAGGAACACGAGCGGCAGCACGCCCAGCACGGAGAAGGTGCCCGCGAGCACGATCCCCGCCGAGGTGATGACCGCGCCCGTCACGGCGAGGCCGCGGATCATCCCCACCCGCGTGCCGTGGCGCTGCGTCTCCTCACGCACCCGCGCCATCAGGAAGATGTTGTAGTCGATGCCCAGCGCCACCAGGAACACGAACGCGTACAGCGGCAGCGACGCGTCCGAGCCGGGGAAGCCGAAGATCACGTCGTAGACCACCACGCTGACGCCGAGCGCCGCGCCGAACGACAGGATCACCGTCCCGATCAGCAGCAGCGGCGCCAGCACCGCGCGCAGCAGGAGCATGAGGATCACGAACACGATCAGCAGCGCGATCGGGACGATCAGCAGCGTGTCGCGCGTCGCCGCCTCGCGGCCGTCGAGCTGCACGGCCGTCTGCCCGCCGACCAGTACGTCGTCGCCGCCCGCCTTGCGCGCGGCGATGCGGATCGGCTCGACCGTGTCCTCCGCCTCGGCGGAGTAGGGGTCGACGCTCAGCGTCGCGGCCAGCAGCACGCCGCCCTCACCCTCGCCGGCCGGGCGCACGGCCTCCACGTTGTCGATCTCGCCCACCGCGCCGGCCACCGCCTCCGCCTTCGAGGGGTCGGGCACGACGATGTCCGTCGGGATCGCGTCGCCCTGCGGGAACGCCTGCGCGAGCAGCTTCTGGCCCTCGACCGACTCGACCTCGCCGACGTAGCCGTTGCCGCCGTTGAGCCCGGTGGAGAAGTTCAGGATGCCGAAGCAGCAGACGATCAGGATCGCCGTGGTGGTGAGCCAGATCCGCCGCGGGGAGCGCGCCACGCGCTCGCCGACCCGGCGCCACGTGCCGTGGGTCTCGTCGGCGCCCACGTCGCCGACGTGCGGGATGCCGTTGTCCATGCCGAAGATCGCGGGGCGCCAGAACGCCCTGCGGCCGAAGATGCCGAGCAGCGCCGGCAGGAGGGTGAGCATCGAGAGCATCGCCACCGCGATGCCCATCGCCCCGATCGGCCCCATCCCCGAGGTCGCGTTGACCTCGGCGATCGAGAGCGCCAGCAGGGCGGCGATCACCGTCATGCCGGAGGCGAAGATCGCCGGCCCGGCGGTGCGGAGCGCCATCGCCAGCGCCTCGTGCTTGTCGTCGTGCTTGCGCAGCTCCTCGCGGTAGCGCGACACCAGCAACAGCGCGTAGTCGGTCCCCGCGCCCGAGGACGAGCACGGACAGGATCGAGGACGACTGGCCGTTGACCGTGACGCCCAGCTCGGTCAGCCCGTAGCCGAGCCCCTGCACCGTGACCTCGGCGAACACCACCGCGACGAGCGGGATCAGCCAGAAGATCGGGCTGCGGTAGATCAGGATCAGCAGCACGATCACCAGCGAGACGGCGGCCAGCAGCAGGGTGCCGCTGATGCTCTCGAAGACCTTGATCGCGTCGGCGGCGTAGCCGGCGGGACCGGTGACCTTGGCCTGCAGGCCGCCGCCGGGGTCGGACACCTCCTCGCGCAGCTGGTCGACGGGATCGAGGATCGTGTCGCTCTCGCCGTCGCCGGTGATCACCGCGCTCATCAGCGCCGTCGTGCCGTCCTTGGACGGCACCGGCTCGGAGAGCGGCTGGGTGGAGCGCGGCAGGTCCGCGTTGAAGTTCGCGCGGTCCTCCGCCATGACCGCCCGGTCGGCGTCGGTCAGCCCGCTGTCGCGCCGGTAGACGACGACGGCCGCGGCGTTCTCGCCGCCCTGGAGCTCCTCGACGGCTTGAAGGGCCTTCGTCGACTCCGCGTCGCCGGGCAGGAACGACGTCGACTCGTTCTCCTGCGCGTCGGTGTACTTCGTCGGGAGCCCGGCGGCGTTCACCCCCATGAAAACGAAGCACCCAGACGACGGCCACGATCCACTTCACGCGTCTGCCCGACGCGAAGGTGAGGAGCTCGGACATGAGGTTCTCCTGAGAGGGGAGCGAGGGAGTCAACCGGAACGGCAGTTCCGCCGGGGTACGGCTGCCCGTACTCCCGAGATCAGGTTGCCAGCAGGGCGCGCAGCTTGTCCGGTTCGGTGACCGGTTGCTGACACGCGAAGTGCTCGCACACGTAGGCCGCGGCACGGCCGTCGACCGGGGTGCGGCCCTCCAGCAGCGGCACGTCGCCGCCGCCGCCGGCGAGCACGATGTGGGGCCGGAACTCCGAGCGCACCACGCGCTCGAGCTCGCTGGTGTCCTCGCCGGCGAGCGCGACCTCCTTGACCGGCGCGAGGTGGAAGTCGATCGCCTGGAGCAGGTGACCGAACGCGCCCGGGTGCTGCGGCGCGAGCGCGTGCAGCAGCGCGATCTGGCTCAGCGCCGCGTCCTCGTAGCGAGATTCGCCGGTCAGCGCCGCCAGCCGCAGCAGCCCGAACGTCGCCGCCGAGGCGCCGGACGGGATCGGCGCGTCCTCGAGCTCCTTGCGGCGGGCGATCAGGGAGTGGTCGGCCGCGACGGCGAAGAACCCGCCGCGCTCGGGGTCGGCGAAGCGCTCCAGGATCGTGTCGGCGAGGGCGCGCGCTTCGGCGAACCAGCGGGCGTCGAAGGTGGCCTCGTAGAGCGTGAGCAGCGCCTCGAGCAGGTACGCGTGGTCCTCGAGGTAGGCGTCGATCTTGCCCTGCCCGCGGTTGTAGGTGCGCAGCAGGCGGCCGTCGGCGGTGCGCAGGTCGCGGAGCACGAACTCGGCCGCGGTGGTGGCGGCCGACAGGTAGTCGTCGCGCTCGAGCACGGCGCCGGCCTCGGCGAGCGCCGAGATCATCAGCGCGTTCCAGGCGGTCAGGCGCTTGTCGTCGAGGCCCGGCCGGACGCGGCCGCTCGCGGACCTCCAGCAGGCGCGCCTTGATCTCGGCCAGCCCCTCGGGGTCGGTGGTGGCGCGGACCGGGATGTTCGCGCCCTCGAAGTTGCCGCTCGCGGTCATGCCGAAGTGCGCGATCGCGGTCTCGGCCTGCTCGGCGGGCAGCGCGGCGCGCACCTCCTCGAGCGTCCAGACGTAGAACTTGCCCTCGACGCCCTCGGAGTCGGCGTCCAGCGCCGAGGCGAAGCCGCCCTCCTCCTGGCGAAGCTCGCGCAGCGCCCAGTCGAGCGTCTCGGTACACACGCGCTCGAAGCGCGGCTCGCTCGACACCTGGAAGGCGTGCAGGTACGCGCGGGCCAGCAGCGCGTTGTCGTAGAGCATCTTCTCGAAGTGGGGGACGATCCACTGCGCGTCGACGCTGTAGCGGGAGAAGCCGCCGCCGATCTGGTCGTAGATGCCGCCGCCCGCCATCCGGCGCAGCGTGTGCAGCGCCATCTCGCGCTCCCCGCGGCGCAGCAGGAACTCGATCGCGGACGTCAGCGGGAACTTGGGCGCGCTGCCCCAGCCGCCGTGCTCGGGGTCGTAGCCGCGCTTCAGCGCGGTCAGCGCCGAGTCGAGCGATGCCGGGTCGACGTCGCCGCCCGGCGCCTCGAGCCCCGCCGCTCCACGCAGGCGCGGCAGGATCGTCTGCGCGGCCTGGGCGATCTCCTCGCGCTGCTCGCGCCAGGCCTGGTCGACGCCCTGGAGCACCTGCTTCCAGCTCGGCATGCCCTGGCGCGGCTGCGGCGGGTAGTAGGTGCCGGCGTAGAACGGGACCCCGTCGGGGGCGAGGAAGGCGTTCAGCGGCCAGCCGCCGGAGCCCGTCATCGCCTGCAGCGCGTCCATGTAGATCGCGTCGACGTCGGGGCGTTCCTCCCGGTCGACCTTCACGCACACGAACAGCTCGTTCATGACCGCAGCCGTCTCGGCGTCCTCGAAGGACTCGCGCTCCATCACGTGGCACCAATGGCAGGCGGAGTAGCCGATCGAGACGAGCAGCGGCTTGTCCTCCGCGCGGGCGCGCTCGAGCGCCTCGTCGCCCCACGGGAACCAGTCCACGGGGTTCTCCGCGTGCTGGAGGAGATAGGGGGATGTCTCGGCGGCGAGTCTGTTTGGCATGCGGCTTTCTCGCCGCTCGCAAGCTCGCTTGCGAGCGCCTTGATTAGCTATAGCGATGTCCCACCATAGGAAAGTCGTCAACGCAGACCCCGGCCCGCCCGCCGCCGGGCCCTACTCCCACGCCGTGATCTCCAACGGCCTCGCGTTCTGCTCGGGCCAGACTCCGGTCGACCCGGAGACGGGCAAGCTCGTCGAGAGCGGGATCGGCGACCAGACGCGCCGGTGCCTGGACAACCTCACCATCGTGGCCGAGGCGGCGGGCGCACAGCTTTCCGACGCGGTCCGGATGGGGATCTACGTGACGGACATCTCCGTCTTCGCCCAGGTCAACGAGGCCTACGAGGCGTACTTCCAGACCGACCCGCCGGCGCGCACCACGATCGGCGTGGCCTCGCTGCCGCTCGGGGCCGAGGTCGAGATCGACGCGATCGTTGCGCTCCCCGACTGACGAGGACATCAAGGCCGCGCGGGAGGCCGTCCAGACGGTCGCCCGGCGGACGCCGATGCTGTCCTCGCGCACGATCTCCGAACGCGCCGGCAGCGAGGTGGTGCTGAAGGCGGAGAACCTGCAGCTCACCGGCTCTTTCAAGGTGCGCGGCGTGGCGGCGAAGCTGACGGCCCTCGGGGACGAGGGCTGCCGCAACGGCGTCGTCGGCGCCTCCGCCGGCAACCACGCCCAGGCGCTGGCCGCGGCCGCGCAGCTGCGCGGCGTGCCGTGCGAGGTGTTCGTCCCCGACGACGCCCCGATCGCCAAGGTCGAGGCGGCGCGCGGGCAGGGCGCGACGATCCACGTCGGCGGCGCGTCGGTCGACGAGTGCGTGCACGCCGCCAAGGACCGGGCGCGCGAGGGCGGGCTCGCGTTCGTGCACCCCTTCGACGACCCGGACGTGGTGGCCGGGCAGGGGTCGCTGGGCCTCGAGCTGCTCGAGGACGTGCCCGACCTCGCCCGCGTCGTGGTGCCGGTTGGCGGCGGCGGGCTGTGCGCCGGGGTGGCGATCGCGGTCAAGTCCGCACGGCCCGACGTGGAGGTGATCGGCGTGCAGGTCGCGGCCTGCGCGCCGTACCCCGAGTCGCTGCGCCGGGGCGTGGCGGTGCCGGCCTCGTCAGCGCTGACGATCGCGGACGGCATCGCGGTCAAGAGCCCGGGCGAGCTCACGCTCCCGCTGCTGAAGCGCTGGACCGACGGCGTCGTCGTCGTGGGGGAGGACGAGACCGCCGAGGCGATGGTGATGCTGATGGAGCGCTGCAAGCTCGTCGTCGAGGGCGCCGGAGCGGTCGGCGTCGCCGCGCTGCTCGGCGGGCAGGTCGCGCCGACTGACAAGGGCACCACGGTCGCGGTCCTGTCGGGCGGCAACGTGGACCCGGGGCTGCTGGCCTCGGTGGCCCGCCGCCACGAGACCGAGGCGGGGCGCCGCGCGGTGCTGTTCACGCGCGTGCCCGACCGGCCCGGCAACCTCGCGCAGCTGCTGCAGTGCGTGGCGGGGCAGGGCGCGAACATCGTCGATGTCTCGCACGTCCGTGAGGGCGTGGATCTCCACGTGCGCGAGACCGCCGTCGAGCTCGTGATCGAGACCCGCGGGCACGACCACGCAGACACAGTGGTCGCGGCGCTCACCGACGCCGGTTACGTGACGCGCGTCCTGCGTTAGACACGCGGTTTGCGCGCGCGGGCGCGCGGGGACCCGCCGGGGTGGAGGAGCCCATCCTGGGGAGGAGAGCCCGTGAGGACACAGTCCCGCACGCGCAGCATCGTGATCTGGTCCGCGGTCGCCGTCATCGGCGCGGTCGCGTGGGGCGTCATCGCCCTCGTCCGCGGTGAGCAGATCTCGGCGGTGTGGCTGATCGCCGCCGCGGTCGGCTCGTACGCGATCGCCTACCGCTTCTACGCGCGCTTCATCGCCAAGACGGTGCTCGGCGTCGACCGCAAGCGGGCCACGCCCGCCGAGCGGCTCGAGGACGACGTCGACTACCAGCCGACGGACCGCCGCGTCCTGTTCGGCCACCACTTCGCCGCGATCGCCGGCGCCGGCCCGCTCGTCGGCCCCGTGCTCGCGGCGCAGATGGGCTACCTGCCGGGGACGATCTGGATCGTCGTCGGCGTGATCTTCGCCGGCGCCGTGCAGGACATGGTCATCCTGTTCTTCTCGATGCGCCGCGACGGCAAGTCGCTCGGGCAGATGGCGCGCGACGAGATCGGGCCGGTCGGCGGCGTCGCCGCGCTGATCGCGGTGTTCTCGATCATGATCATCCTGCTCGCGGTCCTCGCGCTGGTCGTCGTCAACGCGCTGGCCCAGTCGCCGTGGGGGATGTTCTCGATCGCGATGACGATCCCCATCGCGCTCCTGATGGGCTTCTACCTGCGGGTGATTCGGCCGGGGCGCGTGCTCGAGACGACCGCGATCGGCGTCTCGCTGCTGCTGCTCGCGATCGTGGCCGGCGGCTGGGTGCAGGAGGCGGACGGCGGGCTCGCCGACTTCTTCACGATGGAGCCGACGACGATCGTCTGGTGCCTGATCGGCTACGGCTTCCTCGCCTCGGTGCTGCCGGTGTGGATGCTGCTCGCCCCGCGCGACTACCTGTCGACGTTCATGAAGATCGGCACGATCATGCTGCTGGCGATCGGCATCATCGTGACGCTGCCGGTGCTGCAGAACGAGCCGGTCACCAAGTTCGCCTCCAGCGGCGAGGGCCCGGTGTTCGCGGGCGCGCTGTTCCCGTTCGTGTTCATCACCATCGCCTGCGGCGCGCTGTCGGGCTTCCACGCGCTGATCGCCTCCGGGACGACGCCGAAGATGATCGAGTCCGAGCCGCAGGTGCGCTTCATCGGCTACGGCGCGATGCTGATGGAGTCCTTCGTGGCCGTGATGGCGATCATCGCCGCCTCGATCATCGACCCGGGCCTCTACTACGCGATGAACGCCCCGGCCGCGGTGGTCGGCGACACGGTCCAGTCCGCCTCGCAGGCGGTCAACGGGCTCGGCTTCGCGATCTCCCCCGGCGAGCTGCAGGCGGCCGCCACGGCGGTCGAGGAGGAGACGCTGGTGGCCCGCACCGGCGGCGCGCCGACGCTCGCCATCGGCATGTCGCAGATCTTCGCCGGCGCCACGGGCGACAGCCTGCGGGCCTTCTGGTACCACTTCGCGATCATGTTCGAGGCCCTGTTCATCCTCACCACGGTGGACGCGGGCACGCGGGTCGGGCGCTTCATGCTCCAGGACACGCTCGGCAACATCTGGAAGCCGATCGGGCGCGTGAGCTGGAAGCCCGGGCTGTGGGCGACGAGCGCGATCGTGGTCGGCGCGTGGGGCTACTTCCTCTACGCCGGCGTCACCGACCCGCTGGGCGGGATCAACCAGCTGTTCCCCCTGTTCGGCATCGCCAACCAGCTGCTGGCGGCCGTCGCGCTGACGGTGGCCACGACGCTGCTGATCAAGTCGGGGCGCCTGAAGTGGGCGTGGGTGACGGGCGTCCCGCTGGCCTGGGACGCGGCCGTGACCCTGACCGCCAGCTATCAGAAGGTGTTCTCCGACGATCCGCGGCTCGGCTTCTTCGCCCAGCGCGACCGCTACAAGGACGCGATCGACGCGGGCGAGGTGCTGCCGCCGGCCAAGTCAGCTCGACCAGATGCAGACGGTCGTGACCAACTCGACGGTCGACGGTGTGCTGGCGGCGCTGTTCGCGGTGCTGATCATCATCGTGATCGCCGACGCCGCGCGCGTCTGGGTCAAGGCGATCCGCGCCCGCGAGCCGCTGCCCAGCACCGAGGCGCCCGCCGTGCCGGCGCGGATCCTCGCCCCGGCGGGGCTGTTCTGGACGCCCGAGGAGCGTGCGCTGGTGGCCGACACGGGCAACGGCGGGATCAGCGCCGGCGCCGGCCGCGTGGAGCAGGATCCCGACGCAGAACCGGCGGGGACGAGATCGCCATGACGATCAAGGAGGCGTTCGGCGGCGTGCGCTGGTACCTGCGCGAGGTGTCGGGCGAGAGCGCGTACGAGCGCTACACCGAGCACATGCGGCGCGACCACCCGGAGCAGCTGGTGATGTCGCGCCGCGACTACGAGCGCCGGCGGATGGACATGCGCGACGAGAACCCTCGCGCGCGCTGCTGCTGAGCGACCCGGACGGTGAGGGCGGCGGAGAGCACGAGCGCTCCGCCGACCAGCTGCGCCGGGCTGAGCGACTCGCCGAACGCGAGAAAGGCCAGCCCGACGGTGACGACCGGCTCGATCGTGGACAGGATCGAGGCCGCGGTCGGGCCGACGCGGCGGAGGCCGGCGAAGAACAGCGTGATGGCGCCGACCGTCGACACGACGGCGAGGGCGCCCAGCCACGCGAAGCCGGTCGCGCTGACCGCGCCCGGTTGGAGGTCGCCGGCCGCGAAGGCGCCGAGCGTCAGCGTGACCGCCGCTCCCGTGCACACGAGCGTGCTCATGGCCTGGGGGGCGACGCGCCCGGTGACGGTCTCGGAGATGAGGATGTACGCGCTGTATACGACCGCCGCGCCGAGGCCGAGCGCCGTCCCCAGCGGGTCTAGCGTCCCGGCCGCCGCGCCGGACAGGACGAGCACGAGCCCGGCCGCGGCGAGCGTGAGGCCCGCGGCGGTGCGGCGGCTCGCCGCGTCGCGCCCGAGCAGCGATCGCGGCCACAGCGACCATCGCCGGGAACGTGTAGACGAGCAGGGAGAGGAGCGAGGCGTCGAGGCGGTCGAGCGCCGCGAAGAAGGCGCCGGCCTGCGCGCCGTAGCCGATCGCGCCGAGCGCCAGGCAGATGACGATGTCGCGGCGCGAGAGCCCACGGACGCCGCCCGCGAACGCCGCGAGCGCCCAGAACAACGCCGCGGCGACCACGAAGCGCGTCGACAGCAGCGTGCCGACCGTCGCGCCCTCGTCGTAGGCGAGCTTGCCGAAGATGCCCATCGCGCCGAACCCCGCGGCGGACGCGAGGCAGTAGAGGACTCCGGCGGGTGGCATGGCGAGGATCCTGGCAGCACGGAGCCGTTAGCAGCGACTCGGATTCGTGACGGGGACTCGGTAGAGTCGCTAACGCATGCTCGACCTCCACCGGCTCCGCCTGCTGCACGAGCTGCACGCGCGGGGCACGATCGCCGCGGTCGCCGACGCCCTCCAGTTCACCCCGTCGGCCGTCTCCCAGCAGCTCGCGGTGCTCGAACGCGAGACGGGGGTGCCGCTGCTCGAGCGGGCCGGGCGGGGCGTGCGGCTGACCGACGCGGCGATCGTCCTCGTCCGCCACGCCGGCGCGCTGCTCGAGCGGGCCGAGATCGCGGAGGCCGAGCTGGCCGCCGCCACCGGCACCGTGGCCGGCAGAGGCCGGATCGCGTCCTTCCAGTCGGTCGCGCTGCAGCTCGCCGTCCCGGCGATGCAGGCGCTCGCGCGCGAGGCGCCCGACCTGCGCTGCGAGCTGATCGAGGCCGAGCCCGAGCAGGCGCTGCCCGCGCTCGCGCTGGGCGACGTCGACCTCGTGCTCGCCGACGAGTGGCAGCACCAGCCGCACGCGCGGCCGGCCGGCATCGAGCGCGAGGACCTGTTCCAGGACCCCGTCCGGCTCGTCCTGCCCGCGGACCACCCGGCCGCGCGGCGTCACCGCGAGGCGGTGCCGCTGGCCGAGCTCGCCGGCGACGCGTGGACCACCGGCCACCCCGACACCGGGTGGGAGGAGATGATCAACCGGACGTGCCGCGCGCTCGGGGGCTTCGACCCCGACCTGCGCCACCGGACCAACGACAGCGTCACGAGCCTGGGGCTGATCGCGGGCGGGCAGGGCGTGACGCTGCTGCCGGCGCTCGTGCGGCCCGAGCTCCAGCCGGGCGTCGCCGTGCGGGCCATCGCCGGGGGCTCCGTGCACCGCACCGTCTACGCCGCGACGCGCGTCGCGGACGCCGAGCGGCCCTCGGTGCGCGCGCTCGTCGCACGCGGTCGCGCGCCGCGGCCGTCGCGGGCGACCGCGGTCGCTAAGGGCGGCGCCGGCTACGACGGCAACGGCGACTTCGGCGCGATCCGCTGGACGAGGTTCCGCACGTCCGGCGCCAAGGCAACGGCCGCATCTTCATCAACGACTGCGACCCGGACTGCGCGGGCGGGACGTTCTCCAGCTGGAAGGCGCTGATCCGCGCCGGCCGCGTCCGCAAGGGGCGCTTCACCCGCCTGAGCGCGCGCTACCGGCGCGGCGGGAAGACGGTCGTGGACCGCTGGAGGCTGCAGGTGAACTCTCCGACCTACGCCTACTGGGTGGCGCGGGGTTCGAACCCGGCCGTTCCGTAACGTTTGCGAGGCAGTGCCACCGACCGATTCGAGGAGACCGCAATGCGCAAGGCGCTCATGTCCCAGCCCATCCCGACCCATTCGGAGGACATGACGCGCAGTGCGGACCTTGAACCTGGGAATCCTGGCGCACGTAGACGCCGGTAAGACCAGCCTGACCGAGCGGCTGCTCCACGCCGCCGGCGTCATCGACGAGATCGGCAGCGTCGACGACGGCAACACGCAGACCGACTCGCTGGCGCTGGAGCGCCAGCGCGGCATCACGATCAAGTCCGCGGTCGTGTCGTTCACCGATCGGCGACGTCGCGGTGAACCTGATCGACACGCCCGGGCACCCGGACTTCATCGCCGAGGTGGAGCGGGTGCTGAGCGTGCTCGACGGCGCCGTGCTGGTCGTCTCCGCCGTGGAGGGCGTGCAGGCGCAGACGCGCGTGCTGATGCGCGCGCTGCAGCGGCTGCGGGTGCCGACGCTGATCTTCGTCAACAAGATCGACCGCCGCGGCGCGCGCCACGAGCGCGTGCTGGAGGCGATCGCCGAGAAGCTCACCCCGGCGATCGTCCCGATGGGGGCGGCCACCGGGCTGGGCACGCGCGCGCGTCCTGCGCCCTACGCGCCGCGACGCGGCTTCGCCGCGGCTGGCCGAGCTGCTCGCCGACCACGACGACGCGTTCCTGGCCGCCTACGTCGACGACGAGACGGCGGTCTCCGTACGCCCGGCTCCGGCGCGGGCTTGCCGCGCAGACCAGGCGGGCGCTGGTGCATCCCGTGTTCTTCGGCTCGGCGCGCACCGGCGCGGGCGTCGACGCGCTGACCGCCGGGATCGCCGAGCTGCTGCCGGCGGCCGAGGGCGACGCCGGACGGCCCGTCTCGGGCACCGTGTTCAAGATCGAGCGCGGCCGGGCGGGGAGAAGATCGCCTACGTCCGCCTGCGCTCGGGCGCCGTGCACGTCCGCGACCGGCTGGCGATCCGCGGGAGCGACGAGGCGAAGGTCACCGCGATCGACGTCTTCGACCGCGGCTCGGCGGTCCGGCGCCCGTCGGTCGCCGCGGGGCAGATCGGGAAGCTCTGGGGCCTCCGCGACGTCCGGATCGGCGACGCGATCGGCGAGTCGCACGGCGACGCGCCGGGAGCCACCACTTCGCGCCGCCGACGCTGGAGACGATCGTCGTCGCCCGCGACCCCGCGGACGCGGCGCGCGCTGCGCGTCGCGCTCACCCAGCTCGCCGAGCAGGACCCGCTGATCGACCTGCGCCAGGACGAGCTGCGGCAGGAGATCTCCGTCTCGCTCTACGGCGAGGTGCAGAAGGAGGTCATCGAGGCCACGCTCGCCGACGACTTCGGCGTCGAGGTCGCGTTCAGCGAGACGACGACGATCTGCATCGAGCGCCCGGTCGGCACCGGGGCGGCCGTTCGAGATCCTCGGCGAGGACCCGAACCCGTTCCTGGCCACCGTCGGGCTGCGCGTCGATCCGGCGCCGGTCGGCGCGGGCGTTCGAGTTCCGGCTGGAGGTCGAGCTCGGCTCGATGCCGTTCGCGTTCTTCAAGGCGGTCGAGGAGACCGTCACGCGAGACGCTGCAGCGCGGGCTCCACGGGTGGCAGGTGCACCGACTGCACGGTCACGATGACGCACTCCGGCTACGCGGCGCGGCAGAGCCATTCCCACGCCGTCTTCGACAAGAGCATGTCGAGCACGGCCGGCGACTTCCGCGACCTCACGCCGCTGGTCCTGATGGCCGCGCTGCGAGCGAGCCGGCACCCGGGTGTCACGAGCCGCTGCACCGCTTCGGCTGGAGGCCCCCGGCGGACACGCTCGGGCCGGTGCTCCCCGTCCTCGGGCGCCTCGGCGCCGTCCCGCAGGCGCCGGTGCTGCGGGCGCCTCGTACGTGCTGGAGGGCGAGATCCCCGCGGCCCGCGTGCACGAGCTGCGCCGCCGGCTGCCGGCGCTGACCCGCGGCGAGGGCCTGCTGGAGAGCGCCTTCGACCGCTACCAGCCGGTCCGCGGCGCGCCGCCGGTCCGCCCGGGCTACTCCGCCGGGCGGCCCGGGATCACGAGCCCGGACTCGTAGGCGAGCACGACGGCCTGCACGCGGTCGCGCAGGCCGAGCTTGCCGAGCACGTGGGTGACGTGCGTCTTGACCGTCGTGCCGCCGAGGACGAGATGGGCGGCGATCTCCGCGTTGGACATGCCGCGCCCCAGGAGCTCCAGCACCTCCAGCTCGCGCGGGGTCAGCTCGTCGAGCTCGGCGGGCCGGACGCGCTGGGCCGGGCCGATCCGCGCGAACTCCTCGATCAGGCGGCGCGTGACGGTGGGGGAGAGCAGCGCCTCGCCGCCGGCCACGGCGCGGATGCCGTCGGCGAGCTGCTCGGGCGGGGTGTCCTTGAGCAGGAAGCCGCTCGCCCCGGCCTGGAGGGCGTCGTAGACGTACTGGTCGAGGTCGTAGGTGGTGAGGACGAGGACGCGCGCCGGGTGCTTGGCGGTGATCGCGCGGGTGGCGGCGATCCCGTCGAGCTCGGGCATGCGGATGTCCATCAGGACGACGTCGGGCGCGAGCCGCCCGGTGCTGTGGATGGCCTCCTCGCCGTTGGAGGCCTCCCCGACGACCTCGAGGTCCGGGTGGTTCTCGAGCACGAGCCGGAACCCCGCGCGCACGAGCGACTGGTCGTCGGCGATCAGGACGCGGATGCTCATGAGCCCTCGATCGGGAGCCGGGCCTTGACGAGGAAGCCGCCGCCGGCGCCGCGGCCGACGTCGAGCGAGCCGCCGTAGAGGCCGACCCGCTCGCGCATGCCGATCAGGCCGTGGCCGCCGCCGTCGTTGCCGCGCGCGCCGCCGTTCGCGCCGCGGCCGTCGTCGCCGATCTCGAGCTCGACCGCCCGCGGCGCGTAGTGCACGGCGACCCACGCGCGGTGGGCGCGGGCGTGCTTGGCGGTGTTGGCGAGCGCTTCCTGCACGATCCGGAACGCGGTGAGATCGACCCCCGCCGGCAGCGCCGGCGGCGTGCCGTCGACCTGCAGGTTGACCGACAGCCCGGCGGCGCGCGCTCGGTCGAGCAGGCGCTCGACGTGCGCGAGGCTCGGCGCCGAGCCGGCGGCCGGGAGCCCGGCGAGCCGCCCGAGCTCCGCGATCGCCTCGCGCGCCACCGACGCGATCAGCGCGACGGACTCCGCGGCGCGCTCGGGGTCGCGCTCGACGATGCCGTCCGCGCCGCCGGCCTGGATGGCGATGACGCTGATGTTGTGCGCGACGGCGTCGTGCAGCTCGCGAGCGACCCGCATCCGCTCGCCGGTCACCGCGGCGCGCGCCTCCCGGGCCCGGCTCCGCTCGACCTCGACGCTGCGCTTGCGCCCCTCGAGCGTCAGCTGCCGGTTGCCGCTCACGACGCGGCCGACCGTCCACGGGAGCGCGACGCCCCCGAGCAGCGCGGGCACCACGCCCTCCGGATAGAAGACCGCGGCGTGGACCGCCGCGCCCGCCGCGGTCACGGCCAGCCCGGCGAGCGCCCAGCGGCGGTCCGCGTAGGCGCCGAGCGCGTAGGTCGCGCAGATCATCGCGAGGATGTCGCCGACCGGGAACGAGTCGAGCCCGAGCGAGCGCGCTCTGCACGGTCATCGCCGCGAGCACCGCCGGCGCGACCACCACCGGCCGGCTCCGGCGCCACAGCAGCGGCGCGACGATCGGTACGGCGGTGAGCGCCGCCGCCGGGCTCGCCACGATCGCGAGCTCGATCGCGGCGACGGCGAGGACGATGGCGACCAGGAGGCGGTCGGCGCCGGGCGTCACGGCGAACCGCTGGTGAGGCGTCGTGACGATTCGTTGGCGAGGCGTCTTCCGCGACGCGCCGCGCGTGGTGACGGACGGACGGCGCGGCGCCTCCGGCGTCTCGCTGGCGTCTCCGCCGGGGCGGCTGAGGGCAGCGCGGCGAGCGGGTCGCCCTGCGGCGGGGCGAGCCGCGGCGCCTCGCCGTCGTGGCGGAGCACGCCGAGCACCCGGCGCACGTCGGCGAGCGCGGCGCGGGCGGTCGTCGCGATGCGCGCGAGCCGCTCGCGGGCGGCCGCGGACTCGCCCGCGCGCAGCTCGCCCTGGACCGCCTCCGCGTCGTCGACGATCGCGCGCAGGCCGCCGGCCACCGCGACCTGGAGGTCGGCCGCGATCCGCGCCCGCTCCTCGTCGGCGGCGTGGCGCGCGTCCCGCGCGCGGTCGCGCGCCCGCCGCGCGGCCTGCTCGGCGAGCTCGCCCTGGAGGAGCGACTGGCTGCGCACCCAGCGCCCGACGAGCAGCGGGCTGGCGACGGCCACGAACGTCAGGACCGCCTCGCGCGGGTGCTGCGCCGCCGGGTCGAAGCCGACCCGCGTCGCGGCGACCGCGACCGCGGCGGCCATCGCCCCCGCGACCTCCTTCGGCGTGGCGGCGTGGCGGCCCGCCGCGTACAGCGCGAGCCCGAGCGCCACGACGGTCGTGACCACGTAGCCGATCAGGAACCCGCCGAGCGCGGCCTGGATCAGCAACCCGGCGGCCATGACCCACAGCGCCGCCGAGCCGCCGGCTCCACGCGAGCGGCAGCGTCAGCACGGGCAGCGCCAGCGCGCTCACGAGCCGCTCGCTCGCGTCCGCGGACCCGAGCAGCACCTCGAGCTCGCCTGCCACCGTCAGCACCGCGGCTGCGACCACGGGGAGGCGGAACGTCACTGCGCCACCGTCAGCACGACGGCCGAGACCACGGGGAGGCGGAACGTCACGGCGCCAAGGTAACGCCGGGCCGCCGCAGCGTCCTCGTCCGCGGCGGCGAGCTGGTTCTCCTCCTCGAGGAGGAGACGCGCGGCGGACCGGGACCTGCGGATGAGCTGCGGTTCGCCGCCGCGGCCGACGACGGAGCGCGCCGCCGGTGCGACGGTTGCACCCATGGTCGAAGCCCTGCCCAAACCCCGGACGCGTCGCACGCTGTCGCCGACTCTGCGCCGCACCGTGCTGACCGTGCACATCGCCGCGTCCGTCGGGCTGCTCGGCGACGTCGCGGCCGTGCTCGCGGTGAACATCCGCGCCGCCACCGCCGAAGATCCGGCCTTCGCGGCGACGGCCTACGACCTGCTCGACATGTTCAGCCTGGTGTTCGGCATCCCGCTCAGCCTGGTCGCGTTGGCCAGCGGGATCCTGCTCGGCGTCGGCGGCAAGTGGGGCGTGCTGCGCTACGTCTGGGTTGCGGCCAAGCTGGTGCTCCTGCTCTCGGTGATCCTCGTCGGCGCGTTCGTCATCGGCCCGTCAACCGCGGCGATGCGCTCGGGCGACGGCGGCCGGGAGACGGTGCTGATCGCGGCCGCCGCCTACGACGTGATCGTCCTCGCGCTGGCCACGGGCCTGTCCGTGTTCAAGCCCGGTGGCCGCCTGCGACCGTAAGCTCCTGCAGCATCGCGTTCACTCCCTTCCACCGCGCAGGCGCCGGTCCGCCGATGGTGTGCCTGCACGGCTTCACCGACACGTGGCGGACCTGGGACCTCGTGCTCCCGGCCCTTGAGCGCCGGCACGACGTGCTCGCGCCGACGCTGGCGGGGCACGCCGGCGGACCGCCGCTGAACGGGGAGGTCAGCGCAGGCGCGCTCGCCGACGCGGCCGAGCGGACGATGGACGAGGCCGGCTTCGAGACCGCGCACCTCGTCGGCAACTCGCTCGGCGGCCACGTCGCGCTGCAGCTCGCCGCGCGCGGCCGCGCGCGAACGGTGGTGGCGCTCGCGCCCGCCGGTGGATGGGCGGTCGGCGACGACACCCCCAAGGCGGTGCTCGCGTACTTCGCCACGATGCTCGAACAGGTGCGCGCGGCCGCGCCTCACGCCGACGCGATCGTCGCCACCGAGAAGGGCCGGCGCCGCGCCACCGAGTTCATCACGACCAACTTCGAGCACATCCCGGCCGACCTGCTCGCCCACCAGATCCGCGGGGCCGCGGGCTGTGAGGCCGCGGCGCCGCTGATCGAGTTCGCGCTCCGCCACGGCTGGCCGCTCGAGCCGCAGCAGATCGACTGCCCGGTCCGGATGGTGTGGGGCACGGACGACCGGATCCTGCCGTGGCCCGCCGCCGCCGTCCGCTACCGGGATGACTGGCTGCCGCACGCCGACTGGGTCGAACTGGACGGCGTCGGCCACTGCCCCCAGCTCGACGTCCCGCTCGAGACGGCGCAGCTGATCCTGGGCTTCACGACGTGAGCGACGTCGGCGTCGTCGGCGCGGGCATCGTCGGGCTCGCGACCGCCCATGCGCTGGCCGAGCGCGGCGCCTCGGTCACCGTCTACGAGCGCGGCGTGGCGGGCAACGGCCAGTCCGGCGGCGAGTCGCGGATCTTCCGGCACGCGCACGACGATCCGCGCCTCGTGGCCATGGCCCGCGAGGCGGGCGGCCTGTGGAGCGAGTGGGAGGCGCAGTTCGGACGTGAGCTGCTGTCTCGCGACGGCGTCGTGGTGCTCGGCGCGCCCGCCGAGCGGCGGCTCGCGGTGCTGCGCGAGGCCGGCGTCGCGGCGCGCGCGATCGAGGGCCCCGAGGTCGCCGAGCGGCTGCCCCTGCTCGCGCCGTGGGAGGGGCCCGCGATGCTCGACGAGCACGGCGGCGTACTCCGCGTGCGCGCGGCGATCGCAGCGCTCACCGGCGCGCTGGGTGACGCGGTCGTGCACGACGAGGTCCTGTCGGTGCGCCCGACGGGCACGACGGTGGAGGTCCGCTCAGGCGGCGCGACCGCGGAGCACGACCGCGTCGTGGTGTGCGCCGGCCGCGGCACCCCGGCGCTGGCTCGCGGCGCGGGCCTGGCGCTCCCGGTGCGCCAGTCCGCACACCTGCGCCTCGCGTTCGCCGTGCGCGGCGAGCCGCCCGCCCGGCTGGCCTGCCTGCTCGACGGCACCGCCTCCGCCTACGGCGATCCGCTCCCCGGCAACGCCGCCTACGCCGTCGGCATCGGCGAGACGCCCGTCCACGAGGACGGCGGCGTGCTCGACCCCGCCGCGCTCGCCGCCGCAGGCGACGGCGTCGTCACGTACGTCGCCCGGGCGCTGCCCGGCCTCGACCCGCAGCCGGTCGACTCGCGCCACTGCTGGGTCACCGAGCTGCCCTGGGGCCACGACGGCATCGGGGTGTGGGAGCAGGAGGGCCTGCTCGTCCTGGCCGGCAACAACCTCTTCAAGCACGCCCCGGCGCTCGGCCGCGCGCTGGCTTCGGCCGCGCTCGGCGAGGGCCTCGTGCCGCAGCTGCGTCCGTGGTCGCGGCTCGGAGCGGCGGCGGCGTAGGCTCGCACGATGCTGTGGGCGTTCCTGCCGATCGCCGCGCTGGTCACGATCACGCCCGGCCCGGCCACCGCGGCCGTCGTGCGCAGCGCGCTCCGCGGCGGGATCCGCGGCGCGCTCGCCACGATCCTCGGCAACGCCGTGGGCGTGCTCGCTTGGGCGGCGTTGTCCGCGCTGGGCATCTCGGCGCTCGTCGCGGCCTCGGAGGTCGCGTTCGCCGTGCTCAAGATCACCGGCGCCGCCGTGCTGGTCTACCTCGGCGTGCGCTCGCTGACCCGGCGGGGCGACGCGTCGTGGTGGACCGCAGCCGCCGCGCGCTGACGGGCAGCCGAGTGGTCCGCCGCGTCGAGCAGCTAATGGGCGCTGTGCTGATCGGCCTGGGCGTCCGCGTCGCGCTCGACCAGCGCTGAACCCTCTCGCGGCTGGGCCGGGCCCATGAACGTATCCTGCTCGACGCGGGCCATCCGGAGCGGTGTCTCGGTGACGGTCGGTGTCCTCATATCTCTATGGACGCCGCCGCGGAGATTTTCTTCCCTAGGCGAGCAACTCCCGGATCGCGGCGGCGAACGCGTCCGGCGCCTCGAGCGGTGAGAAGTGGCCGGCCTCGGGCAGGTCGGTCACGGTGATGTCGGAGAAGAACGCGTCGATGCGATCGCCCCACTCGCGCGGGAACAGCGGGTCGTGGGCGGGCCAGAGGACGCGGGTCGGCTGGGCGATCCGCTCCTCCGGCGGGCGCTCGGCGAGGCTTGTCGCCACCGCCCCCGAGCCGGCGCGGTACCAGCCGATCGAGGCGGTGAACGCGCCGGGCGGGGAGTACGCGTCGGCGAGCCGGTCGAGGTGCTCGTCGGTCACCGTGAACGCCGGCCCCGACCAGTGCGACCAGAAGTGCCGGAGATAGGCGCGCACGGCGTCGCGGTTGCCGTCGATCAGCTCCTCCGAGAGCGGGAGCCGGTGGAAGGGCTGGTACCAGAACTCCCGCTGCGGGCCCGCGCCGAGGATCCGCTCGCCGACGCCCGGCAGGGGCGGGGCGATTACGAGCGCCCGCACGCGGTACGGCGCGGCGCGGGCGAGCGCCTGGGCGATCCGGCTGCCGATGTCGTAGCCCGCGATGACCGCGGGCCCGAGGCCGAGCTCGTCGAGCAGGCCGAGCACGCTGCGCGCCTGGGCGGCGGCCGAGTAGCCCTCGGCCGGCTCGACCACGTGCTTGTCGGACTCGCCGAAGCCGCGCAAGTCGGGCACCAGCACGTCGGCGCCGCCGAGCAGCGGGACCAGCGCCTCGTAGTCGGCGCGCGACCCCGGCCAGCCGTGCAGCAGCACCACCGGCGGCCCGGAGCCGGCGCGGTCGTACGCCAGCGAGAACCCGTCGACGGGCGCGGAATGCTGAGCCTGGATCCACCGATCATCCGTGGATGGCTCGGCGCCGTGGGCCGAGCGAGAGTCGATCGGCCGATTACTCATGTGGTGGGCCACCTGGGTTTCCGGCCGATCGGCTCTGGCGAACGGCCACGGTGTCGAGACGCCGCGGGAATCGGTGGATCCTGGCTTTAGGCATGGATCACATGGTCCGGGTCGGGGCGCATCCCGTCCGGCGCCTGGCTGTAGTCGCCGAACGGGCCGTCGCGCTCCTCCACGGCCGCGCCGACGCCCTCCGTGTCGGCGCGCTCGACGAACGCCAGCGCCTCCGGCGTGTTGCGCATCAGCCCGTCGAGGATCGGGCCGAGCGTCTGGGTGGCGCTCAGGCCCATGTTCTCGTAGGCCTGGTTGACGACCAGCTTCATCGCCGCGAGCTGGGAGGCGGGGATCCGCGCGAGGTCGGCGGCCAGCTCCGCCACGGTCGCCTCCAGCGAGGCGAACGGGACCGCGGTGTTGATCAGCCCGCAGTCGGCGGCCTGCCGCCCGGTCAGCGGGCGCCCGGTGAGCGCGTGCTCCTTGGCCTTGGCCATGCCCAGCCGGTAGATCCACATGCCCGACAGGTAGGCGCCCCAGACGCGGCTGTACGGCGTCCCGATCACGGCGTCCTCGCTGGCGATCACGAGGTCGGCGCACAGCGCGAAGTCGCTCCCCCCGCCGACGCACCAGCCGTGGACCTGGGCGATCACCGGCTTCGGGCAGCGCCACACGCTGGCGAGCTTGTAGGTGGGGGAGAGCTGCGGCGCGGTCGCCATCACGAAGTCCTTGCCCGGATCCCAGCGCCCGTCGGTCTCCAGCGCCTCGCCCCAGTGCTCGAAGCCGCCGCTGAAGTCGTAGCCCGCGCAGAACGAGCGGCCCAGCCCGCGCACCACGATCACCTTCACGCCCGCATCGAGCGTCGCGCGCGTGACGGCGTCGTCGACCTCGTCGGGCATCGGCGGCACGATCGTGTTCAGCCGCTCGGGCCGGTTCAGCGAGATCGTCGCGACCGGGCCGTCGACGGCGTAGAGGATCGTCTCGAAGTCGCTCATCGAGGTAGTGAACACCGGCGCGCGTCAGTGCGCGTGGCTGTGCATCACGCCGGCGTTGCGGTCCTTGACCGACCGCTCGAGCGCCTCGGGGTGATCGGAGCACCAGCCGAAGACGATGTCGTACCACCACTGGCTCTCGTCCGGGTGGTTGAACACCTCGCGGATCACGTCCACGATCGGCTCGGCGGCCGGGTCCTGGCGGTCGGTGCCGACGCTGTAGTCGGCCTTGACGGCGTTGTCGGCCCCGCGGTTCTTCTGCAGGGCGTCGAGCTGGGACTTGAAGGCGGTCTCGTTGCGCCCGCCGTGCTCGTGGCCCTCGTCCTCGTCGGGCGTGTCGGGATCGTCGTGGTGCTGCTTGGGGTGGTGGGAGTCGAAGTCGTGGTCGTCACCGTGCTCGTCCGTCCCCATCACGCCGATCACGCGGGCCGCCGCGCCGATCGCCTTGTCGACCTTCGTCATGATCGCGTCGTCGAGCATGCCGCTCCGCGCCTCCGTCTCCCAGCGCTCGCGGGTGGCCTGGAGCTCCGCCTCGAGCTCGTTGAAGTCCTCGCTGTTGCGCAGCGTCCACGCCAGGCCCGACAGCACCGTGTCGAGCACGGGGTCGAGCAGGATGACCGCCTCGAGGGCGTCGGCGGCCGCGGCGAGCTTCGGCCCGACGTCCTGGTTGGGCGCGTGGCCCTCCTCTTCGACGAACTCCCCCTCCTCGCGGGTCTCGAGGAGCTTCTTGCGCCGCGCGTCCTCGGCCTCGTTGCCGGTCGGCTTGCCGTCGAAGTCCTCCTCCATGCCCTCGCCGGGCACGTCCATGCCCCGCTCGTCCCACGAGGCCTTCAGGGCGGTGAGCACCCTCGTGTCGGCCGCCTTCGCGCACGTGAACGCGACGGCGAAGAACGACGCGTCGTCGTGGTCCTTGGCGACCTGGGAGTGCGACGCGCCCGCCTTCGCCCACTCGGGGACGTTGGCGAGCTGGTTGAGCGTGTGCTGCGTGTCTGGACATCGCGTCCGCGGCGCCCGCCAGCTTCGCCCGGGCGCCGAGGTCCTTCACCAGCCCGTCCAGGATCGGCCCCAGGGCGCCGGAGTTGGCGAACGCGGCGACGTCCTCGTCGGACATCGGCGCGATCGTGGCGGCGACCTTGGCGCCCTCGCTCCCGCCGACCTCGATCAGCACGTCGGTCATCGTCTTCTTGAGCTCGACGATCTTGCGCTTGAGGTCCGCCTCCTTGACGCCGACGTTGGTCTCGGCGGCGTCCGTCGACACGGTGAGGCCCTCGAGCGAATCGATCAGCAGCTCCACCGTGCGTCCGTAGGCGGCGTTCGCGATCGCGCGCAGGCGCTTCTTGAACTCGCGCTCCGCGGCGACGAGCTTGGGCAGGAGCAGCTCCTTGATGGCCTGCGGGAGCTCCTTCACGCCGTCCTTGAGGCTGGTCCACGCCTCGGCGATCGCGTTGGCGCCGCCCTTCAGGTAGACGGCGATCTCGGCCAGGCTGATGGCGCCGCCGAGCTTGTTCGCCCCGGCCTTGATCGCCTCCTTGAGGCCGGCCTTCCAGGCGTCGGCGGCCAGCCCGCCGAGGCTCTCGGCCCCGTCGGCGCCGAGCTGGGCTGGCGCCCTCGGCGACGTCGCCCCAGAACCCGCCGCCGGCCGCCTCGCGGGCCTTGCCCGGCAGCGAGTCGATCTCGCCGAGCGCGGCGTTGCCGAGGTTGGTGGCGGCCTGCTCGACGATCGTGGTGAAGATCTCGCCGAGGCTGCCGTCGTCCGCGGAGGCCTCCGCCTTCTTGAGCACCTCGATCGCGAAGTCGTACATCTCGCCGCCGCCGCCGTCCTCCTTGAACGGCTCGCGGTCGCGCACCAGGTTCTGGATCTCGGCCTTGGCCGAGATCAGCGTGTCGCTGCCGGCGCCGCCGCCCGTGAACGTGCCGGTGGAGAGGATCGGCCGCACGTTGCCGGCAGCGTCCTTGACGTCCGCGGCGTAGTTCTCGATCGGCGGCTTGTTCTCGTCGAGGCGCTTCTGGACGTCGTCGTGCGTGTCGCCCGGCGGGATCAGGTCGGGGTGCTCGGAGACGACGCGCCCGACGGCGATCTCGATCCAGTTCGAGTGCGCGAACAGGTCCTCGACGATGTGCGAGAAGTTGCCGACGTGCATCATGCCCTCGGGCGTGCGGCCCAGGTCGATCGCCAGGATCGCCTCCTCCTCGGCGTACTGGCGCGACGACTCCATGTAGGCGGGCACTCCGGCCGCGCTCACCGCGAAGGAGTCCTTGATGTTCTTCGGCTCGAGCGCGCTCACGTCCGTCGGCCCGCCGGCCTGGCTCTGGTCGCCGTAGCCCTTGATCTCGATGCCGCCCGGCAGCACGTCGCGGTCGGTCGTCCCGGCCGGGTTGTCGATGTGCTGGCGGGGGTCGTACGTCCCGAGTTGCTGCGGCGTGACCCCGTGCCCGAACTTGTACATCGCGAGCAGGTTCACGAGCTGGAAGGCGGCCTGGGCGCCGATCGTGTCCCTCGCCATCGGCACCAGCGCCTGCGAGAGGTCGCGGCACCAGTTGCCGAAGTAGGCCGCCTGCTGCTCCTGGTCGCTGAACCCGAGGTTCTTCATCGCCCCCGTCAGCGACGCCTGGTGCCACTTGGCCTCGAAGTAGAGGGGACCCTCGGCGGCGCTCAGCGCGGGGATCGGGGCGCCGATCGACGCCGCGACGGCCGCGTGGTCGGCCTGCGCCTCGGCCGCCTCGCGGGAGATGGTCGGTCCGGCGGCTGTCTGCTGGCGGACATGCGCGGCCTCGTGGGCGAGCAGGAGCTCGCCTCCGCGGGTGTCGAGCGCCGGGGCGTCCCGGCCGAGGTAGATGTCGGTGTGCTCGGTGACCGCCAGCGCGCTGGGCTTGGTCGCGAGCTTCGCCTCGGCCGCCGAGCCCGTGTGCAGCCGCACGGCGGCGGCCTGGGCGCCGAGGGCGCGCAACGCGGCGTGGGCGTTGGACGGGAGGCTGGTGCCGAGCCCCGAGCCGGGACCGTCCGCGGCACGGGCGATCGCGGCGTTGCTCATGCCCATCGGCATGCCCATCGTCATGGCGGGCATCGCCGGGCCCGGGAACGCCTGCGGCGCGGGCGCCTCTACCTGGTGCTCGCCCGCCTCGTGTTCCTGCGCCACACGGCGACGCTATACGCCGGTCGAGCGGCTGACCAGTGCCGACCGGGCAGCGAAACGGGAAGCTACCCCGTGAACGCGCGGCGGGCGGCCTCGCGGCGGTGCGGCTCGAGCTCCTCGCGCTGGCGCTCGGCGCGCGCGATCAGCTCCTGCAGGCGCTCGCGGCCCAGCCGCTCGGCGACCGCGTCGACCTGCAGCAGCGAGACCCACAGCAGCCGCTTGCCCTCGATGCCCATCGTGAGGCCCTCGAGCTCGATCAGCGGGCTCAGCGGGGAGGGCTCGCGCAGCTCGCCGTTGAGCTTGAGGCGGCCGACCTTCTCGCTGATCCAACCCATCGCGACCTTCGCCTGGTCTGTGGACACCTCCAGCGTGCGCATGAGCTCCAGCAGCGTCTCGCGGTCCTGGCGGATCTCCTCGGTCAGGCGGCTCGCGACCGCCCCGATCTCGTCGCCCTGGTGCGCCTTGGCGATGCGCGACACCAGCTCGATGCCGGTGGTGGAGCCGCCCAGGTGGTCGTTGAGGTAGATGCCGAGGTACTTGGGAAGTGATGGCGCGTCAGCGGTCATCCTCTTGGTCTCGCCGGAGCAGGGCCGCGAGAAACATGACGTACCCGTCACCTTTTCTCTACGCTTTCCCGGTGCGTCAAGACCACGACTACGACTGGCTGGTGATCGGCTCGGGGTTCGGCGGCAGCGTGGCCGCGCTGCGCCTGAGCGAGAAGGGCCACCGGGTCGGCGTGCTGGAGTGTGGGCGGCGCTTCGGCGACGACGAGCTGCCTCGCTCCTCGTGGGACCTGCGCCGCTACTTCTACGCGCCCCGGCTCGGGCTGCGCGGGATCTTCCGGCTGTCGACGTTCCGTGACGTCACGGTCGCCTCCGGAGCCGGCGTGGGCGGCGGCTCGCTTGGCTACGCGAACACGCTCTACCGCGCGCCGAGCGGCTTCTACGACCGACCCGCAGTGGGCGGACCTGGAGGACTGGGAGCGCGCGCTCGCGCCCCATTTCGAGGAGGCGGAGCGGATGCTCGGCGTCACCGAGGTCGTGCCCGACGACCCCGCCGACGACCTCCTGCGCGAGTACGGGCGCGCGATCGGGGCCGACAGCACGTACTCCAAGACGCGCGTCGGCGTCTACTTCGGCGAGCCGGGCGTCACGGCGCCGGACCCGTACTTCGGCGGCGAGGGCCCGGACCGCACCGGCTGCATCTTGTGCGGGCGGTGCATGGTCGGCTGCCCGTACAACGCCAAGAACACGCTGGTCAAGAACTACCTGTGGCTCGCGGAGAAGCGCGGGGCGGAGGTCATGCCCGAGCGCGAGGTCGTCGACGTGCGGCCCGTCGGCGCCGACGACGGCTCGGAGGGCTACCTCGTCACCACGGAGCGCCCAGGCGCGTGGTTCCGCCGCGATCGCCAGTCGTTCACGGCCCGCGGCGTGGTGCTCGCGGCGGGAGCGCTGGGCACGAACAAGCTGCTCGCCCGGTGCAAGGCGTCGGGCTCCCTGCCGCGCGTCTCCGACCGCCTCGGCCGCTGCGTGCGCACGAACTCCGAGGCCATCCTGGCGGTCACGCTCCCCGAGGACTCCGTCGAGATCGTCAAGCGCGTCGCGATCACGGGCAGCGTCTACCCGGACCCCGACACGCACGTGGAGACCGTCACCTACGGCGACGCCGGTGACGCGATCAGCCTGCTCTACACGCTGATGGTCGGGGATGGGACGCGCGTGACGCGCCCGCTCAAGCTGCTGGCGACGATCGCGCGGCACCCGGTCCGGTTCGTGCGGACGATCTCGCCGCGCGGCTGGTCGCGCCGCACGATCATCGTGCTGGTCATGCAGACGCTCGACAACGCGATCTCGCTGCACCTCAAGCGCGGCCTCCTCGGCGGGGTGCGGCTGCAGACCCGCCAGGACCCGGAGCGCCCGAATCCGACCTTCATCCCGGTCGCCAACCACTTCGCCGCATGGCTGGAGCGCCGCACGGGCGGGATCGCGCAGAGCTCGCTGATGGAGTCGGTGCTGAACACGCCCTCGACGGCGCACATCCTGGGCGGCGCCGCGATCGGCGCCGACCCCTCACGCGGAGTGATCGACGCCCGCCAGCGCGTGTTCGGCTACGAGAACCTGCTCGTCTGCGACGGGTCGGCGATCCCCGCCAACGTCGGCGTGAACCCGAGCCTGACCATCACGGCCTTGGCCGAGCACGCCATCGCCCACGTTCAGTCCGCGGGCGACGTCACGTCCCGCGCGAACATCTCGAACACCTCGAGGTAGCGCTTGAGGTCGGCGTCGGTGTGCAGCACCGACAGCGTCCACTCCTCGTCCTCGCCCGGCGTCATGAAGATGCCGTTGTTCATGTGGTACAGCCACGCGAGGTTGGTCAGCTCGTGGTGGATCTTCGTGAGGTAGTCGCGGTACTCGCGGATCGGCTCGCGGGAGAACACCACGCAGCCCTTCGAGCCCATGCCGACGGTGTGGGCCGGGAGGCCGTACTCGGCGATGATCCGCTCGCAGCCGGCCATCAGCTCCTCGTTGAGCCGGTGCAGGTGCGCGTAGCCCTCGGGGGTGAGGACCTCGAGGAGGGTCGCCTCGGCGGCCGCCATCACCAGCGGGTTGCCGTTGAAGGTGCCCTGCTGGCGGACCTGACCGGAGGCGACCAGCGCGCCCAGCTCGTCGGTCATGCCGATCGCGCCGCCCGGGAGGCCGCCGCAGATCGCCTTGGCGAGGCACACGACGTCGGGCGTGACGCCGTAGAGCTCGGTCGCGCCGCCGGGGGCGACGGCCGCGCCGGTCTTGACCTCGTCGAAGATCATCACGGCGCCGTGGTCGCGGGTCAGCTCGCGCACGCGCTCGAGGTAGCCGGCGACGGGCGGGACGATGTTGATGTTCATCATCGCCGGCTCGAGGATCACGCCGGCCACTTGGCCGCGGAGCTCCTCCAGCAGGGACGAGAGGATGTCGGCGTCGTTGAACGGGACGACGCGGGTGAGGTCGGGCGTGTTGGCCGGGTAGCCGAGCCCGTAGGCGATCGAGGTCGGGCGGTCGCGCTCGCCCATCAGCGCCGGCGGCGGCTTGACGGAGACCATCACGGCGTCGTGGTGGCCGTGGTAGGTGCCCTCGATCTTGATGATCAGCTCGCGGCCGGTGAAGCCGCGGGCGAGGTGGATGGCGTCCATCGTGGACTCGGTCCCGGAGTTGGTGAAGCGCCACTGCGGCAGGCCCCAGCGGCGGCGCAGCTCCTGCGCGACGGTGATCGAGCCCTCCGTGGGAGCGGCGAAGTGGGTGCCCTCGTCCATGCGCGCCTTGACGGCGGCGGAGATGACGGGGTTGGCGTGGCCGACGCACATGACGCCGAAGCCGTTGTGGAAGTCGAGGTACTCGTTGCCGTCGACGTCCCAGACCTTCGCGCCCTGGCCGCGCTCGAGGTACACGGGCCACGGGTCGTTCTTCTGGAACTGGCTCGGCACGCCGCCGGGCATGACGCCGCTGGCGCGCTCGAAGGTCTCGCCCGAGCGCGCGGTCCGCTCCCGGTACCGCACGCGCTCGCGCTCGGTGAGGGCGGAGACGCGCTGACGGTCGATCGAGAGGGGGGTGGGTGCGGTGGCGCTCATGGGGAGCGAGGCTACTCGTGCCAGCCCCCTTGACAGGTGCGGTTAACCGGCCAGCACCCCCGCGCGGCGGGGGTTCGCGGGGAACGCTCGGCCCGGGGGGCCAGGTTCCCTTGCGCGTTCGCCGCAGGAGGGCGGGATGGTCACCGGGTCGTCGCCTTCGCAGCCGGTCTGGGCGCCGGAGACGACGCACTTCAGCGCCCTGTCGACGCCGTTGACGCGCAGCACGAAGTAGCGGGTGGAGCCGGGAGCGGCCGTGAGCTTGACGACCAGCTTGGTCGCCCGCAGCTCGACGTCCGGGGTCATCGTCGTGCGCGCCCCGACGGCGTCGGACGCCGCGCCGGCAAAGTTCACCCAGCCGTACTCGCTGTGCGCGGTCCCGGTGTCCAGGCCGTTGGCGCGGCCCATGAAGCCCGCGGACGGGCCGGCCGGGCCGGTGTCGCCCTTGGCGCCGTGCGCGCCGTCCGTCGCCGCTGTCGCCCTTGGCGCCCGCAGCGCCGGTGTCGCCCTTGGCGCCCGTCTCGCCCTTGGCGCCGATGAGGGTCTTCTTCGCGCCGGCGCTGAGGTCGGCGGCCTTCACGGAGCCGTTCTTGAGGTCCTTGCCCGTCAGCGAGTTGTTCTTGACGTCCTTGCCGGTGATGAGCTTGGCCGCCGTCGCGGTTCCGGCGAACGCGAGGACGAGGATGACCGCCGCAACGAGCGGCGTCCTGAGGTGGGTGAGCATTCGTGCTTCTCCTGGGGTGGGGGGAGGGGAGAAGGGCGAGCTTCCCGCGGCGCGGCTGCGCGGTCATGAGGGGTGGACCCCTCACTTTCGCGTGGGGGCTTACTGGAGCAGCGTCTCGGCGAGCGCCTCGCGCGAGGTGATGCCGAGCTTGGTGTACGCGCGGCCGAGCTGGTTCTCGACCGTCTTGGGCGTCACGTAGAGGTGCTGGGCGATGGCGCGGTTGGTGAGGCCCTTGCCTGCCAGCTCGGCGACCCGCCGCTCGGCGGCCGTGAGCGACTCGACGCCGCTGAACTGCAGCCGCCGCGGCTTTGCGCCGGCGAGGACGAGCTCCTCGTGCGCGCGGGCGACGAGGCCGGGCGCGCCGCACGCCCGGGCGCGCTCGAGCCCCTCCTGGAGCACCGGCCGGGCGTCGGCGCGCCGGCCCGTGCGGCGGTGCGCGGCGCCGAGCTCGACGATCGCGGCGGCCTCGTCGAGCCGGGCCGGGGTGGTGGCGAGCATCGCGCGCGCGCTGGCGAGCAGCGTCACGGCCACCTCGGGTTCGGCCGCGGTGGCCCGCGCGCGGAGCGCGAGCGCGAGCGCGGACGCGGCGCCCCAGCGCGTGGCGTCCGCGACGAGCGCCTCGATCTCGGCGTCCGCCTCGTCCTCGTCGCCCGCCGCGCGCATGGCGCGGACCGCGTCCAGCCGCCAGGGCCAGGGCGTGAGGACGAGCGCGCGGCGCTGACGGGCGAGCAGGTCGCGGTACGTCCGCGCGGCGTCGTGGACCTCGCCACGCGCCTGCTGGACCCCAGCGTGGGCGGCGAGCGCGACGTGCAGCTGCACGGCCGGCGGGTCGGCGAGCACCGGCGCGGTGGCGGCGACGGCCTCCGCCGCGCCGTCGACGTCCCCGCGCGCCAGCAGCACCGTGGCCAGCCACGCCTGCGCGTTGAGCGCGTTCCCGGGCAGGATGCCCGGCAGGCCGACGGCGGCGCGCGCGTCCGCCTCCGCGCCGGGCAGCTCGCCGGCCCGCAGCTGGACGACGGCGAGCTGAACGAGGGCGGGGACCAGCGCGTTGGGCATCGCCTCGCGCCGCGCGGCCTCGAGCAGCTTGGTCGCGGCCGCGGCGGGCGTCGTCGATCGCGTCGGCGAGCGCGAGCGCGGTGACGGGCTGGTACATCGCCATCGTCTGCGTGCCGCCCCGGTTCAGCGCGGCCACGTCGGCGTACGCCAGCCGGGCGGCACGGCGCGCGCGGGCGGCGCTGTCGCCGCGCAGCAGCGCGTGGGACGCGACCACGCACGCGGTGAACGGGTCCTCGGCCTCGGCCGGGATGCGGCCCTCGGCATCCACCGCGGTCGTCTCGTGCTGGAGCGCCATCGCGTTGCGGTCGGTCAGGACACGGGTGAGGACCGGCTGGGGAGCGCCGCGTAGCGGGCCGTCGAGCGCGACGTCGAGCATGGCGACCGCGGCCCGGGCGCCCTGCGTCGTGTACGTCATCCGCGCCAGCGTCAGATGGCAGTGCGCGCGGAGCTCCGGGTCGCTGGTGAGGCGCGCGGTCTCGCGCAGGTGGACCATCGCGCTGGAGCCGTCGGAGGTGTAGAGCTCGGCCTGGCCGGCGAGCTGCAGCAGCCGCGGCCGGTCGGCGTCGGGCGGTGGCTCGGCCAGCGCGCGGCGAGCCAGCCGGCCCGCCTCCACCGGCGCGCCGCGCGCCAGCGCGTCGATCGTCGCGGCCATCAGCGTCGACGCCACCTCCGGATCGCCCGCGGCGGGCAGCGCCAGCGCGTGCGGCGCGAGCTCCGCGGGCGTACGCGCGGGGTCGGCCGCACGCAGCCGCCACGCGCCGGCGTGCAGGCGCGCGCGCTCGCCCGGGCCGATGTCCTCGAGCACGACGGCCCTCAGCACCGGATGCGCGAACTCCAGGCGGCCGCCGGCGGCCAGCACCTCGGCTCCCACCAGGGAGTCGGCGGCGGCCGCCGCGTCCTCGTCCGCGAGGCCGGCGAGCGCGGCGACCTCGGTGAACGGGACGTCGGCTCCGAGCACGGCGACCGCGCGGGCGAGCACCGTGCACTCCGGGGGGAGCCGGCCCAGCCGCAGCAGGACCATGTGGGCGATCGACGAGGGCGCCACCCCGTCCAGCTCCGCCACCTGGTCCCCGCGCGGGACGACGCCGTCGTCGCGCAGCGTCCCGGCCAGCTCGCCGAGCAGGAACGGGTTGCCGCCCGTCAGCGCGCGGCAGGCCTCGGTGAACGCGTCGTCGGGGGTGGCGCCGAGCGTCCCGCGCAGGACCGCGCCGCTGGCGCCGGCGGACAGCGGCCCGGGCCGCAGCACGGCGGCCGCGCCGGCGTCGAGCGCGCCGAGCAGCTGCACGTCGGCGCCCGGATCGGCGTCGCGTCGCGCGACCACGAGGACCACCGGCAGGTCCTCCACCCGGGCGGCGATGTGGGCCAGCGCGCGCAGCGACGCGGGGTCGGCCCAGTGGGCGTCGTCGACCAGCAGCGCGAGCGGCCGCCGGGCGGCGAGGTTGGCGGTCAGCCAGTACAGCGCGTGCGCGACGGCGAACGAGGCGTCACCGGTCGGCGGCGACACCGCTCCCGGGTCGAGCGCGGTGCCGGCCGCCTCGGCGCCCTGGAGCAGCTCCGCGCGCTCCTCGGGGGAGGCGTCGGCGAGCGGCCGCTCGAACAGCTGCCGGACGACCCCCAGCGGGAACGTCCGCTCCTGCTCGACGCCTCGCGCCCGGCGGGCCAGCAGGCCCGCGCCGGTCGCGGCCCGCGCGGCGGCGCCGAGCAGCGAGGTCTTCCCGATCCCCGCCGGACCCGAGATCACGACCAGGCTGCCGTGACCCGCGGCCGCCGCGGCCACCGCCGCCCGCAGCCGCTCCAGCTCGGCATCCCGGTCCAGGAGCGACTCCATCACCGCGCGAGCATCGCGCGCCGGGCCGCCGCCCGTCAACCTCGCTCGCGGAGCAGCGCCCGGCGGACCTTGCCGCTGTTCGTGCGCGGCAGCGCCTCGGCGAACTCGACGATGCGGGGGTACTTGTACGGCGCGGTCTCGGCCTTGACGTGGTCCTGCAGCTCGCGCGCGAGCGCGTCGCTCGGCTCGTGGCCGTCCTGGAGGACGACGACCGCCCGCACCACGCTGCCGCGCTCCTGGTCGGGCGCCGCCACCGCGGCGGCGTCGGCGACGGCGGGATGGGCGACGAGCGCGGACTCGACCTCGAACGGCCCGATCCGGTAGCCGGCGGAGACGATCACGTCGTCGGAGCGGCCCTGGAAGTACACGTAGCCGTCCTCGTCCTGGGTCACGAGGTCGCCGGTCCGCCACGGCCCGTCGTGTGGCTCGTCGCCCAGGTAGCCGAGGAAGAAGGTCGGGTCGCTGGCCGGGTCGAGCACGAGCTCGCCGTCGACCACGCTGAGGCCGACGCCGGGGAGCGGGCGGCCCATCGAGCCGGGCCGGGGCGTCTCGCCGGGCGGGTTGCCGGTCAGCTGGCCCGTCTCGGTCTGGCCGTAGCCGTCGCGGATCCACAGCCCGGTCGCCTCGTGCCAGGTGGCGAGCACGCCGGGGTCGAGCGCCTCGCCGGCGGCCACGAGCACGCGCAGGCTCGGCAGCCGCCGCAGCTGCGCGCGGTTGGCGATCACGCGGTACTCGGTGGGCGCCATGCAGAGCACGTCGACGCCCTCGCGCTCGGCGATGTCGAGGCGCTCTGCGGGGTCGAAGCGCGCATCGTGGAGCAGTGCGGCGGCGCCCCGCAGCCACGGCGCGATGAAGGCGTTGCGGGCGGACTTCGACCACCCGGACGCGGCCGTGCACCAGACGAGGTCGCCGGGCTCCGCGGCGAGCCAATGCTCGGCCTGCAGGCGCTGGCCCGGGGAGGTAGCGCTGGCCGTGCACCACCGCCTTCGGCTCGCCGGCCGTCCCGGAGGTGAAGGTGAGCAGGCACGGGTCCTCGGGGGCGAGCTCCGCGTAGGGCGGCGGCTCGTTGGCGATCGTCTGGCCCCACGGCGCCCACACGGTGTCGCCGTCCCAGCCCGCCTGGGCCAGCACGTCGCAGTTGCGCTCGTCGGCGATCACCAGCCGCGGTTGAGTAACGCTCAACCTGAGGGTGAGGTCCTTGGCGCGGAGCTGCTCCGTGCACGGCAGCACGGCGTAGCCCTGGCGGAAGCAGGCCACCATCGCGATCACCCACTCGGGCCGGTTGCCGAGCAGGGTGAGCACCACGTCGCCGGCAGACAGGCCGAGCTTCTCGAGGCGCGCCGCGACGGCGCCGACCTCGTCCGACACCTCGCCGAAGCTCCATTCGCGGCGCGTACCGTCGCGGGCCAGCTCGACGATGGCGAGCCAGTCGCGGGGAGCGGCGTCCACGATGTCGCGGGCGAAGTTCATCGTCACGCCTGGCAGCCTACGCGGTGAACTTCGTCACCGCAGAGGGTGAAGTTCTTGACCACCCGAACCCGCATTCCCACGTGCGTCTCGCAATGAGCGGTAATTCGGGCCTTCGAAGGGCCAAAACCCGCACAGGAGCCCGCTTAGGATGGCCCACCTTTGTCCAACGTCTCCCTTCCCGGGCTATCTCTCGCTGCCGCCGTCGTCGTCGCCGCGCTCGCCGCGCTGGTCCTGTTCGGCGGCGGTGATGACACGCCGCACCGCTACAAGTCGCCTCCCGCCGGGAACTCGATCCTCAACCTCCAGACCGGGGCGGAGGCCAAGGCAATCGCGGGCGAGCAGGCGAGGGCGAGGCGAAGGGCGCAGCGGAAGGCGGCGAAGGCGCGCCGCGCCGCCAGGGCCAAGGCGCGCCGCAAGAGCGCGGCCCGCCGGCGCAACGCGCGCCGCGGCGCGGCCCGCCAGGGCGCCTCGCGCCCAGGCACGACCCGCCAGACGTCGACCCGCGGACCGGTGTCCCGCACCAGCAACCCGTCGCCCCCGTCGCGCCGCGGCAGCGCGCGCCGTCAGGGCGCCGAGCTTGGCGACGGTCGCAAGGAGCCGGCCAGCGACGCGCCGGTCGAGGCCGCGCCGCCCACGCCGACCTCGGAGGAGGTCCCCGACGCCGCCGTGGTCCCCGCCGCCAATCCCGACCTCGCCCCGCCGGACGGCGACAACGGTCCCGGCGGTCACGGCGACGGTCCGCGCGGCCACGGCCATGGCGACCACGGCGGTCGCGCGCATGGTCACGACGGCGGCCACGGGCACGGTCATCACGGCCACCATGACTTCCCGGGCGGGCCCTGAAACGCCGATATCCTCCGCGGCCCCCTACGACCGCACTCGAGGTACTCAGAACCCATGGCCATAGCCGCGCAGCCGTTCTACGAGAAGACGGACGAGCAGAAGGCGATCATCGACATGGTCCGGCAGTTCGTCGACGAGCAGATCCTCCCGAAGGCCGAGCACTACGACGCGCAGGACGAGTACCCGGAGCCCATCGTCGAGCAGATGAAGGAGCTCGGCCTCTTCGGCGTCACGATCCCCGAGGAGTACGGCGGGATGGGGCTCGACCTGACGACCTACACGATGATCGTCGAGGAGCTCAGCCGCGGCTGGATCTCCATCTCCGGCGTCGTCAACACCCACTTCATCGGCTCCTACCTGCTGATGAAGTTCGGCACCGACGCGCAGAAGGAGCGGCTGCTCCCGAAGATGGCCACCGGCGAGATCCGCGCCGCGTTCTCGCTCTCCGAGCCCGAGCTGGGCTCCGACGTGCAGGCGATCAAGACCTCCGCCGTGAAGTCCGGCGAGGACTACGAGATCAACGGCCAGAAGATGTGGGTCACCAACGGCCTGATGTCCGGCGTCGTGTTCGTGCTCGCCAAGACCGACCGTGACGCCGACCCGCCGTACAAGGGCATGACCTGCTTCGTGTGCGAGAAGGAGCCGGGCGCCTCGGAGAACCCCGGCCTCAGCGTCCCGCCCAAGATCAAGAAGATGGGCTACAAGGGCGTCGAGTCCACCGAGCTCGTGTTCGACGGCTACAAGTGCCCCGCCGACATGGTCCTCGGCGGCGAGGAGGCCGGCCTGGGCAAGGGCTTCTCGCAGATGATGGACGCGCTCGAGGTGGGCCGCGTCAACGTCGCCGCCCGCGGCGTGGGCATCGCCCAGCGCGCCCTCGAGCTCGGCCTCCGCTACAGCCAGGAGCGCAAGACGTTCGGCAAGCAGATCGCCCAGCACCAGGCGATCCAGTTCAAGCTCGCCGACATGGCCACCAAGGTCGAGGCCGCGCGGCTGCTGACGCTCAAGGCCGCCCGGATGAAGGACGCCGGCGAGCGCTCAGACCTCGAGGCCGGCATGGCGAAGCTGTTCGCGTCGGAGACGGGCAAGGAGGTCGTCGAGGACTCCTTCCGCATCCACGGCGGCTACGGCTACTCGAAGGAGTACGAGATCGAGCGCCTGTACCGCGACGCGCCGCTGCTGCTGATCGGCGAGGGCACCTCGGAGATCCAGCGCATGGTGATCGGGCGCAAGCTCCTCCAGCGCCACAAGATCTACGGGGGTCTCGACCCCGGTCGGGTTCGGGCATGCTCACGGCCATGAGCCACGAGACCGTGTTCACGCTGGAGGCCACGCCGATCAAGTTCGGGCCGGGCGCCGCGGCCGACGCCGGCTGGGAGCTCAAGCGGCTGGGCGTCACGCGCGCCCTCCTCGTCACCGATCCCGGCGTGGCCGCCACGGGCCATCCCGATGCCGTGCGGCGCTCGATCGAGGCGGAGGGGATCGAGGTCGTCGTCTACGACCAGTCGCGGGTGGAGCCGACCATCGACTCCCTCCAGCACGCCGCCGACTTCGCGCTGGAGGCGAAGGTGGACGGCTTCGTGTCGGTCGGGGGCGGCTCGGCGATGGACACCGCGAAGGTCGCGAACCTCGTCGTCACCCATCCCGCGCCGGTGATGGACTACGTGAACCCGCCGGTCGGCGAGGGGCGCAAGCCGCCGTCCCCGCTGCAGCCGCACCTGGCGATTCCGACGACCTCCGGCACCGGCAGCGAGGCCACCACCGTCGCGGTGCTGGACATCCCGGACATGAAGCTCAAGACCGGGATCAGCCACCGCTACCTGCGCGCGACCCAGGCGATCGTCGATCCCGACCTGACCCGCACCCTGCCGCGCGAGGTGACCGCCTCCGCGGGCCTCGACGTCGTGTGCCACGCCGCCGAGTCCTACATCTCCAAGCCGTTCGACTCCCGGCCGCGGCCGGAGAGCCCCGACGACCGCCCGCCCTACCAGGGCTCCAACCCGGTCGCCGACGTGTGGTCGGCGAAGGCGCTCGAGTACGGGGGCACCTACCTGCGGCGCGCCGTCGAGGACCCCGAGGACGTCGAGGCGCGCGGGCGGATGATGCTCGCCGCCTCGATGGCGGGGGTCGGCTTCGGCTCGGCGGGAGTGCACATCCCGCACGCGTGCGCGTATCCGATCGCCGGCCTCAAGCACGAGTACCAGCCGCCCGGCTACCCGGACGACCACCCGTTCGTCCCGCACGGCCACTCCGTGATCGTCACCGCCCCCGCCGCGTTCCGGTTCACCTACGACGCCGACCCGGAGCGCCACCACCGCGTCGCCGAGCTGCTGGCGGGCGGGCCGATCGAGGACCCCGGGCCGGATTCCCTGCCCGACGAGCTGCGGCGGCTGATGCGCGACGTCGGCGCGCCGAGCGGGCATCGCCGAGCTCGGCTACACGGAGGACGACGTCGAGGCGCTCGCGGAGGGCGCGATGAAGCAGGAGCGGCTGCTCGTCGTCGCCCCGAAGGAGGCTGGATTGGCAAGATCTGACCCGCATCCTGCGGGCCTCGATGTAGCTACTCCTTGACGACCGGCGTGGTGTAGGCGCTGGAGAGCCCGCCGTCGACCAGGAAGGTCGTCGCGTTCACGTAGGAGGACTCGTCGGAGGCCAGGAACAGCGCGGCGTTGGCGATCTCGCGCGCCTCCGCGAAGCGGCCCATCGGCACGTGCACGAGGCGCCGCGCCGCCTTCGCGGGGTCGCTTGGCGAACAGCTCCTCCAGCAGCGGCGTGTTGACCGGGCCCGGGCACAGCGCGTTGACGCGCACGCCGCGGCGCGCGAACTCGACGCCCAGCTCGCGCGACAGCGACAGCACCGCGCCCTTGGACGCCGTGTAGGCGATCTGGGAGGTGGCGGCGCCCATCACGGCCACGAACGAGGCCGTGTTGATCACCGACCCGCCGCCCGTCTCCAGGAGGTGGGGGATCCCGTGCTTGCAGCACAGGAACACCGAGCGCACGTTGACGGCCTGGATCCGCTCCCACACGTCGAGCTCGGTCTCCAGCACGGAGGCGTCCTCGGGCGGGGAGATCCCGGCGTTGTTGAACAGCACGTCGATGCGGTCGTACTCGGCGCGCACGGCGGCGAACATCTCGCGCACCGCGTCGTCGTCGGCCACGTCGCAGGCGAGCGCGAGGTCGACGCCCGGCGAGTCGTCGCGCAGGTCGACGCCCACCACGGTCGCGCCCTCGCCCTTGAAGAGGCGCGCGGTCTCGGCGCCGATCCCGCTGGCGGCGCCGGTGATGACGCAGACCTTGTCGTCGAGGCGGCCCATCAGGTGGCGTAGTACACGGTCTTGAGCTCGGTGTAGGCGTCCAGCGCGTGCGGCCCCAGCTCGCGGCCGTAGCCCGACTGCTTGAAGCCGCCGAACGGCGTCGAGACCCGCACCGACGTGTTGGAGTTGATCGAGATCACCCCGGTCTCGATGGCGCGCGAGACCCGCAGCGCCTTGGCGCCGTCGCGCGTCCAGATCGAGCCGGAGAGACCGTAGATCGTGTCGTTGGCCAGCTCGATCGCCTCGGCCTCGCTGCGGAACGGCACCACGACCGCCACCGGGCCGAAGATCTCCTCGCGCACCGCCCGGTCGCCCGGATCCACGGGGCAGAGGACCGTCGGCGGAAACCAGTAGCCGGCGCCTTCGGGGACCGAGCCCTGGATCGCGATCGGGGCGTCGTCGGGGACGAAGGACCCCACCGTCTCGCGCTGCCCGGCGGAGATCAGCGGCCCCATCTCGGTCGCCTCGTCGAGCGGGTCGCCGACCCGGATCGACTCGACGTGCTCCTCGAGGGCGTCCATGAACGCGTCGAGCGCCGGGCGCTCGACGAGGATCCGCGACCGCGCGCAGCAGTCCTGGCCGGCGTTGCCGAACACGGCCGGGGCCGCGGCGGCCGCGGCGGCGGCGATGTCGGCGTCGGCGAACACCACGTTGGCCGACTTGCCGCCCAGCTCCAGCGTCACCCGCTTGATGGTCTGCGCCGCGGCGGCGGCGATCGAGCGGCCCACCTCGGTCGAGCCGGTGAACGCGACCTTGGCGACGTCGGGGTGCTCGACCAGGCGCGAGCCGACCGTCGAGCCCGGGCCGACCACCACGTTGACCACGCCCTCGGGGATGCCCGCCTCGAGCGCGATCCGCTCGAACTGCAGCGCGGTCAGCGGCGTCAGCTCGGCGGGCTTGAGCACGACCGTGTTGCCGGCGGCCAGCGCGGGCGCGAGCTTCCAGGACGCGATCGTGAGCGGGAAGTTCCACGGAGTGATCAGCGCCACGACGCCGATCGGCTCGCGGAACGTCATCGCCACCCCGCCGGCGACCGGGATCGTGTCGCCGAGCGCGCGCTCCGGCGCGCCCGCGTAGTAGCGGAACGTGTCCACGACCATGCCCATCTCGCCGCGCGCGTCGCCGATCGGCTTGCCGGCGTTGCGGGCCTCCAGTTGCGCGAGGTCCTCCTGTGCCGCCTCCAGCGCGTCGGCGAGGCGGAACAGCAGCTTCGAGCGGTCGGCGGGCGCCACCGCGCGCCACGCCGGGTACGCGGCCTTGGCGCGGGCGACCGCCGCGTCGGCCTCGTCGGGGCCGGCGCGCTCGATCTGGGCCAGCACCTCCTCGGTGGCCGGCTCGAGCACGGTGAGCGTCATCGCGACGCCTCGACCAGCGCGGCGATCAGCGGCGAGCCTTCGTCGGCCTCGGGGTGCCACTGGACGCCGAGCGCGAACTTCTTCGACGGGTCCTCGAGCGCCTCCGGCAGGTCGTCGACGGTCGCCCAGCCGGTCACCTCGAGGCCGTCGCCGACCTGGTCGACGCCCTGGTGGTGGTGCGACTTGGTCGAGTGCAGCCCCTCGCGGGCGACCCGGCGGGCGAGCGAGCCGTCGGCCAGGCGCACGTCGTGGTCGCCGAACGCGCCCGGCGGTGAGCCGGTGGTCCTCGTGGCCGACCTTGTCGGGGAGGTGCTCGATCAGCGTCCCGCCGCGCGCGACGTTCATCACCTGCATGCCGCGGCACACCCCGAGCACGGGCTTGTCGGCCTCCAGCGCCAGGCGGGCCAGCTCGAGCTCGAACGCGTCGCGCTCGGGGGCGTCGCCGATGTCGGCGCCGCCCGTGAGCAGCACCCCGTCGAGCACGCGCAGCACCTCGGCGGGCTCGGGATCGGGCGGCAGCACGACCGCGATCCCGCCGGCGTCGTGGACCTGGCGCACGTAGTTCATCGAGATGACCGCCGCCTCCTCGTCCCAGTACGTCCAGCGCGCCCGTTCCACGGACGCGCAGATGCCGATCACGGGGCGGCTCACAGCCGTTCGAAGCCCCGGAAGCGCTCCCAGTCCGTAACCGCGGACTCGAACGCGCGCAGCTCGACGTCGGCGTTGTTGAGGTAGTGGTCGACGACGTCCTGGCCGAACGCCTCACGCGCCACGTCGCTGCCCGCGAACAGGTCGCGGGCGTCGCGCAGGGTGGAGGGGACGTGCGGCTTGTCGGAGGTGTAGGCGTTGCCCTCGAGGGCCGGCTCGAGCTTCAGCTTGTTGTCGATCCCGTGCAGGCCGGCGGCGATCATCGCGGCGATCGCCAGGTAGGGGTTGACGTCCCCGCCGGCGAGGCGGCTCTCCACCCGCAGCGACTGGCCGCTGCCGATCACCCGCATCGAGCAGGTGCGGTTGTCGCGGCCCCACGCGACGGCCGTGGGGGCGAACGAGCCCTCGGCGAACCGCTTGTAGGAGTTGATGTTCGGCGCCTTGAACAGCGTCAGCTCCCGCAGGCAGGCGAGCTGGCCGGCGAGGAACTGGTCGAACAGCTTGGGCTCCTCGGCGAACACCGGCGTGCCGTCCTCCCCGCGCACGGAGAGGTGGATGTGGCACGAGTTGCCCTCGCGCTCGTCGTACTTCGCCATGAAGGTGATCGCCATGCCCTCCTGGGAGGCGATCTCCTTGGCGCCGTTCTTGTAGATCGTGTGCGTGTCGGCGGCGTGCAGCGCGCCCTCGTAGGTGAAGTTGATCTCGTGCTGGCCGAAGTTGCACTCGCCCTTGGAGTTCTCCACCTCCAGCCCGGCCTTGGCCATCTCGCGCCGGATCCGCCCGATCAGCGGCTCCAGCCGCGACGTGCCGAGCATCGAGTAGTCGACGTTGTAGAGGTTGCCCGGCTCGAGGTCCTGGTAGCGCTGGTGGAACGCCTGCTCGTAGGTGTCGCGGAACACGATGAACTCGAGCTCGGTGGCCGCCAGCGCCGTCCAGCCCCGCTCGGCGAGGCGGTCGAGTTGGCTTGCGGAGGATCTGCCGCGGCGACGGCGCGACGGGCTCGTCGCCGTGCCACTGCAGGTCGGCCATGCACATCGCCGTGCCCTCGTGCCAGGGCACGAGGCGCAGCGTGTCGAAGTCCGGCTTCATCTCGAAGTCGCCGTAGCCGGTCTCCCAGGAGGCCATCTTGTAGCCCTCGACGGTGTTCATGTCGACGTCGACGGCCAGCAGGTAGTTGCACGCCTCCGCGCCGTGGGAGACCACCTCCTCGAGGAAGTGGTGCGGCCGCCAAGCCGCTTGCCCTGGAAGCGCCCCTGCATGTCGGCGAACCCGAGCAGGACGGTGTCGACCGTCCCGGCCGAGATGGCGGCGCGCAGCTCGTCGAGGGTCATCCGGCGAGCTCTGCTTCGGCCTGCGAGATCGAGGCGAACTCCTCCTCAGGCGCCGAGGCGACCAGGTGGTGGCGCGAGTAGAGGCCGAAGTACAGCGCGGCGGCCGCGTAGACGCCGAGCGTGATGAAGCGCGGCGGTGGTGTCGACCAGGAAGGTCGCGACCACGGCGGCGATCGCCAGCACCAGCGCGACGCCGGTGGTGAGCGTGCCGCCCGGCGTGCGGTACGGGCGCTCGAGGTCGGGCTCCCGCGAGCGCAGCACGATGTGCGAGAGCATCATCAGCACGTAGGAGACGGCGGCGCCGAACACGGCGACGTTGAGCATCGTCGCGCCGTCCTTGGTGAACGGCGGCGAGCAGGAAGCCGACGCCGGCGGGCACGATCAGCGCGATCCACGGCACCTTGCGCGAGCTGGTGACCGAGAGCGCCCTCGGCAGGTATCCGGCGCGGGAGAGCGCGAACAGCTGGCGCGAGTAGCCGAAGATGATCGAGAAGAAGCTGGCGATCAGGCCGGCGAGGCCGATGTAGTTGACGAAGTCGCCGAGGAACGCGCCGTCGCCCTTGGCCTGGTCGATCGCGGCCGGCAGCGGGTTGTCGGAGTCCATGATCGTGTTGGCGCCGCCGGCGCCCGGCGCGATGGTGAGCATCAGCGCGGCGAACACGAGCAGGACGCCCATGCCGGCGATCAGGCCCTTCGGCATGTCGCGCTTGGGGTTGTCGGTCTCCTCGGCGGCCAGCGGGACGCCCTCGATGGCCAGGAAGAACCAGATCGCGAACGGGAACGCGGCCCAGATCCCGGCGTAGCCGAACGGGAGGAACTCGCTGGAGCCCGACTTGCTCGCGTCGGGCGCGATGTTGGTCAGGTTCGAGGAGTCGAAGTCGCCGACCATGCCGAACACGAACGCCAGCAGGCCGACGACGGCGATCGCGGTGATGACGAAGGTGACCTTCAGCGCCTCGCCGACGCCGACCAGGTGCACGCCGACGAAGATCGCGTAGAAGGCGAGGTAGACCGGCCAGCCTGAAGTGATGCCGAACAGGTCGAGCGACTCGACGTAGCCGCCGATGAAGACAGACGATCGCCGCCGGGGCGATCGCGTACTCGATCAGGATCGCGGTGCCGGTCAAAAAGCCGCCCCACGGCCCCAGCGCGCGGCGGGCGAAGCCGTAGCCGCCGCCCGCCGTCGAGATGGTCGAGGAGAGCTCGGCGAGCCCGAAGACCATGCACGTGTACATGGTCGCCATCAGGATCGTGGCGATCAGCAGGCCGCCCCAACCGCCCTCGGCGAGGCCGAAGTTCCAGCCCGCGAAGTCACCCGAGATCACGTAGGCGACGCCAAGACCCGCCAGCAGCACCCAGCCCGCCGCGCCGCTGCGGAGCTCGCGCTTCTCCATGTAGTCGGACTCGACCTGTTGGTACTCGACCCCGCGCCGCTCCGCCATGTGCCCTCTCCCCAGAGTAAAGGTATGGCCATCCGGCCTTTTCCAGGTGGGAAGCTATGCCGCCCGCCGGACGGCGTCAAGTGGCCGGTGTCTATGCCAACGTGCGTGGACCGCGGTCCGCGTAGGCCCGGAAGTCGCGCTCGAAGTCGGGCCACCACGGCGGCTCGGGGTCCGGGTCGTCGTCGCCACCACCGCCGTCGTCGTCGCGCGGCGGGCGCCGCAGCAGCGGCGCGGCCAGCATCGTGACCGCGAGCGTCAGCGCGGCGCAGCCCCCGAAGAACCACGGGGTGATGTCGAGCAGCAGCCAGCCGAGGGTCCCGAGGACGACGTGGACGGCGCTCACGACGGCGCCGAACGCGCGCATGCGCGACGAAGCGGACACACTTCGAGGGTACCCACCGAGCGGCTCAGGGCATCAAGCCGGCGAGCACGCTCTCGGTGCCGCTGAGGTGCTCGCGCACGAGCCGTGCCGCGCGGTCCGCGTCCCCGCGCCCGAGCAGCGTCACCAGCTTCGCGTGCTGCGCGTTGGAGCGCTCGAGCACCTCGGGCGGATGCGAGATGTGGCCGATCAGCTCGCTCATGCCGCCCTGCACCTCGGTCATCGCCGCCACCAGCCGCGGCGAGCCCGCGGCCTCCGCGATCCCGAGGTGGAAGAACACGTCGTCCTGGCGGAAGCGGTCGAAGTCGTCGACGTCCTGCATCGCCTCGACGTGGGCCGAGAGCTTGGCGAGGTCGTCGGCGGTGGCGCGCTCGGCGGCCAGCACCGCGGCGCCCACCTCGATCACGATCCGGTAGTCGAGCAGCTCCCGCCAGTCGGCGAGCTCGACGTGCTGCGCCTGCTCGCGCGGGGCGACCTCGGCGACGAACCAGCCGCCGCCGCGGCCGCGCACGGCGACGAGGCGGCCGCTCTGGGTCAGCGCGGTCAGCGCCTGGCGCAGCGTCGAGCGGGAGATCCCCATCTGCTCCGCCAGATCGCGCTCCGGCGGCAGCTGCGAGCCGGGCGGCAGCAGCCCGAGGCGGATGCCGGTCCCGAGCCGCTCGACGGTCCCCTCGAAGGTCGTTATCGCCTGGACGGGATCGAACACCGCGGCGACGGCGGGCGTGGAGACGCGCATCTCACGAGGACGCTACCGGCTGCGGATAAGATCGCCCACCGAGATGTCGACCGCAGACACCAAGGTGCTGATCGAAGAGGCCGTCGCCGGGATCCAGAAGGAGGTGCCGGCGCTCGAGCGGCTCAAGCTCGTCGTCGAGCTGGAGCTCCGGGGTCGCGGGGACATCCAGCTCTTCCGCGTGCAGTTGCCCGGCCCGAAGATCACCCGCGACATCGCCTCCGACGCGAAGGTGCGGCTGTCCGTCCCGCGCTCGCACTTCAACGACCTCGCCAAGGAGGGCAAGATCCGCCACTGGCGCGAGGCGTTCGAGTCCGGCCACGTGAAGGCCACCGGCCCGGTCGAGATCCTGAAGCTGATCCAGAGCGTGGTCGAGCGTCAGGAAGAGCGCTCGCGTACACGCAAGCTGCGGATCAAGTAGCGTACGCCAGCTCCTCCGCGGGAGTCCAGGCGAAGACCTTGTGGACCCCGGCGATCTCGAGCGTGCGCTCGAGCCCGCGGTGGCCGGCGATCAGGGAGAACCGCGAGCCCGCCTCCTCGGCGCGCTTGCGGGCGGTGAGCAGCGTGCGCAGGCCGCTGGAGTCGATGAACTCGAGCTCGCGGAGGTCGAGCACCACGCGGGCGGTGCCTGCCTCGAAGGCGCGGCCGAGCGCCGCCTCGAGCGCGGGCGCGGTGGCGAGGTCCAGCTCGCCCGTGGGGATGACCACCGACGCGCCTCCGCGCAGCTCGTTGCGGACGGTGAAGGCCTCGGGTATCGGGAGGTCGGTCATGCTCGGGGATCGGTCTCCTTGACGATTTCGGCGCTGCCCTCCAGCTTGCGCACCACCGCGTAGCGGTCGTAACGCTCGACCACCGCCTCGACGGCGGCGATCTCGTGCCCGTTGACGATCGCGAACCGGTAGGGATCGGTCCTCACGGTCTGGTACTCCGCCGACGTCAGCTCGATCAGCCGGGCACAGTCGACGGAGCCGCATTCGCAGACGAACCCGATCAGCGTCGCGTCATCCTCCGCGTCTCGACCGCGCTCGATGTCCTCGTTGATCTGGCGGAAGGTCGCTTCGTTGCGGGCGATCCGCTCCTGCATGTCCGTGGACACGCGCGGCATTCTATTGGTCGTCCGGCAGGGCGGCGCCGAAGGCCAGCAGGGCGAGGTCGTCGCGGAGCTCTCCGCCGCTGAGCACGAGGGCCTGATGCTCGACCCGCTCGACGATCTCGGACACGGGCAGCCCGGCCGATGCGAGCAGGGTCTCGCGCAGGACGGTCTCCCCGCGCCAGGGGTCCTGGCCGCGCAGTTCGGTGGCGCCGTCGGTGTACAGCAGCAGCGCGTCGCCGGGGGAGAGCCGGACGTCGGCCGCGCCGAAGGCGGGGGCCGGGGCGACGCCCAGCAGCGTGCCGGCCACCTCGACGGCCTCCACCGCGCCGCCGGCGCGCACGATCAGCGGGGGCGGGTGGCCTGCGGCGAGCAGGCGCATGACCACGCCGTCGTCGTCGGTGCGCAGCCGGCCGTGGATCGCCGAGCAGAACTGGACGGAGGGGCGGCGGCGCAGCGCCTCGTCGACGAGCGCGCAGGGCGGCGGCGGAGTCGTCGCCGTGCAGCACCGCCGCCTGGATCGTCGCGCGCACGAGCGAGGTGATCGAGGCGGCCTCGGCGCCCTTGCCCACCACGTCGCCGATCAGGAACGCCCACTCGCCGTCGCCGGCCCCGAACACGTCGTAGAAGTCGCCGCCGACTTGATTGCTGCGGCCGGAGGCGCGGTAGCGGGCCGCGAACTCGACGCCGGGCACGTACGGCAGCTCGGAGGGGAGCAGCGTCCGCTGCAGCGCACGGGCGACCTCGGTCTGCTCCGCGAACAGCCGGGCGTTGTCGACCGCCAGCCCGGCGCCGGCGGCGAGGCTCTGCGCGGCCTCCTCCAGGTCCGGGCCGTAGCTGCGGCCCGACGGCCCCATCGCGAGCGTGATCGCCCCGAGCACCTGCCCGCGCGCCGACAGCGGCATTATCGCCGCCGAGCGCGTCGCCGAGCACGTCGCGGCAGCCGCTCCTCCTCGCGTCCGCGGCGGCCGGCTCGTCGATGACGAGCGGCCGGCCCGTGCGGATGACCGACGCCGGGCCCTTGCGGCCCTGGGCCTGATACTCGCCGAGCTCGCGCGTCGCCGTCTCCAGCTCCGGGTCCGCGTGCGCGGAGGCGATCAGCTCGATCTCCCCGTCCGGCTTGCGGAGGTGGATGGTGGAGAAGTCGGCCAGCGCGGGCACGACGGCGTGGACCAGCGCGGAGAGCACCCGGTCGGTGCGCATCGAGGAGGTCAGCGCGGCGCTTGCGCCGGCCAGCGCCTCGGCGCGGGCCCGGGCGGCACGCTCGCGCGCCTCGACCGCCTTGCGCTCGGTGACGTCGACGACGATGCCGCCCACGCCGCCCGTGGCGGGCACGGGGAAGAAGCTTGCGAGCCAGTGGACGGGCTCCGGCGCCGCCGGCAGCTCGGCGGTCAGCTCCACCTCGAGGACGGCCGCGCCGGTCTGGAGCACCTGGCGGACGAGCGTCTCGATCCGCTCGCCGGCGGGGCCGAGCAGCTCGGAGGGCGTGCGGCCGAGGTGGTCCTCGGCCGGGATCCCGTGGATCTCGGCCTGCCGCGGGTTCACGCGGCGATAGCGGACGTCCGCGTCCCAGTACGCAAGACCTGCGGGGGCGCCGGCGAACAGCGCCTCGAGAACCGGGTCGCCGACCTCCATGGGCAGGAGGTTAGAACGGCAACGCGGGTGACCAGCGCCGCGACGCGGCGCTGGTCGGAATCGCGATGGTCAGCGGCGGCTCATCGGATCGACGTACACGTTGTCGATCTGCCAGGAGCCGAGCACCGGGGTGAAGCGGAAGCGCACCGGGGTCCGGTCGACCTGCGAGAGCGGCAGGATGTTGGCCAGCAGCGGCATCTGCACCGTCGGGTGCCACGAGCTTCCGCCGAGGTCGCCCGGGAGCACCGGCAGCCAGGCGACAGCCCGAGGCTGGTCTGGACCTGGATCTCGACGTACAGGGTCGACACGAGGCCGAGCAGCGCGGTGTTGCGCTTGGCGAACGAGGCGCAGCGTGGGCTCGGCGAGTCCGACGCAGGTGATCGGGGACACCGCGCGGCTGCCCGAGGGGAGCTTCAGCGACTTCGAGTGGCCGGCGCCGCCGACGTTGTAGGTCTCGTTGCCCGAGACGACGGTCGCGCCGCCGCTCAGGGTCCAGCCCGAGGCGCCCTGCTCGAAGGAGCCGCCCGGCACGAGCTTGTAGTTGTGCCGGTCCGACCAGCGCGTGAACGGTTGCGTGATCGCACCGTCGTCGCAGGTCGTCGCCGTCTGCGTGATCAGCCCGGCTGAGGCTGTCGAGGCGAACGCCGCCGAGGCGATCCCTGCGATGAACATGGCCGCAACCGTCCGGCCCAATTTGCGCTGCATTTCGGTGAGTCCTTTCGTCCGTGATGACTCGATCTGACTCTCAAGTCGGCCCTCCTGGGTGTCGAGTAGATAGGACATGCGTTGAAGAACGGCGCGAGTACACGGATGTCCGAGAAGCCCACACATATGGACGCAGGCGCGGCGCGTCTGCTGGAAGAGTCGCTGGAGCGCCGCAGCCGCAAGCTGGACCGGCGCGAACGCGTCGTTAACCGGGTCTCGGGCGGCCTGTTCCTGCTCGCCGCGGGGGCGCTGGCGGTGTTCGGCGACGCGACGCGCGAGTTCTCCGCGCTCGACACGATCGTCTTCGTGCTCGCGCTCGCCGCCGTCGCGCGCGTGGAGTTGTGGGGCGGCTCGGGGAACTTCCTCCCGACGCAGATCGTGGTCGTCCCGATGCTGCTGCTGCTGCCGACGCCGCTCGTGCCGCTCCTGGTGGCGGCAGGCCTGGTGCTCGCGCGCGCGACGCAGGCCGTCGGTGGCCGGATCGAGCTCGGGCGCAGCACGCTCGCCGTGTCCGACGCCTGGTTCGCGCTCGGCCCTGCCGTCGTCCTGGTGGCGCTCGACGCCCAGTTGCCGCTCTCGGGGCAATGGCCGGCCTACTCCCTCGCGCTCATCGCCCAGTTCCTGACCGACGGCGTCGTGTTCATCGCCTGGCTGTGGGTCTCGCAGCGGATCGCGCCGCGCGCCGTGTTCCCCGATCTCCGTGCGGCCTACCGCGTGGACCTCCTGCTCGCCCCCGTCGGCCTCGCTGCCGCCCTGGCGGCCTCCGGGACGCCGCTGGCGGCCCTGCTGGTGCTCCCGCTGGTCTACCTCCTCCTCACCTTCTCCCGCGAGCGCGAGAGCCGCCTCACGCAGTCGCTCGAGCTCGGCCGCGCCTACCGGGGCACCGCGCTGCTGCTGCGCGACCTCCTCGAGGACGACGACGAGTACACGGGCCGCCACACCGAGGACGTGGTCGGCCTCACCGTGCGCGTCGCCGAGAAGATGGCGCTCGACGAGGACACCTGCCGCTCCGCCGAGATGGGCGCGCTGCTGCACGACATCGGCAAGATCGCCGTCCCCGACGAGATCATCAACAAGCCCGGCCCGCTGAACGACGAGGAGTGGGCGATCATGAAGACCCACACGGTCGAGGGCGAGCGGATGCTCCAGCAGGTCGGCGGGCTGCTCGCCGACGTCGGCCTCGTCGTGCGCGCCTCGCACGAGCGCTGGGACGGCGGCGGCTACCCGGACGGCCTGGTCGGCGAGGCGATCCCCATCGCGGCCCGCATCGTGTCCGCCTGCGACGCCTTCAACGCGATGACCACGGACCGCTCGTACCGCAAGGCGCTCCCGCTCTCCACGGCCGTCGGCGAGCTGCGCCAATGCGCCGGGCACGCAGTTCGACCCTGCCGTCGTAGAAGCGCTCGTCGCGCTCGTCGACGAGCCGGCCTGGGAGCTCCAGGCCGGCCAGCCCGCTCCCGCGCTGCCGGCCCCCCCGGCCGCGCAGCAGCCCGCTTCGCGGCGCTCGTAGCGCCGCCCGTTCGCGGGGCGGTTCGACATTGACCACCGTATGCGTCGTCAACGTCGAACCGCGGTGCCCTGGTTGGACGTGTTCGACGTCGTCCCCCCTGGCGGCCGTGCTTCGGGGCGTCTACGGCGGCTGGGTGGGGAGGTGGTTGACCGGGCGTGGCGGTCGGTCCCCTTGCGCGTCCGTTGCTCCGGGGTGGGTCTTGCGGCGCCCGGCGCCGAGGCCGGGGCCGGGGCCGGGGGCGGGGGCGGGGGCGGGGGCGGGGGCGAACGCCGAAGTGCCTCACCCGGGACCGAGGACTCCGACGTTGACCACCGTATGCGCCGTCAACGTCGAACCGCCCCGAGCGCGGGCGCGCGCGTCCCCCGATGAGGCGCACGCACCCTTCCCCGTCAAGGCCGCCGTTCAGACGCCGGCACAGCAGGCACGCATCAAGCGCGCCAGCCAGCCGGTATAAGGGAGGAGGGAGCTACTCGCCGCGGTGGGCGTCTGAGGCGGTCTTGGTGACCTTCAGCGAGAACCTGGAGGGCGCCTCGCGCACCTCGGGGTTGTCGATGTCGCCAAGCCGGTCGATGAGCTTGATCCACTGCTTGGGCTTGAGGATCGCGTCGATGCGGCGGGCGGTCTTGGCGCTCTGCCCGTAGAGCGGGCGCCAGCCGACGTGGATGTGGTCCGCGTGGTCGCCCATCGCGTACGTGTTGTCCGTGCCGTCGAAGGTCATGAGGGAGATGATCTGGTGCGGCTTCATCGTGCCCTGGAGGGTCAGGAGGCGCTGGACGGTGACGTCGGCGATCGAGCCCGAGCCCTGGTGGCCCATGATCGGCACGCCGTTGACGGCCGCGATGTCCATCGCGGTGCCGGTGGAGTGCTCGGAGACGTTGCCCGACGCGGTCAGGTAGCCGTGGCCGCAGCGCAGCGAGCTGACGGTCGGCTTGAGGCCGGAGGAGGCGAGGTACTCGAGCGTCGCGAGCACGCGGCGGTCGATCTGGCCGCTGCGGATGTCGGCCTCGCCGCAGCCGTAGATCTCGATGCGGGGGTTCGAGATGACCCGCTGGATCAGCGTGTCCTTGCTCATCAGCAGGATCTGGCCGATCGACGGGTTGCGCGCGTCCTCGCCGACGAAGGGGTTCTTCTTGGCGGCGCGGTAGATCGCGGTCGACTCGAGCAGCTTCCAGCCGTCGAGGATCGGCTTCGGGTCGACGCGCGGGGCGCCGCGGCCGGCCGGGCGGATCTCGAAGAGCATGTGGGGCGCGCCGCCGACGGGCGCGGCGCCGACGCGGCCGAGGACGGTGCCGCCGATCACGCGGGCGCCCTTGCGCAGCGGCTTGGTCACGAAGTCGCGCTTGTCGAAGCCGATCGGGGCGGCGTCGGCGGGGGTGGCGGCCTTGGTGTCGGAGTCGCCGAGCTGGACGGCGCCGCCGGACATGTGGGCGTTGGGGCGGGCCGGGTGCGCGAACAGGCGCTCCTTGCCGGCCTTCGGCGAAGCGGCGGCGGCCTTGGCGGCCTTCCGGCCTTGGCCGCCCTGGCGGCCTGGCGGGCGGAGCGACGGCGCGCGTCGGCCGCAGCCTTGCGGGAGGCGGGCGCCTTGGTGGCCGAGGCGGCGACCTTGGGCTTGGCGTCGAGCTTGAGCTCGCGGCGGATCTCCGAGCGCTTCGCCACGCGCCGCTTGGGCGACGGGAAGTTCTTGGCGACCTTGCCGAGGTGCGCGTACGTGTAGGTGTTGCCGTAGACGTCGAGCAGCTTCACGAAGTTGCCCAGTCGCTCGGAGCTGCCCATGGCCACGATCTGGCCGTCGTTGACGGCGATCACGGGGGCGCCCTTGCGGGTGAAGATGTCGATGCCGCGGCGGTGCCCGTCGGACTCGACCACCACGGCCGCGTTGGCGCCGGCGCGGATCTTCCGCTTGTGGTCGGCCTTCTGGAGCGCGCCGGCGTAGGTCGCCTTGGCGTGCACGGGGAACCGGCCCTGCGTGAGGCCGGTGAGGGAGCCGACGAGATCACCCGGGAGGCCGCCGATGACACGGGCGCGCAGCAGCACCGAGTCGACGTACCAATCGGCGTGGTTGTAGGCGAAGATGGCCCGGCGGAGGTCCTTGTCGGCCCCGGCGGCGCGCAGGTAGCGCGCGGCGGCGAAGATCGCGTCGACCGGGTTGTAGGGGTCCTTCTCGCCGTCGCGGTTCGCGTCGACGCCGTACATCTTCCAGGTGGCGGGCATGAACTGCATCCACCCGAGCGCGCCTGCGTAGGAGACGTTGAGGTTGCGGCCGTAGTCGGTCTCGATCTCGTTGATCGCGGCCAGCACCTCCCAGCGCACGCCGTACTGCATGCCGGCGGCCTGGTAGATCGAGAGGAGGAAGGGCGGGATCCGGAACTTGTCGATGAAGAAGTTCGGCACGCCGATCGGAGCGGCTCCCGGGGTGGCGAGTGCGAAGGTCGGGTTCGAGGGAGCGGGAGCGCCGGTCATGGTGGTGAGCTTCGGCGTCTTGGGCTTGACGATCTCCTGCTCGGTACCTTGACCCTTGACCTTAGGTCGATGCTTCTTCTTCAGGTTGACCTTGATCTCTTCCTTGTTCGTCTTCTTCTTCTCGACCGGCTTGCGGTCGACACCCTTGGCGGGCGCGACGACGGTGGGAGCAGCTGTACCCGGTGACGGTGGGCGAGGGCAGCGCCTCGGTGGTGGCCGACGGCGCCGGGGTGGCGGCCTCGGCGGTCACCTGCGCGGGCGGCTCCGTGGCGGCTTCGGTGGGCGCCTCGGTCGGCGTCTCGGCCGGCGTCTCGATCGGGTCGGTCGCCTGGCGATCGGCTCGGCCGTCTCGGTGACAGCGGGCTCGATCGCCCCCGGGGTACCCGCGGGCGTACCCGTGGGCGTGGGGTCCTGGGCGGGCGTTACGGCGCCGAGGACGGCGGCGAAAACAGCCGCCGCGGCAAGGGCTATGACGAAGATGCGGCGGGTCACGTCCTTCCCTGGTTCGGCATACAGGGGGACGTTCTTGAGTTGTGGCGTCACGAGTCCGCATATCTAACGCTCAAGTAGAGATTGAGACTAGACCACCGGCACCGCATTCGGCGATCATGGAGGCATGCTCGAGTTGCGCATCGCGACGACCGACGACGCGGACGCGTTCGCCGAGACCGTCAGGCAGGGGTTCGAGTCCTTCCGCGAGTGGGCGGGGCCCGGATATCACCCTCCGCCGGCCTCCGGGGAGGCGGAGCGCATCCGCGAGGGCCTCGCGCGGCCGACGACCTGGGCCACGATCGCGACCCACGATGGCCGCGTGGCCGGGCACGTGGCGTTCACCCAGGCGCGCGAGCGCGAGGAGCCGCAGCGGGACATCCCGGGGCGCGCCCACCTGTGGCAGCTGTTCGTGCGCCGCGACTGGTGGGGGAGCGGGCTGGCGTCACGCCTCAACACCCTCGCCGTCGAGGAGGCGCAGCGCCGGGGCTTCGACTCCATGCAGCTGCTGACGCCCTTCGAACACGGGCGCGCCCGGGCGTTCTACGCGCGCGAGGGCTGGAGCACCGACGACGTGCCGGTCCCCGAGCCGCTCCTCGGTATCGATCTGGTGATGTACCGCCGCGCACTGCGGTAGCCGTGCCACGATCAGGTGGCCGTGCTCCGCCGCCGCAACGACGACGCCCCGACCCTGCACGACCGCGCCGCTCCGCTGATCGAGGAGGCCGCGGAACGCTCCCGGGTCTCGATGCGCACGCGCCTGGAGCGGCTGCGGCTCGCGTGGCGCTCGATCCTCCAGGCCTCGATCTCGGCCGCGCTCGCGTGGCTGATCGCCACGGAGGTGCTCGGCCACAAGCAGCCCTTCTTCGCGGCGGTGTCGGCGATCGTCACGCTCGGGCTCACCGTCGGCCAGCGCGGGCGGCGGGCGGTCGAGCTCGCGCTCGGCGTCGCCCTGGGCATCGCCGTCGCGGACCTGCTCGTGCTGTCGATCGGCACCGGCACGGCGCAGCTGGCCGTCGTGGTGCTGCTCGCCACCGCCGTCGCCATCTTCCTCGGCAGCGGGCAGCTGCTGGCCACCCAGGCCGCCGTGTCCGCCGCGCTGGTGGCCACGCTGCAGCCGCCGACCGGCAGCTTCGACTTCACGCGCTCGCTCGACGCGCTGGTCGGCGCGGGCGTGGCCCTGCTCGTCAACGCCATCGTGCTCCCCGCGCAGCCGGTCGAGATGGTCCGGCGCGCCGGGCGGCCGGTGCTGGACGAGCTCGCGGCGACGCTCGAGGACATCGCGGTGGGGCTCGAGCGCCGCGACGAGGCGCTCGCCGAGGCCGCGCTGGAGCGCGCCCGGGCCATCGACGAGCTCGGCGCCCGCTTCGCCGAGGCCGTGGAGGTGAGCTGGGAGACGACCCGTTACGCGCCGGGGCGGCGGCGCTCCCGCGGGGTGGTCGAGTCCTACGCGGACGCGGCCGAGCAGGTCGACCTCGCGGTCCGCAACGTCCGCGTGCTGGCACGGGGCACGATCCGGGCGATCAGCCTCGACGAGAACGTCCCGCCCGAGGTGGCCGGCGCGCTGCGCGAGCTGGCGGCCGCCGTGCGGGCGCTCGACGCCGCGCTCCAGGACCCGTCGCGGGCCGACGAGGTCCGCGAGCCCGCCGTGCGCGCCGCCGTCCAGGCCTCGCGGGTGCTGGAGGGCACGGGCAACATGTCCGTCAGCGTCATCGTCGGCCAGATCCGCTCGGCGGCGGTCGACCTGCTGGCCGCCGTCGGGGACAGCTACGCCGACGGCACCGAGGCCGTGCGCGCGGCCGTCCGGGAGGCGCAGGAGCAGGACCCGGCGTGACCGAGCTCAGCTGGGAGCAGGTCCGGGCCTGGCGGCTCGAGCGCCACCACCTGCGCGAGCGGGCGCCGCGCGGCGCGATGCTCGACGTCGTCTCCCGGCTGTGCGGCGTCCACGCGCAGCTGATGGGCTCCGCGGAGCTGACGCTGTGGGCGCGCGTGGAAGGGCTCGAGCGCGAGGCGGAGGGCGTCGCCGCCTTCCTCGGCGGCGAGCCGGCCATCAGCTGGGCCTAGAGGTCCGGCTGGCAGACGGGGCACCAGAACGTGGTGCGCCCGCCGATCGTGTCGCGCGACAGCGCGGTCCCGCAGCGCGGGCAGTGGCCGCCGCGCTCGCGATGGGGCATGAAGCGGCCGGTGTGGACGCCGCCGTTGCGGATCGCGTCGCGCGTCGCCGCCCGCAGCTCGCGCCGCAGCAGGTCGAGCTCCTCCTCGGACAGCTCCCCTGCGGTCCTGCGCGGCGACAGCTTCGCGCGCCACAGCGTCTCGTCGGCGAGCAGGTTGCCGACGCCGGCGATCGCGCCCTGGTCGAGCAGCTTGGCCTTCAGGGGCAGCTTCCCGCGCCCGATCCGCGAGCGGAACACGTCGCGCGACACCTCGGCGGCGTCGGGGCCGACGTGCGAGAAGTCGGGCTCGAGCACCGCCCGCCCGAGCCGGCGCTTGTCGAGCAGCGCCATCCGGCCGCCGTCGTCGAACTCCAGCACGAACCGGTCCCACCGGTTGGGCGCCGGCGGCTCGTCGACCGCGATCCGGCCCGCCATCCCGAGGTGCAGGCCGAGGTCCGGGCCGCCGTCGGTCTCGACCCACAGGAACTTCCCGCGGCGGTGCGCGACCGTCAGCCGCCGGCCGACCAGCGCGTCGGCGATCTCACCCGGCGCGTGCGGGCGGCACACGTAGGTGTCGCGGTCGTCGACCGCGACGATCTCACGGCCGAGCGCCCGCTCGATCTGCTGGCGGGCGCGTTCGGCCTCGGGAAGCTCGGGCACCCCTACAGCGTCGCGCCCCCGTCGTAGAGCTTGCGGACCGTCACGGTGCCGGGCGGCGCCGCGTCGATGCACAGGCGGCACAGCACGCACTCGTCGAGGTTCTCCTCGACGATCCGCAGCGAGCCGTCCTCGCCCGTCGCGTAGATGTCGACGGGGCAGACCTCGGCCAGCTTGGCCGCCAGCGCGGTGTCGGACGCCACCTCGGGCGTGACCTCGACCTCGATGAAGAGGTTGCTCATACGGCGGCTCCTTTCCGCTCGGCGATGCCCTGCTTGACCAGCTCGGGGATGTCCTCGATCCGCTCGGCGACGACGATCCCGGCGGCGCCGAGGCGCGCGATCTTCTCCGTCGCCGTGTCCTCCTTGCCCTCGACGATCGTGCCCGCGTGCCCGAAGGACATGCCCGGCATCTCGTCCATGAAGCGGCCCGCCATGAAGGCGACGATCGGGAGCCGCGAGTTGTTCTCCGTCGTCCACGCCGCCAGTTGGGCCTCCATCCGGCCGCCCGGCTCCGTGTATATGACGAGCGCCTCGGTCTGCTCGTCGGCCTCGAAGAGCGGCATCAGCTCGGCGTAGGTGGTGCCGATGATGGCGTCGCCGCCGATCGAGACCGCCGTCGACTGCCCGAGCCCCGCCGCGCTGAGCGTCGAGGACATCTCGGTGGTCATGCCGCCCGAGCGGGAGATCACGCCGACCGGGCCTGGCGAGTAGGCCTGCGACGCGTTGCGCGCCGGGCCGCCGATCCCGCCCATCTTGATCACGTCGGGGACGATGATCCCGAGGCAGTTGGGGCCGATGATCCGCGCGTCGTGGGCGTCGGCGAACTCGACCATCTCGGCGACGTCGCGGCGCGGGATGCGCTCCGTGACGATCACCACGAGCTTGACCCCGTTGGCGACGGCCTCGAACACCGCGTCCTTGGTGAACGCGGGCGGGACGGTCACAACCGAGCCGTCGATCGGCCCTCCGTGGTGCTCGACGGCCTGCTTGACCGTGTCGAACACCGGCACGCCGTGGACGTCGCGGCCCAGCCGGCCGGGCGTCACGCCGCCGACGACCTTCGCGCCGGCGCCGTAGTCGAGGCACTCGCGGGTGAGGTTGACCGCCTCGCGCCCCGTGATGCCCTGGACGATGAACGTCGTCTCCGCGTCGATGAGGATGCTCATGCGGCGGCCCTCCGCGCGGCTTCGTTGAGCGACACGGAGCGGTCCGCGTAGGGGACGCCGTAGGCCTCGAGGATCTTGAAGCCCTCCTCCTCCCATGCGCCCGGGATGCGGAAGATGGCGATCTTCTCGGCCGGGTCGTAGCCCAGCTCCACGCACGCCTTGATCACGCCGCGGGCGACGATGTCCACCCGGGTGTTGGAGACGATCGACATCATCACCGCGATCTTGTCCACGCCCGGCTTCTGGAGCACGAGCTTGGCCAGGCCGCACGCCTTCGCGACCGACGGGTTGCCGCCGATCTCGCAGTAGTTGGCGGGCTTGCCGCCGTGGGCGCGGACCGCGTCGAACAGCGTCAGCGAGCCGCCGCCGGCGCCGATGACGAGCCCGAGGTCGCCGTCGAACTCGGTGACGTTGCCCGCCACGCCGCGGTGGTCGGTGGCGTCGACGGCCTCGCCGGCCAGCTCGAACGGCGTCGCCTCGCGGGCCTGGCGGGTCTCCTCGTCGCCGACGCCGAGCTCGGCCAGCAGCGCCTTCTGGCGCGGCCGGGCCTCGTTCTCCATGTCCATGTGGGCGTCGACGGCCACGAAGCGTGCCGTCCTCGAGCTCCGCGAGCGGGTTGATCTCGGCCAGCGTCATGTCGTAATCGGAGAACAGCCGCGCCAGGCGGGCCATGATCGGCGTGCAGCGCTGCAGCGCCTTACCTGTGACTCCGGTGGCCGCGATCACCTCCTTGGCCTCGTAGTCCGCCGCCTCGCGGAGGTTCGAGAGGTGCCGGCGACCGACCTTGTCCGGGTGGGTCTCGGCGACCTCCTCGATGTCGATCCCGCCCATCGGGGAGAAGATCATCACCGGGCGCTTGCGGGTCCCGTCCCAGGTGACCCCGGCGTAGTACTCCTGCTTGACGGCCACGCGGGAGTCGACCAGCACGCCTCGCGGCATGTGGCCGTTGATCTCCAGCTTCAGGATCTCCTCGGCGTGCGAGGCGGCCTCGTCGGGGGTGTCGGCGAACTTGACGCCCCCGGCCTTCATGCGGCCGCCGGTGAGCACCTGCGACTTGATGACGGTTGGCCCGCCGATCTCCTCCGCGACCCGGCGGGCCTCGTCTGCCGACGTGGCGAAACCGTGGGGGGAGGTCGGGATGCCAGCCTTGGCGACGATCTTTCGCGATTCGTATTCAAAGAACCTCATGAGGGGCGGCAGCCTATCCTGGGCGCCCATGCGCCTTGCGATCACCCTCGTTACGGTCCTGCTCCTCTTCCCGGCCACCGCAGCCGCGGCGGAGGTCTCCATCTCGCTCGAGCCCAACCCCGGCGTCCAGTACGGCACGGCCCACAACGTGGGCGGCAAGCTCGTCGAGGGCACCGCCCCGCTGGCCGGCCAGGCCGTGGAGCTGCGCGGCCGGGCGTACCCCTACGACGGCGATTTCGTGACGCTCGGCACGGCCACCACCGACACGCGCGGCGCCTACAGCTTCAAGCCGCGGTTCGATCGCAACATGCAGCTGCAGGTCGCCGCTCCCGGCCCAGGCGACCGACAGCCGCCTGGTCCGCGCCTACGTCTACCCGCGCCCCCGGTCCTTCTTCAAGGGCCTCTCGAACGACCGGCTCCGGATCACCCAGTACCTGCGCACCCCGGAGAACGTGAGGCTGAGCGCCAAGACGATCTTCTACCTCGGTCCGAAGAAGGCCAAGGAGGCGGACGCAGGTCGCGCGCGCCAAGCCGAAGCGCATCGGCAAGGGGCGCTTCAAGGCCACCGCGACCGTGACGCTGCCCCCGGCCTGGAACGGCAGCTTCCGCTACGGCAGCTGCTTCCGGTACTCCGAGGGCAGCGGGCTGGGCGACCCCGGCGCGCGCTGCCCGAAGAAGTACCGCTTCGAGTAGCGCCGCCGCTTCGGACGCGATCGGCGCGGCCGCGATGCGCGAGTGCGGCGATCGATCCGAGCGCCGGCTCGTCGATGGCCTGCAGGGCGGTGAAGCGGCGCACGTCGTAGCCGGCGGTGCGCAGCCACTGCTCCTTGCGGTGGTCCCGGTCGTGTGCCCAGGGGGAGCTGTGTGCGGCGTAGCCGTTGACCTCTGACCGCGAGCTTGGCGCTTTGCCAGAGGGCGTCGACGCGCCATGGGCCAACTTCGGCATTGAAGGTGGCTCCGTGGAGGCCGGCGGCTCTGACCCAGTGGCGCAGCGAGCGCTCGGCCTTGGAGCGCAGGTCGTCGATTCCGAGCTCGAGCATTCGTCGCAGCCGCCTGGTGCCGCGGCCGCCGCGGTGGCGATCCAGGGCGTTTGCGAGCTGCCTCGCGCTCGTGAGGCGCTTGGCGAACGTCTCTTGCACCACCCGCTCGAAGGGCGGCTCGGGGAGGACGCGGGCCAGGTGGACGATCGTGACGTCGGGGGTGGTGACCTGCCCGCGCTACATGCCGTATTGAGCCAGCCAACTCCGGATCCTTCGCCGCCAGCATCTCGGCGAGATCGACCATCACCCGGCACTGCTTCCACGTCGCGTCGTCCTGCATCTTCCCGTCGATCATGTGCACGCCCCGCCCGTCGGGGATCGCCTCGATGACCTTCCGAGCGAACGCGACCTCGTCCGGGTCGGGGGAGAAGACCTTCTTGGCGATGTCGATCTGCACCGGGTGCAGCGACCAGGCGCCGACGCAGCCCATCAGGAACGCGGCGCGGAACTGGGCCTCGCAGCCCTCGACGTCCTTGATGTCGCCGAACGGCCCGTAGTACGGCAGGATCCCGGCCCCGGCGCAGGCGTCGACCATGCGCCCGATCGAGTAGTGCCACAGGTCCTGCTGGGCGCTGGCGCGCGCGGCGCCGTTCTCGCTCGGATCCGAGATCACCCGGTAGCCGGGGTGCCCGCCGCCGACGCGCGTGGTCTTCATCCGCCGCGAGGCGGCGAGGTCGGCCGGGCCGAAGCTCATGCCCTGCATGCGCGGCGAGGCGGTGGCGATCTCCTCGACGTTGGCCACGCCCTGCGCGGTCTCGAGGATCGCGTGGACGAGGATCGGATGCTCCAGGCCGGCGCGGGCCTCGAGCTGGGCGAGCAGCCGGTCCACGTAGTGGATGTCCCACGGGCCCTCGACCTTCGGGACCATCACGACCTCGAGCTTGTGACCGATCTCACCGACGATCTGCGTCAGGTCGTCGAGCACCCACGGCGACTCGAGCGCGTTGACCCGCGTCCACAGCGCGGTCTGACCCGAGGTCCATGTCCCGGCCGACGCGGATCAGGCCCTCGCGCGCGGCCTCCTTGCGATCCACCGGCACCGCGTCCTCGAGGTTGCCCAGCAGGACGTCGGTCTTGGTGGCGATGTCGGCCGCCTTGGCCACCATCTTCTCGTTGGAGAAGTCGAGGAAGTGGATCATCCTCGACGGCGTGAAGGGGATCTCGCGGAGCGGTTCGGGAGCCCCGATGGCGAGGGGCTTGAAGAAGTCACGGGGATTGCGCATTGGCCGGGATCGTAGAGTTCCGCCCCCTATGAGCACCGAAACCAGCAGCGTCGAGACCGGACAGGCCGCCCGCGAGGCCTCGGGCGCGCACCCCTACGGCCGCTACCTCGAGGAGTTCGAGGTCGGCGCCGTCTACAAGCACTGGCCCGCCAAGACGGTGACCGAGGCGGACGACCACATGTTCTGCCTGATCACCATGAACCACCACCCGCTGCACATCAACGACGTGTACGCGAAGGCCTCCCAGCAGGGCCGCAACGTCGTCGTCGGGCCGCTGGTCTACTCGCTCGCGCTGGGGATGAGCGTCTCCGACGTCTCCGGCAAGGCGATCGCCAACCTGGCCACCGAGGAGCTCAAGCACCCGGCGCCCGTCTTCCACGGCGACACGCTGTTCTGCGAGTCCGAGGTGCTCGAGGTCAAGGAGTCGCGCTCCAAGCAGGATCGCGGCACCGTGCGGGTCCACACCCGCGTGCTCAACCAGGACGGCGTGCTGGTCGCGGAGTTCAAGCGGCTCGTGCTCGTCCCGCGCCGCGACGCCGGCGCCACCCCCGCCGAGGGCGACGTCGAGTAGCCGTGCCGCGGGGGCCCGCCGCCGCCAGAGGAGGAGAGCGGCGACGGACCCGTGTCCGCGGGTCTAGGGCTAGCGGCGCACCTCGCAACCGGTGAGCCGGTCGGCCTTGTCGCGGCGTGACGACCGTGTCCCGGCCGCGGCCGCAGTCGATCGTGTCGCGCTTGCCGTCCTTGGCGTAGATCCGGTCGTTCGCCGGACCCGGCGTCGATCCTGTCCCGCCCCTTGCCGCCGGTGATCCGGTCGTTGCCCGGAGGCGCCGCCGATGTCGTCGTTGCCGCTGCCGCCCTGGAGCCGGTCGCCGCCTGCGCCGCCGCGCAGGGTGTCGCGGCCGGCGCCGCCGTACACGCGGTCGGCGCCGCTGCCGCCCTCGAGCCTGTCGTTGCCGTCGCCGCCGTAGAGGCGGTCGTTGCCGGTCAGCCCGGTGAGGCAGTCGTCGCCGCCGCGGCCGTAGAGGCGGTCGTTGCCGCGCGAGCCCCATGATGCGGTCGCCGAACTCGGTCCCGATCAGCCGGTTGGCCGACGCGGTGCCGATGATCTCGTTGGCGCAGCGGCTGTCCCCGGCAGCAGGGCGCCTCCGCCGCCGGGCCCGTCCGGCGCCGCCCGGCGCGCCCGGAGCGCCCGGGCGTCCCGCCAGGCGTGCCCGGGGTTCCCGGGGTGCCGGGAGCGGCCGGGGCGTCGAGCTTGGCGTCGATCGCCTGCACCTCGTCCTGCGGCGTCTCGAACGCCACCAGGACGCGGCCGTCGGCGGCGAGCTTGTCGCGCTCCCCGCGTCGAGCGGGAGCGAGACGCGGGTGACGCCGTTGCCGAGCGCGACGTCGCGGCGCTCGGCGAGCACGCGCCCGCTCATGTCCGGCGACCACGGCGGGACGTCGCCGTCGGCCACCGAGCACGCCGACAGGCCGTAGTCGGGCGCCGGGTTGCCCGCCGGGATCGCAGCTGGTCTTGAACACGGGGATGTAGCCCGTCTCGCCCGACCACACGAACACCTGCGCGCGGCCCGGCCCGTTCGCGGTCAGGTCGAGCTCGACCGAGCCGGCCTCGAGCGTGGCCTTCGCGGCCGTGATCCGGTCGCTCGGCCGGCGCCGGGACCCGCCCCGAGATCGGCACGCCGTCACGCGCCGACTGCGCGATCGTCTGCGGCGACAGCGCCCCGTTGAGGTTCGGGCTCGACACGTTCGGGTCGGTCGGCTCCGTCGGGCGGTCCGCCGGCGGCGTGTAGCCCGGCAGCGTCGCGTGGCCCCACCGGTACGGATCCGACTGCACGCTGCCGAACGTCGACCACGCCAGCCGCGTGCTCACGTCGGTGTGCCGCAGGACCGTCGAGCCCGTCCCTTCCGTGTTGTCGTCGTTGTCGTAGGGCGTGATGTTCAGCCCCATGCGAGCCGGGTCCACGGCGGCCGGGAGATCGGCCATCGGGATCTTGACCTCGATCGTGTAGCCGCCGCCCGCGTAGGCGTGGTCGACCGCCGTGTCGTTGGAGCCGACCCAGGTCGCGTCGGTGGCGACCTCGACGCCCGGCGCGTTCGGGGCGTCGCTGATCGTGTCGGCCAGCGGCCCGGTCGAGTAGCCCTGGTGGTTGTCGGCGTCGCGCGACCAGCACGGGCCGTTGATGCCGTTGCCGTTGGATCCGGCGGCGTCGTTCGTGTACGGGAACACGGCCGAGCTTGAAGGTCGACGCCGTGTCGCGGTTGCTCTCGGAGGCGTTCCCGCGCGGGTCGATCAGCAGCTCGACCGAGTCGGCCTGCCAGTGCCCGACGCACTCCGCGGGCGTGACCGCGTAGCTCTGGAAGTCGTCCTTGACGTGGACGAGGAAGTACAGGTCGTCGTCGAAGCGCGTGACCTTGGCGTACGTGCTGCCCTCCGTGCCGGGCGCGCTCGAGGAGCCGCAGTCGACGCCCTGCGGCGTCGCAGTTGCGGAAGTTGCCGCCGGGCTCCCACTTGCGCCCGACGTTCGAGCGCCTCGCCGGAGTACTCGCCCGGCGCCCTCCGTGGCGTCGACGGCCGGCGCGCTCGCGGCGGCCGGGATCGCCGTCTTCGGCACGATCGACATCGTGAGGTCCTCCGAGGTGAAGCCGGACGGATCGCTGAAGCTCGTCCGGATCGGGATCGTGACGCTGGTGGACTGGGCGTCCGCGCCGCCGGCGCCCGGGAGCGTGGCGTTGGTGAACGAGTTCGAGACCTGGAACTCGACGGTGGTGTCGGCGCCCGGCGCCAGCGGCCCGTAGGGCTTGCTCGTGGCGTCGGCGGTGACGCCCGACGGCAGCGACGGGAGCGACACGGTGCCCGACTGCGGCGTCGAGGACCAGTTGTGGACCTCGACCGGGACGGTGATCGTCTCGCCGGCGCCCATCGACTGGACGGCGGACGAGCGCCCGAGGCGCCGCGCCTGCGGCGCGGTGTCCGCGAGCCAGGTGTCGTACTCCTCCCACTTGCCGAAGCGCTGGAAGCGGCCCTCGGCGGGCGCGACGACGCGCACGACGTCGTCGGTGTAGCCCGACATCTCGCCGGTCGTGTACTCGGCCGAGATCCGGTGGTTGGCGCCGATCGCGGCCGACGCGGCCGGGCGTGACGATGAACGTCACCGTCGTCTCGCTGTTCGGGCCGACCGCGCCGACGTGCTCGGTGGTCGGCGAGGCCGTCCAGCCGGCCGGGAGGTTGAGCTTCACGTCGCCCGGGGCGAGCGTGCCCGACCCCGAGCGCAGGTGCAGCGTGGCCGCGAACGGCGCGCCGCGCACGTTGTAGAAGCGCGAGAAGGTGAGGTACTCGAGCGTGCCCTTGGGCAGCCCGCCCGGGTCCTGGACGACCGCGCCGTAGAGGATCGCGTGGTCCTGGCCGGAGGCGGCGTTGGCCGAGCCGTCGGGGTTGACGTTGGGCTGGAAGGGCACGAACGAGTCGGTCATCCCGAAGCGCGAGCAGCCCGGAGCGAAGACGTCCTTGAACATCGGGCGGCTCTGCGTCGGGTAGGCGAACGTGCCCTCCCGGGCGACCTGCGCCCAGCTCTTGGGCGAGCCGGCCAGCTGGCCCTGCACGTTGCCCGCGGGCCAGCGGTACGGCGAGTCGTAGCCCGTCCACGTGCCCGCGACGTTGTCGAGGTCCGTGGGGGTGAAGCCGGTGGTGCAGTCGGGCGAGGTCGTGGTGCCGCCCGTGCCGGCGGTCGCGCCGCCGGAGAAGACCTTCTTGACCTGCCAGGTGCTGAGCGCGTTCGGCCCCTGCAGCTGCTCGGGGAACCTGTTCGGGTCGGCCGCCGCGAGGACGCCCTCCCAGATGTAGCGGCCGGCCTGCTGGTGGTTGCCGTGGCCCGCGTTGAGCGTCGGCGTGAAGCCGATGTAGATCTCCGGCTGGGTCATGCGGATGATCCGCGTGATGCGCCGCAGCGTCTCGTCCTCGCCCCAGAAGAACTGGGTCAGCGGGGCGCTCTGGTTGTAGAAGAAGTCGACGCGGTCGAGGTTGAAGATGTCGACGGTGCCGGAGCGGAAGTGCGCGACGCGGTCCTCGTTCTCGCGCCGGAGGCCGAGCGCCGGGCCGATCTCGGTGCCGACGGCGTTGCCGCCGCCCTCGCCGCGGGTGACCATGATGATCCCGCACTTGACGCCGTAGCGCTGGTGCCAGACGCCGCACGGCCCGATGATGCTCGTGTCGTCGTCCGGGTGCGCCCACTCGCCGAGCACGTCGAGCTTGACGGCGCCGGAGGCCGTGTACCCGTCGGCGGCCAAGGCGGGCGCCGACGTCGTGAGCATCGCGGCCCCGACCGCGACCAGCACCGCAAGCAACCTCTTCACTCCGCCCCCTTCGTCCGTTCGAACAGAGTCGAACGACTCCGAACAACTCACGCCAGCGGGCGGACCCTATGGCCCGGCTCGATACCTGTCAAGCCCATGCACAGCACCGGATTGCGGACATAAACAAAGTCGAACAGCCCGCGGCTGTATGCTGGCCGCCGTGCTCCGGGTGCAGCGCAGACAGGAGATCCTCAACGCCGTCCGGAGCGGCACCGCGCAGGTCGGCGACCTGGCCGCCGCCTTCGGCGTCTCGGAGATGACCGTGAGGCGCGATCTGCGCGACCTCGAGCGCGAGGGCAAGCTCACCCGGGTCCACGGCGGCGCGGTGCCGCCGGACGAGCCGTCGTTCGCCGAGGTCGTCGTCGAGCGCCTGGACCGAAGGACGCGCATCGGCGCGGCGGCCGCCGCGCTCGTCCAGGACGGGCAGACGATCATGCTCGACATCGGGACGACGACGCTGCAGCTCGCGCGCCACCTCCGGGGCCGCTCGGTCACCGTGATCACCAGCAACCTCGCCGCCTACGAGGAGCTGCTGCCCGAGACGTCGATCGAGCTGGTCCTGCTCGGCGGGATCGTGCGGCGCAACTACCGCTCGCTGGTCGGCGTGCTCGCCGAGGACGCGCTGCGCCAGCTGCGCGCCGACGTCGCGTTCCTCGGCGCCTCCGGCCTGGACGAGCGACTGCTCGGTCGTCGACTCGACGATGGTCGAGGTGCCGATCAAGCGCGCCATGCTGGCCGCCGCCACGCGCAGCGTCCTGCTGGCCGACTCCGCCAAGTTCGGCATGCGCGGCGGTCGTGCGCGTCTGCGGGCCGGAGGAGCTCGACGTGCTGGTCACCGACGACGAGGCCCCGAGCGCCGCCGTGCGCGGAGCTCGAGGCGCGCCGGCGTGGAGGTGATCACGGCATGAAGCTCTCGATCGTCGGCGGCGGCGGGTTCCGCGTCCCGCTCGTGTACGGCGCGCTGCTGCGCCGCGAGGAGGCGCTGGGCTTCGACGAGGTCGTGCTCCACGACGTCGACGAGTCGCGCCTGGCCCGGATCTCGGCCGTGCTGGACGGGCTCGCCGCCGAGCACGGCGAGAGCTTCCCTTCCGGGCCGCGACCGGACCTCGACGACGCCGTCGAAGGCGCCGACTTCGTGTTCAGCGCCGTCCGCGTGGGCGAGCTGCAGGGCCGCGTCGTCGACGAGACGGTGCCGCTCTCCTACGGCGTCCTCGGCCAGGAGACGACCGGGCCGGGCGGCATCTGCTTCGCGCTGCGGACGATCCCGATCATGGTCGAGCTGGCCGAGGTGATCGCCGAGCGCGCGCCGGCGGCGTGGCTGATCAACTTCACCAACCCCGCGGGCATGGTCACCGAGGCGGCCCAGCAGGTGCTGGGCGACCGCGCCGTCGGCATCTGCGACTCGCCGTCCGGGCTGTGCCGCCGCGTCGCCGCCGCGCTCGGCCGCGACCCGGCCGAGCTGTGGTTCGACTACTTCGGCCTCAACCACCTCGGCTGGCTGCGCGGCGTGCGCGACAGCGAGGGCGACCTGCTGCCCGGGCTGCTCGCCGACGACGAGGCGCTGGCGACCTTCGAGGAGGGCACGCTGTTCGGCGGCGAGTGGCTGCGGACGCTGGGGATGGTGCCCAACGAGTACCTCTACTACTTCTATTACGCCGCCGACACGGTCGACGCGATCCGCGAGAGCCCGGCGTCGCGCGGCGCCTACCTGCTCGAGCAGCAGGCCCGCTTCTACGAGCTGCAACGGCCAGCCGCCCGCCGACGCGCTGGCCGCCTGGCGCGAGACCCGCCACGAGCGCGAGCGCACCTACATGGCCGAGGCGCGCGGCGCGGCCGGCGTCGAGGGCGACCACGACAGCAGCGAGCGCCGACAACGGCGGCTACGAGGGCGAGGCGATGGCGGTGGTCGAGGCGATCGCCAACAACACCCGCTCGACGCTGATCTGCAACACCGCCAACCGCTCGGCGCTGCCGTTCCTGGACGCGGGCGCCGTCGTCGAGGTGCCGGCGCGTGGTCGGCCGCGCCGGGCCGCAGCCCGTCGCGGTCGGCGCCGGTGCCCGACCACGCGCCAGGCGCTCGTGCAGTCGATCAAGGCGGTCGAGCGCGCGACGATCGAGGCGGCGCTCACCGGCTCGCCCGCGCTGGCCGTCAAGGCGCTCGCGCTGCACCCTCTCGTGCCGTCCGTGAACACGGCGCGCGAGATCTTCGACGGCTACCGGGCCCGGCTGCCCGAGCTGCAGGAGCGCTTCGGATGATCGACGTCGCCGTCGCCACCACGCCGTTCCTCGACCTGACGTTCACGGGGCTCGACGCGCTCCCCGGCCCCGGGCAGGAGCGCTACGCCCAGGCGCGCTGCAGCGCTCGCCGGGCGGCGGCGCCATCACCGCCGTCGGGCGCGGCGCGGCTCGGCCTCGCGTCCGCGCTCGCGGGCCCGCTGGGCGACGACCCCGAGGGCGCGCTGCTGCGCGCCGCGCTGGAGCGCGAGGGCATCGCGCTCGTCCCGCCGCACCCGGGCCGCACCGCGACGACCGTGGTGCTCCCCGCCGACGGCGAGCGGGCGATGGTCGACCTTCGACCCCGGCGCGCGGACCCGCGGCGAGGACCTCGCCGCGCTCGACCCGCGCGCCGTCGTGTGCGGGCTCGACGAGCTCGACGCTCGTGCCCGCCGGCGCCGCCGCCTACCTCACCTGCGGCGACGAGGAGGCGCGCGCGCTCGCCGGCCGCCCGCCCGCGGCGCTCGGCCGCGGCGCACGCGCTGCTGGTCAACGAGTCCGAGGCGCGGCTGCTGACCGGCGCGGCCAGCGCCGCCGAGCGCCGCGGCCGCGCGGCTCGCCCGCCTCGGCACGTCGGTCGTCGTCACGCGCGGGCCCGACGGCGCGGTCGGCGTCATCGACGGGCGCGAGGTCGCCGCCGACGGGGTGGAGCCGGGCCCGTCGGCCGACACGACCGGGCGCCGGCGACCTGTTCATGGCCGCCTACGTGTGGGCCGAGCTGCGCGGAGCGGAGCCGGAGGAGCGGCTGCGCTGGGCGGTGCTCTACGCCGCCCTGTCGGTCACCGTGCCGACGGCGTTCGCGGGCGCCGCGACGCGCGAGCGAGCTCATCGAGGAGGGGACGCGGCTCGGCCTGCCGGCGCCGGCGGCCACCGTGTCAGGTTCGTCATCAAAGGAGGGTTAGGGAATGTCCATCGTCCGACGCGCGCGCTGCGGGTGGCGCTGCTGTGCGCCGCGCTGGCGGCGCTCCTCGCCGGCTGCGGCGCCTCGCCGGGCGGCGACGGCGGCGACAACGCCGAGAAGGCCGACGAGGCCCGCGAGAGCTCCAAGGCAGGTCGACGTCTCCAAGGCCGGCGACGTCACGCTGACCGTCTGGGACCAGGAGGTCCGCGGCGGCCAGGCCAAGCAGATCAAGCAGCTCAACCAGCAGTTCCAGGAGAAGTACCCGAACGTCACGATCAAGCGGGTCGCGAAGTCCTTCGACGACCTCAACACGACGCTCAAGCTCGCCGTCTCCGGCGACAAGGCGCCCGACGTGGTGCAGGCCAACCAGGGCCGCCAGGTCATGGGCCAGCTCGTCAAGGGCGGCCTGCTGCGCCCGCTCGACGCCTACGCGGAGGCCTACAAGTGGGCCGACCGCTACTCGGCGACGCTGCTGGACCTCAACCGCTTCTCCGACGACGGCAAGGAGTTCGGCACCGGCAGCCTGTACGGCGTCTCGCAGATGGGCGAGATCGTCGGCGTCTACTACAACAAGGACAAGGTCTCCTCGCCGCCCGCGACCTTCGCCGACTTCGAGAAGCAGCTCGAGCGAGGCCAAGTCCGACGGCGACGTCCCGATCGCCTTCGGCAACCTCGACCCGTTCGCCGGCATCCACGAGTTCCAGACCGTGCAGAACCAGTACGCGGACAAGGAGGCGATCCGCGACTTCGTGTTCGCCAGCGACGGCGCGTCGTTCGCCACCCCGGAGAACGAGGAGGCCGCCACCAAGATCCAGGACTGGGCGAAGAAGGGCTACTTCACGCCCGACTTCAACGGCACCGGCTACGACCCCGCCTGGCAGCAGTTCGCCAAGGGCAAGGGCCGCTTCCTGATCGCCGGCACGTGGCTGACCTCCGACCTCGCCGACAACATGGGCGACAAGGTCGGCTTCATGCTGATGCCGCCGGCCGAGGAGGGCGGCGCGCCGGTCTCGCTGGGCGGCGAGAGCCTGCCGTTCGCGGTCACCTCGAAGTCCAAGAACCCGGACGTCGCGGCCGCCTACATCGACTTCCTCACCACCGCGGAGGCCGGCCAGGTGCTCGTCGACACCAACAACCTGCCGGCCATGAAGACCGACGCGCAGCCGTCCGGCGGCGTCTCGCAGGAGGTCGCCGAGGCCTGGAAGACGCTCAACGACGAGGAGGGCCTGGTGCCGTACATCGACTACGCGACGCCGACCTTCTACGACGACATCTCCGGCGCGATCCAGAAGCTGCTCGGCGAGAAGCAGCAGCCGGGCGCGTTCACCGAGGGCGTCGAGGAGAAGTACTCGAAGTTCACGGGGTCGCTCTGAGTGACGGCACCGGCCGCGAGCCTGCCCGCGCGCGCCGCACGACGGCGCGCGCGGGCGGGCGAGCGGCCGCCCGGCGAGCCCCGGCGGGTCGCGTACCTCTACGTCCTGCCGGGCCTCGCCGTCTTCGTGGCGTTCGTCCTGCTCCCGCTGATCCACGCGGGCTGGATCTCGCTGTTCGCCTGGGACGGCATCACCCCGGGCGAGTGGGTCGGCGCTGGACAACTACAAGGCGGTCGTTCACCGACCCCGAGCTGCGCTCGGCGTTCGTGCACGCGCTGGTCCTGCTGATCTTCTACTCGGGGCTGCCGATCGTGATCGGCCTGGTCCTGGCGGCGGCGATGTCGCGCGCGCCGGTGCGCGGGCTGACCGCCTTCCGCACGATCCTCTTCCTCCCGCAGGTGATCGCGCTGGTCGTGGTGGCGGTGATGTGGCGGATGATCTACGCGCCCGACGGCGGCCTGATCAACGCGAGCCTGGAGGCGATCGGGCTCGGCGCGCTGGCCCAGAACTGGCTCGGCGACTTCAACATCGCGCTCCCGGCGGTCGGCCTGATCGGGACGTGGGTGATGTACGGCCTGGCGATGGTGCTGTTCACCGCCGGGGTGCAGAAGATCCCGCGCTCGCTCTACGACGCGGCGCGCGTCGACGGCGCCGGCCCGGTGCGCGAGTTCTTCGCCGTCACGCTCCCGGGCCTCCGCGCCGAGCTGGCGGTGGCGATGACGCTGACCACGATCGCCGCGCTGCGCAACTTCGACCTCGTGTACATCACGACGGGCGGCGGCCCGGGCGGCGCCACCTCGGTGCCGGCCTACGAGGTCTACGACCGCGCGTTCCAGAGCGGCGAGGTCGGCGGCGCCTCCGCGGTCGGCGTGTGCCTGGCGGCCGTCATCTTCGTGCTCGCGTTCGCGATCAACCGGTTCGCCGAGCGGGGCGCGCGATGATCGCCCGCCGCGAGCAGTACGTGACCTACCTGCTGCTGGGCGTGTTCTCGATCATCGCGCTCGTGCCGATCGTGGGGATCGTCATCACCGCGCTGCAGGAGCAGGGCTCGCTGTCGTCGTTCGGGGTGCCGGCGGGCATCCACCCGGGCAACTTCGCCGACGCCTGGCGGGAGGGGAACTTCTCCAACTACCTGGTGTCGAGCGCGATCGTGGTGGTGGCGGTCGTGACGCTCTCCACGCTGTTCTCGGTCATGGCCGGCTACGCGTTCGGGATGATGCGCTTCCGCGGCCAGTCGGTGCTGTTCTACGTGCTGCTGCTGGGCCTGATGGTGCCGCTCGAGGCGACGATCGTCCCGCTCTACTACGACCTGCGCGACCTCGGGCTGACCGACACCTACTGGTCGCTGATCTGGCCGCAGGTGGGCGTCTCGGTGGCGTTCGGGACGTTCTGGATGCGCGCCTTCTTCCAGTCCGTGCCGCGCTCGCTGGTGGAGGCGGCCCGCCTCGACGGCTCCACAGCTGGCACACGCTGTGGCGCGTCGTGCTGCCGCTCGGGCGCCCCGCGGTCCTGACGATGATGGTGCTGATCTTCATGTGGACCTGGAACGAGTTCCTGCTCGCGCTCGTGATGGTCTCCGACGAGGACCTGCGCACCGCGCCGCTGGGCCTCGCGTTCTTCCAGGGCCGCAACACGACCGACTTCGCGCTGCTGGCCGCCGGGGCGGTGATCGTCGCCACCCCGGTGGTGCTCGTCTACGTGTTCCTGCAGCGCCACTTCATCCGGGGCATGCTCACCGGGGCGGTGAAGGGCTAGATGGCGGCGGCGTCACCTTCGAGGCGGTGACCAAGCGCTTCGGCACGGTCGAGGCGGTGCGCGAGCTGTCGCTGGAGGTCGCCGACGGCGAGTTCATGGTGCTCGTCGGGCCCGTCGGGCTCGGGCAAGACGACCGCGCTGCGGATGCTGGCGGGGCTGGAGGCGATCTCCGAGGGGCGGGTGCTGATCGGCGAGCGCGAGGTCAACCGCGTCTCCCCGCGCGACCGCGACATCGCGATGGTCTTCCAGGACTACGCGCTGTACCCGCAGATGACCGTGCGCGACAACCTCGCCTTCGGGCTGCGCAGCGGCGCAAGGCGTCCAAGGATGACATCGAGCTCCGGGTGCGGCCGCGCGGCCGACGGCGCTGGAGCTCGGCGAGCTGCTGGGCCGCCGCCCGCGCGAGCTCTCCGGCGGCCAGCAGCAGCGCGTCGCGCTGGGCCGCGCCCTGGTGCGCGACCCGCAGGTGTTCCTGATGGACGAGCCGCTCTCCAACCTCGACGCCAAGCTGCGCGTGCAGACGCGGGGCGAGATCAAGCGCCTGCAGAAGGAGATCGGCACCACCACCGTCTACGTCACCCACGACCAGGTCGAGGCGATGACGATGGGCGACCGCATCGCGGTGATGAACCACGGCCGGCTCGAGCAGGTCGGCACGCCCGAGGAGCTCTACGACCGGCCGGCCAACCGGTTCGTCGCGGGCTTCATCGGCAGCCCGGCGATGAGCTTCGCGCCGGTGCGTCGCCGAGGGCGGCGAGCTGCGCGGCGACGGCTTCCGCATCCCGGCGGGCGGCGCGCCCCAGGGCGAGCTGACGCTCGGCGTCCGCCCCGAGCACGTCCGGCCGTGGCGCGAGGACGCCGGGCTGTCGGGCCCGTCGACGGCACCGTGGCCTACGTCGAGGCGCTCGGGCGCGAGACCTTCCTGGGCGTCGACGCCGAGGGCGGCCCGCGCTTCGTGGTGTGCGTCGAGGGCGGCGCCGGCGAGCAGCCGGGCGACCGGATCCGCTTCGGGCTGGTGCCGGACGGCGTGCGGCTGTTCGACCGCGACGGCGCCGCGGTCGGCGAGCCGCACCCCGCGACGCGCGCTACTCCGTGATCGTCACGTAGAACCGCTTGCGGGTGGCCGCGTCGGTCGCGGTCCCGTCGCTGTTGCGCGGGCTGACGACGAACGCCCGCGTATTCTTGGAGTTGGCTCGGGGCGCACTCGACGACGCCGGGGATCTGACAGCGCGATACGGAGATCTCGCCGCCGAACTGCGTCCCGCCCTGGTTGCGGATGGCCAGGCTGGCGGACAGCCCGTTGTCGACCAGGTCCTCGCCCGCGTCGATGTAGATGTTCTGGTTGGCGACGTAGCCGTCGAGCACGGCGAAGCCGCCGGACTGGGCCTCGATCTCACCCTGCTCGTTCACCAGCAGCCAGCGCGTGCGCAGGCCGGCGGCGCTCGCGCCGTCGACGGTGTCGGCGTCGAGCCCGTCCTTGGCGCGCGCGGCGCCGATCAGGGCCGGCGCGTCCTGCCCGTCCACGCGGTCGGCGTTCAGGCCGGTGGCCACGCCCGTCGCGTTCGTCGTGAACGGCTTCTTGGTGTCGCCGCCCGCTCCGGCGGTGAACGTCCCGATGGTGTCGCCCTTGGTCGCGTTGAACTCGAACGCGAGCCCGCCCTCGAGGTTGTTCGAGCGCATGCACGGGTTCATGTTGTCCCCCGTGCCGGCGCGGCAGCCGTAGATGGCCCCGCCGCCGCTGTTGGAGACGTTCGACTGGCGGGTCGCGTAGCCGCCCTTGGCGGCGCCGGTCTCGGCCGCCCTCGAGACGATCTGGGTCTCCCGCGTGGCGGTGCCGTTGCGCTGGCCCTCGCGCAGCGCATCACCGGTGGCGGCGATCCCGAACGGTGCGATGCCGAGCACCAGCATCCCGGTGGCGAGCGCCACCGATCGCATCCTGGGTGAGCGGCGTGGGTGGTTCTTGGGCATGCGGCCTCCGTGTCATCGGGGCCGGCGGATTCCGGCCTCCGATTCCCCGTGCCTGCGCAGCGCGCCGCCTTCCGGCTCATGAAAAGCTCAGCTGGCACTCACGCCACGGACCTCGAGGTCCGCTGACCCCGGGGTTCGGCGGGGTGTGCCAAAGTGCCCGGATTCCCTCCACTGACATCTGAGCGAGGTTGAACCTGCTGTGACGATCGAGACGACGACCGCCCTGACCGCCAACACCAAGCTCCTCGCCTGGGTTGAGGAGATGGCCGTGCTCACCGAGCCGGACGCCGTGCACTGGTGCGACGGCTCCGCCGAGGAGTACGACCAAATGGCGCAGGATCTGGTCGACGCCGGGACGTTCGAGCGGCTCTCCGACGCGAAGCGGCCGAACTCCTATCTCGCACTGTCCGATCCGAGCGACGTCGCGCGCGTCGAGGACCGCACGTTCATCTGCTCCGAGCGCGTCGAGGACGCCGGGCCGACGAACAACTGGCAGGACCCCGCGGAGATGCGCGAGCTGCTCAACGGCAAGTTCAAGGGGGTCATGAAGGGCCGCACGATGTACGTCGTGCCCTTCTCGATGGGCCCGCTCGGCTCCCCGATCGCCGAGATCGGCGTGCAGCTGACCGATTCCGCCTACGCCGCGGTCTCGATGCGGATCATGACCCGCATGGGCAAGCCCGCCCTGGACACCCTCGGCGAGGAGGGCACGTTCGTCCCGTGTGTGCACTCGGTCGGCAACCCGGGCGACACCTCGCCCGTGGCCGTGTGACGACGAGAAGTACATCGTCCACTTCCCCGAGACCCGCGAGATCTGGTCCTACGGCTCGGGCTACGGCGGCAACGCCCTGCTGGGCAAGAAGTGCTTCGCGCTGCGGATCGCCTCGGTGATGGCCCGCGACGAGGGCTGGCTGGCCGAGCACATGCTGATCCTCAAGCTCACCTCGCCCGAGGGCGACGTCAAGTTCGTCACCGGCGCCTTCCCGAGCGCGTGCGGCAAGACCAACCTGGCGATGCTGATCCCCACGCTCGAGGGCTGGACGGTCGAGACGGTCGGCGACGACATCGCGTGGATGAAGTTCGGCGACGACGGCCGGCTCTACGCCGTCAACCCCGAGGCGGGCTTCTTCGGCGTCGCGCCGGGGACGGGCGTGGAGACCAACCCGAACGCGATGAAGACCGTGGAGGCGAACACGATCTTCACCAACTGCGCCAAGACCGACGACGGCGACGTGTGGTGGGAGGGCATGACCCCCGAGCCGCCCGCCCACGCCATCGACTGGCACGGCAACGAGTGGACCCCGGACTCGGAGGAGCCCGCCGCGCACCCCAACGCCCGCTTCACCGACGCCGGCGTCGCAGGCGCCGTCGATGGCGGACGAGTGGGAGGAGCCCAAGGGCGTGCCGATCGACGCGTTCCTGTTCGGCGGCCGCCGCTCCACCGTCGTCCCGCTCGTGCGCGAGGCGTTCGACTGGGAGCACGCCGTCTTCATGGGCGCGACGATGAGCTCGGAGACCACCGCGGCGGCGTCCGGGGCGGTCGGCGCGCTGCGCTTCGACCCGTTCGCGATGCTCCCGTTCTGCGGCTACAACATGGCCGACTACTTCCAGCACTGGCTGGAGATCGGCCGCCGCGAGGGCGCCCAGCTGCCGCGCGTCTTCTACGTCAACTGGTTCCGCAAGGACGGCGACGGCAAGTACATCTGGCCCGGCTTCGGCGAGAACTCGCGCGTGCTGGCGTGGATCTTCCGCCGCTGCGACGGCCAGGGCGAGGTCGACGAGACCCCGATCGGGCTCGTCCCGAAGGCCGCCGACCTGCCCACCGAGGGCCTGGACCTCTCCGACGAGGACCTGCAGGCGCTGCTCACCGTCGACGAGGCCAAGCTCAAGTCCGAGCTCGAGCAGGTCAAGGAGCACCTGGCCAAGTTCGGCGGTGACCTCCCGGAGGAGGTCACCGCGCAGCTGAACAAGCTCGAGGAGCGCCTCGCCTAGGCGCGAGCCTCGATGACGAGGTTGAACGGGGTCTCGGCGGCCCGGCGGACCGAGCCGAAGCCGCCGGCCTCCAGCACCTCGCGGAGCTTCGCCTCGCCGGCCTGCGTCCCGAGGGCGATGCCGCCCTGGTTCAGCGCGCCCGGCGTGCAGAGCAGCGCCGAGTAGCCGTAGTAGAGGCGTCCGACCGGGTTGAGGTTGTCCTCGATCCGGTCGTTCGCGAACGGCTCGACGAGCATGCACGTGCCGCCGTCGGCCAGCGCGGCGCGGGCGTGGCTCGGCGGCGCCGACCGGGTCGCCCATGTCGTGCAGCGCGTCGAAGAACGCCACCAGGTCGTAGCGCTCGCCGCCGTAGCCGTCGGCGTTGGCGACCTCGAAGCTCACGCGGTCCTCGACGCCGGCCTCGCGGGCGCGCTCGCGCGCCACCTCGATCGACTCCACGTGGTAGTCGTAGCCGACGACGTCGCGTTCGGGTACGCCTGCGCGATGAGGATGCTCGACGCGCCGTGGCCGCAGCCGATGTCGGCCACGCGGCCGCCGTGCTCGAGCTTCTCGACCACGCCGTCCAGCGCGGGCAGCCACTCGGCGACGAGGCTGGCGCGGTAGTTGGCGGCGAACGCCCGCTCCACGCCGTGGAACAGGTCGTGGCTGTGCTCGTGCCAGCCGATGCCGCCGCCGTTGACGAACCGGTCGGCGACGCGGTGGCGGCCCTCGGAGACGGCCGCGGCGGACTGGAACATGCCGGCGAGGGCGAGCGGGCTCGTCTCGTCGGCGAGCACGAAGGCGTGCTCGGGCGGGAGCGTGTAGGCGTCCTGCTCGGGGTCGTAGGTCACGTAGCCGCCGGCGGCCTGGTTGTTGAGCCACTCGCGGATGTAGCGCTCCTGGGTGCCGGTGCGGTCCGCCAGTTCGGCGGCGGAGACGGGCTGGCCGTCGGCCATCGCGCGGTAGAGGCCGAGGCGGTCTCCGATGGTCACGAGGGCGGCGCTGACGGCGGCGCCGATGTCGGAGGCGATCTGGTGGACGAAGGTCTCGATCTTGGCTTCGTCGATGATGGGGAGGATGCTCATGCGACGGACCGTAAGCCCGCCGGGCGCCCGCTCCCTGAGGCGTGTCTGAGGTCTAGCTGAGGCCGGTCAGGCGGTAGCCCGCGCCGCGCACCGTCTGCAGCGCCTTGGCGCGCGGGCCGAGCTTGCGCCCGCAGCGTGCTGACGACCGCCTCGAGCGCGTTGCCGTCGCCCTGGTGGTCGGTGTCCCACACCTCGCGGAACAGCTCCGCGCGGGAGACGACGCGGCCCTCGTTGCGCAGCAGGTGGCCGAGCACGCCGTGCTCGAGGCGGGTGAGGTCGAGGTCGTCGAGCGGGCTCCGCACGTCGAGGTGCAGCTCTCTCGCGCCCATGTCGGCGAGCCAGCCGTCGACCGAGCCGGGCCCGAAGTCGCTGGCCATCGTGTGGATGGTCTCGCCGCCCAGCCGCGCCTCGTGGCCGGGCGCGTGGGTGAAGCCGAGCGGGCCGTAGGCCTCGGCGCCCGCCGCGAGGTCCGCCACGGGGAGGTAGACGCGCGTGAGGGCGGGCCGCAGCGCGAGGTAGGTGCGCTTGATGTCCAGGCAGATGCTCGGCTCGCCGGCGGCGGGCGTGTGGCCGGTGCGCTGGCCCCAGCCGCGGATGAACAGCGCGATCTGGCCGTGCGGGAGCGGGTTGCGCCGCAGGTGGTCGCGCCACGCGCTCGCCACGGGGTCGGCGTCGATCACGCGCGGGGACACGTCGCGCGGGACGAACAGGTAGTAGAAGCCGCTGACCGCGCCGGTGGCGTCGCGGGCGACCACGAAGGCCTGGGGGGCGTGCTCCCACCAGCGCCGCAGGACCGCGAGAGCCGCCTCCGGCTCCTGCGCCCGGGCGATCGCCTCGATCCCGGCCCAGTCCTCCGGGCGGGCGGGCTCGTGGGCGTGCTGGGGCGCGGTGGTCGGGAAGTAGATGTCGCGCACCGCGGGGGTCTCGATCAGGTACAGCATGTCCGCCGTGTAGCGCCACAGGTCCTGCGGCGGCCGCGTCGCGCATCTCGCCGCGCAGGTGGTGCCAGGCGGCGACCCGCAGCCGGCGGTGGGCGGCCGGATCCCCGGCGCGCAGCACGGCGGCGACGGTCTCGCGCACCGTGTCCTGGACGACGAGGCCGTCGGCGCCCAGCTCGGTGAACGGCAGCGCGCGGAGGCGCTCGAACGCCTCGTGCGGCGGTTCGCCCGGGAGCAGCGCGCCGAGCAGGGAGAGCGTGACGCGGCGGGTCACGCTCGCGGCGTCGAGCGCGCGGCGGGTGTCCGCGTCGAGACCTTCGAGGTAGAGCCTGGCCAGCGTGTCGGCGACGCCGGTCTGCGCGAGCGCGCGTCCGGGGCGCTCGTCCAGCGCGGCCGCGGCCAGCACCAGCGACAGCGGGTGGCCGTGGGCGAAGCGGTTGACGGCGCGCGCCTGCGCGGCCGGGACCCCGGCGCGGCGCAGCAGCGCCTCCGCCGCCGCCGGCGGCAGCGGGCCGAGCGCGAGCGTGCGCAGCAGCGGGCCGAAGTCGGCGCTCCAGGCCGCCATCGGCGGCTCGCGGGAGGCGATCACGGCCCGCGCGGAGGCGGGCAGCCGCGGGAGGAAGGTCATCCGCAGCCACATGTCGAGCAGCGGGAGCCCGTGGAAGCCGTCCAGCACGAGGACCTTGCCGTCCAGCGCCTCCGCGCCGGCGGCCACCGTGTCCGCGGGCACGCCGGCGGCGCGCGAGAGCGCCGCGAGGAAGCCCGCCTCGGTCGGCTCCACCGTGCGGCAGTCGATGGCCACGACCGGGGCGTCGACGGCGAAGGCGCGCAGCAGCGCCGTCTTGCCCGAGCCGGCGATCCCGTGCACCCAGGTGACCGGCGGCGGCGCCGTCGAGCAGGCGCGCACGCTCGCGCTCCCGGCCCACCACGGCCGAGGCCTGCCGCTCCAGGACCGCGCCGAGTGTGGAGGGCATGAGAGCCGACTGTACGGGCGGTACGACGCCAGGTCATTGGTGCTGGCCGTACGGGACCATGCACGACGTCGCGCGGGCGCGGCATGATGGGTGGCGTGAGCCTCGCGGAGGAGGAACGGACGCGAGTCACGAGCGGCCGGAGGATCGGCTGCTCGGCTTGATCGACGAGACGCGTGAGCCCGCCCGAGCGGGCGCAGGCCGTGCGCGCCTTCGCGCGCGCCTACCTCCGCCGCCTGTCCGCCGACACCTCGGAGGGCATCTCCGCCGAGTCGCTGCTCGGCGAGGTCCAGGCGCTGTTCGACTTCGCGTGCTCGCGCAACGGCGAGGCGCTCGCGGTCCGCGCCTTCAACCCCACGCGCGAGCAGCACGGCTACGAGCCGCTGGGCTCGGTGCTGGAGACCAACACCGACGACCTCCCGTTCCTGGTCGACTCGGTCAGCGGGGAGCTGGCCTCCCGCGGGCTCGGCGTCACCCGGCTGCTGCACCCGATCATGGCCACCGAGCGCGAGGGCAGCGGGCGGATCCGCAACGTCCGCGACCCGCGCGGCGCGCCGCACCGCGAGTCGGTCATGCACTTCGAGCTGGACCGCCGGCTGTCCGACGAGGAGCTGGCGGAGCTGGAGGACGCCGTCCGCACGGTCCTCACGTCGGTGCGCTCCGTCGTGCGCGACTTCCCGGCGATGCTCGAGCGGGCGTCGGGCATGGCGCAAGCTCGCCCGGGCCGGCGCGTCCCGCTACGCCGCCGACGAGGTCGAGGAGGTCGTGGACTTCCTGGCCTGGCTCCAGCGCGGCGACTTCGTGTTCCTCGGCGCGCGCGAGTACGACTTCACCGAGGACGCGATCTCGATGGTGCGCGGGTCCGGCCTGGGGATCATGGCCGACGAGGAGAAGTCCATCTTCGCCCGCGAGGGCGGCGTGGCGTTCTCGGAGCTGCCCGACCACGTGCGGCGCAGCGCGCTCGACGGCGACCTGCTGCTCGTCGACAAGTCCAACGCCCCCGCGCCCGTGCACCGCCGCGAGCGGATGGACTACATCGGCGTCCGCCGCGTCGACGCCGAGGGGCGGATCATCGGCATCTCGCGCCTGCTCGGGCTGTTCACGACCAAGGCGTACGCCGAGCCGGCCTCCGAGACGCCGCTGCTGGGCCGCAAGCTGCGCCAGTGCGTCGAGGGCCTCGGGCTCGTCGAGGGCTCGCACGACTACAAGGCCGCCGTCGCGCTGTTCGACACGTTCCCCAAGGACGAGCTGTTCGCCGCCCACGTCGAGGACCTGACCGGCGCCGTGCGGTCGCTGATGGCGCTCGAGGGCACGCGCAAGGTGCGGCTGCTCGGGCGCCGCGACGTCGACGGGCGCAACGCCTCGCTGATCCTCACGCTGCCGCGGGGCCGCTACGACGCCGCGCTGATCGAGAAGGTGCGGGGGCTGTTCCGGCGGCGCTTCGGCACCTCGAAGGTCGAGACCCACCACGTGCTCGACGACAGCGAGCGCTCGCGCGTGCACTTCCTCGTCCACGCCCCGGGCGAGCTGCCCGAGCTGGCGCTGCGCGCGCTCGAGCGCGAGGTGATCGAGCTCTCGCGCACGTGGGACGACGAGCTGCGCGACCTGCTCGTGAGCCAGCACGGGCCTGTCGCGGGCCGGCGCCTGGCGGAGGCGTGGCAGGACCGCTTCCCCGGCCACTACAAGGGCTACACGGCGGTGGGCTCGGCCGCCTACGACATCGCCTGCTTCGCCCGGCTGACCGAGGGCGAGCACCACGTCGTCGGCATCCAGGCGCTCGAGGAGCAGACGCGCGTGTGCCTGTACAAGCAGGGCACCAAGGTCGGGCTCTCGCAGGCGATGCCGATGCTCGAGGACCTCGGGCTGCGCGTCAGCGAGGAGCTCTCGACCAAGCTCGAGGGCGAGGAGGACGAGGTCTGGGTGCAGGAGTTCCGCGTCCTCGGCCCCGACGGGGAGCCGCTCGACGTGGACGCGGTCGGCGACGGCGTGGCGGCGGCCATCGCGGCCGTGTGGCGCGGCGACGCGGAGAGCGACCCGCTCAACCGCCTGGTGGTCACGGCGGGCCTGAACCGCCAGCAGCTGGCGATCCTGCGCGCGTACCGCAAGTACCGCCAGCGGATCGGCTCGCGCTTCACCGAGGGCTACCAGAACGACGTGCTGGTGGCCAACTCGGCGGTGACGGCCAAGCTCGTGCGCTACTTCGAGGCGCGCTTCGACCCGGCGCGCGAGCGCGACGAGGACGCCGAGAAGGCGCTGCGCGAGGAGATCCTCGCCGACCTCGAGGACGTCGTCTCGCTCGACCACGACCGGATCCTGCGCAACCAGCTCTCGATGGTCGACGCGACGCTGCGCACCAGCGCGTTCCGCTCCGACCGCGAGGCGATGGCGTTCAAGCTGCGCTCCGCCGACGTCCCGGCGATGCCGCAGCCGTCGCCGATGTACGAGATCTACGTCTACGCGCCCGGGATGGAGGGGATCCACCTGCGCGGCGGCCAGATCGCCCGCGGCGGCATCCGCTGGAGCGACCGGATGGACTACCGCACCGAGGTCTACGGCCTCATGCGGGCCCAGCTGACCAAGAACGCGATCATCGTCCCGGCCGGCGCGAAGGGCGGGTTCATCCTCAAGAACGTCCCCACCGAGCGGGCGGAGCTGCTGGCCGAGGTCGAGCGCCAGTACTCGACCTACGTGCGCTCGCTGCTCGACGTGACCGACAACCTCGTCGACGGCAAGATCGTGCATCCGCCGGGGGTGCGGGTGCTCGACGGCGACGACACCTACCTGGTGGTGGCCGCCGACAAGGGGACCGCGACGCTGTCCGACGTCGCCAACCGCATCTCGCGCGAGTACGGCTTCTGGCTCGACGACGCGTTCGCCTCCGGCGGCTCGGCCGGCTACGACCACAAGAAGCTCGGCATCACCGCGCGCGGCGCGTGGGAGTCGGTCAAGCGCCACTTCCACGAGCTCGACATGGACCCCGCGCTCGACGAGTTCACCGTCGTCGGGGTCGGCGACATGTCCGGCGACGTGTTCGGCAACGGGATGCTGCTCAGCGACCGGATCCGCCTCGTCGCCGCCTACGACCACCGGCACGTGTTCATCGACCCCTCGCCCGACGCCGCGGCGTCGTTCGCCGAGCGCCGCCGGCTGTTCGAGCTCGCCGGCTCCTCGTGGGACGACTACGACCGGTCGCTGATCTCCGAGGGCGGCGGGGTGTGGCCGCGGACGGCGAAGTCGATCCCGCTCTCGCCCGAGGCCCAGGCCGCGCTCGGGACCGACGAGGAGCGCCCGGCGCCCACCGACGTGATCCGCGCGATCCTCCGCGCGCCCGTCGACCTGCTGTGGAACGGCGGCATCGGGACGGTGGTGAAGGCCTCCGACGAGAGCGACGCCGACGCCCACGACCGCTCCAGCGACGCCATCCGCGTGGACGCGCGGGCCCTGCGCGCCCGGGTCGTGGGGGAGGGGGGCAACCTCGGCTTCACCCGCCAGGCGCGGGTCGAGTTCTCCTCGGGCGGCGGGCACATCAACGCCGACTTCATCGACAACTCCGCCGGGGTCGACTGCTCCGACCACGAGGTGAACCTGAAGATCCTGCTCGGGCTGGCCGAGCGGCGGGGGGAGATGACGCGCGCTGATCGCGACGAGCTGCTCGAGGCCGTCACCGAGGACGTCGTCGCGCACGTGCTCTACGACTCGTTCCTGCAGGCGCAGATCATCGGGCAGGAGGTCGACCGCTCCGCCGGTCGCCTGTACGCCTACGAGGACCTGATGGGCCTGCTGGAGGAGCAGGGGCTGCTGATGCGCGCCTCCGAGAACCTGCCCGACGCCGAGGAGATCGCCGATCGCCGCCGCGTGGGGCGGGGGATGGAGCGCCCCGAGCTGGCGGTCCTGGTGGCCTACGCGAAGCGCTGGGTCGCGCGCGCGCTGGAGCAGTCGAAGTTCGTCGAGGATCCCTGGCTCGAGCGCGACCTGCGCGACTACTTCCCCGCCGCGGTCATCGAGCGCTGCGGGCACCTGCTGGGCGAGCACCCGCTGCGCCGGCAGCTCCTGTGCATGGCCAGCTCCAACTCGGTCGTCAACGCGCTCGGCCCGACCTTCGTCTCCCAGCTGGTGGCCGAGCGGGGATGCGACCCGGCCGCCGTGGTCCGCGCCTACCGCATCGCCCGCACGGTGACCGGCGCGGCGGCGCGCTGGGACGCGGTCGAGCATCTCACCGGCCTGGAGCCCGAGGTCCACACGGAGCTGATGGGCGGCGTCGACCTGATCGTCGAGACCGCGACCCGCTGGTACCTCGAGTGGGAGCCAGAGGGCGCCGTCGAGCCCATCGTCGCCGCCGGGCACGAGGGGGTGCAGCGGCTCACCGAGGCGCTGCCGTCTCTGGGAGGCGACGACCGCCGGGCGCGCCGCGACGCCGTCGCCGAGCGGCTCGTCGCGGCGGGCGTACCGGAGGAGGTCGCGCGAGACCACGCGCTCAGCCCCGAGCTCGCCCACGCGCCCGACATGGTCGCCGTCGCCGCGGCCACCGGCCGATCGTTGGAGGACGTGGCCAAGGTCTCCTTCGCTTTGGGCGCCGAGCTCCGGCTCGACTGGCTCGACGCCCAGCTCGAGGGCACGCGGGCGGCGAGCCGGATGCAGCGCTGGGCGTTGCAGGCCGTGCGCGAGGACGCCGCACAGGCCCGCCGCGAGCTGGCCCAGACGGCCTTGGAGGAGTCCGCCGGCAAGTCCGCGGCCGAGGCCGTCGAGCGCTTCCTGCACTCACGCGCCGAGGCCGTCCGCCGCCTCTCCGGGTTCCTCCGCGCCCTGTCGCGCGAGGGCGAGCCGGATCTCGCGGGGCTGACGCTGGCCGTGCGTCAGCTGCGCATGATCCAGAGCTGACGCCCGCCGGATCCGCGCGGCAGGCCGGCGGGCCCTGTCGGGCAGCGCGAGTATAAGTTCGGCATGGCCGGGCATCGGATCTACACGACGAGCGTCGCGAGCGTCTACCCGCACTACGTCCGCAAGGCCGAGAAGAAAGGCCGGACGAAGGAGGAGGTTGACGAGCTCCTGTGCTGGCTGACCGGCTACGGCGCGAGCGAGCTCGGCGTGCAGCTGGAGCAAGGCACGGACTTCGAGAGGTTCTTCGCCGAGGCTCCTGCGTTGAATCCGTCGCGGAAGCTCATCACCGGCGTGATCTGCGGCGTCCGCGTAGAGGAGATCGAGGACCCGCTCATGCAGGAGATCCGCTACCTCGACAAGCTCGTCGACGAGCTTGCCCGAGGCAAGGCGATGGAGAAGATCCTCCGCACGCCGTGATCAGGCGCCGCAATCTCGCTCTGCGGCGAGGGCTTGTGGGCGGATCGTCGCGGCGCGTGAGAGCATCGATGCATGCCGGCGCGGAAACGCTTGTCGTCAGAGCTGCGGCAGCTGTTCCCGTCCGGGACGGTGCTGCACACCCCGGTGACGGGCGAGTATGCGCGCGCGTCGTGGAGCACACGACCGGGCGAGTTGTCGGCGGTGCCGGGCGGCGCGCACATCCATCCTGGTCCGGAGGAACGCTTCGAGGTCGCCGACGGGGTCATGGGGTATCGGCTCGGCGAGCAGCGCGGCGAGCTTCGGATCGGTGAAGCGGTGACCGTCGCGCCGGGAGTGCTCCATGACTCGGAGACGTTCGCGAACGAGATCGTCTTCGAGCGGCCGCCGCGCGCCGTTCAGCGGGCGCTTGCGGTCACCGTCGCGCCGATCGCCCGCCGACGGGGCCGGTCGGTCACAGGCGACATCCTGCAGGCCGCGATCGTCCCGGCCGCGCGCTGGCCCCACCTGGACGATCCAGGCACCGTCGCGTCCCTGTAGTCGACCGCTCCCGCTTCGCGCGCGATTCAGGCAGCGAGCGCTAGCGCCGGTGCGCCGCGGGCAGCGTCGATGAAGGCCGAAAGCAGAGGTGCGTGCTCGCGTCGGTGGGTGAGCACCTCCGGATGCCACTGCACACCGAGGCAGAACCGCAGGGCAGGGTCCCACACGGCCTCGACCGTCGCATCGGGCGCGACGGCGCAGACGTGCAGTCCGGTGCCGACCCGGTCGACGGCCTGGTGGTGGTGGGAGTTCACGTCGAGCGTCGCGGCGCCGGTGAGCTCGTGCAGGAGCGATCCGCTCGCAATGGACACGGCGTGCGCCGGCTCGAAGGATGCGTGGCCCTGGCTGTGCTCGAGGTCGGTCCGGTCCGGGAGATGTTGGTGCAGCGTCCCGCCACGCGACACGTTGAGTGCCTGCATCCCGCGGCAGATGCCCAGCATGGGAACGTCGCGCTCGGCGGCGGCGGTGAGTAGCGCCAGCTCGTGTTCGTCGCCGACGCGGTCGACGTCGGGACCCAGTCGCGAGTGGCGCGGCTGGGCGTAGACGGCGGGGTCGATGTCCGGTCCTCCGCTGAAGATCAGACCGTCGAGGCGATCCACGAGTGCTTCCGTGTCGTCGATGAACCCGTGGGTGGGCACGACCACGGCCACTCCGCCGGCTTCCTGGACCGCTTGGGTGTAGCTGAGTCGCAACGACAGTCGCCGCGGAGCGAGGTCACGCTGCCGGCGGCCGGGAGCGGGCGCCCAGGCAGGCTCGGCTTCGCTGCGCAACTCGTGCGTGACCACCCCGATGAGGGGCGGGGCGATGGGGGGACGGGAGCGGCGAATGGTCGTGAGAGCTTCCACCCTGAGCCGATCCCGGACCAGCGGGTCTACCGTCCACCGTGGTTACGGCCCGCTACCGGACGATGGGAACCAAACCGCCCATGCTCCCCGCCCTCGCCGCCGAGATCACCGCCGGCACGCTCACCGCCAACCCGGCCCCGGTCCCGCTCAGCCAGGTCGATACGGCTTGGAACGCCCCCACGTCGCCCGGCCGGCGCATGTCTTCACCCCCTAGCATCGCCCAGTCGCGTTCATCGATCGCGGCGGGATGCGGCCGGCGGTCCCTGCGAGGCCGCCAGCCACGACCCGGAGACGACGAGCGCCAGGCCGGCGATGCCGGCCGGGGTCAGTGCCTCGTCGAGGAGGACGGCGCCGTAGATGACGGCGAACCCCGGAACGAGATACAGGGAGATCGCCGCCTTCGCCGGACCGGATTCCGCCAGGACGATGTAGTAGAGGAGCCAGCCGACCCCTCCGGACATCGCGCCCAGCGCGATCGCGGCCGCCAGCGGGCCGAGCGCCGGAGCGTGGTCGGGCAGCGTTGCCAGCGCGAAGGGCGCGAGGACGACGCTGCCGCCCGCCATCGCGCCCGTGATTGCGCCGACCGGCGACAAGCCGCGCACCCGGTGCTTGGCGAGGAACCCGCCGAGTGCATAGCCGAGGGCGCCGAGCAGCAGCATCACCCCTCCGAGCAGCGTGTCGAGATCGCCGCTGAGCTCGAGCCCGCACAGCAGCACCACGCCGACGATCCCCACCGCGAGGCCGAGCAGTCCACGCCCGCGGGCGCGTTCCTCGTGATCGATCCACACGGCGAGCAGCGCCGTCCACAGCGGCGTCGAGGAAACGAGGATGCCCGCCAGACCCGACGGGACGTGGCGCTGCCCGTACCCCAGCAGCAGGAAGGGACCCGCGAGCTGCACCACTCCCAGCAGGAGCACGGGCCAGAGCTGACTCCGAAGCCCGGCGAGCGCGCCGCGGCGCAGTGCGATGGGGAGCAGCACGAGCGCGCCGACCCCGGTGCGGAGCAACGAGACCACCGGGACGGCCAGGTCGCGGATGGCGATCGACGTCAGCATGAAGGAACCGCCCCACAGGCCGGCGACGATCAACAGCAACGTCCACGAGCGGCGGCTCACGTACCGCGCAGCATCACACGGCCAGGCGTCTCACACGCTCTCGCTGGTCGCGAACGAACGACTCCGGCTCGATGACGACGCAGGAGTCGGCGGTGTCGCCAGCGAGCCGCTCGCCGCTCTACATCGCCATGCGCGTCGACGAGTACCCGGAGCACTCGCGAGCGGCGGGGCGCGTGCTGAACGCCGCGGCGTCCCACCTCGCCGCGCTGGCGCGGCTGCTGCGCCTCAGCTCCAGCGGTTGATGAACTCGGCCACCGCCGGGTTGACGTCGTCGGGGTTCGAGGCGCTCAGGAAGTGCTGGCCGCCCTCCACGATGCGAAGCTCGGCACCGGCGCTGTTGACGAAGAGCTTCATCTCATCCTCGGCGTTGGCGACGGAGTAGACCGGGTCTTCCGTGCCGTGCATCCGCAGGACCGGGCACCGCACGCCGTCGAGCCGGCCGTGCAAGCCGTCCCGGTCGCGCAGGTTGATGGAGCTGATCCGGACGTGCTTGCGTCCCGTGTCGCCGGTGTAGTTCTCCTGGTAGGTGGTGTGCCAGAAGCTGCGCTCCTCGGGCGGCACGTCGTCGCCCAAGCCCTCCTTGAGGACGGCGTCGATGAGGTCGGTCGGGATCACCCAGTCGTCGCCGACGGGCTCGGCGAGCGCGTCGATGGCCGGCGTGCAGAACTCGATGCCGTCCCAGCACCCGAGGTCGCGGCTGCGCTGGCTCTCGAAGTCCATCGAGGTGCCGAGCGGGACGATGCCCTTCACGGTGCCAGGGGCGAGGATGGCCATGCGGGTCGCGATCCATCCGCCTTGGGAGGTGCCCAGGACGAACGCCTCCGGGATGCCGAGCGCGTCGAGGACCTGCAGGTTGGCGATGGCCGAGTCCCAGTAGGTGAACTGCTCGTACGAGGCGCGGGTCTCGCCGTGGCCGTAGGGCTCGATCGCGAGCAGGTTGGCGGTGGCGCTCAGCGTCTCGTCCGCGAACTGGGGCCGGTACTGATCGACCGAGGTGGTGAACGAGTTGACCATGACCAGCGTGGGAAGCGAGGCGTCGTAGGCCCTGCCGAACTTGTAGCCGATGGTCGAGGTGCCGAGGTGCGGCACGGTGATCGTCTCGGTGCTGCTCATGATCCCCCCGTTCTCAGAAACCGACGCATGGCAGACCCCCGAGCGGTCGCCCCGAGCCATGCTACGGCGTCTGATCAATGGAGGGTGGGTCGGTAGACGAGCTCCTGGGTGTGACCGTCGAGCGTCCGGCGCTCGAGGAGCTCCAGCAGGGCGAGGAACGTCACGCCGTCCTGGAGTCCGCGACGTGCTCTTCCTTCAGCATGGCCAGGAATCCCAGGTTTCCGGGCGGTCTCGTCGGATAGGGTCGGCGCGTGCCGCGGAGCGGACGTCTCCCTCTCGCCGTCGCCGCGGCGTGGCCGGTCGCCCCGTCGTCCGCGTTCGCGATCGCCGACGGCGAGGACGCCGACGCGCCGTGCTTCGCTCCCGGCTCGCTGCACCAGGCCGACCTGCGCCTCCTCTCCCGGCGGGCGTGTGCGCGCAGCCATCCCGGAGCGCTGGACCGCACGATGCTCTGCTCCTCCGACCCCGCGGGTCCGCCTCGCGCGCACGCGTGCCCCGGCGACAGCGGCTCGCCGATGGCGGTCCGCGAGCACGGGCGCTGGCGTCAGGTCGGGGCCGGCTCCTGGGGCGCCGAGGTCACGCGCCGCCGCTGCGACGACACCCGCCTGCCGCTGGTCATGGCCGATGTCGCCGCCCTCCGTGGCTGGATCGACCGCACCATCCGCCGGCTCGACCCATGAACGCGCTGGCGGCCGCGCAGGCCGTCGCCCGTGAGCACGGCGTCGCCTGCGACGAGGCCGTGCGGATCGCGGCGGGGAGCAACGCATTGGTGCACCTCAAGCCGTCACCGGTGGTGGCGCGGGTTATGACGGGGACGGCGATCCTGCACGATGACGTCGAGCAATGGCTGACGCGCGAGGTGGCCGTCGGCGCCTTCCTGGCCGAGCGGACCGACCTCGCCGTTCCGCCGACCGATCTCCTGCCGCCCGGGCCGCACGAGCACGACGGCGTGTGGATGACGCTGTGGAGGTACGTCCCCCTCGACGACCAGGCTCCACCCCTGGAGCCACGGGAGCTCGGCCGCTCGCTGAAGGGGCTGCATGCGGCGCTCGCCGACTTCCCGGGCGACCTGGCCCCGGTGAGCGAGATCCGGGATTGGCTCGCGCGCCTGCTCGCCCAGCTGCGTCCATCGCCTGGGTTGACCCAGCACGACATCGACTGGCTTGGCTCGGAACTGGACGCGCTGACGCCCGCGGTGTTCGAGAGCTCGCTGCCGGCTCAGGCGCTGCACGGCGATGTCTCGATGGGAAATCTGCTGCGTACCGACAGCGGGCTGGTCTGGAACGACTTCGAGGACGTCTGCGCCGGTCCGGTCGCGTGGGACGTCGCGGGGCTCGTGGCGAGCGCGACGGCTCGCGGGCACAGCACGGAGTTCATCGATGGGCTGCTCGCCGCCTACGGCGCGGACGCCGAAGGCCTCGAGCCCTTCCTCGAGGCGCACGTGCTGTACGACATCGTCTGGCACGCGTACGAGGCCCGGCGCCGACCCGACGCCATGAAGCGAGCGGCAGCCGGCTTGGGGCTCTGGCGCGACCGGCGCCTGCTCCCTTAGCCTAGATCCCCGATCGGCTCTGGCGAACGGCCACGGTGTCGAGACGCCGGGAGCATCGGTGGATCTAGGCTTAGCGGTCGAGCGGGTTCGCCGCGATGCGGCCGGCGACGCCGGAGGCGACCGCTGCGGCAGCGGCGCAGCCGGGCTTCCGGCGGGCCTGCTCCTCGAAGGCGGCGGTGAACTCGACCGGCAGGCCGAGGCGTGGGAAGCGCTCGAGCGCCTCGGCGCGCAGGTCGGGGGGCCAGGTCTCCGGGTTGCGGCCGGAGATGTCGAGGCCGGTGCCCTCGCACAGGAGATGCCCCTCGGCGTCGAACGCGGGATCGACCGCGTCCCACATGTGGCGGACGACGATCTCCTTCACGCGAAGACGACGCTCGGGCGGCCAGCCCGCGCCCGCGGCGAACACCCAGCCGACGTCGCCGCCGGCGTCCTCGAACGGGGCCAGGTGGTTGTCGAACGCGGGGACGAGGCCGAGGTCGTGGACCATCGCCGCCACGTACAGCAGCTCGCGGTCGTACGCGATCGCCGAAAGCTCGCCGAGCGCCGCCGACCACAGGTAGGAGCGCTCGCAGTGGTTCACCAGGGCGGGTGAGCTGAACTGCGTCACGACCTCTCGGGCGGCGCGCGTCGCCGGCGTGTCGCCTGGTTGGAGGTCAGCGATCCGCATGGAGACGCGAGTCTAAGGATCACCCGGCCGCGACGAACGCCTCGAGGCCCAGGCCGGCGAGCCGCTCCGGACCGGTCAGCGCGTCGATCGCCGTGATCCGGCCGTCGACGACGGTGTAGGCGAGCACGGCGACCGGGTGGCCGCCCTCGGTCGCGACGAAGCCGGTCACGCCGTCGATGATCGCGGGGTGCGCCGCGCGCTGGGTCGCGAACAGCTGGGCGCGGCTCGCCACGGTCGTCGCGCCTTCGACGAGCTGCAACGCCCCGCTGCCGTCGTCGGCGGTGAGGACGACGTCCGGGTCCAGCACGGCGAGAAGGCCTTCGAAGTCGCCGGCGCGGGCCGCGGCGAGGAACGCCTCGACGACCTTCCGGTCGGCGGTGGGCGCGTCGCGCTCTGCGCCCCTGACGCGGCGGCGTGCCCGTGACGCCATCTGGCGCGCGGCGTCCGGCGACCGGTCGACGATGGTCGCGATGTCCTCGAACGGCACCGCGAAGATGTCGTGGAGCACGAACGCCAGGCGCTCGGCCGGCGCCAGCGTCTCCAGCACGACGAGCAGCGCGGCGCCGATCCCGTCCGCGGCCAGCGCCTCGCCTTCCGGGTCCGGCGCGGCGGCGTCGGGCCGGGTGATGATCGGGTCGGGCAGCCGCCCGGCCTCCAGCGCCTCCTCGCGGCGGCGCTTGCGCGCGTCGAGCATCGTCAGGCACACGCGCGAGACCACCGTCGTCAACCACCCGGCGAGGTTCTCCACGTCGCCGTAGTCGGCGCGGTCGACGCGGATCCACGCCTCTTGCAGCGCGTCGTCGGCCTCCGCCCGCGAGCCCAGGATCCGCGTGGCCACGGCGTGAAGATGAGGGCGGTGCATCTCGAAGGCGTCCATCTCGTCACATCCTCGCGATTCGGTTGGTCAAGGCACTGACCGACGCAAACCAACCGATGTGACAAGGAGCGACACGCATCATGTTGATGACCGCCCGCATGACCAACCCCGCCTTCGTCGTCGACGGCGCGATGGACGCGCTCAACGCGTTGTCGAAGACGATCAGCCGCGCTCGCTTGCCCGTCGAGCGCGAGCTGCTGCACCTTCGCGCCAGCCAGATCAACGGCTGCTCCGTGTGCGTCGACATGCACGCCAAGGGGGCGCGCAAGGCCGGCGAAAGCGAGGAGCGCGTCTTCGCCGTCGGCGCCTGGCGCGACACGCCGTTCTTCAGCGACGCCGAACGCGCCGCGCTCGCCCTCACCGAGGCGCTGACCCGCCTCCCCGACCAGGCCGACCCGGTGCCGGACGAGATCTGGGACGCCGCCGCCGAGCACTTCGACGAGGTGCAGCTCGGCGCGCTCGTCCTCGACATCGCCACGATCAACGTCTGGAACCGCCTGAACATCGCCACCCGGCAGATCGTGGGCGAGCAGAGCTGGTGAGCAGGTCGCCTAGAGGCCGAGTGCGCGCGCCCGCTCGCGTGCCGGCGCCGGGTCGTATGGAGCGCGACGCCACGTCGCGCTCCATCGCTCGAAGTCCAGCAGCAGCCAGAACGCGCCTGCCAACGCGTCGACGTCGAGGGCTTCCCACCAGGCGCGGCGGGGCGGGACGGGCGCGCCGACGGCGCCCGGGTTGAGCAGCCACTTCCCGTCCGCGAGGTCGAGCGGCTCGCCGACGCGGATCGGCACCGGCTTGGCGCCTCGCGGCGTCTGCCGCCACGCCGCGGCGGCGTGCGTGTGGCCCACCAGGCCGATGCTGCCTCGTTGGGCGGCGAGGCAGGCACCCGCGTTGGACCTGCCGACGTACTGGTGGACGGGGTTCTGCGGACCGCCATGCCAGCACTGGACGTCCCCGCGTCGCGCCGCGGGGCGCAGCGAGCGCAGCCATGCGATCGCGTCGTCGTCCAGTCGCTCGCGCGCGAGCTCGAGCGACCGCACGGCGGGTGACCCCGGCTCGCCGAAGCGGCTCACCTCCGCGGACCCGGTCGCGCCGTAATCGTGATTGCCCATCAGCGCCAGCGCACAGCGCTCGCGGGTGCGGGCGACCACGGCGTCGGGATCGGGGCCTCCGCCGACCATGTCGCCGAGCGACCACAGCGCCTCCGCGCCGCTCGTGTCGGCCGCGGCGATCACCGCGTCGAGCGCCTCGGCGTGCGCGTGCGCGTCGGCGAACACGGCAATCAGGCCGGGGGTCATCCGCCGAGGTGAATCCACGCGTTGACAGTACGCAAACGGCAACGTCACGGGGCGGCCTGATCGCCGAGCAGGAAGGCCACCCCCGAGCTGATCGTGGCGTTCCGGCGCGACGTGCTGCTGCCGCGTCGCGCGATCGTGCAGACTGCGATCGTGGACGGTGGCACCCGGCTCGAGGTCACGGCCTGACGTGGGGCTCGCGTTCGTCACGCCGATGAAGGCGGTGCTGACCGCGGACCGGCCGGCCGGCGCTCCGTGGGTGTTCGAGCGCAAGCTCGACGGCATCCGCTGCCTGGCGGTCAAGGACGGGGGGCGCACGCGGCTGTACTCGCGCAACGAGCTGTCGCTCAACGACCGCTACGCATCGCTCGCCGCCGCATTGGACGCGGATCCGGCCGATGACTTCGTGATCGACGGGGAGGCCGTGGCCTTCGTCGGCGGTCGTGACCGGTTCGGCGGCGGCGAGAACAGCGAGCTCTTCTACTACGTGTTCGACGTGCTGTTCGCGGACGGCCGCGACGTGCGGTCGCTCCCGCTCGAGGAGCGGCGGCGGGTGCTCGAGGGCGTGGTGGCCTGGCGGGACCCGCTGCGCATGACGGACCAGGTCACGGGCGACGGTACGGCGCTGCTCGCCGAGGCGTGCCGCGACGGCTGGGAGGGCCTGATCGCCAAGCGCCTCGGCACGCCGTACGTGTCCGCTCGCTCGCGGGACTGGCTGAAGCTCAAGTGCACGCGTGCCCAGGAGCTGGTGATCGGCGGCTTCACCGCCCCGCGCGGCTCGCGCACCGACCTCGGCGCGCTGCTCGTGGGGCACTTCGAGGGCGACCGCCTGCACTACGCCGGCAAGGTCGGCACGGGCTTCAGCCACGCGACGCTGCGCGAGTTGTCCGAGCAGCTCGCCCCGCTCGTCCGCGAGACCTCGCCGTTCGAGCCAGACAAGGGCATCCCGCGCGCCGCGACCTGGGTGGAGCCCGAGGTCGTGGCGCAGATCGCGTTCATGGAGTGGACGTCCGACGGGCGCCTCCGCCACCCGTCCTTCCTGGGCGTGCGCTTCGACAAGCCCGCACGCGAGGTCGTCCGCGAGGAGCCGTAGCTACAACGCCGCGCCGATTGTCAGCGCGGCAACTGAGGCAGTATCACCCCACCGGGCGCCGCTCTCCCTCCTCTTGTCGTATCCAAGGGCGGCCCGATGACCCACGTCATCACCCGTCGTATCACCCTGTTCGCCTCGTCGCAGCGCTGCTCGCCGCAGCCGCGCTCACCTCGGGCAGTCCGGCCGACGCGGCGGCGAAGCCGAAGGCCAAAGTCAGCCGCCTACGGCGTCTGTGGCGCCGGCGACTTCTGCCTGTACTACCTCTATAACCGCGCAGGCGGCCTGTACCACTTCGGTGGCTCGGACTCGAACCTCAACACCGACCACTTCGAGAACGCCGCAGTGCCGTCCGCCTGGGTCGGCAACAACACCATGTCCGCCTCCAACCGCGGCGTGTCCGACTCGAGCGGACTCATCGACGTGCTCGTCTACACGGGCGCGAACCGCACCGGCGCGGCCGCGTGCGTGCGCCAGGGTGCCAGCGGCAACCTGCGCGAGACGTTCCGCAACCAGATCGAGTCCTACGAGTGGGTGACCCGATCGGTCAGTAACAACTACCGCACGCCCTTCGTCTAGCCGGGCGCTCCGCGACCCGCCGCCGTTTCCCGGCGGCGGGGGGCGCGCGGTCAGGGCAGTGGGCGGACGTGGCGGCTGCGGCCGACGACCCCCACCGTCCGCCGCCACGAGGCGCGCTGGGCGTGCGCCGCGCGCGTCACGGTGAAGTCGGGGTGGCGCACCCAGGTCGGCGTGTACGTGATCCGCTCGACCCGCGCCGTCCGGCCGACGCGGAGGTGAAGACGAACCAGCGTGCCGTCCTGGGTGGCAGCGGGACAGCAGGCGCCCGTCTGGTTCGACAACAGGTTCCCCTCGCCGTACACGACCCACAGCCGCCCGACCCGGCGGATCGGCTGGACGACATGGACGTGCTGGCCGACCACCGCGGTGATCGCGTGCGAGCGGGAGAGCCGCCTGGCGAGCCGGGTCTGGAACGCGTCCGGCGTGTGCTGGTACTCCGAGCCCCAGTGCAGGTTGACGATCACGACGCGCGCGCCGGCCCGGCGGGCTCGCCTGGCGTCACGCAGGATCCGTCCGGCGCTGGCGACGTTGACCGACCAGGGATGCGGCAGCGGGATCCCGTTCGTCATCTGCGTGTACGCGAGGAGGGCGACCTTGACGCCGCGGGCGCGCAGCAGCAGCGGCCGCCGCTGCTGCCGTCGCGAGGAGAACGAGCCGGTGTGGCGGACGCCGGCACGGGTGAGGGCCCGCCGCGTTGCGCCGATCCCGGCCTGCCCCCGGTCGAGCGAGTGGTTCGAGGCGGTGCTGCACGCGTCGAAGCCCGTTGCCTTGACGGCGCGCGCGAGCGCGGGCGGGGAGTTGAACATCGGGAAGCCGGCCGGCGTCGCCGGTGTGAGCGGCGTCTCGACGTGGCAGAACGCGAGCGAGTTGCGTCGCACCCACCGCCGGATCGGCCGCAACATCGGGCGGAAGTCGTAGCCGCGGCCGCCCGCCAGCGCCCGCGCGCGGGCGACGACGGGCAGGTGCGGCAGCAGGTCGCCGGCCACCCCGATGGTCAGCCGGACCGTCCGCGGGGCCGCGGGACGGGCGGGCGTGAAGTCGCGGGGCACTTGCGCATCCCCCGTGTCGCCCCAGGGGCCCGAGAGGACCAGCCCTGCCGCGACGACGACCACGATCGCAAGCGCTCGCATCAGGCGGCGACGTCGCCCCACACGTAGAGGATGTCCGGCGCGCGCTCCTCGTTGTCGCGGCCGTCGGTGCGGCGCGCCTCGACGAAGCCGTGCCGCTCGTAGAACCGCTGTGCTCCCGCGTTCGACGCGAACGTCCACAGCTGCAGACCGTCCGGCCGTTCCCGCTTCGCCAGCGTCAGGAGCTCGGCGCCGATGCCCCGCCCGGTCATCGTCGGGTCCACGTAGAGCTGGTCGACCCACGCCCCCTGGAGCACCAGGATGCCGACCGGCGCATCGGTCTCATCCTCGGCCACCCACAGCTCGGCGCTGGGCACCACGTGCGACGCGAACCACCCGCGGACGTCGTCATCGTCGTGGACCGGCGGTGGGATCACATCGACCGCGGCCCTGCGGGCGCGCAGCCAGAGATCGGCGGCGGCACGCGCGTCGGCATCCGTCCCTCTCCGGAGCATGCCGCCCATGATGCGGTCAGCGGCGGACGTCGCTCGTAGGATGCAGGTCGTGGCGACGCTCCTCACACCCCTTGGCCGGTCCTGATGGGCGACCACCTCGTCGTCCAGCACGCCGCGGTCCGGGCCTGCAAGGGCTACAGCCGCCACGACGCGCCCTCGCTGCTGATGGACGGCACGTCGCTGGCGCGCGACACGGAGCACGGCCGCGCGGTCACCGCGCAGATGACGCGGCGCCACGGAACGCTCGAGGAGGCGATCGCGGCGGGCGGCTTCGCGCTCGCCGCCGCGGGGTTGTCCAAGGGCATCCGCCGCCAGGCCCGCGCCGCGTGCGAGGACTACTTCTACAACCGGATCGGCCTGGCGCCGACCCACGCGCTGGGCGGTCCGGAGGAGTCCGTGGAGGGGCTCGAGCTGATGCCCGACCCGATGTACAAGGCGCTGGAGGGCATCGTCGAGCTCGTCGTGGACGGCGACTACCACGATCTCCGCGTCGCGTCCGGCCATGAGCTCGGCATCGAGGACATGCGCCGTCGCGTCGAGGACGACTGCCCAGAGGCGCTGGTCCTGCCGCCACGCGAGATCTACCAGGTCGAGGCGATCACCAAGTCCGACGACGCGGACATGCCGGGCTGGGCCTACTTCCTCGACCTGTGGACCGAGACCGGCCCGGCGCGGCTGCACATCGAGGGTGAGCTCGAGGAGTCGCGCGGGGGCTTCACGGCGACGCTGAAGGACATCCTGCCCTGATCTGGCGGCATGCGCGTGGGGATCGCTGATCATCTCGGCTGGGCGATCGCGGTGACGGCGTCGGCCGACCACGAGGTGGTGGACCGGCGGCGGATCAGGCTGGTCGGACCCGGGGTGTCGGCGGCACCGATCCACTACGAGAGCTCGCGGCTGGATGTCGCCGCGACGGCTGCGCTGGTCGCGAAGGTGCGGGCGTCCGTCGTCCGGGCGACGTCGGCGGCACTCGACGAGCTCACGACCGCGCTGCCCGCGCCCGTCGTCTCGATCTCGCTCCGCACATGGCCGCTCGACTTCCCCGACGACATCGCCGTCCAGCGCCGGGTGCCGTATGAGGCCCGGGCCGACGCGATCATGTACCGCCAGGAGCTCGCCGAGCTTGCGCAGGCGCGTGGCTGGAACGTCCATGTCTATGACGCGAAGGCGGTAGAGGGTCAGGCGATCAGCCTGCTGGCCGGGCGAGCCGACGAGGTGCTGCGCGGACCGCGGGCCACGCTGGGGCCGCCCTGGACGAAGGACCATCGGGTCGCGCTCGCCGCGACGATCGTGGCCGGCTGAACGATGCCGACCCCTCGTGCGAGCCGCCCGTACATGCCCGACTACGACATCCAGGGGCCCGACGAGGGCAGCGGCTTGCTGCCGTGGTCGTGGGCGGAGGAACGGCTGACCGCGTCACGCAACTACTGGGTGGCGAGCCTGTGGCCGGACGGCCGGCCGCACTCGATGCCGGTCTGGGCGGTCTGGGACGGGGAGGCGCTGTGGTTCAGCAGCGGCCGCCGATCGCGCAAGGCGCGCAACCTCGCCGCCGACCCGCGCTGCGTGGTCTCGACCGAGGACGCCAACGAGCCGGTCGTCATCGAGGGCGCCGCGGACGTGGTGCAGGACCGCGACGCGATCGAGCCCATCGCCGGCCGGATGAACGCCAAGTACGGGGGCATCACGGTCGAGTTCCTCCTCGAGCACGCGACGATCCGGGTCCGGCCGCGCCTGGCCTTCGGGATCGCCCACGACGACTTCACCGGATCGCCCACGCGCTGGGCCTTCGACTGAGTCAGCTCCGACGGCTGGCGTCGGCGCGGGCGTTGAGGTAGCGCTGCTCGGGGAGGCTCGCGGTGAGCTGGGCGGCGCGCGCGTAGTCCCGCGTCGCCGCCTCGCGGTCGCCGGCCATCTCGAGCAGGTGTGCGCGGACGGCGTGGGTGCGGTGGTGGCGCCGCATCGCCGGGTCCTCGAGCAGCGCCGTCGACGATCGCCAGCCCGTGCTCGGGGCCGAGGCTCATCCCGACGGCCACGGCTCGGTTGAGCGTGACCGCCGGCCCCGGGGCGGCCCGTTCGAGCATCTCGTAGAGCTCGCGGATCTGCGCCCAGTCGGTGTCCTCCCACGTGGCGGACTCGGCGTGGACCGCCGCGATCGCGGCCTGCAGCTGGAAGCGGCCGACGTACCCGCGCGGGAGCACCCGCTCGAGGATGCCCACGCCCTCGGCGATCAGGCCCGCGTCCCAGCGGAGCCGGTCCTGCTCGGACAGCGGAACCAGGTCGCCCCCGGCGTCGGTCCTGGCCGCCTCGCGCGCCTGGGTCAGCAGCATCAGCGCGAGCGCGCCGGCGACCTCGTCGTGGCCGGGGAGGTGGCTCTGGAGCTGGCGCGTGAGGCGGATCGCCTCCCGGGTCAGCGACCTGTCGATCAGCGCGTCGCCCGCGCTGCGCGTGTAGCCCTCGTTGAAGACCAGGTGCAGGACGTCGAGTACGGCCGCGACCCGGTCGGGTAGCGCGGAGGCGTCCGGCAGCTCGAAGCGCGCCCCCGCGGCGCGCAGCATCGCCTGGGCCCGGCTCAGCCGCTGGGCCATCGTCGCCTCCGGCACCAGGAACGCGGCCGCGATCTGCGCGGTGCCGAGGCCCGACGACGGCGCGCAGCGTCAGCGCGACCTGCGACGGCCGGGTCAGCGCCGGGTGGCAGCACAGCAGGAGCAGCAGCAGGCCGTCGTCGGTCTCGTCGGCCGTCGTCGCGACGGCGTCCTGGGGCTGCGCGATCGCCTCCTCGCGGGCGGCCCGCGCCACGTCCGCCCGCGTCTGGTCGATCAGGCGCCGGGAGGCGACGCGGATGAGCCACCCGCGCGGGTTCTCGGGCATGCCGTCGCGGTCCCACTGGCGCGCCGCGGCCTCGAGCGCCTCCTGGGCGGCGTCCTCGCAGTCCCCGAGATCACCGTGCCGGCGCAGCAGCGCGCCGAGGACGTGCGGCGACTCGCGCCGCCACACGTCCTCAAGGGCGATCACTGGTCGTCGCCACCGGGCCACATCGTGGGCCGGAGCTCGACCGTGTCGCCGGGGCCGGAGAACTTGGCGGCGAGCTCCTCGGCGCGCTCGTGGCTCTCGACGTCGATGAGGAAGAAGCCCGCCAGGTGCTCCTTGGCCTCCGAGTACGGCCCGTCGGTCGCCAACGGCCGTCCGGCTCGCCCCAGCGGTAGAGCCGGGAGGTCGACGGGTCGCCCAGCGCCTCGCCGGTCAGCAGCTCGCCCCGCTCGGACAGGTCCTTCAGCATCGCCTCGAACTCGGCCATCATCGTGTCGCGCTGCTCCTGGGGCAGCGCCTGGAACTCGGGCACGAAGTCCCCGGTCGGGTGCCCCCACGGCTGGGGGTTGGAGTGGATCAGGATGACGAACTTCACGTGGTGCTCCTCTCGCGATCTGGGGGCCGTGTCGGCCTCTTCACGGGAGACGTCGGAGCCGGACCCCGGCTCTCGACATCGGAGCCCGGCGCTAGTTCCAGAGCTCCTCTGAGGCGATCGCCGCCCCGTCCGAGAGCGCCTGCAGCTTCAGCCACACGATGTCGGGGTCGACCTGCGAGAAGCGCAGGAACGTGTCGAAGCCGCAGTCGGTCCCGGCCTGGACGCGCTCGCGCCCGACCACCCCGGCCAGCCGCGTCAGGCGCTGGGCGACGAGCCGCGGGTGCTCGACGGCGTTCACCTTGACGTCGATGACGCCGAGGATCAGGTCCTTGCCGTCGGGGAGCTCGACCTCCTTGAAGACCTCCCACTCGTGCTCGTGCCGCGGGTTGGCGCCCTCCACGTAGAAGGTCCCCGCGTTGGCCTTCAGCACGGGCTCGATGATGTCGCGCAGCGGCACGTCCTTGTGGTGCGGGCCGGCGTAGTTGCCCCAGCAGACGTGGAGGCGGACCTGCTCCTCGGGGATCCCGTCCAGCGCCGCGTTGAGCGCGTCGATGGCCAGCGGCAGGTGCGTGTCCCAGCTCTCGATGCTCGACCCGACCGACCGGCAGTGGGCGGCCATCGCGAGGTCGGGCGAGTCGATCTGCAGGCTGAACCCGGCGTCGGTGATCGCCTTGTACTCGTGGCGCAGCGCCTCCCCGATCGCCTCGAGGTACTTCACGTGGGAGCCGTAGTGGTGATCGGGGAAGTTGAACGCGACCTGCCCGGGGCTGATCGCGCCCATGAACGCGTTCTCCGGCGGCGTGTCGCCGAGCGCGCGCTTGAAGCGATCGATGTCGCGGTGGACGGCGCCGGGGTCCTTGTTCTCGATCGGGCCGACGCAGTTGGAGAAGACGAGGTGCGCCATGGCCGGCGTGTTGAACAGCCGCATCGCGAGGTTCGGGTAGTCGGCCACGTCGTCGGCCTGGAACTCGGCCCGGCCCTCGAAGCCGCTGAAGCGGTCGTTGATGTAGTTGCTGAACCCGGGCTTGCTCATCTCGCCGTCGCTGATGACGTCGATGCCGGTGGCACGCTGGCGCTGCACGACGTCGGCGACGGCGCCGTCGAGCCGCCTGGCAAGCTCCTGCTCGTCGGGTGGCTCGCCGTCGATCCCGGCCCAGATCAGCTCCACCACACCATCCGGACGGGGCAGGCTCCCCGCGTGTGTCGTCACGATCCGCTCTTGGCTGCGAGGCATCGCGCGACGGTATACGACGCGTCAATCGCGCGCCAGGAAGGCGAGCACGCGGGTCTTGAGCAGCGTCGCGGCCTCCTCGTCGTAGTCGGGCAGGCTGGGGTCGGCGAACAGGTGCCGGTCGCCGCGGTACTCGAAGAGCTCGGCGCTGTCGACCGTCTCGTCGAGCCGCCGGGCGGCCTCGACGATCGTGCCGAAGCCGACCTGGCCGGCGTGGGCGATGCCCTCGGCGAGCGTCGCGAACGTCTTGCCGTCGTAGAGGTCCGGCGCGTGGACGGTGTGGCCCGCGGCGCGCAGCGCGTCGGCGAAGGAGCGGCAGCCGGTCGTCAGGCCCTGGCGTGGTGGAAGAGGAGCACCTCGGTCATGGGCGGAGCAATGTACGCAATGCGGCGTGCGCGTCGCCCGAGGGATCGCCGGGCTTGAGTGCGGCGAAGCTGTGGTCGCGCCGCAGCCTGCGCCCCGCGTCGCATTCCTCGGCGAGCATCGTGCTGTCCCCGGTCGAGCCCGGCTCGATCGCCACCGCCGCGACGCTCCCGAGCAGGAACAGCAGCCGCTGCCCGGGCTCGTCGGCGCCGTGCCGGTTGTAAAGGACGGCGAACCCCACCCAGGTCCACCACAGCGTCACGAACAGCCCGAGCGCGACCCACACGCTGTGCGTCTCCGGGTCGGCCACGATCAGGTGCCCGAGCTGCGCGACGGCGAGCACGAACACGAGGTCCAGGTACAGCTCGACCCACGAGACGCGCTTGCCCATCTAGGAGGACTTGCCGCCGGCGGAGATCGCCTGGATGCCGGTGATCTCCCTCCCGACGATGAGCGACTGGATGGAGTCGGTCCCCTCGAACGTGAAGACCGCCTCCATGTCGGCGAAGTGGCGCGCGACGTGGTTCTCGAGCAGGATGCCGTCGCCGCCGAGGATGTCGCGGGCGTCGGCGACGACGGCGCGCGCCTTGGCCGCGTTGTTGAGCTTGGCGAGCGAGGCCATGCCGTCGGTGAGCCGCCCCTCGCCGGCCAGGACGCTCGCGCGCCAGCACAGCAGCTGCATCGTCGTGACCTCCGCGAGCATGCGCGAGAGCTTGTCCTGCACGAGCTGGAAGGCGGCGATCGGCTTGCCGAACTGCTCGCGCCGGAGCGCGTGCTCGAGGGCGAGCTCGTAGGCCGCCATCGCGAGCCCGAGCGCCCGCCACGCGACCGTATAGCGCGTGGAGGTCAGCACCTTGCCGACGTCCTTGAACGAGTGGCACTCCGCGAGGCGGTTCTCGGCCGGGACGGCCACGTCGACCAATTCGATCTCCGCCTGCCACGAGGAGCGCAGCGCCGTCTTGCCGGTGATGACCTCCGCCTGGAAGCCGGGCGTCCCCTCGTCGACGACGTACCCGCCGACGTTCCCGTCCTCGCCGCGCGCCCACACGATCACGTGGTCGGCGAACGACGCGTTGCCGATCCACTTCTTGCGCCCGTTGAGGACGTAGCCGTCGCCGGAGCGCCGGGCCGACGTCTCCAGCCCGACGGAGTCCGAGCCGTGGTTCGGCTCGGTGAGCGCGAACGCGCCGATCTTCTCGATGCGCGCCATCGCCGGCAGCCAGCGCTGCTTCTGCTCCTCCGAGCCGAGCATCCCGATCGTCTGCATCGCCAGGAAGGAGTGCACGCCGAAGAAGGTGGCGACGCTGCCGTCCGACCGCGCCCACTCCTGGGCGACGAGGCCTGCGGCGACCCAGCTCATGCCCGGGCAGCCGTAGCCCTCGATCGTGCCCCCGGCGAGGCTTGAGCTCGGCCATCTTCGGGACCAGTTCGAACGGGAACTGCGCGTCCTCCCAGTAGCGGCTGGCGACCGGTGACACCTCGCGCGCGCAGAAGTGCCGCAGGCGGTCGCGGATCTCGATCTCACCCGGCGCCAAGAGGTCGTCGACGGCGTAGAAGTCGACAGCGGAGGTTGCGCTCAACGTCACCCGGGCGATGATTTCACGTGACACCCTCAGATAGGCGTAGTCTCACTTCAAGAAGGCACGTCGTGCGGGGCTCGGATCCCCTGAGATCCGACGCAGCGCCCCCTGACTTCTTTGTCTCGCCGTTCAATCGCGACGCAAGGAAGGACTCGTGTCCCAACACCTCTCGCAGTCCGCAGCGCGACCCGCGGATGACGCCGCCTACATCGCGGTGGGCGGGGAGCTCGACATCGCCACCGTTCCCGCGCTGGATCGCGACCTCCGGCTCGCCGAGGCGGGGACGCCGCTCGTCGTCCTCGACCTGCGCGAGCTGGAGTTCATCGACTCCAGCGGCACGCACCTGCTCCTCGCGGCCCACCGGCGGATGTGCGCCGCCGGCGGCCGGCTGGTCGTCGTCCGCGGCGCACCCGAGGTGACGTGGCTGCTCGAGCTGATCGGGCTCGACCTCGAGCTCGAGCTGGTCGACTGGCCGCCGCCGGGCGCGGCTCGAGTGGCGGCCTGAGCTAGCCGTCTGGGCTTGGAGTCGGTGTCGGAGGCGCCTCGTCCGGGGTGGGCGTGCCCGGCGCCTCCGGCAGATCCGGCTCGTCGTGGCAGAACACCAACTGGTCGTCGCAGTCCGGCGTGTCGATGATCACCCGCTGGGCGCGCGCGGCGGAGGTCGACGGGGTCATCCGGACAAGGTCGGTGGCGACGAGCGCGCCCGTCTCCTTGTCGAAGTCCAGCAGCGCAAGGCCGACCGACTGGCTGCCGATCCCGAACAGTCCGCCGGCGCCCGCCGTGCCGCTGTTGATCGTCGTGATCGGCCCGTAGCGGTCCAGGCGCTGCACGTGGGTGTGGGCGACGAAGATCGCCAGCGGCGCGCCGTTCGGGTCCTCCTTCCAGATCATGTTCGCGAGCGCGCGCCCGATCGCCTCCTGGTGGAGGATCAGCACGTTCGGGCGCTCGGGCAGCTCCTGCCACCACCGCCACCGCTCCTCGACCGCCTGCAGGAAGCGCTGGTGGCCGTTCTTGATGTCGCCGAAGCTGAGCCCGGTGCGCAGGCCGGAGGGGAACCGCGTGCCGACGAACTCGAGCGGGTCCTCGAAGCCCGCCATCTTCAGGCCGGCGATCGTCTGGACGCCGTCGTCGTGGTCGAGCACGGTCGCCCCGTGCCGCGCGAGCGTCTGCATGATCCCGGGGGAATCGTGGTTGCCCGAGACGGCCACCACCGGGTCGCCGAGCGTCGCCATCCCTCTCCAGCAGCGGCGATTCGAGCTTGCCGCCGTTGATGGTGAAGTCGCCGTCGAGGACCGTCGGGTGCCCCGTGGAGTAGCGCCGCACGGTGGGCAGCGTGAGCAGGTTGTTGTGGATGTCGGACGCGAGCACGACGCGCTCGGTCTCGGCCGACGCGGCGTCCCCGCCGAGCGCGCCGCCCGGCCCGCCGCTCGAGCGGTCGTTGAGCAGTCCGGCGATCGAGCGGATGGAGGTGTTCGACGCGGTCGGAGTACTTCTCGCCGCTACGCCGCAGCGCGTGCGCCTGGTCGAGGATGCGCTGGAGCTCGACGCCCGACGCGAAGTAGCTGGGACGCTCGAGGCGGTCCGGGTTCCACGTCGCGACCACCCATCCGCCCAGCACGCCGAGGGCGACGATCACGAGGCCGACCCCCGTCGCAGGGGCGAGCAGCAGCCGGCGCCCGCGCACCCCGAGCACGTGCCACAGCAGCGCCGCGACGAGCCCGCCCACCAGCGCGCCGGCCAGCATGAGCCCGACGGTGCGGACCACGAGCTTCTTCAGGGCCCGGTCGATGTCCTGGCGGAGCAGGCCGACCTCGGCGGCGCCGCTGCCCGTGACCGTGCGCACCACCGCCTCGCGGTTGATCGCCCGCGGCTCGATGCTGACCTTGACCGGCGCGCCGAACACCGGGGCCCGCAGCCCCCAGTCGGCGATCGGCACGAAGAAGCTCAGCCCCCGCGTGGCCGGCGGGCTGACGGCGAGCTGGAACCGCAGGGCCGCGAGATCCGTGCCGTAGGTGACCGGCCCGGCGATGCGCGGCGCCGCCCACGCACCCGCGCACGCGCACACCGCCACGATCAGGCCCAGGTAGATCCGCCGCCGGCTCACCTCTGAAACGTAGCCCGACGGCCCCGCCGCCTACGCTCCCCCGGGTGCGGAGCCTCCTCGCGGTGATCAAGCGGACGCTGGTGTCGTTCTACGACGACCAGATGACGCACCACGCGGCGGCGCTCACCTACTACGCGCTGATGTCGCTGTTTCCGACGGCGCTGCTCGCGCTCTCGCTGCTCGGACTCCTCGGCCAGTATCCCGAGACCTACGACGCGATCATGGGCTACGCTCGCGACGTCGCGCCGGACTCGGTGGTCACGCCGCTCGACAGCTCGCTCGAGCACGCGCTGCGCAACAAGGGCACGGCGGTCACGACGCTGGCGATCAGCGTCGCCCTCGCGCTCTACGGCACGACCGGCGTCCTGGAGGCCGCCCGCCGGGCGCTCAACGTCGTGTTCGAGGTCGAGCAGGGGCGTGGCTTCTTCCGGCGCAAGTTCATCGACGTGCTCTCGACCTTCCTGCTGCTCGCGCTCGTCATCGTGAGCGGGATCCTGGTGTTCGTGGGCGGCGGCTTCGCCGACGACCTGGCGGGCTTCATCGGGTTCGGCGACAGCTTCGCGGACATCTGGAACATCGCCCGCTGGCCCGCGGCGATGTTCGTCGCGGTGCTCGTCTTCTCCTACATCTACTTCGTCACCCCCGACGTCAAGCACCGCGGGTGGCGCTGGGTGGCGCCCGGCGCGGTGACCGGGGTGGCGCTGTGGCTGCTCGCGTCGTGGGGCTTCTCGACGTACATCTCCCAGGTCGCGAACGTCGGCGCGATCTACGGCGCGTTCACCGGCGCGATCATCCTCGTGGCGTGGATCTGGCTGACGAACGTCGCGCTGCTGTTCGGCGCGGAGCTCAACGCCGAGATCGAGCGCCAGAAGGAGCTGCGGGAGGGCGTGCCGAAGCACGACACGCTCAACCTCCCGGCGCGCGGTTGAGCGCCGCGCCGAGCTCCTCGAGCAGTGCGCGCAGCGCGGGCGCCGGCGTGCTGGTGTGGGTCGGCGTCGCTCAACTCGTCCCGGGACCCGATCCGCGCGAGCACAGGGACGCCCCGCTGGACCACGCCGACGTGCTCGGCCCGGCGTTCGTGACGATGCTGCTCGTGCTCGCCGGCGCGCTCCCCGCGCTCGGCGTCGTCGCCCTCGGCGAGGCGCAGGACTCGACGCTGCTCGAGTGGCTCGGCGTGCCCGCCGGCGCGCTCACCGGCGGCGCGGCGTACGTGCTGCTCGGCAGTGCGGCGTACCGCGGCCTCGCCGCACGGGGGCCGGACCTGCTCTACCTGATGCGGGCGGGCAAGGAGCAGGGGGCGCAGGGGGAAGCGGCCCTGGTGCTCGACGCGATGCCCAGGTCCCGGCGGCAGCTGCTGCTGGTAAGCGTCTTCGTCGGCTGCGTCGCGCTGTTCCCGCAGGCGATCGTGCCGGCGGCGATGAAGCTGTCGGGCGACGCGGCCCGCGTGTGGTTCCTCGCGCTGTATCTGCCGAAGCCGTGGCAGTGGCCGGTGATCGTGCTGATGGGCCTGCTCGGGGTCGGCGCGCTTGCGCTGGCCGTGCGGCTCTACGTCACCGCCCGGTGTCTCAGCCGGCTCGCTGGCTGTCGGGGTCGCCGCCCCCGGCGATACCACCCCAGCGGCGGAAGCCGCCTTCGCTGTTGAGCACCTGGCCGGTGATCCAACGGCCCTCGTCGGAGACCAGCCACGCGATCAGCCTCGCGGGGTCGTCGGGCTCCCCCCAGCGTCGCGCCGGGAGGCGGTCGGCCACGGCGGCGGTCAGCTCGGGGGTCGCCCAGCCCGTGTCGACGGGGCCGGGGTTGACGCAGTTGACCGTGATCCCGCGGTCGGCGAGCTCGTCGGAGAGCGTGAGCGTGACCGCGGCCAGCGCGCCCTTCGACGCCGCGTAGGCGATCTCGCCGGGCATCGGCCCGAGACCCTGTCCGGAGGTCATCAGCACGATCCGGCCTCCCGGCCGGCTGTCGTCGTGCGCCTCCGAGAACGCCTTGGCGAGCAGCAGCGACGAGCGCGCGTTCACGGCCCAGTGCGCGTCGAGCATCTCCGCGCCGAGGCCCGCAAGGCCGGCGTCCGGGCCGCTCGAGGCGTGGTTGCACACGAGCACGTCGACGGGCCCGAGCGCGTCGGTCGCCTGCGCGAACAACCGCGCCGGGGCGCTCGGGTCGGCGAGGTCGGCGCTCCCCGTCGGCGACGGCGGCGGACGCGTCCCCGCGCGCCGCCCGCAGCGCATCGAGCACGGCGTCCATGCCGCCGGGGTCGGCCCCCCACGCGCGCTCGGCGTCGTGGGGGACGTGGTGGTGTGCGAACACGCTCGCCCCCGCCGCGGCGAGCCGGTTGGCGATCGCGAAGCCGATGCCCGCGCGCCGGCTGACGCCGGTGACGAGCGCCACGCGGCCCGCCATCGGGAGCGTCATGTCAACCCCGCGCGACGCCGCCACTCGTCGACCTCGTCGTCGGTGACGGCGCCCGACGTGAACTGGAAGTCCAGCCAGGACTCGAAGTCGTCGCGCGACTGGCTGCCGCCCTTCGTGTTGTCCGCCATCATCGGCCCGGCTTGGAGCGCGCTCGCGCGAACCTTGGCGAACTGCTTCGGGTCGCGCTGGAGCACGTACTTCAGCGTGTTGGCGGTCCGGTGGAGCTGCTCGGCCTCGCGGGGGTCGATGGGCCGCGGAGCGCCGTCCCGCAACCCCGAAAGGGCGCCGCGCCAGCTGCCCAACAGGTCGCGGGCGCCTCGCACCGCCTCCCCGGGCAGGGCGATCGCGTTGCGCACGTCGGAGAGCGGCGCCTCGGTGCGCTTCCACCAGCGCGCCGCCGCCTCGCGATACGGCTCGAGCTCCGCGGCCGCGCCGTCGACGTCGACCTCGACGATCCGGCCGTGCTCGTCGATCTGGACCGGGATGTGGATCTCGGCCGGAAGCTCCTCCTGCGGCCCGTAGTTGGTGCCCGCGTAGGTCAGCACGATCCGCAGCCAGTTGGGCACATCGGCGTGGACATCCTGCTGGCCGGTCGCGGCGTCGACGACGAGGACCAGTCGCGTCTTGGCCCGCGACCCGGCGGAGAAGTTGTTGAAGTTCCCCCGGGCGTTGCGCGCCGCCGTCGGCACGACCAGCGCCCGCGCCGGGAATGCCGCCGCTCGGCTCCTGGACCACGCCATTCGCCGACTGTACCGGCGCCGATACCACGCCGACGCCGTCGACAGCTCGAAGATCCTCAACGGCGCGATCGAGGACGCCGACCTCGCGGCCGATTCGGTCAACGACGCCACGGGAGCGTCGACGCTCTCACCCACACCGGCGGCGAAGACACCTCCCCATACCGTCTAGGAGGCAGCCGTGGCGGCCGCGCGGAAGCGGCCCGCCAGTCTTGACATACCCCCTAGGGGTAGCTACGGTGCCATTCGATCTGGATACCCCCTACGGGTAAACGAGGAGAATGATGGCAACCGTGGCCGACAACGAGACAGGACACCACCATCACGAGCTTCCGACGTCGGGCCGCGCGCTCGACGCCGTCGCGCTCAGCGCCACGCTGCACTGCCTGACGGGCTGCGCGATCGGCGAGGTCATCGGCATGGTGATCGGCACCGCGCTCGGCTTCTCCGACTGGGGGACGGTCGCGCTGGCGGTCGCCCTCGCCTTCGTGTTCGGCTACTCGCTGACGAGCCTGCCGCTGCTGCGCGCGGGCCTTGCGCTGTCCGCCGTCGTCCCGATCGCGCTGGCCACCGACACCTTCAGCATCGCGGTCATGGAGATCGTGGACAACGCGATCATGCTCACCATCCCGGGGGCGATGGCGTCCGGGGTGGCGGACCTGCTCTTCTGGGGCGCGCTGTCCTTCGCCCTCGTCGTCGCCGGCGTCGTCGCGTTCCCCGTCAACCGCTGGCTGATCACCCGCGGCCGGGGACACGCCGTCCTGCACAACAGCGGGCACCACCCGAGCTTCCCGACCCGCGTGGTGGGCGTCGTCGCGACGACGGCCTTTCTGTTCGGCTCGAGCGTCCTCGTCGCCGAGGCCATCACCTCCGACGGCTCGTCGATGCACGGCGGCGAGATGCACGCCGCGTCGGGCGCCGACGCGCCGGCGGGCCTCGCCGTCAGCGAGCAGGGCCTCACCCTCGTGCTCGACCGCACCGAGCTCGCGCGCGGCGAACCCACCCGGCTGAGCTTCGCGATCGTCGGCGCCGAGGGCCGCCCGGTCCGCGACTTCGACGTCGCGCACGAGAAGCGCATGCACCTGATCGTCGTGCGCCGCGACACCGGCGGCTTCCAGCACCTGCATCCGGCCATGGACGCCGACGGGCGCTGGAGCGTGCCGGTCACGATCCCCCAAGCGGGGAGCTACCGCGTGTTCGCCGACTTCGAGCGCGACGGCGAGAAGACGGCGCTCGGGGCTGACCTCGCCGTCGACGGGCCGGTCGACTCGGCGCCGCTCCCCGCGCCCTCGCGCCGGGCCGTGGTCCCCGGCGGCTACGAGGTCAGCGTGGGCGGCGAGCCGGCGCGCGCCGGGCGCACGTCAGAGCTCGCGTTCACGGTCACCCGCGGCGGCCAGCCCGTCGAGACCGAGCCCTACCTCGGCGCGGGCGGGCACTTGGTGGCGCTCCGCGAGGGCGATCTGGCCTACCTGCACACGCACCCCGACGCGCACGGCGACGATGCCGCGGTTCGATTCGAGACCGGGTTCCCGTCGGCCGGCCGCTACCGGCTGTTCTTCCAGTTCAAGGACCAGGGCCGAGTCCGTACCGCCGCCTTCACGCAGGAGGTAAGCCGGTAGGCAACGCCCGCCTGCTGTGCGAGCTCGCGCGCCGCAGCGCGCTGCGCGCCGCCGCCGACCTCCCGCGCGAGGTGTCGCGCCCGTCCGCGCCGGCCAGGGCTTCCTGCTCGGCCGGCCCGCGGCGGACTTCGCGCTGCCCCCGTGCTGACGAGCTAGGCGGGGTCGTCGAGCGCGGCGCGCAGGTAGCGCTCGGGCGCGGCAAGGAAGCCCCGGGTGAGCCGGACGGTGTCGAGGTCGTCGTACTCGCACGTCGCGATGCCGCGCTCGTCGAGCTCGTAGATCCGCGCGCCCGGGCAGGCGAGGAGGATCGGCGAGTGGGTCGCGATGACGAACTGCGCGCCTGCCTCGGCCGCCCGCACGACGATGGCGATCAGGGCGAGCGCCCCGCTGACCGAGAGGGCGGCCTCCGGCTCGTCGAGGATGTAGATGCTCTCGCCGGCGAAGCGGTTCTGGGCCAGCGCGAGGAACGACTGGCCATGCGACTGCTCGTGGAGCGGGACGTCGCCGTAGAGCGACAGGTCCGGTGCGAACTCCGAGCCGCCGTCGATGTAGCGGGCGACGTTGAAGAAGCTCTCGGCGCGGAGGAAGTAGCCGTTGCGCGGTTTGGTGCGCGCGAGGACGGGCTCCAGCCCGCCGTCGAGGACCGCACGGGGGACGGGCGGCAGCTCGCCGGAGCGCTCGAGCTCACCGCCCTCGGGGGCGAACCCGATCGCCTCCGCGATCGCCTTCACCACGGTCGACTTCCCGGTGCCGTTGTCGCCGGCCAGCAGAGTGATCGGTACGTCGAGATCGAGGCGCTCGACCTCGGCGATCGCCGGGACGTCGAACGGGAAGCCCTCGCCCCAGCGCTCCGGGACCTGCCGCAGGGAGAGGATGAACGGACCTCGGCCGAAACCGCGCTGGTCGCGTCGGCGCGCCACGGTCAGCTCGCAGGGAGCCCGAGCCTGAGCTTGCGCAGCAGCTCGGCGAGCCGCTGTTGCTCGGCCGCGGTGAGCGCGCCCAGCAGGCGGCGCTCGTTGGCCAGGTGCGCCTCGGTCACGCCGTCGATCAGCTTCCGGCCGGCCGCGGTGAGCGCGATCAGCGTGCCGCGGCGGTCGTCCGGGTCGGGCGCGCGCTCGATCAGGCCGGCGTGCTCGAGCCTATCCAGCCGCTTGGTCGTCCCGCTCGAGGTGAGCATGAGCGCGTCGGTGAGGTCGGTGGGGCGGAGGCGGTAGGGCGGGCCGCTCCGCCGCAGCGTGGCGAGGAGGTCGTGCCAGCCCGGCTCGAGGCCGTGCTCGCGGTAGACGGGCTCCAGGCGCGCCTCGAGCTCGCGGGCCAGCCGCGACACGCGGCCGACGACGCCGATGGGGGACGGGTCGAGGTCCGGCCGCTCGCGCCGCCACTGGTCGAGGATGTCGTCGACGGCGTCGCGTTCGGTCACGACCCGGACCATATCTCAAGATCGCGTCCTGGAGAGTTGCTTCCTAGGAAGATATGTTCTAGGATGCAAACCATGCTCACTCACCTCCTCCGCCGGCGGCGCCAACGGCCCCGGACCTCCACCGCCCGCCCCGACCGGCGCACCGGCCCGCCCACCCGCCGCGAGCCCGAGCCGATGCCCCGCATGCGCTGGTACTGACGCCGGAGGCCCAAGAGCGCTAGAATCGACACTTCGTGTCGGCCACATGGGCCGGCGAAGCAGTGCCAGCGTTCGTAGTTGTTGCCGAGGCACCTCCCACGTATCGCACGCACATAACCTCCCGGGAGGAACAACATGGCAACAGGAACCGTTAAGTGGTTCAGCGACGAGAAGGGCTTCGGGTTCATCACGCCCGACGATCAGGGCAAGGACCTGTTCGTGCACCACACCGGCATCGCCGGCAGTGGCTTCAAGTCCCTTCCCGAGGGCGCGAAGGTCAGCTACGACGCCGAGAACGGGCCCAAGGGCCCGAACGCGGCGAACGTTCAGACGATCTAGCAAGCCCCATATCGTCGCCGTGCCACCGGCCCGCCCATTGGCGGGCCGGTGGTATGAGCGGTCGAAAACCCACAGGAAGGGACGACACGCATGGCGTCCAGCTCCAAGAAGAAGACCACGATGGCCAAGATCAACCGCGAGAACGCCGTTCGTGAACGCCGCCTGAAGAAGCAGGCCAGGAAGGTCGAGCGCAAGCAGGCCGCAGCCGACGAGCTTGCCGCCGCCGAGCGCGGCGAGACCCTCGTCGTCGAAGAAGACGCTGTCGAGTCTCCCGAGGAGACTCCCACGCCGACCTCCTAGGTCGGCGTTTTTCGTTTCAGGCGCTAGTGGGGGTGCTCGCCGCCGGTGGCGGCGGGCGGGCGGGACTCCTCGGCGAGCGAGGTGAGCGTGAGGTTGCCGCGCGCGGCCTCCTCGAGCACGCCGGTGGCCTCCTCGGCCGAGCGCGCGTACAGCTCGACGAGCAGGTGGACCACGATCTGGTCCTCGTCGTGCTTGTGGAAGCGCACGTGGGTGAAGAACTCGCGCGTCCCGAAATCACCGAACGCGCCGTAGGCGAGCGAGTCCGCGGCCTCGGGGCCCGAGCAGGTCTCGACCGAGTCGGCGTCGATGGTCACGGTGCAGGACGCGACCCACGGGGTGCCGGCCACCATTCGCTCCCAGCGGTCCTCGATCGGCTCGATGCGGCCGTTGTGGAAGCCGAGGTGCGGCTGGTCGTGCATGCAGTCCAGGCACTGCACGACGGCCTCCTGGATCTCGTCCACGACCTCGGCGCGCTCGCCGGTCACGGAGTCGATCCGGTGGATGCCCTCGTAGTGGACCTGGACCTCGAGCTCCTGCGACCAACAGCGGTAACAGCGCAGCCAACTGCCGATCGGCGTGGTGTGGGACCCCTCCATGCAGGTCATTCTATGCTCCGGACCGTGAGCGCCACGGTGGCCTACGACCGCGAGGGGGCCGTGGCCACGATCACGCTGGACCGGCCCGAGCGCCTGAACGCGATCGTCCCGGAGCTGATCGACGACCTCGAGGCCGCGCTGGACCGCGCCGAGGCCGACGATGCGGTGCGCGTGATGCGCCTGCGCGGGGCCGGTCGCGCGTTCTGTGCCGGCTACGACATCGAGTGGGGCGCCGGCGCGATGAAGGCCGAGGGCGAGGTGTGGGACCCGATGGCCGACCAGCGGATGATGTCGCGCTTCGTTCGGGCCTACATGCGCCTGTGGCGATCGCCGAAGCCGGTCGTCGCGCAGGTGCACGGCTACTGCGTCGGCGGCGGGACCGACTTCGCGCTCTGCTCGGACCTGATCGTGTGCGCGGACGACTGCCGCATCGGCTACCCGCCGGCGCGGGTGTGGGGCTCGCCGACCACGGCGATGTGGGTCTACCGGCTCGGGCTCGAGCGGGCCAAGCGCGTGCTGCTGACCGGCGACGCGCTCGACGGGCCGACCGCCGTCGCGTGGGGACTCGCGTCCGAGACGCACCCCGAGGGCGAGCTGGACGCCGCCTCGCTGGCGCTGGCGCGGCGGGTGGCCAACCTCCCCGCCAACCAACTGCAGATGATGAAGCTGCTCGTCAACCAGGCCTACGAGCAGATGGGGCTCGGCACCACGCAGCTCCTCGGCACGCTGCTCGACGGCGCCGCGCGCCACACGCCGGAGGGCGTCGCCTTCACGCGCGCGGCGGCCGAGGACGTCCGCGCCGCCGTCGCCGACCGCGACGCGCCGTTCGGCGACTACGGCCAGGAGGCGCGATGAGGCGCGCGCTGCTGGTGGCTGCGCTCGTGTGCGGCCTGCTCGCCGGCTGCGGCGATTCCGGTCCCACCGACGAGGAGCAGGTCCGCGCGACGCTGACCGACTTCGGCCGCGCGACGTCGGGCAAGGACTACCAGGCGCTGTGCGACCGCATCTTCGCCCCGCAGCTGACCGACAAGCTCTCCCAGGTCGGCCTGCCGTGCGAGGTGGCGATGCAGCAGAGCTTCCAGGACGTCCAGGAACCGCGGCTGACGATCGGCAAGATCACCGTCACCGACGACACCGCCAAGGCCGAGGTGCGGACGTCGGCGAGCGGCCAGCAGCCGTCCCAGGACACCGTCGAGCTGAAGCGCGTCAAGGACGAGTGGCGCATCTCGTCGCTCGGCTGATCTCCTGGGGATATCCGTACCAGCGTCCTCCGAGGACCCCGCACCGCTCCTGGGGAGGCGCCTCACCGGTGCTGGGTCTCTCGTCCAGGGACCATGCGCCAACCCCTCCCCAGGACGAACAGGAGCAACCGAATGCGACTTAGGACGGCTCTGCTTGCGGCGCTGACCGCGGCACTGCTGATACCGGCCGCCTCCCAGGCGGCCACTTTGGGCATGGACGGCGACACGCTGGTCTACCGCGGCGAGGGCAGCGAGGGCCTCAGCCTGCTGGTGAGCGATTACGAGGACTGGGAGACCGGCACGACGTTCCTGCGCTTCTCGGACTCCGGCGCTGATCGGGTGCAGATCAACACCAGCGTCTGTCAGGACCACGAGTTCGGCGGCATCATCTGCGAGCGCAACGCGACCCGGCCGATCCGGATCGAGGGCAGCGAGGCGCGCGACGACCTCTCGATCTTCAGCGCGGACGCCGTCCCGGACTCGATCCCGATCACGATCAACGGCCACGGCGGCGACGACCGCATCAAGGACGCCTACGACAGCGGCGCCGGCCGCACGCTCAACGGCGGCGCCGGCAACGACGAGATCAACGGCTACGCCGGCAACGACGCCATCGACGGCGGCGACGGCAACGACAAGCTCGACGGCGGCGAGGGCGATGACCGCGTGCTCGGCGGCGCGGGCGACGACCAGGTCGACGGCGACGGCTACAAGAACCCGGGCAGCGACGTGATCGACGGCGGCCCCGGCTACGACTACTTCGACGAGTGGAGCATCCCCGAGAACCTCCAGCGCCAGCCGGCGGTCAACCTCACGCTCGACGGCGTGGCCAACGACGGCCGGCCCGGTGAGAACGACAACGTCACCAACATGGAGGACTTCCAGATGTACGTCGTCGGCTCGTTCACGGGCACCGACGGCCCCGAGAAGATCGTCATCTACAACCCCGGCAACTCCGGGCCCTCCACGCTGAACGGCCGCGGCGGCGACGACGAGCTCGTCGGCCACGACTTCAACGACTCCGTCGACGGCGGCGCCGGCAACGACAAGCTCGAGGGCGGCCTCGGCAACGACGTCGTGACCGGCGGCCCCGGGCAGGACACGATCTACGGCGACGCGACCGCCTCGCGCTGCACGATCTACTCCTGCAAGATCCCCTACGGCAACGACACCATCAACGCCCGTGACGGCGAGGTCGACAACGTCGACTGCGGCATCGGCGAGGACAAGGCGATCGTCGACTCCATCGACATCGTGAGCAACTGCGAGACCGTCGACGCCGCGGGCGCCGGCTCCGGTGGCGGCGGCCAGCGCGGCGGCGGCAACGCCGGCGCGTTCACGTTCACGATGGGCGCGGCCAAGCTGGCCTCCCTCTCCAAGGGCCTGACCATCAAGGTCCCCTGCGCCACCGCGTGCACGGTCAAGGCCACCATGACGGCCGACCGCAAGACGGCGCGCAAGCTCGGCACCAAGAAGGTCGCCAAGGGGCGCGGCAAGCTGGCCAAGGCCGGTACCGCCAAGGTGAAGGTGAAGGCCTCGCGCAAGATCGCGCGCAAGCTCAAGAAGCTGAGCTCGGCCAAGGTGACCATCAAGGTGACGGTCACCCCCAAGGGCGGCGCGAAGCAGACCGCCTCGCGCAAGCTCACCCTGAAGCGCTAGCCCACTCCTCGAGCAGCCGGGTCAACGCCGGCTGCTCGAGCCCCGGCTTCTGCTCGGACAGGAGGCGCACGGCGGCCCTGCGGCCGCCGAGCGCCCGCAGCCCGCGCTCGCCGTGCTCGGCGATGAAGTCGGCGAGCGCGCCGAGGCGCCGGGCCCTCCTGCGTGCCGCGGCGAGGTCCAGCCGGGCGCGGTGCGCGTCGAGGGCGTCGGCCAGCTCGCCGATCCCCTGCTCGGGCGGGACGCTCGAGACCGAAACGACGGCCGTCTCGCGCTCGCCCAGCGAGCGCAGCGCGGCGTTGAGGTGGCGGCGGGCTCGAAGGGCGGCCTCGCCGAGGTCGGCCTTGGTGACCACCAGCACGTCGGGGATCTCCATGATCCCGGCCTTGATGAACTGCAGCGTGTCGCCGGAGCCGGGCTGCACGACCACGGCGATCGTGTCGGCCGCCTCCGCCACCTCGGTCTCGGACTGGCCGACGCCGACGGTCTCGATCACGACGACGTCGAAGGCGGCCGCGAGCGCCTGGGCGGCGGCGCGGGTGGCGGGCGCGAGGCCGCCGAGGCGCTCGCCGGCGGCGGTCGAGCGGATGAACAGGCCGCGGTCGGCCGGGTCGGACTCGATCCGCGCCCGGTCGCCGAGCAGCGCGCCGCCCGAGCGCTTGGAGGTGGGGTCGACGGCCAGGACGGCGACGGTCCGGTCCCGCTCCCGCCAGGTGGCGGCGAGCGCGCTGAGCAGCGTCGACTTGCCGGCGCCCGGCGGGCCGGTGACGCCGATCACGTGGGCGGGCGCCTCGCCGCCCAGCTTGGAAGGGCTGACCTCGGCGAGCATCGCGGCGATCTCGTCGCGGCGCGCTGGGGAGCGGTTCTCGACCAGGTTGAGGGCGGCCGGCGCCGCCGTCAGGTCGCGCTCGCGCAGCCGGGTGCCCAGTTCGCCGCCGGTCACAGGGCTCAGGCTGACGATCCGCCCGCGCGTCGCCCACACGGCGCGCTTGCTGTCGAGATCGATCGCACCGGCGCGGGGGCGAGCTCGAGTGAACGTGGTCACGCGGCGGGTGGTGCCGCCCTTGAGCCGTTGCAGCACCAGGCGGCGTCCGCGCTGGTAGAGGACTCGGCCGCCCGCGAGCGCGACGCCGCGGGGCTTGACGCCGCGAGCCAGCACGCGGACGTCCCTGCCCCTGAGCGGCGTCCAGCCCAGGAAATGGGTCGCGGGATGCCGCCGGTACCCGTAGGTCAGGACGGTGCCGCCGGACGCGTCGAGGTCGAAGTCCCGGATCGTCGCGACCTCGCTCCGGGACACCTCCGCGCCGCCCTCCGCGACGTCGATGACCACGAGCCGGTCGCGCTTGTTGCCGTCGAGGATGAACGCGAGATAGCGGCCGGCGAGCCGCATCTCGGTGATCGGCACCGTGCTCCGGACGCGGATGTTCGGGTCCTCGATGCGCGTCTCCGTGCGCACGAGGGCGGCGAGATGGGTGGCCGGTGCGGCGAGCAGCGCCGTGGCGAACTGCGTGAGCGCGGCGAGCCTCACGCCGCGGCGGCTTCGACCCCGTTGCGCTCCGCGACGAGCTTGACGATGTCGCTCATGATCCGGGTGAGCTCGAAGTCCTTCGGCGTGTAGACCGCGGCCACGCCGGCGGCCTTCAGCGGCTCCACGTCGGCCTCGGGGATGATCCCGCCGACCACGACGGGGATGTCCCCGCCGCCGATCGCGCGCAGCGCCTCGACCACGGCGGGGATCAGCGAGCGGTGCGAGCCGGAGAGGATCGAGAGGCCGATCACGTGCACGCCCTCGTCGACCGCCGAGCGGGCGATCTGGGCGGGGGTGAGGCGGATCCCCTCGTAGACCACGTCCATGCCGATGTCGCGGGCGCGGACGGCGATCTGCTCGGCCCCGTTGGAGTGGCCGTCCAGGCCGGGCTTGCCGACCAGGATCTTCGGCGTGCGGCCGATCGTCTCGCCGACGCGGGCGACCTCGTCGCGCAGCTCGGCGACGTCCGTGGTCGGCGCGGGAGCGGCGGCCTCGCCGACGCCGGTGGGCGCGCGGTAGGAGCCGAACGTGTCGCGCAGCGCCTGCGCCCACTCGCCGGTGGTGACGCCGGCGCGGGCGGCGGCGATCGTCGCCTCCATCACGTTCTCGTCGGTGGTGGCGATCCGGCGCAGCTCGTCGAGCGCGATGTCGACCGCCGCCTGGTCGCGGCTGCGGCGCCAGTCCTCCAGCGCCGCCTGCTGCTGCTCCTCGGTGGCGGGGTCGACGACCATGATCCCGCCCTCGGCGTTGTCCGTCAGCGGGGACGGCTCGGTCTCGTGGTAGCGGTTGACGCCGACCAGCACCTGCTCGCCGGCCTCGATGCGCCCCAGCCGCGCGCGGTGGGAGTCCACCAGCGCGGACTTCATGTAGCCCACGGCCTCGACCGCCCCGCCGTGCTCGGCGACGCGCGCCATCTCGGCCTTCGCGCCCTCCTTGAGCTCGGCCACGAGGCCCTCCATGACCGTGGAGCCCTCGAAGATGTCGGGGTACTCGAGCAGGTCGGTCTCGTAGGCGAGGACCTGCTGGATCCGCAGCGACCACTGCTGGTCCCAGGGGCGGGGGAGCCCGAGCGCCTCGTTCCAGGCCGGGAGCTGGATGGCGCGGGCGCGGGCGTTGCGGCCGAGCGTGACCGCCAGCGCCTCGAGCACGATCCGCTGGACGTTGTTCTCCGGCTGGGACTCGGTCAGCCCGAGCGAGTTGACCTGCACGCCGTAGCGGAACAGGCGGTGCTTCTCGTCCGTGACGCCATACCGCTCGCGGCCGAGCTCGTCCCACAGCTCGCTCATCGCGCGCAGCTTCGCGTGCTCCTCGACGAAGCGCACGCCGGCGTTGACGAAGAAGGAGATGCGCCCGAACACGGTGCCCATCTCCTCCTGCGGTACGCGCTTGCGGACCTCGTCGAGCACGGCGATCGCCGTCGAGAACGCGTACGCGATCTCCTGCACCGGCGTGGCCCCGGCCTCCTGCAGGTGGTAGGAGCAGATGTTGACCGGGTTCCACCTCGGGACGTGCTCGACCGTGTAGGCGACCATGTCCGCGATCAGGCGCAGGCTCGGCGCGGGCGGGAACGCGTACGTCCCGCGGGAGAGGTACTCCTTGATGATGTCGTTCTGGGTCGTGCCCTGGAGGACGCTCTTGTCGATCCCGTTCTCCTCGGCGGTGACGATGTAGAGCGCCAGCAGCCACGCGGCCGTGGCGTTGATCGTCATCGACGTGTTCATCTTGTCGAGCGGGATCCCGTCCAGCAGGGCGTGCATGTCGCCCTTGTGCGCCACCGGCACCCCGACCTTGCCGACCTCGCCGCGCGCCAGCTCGTGGTCGGCGTCGTAGCCCGTCTGGGTCGGCAGGTCGAACGCGATGCTCAGCCCGGTCTGCCCCTTGGCGAGGTTCCGCCGGTACAGCTCATTGGACTTGCGCGCGGTCGAATGGCCCGCGTACGTGCGCATCATCCACGGCGCGTCGGGCCGTTCCAGCCGGTGATCCATGCCGTGAAGTATGGCCGAGGGTGTCCAAAGGGGGCGTAACTCAGGGCGCTGGGCCCTATTAGCGTCCGCTATGCGGACGCAGAAGGCCCACCCCCGCCGGCCGAGACGATCGCCGCCCTCGCGGCCCGGCAGCACGGCGTCGTGACGCGCGGCCAACTGCTCGCCGCCGGCGTCAGCGAGCGCCGTCGGTCAAGCGCGTGCGGATCGGCGCCTGCTTCCAGTACATGCGGGTGTTTACGCCGTGGGCCACCGGCAGCTCACCGCGGAGGGCTGGTGGCTGGCGGCGTCCTCGCCTGCGGCGCCGGTGCCGCGCTGAGCCACCGCGCCGCCGCGGCGCACATGGGACTGCGCCCGGCCTGGCGCGCCTATCGCGAGGTCAGCGCGCCACGATCGGTGAAGGAGATCCGCGGCGTGATCGTGCACCGGCCGCGGGAGTCGCCCGAGTGGACGCTGCACGCGGGATCCCGGTCACCACGGTCTCGCGGACGCTCGTCGACCTCGCCGACGTCGTCGGCCCGCGGGCGCTGCGGGCGGTGTTCGAGCAGGCGGAGATCCTGCGCCTCGATGCGTCGCCGGTGCCGATCCCCGGCCGCCGTGGCCACGGACGCCTGCTCGCGGCGCTGGCCGAGCATGGGCCTTCGGTCGTGATGACTCGCTCGGACCTCGAGATCCGCTTCCGGGAGCTGTGCCGTGACGCGGGACTGCCCGTCGCCGGACGTCAACACCTGCATTGAGGGGATGGAGGTGGACTTCGCGTGGCCGCGCATCCGTCTGGCCGTGGAGGCGGACGGGTGGGAGACGCACGGCACGCGCACCGCGTTCCAGCGCGATCGCCGGCGGTCGGCCGCGCTGGCCCTGGCGGGGTGGACCGTCCTGCGCTTCACCCGATGACGACGTTGCTCGCGATCCGGAGCTATGTGCGTCGCGACGCTGGGCCGTGGCCTTCCGTGTCCGCATAGCGGACGCCGATCCAGCCCGGCGGCTAGTCTGCGCGGCCGTGCGGGTGATCGACGTCCACCACATGGGCCGGGACCGGGTCACGTGCTGCTGGCACGTGGGTGACGTGCTGATCGATCCCGGGCCCGAGGTCTCGCACGAGGCGGTGCTGAAGGCGCTGGACGGCGAGGTCCCGCGGGCGATCCTGCTCACGCACATCCATCTCGACCACGCCGGGGCGACCGGGTCCCTCGTGAAGCTCTGGCCCGACGTGCCCGTGTACGTGCACGAGAAGGGCGCGCCGCACCTGATCGACCCGTCGCGGCTGGAGGCGAGCGCCGGCCAGCTGTGGGACGACATGGAGGAGCGCTGGGGCCACACCGTCCCCGTGCCCGAGTCGAGCCTCAACCTGGTCGACCAGGGCGACACCGTGCTCGGCTTCCGGGTTGCCTACACGCCCGGGCACGCCTCGCATCACGTCTCCTACTTCCACGAGGACAGCGGCTGGGCGTTCGTGGGGGACGTCGGCGGCATCCGCGTGGCGCCGGAGACCTACACGCTGATGCCCACGCCGCCGCCCGACATCGACGTCGAGGCGTGGCACGAGTCGCTCGACAAGGTCGAGGCGTGGGAGCCGGAGGGGATCGGCGTGACGCACTTCGGCGGCCACGAGGACGCCGCGGTCGTACTGAAAGACGCCCGCGAGACGCTGGACCGTTGGACCGCAATCGCCCGCGAGCTCGATTCCGACGCCTTCGAGGCCCGCTTCGAGGCCGACGTGAACGAGAACGTCCCTGACGAGGCGATCCGCGACTCGATGAAGCAGGCGAGCGAGCCGCGCCTCGAGTACCCCGGGCTCGAGCGCTACTGGCGCAAGCTCGGCAACGAGCGCCGCGGCTGATTCGGCGCCGGTTCGTCCGCCGCGGCGGCGTGATCGTCGCGAGCGCGTCCGCCGTCTGCCGCTAGGACGACTCGACGGCGAGCGGCCGGTCGGCCCACTCGCCGCGGTCGATCAACGGTGGCGCGCCCGCGCGCATGTCCGCGCGAAGCCGCTCCGTCTCGGCCTCGTCGACGGCGCCCGTCGCATCGAGCGCGACGCCGTAGTCGAGCCGGGCGCGCTCGACCGTGACGTAGCCGTCGAGCACGTCCTCGACGACGATCGCCACCGGGCGCTCCCAGGCCGGTCCGTAGCCGCCGCCCCCGGCGGCCTGCTGCAGGTAGCGGCTGCCGGCCCGGACCTCGACCGGCGGCGTCTTGGAGGGCAGGATGCGCTCGCGCGCGGAGTCCGCGTCGATCCGGAAGCGCGCGCACGCGCCCGGCCGCCCGCCGAGCAGCCCGAACGGCGGCACGAAGGCGCGCTCGGCCATCAGCGTGGCCTTGACGGAGTCCAAGCGCCTCCCACTCGCGCGCCACGCTGCAGCCGCCGCGCTCGCGCCCGGCGCCGCCGGTGTCGGCGATCCGCTCCCAGCGCACCATCCGGACCGGCATCGAGTACTCGAGCACCTCGATCGACGCCACGCGCGCGTTGCCGGTGTGGACCTTGATCCCCGACACGCCGTCGCCGGTGCGGCGCCCGCCCATCCCGCCGGGGGAGTTGTCCATGAACACGCTGCGCTCGCGCGCGAGCACCCGCCGCCGCCATTCGAGCGGGTCGCGGCCCTCGAGGATCAGCACGCCGGCCGACGCGAACGTCCCCGCCATCACCTGCTCGGGGACCGCCTGCGCCAGCGCCATCATCAGCAGGTCGGCGCAGCGCTGGATCGTCTCCGCCGCGCTGGTCTGCGTCGGCGCGGGCGGGAGCGGGTTCACGAGCGAGCCCTCGGGGCGCCTTCACCGTGAGCGGCGCCCACATGCCCGCATTGGCCGGGATGTCGGGCGCCAGCGCCGCCTTGAGCGCGTAGATGCCGACGCCGACCGTCGACGACAGCGGGAGGTTCACGCCGCCGCGCACCTGGGGATCGGTGCCGTCCCAGTCCATCAGGATCTCGTCGCCCGAGATCGTGATCGCGACCTGCGCGTGGATCGGGTCGTTGGTCCAGCCGTCGCCCTCGAGCCAGTCCTCGGCGGCGTAGGTGCCGTCGGGCACCGCGGCGATCCGCGCCCGCACGAGCCGCTCCGTGTAGGCGATCGACTCCTCCATCACGTCGATCAGCGTCTCCGCGCCGTAGCGGGAGGCCAGCCGCTTGAGCCCGCGCTCGCCCGTCGCGCACCCGGCGAAGCCCGCGCGCAGGTCCCACTCGCGCTCGGTGCGCCCGCGCACGTTGGTGAAGATCAGCTCCCAGATGTCGGCTCGACCGGCTCGTAGTCGCGGTAGGCGAGCAGCGTCGGGATCCGCAGGCCCTCGGCGTACATGTCGTTCACCCGCGCGTTGAACGAGCCGGGCGTGGCGCCGCCGATGTCCATCCAGTGCGTGCGGGTGCAGACGTAGCCGAGCAGGTCGTCGCCGGCGAACGCGGGCAGGATCAGGCACACGTCGTTGACGTGGTTGGAGCCGCACAGGTACGGGTCGTTGCCGATCAGCGCGTCGCCCGGGCGCGAGCCGGCCGTGCCAGTCCGCCGAGCATCGCGTCCAGCGACGAGGGCAGCGCGCCGAGCTGGGCGGGGATGTCGCGGCCCTGGGCGACGACGCGGCCGTGGCGATCCGCCAGCCCGGCCGACATGTCGCCGCCCGACGCGACGACCGCGCTGTAGGCGGTGCGCATGACCGCGACCTTCATCTCCTGCGCGATCGCGCGCAGGCTCCCGCGCACGACCTCGTGCGTCACGGCGTCGGTCATGTCCGCACCTCCTCGATGATCAGCGAGCCGAGCTCGTCCACATGCCAGCGCTGCGCCGGGGAGCACGACCGTCGTCGAGTCGTACTCGAGCACGATCGCCGGCCCGTCGAGCACGACGCCGGGTTGCCACGGCGCCCGCTCGAACACCGGCGTGGGCGTCCAGCCGCCGACCTCGAACCAGGCGCTGATCTCGCGGGCGGGCTCGGGCGCCGAGGCGTCGACGATCCCGCGCTCGAACGACGGCTTGCTGATCGCGCCGATCGCGCGCATCCGGGCGCTGACGACGAGCACCGGCTCGTGCTCGACCGACGATCCCGTAGGCCTCGTGGTGCCGGCGGTGGAAGCGCGCCGCGAGCGCGGCACGTGTCCTCGTCGAGCGACTCGAGCGGCACCTGGAGGTCGTGCATCTGCCCGATGTAGCGGGCGACGAAGTACGGCTCGAAGCGGCTGCCGGTCCTCCGGCGACGCCCTCGGCCGCGAGGATCCGCGCGCCCTCGGCCGCCATCGACGCGAAGTGCGCCGCCAGCTCGCCCCGGCCGAGCGCGTCGAGCGGCTTCATCACCGGTGCCGTGAGGTCGTGCACGAGGTCGCCGGTCGCGGCGCCGAGCGCGGACAGCGCGCCCGGGTGGCGGGGGACGATCGTGCGCGGGATGTCCATCTCGCGCGCCAGCGCGGAGGCGTGCAGCGGGCCGGCGCCGCCGTAGGCCATCACCGAGAGCTCGGCGGGGTTCAGCGCCGCCTCGCTGAGGATCACGCGCATCGCGTCGGCCATGTGGGCGTTGACGAGGCGCCGGATCCCGCTCGCGGTCTCGACGCCCGACATCCCGAGCCGGCCGCCGATGGTCTCCACGAGCGCGCGCTCGGCGGCGTCCACGTCGAGGCTCATGCTGCCGCCGGTCAGATCCTGGAGGTAGCCGAGCACGGCGTTGGCGTCGCTGACGGTCGGCAGCGTGCCGCCCTTCGACGTAACAGACGGGCCCGGGGTCCGAGCCGGCGCTCTGCGGGCCGACGCGCAGGGCGCCGCCCTCGTCGATCCAGGCGATCGAGCCGCCGCCGGCGCCGATGCTGCGGATGTCGAGCATCGGCACCCGGACGGCGTAGCCCTCGACCTCGGTCTCCATGTTCTGGCGCGGCGCTCCCCCGACGATCAGCGCGACGTCGAAGCTCGTCCCGCCCATGTCGACCGCGAGCACGTTCTCGGTGCCCATCGCGGTCGCGATGTGCCCGCACGCCGCGACGCCCGCGGCCGGCCCGGACTCGAGCAGCGCCGCCGGGCGCCGCTCGGCCTGGCGGATCGACGCGAGCCCGCCGTTGGACTGCATGATCCGCGGCTCCGGCCGGCCGGCGGCGCTCCACCTCGTCGGCGACCTTGGCGAAGTAGCGCTGGATCAGCGGGCCGAGGTAGGCGTTGACGACGGTCGTGCTCGTCCGCTCGTACTCCATCATCGTCGGGTCGATCTCGTGCGAGCAGGTGACGAACGCGTCGGGGAGCGCGGCCTCGATCGCCGCCCGCAGCCGGAGCTCGTGCTCGGGCATCTCGAACGCCCACAGCAGCGCGATCGCGACCGCGTCGACGCCGAGCGCCGCCAGCTCTCCCGCCACGCGCGCGATCTCCTCGTCGCGCAGCGGCTCGATCACCACGCCGCCGAGGCCGACGCGTTCGTGCACGCCGAGCCGCAGCCGCCGAGGGACGAGCGGCGGCGGGAATCGAGCTGGAGGTCGTAGGGGTCGAGCACGCCGGTGCGGTCCATGCGACGGAACTCGAGGACGTCCTCGAAGCCGGCCGTCGTCACGAGCGCGGTGCGGGCGCCGCGCTTGGTGAGGAACGCGTTGGTGCCGGCTGTCGTCCCGTGGCCGAGGAACGCGACCTCGGGCTCGCCCTCGCTCTCGAGCATCCGCTCGATCGCGGACAGCACGGCGACGCTCGGGTCCGACGGCGTGGAGGGGATCTTGAGCACCGTGTAGCGCGCCCCGTCCTCGGCGATGCTCACGATGTCGGTGAACGTGCCGCCGACGTCGACGCCGATCCGGACGCTCATGACGGTGAGCATAGTCGGCAGTCATACTTTCGCGCCTGAAACGAATCCGGTACGCTTCGGGGGCATGGTCCGCGAGCCCACCGATGACGAGGTCGCGACCTTCCGGGAGAACGGCTGGGTCCACCTCCGGGGCCTGCTCACGCCCGAGGTCGCCGGCGAGTTCCTGGGCCGCATCCAGGCACGGATGGGCGCCGACGCGGGCGCGGAGGTGCGCGGCGACTACGCGGCGTCCGGCGCTCCCAAGACGCTGCAGGCCGCCTGGCGCAACTACGACTTCGCGTCCCGCGACGACGAGTGGATCGCGTCCGTGTGCTTCTCCGCCGGCCTGTCGAAGGTGACGACGCGGATGATGGGCGACAAGGACGCGCGCTACCTCGCCGACCACGTGCTGTGCAAGCTGCCGGCCGCCAGCGCGGGCGGGAGGACGCCGTGGCACAACGACCTGATGACGTTCCCCGTCGACCGCGCCGGGTCGCTGACGATCTGGATCGCGCTCGTCGACTGCCCGCCGGAGCGGGGCACGCTGCGCTATCTGACCGGCTCGCACCGCGAGCGGCCGCTCGGCCGCTACGCGCAGCGCGACGACGGCGTCGACATGGTCTCCGACAACCCGTGGCTCACCGTGCGCTACGAGGAGAGCCCGCCGCTGGACCTGCGGGCCGGCGACGCGCTGGTCCACGACATGATGACCGTGCACTCCGCCCGCGTGAACACGACCGACGCCCCGCGCTGGGTCTACGCCACCCACCGCTTCCCGGCCGACGCGCTGTACACGGGCGCGCCGCAGCGCTTCTTCGACGGCCTCGGGCTGCCGCTCAACCAGCCGGTCGATCACCCGAGCTTCCCGCTCCTGCGCGCTTGAGGCTCGAGTCCGTCGCTGACGGCGTCGGCTTCACCGAAGGCCCGGTCGCCACTGGTGGCGGCGTGGTGTTCGTCAGCGTCGACCAGGGCGTGGTCCACCGCGCCGACGCCGACGGGTGCCGCGTGGTCGCGGCCACGGGCGGCGGGCCGAACGGCCTCGCCGAGGGCGCCGGCGGGACGCTGTACGTCGCGCAGAACGGCGGCCGCTGGTCGGCCAGCCCGCGGCCGACGTTGACCGGCGGGGTACAGGCGATCTCGCCGGAGGGCGAGGTGCGCTGGGTCACGCAGGACCCGATCTCGGCCAACGACCTCTGCCTCGGCCCGGACGGCGCCCTCTACGTCACCGATCCGACCCGGCGGCCCGCGATGGACGACGGCCGCATCTGGAGGATCGACCCGTCCAACGGCGACGCCGACCTGCTGGCCTCCGTCGGCTGGTACCCGAACGGCATCGGCTTCGGCCCCGACGGGGCGCTGTACGTGGCGCAGACCGGCGAGCGGCGGATCCTGCGCTACGGCAACGGGATCGGCTCGCCCGAGGTGTTCTGCGAGGTCGGCGGGCTGCCCGACGGCTTCGCCTGGGACGCCGAGGGGCGGCTCGTGATCTGCGCCGTCGGCGTCGAGGCGGCAGGGAGGCTGGAGGTCCGCGACGCGGACGGCGAGCTGCTCGACACGATCGAGCCCGGCCCGAGCCGGCACTACACGAACGTGGCGATCTCCGCCGACGGCGCGATCTACGTCACCGACGCGGACGCCGGGCGGGTCCTGCGCGGCGTCTGGCCGTGCCCGGGGCTCCCGCTGCACCCGGACCGGTCGCGTTGACAGGTCCACATGGTGGCACTAGTGTTCCGCAAAGAGAGAACCCGAGGGGAGCGATGAGGAGAGTCCTGGGGGTCGACGTGGGCGGCACGTTCACCGACGTCATCAGCATCGACGAGACCAGCGGGGACGTCCGCGTGGTCAAGGTCCCGACCACGCCCGACGACCAGTCGGAGGGCTTCATGGCGGGCATCCGCGCCGTCGGCCACGAGGGGCTCGCCGACATCGACGTCGTGTGCCACGGCACCACCACCGGCACCAACGCGGTGCTGGAGCGCAAGGGGGCCAAGTGCGGCCTCATCACGACCAAGGGCTTCCGCGACACGCTGGAGCTCGGGATGCGCACGCGCCCGCATTCCTACGGCCTGTTCGGCGAGTACGTCCCGCTGATCCCGCGCAGCCTCCGGCTCGAGGTCGACGAGCGCATGGACTCCGACGGCGAGGTCGTCACCGCGCTCGACGAGCAGCAGGTCCGCGAGGCCGCACGGCGGCTGCGCGCGGCGGGCGTCGAGTCGGTCCTGATCGGCTTCCTGCACAGCTACGCGAACCCCGCGCACGAGCGGCGCGCCCACGAGCTGGTGCTCGAGGAGTGGCCGAACGAGTACGTCACCTCGTCGCACCGGATCCTCTCCGAGTTCCGCGAGTTCGACCGCATCAGCACCGCCGCGGTCAACGCCTACATCCAGCCGCGCATCGACCGCTACTTCTCCCGGCTCGCCGATCGGCTGCGCGAGCACGGCTACGCCAACGACCTGCTGATCATGCGCTCCAACGGCGGCGTGATGCGCGAGCGGCTCGCCTCCAAGCTGTCGGTCCAGACGGTGCTGAGCGGACCGGCCGCGGGCGTGACGGCGGCGGCGCGCATCTGCGCGGACGCCGGCTACGCCAACGCGATCACCGCCGACGTCGGCGGCACGAGCTTCGACGTCGGGCTGATCGTCGACGGCGTCGCCCGAGACCTCGGCCAACCACGAGCTGGCCTACAACGTGCCGGTCCGGCTGCCGATGATCGACATCCACACGATCGGCGCCGGGGTCGGGAGCATCGCCCACCTCGACGGCACGGGCCTCCTGCGGGTCGGCCCCGAGAGCGCGGCGCCGGCCCGGCCCGGTGGCGTTCGGCCGCGGCGGCACGCGCCCCACGCTGACCGACGCCTACCTGGTGACCGGTCGCCTCGACCCGGAGCGGATCCTCAGCGTGGACGGCACCGTGGACGTCGGCGTCGTGCGCGACGCGATCGACGCGGGCGTGGGGAACGACCTCGGCCTCTCCACCGACGACGCTGCCCAGGCGATCATCCGCGTCGCCAACGACCGGATGGCCGGCGCCGTCCGCTCCGTCTCGCTGGGCCGCGGCTACGACCCGCGGGACTTCGTGTACTTCGCGTTCGGTGGCGGCGGGGCGCTGAACGCCATCGAGATCGCCCGCGAGCTGGGCATCCCGACCGTGCTCGTCCCGGCTCGCCCGGGCATCGCCTCGGCGCTCGGCACGCTCGTCGCCGACGCGCGCCTGGACTACGTGCAGACGATCAACCGGCGCGCCGCCGACGTCTCGATCGCCGACATCGCCGCGGTCGTGGCCGGCTTCGCCGCCGAGGGCGAGCGCACGCTGCAGGAGCAGAACCTTGCGCTCGAGGAGATCCAGATCCGGTCGCTGATCGAACTCCAGTACGAGGGCCAGACCCTCCAC